>JBKBSF010000027.1:0-36589 GCA_046291875.1 Bacteroidales bacterium | reverse complement strand
GTGAGGATCTGGCTGTAGGTACCAGCCAACCCCAGCAATTGTATCTGTTGCGCACCCGAAACGGCATCGGTAAAGCTGACATCTACAGAGGCATTGGTTTCAAAAGCCTCCGACAGGTTGCAGCAAGCGGCACGCTGCAGCTCATTTTCAGTAATAACGTTGGTAAGGATGGGCTCCAGGGTTGAAATATGCGATCCAGGCCTGCGTGAAGAGACCACTACCTCGTCGAGCTGACGATTGGTTTGCAGTAAAACCTCCAGTCGGCTCATACCCGGCCTAACCATCAAGGTGTCGGGTTCGTAGCCGATAAAACTTACTACAACAGCATGAGGAAGCTGCACCGAGATGCGAAGGTTAAAATTACCATCTGCATCGGTGGCTGCCCCGCTGGTAGTTCCCAGCCAAACCACATTGGCACCGGCAAGGGGTAGCTTACGGGTTTCGTTGCCTTGCACCTCCTGCCCATAAACCTTGCCTTGAAGCAGAGATTCCTGCCCTTGGGCAAGGGTTGCCGGCAAAATAAAAACCAGAGATAGAAGGATGTATTGAAATATTCGGTTCATTTTTTTCTTTTTTTAAAATTCTTAAAAGATGTCAGATAATCTGAAGTCGGTAATCGCCATATTCCTCCAGTAAACTATTCAGGTTCTCCAAAGAAGGCAATTGCTCTGCTTCCAGCACCACTGTATTGTTGTCGGGAAAAACATGAACACCCGAAATACCCGATGCACTTTCCAGTGCCTTCTTTACACGGGCAACACAATGCTGACAAGTCATTCCGGAAATATGAAAGGTTTTTTTCTCCATCGTTAAAAAAGTATTGATTGTTTTTCGCTGCATTTACCTCAAAATAAGCGGGAATGTCCGAGAGGTTTCTACTTTTGGTTTGCTTGTTACTTAATATCTGCCCGAAGGAATGCCTAACAAGGTTTTGGACCAACCAATCGCTAAGTGACTGCATAGCAAAACAAAACCCTCTTCGCCTATTGTTTCTGCGCTAACGCTCGGGCGTCCTTTCTACTCTTCGTTATACAACTTATTCTTTTCCAGCCATTCGGGATTTCTTTTATAGATGCAGCAGTGATGCAGATTGGCATGGGTTTGTTCGTCGGTAATGAAGTTCTCTGTATCATGGCCGGCTTTGGCAATGGCTCGTTCGATGGTTTCCTGATCGGTGCGATCGGCACGGTAAACCAGGGTAAGCTTTTGTTCTCGCTGATTCCAGCTGGCGCTGCGCACCCCACGAACACTGTATGCAGCCCGCTCAATGCGGTCTTTACACATACCACAATTGCCCAGTACGGCAATTTCAACTTCCACATTACGCTCCTGCGCCTGCACCTCTGCAAGTGTCAGAGAAACCAAACCTAGAAAAAGGATAACAGCGATATAATTTACTTTTGAGATCATAGCATTGTATTTTTAAAGTTTTTGAATGTTGTTTTGTAAAGCAGACTCATCACTAAGCGCAAAGCATGCGATCAATCATGATACTGTTATGGTATAACGTACCTGCTGAAAAAGAGGTAGCAGGTTGCGTTAAAAAGAAAGATGAAAAAAGGAATTTAACCCAGACAAGCTATTTTAAGCTGTTGGGTGAAGATTAGGAAGGCAATACCGGTAATCTTTCCGGGCGGAGAATTGGAAAGATGATACATATCATCCTCTACCGGGAAAAGTGTGAAGTCGAAAATTTCTGAAGCTGCCAGAGGATTTACCACTGCAAGGGGTGCTGAAATCCTTGAGGTTTCCGGAACAAAAGTTTCATCTATAACCAGTACAACCTTTTCAAAAGAGCAGCACTCATCGGAATGTATAGTAGTAGTACCAGCCTCCTGATCATGGCCCTCTGCTGAAGGTACTGCACAACAAGTTGCTTCTTCAGCCTCCAGACTACATGCAGAATCAACCCCGCAGCAATCCATTGCCTGGGTATGCGTCCAGGCTACAGTGCCACATGCTGCACAGCTATGTTCCATTACTCCTACTCCGCTGGCAAAAAGAAGAAATGCCGGGAGCAGCAGAAGAAGGATGATATGTTTAAGCCACAAACGCATAATTACATAAAGATAGCTAATTATTGATGACAATGCAAAATTACAAAATCCCGGTAATCATTATTTACGTTTAACCCCTATTAACTTTTCCGGGGTAAAACAAATACCTTTGCGGCTTGTTTAAAGCATGTTGCAATAAGCCATCTTTGGGTTACCTTCAACAAAACCTCCTTAATTATAAAAAAGCATTTTCCTTACTCCGGTGAAAAATACACTCCTGATATTTCTTTTTCTTTTTTCTGCTTTTTTTGCTGAGGCCCAGCAGAGATATACCCTTTCGGGCACCATCCGCGATGAATCTACGCGTGAATTGCTAACGGGTGTAAATATTTGGGTTCGCGAAACCGCGAGCGGTACATCCTCCGACTTCGAAGGCAGGTTTTCTTTGCAACTACCTGCGGGCGAATATACATTGGTATTTTCATTTATCGGGTACCAGAACCTTGAGAAGAAAGTGAGGCTTACCTCCGATGAACGCCTCCAGGTAATGATGAAGAATGGTGGCATCCGGCTGTCGGAGGTGGTTGTGGAGGCGGAACGCAGCAATCGCAATGTTGAGCGGGCAGAGATGAGCACCGTAATTCTGAGCATGGAAAGCATCCGCAACATCCCTGCGTTTCTTGGCGAAGTGGATGTGTTGCGCACCATTCAATTGCTGCCCGGAGTGCAATCGGCAGGAGATGGCAATACGGGATTTTTCGTGCGTGGAGGCAATGCCGACCAAAACCTTGTGATGCTTGACGATGCAGTGGTATTCAATGCATCGCATCTGTTTAACTTTTTCTCCGTTTTCAATCCCGATGCCATCAAAGACATCACTCTTTATAAAGGAGGTATTCTTCCTGCCTATGGTGGCAGACTCTCTTCTGTGCTGGACGTAAGGACCAAAGACGGCGACCTGAACCAGTACCGCATGAGTGGCGGCCTGGGGCTGATCTCCAGCCGGCTCACCGTTGAAGGCCCCATCGAACATGGCCGAAGTGCTTTTCTGGTATCAGGCAGGCGCACCTATGCAGATCTGTTTCTGCGCCTTTCGTCTGATGAAACCCAGCGCGAAACCCAACTCTTTTTTTACGACCTCAATGCCAGGGCCAATTATGTTTTCAACAATCGCAACCGCATATTCGTTTCGGGTTATTATGGTCGCGATGTTACCGTTTTCAGTGACCTGTTTTCCTTCGACTGGGGTAATGCCACTACAAGCCTGAGGTGGAATCACATCTACAACACAAGACTGTTCAGCGATTTCTCACTCCTCTACTCCAATTACCAGTTCAATATATCAGGCGATGTGGGCCCGGCCCGTTTCCGCTGGAACTCCAACCTGCATAACCTGCAACTCAAAGCCGATTTCAACTACATCCTCAACGATAATAACACACTGACCTTTGGTGCTCAGACTATCCGCCACAACCTTGACCCTGGCCTTATCGAAGCAAGTATTGAAGGTGCAGCATCTGCCAGGTTCGACCTCACCCAACAGAATGCCTACGAACATGGCATCTATGTAAACGACGAGCAAAATCTCTTCCATGACCGCTTGCTGCTCTCCTATGGGATGAGGCTCTCCATTTTTCAGATCATAGGGCCTGGCAGACAATACTCCTACGACCGCTCCGATCCGTTGAGGTGGAATGTTACGGATACACTGGTGCTGCAAAGGGGTAAGTTTTACAACAACTGGGCCCATGCAGAACCCCGGTTGAGTTTCCGATTCCGTCTCGGCGAGAAGAGCTCTGTAAAAGGAAGCTTCAACCGAATGGTGCAATACATTCAGCAGGCACAGAGCGCACAATCGGTAGCACCCTATGATGTTTGGTATGCTGCCAGCAACAATATTCCTCCCCAGATCGCCGATCAGACAGCCCTGGGATACTTCAGGAACTTCCTCGACAACCGCATTGAGACTTCCGTGGAGGTTTACTATAAGGATCTGAAAAACGTTTCCGACGTGGTAGACAATGGAGATATCCTGGGGAATGAATTCCTGGAAGGCCAGCTTCGTATTGGAAGAGGATGGGCCTACGGTGCAGAATTCCTGGTGCAGAAACCCAGTGGCAGGCTCAACGGTTTTGTAGGATATACCTGGGCAGTAGCCCGCAGGCAAATCGACGGAATCAACCAGGGGAATGCCTATTATGCTCCCAACGATCGGCGGCACGATCTGAGCCTGTCAGGATCATACGATATTACCCGACGCTGGAATATGGGCCTTACCTTTATTTATGCTACCGGATCGGCCCGTACACTACCCGTGGGAAAGATTTTTTACCAGGGAGCCTTTGCCCCGGTCTATTCCGATCGCAATTCAGGCCGCCTGCCCGACTACCACCGCATGGATCTTTCGGTAACCTACACGCCACAGATCAGAAACCGGGATGGCCGGCGATTTGAAAGCAGCTGGAATTTCTCCATCTTCAATCTCTATGGAAGAGTAAACCCCATATCCATTTCTTTTGCCGAAAAAGCAGAACGCCCTGGAGTGCCCAACTCGTCGTTCTTTTATATACCCGGGCCCATACCCGCCATTACATGGAATTTTAATTTTTAACCCCAGAGCTATGATATCTGAAATGCGAAATACTCTCCTTGTTGTAATTGCATCTGCAACTCTCCTGCTGCATAGCTGCGAAAAGGATGTGATACTCGATCTGGCAGATATGGAGGGACAGTTCCTGGTGGTGGAGGCCAACATTACCGACAGTGGTGATACGCAATGGATACGTTTGTCCAGGTCTACCTCATTCTACAACCAGAGCGTCGGAGAGCCAGTGGAGGGTGCTACTCTAACGGTAAACGATGGCATCCGCGACTATGTGTTTTTCGAAACCTTCCAGGCGGGGAATGAAGGATTTTATCTCAACCCTTTAATAACCGATGAACTGAAACCGGGTCGCAACTACAGGTTGGATATAGAAACAGCCAATGGGCGGACCTATTTTGCGGAAAGCACTTTTCTCCCTGTGCCTCCCATCGATTCTGTTACCATAAAACTCAGCCCTTTTTCAGAGCTGGGCTTTCTTCCTGAAGTAGTGTATGATATTGTAGTACACTTTCGCGACCTGCCGGGCGATGGAGATCACTACCTGTTCAATCTCTACGTAAACGGGCAATTGAAAACTCCTCGCCCCAACGACAAAGCCCCCCTTAGCGACGAGAACCTGGAGGAGTATGTGTCGCTGGCCGTACTGAATATCAACCGAAAAGACCTTTTCCCGGGCGACACCCTAACCCTTGAGATCAGAAGTATTTCGAGAGAGAAGTTCGACTTCTACAATATCTTCTTTTTCCAAACCGACCTTTCGGGCAATCCCTTTGCAGGAGCTCCGCCAGCCAACATCCCAACCAATCTCAGTGCGGGAGCCAAAGGTTTTTTCCAGGTATCGGCCATCCATCGAAAAAGCATTATTTACGACCCACAACTCCCATAAAAAAACCAGCTTTTGGTTATATTTGCCAAAAAACCTCTTGTATGGAAAATTTCGTAATGCATAATCCGGTGAAACTGCACTTTGGCGATGGAGTAACCGATAAGATTGGAAAGATCACCCAGGGCTATGGCACACGTGTATTGCTCATTACCGGAAAAGGCTCAGCCCGGGCCAGTGGAGCCTACGACCAGGTTACCAGTCGCCTTAGAAATGCCGGACTGGAAATCTTTGAATACAGTGGTATTAAATCCAACCCCATCATTGAAGATGTTGACAAGGCCGCTGCTCTGGGCAAAGAGAAACAAGCCGACGTTATTGTGGCCCTGGGAGGTGGAAGTGTGATAGACAGTGCCAAAATCATTGCACTGGCCATGAAATACGAGGGCCCGGCATGGGATATTATGGAAGAGAAACATAAGCCCACTGATGCCACCCCTCTGATAGCCGTGCTCACCCTTGCAGCCACCGGTACCGAAATGAACCCTTATGCAGTGGTGCAAAACAACTGTCAGCAGAAGAAGATTGGCTACGGTCATAAACTATGCTATCCTCAGCACAGTTTCCTTGATCCCTCATTTACCCTTAGCGTACCACGCAACTATACTGCCTACGGTATTGTAGACCTTATCGCGCACTCTCTGGAGGCCTGGTTCGGAGAGGGAGAAGCCTCCCTGTCAGACCGGTTTACTTCCGGCATCATTCGCGAAGCTATGAAGTACGGACCCCAGCTGCTTGACGACCTTGAAAATTACGACTTACGGGCACGCATCATGTATGCCGCCACCTGCGCCCTGAATGGTATGACCAGCTATGGCCGCAAATCGGCCGACTGGGGTGTGCATGCCATTGGCCATTGCCTGTCGGTAGTTTACGATGTTCCTCATGGGGCTTCTCTTTCCATTGCCTACCCGGCCTGGCTGAAGTTGCAAAAAGTCAGAATACCTAAAAGGATACAGGAGCTAGGCAGTGCCCTATTTGAGATCAGCACCCCCGACGACATCATCCATAAAATGGAGTACCTTTTTAAAGGACTGGGAAGCCCGGTCAGCCTCCACGAAGTAGGCATAGACGTAAGCAATGCAGAGGTACGCGAAAAGCTTCTTTCGGTGATGCGAAAAAACAAAGTAAGTGGCATAGCCCACAAGCTCAGCGAAGAAGATCATGAGAAATTGCTCAAACTGATGGCCTGAGATAGCTTATTGCCTGTTTTGCCTTCCGGGGCAAACAAGCTTGCCAGAATGCTTCTGCCCCCCTGAAAGCCAGAGCTTCCAGGGGGGCAGAAGCATTATTCCTCAAAAAATTCGAAGAAAAAAATGGCAGCAGCCCATGCCTTGGGTACTCCCCGGGCAGACCCTACACTATTGCCAATGCGATCGCGAATAGTTCCATCATCATCCACACGACCGATGGAATTGCCTATACGATCGCGTACCCTGCCATCCTTATCGATACGTCCGATGCTGTTGCCGATACGGTCGCGAAAAACACCGTCGCTGTCGATTCGACCCACGCTGTTGCCAACCCGGTTGCGGATATTACCATTGCTATCGATACGCCCGATAGAATTGCCAATACGATTGCGAACCGTGCCATCGGACGAAACACTTCCGGTTTTGTTTCCTATTCGGTCGCGCAGATCCTGTGCCTGCACCGGAATTGATCCTGTAATCATAACAGTATACAGACACAGTATCAGACCCCAAACATATGTTTTCATCATAATAAAATTTGAGTATTAAGGAATGATGGAACTCGCATGTTGGTATTTTTATTACTATCGAGTTTGTGTTTAATTCGCAAACATGTTCGTTTCATAAGGCGGTTTGTATTAGATTTATTGATGCAGGAGGCCGGCGGCAGCCTTTCCTGTTTGGTTCATTAAAACACTCCTGAACTAACCCTGGATCAGCACAAGGTTTATTCCAGCCTGATGATTCTGTCGGAAGGATACCTTACGCTGTAGCGGAATATTTTCCGCTGTATTTCATTGGGGCCCAGGTCAATATTCCAGTAAAGCATTCCATTGGATGAATCGAATCGTGCACCCGATTGCTCTTCGAGGGTTATCTGCATATCGGCATGTGTAGCTACCGGAATCTGGTCTTTGATTTCCAGCAGTATGCGCCGGTTTCGGTTGTTGCGTACCACGATTTCCCATGCAACGGTTTCGGTAGTGCGGCGCCCCAATATGCTCTTGCGCGAAAAATCGGTAAGGCGGTTTCTTTCGATCACAACACCTTTGTCAACTCCCATTGACAGCTCAAGAGTATCGGCTACACTGGCGGGGTCAATAAAAGATTTGCCCACAAAAGAACCTTCAAAGAACAGGTTTGCTTCTCCGGGTAGGGGGATCAGACTTTCCCAGCCCGTAACCCTGGCCAGCAGAAATACTTCGCGATCTATGCGGGGGGCTGCAAACCATCTGTAGTGGGCTTGTAACTGATTGCGTTCCACTTCCACCATTCGCGGTTGTTGGCCTGAAGAAATTGTAAAGGGAACATTTACTGCATATTCTGTAGTGAGTTGGCTTTCGGTGGCGGAAAAAACGGGCATCTGTGCAGCATCTAAACCCTCTGCAAAAGGCAGTATCTCCATTTCCATCAACATATCGGGGGCAAAGCGCAAACGGTTATCCATTTTCACCTGAGGCTGTACCGGTTCTACGAAACGTAAAAACCAGGTATGCAGTTCGGGTTTCACCCTATTTGCCCGAGGATTACCTGTTGAGAGAGACAGTGCCACATCTGTCCAGTCTTCACCGGTAGTTTGTTGCACCATAGCTTTCATGAGCAATTCAATGGGTTGATCGGTATTCTCTGCCCTTACATCATAGGTGGCTTGCCAACCGGCCTGCCAGGTGATATAAGAAAATTCAAAAACAGCATTTACTGGCCTGGGGGCCTGGGTGGTAATCACCAATTCTCCCACAGGCTGGTTTCCACGAGCACTATGAACAACAAGCTGCTGACGAACCCGGTTGTGTCGATCCTGCAGCTGTGTAATCTGGCGCCGGGTTTCCAGCTGCAACCGCTTCACTTCACCCAATCGGCTGCGAAAAAAGTCGGCCATGGAACGAAGATCTGCCACCTTCACTCCTGCATCACTGCCTCCAATGGATCGATTGGCCAGCAATAAGGCTTCTTCTTCTTCATAGACTTTCAGCATTCCCTGCTGCACTTCCAATTGGTTTTTGTAATAATCTAAACTATCCTGCAACTGGGTCAGAAGTTGGTTGTGCTGGGCTGAAACCTGATGATTTAGGCGATGACTGACCGAAAGGATGGAAAAAATTCCAGTTCCACTCACCTGGATATTACCCGGATCCAGCTGGTCGGGCAGCCCGGTAATAACCACTTCGGAAGTACCGGCAGGTAATGCAGCCCGTGCCGTTCGACTGATCTCGGCACCCTGGGTATACACCTTTACACTCTTAATATGGGAAGTAACAACAGTTGCGTTGCCGGAAAATACCAAAAGGATCAAAGCAACAAAGTAGCTGATTTTTTGCATGACAATAATATTGATGAGGGTTGGAAGAGTAAATGGTTTGCAAAAACAGAGACGCGTATAAGCCGCGTCTCTGCAAATGTAGTGATTATATGATTGATCAGAAGTTTCTTGCGATATAAGCATTGAGGCTGTTGCTGCTGCTGGAGAAAGTGAAAGCATTGTGTACGATAAAGTAGTTGTGCTTATCAACGGTGCGGGCGTAGGCGAACTGTGCCAGTTTAAGCTTGTTGGATTCGAAGGTAAACATTCCCATGAGCTGGAAAACCTGTTCGGAGGTTACGTAATTGTCGCTAAGGGCCTGCTGAGCTATGTTCAGTCGCGAGCTGTCGAAGCTGGTATTTGCCAGGGTATTCATAAGCATTGCGAAAGATTGATGGCTCATGACATGCAAAACAGGTGCATAAACAGGCTGCTGGTATCCATTGTGGCCATGGTGTGCGTGCAGGTTCTCACGACTTTCTACCCTGTATCTTCCGCGGTGATCAATCATGGCGAAGATGGCAGACCGGCCTGATATGTTGATATAACCCTGAAAAACCAGCTGGGGGTTGCGGAAGTGCATACGACGTCCGGAATAATACACCTGGTATCTTACCACCTCAAGATAATGTCTGCCGGGAGTTAAGTTGGATATCAGGTGAGCATCGCTGATAGGGCTGTTTTCCATGTGGCCGATCCGGAAGGAGAAGTAGCTGTTGTCGTGCATACGCATGTGCAACTCGGAGGCCGCCGGATGGCCATAGGCAGAAGCATTATGGCTTAACAACATCAGCAATACAAAAGCAAGGAGCAGGTTGAGCAGGGAAAGCAATCCCAGCATTTTGTCTGCTGCGGCACCACTGCGGGTGGCTTTACTGTCGGAAAAGAGTGCTGACTTTTTCATGGTAGGGTCCTCCTGTTTTGGGGTTAGTAAATTCTTTACTCCCCACCAACCAATTCACGTGCCAAAACCCGGCAAATGACCCTTACCCAAAAATGTTTTACACCCCCGAATCAATACCGGCCTGATCCTCTTGGCTTTACAGGCAGCTCCAACAGCCAGGAAACTATCGCCAGGATAATTCCGAACAAAAGGGCTATACCGAAGCTTCTCACCTCAAATCCCCTTACAAAGTAAGCTGCCAGCTGGATGATGAAGGCGTTGATAACCAGTATAAACAAGCCCAGGCTGAGTATGGTAACCGGAATGGTGAGCACCACCAGGATCGGACGCAGTATGGCATTGAGGATACCCAGCACAAAAGCCACCACAATGGCTGTTAGAAATGTATCCACTTCTACTCCGGGCATAAAATACGCACCAATAACAACAGCAAAGGCTGTAACGACCATTTTAAGCAAAAAACTCATGTTTCGGAAGTTTTAGAAATTTCACATACAATATAACCCCGCAAGCAACCTTTGGGTTCAGCAAGGGCAAAATCAGTTCATATTCAAAAGATCAGGGGCCTTTACCTTAAAAGCAGAAGGATTGATAATTGCCGAAACAAAAACCAGGATGGTATCGGTTGCCCCTTTTTTGCGTGTAACATATTCGCCTGCGATCCGCGATGCTGTGGTGAGATGATTGTAATTGCCCAGCAGGAATTCTACAGCTTTTTCGAACTGCTGCTGATTGGTTACGGGAAAAGCACCTCCCAGCTTAACAAGTTCACGGGCTTCAGCAAACTTGTGGTAATTTGGCCCAAAAATCACAGGCATACCATATGCCGCCGCTTCCAGGATATTGTGGATCCCTTTGCCAAATCCCCCGCCAATGAGAGCCAGCGAAGCATACTGGTAAAGGCTCGAGAGCATTCCCACCTGATCAACAATCAGGACCCTGGCTTCTTTGAATGCTTCTTCATTGTATTCGGAATATTTTACTACCGGGCCTTCCAGCTGTGCCTCCAGTTTGCGGATCTTCTCCGGGTCAATCTCGTGGGGTACAAGGATAAACTTCAGCCCCTGGTGCTTGCGGGCAATGAAATGAGCCAGCAGTTGCTCATCGGCAGGCCAGGTACTTCCCCCCATCACAATAATGGAACCCTGAACAAACCTCTCAACCTTTGGGAAGCTGGCCGGGTTGTTGCGCACCTGGCAAACCCTGTCGAAGCGCGTATCGCCACTGATCACCGCATTGCGCACACCAATGGAATAAAGCAGCTCGCGGGAGGCTTTGTCCTGCAAAAAGAAGTACGTGATCTTTTTGAGCTGACTGCGAAACCATGAACCCCACCAGCGAAAAAACATCTGTTCCTTACGAAAGATGGCACTGATAAAAACAACAGGTATATTTTGCTCATGCAAGGCATTGAGATGATTGAACCAATACTCGTACTTTACAAAAACTGCCAGGCGGGGTTGCAGATAAGCAACAAAGCGGCGGGCATTCCGGGGAGTATCCAGGGGCATATAAAACACATAGTCGGCTCCATTGTAATCTTTGCGTACCTGAAAGCCACTGGGAGAGAAGAAGGTAAGCACGATTTTCATTTCCGGATGCTCTTTGCGAAAACGTTCTATCACAGGTCTGCCTTGCTCAAATTCGCCCAGAGAGGCGCAATGAAACCACACATGCGTATCGTTGTGGTCTATGGTAAGGGCAATGGTTTCCAGAAGTCCTTTGCGCCCCTGCACCCATAATGCGGCCTTACGGTTAAAAACAGAGGCCAGTTGCACAGCCAGGTGATAGAGACGAATGGAAAGGGTGTATAAAAACTGCATACCCGGAGCTATTGATTAATGCTGAAAAACGATCGGCATCTTTGTAGCGCCGGCAATTTGCCTTACGCCAGCAATCAAAAGAGATACCATGAAAAATATGTATGCAAAGATAACCATTAATGGACTCATGCTGCAAAAAACCACCTGGGAATGCTTTTAACACGCATTGATTCTCAACGCCCTTCAACATGAAAAAATTGTAAAACCAGAAAAACCCACATAAACGCACCCGACAATTCTTCTTATCTTTGTAGCCGATTTTTTCAACAGATAAACACAATTGTAATATTAACCACCCATACATTTAAAGCATTCATGAGAAAAATCCAAATGGTTGACTTAAAAAGTCAGTATGATAAAATACAGCAGGAAATTGACCAGGCAGTACTGGATGTAATCCGTTCTACGCAATATATCAACGGAAGCGAGGTAAAGAACTTCCAGCAGGATCTTGAGCAATACCTGGGCGCAAAACATGTGATACCTTGCGCCAACGGCACCGATGCCCTCCAGGTTGCCATGATGGGCCTGGGCCTGCAGCCTGGCGACGAAGTAATTACCACCTCTTTTACTTTTGTGGCTACTGTTGAAGTGATCGCATTACTGGGTCTTACCCCTGTACTGGTAGATGTTTTGCCCGATACATTCAATATTGATCCTGACAGTGTTAGAAAAGCCATTACCCCTAAAACCAAAGCTATTGTACCGGTACACCTTTTCGGACAATGTGTTGATATGGAGCCTCTGATGAAAATGGCCGAAGAACACAATCTGCATATTATTGAAGACAATGCACAGGCCATTGGAGCAGATTACATCTTCAGGGATGGAACCCGCAAAAAGGCAGGCACCATGGGCATAGTGGGTTGTACTTCGTTCTTCCCCTCCAAAAACCTGGGTTGCTATGGCGATGGCGGTGCACTTTTCACCAACGATGACGAGCTGGCACAGAAACTTCGTGTAATAGTAAACCATGGCATGGAAGTGCGCTACTACCACGATTCAATTGGAGTAAACTCGCGTCTCGATAGCATCCAGGCGGCCATACTCAGGATTAAACTGCGCAGGCTTGACGAGTATGCTGCCGCCAGAAGAAAGGCAGCCTGCTTCTACGACAGGGCTTTTGCCAACCACCCCCGGATCAAGACACCGGCACGCAGCTCCTTTTCAACCCATGTATTCCATCAGTATACACTGGTAATTGAGAATCTGGATCAGTTTGCCATGCAAAAATTTATGGGAGAACGCGATATCCCTGCCATGATCTACTACCCTGTACCCATGCATATGCAGAAGGCCTACCAGGACCCCCGATACAAAGAGGGCGATTTCCCTGTTACCGAAATGCTCAGTAAATCGGTAATATCTCTGCCCATGCATACCGAGCTGGATGAAGAGCAACTGCAATTTATAACACAAAGTGTACTGGAATTTTTAAATCAGTAAACTTTTTACCATGATGTGTTGTTGTGCATTATTAATTGCACCGCAACCATGCTGGTCAAACAAAATCATACTTCTATGGAAGAAAAGAACTATTTTAGCCACGAAACGGCGGTTATCGACCAAGGCTGCACCATTGGCAAAGGAACCAGGATCTGGCATTTCTCGCACATCATGCCATCGTGCGTAATTGGCGAAAACTGCAATATCGGCCAGAACGTGGTAATCTCTCCAGAGGTAGTACTGGGCAACAATGTGAAAGTGCAGAACAATGTATCCATTTACACCGGGGTAATCTGCGAAGATGATGTTTTCCTGGGGCCTTCTATGGTTTTTACCAATATCATTAACCCCCGAAGCGCCATTGTAAGAAAAGATCAGTATGCCCGCACCCTGGTGCGCAAAGGTGCCTCCATAGGAGCCAATGCAACCATTGTTTGTGGCATCGAATTGGGTGAGTATTGTTTCATCGGAGCCGGCGCCGTTGTGATTCGCGATGTGCCAGCCTACGCGTTGGTTGTGGGCAACCCGGCCAAGCATATTGGTTGGATGAGTGTATATGGACACCGGCTGGAGTTCGACGAAAAAAATGAAGCCATTTGTCCTGAAAGCAAAGAAAAATACAGATTACTTGATGGAAGGGTTGAAAAAATTTAATCCCTCTTACAATCAAACAGTAAATAAACCACAATTATAAATCCAGGCCCATGGCTGTTCGCTGATTGGCTTGACAATTTTCAAAAATCGTACTTCATGAACATCTACGAAAAGCTTCTGAACAAAGAAGCCAAATTATCGGTAATAGGACTGGGATATGTTGGATTGCCCATAGCCCTTGAGTTTGCCCGCAAGATACAGGTAATCGGTTTTGATATCAAAGAAGACAGGGTGGAAAAAATGCGCAACCGCATAGACCCCAGCGAAGAACTGGAGGCCGAGGATTTTGATGGATGCGACATCTACTTTACTGCAAAGGCAGAAGACCTTAAACAAGCTCATTTTCATATCATTGGTGTACCCACCCCCATCGACAGCCACAATCTGCCCGATCTTACTCCGGTGATCTCTGCCTCTCATGCTGTAGGCAAAGCCCTGAAAAAGGGAGATTATGTAGTGTACGAATCTACCGTTTACCCCGGCTGCACCGAGGAAGACTGTATACCCATCCTGGAAAAGGAAAGTGGGTTGAAATGCGGCGTAGACTTCAAGGTGGGATTCTCCCCTGAGCGTATCAACCCTGGCGACAAGGAGCATACCATTACCACCATTACCAAGGTGGTTTCGGGTTGCGATGATGTAGCCCTTGACAACATTGCCAAGACCTACGAGTTGATCGTTAAGGCAGGTGTGCACCGGGCTCCCTCCATCAAAGTGGCAGAAGCAGCCAAAATCATCGAAAACACCCAGCGTGATGTAAATATCGCGCTGATGAACGAGCTTTCCATCATCTTCAACCGAATGGGAATCAACACCTACGATGTGCTGGAAGCTGCAGGAACCAAATGGAACTTCCTGAGGTTTTATCCCGGACTGGTTGGCGGACACTGTATCGGCGTTGACCCCTACTACCTGGTTTATAAAGCTAAGGAATACAGGTATCACCCGCAAATCATCAACAGCGGAAGGTTTGTAAATGACTCAATGGGCTTTTATGCTGCCAAACAGCTGGTGAAGAAACTCATTGCAGCCGGAAAGAACATACAGCACTCCAAAGTTCTGATTATGGGTGCAACGTTCAAGGAGAATGTCAGCGACATCCGCAATTCCAAAGTGGCTGATGTGATCTGCGAACTGCGCAGCTACGGTGTTACTGTGGATATTGTAGACCCCTACGCCAACTCTGAGGAACTGAAACACGAATATGGTTTCGAGCTTACAGCACAACCGGCCGGTAATTACGATGCTGTAGTGGTAGCTGTAAACCACAGCGAATACATGAAACTTACTGAGGCCGACTTTAAGGCCATGATGACAAATGTGGAAAACCCCATACTGGTAGATATTAAGGGAATCTTCCGCAACAAGATCAAAGACCTCCAATACTGGAGTTTCTGATCCGGTTTGACCAACATAACAGCCAGCGACCTTTGCCGTTGGCTGTTTTTGTTTTTTTCAACACCTATAAAGCAGACAATTTCTATCTTTGCTGCTCAAAGCAATTTACAAATATCACCCTCTCATGTCAAAACATACATTACTCATTACAGGCGGTGCCGGCTTCATCGGTTCACACGTTGTAAGATTGTTTGTTTCCAGGTATCCCGATTACACCCTTGTGAATCTGGATAAGCTTACCTACGCCGGCAACCTTGAAAACCTGCGCGATATTGAAAAAGCACCCAACTATCACTTCGAGAAGGGAGATATTGTAGACAGTGCCCTGGTCTTTGCCCTGTTTGAGAAATATCAATTCGACGGAGTGATACATCTGGCAGCTGAAAGTCATGTGGACCGGTCCATTGCCAATCCCATGGAGTTTATCCACACCAACCTCATTGGCACTGTAAACCTGCTCAATGCCTGCCGCACATACTGGAAAGATCAACCCGGAAAAAGATTCTATCATGTTTCTACCGATGAGGTATATGGTTCTCTGGGAGAAGAAGGGTTATTTACCGAAACTACTGCCTACGACCCCAGAAGCCCCTACTCTGCCTCCAAAGCCAGCAGCGATCATTTTGTAAGGGCATGGCACCATACCTATGGTTTGCCAGTGGTAATTTCCAACTGCTCCAACAACTACGGACCCAATCAATTCCCCGAAAAACTCCTGCCACTTTTTATCAACAATATAGTAAATATGCTACCCCTGCCGGTATACGGCAAGGGAGAGAATGTTCGCGACTGGCTCTACGTTGTCGATCATGCCCGGGCCATTGATAGTATTTACCACAACGGCAGAAATGGCGAGACTTACAATATCGGGGGCCACAACGAATGGAAGAATATCGATCTTATACATTTGCTCTGCAAGCTTATGGATACGAAGCTCAACCGCCCCAACGGCACTTCTGCGCAACTGATTACGTACGTTAAAGACCGCGCCGGACATGATATGCGCTACGCCATCGATGCTGGAAAAGTACAGCGGGAGCTGGGCTGGGAACCCTCTCTCCAGTTTGAGGAGGGATTGAGTAAAACCATCGACTGGTACCTGGAAAATAAAACATGGCTTGAGCATGTTACCTCCGGTGCATACCAGAATTATTACAAGGAGCAGTATGTTGAGAGGTAAGGGGGTATGAGGGTTGAGATGAGAGATAAGAGATGAGAAGTAAATGGTCAGTGATCAGTAATTAGTCACTGATCACTTATGGCTTCTGTTTCCAGCTTAGGTTATCGCATGAGTGGGATCCGGAACAGGTTACTATATCTCAGACTTCGGCTTCGTACTTCGGAATAATAAACAAAAGATACAATAATCGGGAAGATGTACAATAAACCATTTCATAAGGAGGATATAAGCGGACTATCGTTTCTGGTAACAGGCGGGGCAGGCTTTATCGGGTCGAACATTGTGGAGTATCTCCTCAAATACGGGGCGGGTAAGGTTAGGGTGCTGGACAACCTTTCCACAGGTTTCATGGAGAACCTGGAGCCTTTTATGAACAACCCCTGCCTGGAGTTTATGGAGGGCGATATCAGCGAACCCGACACCTGCAGCACTGCCTGCCGGGGAATGGATTATGTGCTCCATCAGGCTGCCCTGGGATCGGTACCTCGTTCGGTAAAAGACCCCAAAGCCACCAATCTGGCCAATGTAACCGGTTTTCTGAACATGCTGGTAGCTGCACGCGAAAACAACATCAAACGTTTTGTGTATGCCAGCTCTTCCAGTGTGTATGGCGACAGCCCCCACCTGCCCAAGGTGGAAGAACAGATCGGCAATCCACTTTCACCCTATGCCGTATCCAAAAGGGTAAATGAGCTGTATGCCGATGTTTTTGCCAAAACTTACGCCATGGAGATCATCGGCCTGCGCTATTTCAACATCTTTGGCCCCCGCCAAAGCCCCGACGGACCCTACGCTGCTGCTATACCGTTGTTTATGTTTGCCGTACTCCGCCATCAGAGCCCCTTTATCAATGGAGATGGCGAGCAATCGCGCGATTTTACTTTTATAGAGAATGCCGTTGAGGCCAACATCCGTTCGCTTTTCTGCCCCATCGACAAATGCAATGGAGGGGTTTTCAATATTGCCGTTGGCGATCGTACCACCGTAAACGAATTGTTCCGTATCATCCGCGATACTGCGGGATCTGCTACTGAAGCCCGCTACCGCGAAGAACGCCCGGGGGATATCCGCCACTCGCTTGCCGATATCCAAAAGGCCCGCACCATCATGGGGTATGATCCAGGGGTGAAAATTGAGCAGGGGCTGCAGATCACCTTCCGGTGGTTTAAGCAAAAGTACTTTCCCTCATCCTAAAACCCGAAGTTATGCTCAGGAAACTTTTCGGTCCTAAAAAGCTTAACCAGCCCGTAGATCTTTCCGTGCTGGTGTCTGACATGCATTCGCACCTGATCCCGGGGATCGACGATGGCACCCCCGACCTTGAAGCCTCTGTTAATCTGATCCGTGAGATGCAAACCCTGGGCTACCGAAAACTCTTCACAACCCCACATATCAGCTCCGACTATTACCCCAATACCGCAGAAAAGATACAGGCAGGTCTGACCCTGGTACGACAGAAGCTGTTTGAAGAAAGTATCGATATACAGTTGGAAGCGGCAGCAGAGTATATGCTCGACGACGGGTTCGATAAAAGAATATCGCAGGGAAACCTGCTTACCTTCGGACAAAAGTTTGTGCTCATCGAACTCCCCTACTTCCAGCCACCACCCAATCTGTATGAGGTAACATTTGAGCTGCAGATAAAAGGATACAGGATCATGCTCGCACATCCGGAGCGTTATCTTTACTGGCTGGACGATTTCAGGAAATTTGAAGCCCTCAAAGACCGGGGCATCTATTTTCAGCTCAATATTACCAGCCTTAGCGGCCACTATTCGCCGGAAGTGCGCAAGCAGGCTGAAAAGCTTATTGATGCCGGTATGATCGATTTTGCGGGCTCCGACCTTCACAACACGCATTACCTTCAATTGCTCAAAAAAGCACGCTTTGAACCCTATCTGCAAAAGGTCATTGCTTCAGGAAAGCTACTGAATGCAAGCTTGTAAGCCTATTGACGGACTGCCTCAGCCCCTTACCACCAGGAATACAATGTAGGCAATGTACATGGCCACAAATACGCCACCTTGCCAGCGATCGAGCACCTTACGCCTGGGAATAAGCAGAAAAACAAAAAGCAACACACAGGAAAATACCCCTACCAGCACATCAAAATTCAGCGCCTGGTTGAAAGGCAATGGCTTTATTACCGCGCTGCTTCCCAGCACAAAGAATACATTGAATATATTGGAGCCGATCACGTTGCCAACCACGATATCAGGATTTCGTTTCATGGCAGCCACTACACAAGTTGCCAGTTCAGGCAAAGAAGTACCTACAGCTACAATGGTAAGGCTTATCAGGGCTTCACTCATCCCCAGCGAAGAGGCTATTACGATGGCACCATCCACAATCCATTTGCCTCCCAAAACCAGCCCAACGATCCCACCCACGATCATCAACCATGAAATCAAGGGGGAGTATTCCCTGATCTGAGGGCCCGAATCACTCTCTTCGCCTGCTATCCCGAAGGCATAGTACATAAACAGGAAGAAGAAGAAAATCAGGGTAATGCCATCGGTGCGTGTAATGAAGGAATTGCCATGTCCGTCGATGATGGCATCGTTGGCAGAAACAGCAAGTACCACTGCAGCAAGCAGTGCCAGGGGGATTTCCTTCCAGTGGGTATTGTTGTTTACGGTAAGAGGAAAGATCAGTGCCGAAACCCCCAGGATAAGGAAAATATTGGAGATGTTACTTCCCAGGATATTGCCCAAAGCCACATCTGCACTTCCCTGGAAACTGGCCACCAGGTTTACTACCAGCTCGGGGCTGGAAGTGCCCAGTGCAACAATGGTAAGTCCGATCACGATGTTGGAGATCTTAAACCTGCGGGCAAGAGAGGCAGCCCCATCCACAAGGAAATTGGCTCCGTAGATGAGTAATACAAATCCGATGACGAAGAGAATGTATACCAAGGGGATTAAGGGTTAAAGGGTGGCAAATACTGAGTTATGAGCGATGGTCTGGAATTATGGATTAAGGGTAAAAGATGAGTGAGGGGTAAAAGTGAAAAGTGATGGGTTGATTGTGGGTGGTAAGAACCAACTTTTCACTTTTCACTTTCAATTTTTTACTATTTATCAGGCACTGACAGCATCAATATCCTTATCCACTTTCTTTACCAGCCCCTGCAATACGGTACCGGGCCCAACCTCCACAAAGTGGGTGGCTCCATCGGCAATCATATTAAGCATGATCTGGGTCCAGCGAACAGGAGAGGTAAGCTGTGCAATGAGGTTTTCTTTGATAACAGAAGGATCGGTTACCGGTTGTGCATTTACATTCTGGTAAACAGGGCATATGGGAGCATTGAAAGCTGTTTCATTGATGGCCTGAGCCAGTTCAAGGCGGGCGGGCTCCATCAGGGGAGAGTGAAATGCACCCCCCACTTTGAGAGGAAGTGCTCTCTTGGCGCCAGCTTCTTTAAGTTTTTCGCACGCCAGGTCAATCCCTTTCATACTGCCGGAAATAACCAGCTGTCCGGGGCTGTTGTAATTGGCAGGTACTACCACCTCATCGATACCAGCGCAGATCTCCTCTACCACCTTATCGTCGAGACCCAGGATAGCAGCCATGGTAGAAGGCTCAGCCTCACAGGCTTTCTGCATAGCCATGGCGCGCTTGCTTACAAGCACAAGACCATCTTCAAAACTCAGCGCTTTGGCAGCCACCAATGCCGAAAATTCACCCAACGAATGGCCTGCTACCATATGGGGAGCAAAGGCATCGCCCAGGGTCTGGGCCAATATTACCGAATGCAGAAATATGGCAGGCTGGGTCACTTTGGTTTGCCGTAGATCTTCATCGGTACCGGCAAACATCAGGTCTGTAATGCGAAAACCCAGTATTTCATTGGCTTTTTCAAATAATTCCCTGGCCTGGGGAGAATTGTCGTACATATCCTTGCCCATTCCTACAAACTGTGCTCCTTGTCCTGGAAAAACAAACGCTTTCTTCATAATATCAGATTTTTTGGGTTTAAAGAGGAGACAAAATTAGGGAATTTCCTTAAATCCCCGCAATACTCTCTAAAACGGATGCTCATTCCTCTATATCAGTGGCTTGAGGGCAAAAACAGGGATACCCCCATCGATTGTGCTGAACATCGCACGCTAT
This sequence comes from Bacteroidales bacterium, assembly GCA_046291875.1. Lineage (GTDB taxonomy): Bacteria > Bacteroidota > Bacteroidia > Bacteroidales > UBA7960 > SKVR01. Next base: position 16,091 of record JBKBSF010000027.1, on the reverse strand, counting down.
TGCCCATACAGCGATTCATCCATCCCATACCCCCTGATACTAAAAAGCCCCGGAGCTGGGCCCCGGGGCTTGGAATAAACCAATTGATATAACCAAAACTAAAACTAATGAAGATTTGAGCCCAGCAAATGAATAAACTCGGCCCGGGTTTTATCGGTGAGGAAAGCACCGGTAAAATCGCTTGTGGTGGTAACGGAATTTTGTTTCTGGATACCGCGCATCATCATGCACATGTGATGAGCCTCAATAACCACCGCTACCCCAAGAGGTTTTAAAGTATCCTGTATACACTCCTTGATCTGCATGGTAAGCCTCTCCTGCACCTGCAACCGCCTTGCAAAGGCATCTACCACCCTGGGGATTTTGCTCAACCCTACAATATGACCATTGGGGATGTATGCCACGTGGGCTTTTCCGATAAAAGGAAGCATATGGTGCTCGCACATGGAATAAATTTCAATGTCTTTTACTACCACCATCTGGCGGTACTCCTCTTTGAACATGGCCGAACGAAGTATTTCTGCCGGATCCAGATCATAGCCGTGGGTAAGATACTGCATGGCTTTGGCTACCCGCTCAGGAGTTTTCTCCAGACCTTCGCGCGTGGGGTCCTCGCCAATGAGTTCGATGATATTGTAATAATGATCGGCCAGTCTTTTTATGGTGACAGGATTGTACTGGTCTATTTTTTCATAGCCATCCATAGAGTTCTCGATGGCCATCTGTCTGTTTATTTCTGCTGACATTATCCTGAAATTTAAGAGTAATTACTTTAACCGTAGTATTCTGCAAAGTTGTTTTCGGTTTCCGAAACCTTAACGCTGTGCAATTGAGCACCCAACTGCCTGATGGGATCCTCGATCTGCTCCCAGATGGCTATGGCAAGATTTTCTGTGGAAGCTATACGCCCTTGCATGAAATCCACCTCCACATTCATATTTTTATGATCCAGTTTTTCTATCACTCTCTCTCTCAAAATAGCACTGAGTTGTTTGAGATTGATCAGGAAACCGGTTTCCTGATTTACCTCTCCTTTTACAGTAACCCAAAGAACATAATTGTGCCCGTGCCAATGTGGATTAGAACATTTTCCAAAGACCTGCAGGTTGGTTGAGTCATCCCATTCAGGTCTGAAAAGGCGGTGGGCTGCATTGAACGTTTCCCTGCGGGTAATGTAGATCATGGAAAGTTGTTTTTTGTGATACTGTGCTACTGAACTGGATTGTTTAAGAACAAAAGTAAAAAATTATATCTCGTAAAACCTGTTTTGTTCGCGAAACAATTATTTGCGTAAATTTGCAGGCCTAGCACCTGATTTTTGTTTAACTTTTAAAATTCAAACATTAAACAAAGGTTTTCTCACAAAGGTTCACAGGCAGTAAAAAATAATTGCATTATTTTTCCCGGAGAGGCATTTAAGAAGATACCCCTGTCAGAATAATGCATTTACAGCGGGGTGTAGCGCAGCCCGGTAGCGCGCTTCGTTCGGGACGAAGAGGCCGGAGGTTCGAATCCTCTCACCCCGACTAAACGTGGCTGAAGATTTTTCTTCGGCCTTTTTTTATCCCTGAGGACCAAGGTTCGAACCGAGGAACAACGTGACGAGCTCATGAGAGCGTATGCTCGAATAATCCCGCCACCCCGACTAAACATGACTGAAGATTTTTCTTCGGCCTTTTTTTATCCCTGAGGCCCAAGGTTCGAACCGAGGAACAACGTGACGAGCTCATGAGAGCGTATGCTCGAATAATCCTCTCACCCCGACTAAACGTGGCTGAAGTTTTTTCTTCGGCCTTTTTATCAACTACTCCTTTTCGAGGGTTCGAAGCAGGAAGTTTGCGAAATTTTGCCTTACAGGGAAGAAGCGGCCTGATCGCATACTCAAACTAACGTCGGGTCCGAAGTTGGGTCCGACACCAAATTCCTGGGTAGAGAAATACTCCGAAGGCCTGTCAGGCCGCCCCTTGATGGTTGTTTTTGCCTGGCTCATTCCGCGCATGGAGAGTTCAAGTTCCTGGCCCGGGGTATTGCTGATGGCTACAAAATCCAATGGCCCCATTGCATGGCGTTGCCCGTTTACCATCAGTCGGTTGCTACGGTTGCGACCAGGATTGAGATCGCCAAAAACGTACACCATATTCCGGGTATACAAAGCCATATTCTGCTGTTGCTGATCGGGTGTGAGATGATATACCGACATTCTTACACGGGTGCGCCCGTTGCTGTGCTCCACTTCCTCCACCCAAAAAGCGTTGGCGCCCAATTCGTTGCCATTTCTCCAGAAACCATTGAAGAGGGTTACCAGGTTATTGCTCAAGGTATGGATTACCTCTCCCTCAAGGGTAGCCACCTGGAATGCCTGCTGCCGCTCGAAGCTTTCCATAAGGGCTTCGAATACACGTTGTTGTTCTACAGGACGGTACTCGGGATCGTGATCGGTGATCTGAATTTCCTGTGCATACATAACGGAAAGCATGCCTATGGCAGCAAGGGTCAAATAAAGTTTTCTCATGAATAATAGCATTGATGGTGTAGTTTATTCCAGATTGGGTTTGCAGGCTCCAATGCCCGGGCAGTATTCCCCGTTGCGTTTTTAACTGAGATTGTTTACACCCTTCTGTTTGGGCCAAAAATACACAATGTAGCGGCAAACTCCCAATTTAACTGTGTTTTTCTTTTACATGGAGATTCTCGCTAATGTTGGGAGGAAAAAAAGAAAGACCGGAGGAGAGCTCGCTGGCCCCCCTTCCGGTCCTATAAGTGTCAAAAATCATATCAGAAAAAACTATACAGAAGGTTGAGGTTCAGTGTTTGCCAGAACCGTAGCTTCGTGATATCGAAACTGCATAGAGAATAAAGACATTTTAGATCACAAACATCTTTACAAACAACCCTTCCAGGTCTGTATTCAAGTCGGGTTCCTGCTCCACCAGCAGACTGATCCATGCGGCGCCACCGGCGTAGAAACTCAGTCGGCTGTGGGGTGGGTGCATACCCACCTGGTTGACAGACAAGCCCAGATGTTTGCGCAGAAGGTTCTCCACATACAGGGCAAATCCTTCTTTCCATTCCTGCCACACCATATACTGATAATCGTGTACGTTGAGGATTTCGGCCAGTTCATTGCGCAACTCTTCTACCCGTTGCAGGTTGCCGGCTATGGCAGCCTCTGTAAAAGCACTGTAGGTCTGCACAAACCATCCATCAGCATAGGGAAAATCGTAGTTGATTTCCCACATGTAATTACCTTCCTACATCGATTTCTGGGCCAGCGACAAGCGACCTTTCAGCTCCTGCTCAACGGTATGAAACTGATGACAGTGCACAAACTCATGAAAAATGGTTATATAGCCTTCCGGGCTATCGAACACATCGGCCGATACTACACAGGCACAGCGATTATCGTAAAACTGCAGCGGAAACGCTGCCCGAACCCCCTGGGGGACCTCCATTCCTGTCTTCTCGCTGGCGGCAAGGAAATAGGCCTTGCGGGTTTCATCCAGATCGAAAACGTAAAAGTGTCCATCCTGAGCTATGGCAATGGGGTAAAGGTTTTTTACGAAGGGATGCACTCCCTCGAGGCTGTCGCGATACTCAAACACTCTCACCAGCTGATGGGAGAAAGTATTTTGTATGCGGGCGGGATTTTGTGCAGGACTTACGGCCAGTTGCCCGGCAAACATCAATACCAGGAACAGTAGCCGAATTCCTCCTATCCTGCCCTCTGAGGGCTGGAGGGAGGTACCTGATCCGGGCACATGATTGACCGATAATTGACTGACTGTCATGACCGTTGCATTAAGTTACTGTAAAAATAAGCATTGTTTTCCAATCAATCCCTATCTTTAACCCTTATTCTTACCAACCATCCCACTATGTCTACATCACTTTTCAAGCCCTTTTTATTGCACAAGGAACTTACCCTTTCCAACCGCATTGTAATGGCACCCCTAACCCGGCGTCGTGCCGAAAATGAAGGGCTGGCAGCCACAGATCTTATAGCACAGTATTATGAGCAGCGCAGCAGTGCAGGACTGATTGTTTCGGAGGGAAGTCAGATCTCGCCCTGGGCTTTTGGCTATACCGGCACTCCGGGCTGTTTTACAAAAGAACAGGTAGAGGCCTGGCAGAAGGTTACCTCCAGGGTACATGCTGCAGGGGGAAAGATATTCCTTCAGCTGTGGCATGTAGGCCCCTTTTCGCATCGTTTGCTGCAGCCCATGGGGCTGGCCCCTTTGTCGGCATCGCCGGTAACTCCTGATGGCGAAGTGCTTACCCCCAAGGGAAGGCTGCCCTACGAAAGCAGCCGCGCCATGACGGGCGAGGAAATAGAGCAGACCATCCTTGATTTTGGCAATGCGGCAAAGAATGCCATGCGAGCAGGTTTCGATGGCGTAGAGATTCATGGGGCACATGCTTATCTGATCGACCAGTTTATCATGGATGGCACCAACCAAAGGACCGACAGCTTTGGGGGAACCATTGAAAACCGAAGCAGATTGCTGTTCATGATCCTGCAGGAGGTGCTTCGCCAGGTTCCTTCCCATAAGGTTGGGCTGCGTCTTTCGCCCAAATCGGTCAAGGCCGGCATGGCCGACACCACAGAAAAGGAAACCTATGGCTACATTGTGGATAACCTGAACAGGTATAACCTTGCTTATCTGCACATCAGCGAGATGATGCCCCCCGAAACCCGACTTCAGGAACCTTCAGCAAGCATCGTACCCTACTACCGGCAGATTTTCAAAGGCCCCCTGATTTCCTGTGGCGGACATACAACAGAAAGCGCCAGGCTGATGCTCGAAAACAACCAGGCAGACCTTATTGCTTTCGGAAAACCCTTCATATCGAACCCCGATCTGGTAAATCGCATGCAGCATGGATATCCTCTGGCCCCCTGGGACAAAGACACTTTTTACTACGGCGGAGAAAAAGGATATGTGGATTATCCGGAATTTGAGGAGAAATAACCGACAGGATCAATGGCTGATGAGTCAACCACACACCTCTCATCACTTACCTCTCACCACTTACCTCTTAACTCTTGCCTCTTAACTCTTTACTTTATTCTCCCCTCCCCCAATCAATTCCCTAAGAAATCCGGCGGTGAACCCACAATTGTTTTTTACGATCTGTTGGGGTGTTCCGGTGCACAGGATTTGTCCTCCGCGATGTCCACCCTCGGGACCCAGGTCGATGATATAATCTGCTACTTTGATCACATCGAGGTTGTGTTCGATGATCAGCACGGTATTTCCGCGGTCGGTAAGGCGGTTGAGCACTTCCATGAGTACGCGCACATCTTCGAAATGCAAGCCCGTGGTGGGCTCATCGAGGATATAGAAGGTCTTTCCCGTGTCGCGCCGCGACAGTTCGGAGGCCAGCTTTACCCGCTGCGCCTCGCCCCCGGAGAGGGTAGTACTGCTCTGCCCCAGTGTGATGTAGCCCAGCCCCACATCCTGCAGGGTACGGATCTTTTGCACTATGGCGGGGATGTTTTCGAAAAACTCCAGCGCCTGGTCGATACTCATATTGAGCACATCGTTGATGGATTTGCCTTTGTAGCGTACCTCCAGGGTTTCGCGGTTGTATCTTTTTCCCTGGCAATCTTCGCACTCCACATGCACATCGGGCAGGAAATTCATCTCAATCACCTTCACTCCCGCCCCCTGACAGGTTTCGCATCGCCCTCCTTTCACATTGAAAGAAAATCTACCCGGCTTGTAGCCCCTGATCTGAGCCTCGGGGAGTGATGCAAAGAGCTTCCGGATCTCGTCGAAAACCTTGGTATAGGTAACCGGATTGGAACGAGGTGTGCGTCCGATGGGCGACTGGTCAATATCAATTACCTTGTCGACATGCTCAATACCTTCAATGGACTGGTAGGGAAGCGGATTTTTATCGGAGCGGTAAAAATGCTGGCTGAGAATGGGGTACAACGTCTCGTTGATCAGGGTGGATTTACCACTGCCCGACACCCCAGTAACACAAATGAGCATCCCCAGCGGTACGGTCAGATCCACATTTTTGAGGTTGTTGCCGGTGGCACCCTTCAGGATGATCTGCTGGCCATTGCCTTTTCGCAAAACTTCCGGTACGGGCACATCCTTTTCCAGGCGCAGGTACTGGGCGGTAATGGTATTTTTCTGCATGATATCCAGGGGCGATCCTTCTGCCACTATCTTACCTCCATGCAACCCTGCACCCGGCCCGATATCCACCACATGGTCGGCAGCCATGATCATATCGCGGTCGTGCTCTACTACGATTACCGAATTGCCAATATCGCGCAGGCTTTTGAGCGATTCGATGAGTTTGTGATTGTCGCGCTGATGCAGGCCAATACTGGGTTCATCCAGGATATAGAGAACTCCCGTAAGCTGCGACCCGATCTGGGTAGCCAGCCGTATGCGCTGGCTTTCGCCTCCGGAGAGGCTTCGGGCGGGCCTGTCGAGAGCCAGGTAATCGAGCCCTACATCGAGCATAAAACCGAGGCGGTTATCAATCTCGCGCAGGATTTCGCTGGCAATACTGAGCTTACGATCATCCAGTTCCTTGTGCATCCTGGCAACTTCCTTTTTGAGGGCAAGCAAATCCAGCTGCGCCAGCTGGGCAATATTGCTATCCAGGATACGGTAGTGCAGGGCTTCCTTTTTCAGTCGTTGTCCCTGGCATTCGGGGCAGCTTTTCTGCTGCATAAAAGCAGAGGCCCATTTTCGGATATTGCCCGAGCTGTTGTCTTCATACTGGGCAGTGATAAAGTTGATAATCCCTTCGAAATTGAGGTTGTAGGTATGGGTAATGCCCAGATTCTCATTTTTCACGCGGAATACTTCCTGCGAGCCATACATCATGGTACTGATTCCCTCTTCGGGTATGTCTTCCAGGGGAGTGTCGAGGGTAAAGCCGTATTTCATTCCAATGGCTTCCAGCTGCTTGGTAATCCAGGGGTTTTTGGTATCGGCAAGGGGTGCAATGCCCCCTTTGCGGATGGAAAGCCTGCGATCGGGCATTACTTTCTCCATGTCCATCTCGCTTACCGTACCCAGCCCATTGCAGGTAGGACAGGCACCGTAGGGAGAGTTGAAGGAAAAGGTGTTGGGCTCGGGGTCTTTATAGGCGATGCCGGAAACCGGGCACATCAGGTTGCGGCTGAAATGAAACACTTCATCGGTGGCCTCATCCAGCAGCATGATCATTCCCTTACCATGTTTCATGGCCACCTTCATGGAGTCGGATATCCGTTTGGCATGGGCAGCATCGATCACCAGCTTGTCAATCACCACCTCAATGTCATGGATTTTATAGCGATCTACCTTCATATTGGGGATCACCTCTTTCACTTTCCCGTCAACTCTTACCCTCAAAAAGCCCTGTTTCATCACATGCTCGAAAAGCTCGCGGTAGTGCCCTTTGCGCCCTTTTACCATGGGGGCCAGCAGCAGCATTTTCTTGCCCTCAAAGCGTTGTAGCACCAGGTCCAGTATCTGCCCTTCGGTATAGCGTACCATTTTCTCTCCCGTGGTATAGGAGTATGCATCGGCCACCCTGGCAAAAAGCAGTCGCAGGAAGTCGTAAATCTCTGTAACAGTGCCCACTGTGGAGCGAGGGTTTTTGTTGGTGGTTTTTTGCTCAATGCTGATCACCGGGCTCAGACCGCTGATCTTGTCGACATCGGGTCGCTCCAGAGTACCCAGAAACTGACGGGCATAGGCTGCGAAGGTTTCAATGTAGCGTCGTTGCCCTTCGGCATAGATGGTATCGAAGGCAAGCGACGACTTTCCGCTTCCGCTTAATCCGGTAATAACGGTGAGGGTATCGCGTGGAATTCTGATATCGACATTGCGCAGATTGTGCTCTCGGGCACCGTAAACTTCAAGCCATTCCTGGTATTGAACGGTAGATATGTGGGGCATACAGATGCTGTTAAAAACGAACCTGCAAAGGTAAGGATTTGACAGATAAAAAGTTTAACAGGGAGAGGGAAATGTTGAAGGATTGGAATTGGGGATGAGGGAATGGGGCATAGGAGTGCAGAGCTGAAAGCTCAAAGGTAAAAGGATTGGCTGGACGGGTAGTTTGCCCATCCGGAGAAGTTTGGGATAATGGGGATGGAAGGGGTACTAGAGATCGGTTTCCCTGGCGGGCATATCGGTGGTTTCGAAATCGGGGTCGGCTACCTCGGGGAATTGCCTGCCAAAGAGGCTTTCCTTCGTAATCTTTATCTCATAATTCTTGCGCGACCGGTTGGGCAGGCTGGTGGAGCGAAGCCAGGGGTTGAGCACACGCAGCTCTTTGTAAGTGATCTGGTGATGGCGTGCAAACGCAACCAGGTCGTTGATGGTAGTATCAACCTGCACGGTATAGTATTGCAAAGGGGGATACAAGTCCTGCTCGCGGAAGAAAAACCCATGCCCCTGGGGGTCTTCAAAAATAGTTTTGATGGCAACAATGCGAAACACATAGCGCGATGTTTCTTCGTTGAGCCACAGATCGTAGTAGTTGTTGGCCTGCTGGTTGGTCATTTGCCGGTTGAGCCCTGCGCGGCCCATATTGTAGGAGGCGGCGGCCAGGGTCCAGGAGTTGTAGCGGGCATAGGCCTCTTTCAGGAATCGGCAGGCAGCCCGGGTAGAGCGTTCCACATGGTAGCGCTCGTCGATTTCGGAAGTAACCTCCAGGCCCAGCTCCCGACCGGTGGCTTGCAAAATCTGCCAGTAGCCGGCAGCACCTGCCGGAGAGACCACATTCATCAATCCGCTCTCAATCAGTGCCAGGTACTTGAAATCGTCGGGCACCCCTTGTTCTGCCAGAATGGGCTCTATAACCGGAAACCAACGATAAGCCCTCTTGAAAAACTGTAGGGTTTGCGACTGCCAGTAGGTATTGACCAGCAGTTCGCGATCGAAACGCTCCAATACCTCAAAATTATCTACCGGAACAGGCTCCCCTGCAAAGTTGAGGTTTTCAGGAACCGGAAGGGCAAAAGCACCATAACCGGATTCGCGCCTTTGAACATACTCATCTTCGGGCATGGTAACAAAACTGCTGAAAGACAACAACTTTACAAATACGAAGAAAAGAACCGGGGTAGCTATCAGGAAAAAAATATTGTTACGAGTCATCGAAATGTGGGGTTTTGAATTTGTGTTGGCAGAATTTTCAGCAGAACCAGAAAGCAGTTTGAACCCTCCCCTATCTGCCAGTACAAAACTAACACGAAAAAGGGGCTTTCTATTGCGCCAAACACTGAATTTAGGCAAAATTTAGAGCAGTTATCAAAATAACAACTCCACCAAACAGAAAACTTCGACACAAGTACAAAAACGGACTGGATTGCTTGCCGGCCCATTGTCTGAGAAGCTCTTTAGACCCATTCTAATTTAGCATCTTACAAGGCAAAAAACCGCAAAAAAGCGATGGCAAAATTTTAAAATTCGTAGTTTTGCCTGCAGAATGCACATCAATACATATAAAGGAGATTAACTGTATGAACATCACCCAATTAAAACACAATTACAAGAAGCTCAAAGAGCTTTCCTATCAGTGGAAAGCGCTTGAGAAGGGCTACACCGACAAGATCCTCTACATCAATGTTGGCAGCCACGAGATCAAGGAAAAAGTGGTTCCCCCTCAGATGAAGGAAAAGTTTATCGGAGGGAAAGGCTATGGCCTGCGGCTGCTGTGGGATGCTACAAAACCTGACACCAAATGGGATGATCCGGAAAATGAAGTAATCATCTCTTCGGGCCCTGTAGGGGGTATTACCCAATACTCAGGAGCCGGAAAGTCTTTGCTGGTAACCATTTCACCCCAAACCGATTCTGTGATGGACTCCAACGTGGGTGGCTTTTTTGGTCCTTTCCTTAAGTTCTCCGGCTTCGACGCTCTGGAGCTGCAAGGCAAAGCCGAAAAAGACGTGATCATCTTCATCGATGGGGTAAACCACAAGATCGAGATCATTGAAGATCCGGGTTTTGCCTACGATACGCACATTCTGGCCGAAGAGCTTACGGAGCTGTTTGCCATCGATGAGAAAGACTACAAAAACATCGGTATCGTTTCAACGGGTGCTGCTGCCGATCATTCGCTCATTGGCATGGTAAACTTCACCTTCTACGACATGAAGCGTAAGAAGATCCGTCTGAAGCAGGCGGGCCGTGGTGGTATAGGCACCGTGCTGCGCGACAAAAAGATCAAAGCCATCGTGGCACGCGTGGAAGGGGTAACAGGCAATATGAACAATGTGGCCGACCTTGACACCATTAAGGAAAGAGGACGCCGCTACCAGCAGGAGATGCGCGAACTTGACGACCACCAGTGCCAGATGCGTAAAAAGGGTACTGCCAACATCGTAAACGTGATGAACGACTACGACTTGCTGCCTACCCACAATTTTAAATTCGGAAGCCATGTGGATGGTATCAAAATCCACAGCGACATCCTTCGCGAAAAGTATTTCACCCAGAATGTGCCCGACGGCTGCTGGATCGGCTGCGCCATGAGCTGCGCCAAAGGAGTGGATGACTTCATCCTGAAAACCGGCCCCTACAAGGGCGAAGCGGTTATTGTGGATGGCCCCGAGTATGAAACGGCTGCCGGACTTGGCTCCAACCTGGGTATCTTTGACTATGATGCCATCATTGAGCAAAACTTCTACTGCGATACTTATGGCATCTGCACCATTACCTGGGGCACCATCGTTGCTTTCATTATGGAATGCTACGAAAACGGTATCATCAACAAGGAGATCACCGGCGGGTTGGAACTGAATTTTGGCAACGCCGAAGCTGCTCTTGAATTGATGCATCAGCTGGCAGCCGGCAAAGGTTTTGGACTGGTGGCTGGTTTGGGCGTTCAGAAGATGAAGGAGCTCTTCATCGAGAAATACAATGCCGACCGCAAATTCCTCAACGACATTGCCATGGTGAACAAGGGCCTCGAATATTCGCAGTACGTTTCCAAGGAATCTCTTGCCCAGCAGGGAGGCTATGCCATGACCAACAAAGGCCCCCAGCACGACGAAGCATGGCTGATCTTTATGGATATGGTAAACAATCAGTTGCCCTCTTTCGACGACAAAGCAGAAGCGCTGCACTACTTCCCCATGTTCCGCACATGGTTCGGGTTGGTAGGTCTTTGCAAACTGTGCTGGAACGATGTGATTCCCAAAGGCAATGAACTTACTGCAGAGCCCCACAAAATTCCGGAGCACGTAGACAATTACGTTGCCATCTTCGAAGCCGTTACCGGCAAGCCCTTCAGCAAAGAAGAGCTGATCCGCCAGAGTGAGCGTGTATATAACTTCCAGCGTATCTTCAACCTGCGCAGGGGTTATGGCAAACGCATCCACGATGCACAGCCCTATCGTGCTTGCGGCCCGGTAACCAAAGAAGAATATGAATCGCGCCAGGAACGCTACGACAAGCAGCTTAAAGAAGACGTTGGCTTTGACCCCACAGGCAAATCTACCGAAGAGAAAATGGCTGCGTTGCGCAAATACCGCGAAGGCCGTTACGAGCAGTTGCTCGATGCGGTTTATGCTCGCCGCGGCTGGACCAAAGAGGGTATCCCCACCATCGAGCACCTCAAAGACCTTGAGATGGACCTGCCCGAACTCATCGAAGTGGTACAGCAACACCTTAACTAATCGGTTGCTATCCCAGTATATCTTTACAAAAGGCTGCCTTCGGGTGGCCTTTTTTTATTGAGAGAAAAAAGAAAGGAGACCGGATAGGGGAAGAGAATAACAAAAGACCAGGAACAGCAGCCAGCACCCCCTTCAGACATAGGAGTTTGAAAATCTACCCAAGGAAAGTTGAACCTATCATTGTCGGGAAAATGTGTACTTTTATCGGCAAACAATCATTTACATGATCAGGATAAGGCATCAGGAGAAATCTCTGACTCAAATATTTCTTGAGTTTTTTCGATTGGGGCTGATCTCATTTGGCGGGCCCGCCGCGCATATGGCATTGATGGAGCAGGAACTGGTAAGTCGGAAAAAATGGGTGAATCGTCAACAGTTTCTTGACTTCATGGGTGGAGTAAATCTTATACCCGGACCCAGTGCCACTCAAATGACCCTATTGATCGGTTACCGGCTAAGAGGTTTTTGGGGGATGATAGTTGGCGGATTGGGATGGATCACCTCCGAGCAATTGCTCGATGCCATTGCAATAGGACAGTTTACCCCAGGTCCGGTGCTTAGCTCAGCAACTTTTATAGGTTATTTGCTGGATGGCCCAAAGGGTGCTTTGATTGCCACTGCAGGTATTTTTCTTCCCTCATGGTTCTTCATCCTCGTACTTTACCCATTTATTGACAGGTTGCGCAAATCACCGCTCACTGCGGCTTTTCTCGATTCTGTAAATGTGGCTGCTGTAGCCATAATGGTTGTGGTTATGCTTACCTTTTCCGCTCAAGTTCTCATAGCATGGCAACCCATCATGATCTTTGCATTGGCCCTTATTGCTGTTTTCGGGCCCTGGAAGATCAATCCATTGTGGATTGTATTGGGAGCAGCACTCACCGGTTATCTGCTTTTCTGACTTTCATGAGGGGGAGGCAATACAATCCTCAGAACCCTCCGCCTTTTGTTTGCAAGCGCTAGTGCCTTGGTTTTCATTACCGGCTCTCCGTATTACACTGAAATATAATTAGGTAAAACCGCTGTTTAAATTTGGGGAAAAAGTTCTCACCTTTGAAAAAAAAAGGAGGCACTTTTTATGGAACGTAGGACTATTTTTAAAGGGTTTAAATCACGCAGTATCCGTTTTAAGATCTTTTTCAGCCAGAACGTGCTGAATGCTCTGATGTTTCTGGCCATAATGATGTTGATTTACAGATCGGTGAACCGTGAGTTGAACCGCTATTTCGACAGCAACATCAGGCTGCAGGCTCAGTTTGTGCAGGATGAGATGCAACGCCTGCAACAGTCGGCCCATCAGGTGGGAGAATGGTTTGAACATTCGGTAAGGCTGGCACAAGCCATAGTAGACAATGATCGGGCAACCGCCCTTGCTCTTGGCACACAAGCCATGAACTCTTTCGGCTTACACTATTTCGTAGTAACCGATCATGAGGGGAATGTACTTGTTCGTGCACATAGCCCTGAACAGTATGGCGATAATATCGGCAATCAGCAAAATGTGCAGCAGGCATTACAGGGCCGGCGGAGCGTAGGCATTGAAGAAGGGCGTGTGGTAAGATTGTCTATCCGGGCCGGAACTCCTATTCGTGATCCACAGGGGAATGTGGTAGGGGCTATCTCTACAGGTTATGTTTTCGATGATACCCGTTTTGTTGACGATATCAAACGTGCCATCAACGCCGAGGTAACCATCTTTTTGGGCAACACCCGCTACCAGACTACCGTAACCAATGCTGCGGGAGAGCGCATCGTGGGCACCCCCCTGGGTATCCCTGCAATTGAAGACCAGGTGCTGCGCCAGGGACGAATCTATTACGGTATTTCACGCATCCAGGGCAGGCCTTTTAAAGCTGCCTACATGCCCCTTCGCGACCTTAACAACCAGGTGATCGGGATGCTTTTCTGCGGAAGCGATATGGGGGTGATCCGCAACCTCAACAGCAGCATCCTCACCTATGTTTCCATTGTATTTCTGCTTATCGTAGTGCTTATCACCCTGATCCTAACCTGGATCATCAACCGGTTTGTGATCAAGCCCATCCTGAATCTGGTAAAAGTATCGGAGGAGGTAGCCCAGGGCGACCTTACCGCGCAGATCGAGTCAGACAGCAACGATGAAGTGGGTCGTCTGGCCGCAGCACAGAAACGCATGCTGCAATCACTGCGCCGCATTGTGGAGCAGGTTATCGACATTTCGGGCTATCTTACCACCGCCAGTCATGAGATGAGTTCTACCGCCCAGCAAATCTCGCGTGGAGCCAACGACCAGGCCTCTTCGGTGGAAGAGGTTTCTTCGAGCATGGAGGAGATGTCGTCGAACATTTCGCACAACACCGACAATGCCCGCACTACCGAAAAGGTAGCCCAGCTGTCGGTAGTAGAAGTAAGGCGAGGCAATGATGCCACCCTTGAGGCAGCGCGCAGCATGCGCGAGATTGCAGAAAAGATCGGTATCATCAGCGAGATTGCCTCACAGACCAACCTGCTGGCCCTCAATGCTGCTGTAGAGGCCGCACGTGCCGGCGAACATGGCAAAGGCTTTGCCGTAGTAGCTGCCGAGGTACGCAAGCTGGCCGAAAGGAGCCATGTGGCCGCAGAAGAGATCAACAAGCTCTCGGGAGCAGGTTTATCCATCAGCGAAAAGGCCGGGAAGGCATTGAAAGAGATTGTGCCTGAGATTGAAAAAACTGCCAGCATGATACAGGAAATCTCCGCTGCCAGTATGGAGCAAAGCACCGGAGCAGAGCAGATCAATAATGCCCTGGCCATGCTCAATCAGATTACCCAGCAAAATGCATCTGCCAGTGAAGAACTGGCTTCCGGCTCCGAGGAGCTCTCTGCACAGGCAGAACAGCTTAAGGAGATGGTTAGCTTCTTTAAGATCTGATCTTACAGGCCGTTGAGCTCCTGGCGGGCTTTGCGCGTAAGACCTGCTACTACCAGATCGTACGAATCCCGGGTCCATTGCATCAACAAGGTATCCGGGATTCCTGTATTTACCATTACCGTATTCCAGTGCTTCTTGCTCATGTGGTAGCCCGGTTTTACACCCGGGTACTGCTCACGAAGCTCCAGGGCACGATCCGGATCGCATTTCACATTGATACTTTCGAAAGCATCCACATCGGCAAGGGCATACATCTTACCCATTACCTTAAACACCAGGGTCTGCTCATCGAAGGGGAAATGTTCGGTGGTTCCCTTCAGACCCAGACAAAATTCGCGGTATTCTTCAATATTCACAGCAGGAGAATTTTAAAAGGAAGTTTTTTGTAAGTTTGCATGTAAAGCTAATAAATCTGTTCCTATTATGCACAAGAAAATACAAACTCCTGCCCTCTTTGCCCTTTTACTGGGGGTTCTGCTATTTCCCTCCTGCAGCACGATGAAAACCGGAGCTGAGCATGCTGCTGTTTACCAGAGCTATGCCAACAGCCTTGCCGACATTCGACTTGAGCTGCAGGAAAACAATCGTTTCGACTATGGCATGACCATCTACCCGGAACCACAAGAACCCGAATCGGCAGTACCCGAACACTTTCAGTTCAGGGGACGATGGACCACAGAAGACGGGAACTACATCCTGCTGTTTCGCCGCCGCAACAAGCCCGACCTGTATGCCCTCTTTGGCCAGGTTGGCGATATGGAAACCAATGTAAGGGTAATCAGCGAACGCCGCATCAGCTTCCCCGTGGCCGATGCCGAGATTGTGGTGTGGGGGATTGTTTGTTTCAGAGAGAGGGAGTAATTGAGGACTATGGTTTGAGGGGTTTAGGGATATATCTTCGAATTCTCAGCGTCTCTGCGCCTCCGCGGTTTCCCTCCTCTACCACCCATATTCTCAGCGTCTCTGCGCCTCCGCGGTTCAACACTTTCAACTTCCTCCATCCATTCCGAAAATTCTTCGTATCTTTGCCCCTGCAAACCCAGTAAAAAACGGGGCTGACATGGATTAGACAGCAAGTTTTGTGGGATTGTAAGCATGCCGAGTGTTGTGGATATAGCTCGCAAATCCTAATCCTCACGCCTGTAAACGGCAACAACTACAACTACGCAATGGCAGCTTAATAGTAGCTATTAACTGCTTGCTGTTTCCCGGGAAGCGACGTCCGTTAGCGTCCCTTCGGAAGCATCGACAAAATACGGAATAAGGCAGGTAAGGCTTCGGTGCCTGCACGAAAAATAAAGAAGCTCAGGCTGAGGATAGGGCCGCCTTTTCCCGGTCCAAAGCCGAAACCCCAACTAAAGGATAAGCATGTAGAAAGCAGTCTTGCTGCTTGTTTGGACCAGGGTTCGATCCCCTGCAGCTCCACAAATGACCCGAACCTAACCGTTCGGGTTTTTTATTTTACCGCCTAATATACTCATAATCAATAGTTTTTCGATAACTTATATAGTGCCCGCACGCATTCGTAAGTCGAAATACTGTTTAAAAAATTAG
>JBKBSF010000026.1:0-69366 GCA_046291875.1 Bacteroidales bacterium | reverse complement strand
AAGGGAGAAAGCCTTAGAAAAAAACTGTAAATTTGTCAGCCATCCCGCTCTTTGATACCAAAACCCCAGGGGGGTCAATATGACCGGAATGGGGGGTCAGTATCACCGGAATATCCAACGAGGTATTTGTGAAAACGGAAATCACTAGATTAAAGCAAAGCTGACAATCCCACAGCAGTATATCTCGTAGCCTTGAGGTTTCACGTACTTCAAATGTCAAGTATTTCAAGCAGATTGTGAATAATGATAAAACTTTTAGTCTTACCATTATTTTAATAATACATCATGTTCGACAAATGAATAATTCTATTTGAATGAAAAGTATTTGTGTGATATGAAAGTGAAAACCGCCGCAATTGCAGAGGCTGCAAGTTTTGAAATAGTGGGATGAAACAATAACACTTCAATCAACAATTTTAAAGAAAAGTATTGTATTATTAGAGAGCTTATAATTGTTATTGCGAATCTAGAAAACTGAATAATAACTTTCATGTTAGATCCCGGAAATACAATCATTTTTGTTAACAAAAAACCAGTGAAAAAAGTGAGGGGAAATACAATTAAAAAAGCAAATATGTGCGATGATATATTAAATCCAAAAATTTGAACGTCTTTAGCCCCTAGGATTATAAAATGAAAGAAATGGTAAAGCCCTGCATCTAAAATTGTATTAACCCCACCGCAAAAAAGGTATTTAAAAATCTGGAACGAAATAATGCGAGTGAAAGGCAAGTATAAGTAAGCTATACCTCGATTTAAAAGTTGCATTATGTTTTGTAATTGAATGGATCCCATTTGATCTTAAATGCTTAAAGAGAGGTAGGTAAAAGTTTCTAGGGATAGAGTTACTATTTTAAAAATAAGATTTGAAATAGCTTTTTATTGTTAATTGAGATTGTATCAAGGATCAAACCAATCGTAAAAGAAATAAGCGAGAAAAGCATAAGGCCTGATGCCAATATTGCTGAAGGTACTTTATAAACAAAGTCATATTTAAAATACTCTATGATTGGAGCTGCTCCAACAGCGAGGGCGCTAAAAAAGAAAAATACAGAGAAGATACTAAAAAACTGAAGTGGCTTATAGTGGCGAAAGAGATTAAATATTGTTAGTAGAACTTTGAATCCATCTCTATAGGTGTTGAGTTTAGAAAAACTACCTTCTGGCCTGTCCTTAAATGATATGGGAATTTCTGCAATTCTTAAGTTGTTATTTAATGCAAAAATTGTCATTTCTGTTTCAAGTTCAAAACCTTGATACATTATTGGGTAATTTTTCACAAACCTTTTAGAGAAAACTCTATAGCCTGTCATGATATCTTTTAAATCAGAGTTGAATATATAATTGATAAGATTTTTTACAAGGTTGTTGCCAAAGCCATGTAGGGCTCTTTTGTTTTCTGCCGAATAACTGCCATTTGTTAATCTATCTCCCACCACCATATCACAATTACGTTCTTTAAACGTGTTGATCAGTGCTTGAGCCTCAGATGCAGGATAGGTGTTATCCCCATCAACCATTATATAGATATCTGCTTCGATTTCACGGAACATTGATCTTACAACATTAGATTTACCTTGCTGATATTCATGTTTCACTATTGCTCCATATTCTAAAGAAATTTTCACAGTTTGATCTGTAGAATTGTTGTCGTAAACATAAATGTCTATATCTGGTATGTGCTTTTTGAAGTCTTGAATGACTTGTCCAATAGTTTGTTCTTCATTATAGCATGGTACGAGAAGTGCAGTTTTCATTTTATTGTATAATTAGTAAGTAATTAGTTGTATATATAATTGATATAGATATGTTAAGTTGTTTTATTAAGTTGGTCTTGGGGTTTGTTTATGTCATACAAATAAAAAAGCATGCATAGCATAATAATTCCAGCTAAATCATCAAATGGCAGAAGACTATTAGCGATAATGAATGTATGGTGGATGAAAAATAGTTTTATAAAAACAAGATCTGGATTGACTTTGCTGGTAAGGAACATCAACATAATAATAATAACTGAAGCAGTTGGTATTATCCCGAACTTGAAATAAAAACCAAATATTCCAATATCAGATAAGTAATACCCTCGTGTAATTGCTATAACAAAAAGTTTCATTCCATATCTGGATCTTTGACTAGGTTCACCGTTGCCCAGGATATAGCTGCTTTTATCTTCATTATTTAATGATAAAAGAAATTCAGCTGCTCTATACCTAATGTTTTCTGTTCCTTCTACGCTTTCGCTCTGAGCGGAGCTAATCATCTCATCGACAACATTTTGAAATGCAAAAATGCCAGATATAAAAAACAGTCCAAACAAAAGGGTTAACAAAAGTCGATTCTTAATCCGTTTACTAAAAAGCAAAAGGGCACTGGAAATTAGTATGTAGGATGCAACAGTTGTTCTAAATCCAGATAAAATGGCAATTGAAAAAAGAAATATTGCACTAATCCCATACACTATGTTTTTTCTTGAGAAAAAACGATCAACAGATAGATAAAACCCAAGTGTCATATAGTATGCTCCAGGAAGGTTCATTCTAATCGTTCCCCTTTGTACAAATACTTTTGCATCCGTTATCATAATCGGATATAGAACATATTGAATAACATACAAAAGACCGATTGTTAAAGACATATATAAAAACAGGTTAAAGAGCCATTCTTTCTCTGGGCGTAAATAAAAAAGGATGAAATAAAACAAAAACGCATACATGTGTCTTTGTTGGTAAAGACTAATTGTTATTGGTTGACCATGAATGTATTTTGCAGGTAAAACACTTATTAATACTCCTGCGATTATGAAAAGTATTGGAATGGTAAAGTGTTGTTTTTCATTGTGTTTGTAGCTGCTGTATAAGGTGTATATAAGAAACAGGAAAATGATGCCTCCTGCTGTAATAACATCCATTAAACGAACAAATATCCCCAAGCCTCTTAAGTGCAGAAGCCCTATTGAGGAGAGTACAATCGTTACTATAATTATTTTGGAGGATAATCTCACAGTGATAATTTCAGATTATAAAACACTATCTCTAAATTACATATTAAAAGTCATTTTTTTCAAAAGATCCCGACGATGTTTTTTGCGCAAAAACCTTCTCATGTCCTTTTCAAAGATAAACTCTTCGCGCTTAAGGAAAGCAAACAGGTATCCTGCAATGATTCCTGCGCCCGCCAAAAATACCGGTCTGTCGGTCAGGCGATAGATGCCTTTCAGGAAGGTGTAAAGGAAGGAATATCCAAACCGGTAGAGGTTTCTGCCATGCAAAAAGAAACCGCCGGTAAGTCCGCTTCTGCGCCCTCCTGTAGGACGATGGTGAATGAGCACCAGGTCGAAAAAGCACCGGGTTTGCCAGCCATGCATCTGGGCCGAAAGAACATCTGCCAGGTCCCAGCCGGGTATGGCCTTAATGCCACCCATTTGATCGTAGCAGGCTCTTTTGTATACTTTTGACGCACCCCAGGGATGATCTTCCTGGGCTTTCTCCTGAATCAGACTTTCCGCCCGCTGTATATAGGTGCATCCACTTGCAAGCCCCAGTTTGGGGTTTTGATCGAATTCTGCAAGCAGTCTTTCAAAATAGTCGCTCTCGAAACTCAGGTCGCAGTCAAGCTTTACAAGATAGTCCCAGTCTTGAACAGTTACTTTCTGCAAGCCTGCATAAAACGCATTCACAACACCTGCACCCGGCAAATAATAGCCACGATCCTTAATGTCTACTCTTTTTATCCAGGGGTATTTCTGGGTGTATTTGTCAATGATCTCTGGTGTTCGGTCGGTTGAACCGTCATTTACCAGGATGTATTCGGCGGGTAAGATCCGTTGGTGAATGACCGACTCAAGGGTTCCTTCGAGGAACTTTTCTTCATTTCTTACCGGCGATATGATTACATATTTTGTAGTTGCGTTGCTCATACTTATTGGGGCTTTGGGAGGTTTTAAATTCAGAGGTTTGTTATTGGTTTTTTTGAGAAAAAAGTTCCCGGATATGCTGGTTGATTAGCCGGCCTGTTTCTGTCCAGCTGTTCTCTCTGGCAAAAGCATTTTGTTTGTGCATAACCGATTCAAGGTACATAGGGTCTGAAAGCATCTGGTCTGCTTTTGAAAAAAGCTCATCGAAATCCTTATAAGTTTCAATGATGCCTTCGTTGGCGGCATCAGCAAAAGCTGCCGAATGCGGCCCCAGTATCATGGCGGGAAACTCCAGGCTGGTCATCAGGGCTCCTGAGCTTAATACAGACTCCTGGTTGTAGGTGAAAAGTACAATCTTGCTTTGCAAAATAAGATCCGAGAGTCGGTTGTCGTCAATAAAACTGTTTATTAGCGTTAGGTTGGGGTAGGCCAGTTGGTTTACCTCATTGAAATAGTCATCAGAAGTGAATTTTCCTGCAATGAGTATTTTGTAACGACCTTGCAACTCAGGGTGTGTATTCAGATACTCCATGAATTCTTTTATCCCTTTGTAGGGTGCCATCTTTCCCCATATCACCATGTCGTAAGCTGTATGCCTGCCTGCTGTTTCTTTGTGCCTTCGGAGTACGGGGTGATGAAAGAACACCTTGGGTCGCCCGGATCTGGAGCAGATGCGATTAGCATGTCGAACCCCCTCCGTTGAATGGGTAAAGATAAGATCGCTGTTGCGAACCATAAATCTGTACAGAATCCTTTTGAGCCAACGATTTCCCGGATCGTGAGATTGTTTGTTATGCATTACCCAAACTACCTTGAAACCCAAAGCTTTCCTGAGTTTTACAAGGATCATCCAAACCACGCTCTGAATCCAACCCAGTTTCTTATCCGGAAGTTCCTCAATCCAGTTGACAAAAATGAAGTGCGTCTTTTTTATATAAGCCAACAGATCAAATATACCTTTGTCGGAGGGTCTGGTCTTGTTAAGGATCGTAAAGTCACTTTCCAGTGCGTCCATAAGCATTTGTGTGTATGGATTCACTTCTTTTTGGCGTAACCTTGCCGAGTAAGGATAAAAATAGCAGTTGAGTTTTTGCATGGTCGTGTTTTTGCGAAGTTCTTGCAACAATCCGAAAACCCGTTATTTTACAAGTCTGTTGATGAGCTCACTCATGGATTTTCCCCATTGATCCCAGTTGAGTTTTTGCTCATAATAGCTGCGGCTATTCTCCGATAGTTGCTGGTACAGGGCTTTGTCTTCCAGGTAAGGTTTGATCGTGTTGGCATAGTCTGTAGCAGAAGACTCAAGGGGGAGCGTATGTCCGTTGATGCCATTTTCCACCACCGAAGTAATTCCTCCCACATCAGTGGTGATCACCGGTAATCCGAAAGCATTGGCCTCGCAGAATACAATGGGTGTACAATCAGATTTGGAGGGTACAAAAAGGAAGTGAGCATCCAGTAACAGTTGAAACAGCTGCTGAGCATCTTCCGGATTGTTTTTGTTCAGAAATGGGATGATGGTCATGGCAGGGTTTCGGAATTTCTCTGGAGGAACACAGCCGCATACTGTAAGCTTTGCATCATATCCCTGTTTTTGGAGCAATTCAAAGGTATTAAACACTGCCTCACCCCCTTTGCGCACCCAGTCCATACCCAGAAAAAGAAAGTGCCAGGGGCCCTTCTGGCTTTTCTGGATGGCTGTTTGAGTGTCGGGTATCTGGTCCATGTTGGCACCGTAGGAAATTATATTTATTTTTTCGGCGGGTACACCGTAATCCTTTTTTGCTGAACCGGCAGCCCACTGCGACGAAAAAACCAGCGCTGCCGCCTTACGGAAGGTCTTGCTCTCAATCTTTTCGCTCTCCCAGAGAGAAAAAGCCGAAAGGTTCTGATAGTTGGGATAATGATCCTTTAAAAGGTTGAATGTAATATCGCCAAGGTAGATGATAGGCTGTTTGATGTTGAGCTGGCTCATTTCGCCCGAAGCAGCTGCGGCAAATACAATATCGGGTTGCTCTTTCTTAATGATTCTGGTAAATCTGAACTTATACAGCAGCGTGAGAAAATAGTTGTAAGGCACACTGTAGCGCTTTCGCAGGATCAAAAGTGAGAGTTTATTTACCGCTTTCAGGAAAAAGAACATCAAACGCGGATTGTATGGCCCTGCATATACAACGTCGCCTGCGTGTTTTTGCAGCGATTGAGCCATATGGTAAAGTGTGCCCGACCATTCGCGTTTGTCCTGTGCATTGCGATGGGTGAGATAGGCAATTTTTATTCTTTTTTCAGGGGAAGTACTCATGGGTATCAGGATTTCAGATGATTAGATTTTTGATTGATTTTTTGCTGTTTCTGGTAGTAATAGCGGTTTACGCGTATCCAACCCACCAAACCGTAAATAAGGGTTCTTTTTGCCTGTTTTCTCCAGTTCCAGGGCTCTCTCCATGAAAATTCCAGCGCCTGCGAGGCATATTTGCGAAACTCTTTCTTCCAGGGGTGGGCAGATACCTGGTGCCAGGGTTTTTCACTTCCGTTGAAATGTACGATGGCAGGGTGCTTTAGTGCTTCCAGGTGCTGCCCATTATAAACCCGGTTCAATACATCAATGTCGGTATAATACAGCCCAATTTGCTGGTTCCAGACCGGGGGCAGTTCAAGCCTTTTGTTATAAAGTGTGGCATTGAGGCCATCCTGGTCGTGAAACTGGCATAGTTCTTTGTTTGAAGCAATGTAATTAATTATCTTATGACTTATATTCTCTTTTTCCCATTCAATTCGATTTATTAAAAGCACTCCAGAGTTAAAATACAAAAAATCCGAAGGAATCGAATGCTTTAAATGCATTTTCATTTCAATTGCCGTTATATCGTTTACTGCACCAATTATGTAGTTCTCCATTGATTGATTTAACAGATCAGAAATTCTTTTTGTAACTATGATGTCTGCATCCAAATACAAAAACTTTTCAACTGTTTTACAAATATTATTTGGAATTAGTAATCTGTAATATGCAGCTTTGGAGATGCGGTCATTGGTAGGCAAACCTTCAAAAAGGTGGGGCTGCAAAGGGTAAAAAACCAATTCCTGCTTGTATCTCTGGGCTAACTTCTGCAATCGTGCCACATTATCATCAGAAAGCGATGCACTGAAAAGGTGAATCCGAAGCAACTCTTCGGGGTGATTCTGGAAAAGTGAAACCAGCATAACCGCCAGTGGATAGCTGAAAGAGTCGTCAACGGCACAGGCAATATGCAGGGGTGTTTTGGGTTGTTGCGGATGTGTCATACATTGTGTGTGTTAAATATTATTTCGTCAGTGTCAGGGTTGCCATTCAAAAGGGCCAATATCGGGGGCTTCACCAGTGGGAACCCTGTTGCCGTCCAGATCCAGGCCGATCCCTGTGGAGGTACCCCGATTGATTACATCTGAACCAGGCCTGGGTCGGAAATCTGCCGCCATCGGATCCCTGTAAATGGCATTTCCGGTAAAAGAACCTGCAGTGGGCAAGCCCTGGGTGAAAAGATTGTAGCTTTCGGTGAGCTGGTTCACCCTGAAACGGGGGCTGGCCGGTGATGCAAGGTCAAAAATATTGTTGATTGCTGTTATGCGTCCACCCTCAATGCCAGCCTGCATCTGGTAAAACAGATTGTTCATCACTTCTGCCGACCCACTTACAAACAGGGGGCCGCGAAACCCCATGAAAACATTATAGTAAATTTTAAGGTCTCTGGCATGCGACCATAAGGGAGATTTGCTGTTGCCCTCCATGTAATTGTAGCGAAACACCATATTGCGCCCATCACCGATATAAATGGCATACCCCTCATCAATGGGGCCTCTGAGGTAATTGTGCTCAAAGATCCCTTGATCCTGGGAGGGATTGTTGGAAATAAAACAGAATTTATTGCCGGTATCAGAGCGGTCGATAATGTTGTGGTGCACATGCCAGTGATTACAATTGCTCAATTGTATACCATCTCCACTGGCAATGTTTTCGGGTGTGTAGGGAGGTTTCCATGCTTGGTTTACCCTGTGAATATAACAGTTGGAAATTTCAATATGGCGGGTGTTCATGATAAATATACCATCTTCCAGAATATTGAAAACTTCTGTATTGTGTATCCTGACATGCTCGATGAAATTTAGTACACGTATGCCCCATCGGGGGCCCTGTATCCTGCAGTTTATGATCGAGGCATTGCGGCTACCCGTGCGAATAATGATTGCACTTGCCGCTGAAGGTGCAATGATTTCGATGTCGCGGATGGTGATATTCTGCGAATCTTCCCATCGGGTTGATAGGGCATGGGAGGTAGCTGAACTCATGATTACCGGCCTTGGACCATCTCCATAGCTGGCCAGGGTTACATGATCGGCCAGGATTACTATTTCATTGCTGTGAAGTTTAGAGCCTCTTCTGATAGCATAGGTTGTGTGATCTTTCCATTCAATAGTGTTGAAATCGCGAAAAGGATGCTCGCGGGTTCCGTTCTGGATGCTCCCTGTAGCAGCATCAGGATCTATATGAACAGCATCAGCCGGTGGGTCCCATAATGGCAGGGCCTGAACTCCAATTCCGGCAGGAATAGCAGGAAGGGACGGCTCGGAATTCTCCTTTCCATAACAGGAAATATGCAGTATCAGAGGGATGAAAATCAGAAAATGAAAATATTTGTTCTGCATAATAAAACTCATTTGTAGTTCTCTTGAACGGAATGCTTAAAGATCAGGTATGCGCACAACGCACGAACCATACATGTCAGCTCATTGTAAGTGTTCTGAGTGAAAATCTTTTTTTGTTTAAAAAGGTCAACGCATGTAAGTCTTTCAGTTCAGCAAAGCTCAGATCCTGGTTGCAGGGATGAAAGGCTCTTCTTCCTCGTGCATAGCTCAACTCTGTGCGGATATCTTTCAGGTCAACGATAAAGGCATTGGCATTGAAAAGCTTGAATTCACGCTTTGAAAACCATTTTCTGAAAAAGCATGTATCCACCATTGGGAAGCCTGTTGCCTGGGCCAGAAGTGGAATTCTCAACTCATCGTTGGAGAGATCGGGTATCTCAATATCTTTGATCTTGCTCAGAAATGCCCTGGGAAAGGTTGTTGCCGGCCCGATCATAGCCAGAGGCTTGTCGTTGTATTGAAAATTTTTCCGGAAGTGCTCCTGTAGCTCAATCCATTCTTTCCTTTTTGCCGGGTTTGAGCTCCAATACCATCTGTGTTCAATCTTTGAAAGGGGAATGAGCCCCGTCAGAGCCAGTTGGTTCTTTCCCACATGTGCAAAGAGAGTGTCAAGGGGTTCAAACAATAGCAAATCCCATTCTATGGAGTGCATAAAATCGAAAGCTATGGTATGTCCGAAATCGCGATACCATACCTGATAGCTCATATCGCTGTTTTTCCAGTTCCAGTCGGGGTTGGGGTGCTGAAGCATGTAGTTGTGCTCAATAATGCCTTCAAGAATGTCAGTAGCCTTTTGAAATAATTCTGCCGGACCACCATATAATCCATATATCTTTACCCCTGGATTTAAGTACTTATAGAATTGTAGTAATGCTTTGTTGCGTTCAAATTGATGATGATATCTGAAGAGGATTATTCTTGTCATTCGTAACTTTGTATATGTATTCTTTCTGTTTTTGTGTTTATCTCTATCAAAGTTAGCTAAAATTATTAAAAACGTAGCTAAAATGTTATAAAATTAATGTGAACAAAAATTTGCATGAAAAAACAAAAGAAAAGGATTTTGTTAATAACCATGGTTCTCGTCGTTCTGGTTTCTGGAGCGCTGATACTGCGATTGTTGCCGATGATCCTAACCCACGAAAAAGCAGTAGACGCAAGGGTGCTGGTTGTGGAGGGCTGGATGCCTGCTTCAGGCCTCAGGCGTGCTTATTATGAATTTACAAGGGGAGATTACGATTTGATGCTGATCACTGGCAATACTCTTGAGGACTATATTACATTGTATGTGAACTCCTATCTGATTATTTACCCACCCTCAGAAATCCAGGAAGACCCGTTTTGCGGTGAAATTGAAATAACCCTTCAGGCAGGCAGTTCTCTGGGTGCTGGCGATTCGGCCCATTTTGCTTTCTGGATCAACGATAATCGTATTGCTTCCTTTTATACCACTCAAAATCGTGGCAAATATTCCATCCTCTGGGAGGGTTGTATGCAGAATATCGATTCACTGATGATTCAATACGACAATGATAAGGTGGGGCCCATGGGCGACCGCAACCTACAGATCAGGGACCTGCAGGTACATGGCCATCGTTTGCTCGATAAACAAACACAAATGATCCTGGATAAAGGACGCCCTTTTGGCCGGTTTCGATGGCCTGTTAAAGCATATTCCTATGCCGAAATGGCATCTCATTATTTCCTGGAAAGCGGACTGAACGCCGACCAGGTAATAGCCATTACCAATTATCATGATGATAAACGACGGACCTTAGGCAATGCTCTTGCTCTGCGTGAATGGCTGGAGGAAAACAACCTGCAACCTGAAGCACTTAATGTGGTGAGTATACATTATCACTCGCGCCGCACCTGGAAGGTCTACCAGCAAGTGTTGGGAGATGATATACAGGTAGGTATTATTTCGGCTGAACCTTTGGCTCATGAGAAGGCTCGCAGACAGAAACTGCAGTACATTGCCAAGGAATTTGTGGCCTATCTGTATTACCTGTTTTTTGTGTTTCCTTTTCTATAGAACCAGAAAACAGATTGCCCCTGATTGCCATAACAAAGCAATCAGGGGCAATCCTTAAAAAAAGCTGTTAAGGGTTTTATCTCCCGGTGGCAAATATCATAGACGAGATGGTTTTGAATATCAACTTGATGTCTTTTGCCAATGACCAGTTGTCGATGTAGTTAAGGTCCATTTGCATCCATTTTTCAAACTTGATGTCATTGCGGTGCGGCATGATCTGCCAGGTACAGGTTATGCCCGGCTTTACAGATAATCTGCGTAGTTGCCATCTTTCGTATTCTTTTACCTCAGACTCAAGGGGTGGGCGTGGGCCAATGAGCGACATCTCTCCACGGACCACATTGTACAATTGTGGTAATTCATCCAGACCCGTCTTGCGCAGAAACTTACCTATGGGAGTGATACGGGGATCGTTGGTAAGTTTGAAAGTTGGGCCATCCATCTCGTTTTGCTCTCTTAGTTTTGCCAGTTGTTTTTCCGCATCAACCACCATGGTCCTGAATTTGAAAAGCAGAAATTTTCTTCCTCTTAGTCCAACACGCTCCTGGGCAAAGAATACCGGCCCTTTGCTGGTAGCTTTTATCATAAGAGCTATGAAAACCATAAACGGAGAGAGCAGAATGAGAGCAGCACCGGAGAACACAACGTCTACTATGGTTTTGATATCATGTTCGAGTTTGCGTGAAGGCACATCCACAAGAGCGAGTTTACCAGTTTCATTGAGAGTTTTCAGCTCAAACCGCTCGGGTGCAAGTGTTGAAGTGTTGGTCTGGACCCTGAAAACGACCCCAATCTCATTGGTGAGCCTGGCTATGTGACGAACCTCGGCATTGTTGAATTTTTTCTTGCAATAAAACAACTCATCAACCACCTGGCTCTCCAGGATATAGCTGAGGTTTCCGGTGTCGGCGATGATGGGTATTTTGTCACCATACTTTCTCTTTAGAAATGACGAGGTCGTAATAAGAGCACTGATATAAAACCCCCAGTCTTTCTGATTCATGAACTTTTCAATCAGATGATAAGAGCATGAATCGCCGATGATTACTATATTGCGTTTGTTGTAACCACTCACCCTGTAAATCCTGAGGAAGTGCAGGGTTAGCACCCGCATGCCCAAAGTAATGAGAAAGCTAAGGTGTAAATGAATGAATATGAAGCTGAATGAGATTTCGTGGAGTCTGAACAACAATTTGACCAGAATCATACCCATAAATATCAGAAAGTACCCTCTGAAAAAGATCAAACCTGCACTAATGTAACGCTGGGCCCTGGGCAGTACTGCCATTGAGGTGAGGTGAGAAAAAACGAACCAGAGGAAAATGAAGAAAAAAATATAAATTCCGAATTGATAGGGGATTAACTTTACTGGTGTTTCAGGAGAGGAGAGATAGTGATTTAAAAATACTGAAACCGGAATTATGAGTAAAAAGGTTAAAAACTCTGCAATTGAAAGCAGTAACTTTAAATCCAGCTGATGCTTTTTTTCGAGAGATTTGAAGAATTGAATAATCGTAACCGTATGTAACATGATAAAACAATATTAGAGAATTATTAGTGGTTTTTATTGCTTTATCAAATTTAAACATTTGTTCGGCGATTAAAAATAGAGATTAGCCCTTATATTTTTCTTGGGGAAAACACGTAGACTTTTTTCTTCAATTTATGATCAAAAAAGACTAAATGACTGCATTGGAGTTGATTGTAGATAATGTCGACTAAAGCCATTAAAAATATCGATAAAAAACATTTTCGGGAAGAAAAGTCGTTATTTTGCAAAAAAGGAAACGGACTGGAAGAAAATTGTCTTTTTCTTGAAGTCCGTTCAGATTAATATGTAATGATGTTAATTTTATGTTAAATTTAGCTCCTCCACATTTGCTTATGTTTCCTGCATGAGTTTTATAACCATTATACGTACAACTTCATTTTGTGAGTTCGAAAACTGTCGCATAGTATCTTTGCTGACAAATACAGTTTCTCCCGCCTTTATTGAAATATTTCCACTATCGGTAAGCAAATCAGCACTTCCTTCCAAACCAATGAAAACAACATCAGAGGGGTTGGTATGTTTCTCTACGACCTCTCCCGGATATAGAGATAGGTGTATACACTGACATCTTGATTCTGAGTACATGATAAGGCCATTGACATTGGCTGAAACCTTCTCTGCCTTTTCGAGGGGGGTGTGTATTACCATGGTAAGATGTATTTAAAATTGGGTAATCGTATTTGCTTGCACGTTGACTCTCGATTTATGGTAACGCTTTTTCAATGTCTTTGTTTTTATACAGGGGGAGACGAGTGGGCCTTCCTTCTTTTCTTTTTTATGTGGTTTCTGGCCCACATAATTCCTCCGCTGATAAGTACCAGGAGTATAACAAGCCCAGCCACAGGAATAAACAGGATATTATATTTGCCCAGGAAAAAAGAGTAATACCTTCCGGTGTGTACTTCCAGGGCTAAATTCCATAGAGGCATTGGCGAATTCCTTTTGATCACCTCAGGCATTGGTGGTGAATAAATACCGGGTTGGAGGTTTAGCATACCTGCATTATAATCAAACAGGTATTCCGCTCCGTTATCCATTTTTATATACCCTGCCACCGGTATAGAACCGAATGGATTGGCCATACCTCTTCCTGGTGCTACAGGAGCGCCGGTAATATAGTCATTAACCTGCATGGCTGAAGGAACCCACCGGTGTATTCCGCTGAAAGAACCCGTTATGAATACTCCATCAAAAGGCTGCTCAAACACATTGATGCCCATTACGCTTATTGGAGGTTGATGGGGAATGCGCTTCAGCGAATCCGAAAAGGTTGTATTGGCAAAAAAGAAGCCCTCCGATGTTGACAATACCAATTGGTTGCTCAGCCGATCAAATTGTATGTCGCGCAGTTTGTCGTACCACGGATTGGGATGATCCAACAGGGTATGTTTTATCGCTGGAAACTTCGAACGTATAATGGTAATCAGCAAGGGTGGCCTTAAAAACATACCTGTGAGGGTGAGTAAAATCATGAAAAACAAAGTCCAAATACCCAGAGTATTATGCCATTTGAGGCTGAATCTGTTCAGTCTGGCAAAACGTTTTCGGACTGTCACCCTGTATTTTAGTGATTTCATCAAATCCGGAGCAACAAACCACACAATGCCGGAGAGGCACAAAAAGATCATTATCAACCCCATCAGATCAACCAGAAGCTTGCCGGGTAGCCCAAGTATCTTTCCGCTATGAATTAGCCACAGAGCCCTGAAAAGACTTGTTTCTCTTTTAAAATTGGTGGGATGAGGCAATACATGTTTTTGTGCTTCAAAATAGCTGCCGTTGTGCAGCAGTGTCAACAAATGTGAGCGGGTAAGTACCCAAACCGTATCCTGGTTCTGGGTAATGCCGGTTATCCGGTTTTCTTTTACGGGCAGCCTGATGGGTTGCCATTTTTGATCCATGAGCTGATAAAGCCCCGACATGCTTGCTGCCAGCAGCTGTCCGGAGTTTGTCTGCACAATACGCGTTGTGCGCCTATTGTCAGTGCCTCTGCGCATGCCCTGCATAAAGGGTGTATAATGGTTGAAGCCGGGGTCGGTCAGCCAAATGCCAATATTGCCGTAAACAAGCATACTGTCGGGGCTCAGTTCATAGGCTGATTTAACTGCAGCCAGATTCCAGTTTTTATAGTGATAAGAGGCAGGTAGATATTTCCGGTTGATGTCTGCTGCGGAAAAAAAACTCCTGTGGTTCAATACGATGCCACTGATGGCAAAAAATAAAATAAACAGTGTAGCGGTGATACCCAGCCAACGATGCAAAAAACGAAAAACCCTCATCTTGCCTGGTGTGGTTTATTTTTCCTTGATCATGGTAAGCAGCATCTTAAAACGCTCGGTTGCAAACAATCCGTGGGGGATATTGGCAGGCATTATAATTGTTTGTCCTGCGCTCAACTGGTAAGGCTTATCATCGATGGTAATTTCAACGGTGCCTTCCACCACCTGCACCATAGCATCGAATGGCGCGGAATGGGTGCTAAGTCTCTGACCCTTATCGAATGAAAAAAGAGTGATGTTGCCAGTGGTTTTCTCCAAAACACGCTTGCTTACAACACTGTTGGCAGCGTATTCAATATCTTTGGCGAAATCAATGATGGTACTGTGAAGAAAAGTGCTCATGTTTTTTAAATTTTAAAGATTAAGTCTCCTCCTAAAAATACTTTAGCCCAGGGCCCCGGAAAATGGGGATATGTTAAAACCATCGAAGGTTTTAAGATTTGAATTTGGGGTAAACTAAGTTTGCTAATCGATTTTCTGGAGCAGACGTATGATTAATAAAGATTTTGTAAGTGGAATTGCTGCCACAAAAAAGTTGGAAATGCAGATCGAAACCTGTTAGTCTACCTTTCCGTTCATCTCTTCCAGCAGCAGGTAAATATCGTCGACGCAGGCGCCACAAACAGTGCCGGCTTCAGTTTCATCCTGAACCTGGCTCACACTGGTGAGTTTTTTGTCCTTGATGGCATCCTCTACTTCTCCTTTTGTTATATCCATGCAGGAACAGATAATTTCGTTTCTTTCCATGATAAGCAGTTTTACGATAAATGAAACTTGCATGAGCACTTCGGCTCACAAAAAAAAGATGAAAATTAGCATGCAAGTTCCATTAGACCAATGAATTAACTAAATTATTTTCTGATGAAACTTGCATGAGCAGTACCGCTCACAAAAAAAGATGAAAATCAACATGCAAGTTACATCAGACCAATTACTTAAACAAATTATTTTCTGATGAATAACTTGTTTATTTGAATGAGGGAGGCTGGTATAGCTCAATCAAATAAATTTTGGTTTGATGATTACCATTGCCCAGGCCCAGTTCTGGGTCTGGGCTTTACTACCTCCTTTTAATCGTTGCATACTTTCTGTTGCCCACATTTGTGAGTATCCCAGACGCAGGGCTACTGCCTGGTTAATGTTGTAGGAAAGCATAAGATCCAGTTCGTTGCCCAGAAAAGCTTTCATGGGATTGTTTGCAGGATCAAGAATCTGTGCATCGGCCCAGAAAGAATGAAAAGCCAGCATGAGCCCCCAGTTTTGAGCAGCATAGTTTGCCCCCAGAAATGCATCGCGAAGTCCCACGTTGTTGATATGGTTGCCCACATAGAAGTAATCCATGTGCCCGTTGAAACGATGGTTGGTTCCAAAATGGGGAGTGAAGGAGTTGTTTTTTGAGGGTTCATCCATATCGGTGCCCGATAGCATTTCAAAACCAGCGCGGGCTGTCCAGCTGGCAGCGATGGGAGCAGATATTTCAATCCCTGAATACCATGCACTCACGTCGCGGTCCAGGTTGTCCTTCCCGGTTTGCAGATATGCAGCTGCTTCCAGTTTAAACCTTTCAGCGTTATGCGATACAAAAGGTCCGAAAGTTTGATTGTAAAGGATCTGATCCATTCCAAACTGATTGCCAATATTGAGCAGTAAGAAGCTCAGTGAGGTCTGGTTTAATCTGTAGTTCATCCAGGCAAGTTGCAGAGCCTTGTAATTGTTCAGGGTATACAGGGTGCTGGTTCTGT
Source organism: Bacteroidales bacterium (assembly GCA_046291875.1). Classification (GTDB taxonomy): domain Bacteria; phylum Bacteroidota; class Bacteroidia; order Bacteroidales; family UBA7960; genus SKVR01. The sequence continues at coordinate 53,162 of JBKBSF010000026.1, read as the reverse complement.
TCTCTCTTTCCTGGTTGTAGGCCAGAGCAGTGCGAATTTGAAAAGCATCGCTGGGTTTCCATTGCAGCAGGGCCATATCATGGCTTCGTGCTTGCTGAGCCCAGTCAACATTGCCCAGTATTCTGCTATTGTCAAGGATAAGCTCCTGGCGCCCCAGTTTAAGCATTGCATTTGTGAAAATGGGAAACTGTGCCCAGGCTTCATGTATGGAGGCATTCATGTCGGAGCGGTTGAGCTGTGCTACTTCGCCCCAAACACGCACATCCTGCAGGCTGATAAAAACTGTAACTTCCGGAACAGTATATCCGAAATTGAGCCGGGAGCGCTGCGAAACGAACATGGCCGCATCCTCATCCTCAGCTATCAGACTTTGAAACCCATGCCGGTACTCTGCCCGGGGACGAATTTCGCCCTGGAGTGAAAACTGTGCAAAAACGGAAACCGAAAAAAGTAAAAAAGCCGTATTGAGTAAAATCTTTCTTCCTGTCATGATCTTTTTTTTAGGGATTGATACTTTTTGTTTATCGTTGGCCTGGAGAGCCTTCGAATGGATAAGAAGAGTTTTGCCGGAAAAGTGAAAGCCCCCGGAGGTAAAAAAAGTATCCGGGGGCATTTGTGAAAAATTATCAGCTCAGAAAGATCTTCATATCTTCATCTACGGTGCCAATGGGAGCAATTCCAAAGTTGTCTACCAGTACTTTCGCCACATTGGGAGAAAGGAATGCAGGCAGGGTGGGTCCGAGGTGGATATTTTTCACACCCAGGAACAGGAGAGCCAGGAGAACAATAACAGCTTTCTGTTCGTACCATGCAATGTTGTAGGCAATGGGAAGTTCATTGATATCGTTGAGCTCAAAAACTTCTTTGAGTTTGAGGGCAATTACCGCCAGAGAGTAAGAGTCGTTGCATTGTCCTGCGTCAAGTACGCGTGGAATACCACCGATATCGCCCAGGGGCAGTTTGTTGTAACGGTATTTGGCGCAACCTGCAGTAAGAATAACCGTATCTTTCGGAAGAGCTTCTGCAAACTCTGTGTAGTAATCACGATCTTTCATGCGTCCATCGCAACCCGCCATTACAAAGAATTTGCGAATAGCTCCCGATTTTACTGCATCTACCACTTTGTCGGCAAGTTGCATTACCTGGTTATGGGCAAAACCACCTACAATTTCGCCGGTTTCAATTTCTGTGGGAGGCTGGCATTTTTTTGCGTGTTCAATGATAGCAGAGAAATCCTTGCGTCCGCCCGGGGTACGATCAGGAATGTGGTTGCTGCCTGTAAGGCCTGATGAACCGGTGGTATAAATACGGTCGGTATAAGTGGCCTTTGAGGAAGGGGGAACAATACAGTTGGTGGTGAAGAGGATGGGGCCGTTGAATGTTTCAAACTCTTCTTTTTGCTTCCACCATGAGCTGCCGTAGTTGCCCACAAAGTGTTCATACTTTTTAAAAGCAGGGTAGTAGTTGGCAGGAAGCATTTCGCTGTGTGTGTAAACATCTACACCTGTACCTTCGGTCTGGATGAGCAGATCTTCCATGTCGCGCAGGTCATGACCGCTGATCAGAATAGCCGGATTGTTGCGCACACCAATGTTTACCCTGGTGATTTCAGGATTTCCGTATGCACTTGTGTTTGCCTTGTCGAGCAGGGCCATTACTTTAACGCCGTAGGAACCGGTTTCAAGAACCATTGCCGTAAGTTCATCGGCTCCTAGGCTGTTGTCGAGGGTTGCAGCAAGGGCTTTGGAAATGAAAGTAAAGATTTCGGGTTCTACATGACCCAGATTGAACGCATGCTCTGCATAAGCAGCCATCCCCTTCAATCCGTAAATCATCAGCTCGCGCAAAGAGCGGATATCTTCATTTTCGCTCATCTGCAATACGCCTACCTGCTGCGCTTTTCTTTCGTATTCGCCGGGGGTGTAAGCATACCATGTGGCAGCCTCAGGAAGTTTGTCTTTTTCTACTGCTACACCAGCATCTTCAAGTTGCTTTTCAAGAGCTAATCTTACTTTGAAACCTTCTCTGATCTTGTCGATGAAACGCTGGTGATCAAAATTGGCATTGGTAATGGTCATGAACAGACCTTCGAAAATGAACTGATCAACGGCTGCAGTATCCAGACCCTTTTCGCGGGCTATATTATTGTACACTGCAATACCTCTTAGCTGATACATCAGCACATCCATAATGTTGGCCAGTTCTGGCTCTTTTCCACAAACACCTTTGATGGTGCATCCTACGCCTTTTGCGGCTTCCTGGCATTGAAAACAAAACATACTCATAGTGTTAATCTCCTGTTACTTTAATTTGATAAAATGATAAGTTGTAAGTTGTAAGTAGTTGGTTTGTTATGTTGGCAGGGTGTTGGGGATTGATTACGTGCTTTAGTTTTATTGCCTTATCAGCACTTTGAGCTTCCGCCTTCCATCTTCCCCAAAGCCTGTCATATCCATTCTTCACTTCTGATTTCGCCGTCCAGGCCCACAATCAGGGCTTTAACCGGCACTTTGCGGGATGCATTTCCAGCGGCCATTTTAGCTATCTGCAACAGCCCTGAGCAGCAAGGCACTTCCATGATCATTACGGTGAGGGTATTGATTTTTGCCATATCGATCATTGCAGTAAGCTTCTCCACATAGATCTCTTTTCCGTTGTCTAGCTTGGGGCATGCTATGGCCAGGCCTTTGCCTTTGAGATATTTGCTGTGGAAATTGCCCATGGAAAAGGCTACGCAATCGGCTGCCATCAGTACATCAGCATTCTGGAAATAGGGCGCCTGAGGGTTTACAAGGTGCAGTTGCACGGGCCACTGCCGCAACTCTGAGGGCTGCTCGGTTGAAGTAGTTGTTGTTGGTGCCGCCGCAGGTTTGTCGAACGACATCATTCGTGATCCGGGGCATCCGCCTCCTTGATGTGCATGCATTTCCATTTTTATAGGTTCTTTTTTAGGGGTTAGTTCTTCCTTGGTCTCCTGTGAGAATTTTTTAAGCTTATTCAGGTCAATGGGCAACTTGTTATCCAGAATGTACTGGATGCCTTGCTCTACATACTCCTTTTGATTGTGGTCAATCAGGTGGTTCAGGTGGGCTATCACGGTAGCTTCCCCTTTGGGAGAAATCCGCTCCATTACCTTTATTTCATCGTAGGGCTCTGCCTCACGCTCCTCCAGAGTAATAGCTCCGGTGGGGCATTCAGGTATGCAGGCACCCAGTCCGTCGCAATACAGGTCGCTGATCATGCGGGCCTTACCATCAATCATCTGGAGTGCGCCTTCGTGGCACCCTTGTACGCATAGTTCGCAACCGTTGCAAAGATCTTCGTCGATTTTTATGATAGTTCTTTTCATCAGAATATAATTTGTTTAAGTAATTTGTCTGATGGAACTTGCATGTCTGTTTTCATCTTTTTCTGTGAGCCGCAGTGCTCATGCAAGTTTCATCGTTTTATGTTGTCTTTGTTGTTATCCTTAATTTGAATTGCTTCTTTTTTACTTGTGTCAGTTGTGTGTTCTCGCTGTTGATGGCTCTGCATTTATAATTCTGCAACTTTTTTGCTCATGAGGTAGTTGCGGAATTCATTGCTGAATTTTTGCTCCAGCCCACCAAAAATGCAGGTCTTAAAAGGACAGGAAACGCATTGCATCTTGCAGGAGTTATCTTCCAGTTCTCCTTCAATCAGACTGTAAATTTCCATCAGACTGATTTTTTTAGCCTTTTCACTGATCAGAAATCCACCTTTAGGTCCTCGTGTCGAAACCAGGTAGCCATTCCTTACCAGTTGTTGCAATATCTTGGAAATATGATTTTTCGAAAAACCCGTAATATCTGCAATCTCCTGGGTATTTACCAGTTTGTCGCTGCGGGCAATCAGTCCCATGGAATGCAGGGCGATGGTGGCGGCTTCAGATATGTTCAGGATTTTGCTCATTTTTTCTATACAGGTAAACAGGTAAAAGAATACGCAAATGTAAGAATGTTTTTTCAATTGAAAAAATAATTCTGGTACTATTTTACCACAATATTTTCAAAAACAATGGAAGGTGTTGAATATGTGTTGTTTGCGATCTGATTATTTTTCTTTCTAAAGAAAAAAGGGGGGAGGATGGGGAGTTAAAGTCGGTTTTTTCTTTTCTCCCGGTATTGGTTGATCAGCCCAAGAGTGAGAAAAAGACCCATTACGCCAAAGAATACTTTCCAAAAAGTGCTTTCTGTTCTCAAAATAAATAAAACAAAACCTACCAGGTATAGGATCACCACCAGGGTTGTGTACAGGGAAGTAGGTTTGTCCTTAACGGTCATGCTCTGGTTTGTTTTGTAAAATAAAAAGGGTTTACTCTGTTTGTTTGTTTATGGAATAGCCCAGACTTAGGATTACTTTAAGAGTCTCCATGGCGGTGTTGCGGTCCAGTACCTTTTCATGTTCGGGCAATTCTTCATAGGGAACCAGGCACGGATGCAGTTTGTTGTTGTCGTTTCGTTGAGGGCCGTATTGCCAGCCCTGTCGTATACGCTCAAGCGCCCAGTTTTCATGCACATTGCGCGAGAGTGTTTCTGCCAGCTCCAGGAGATCTGCGGGTACCTTAATGTCATCTGTGTTGATGGGTTTGGGGCTGTAAACGGTTTTAGACATAATATGGGTTTTTACCTTCCTTTTATTTAATTCCAGTGTAAGAGATCAAGCAATCCGATAAGAAACAAGGCTATGGCAAAAGTAAGTAGTATCGTTTTTATATGTCTTAATATAAGCAACCATTCCACCATACGCGAGGGGATCCAGATTTTGGGCAGTACTCCACCCACGCTAAGTATAAGAGCCACGGACTGATAGGTGATTACCTGTCTGGGGATGGGTTCGTTGCCTTTCATAGCCGAAAGAGCAGCCGCAACCAGCAGCACACCTGTAATTGCAGTAGCAATATTGGCTGCATTGCGTTCAACAAGTTGCATTTTGGTAAGCTCGTTGGCATAAACCAGTTCGTCCTCGTTTTTCTCGAATCTCGACCATAGCAATACATTAAAGCCCAGAACTATGAGAGAAAGGATAAATGGCACCGAAAAACTTAAATCCAGCACAAGCGTGCCAAACAAATAGCTGTATAGCCAAATACCTATCCAGAGAGCAAGAGATACTGCGTAAATTCCCAGGATCCATTTTCTTGTTTTTCGCTTGTTGTGTTGGGGGACAGAAATAGTGTCTGTTTGCATATGCGCCATGGGTTTCGAATGTGAACTTGCTGGAGAAGCAGTGTAATGTTGCAATGAGCAATATGAAAAATATTTCGACTAATATACTTCCTTTTCTTGACAGAACAATTTTTTTTCTACTTTAGTTGATCCATTTAAATAAGATTGTTATGCAGGCGTCAATGAAGAGGATTGTTTTCTGGGTTATTGCTTTTCTCATGGCAGCGAGTTTTACACTTGGATTCATGGGGTGGAAACAGTATTATGCCTTGCATGGGCTTGATTTAACACTTACCGGAGGGGCATTTCTCAGCCTTCAGCTGTTTACCATGAATACTTCATTTGAGCAAATACCATTGCCACTGGCCCTTGATGTTGCCCGGTTTCTGGCCCCTTTTTCGCTGGCCACTGCATTGCTCAATGCTTTTTTTCTGCTGCTCAATCGCTTTGTGGTCTGGTTGCAGATTCGTTTGTTCTTTCAGCGTCATTTTATATTCAATGGTCTGAACTTTTACAGTAGCACGCTTATCCGCGACTTGTTAAACCAAAGCAAGAATGCACGTGTTGTGGTACTCGAGAAGGACGAAGAAAATATTGCCCGTTATGCTATTTCTAATAAAAGAGTGAAAACACTGGCAGGAAATCCTTCCGACATCAAGGCACTCCGGAGTGCCGGATTGAACAAAGCACACTATGTGATGGGTTTTTCTGAGCATGATGATCAAAACCTGGCCTTCATTGAAAAGGTAAAGGCTGTTTACCAGGGCAAAAACACCATTCAGGCTCATATAATGCTCAACGATCCGCAGAATTTCAATCTGTTGATGGATTTTCAAACCCGCCCCCGCAAAGATGAAAAACTGGATATCCATGTTTTCAATTTTTACAGAAAATGTGCTGCTTATGTGGTTGATGATTTTGCTCCCGATACCTTTACACCGGTATTGCCCGGGCAGCAGGAGCAGGTCTGTGTAGCATTGCTGGGGCTAAACCCCGTATCAGAACATTTGCTGATCGAAGCCGTGCAGATGTATCATTTTGCTAATCTTCAGAAAACCCGGTTTATGCTACTGGATCAGGATATTCAAAACAAATATCATGAACTATTATTGCGTTATCCGGGTATTGAAGCGGCTGCAGATGTTGAATGCATAGAACTTACCGATGTGTTCAGGGAGCAGATCAGGTTGGACTTCTCCAAAGTGTCACTGGTATTTGTTTGTGCAGCGGGTGATGCAGAAACAGCGCACTGGGCACTAAAAACCAGGCAGTTGGCATACCATCAAACACAACAGCTTACTTCTCCCCCCATGGTAGTTGTACTCAGGGAAAGGAATGTGGTGGACACTGTTATCAATCCCATAAAGGAAGTTTTCAGCGAATTGCATGTTAATATCGCCGAGTATGCAAACTATTTTAACGCCTATCATTTTGTGGAAAACAAAATGAGGGTGGATGCCATTGCCAAATACCTGAACGCCTTTTACATGATAGAGAATGGTGTTGAACCAGGCAGTGAACAGATAGAGAAAGCATGGGATGCAATGACCGATAGGGAAAAGGAGGCCAACAGGCTTCCGGCCAGGCATTACAACTATAAACTTCGCCTCATAAATGCCCAATTGGTATATCACTCACAAGATACCCAGTTTGGGGGGAGTGACGCTGTTGAGCCCGTTATAGACAAAGAAACCCTGGAGCTGATGGCCCGGATGGAGAAAAACAGATGGAATGCAGAAAAACGCATCAAAGGTTTTATCCCCGGACAAAACTGGAAGGATCTGAGGGACGGGATTACCGGGCAGCAAATCGAAGCCTCCGAGAAACGTATGAATCAGCTGCTCAAACAAAAACTCAAATACCATCCAATGCTGGTGGAATGGGAGGAAATAGATGAGTCGGTCCGTCAACTCGACCGTACAGGCATACTTTACCTGCATGAGATTCTTTCCCGCGCATGTTTTACCCTGCGACGGTTCGAACCTCGCATCGGCAAAACTAGCGCAACATAATGTGCCTCACAGGCATATCGGTGAGCAGCGTGGTTTCTTCTTCAATATCCAGTTCACCATCCGGAGAAACTTTCAGCAGTGTTTTGTAAACATTGTCTGAATAGAGTACAATGGCGTGCAGCATGTAAGATCCGCTCAGGGATTCTACTTTCATAGGGCGGATTACATTGCGAATCCTGATAAATTCCTCCCGGGTAGGTTCGCGCGAAAAATGCACCTCAGTGATATCCTCCACAATTCTGAACGGACCCTCCTCTGCGTATATCTTTGAGAGTACAAACCTTGCATAATCCTTTACGGTTTCAGCGTTCAGAATAAGACTTCCGGACTTATTCATCGTATCGAAGGGCTCCCGGGTACCATCGATTTTAACCACCAGGCTATCTTTTACAAAGTACTGCATGGTCATTGGGGGTATTGAACCGAAGTTGGTGGCCTCCATGAGATGATAGTCGGGATAAAAACTTATCCTTTTGAGTTTGATTTGCGTGGAAACATCAGAAAACAGATCGTATCCGTGCTGTTGATTGATGATGGCAATGAGTTGTTTGCACCGCAGATCGTCAGGGCGCTCCCATTTTTCCTGTACAGTTTTTTCCAGTTTTGTTTCCAGGGTCGATTCAATGACAGATGAATCATCTTCTTCAGGAGCGAAGGAAGGGTGGGGCATCTTTTGAGGGTTGTAAACAACATCCTTCACCAGGTCCAGGAACGTGGGAAAACTGCTCATGGTTTGCATATCCAGTTGGCAAAAGGTTTCGAAATTGCCTGTCTTCTGATTGTAAAGAAACAAATCCTGGTTGTCTAAACCCAGCAGAAGCCGGTTGTTAAGGTTTCTCTCACCTTTCCAGGCTTTGTTGTACCTGAGGATTTCGGGTAATTCGGGCTCTTCCAGGTCATGACTTTCCCTTTTTCGGGCAACTCCGTAAAAGCAACCTTCCTGCCATATCATCCCTCCGGCAACCTGAGTGAGGAAACTGCAATAGGAGGCAGGTAGTGGCGGAAGTTCCATTTCTTTCAAAGCATGGTTGACCTCATCGATTTGCTGCAGTTTTTGGGTGGGAGGGGTAATGATAAGCATTCTGGCAACTTTCAATGATTTGATAATGGCGGCAAGCTCTTTTGTTTCCTGCAGGTCGGGAGAGGTTTGTGTAATGTTAAGTCCTTTGATATCTCTTACTCCCAGTGCTTCGGCAAGTAAACCTGTAAAGCTGCTGAAGGTTAGAAGGGCATCTTTCCCAGATCTGCAAACTACTTCATACACCTCTTCATAATCATTCCAGGCGTAGTATTCTTCATCTGCGCGGCCTATCACCAGCCGATCGTCAAATTCATCATCATATAATAAGGTATGGTTAAACTCCTCTAATCCGGGCAAAGTATACTGGTCTTCAGGAAAATCTACCGGTTCCAGGCCAAAAAACTCTACCCCATTCCAGCTGAGACCATTGGCGTTTTTCATCAGGAAATCCATGTACTCATAGGGTATCTCAGGTATACCGAAGGTGGAGAGGGCAACGCTCAGCTCAGAGATATCTCTGAACGAAGCTTTGGGAGCAGGAAAAGACTTTTGCTTTACGCCCGATTTTTTCAATATCTTATCAATCATGGTTTGAGAGAGATTTAGTCAAGTTTTTTTATCAGCCAGTCTGCAACCAGATCCATGCCGGTGGTGTGGTTTCCTGCGGCACTGACCGGGAAAAACCGCGAGCGGGCAAATTTCGATTCCATTTTGGCCAGCAGGCTGCCCGCTCCGTTGTTGCGCAGAAACTGCCTGCACAATTGGTCAAGGATTTGTCCGCGATCGCCTCTGTGCCCGTGTTGTGTCTGATACAATTCAAGGGCCTGCATGCCCATGATCTTGTCAAGATCAAAAGCATCAGTTTTAGTAATCACAATGGCCACCGGCCTGGTAATGGCTTTGTCGACCCTTACTTGGTAGTTTTGCTGTAATGTGTTGAGAGTAATATCAAAAACATCGTCGAGGTTTTCCTGGCTGGGGCGAATGTCCGGTCGTGATTTCAGCAGCTCATGGTAGCGGTATCGTATCTCGGGCAAAGAGAAGGGATCAATAACAAAAACCAGAGCATGGAAATAGTTGTAAAATTTGTGCTGAAAAAGCGAATCGCGCTGAGAGAAGGCCTCCCCGGCAGCATCAAAGAAGAAAAACAACCTGCTTCGCTGTCCTTTTTGTAAAAAAAAGTTGAAGGCAATGGGGTTTTTCTGCTGGGTTTTTTCCGGAAAGCCCCCTCTTGCAAGCAGGTTGATATTGTGATTGTAGAGCTGTTGATTGTAGTTATTGGCAAAAACAAACTCCCGGTTATGGGCAGGTGCATATTTTGTGTGCAGTTGATTGAGAAGGCGAAACAGGAATGTTGTTTTTCCAGCCGAAACGGCTCCTATTATCGGAACTACCACCGGGCGGGTTTCCTGGCTCTCGAGCCGGTTGCCGCAATCGGGGCAGCTGGCATATAGCCTGCTGCGTCCGTTGAAAAAGGTGGTGGGGAGCCGGGCTCCACACAGGCAGGTGCGATGAAAGATGCCATATTTGCCCGGCCATAGCTGCGTATGGCGGCGGTTGCATACCTTGCAGTGATATACCGGCAATATGTGCTTGCCGTAGCAATCGCTCCAGGGGCAGGCGGTGAAGATACGGTTTACAACCCGGTACAAAGCATCTGCAGACCATACCAACATGTAAGTGGCAAAATAAACCCCTGCTACAAGTCCCAGCAAAACTACATGTACAACAGATAGGATGCTGAACATCAGGGTCCCGAATACTACCACGGCCAAACCCGATGCATAATGATAAAAGCGCCAGAAAAGAGTGAAGTTGTTTCGACCATGGGCTATCAGCGAAAAGATCACCAGCACAATTACAAACCAAAGGGGCAATTCACCCCGGGTGATGCCTACATACAATCCAAGCACAATGGCAGTTATGATCAGGGCAATCTCCCAAGGGCTGCCAGCCACCGGGCCCTTGCTGAAAAGCCGGCGCGAAGATTCAATGTTGTTCTCAAAACTGCACACAATGGTATCCTTGAGGTCGCGGAACCCTTTCCCGAAGAAATAGCTTTTTATGGCTGGCTGGGTTTTCATGTTTTGGTTGGATTAGTTAAATGTACAGGTCAGCGGATAGGTTTTTCTGTTCTTACGCACTGCCGGAAAGCTTTTACATAATTTCTGATGGCCATACCAAATCCAAGCACCACTCCAAAACTAACGAAGAATACTCCGAAGATAGCCAGGCTAACCAGGTACAGATAAGTCAGGATCAGATAAAAAATGAGTTCAATTAAGCATCCTGTCATGACGGGTCGTTTGGAGGTGAATAAAAGAGTTTCTTAAGCAATGCCCAGGTGGAGGTTTTCGCCGTTTTTTCCGGGGGATGCTCTCCATCCTTGCCTGTAGATGCCTCCGGGGATAGATCTTTTCCGTGCTCCGGTTGCTCTGTGTGCGGTTTTACTTCTTCGCCTGTTGTGGGGCTGATAGTATCTTCAGTTTCTTCCGGGGTTGAAACTGCTGTTTCCCTAGCAGGGATACTCAATGCCAGGGTTTTTGCCACTCCCTCTGCGTCAAGGTTTTCATTGAGCCATTGCAACAACATGGCCCGGGTTGGCGCATCGGCAGTATGGGTCTCCTGCACCTGAAAGAACTGTACAAGTATATCAGAGTTTCGACACCATGCATCGGCATCGGGCAAGTAAACACTATTCATGAGGGCAGGCAATAGGGCCGGTTCTTTCCGGATCAGCTGCAAGGCCTTACCTGCGTAGTTTGATGGGATTATTTCGCTGCGGTGGTTTGTTATTGTATTCAGAACATAATACTGAAATCTGCTGGCCATTGGGTCAGCAAAGTCAAAACGGCTTGCCTTGGGTGGTATGGCACTCAAGCGTGCTGAACCCGGTTGCGACGAAAAAGTAGAGAAGGTTATCTGGCGCAAAACATCAAGGGGAAGCGATGCAGAGATCACTTGCAGCCAGTTCAGAGCTTCCTGGTGGTTGCATCCCAGCACCACTGGGCGTTCACTCTCAGGAAAATTCACAAGGGCAGAAAGTAGGAACTGGAAACGGTCTTCATTTTCGTCCTCTTTCAAGAATTGTTGAATCTGTTCAATGGGCAATTCATCAGGGGTTTGTAACTGGCTCAGCTCAAGCGGTGGCAAAGGGGGCGGGGTTTCGTCAACTGCCCATTGGGCCGGGCTCATATTGCTAAGCAGTGCGGCAGATTGCACCATAAGTGCAGGAGCAAAAGGCAGTTCTCCTTCCTGTGCTACCACGGCATGGGCGAGAAAATTTCCGGGCCGCCCGCTGTAATCAGAGGATAATGCAGTGCTCTTCAGCAAACCAACTCTGCCACTGCTCAGCCTGAAATAGCGCAATGCCATGGGCAGGTTTATTTCAGAGTAGCTCTCGGTGGGTTGCGCATCATCCAGTACTGGAGGCAACAGGCCGAGCTTTTCAATTTCATCAAGCTCTTTGGGTTCCAGTCCTTCGCTGAAGGCATAAAACTGAAACCCAGAGCCAGTGCTCTGTCCATGCCTGCATGAGGTGTATAGGGTTTGCAGAAAACGCATATTTGATTCCTTGGTTAAAGATTTTCGGATCTTACTTTTTCAGCTTGCTGCATAATGTTGCGATTGAGACTGATCTTTTGCAGATAATCATCGCGCAAGGCATCTCCACTGATCTTTTCATATCGTATCATTACAAGGTCTCTGGCCTTTGCAAGGCTCTCCAGGGCTTCTGTTTTATGTTCGGCAAAGTGGCTTGCAATGAGGTAGTGATTGTACCAGGCCCTGGGAAGATCTTCCACCGTTTTAAAAGCTTGCAGCTCCTCCAATGCCTGTCGGCTAAGGGTCAATGCTTCATCGTATCTGCCCAGATGATGCAAGGCAAGGGCCAGTCCTGACATATCCATCAGTTCGAAGCTTTTCACTCCTGTATCTTTGCGGATCTGAAGCGAGATTTCGAATGCCCGGGCCGATTCCTGTGGGATGCCCATCTCAAGGTACACATAACCCAGGTTGTTATAGGTCAGACCCATGATATAGCTCTGCCCTGTTTTCTGGTTGATTTCGTTGGCTTTTTTGTAAAAGTGCAGCGATTGTTCTGGCAATCCACTCCACCAGGTGGCGGTGCCGAGGCTGTTGTAAACTTTCCCCAAACCTTTCAGGTCATTGTTTTTTTCGAGCAGCTGACGGGTTTGGTGGAGATGGGTAAGGGCCTGTTTATATTGCCCCAGCCCACGGTATATGATGCCCATATGATTGTGCGCTTCGGCCAGGGAGCGAATATTCTGGGTCTGGGTGAGCAGGTCAATGGCTTTGGTTAAACTCTCCAATGCATCCATATCCTGGTGCAATTGCCACTGGTTAATACCCGTAATGGACCAGCAGCGGGCTATACCTGCCGGGTTTTGCAACCGGGTGTAAAGCACAATGGCCTCGCTGAGCCACTCGATGCTTTGCTGGAAATGATCGGTGTGGCGCAGACACCAGGCCAGTGAAAAAGTTGCATCAGCCTGGGCTGCAGGCAGAGCTGCCTCTTTTGCAGTTTCCATGGATTGCTCAAAACATCGGATTGCAATGGGGTAGTGGCCCAGATGCTGATGAAGGTCGCCGGCAGCCAGTAAGGCAGCCGCACGAAACTCATTGTCCAGGGGAGCTTCCCGGAAACTCTCATTGAAATGGTTGTCGAGCTCTTCTTTGCTGAAAGCTTTCCAGTAAGGTGCCAGATCGTAATGGCGGGAATGTGCAGCCAGCTCTATGAGATAGGACGGATGGCTGATGAGCGCCAGTAATGCTGAGGTCTGGCCTGAAAGGTGCAAATGCCTTGGCAGAGATTGCAGTGCATAATCACGTTCAAACCCGCTTTTTTCCTCCCAGTCGGAGTAATATGCAGCCCAAAGTGCATGGAAGTGTTTCAGGTCCGAAAAAAGTCTCTGGCTTACAAAATGGTTGAAGCTTGTGTGGAAAAACCGGTAGAATGTTTCAATGCTCATGCCGGGTTGGTTTATTCCCTTTTCGCTGATCTGGATGATATCAAAAAACTGTCCTGTAAACCTTAGCGCCCAGTCGAACCAGGCCTGTGGCATGGCAAGCAGCTCGCAAAGCTGGTTTTTGCTTACCGGGTTGCCGGCTGCCGCCACGGCACCCAGTATAGAACTAATCTTCTCCAGTTTGTCGGGTTCATCGGCAAATTTTTGCTCTATGCGCAGGTAAGACCCCTGGTACCAGTCATGAAGATCTTTGCCCGCCTTGAAGTAATCATCCACCTGGTCAAGAGGAGTGCCTTCTCTTACAATGGCTTCGCATACCAGTTTAATGAGCAGGAAGTTCCAATGGGCTTTCTGAGCAATAAAGCTTACCTGATCATCGGTAGCATCGTTGCCCAGCAGGTTGCGGGCAAACTCCATGGCATCGCGGCGGTTGTCATCAGAATCCGGATCCAGCACGTACTCCTGGCAATTTTCCAGTGATTTGAGATGATCAGCGGCGGCAGTGTTTGGCCTGGCGGATACCAGCAGGTAGATACCCTTGGGAAGCATGGGCGGCAGTATCTCCCCGATGGTTTTTCCATCCTGTGCTTTTGAGGCCTCATCAAGTGCATCCAGCACTATGGTTTCGCGTTGGCCCGGGAGCAACAGGGATGAGATCTGGGTCAGCAGATCTTCCAGTTGTAACCGACGTTCAGCAGGCGATACCTGCTGCTGGCTTGCTTCAATGTTGTACTTGTGCGCCAGGAAATGAAACACTGCATTGATGCAATCATCGGGGTTATCGTAGTTAGACCCTGCCTTGAAGAAGTAATGCGCCTGCTTTTCGGCCGGATTGATAAGATTGGCCATGATGGCGGTTTTGCCAATGCCGGGTTCACCGGTAAGCAGGAAATAGCCACAGGGGTGGCCCTCCATAAATGCTTCCATGTGTTTTCTGATGTAGGCCCTGCCAGTGATCATACTATGCCGGTCGAGGATGGCCGAAAAGTTTTTCACATGGGCACCCATACTCAAAATGGTTGCCTTGAAAGCATTGAACACCTCCTGCAGCAATTGTTCGCCAAATTTACTCTCCAGTATCTGCGCGGGCTCATAGCGGGCAATGCGTTGGCCCCGATCGTAATCGATCATGTAGAGTAGCTTTGATTCACGTTTTACACCGTAACTCTTCTGGCTGTCATACAGAAACAGCGTTTCATCTTTGCCTTGCTCCAGTTTCAGGTAAATAAAAAATGGCTCTACCTCAATGTGCTCTCCTTTGCTGTTGGTGAAAAAGAGTTTTTGCTGCAGGTGGGCAGGGAAATCCCATTCTACGGGTTCAGGTTTTATGCCCGAAAGGGTAAGGGCAAGCCCCTCTTCAAGCCCCCTTACTATGGGGAAACGGGCCAGGAATATGCTTCCGTCCAGCATGGATTGCAATACCGGCAATTGTATTTTCAACTGAGTGATATACTCATTGTCGGGCATTCGGGCGGCGTGATGCATCTCATTGCGAAACTGAACAAAATCCTGCAGGTAACCCATAAACGCCCCCTGGCAATCCTTCCCCTTTTTGTTTTCAAAAAACATCGTATACAGCCTGGACATCGGTTCGGGCAAATCCCTGTCGACCACCAGTAGTTTTTTCAGGATATTCACCCAAACCCCTGTTGAAGGTCTGGCCAGCATTTTCAGCAATGCAGTGTCGGTTTCAGGGCATCTTTCACCCGATGCGAGGTATTGCCCAATGCCGTAAACACAAAAGGTCTTGATAAGAGCTTCTACCGAATCTTTGTAAAAAGAAACCATATCCCAACCCGATGCTTCCGAAAGTATAGCCTCATTAAGTCGCATAAACCGGATGGCAGCCGGATAGGGCAGATGCTGAAAGTTGTGCAGGGGTTGAAGGCCTGTTTTTTCTTCCGATAGCCGGGCAATGGCAGCCATGATTTTTTTGCGGTGCGGCAGCGAGACAATTCCGATGTCCTTGAGATCCTCATTATTGATTTCTTTCAGATCGGCAAAGGTGATCTGGTTCTGCTCAAAAAGCGGGAAATATTCATCCATCTGGGCTTCTGCAAGCCAGTTTTTCACATCTTCCATGGTGTCAGGTTTTGATCAGGGGCTGCAAGGGTGCAAAGAGTTGCGGGTTTTTACATTCCTCCAGCCAGGTTTGTAAATTGTTGATCAGATAGCGGTCGGGCTTGAATTCCGGATTTTGCAGTATTGAGCAAAGGTCATTGAGAACCTGTGGTCCCCAGTCGGCCTGTGGCTGTAAATCGTAGATCTCCAGTAATCCCTTCAGGGCAAAGGCCTGATCAGAAAGATCGCTGGTAAGAGACAAAGATGTTCTGAACTGCTCCAGGGCAAGGGTCGGCTCATTAAGCTTAAGGTAGCACGAACCCATCAGCGAGTGCATCTGGGTTTGCCCTTTAAGATCGCCAATCTTTTCCGATAACACCAGGTCTTTTTCAAACCATTCCAGTGCAGCCTGGGCATTCACAGGTTTCACAAATAATTCCAGACGCCCCAGCCCTCCGTAAGATCGGGCCAATCCGGGGGTGTCATTTACCAGGCTTTTCTCTTTTATGCGGATGCTTTGCTGGTAGCAATCGTAAGCCTTTTTACGGTATTGTTTTTCATCTTCTGCTTTGGCCGAAAAAATCTCTCCCAAAGAGTTGTAAATGGCGCCCAGCATTCGTGCAATGGACGGATCACCGGCATCCAGGCCAACGGCAATTTCTTCGGCTTTTTTCAAGTGGTTAATACGTTCATCAAATTGTTCTTTCTCCAGGCTGATTCCCAGAAGATGATGCGTTTTGGCCAGCTCACGAGGCTCAGGCGATAAAGCAAGGATATCCTTGCAGATCTGCACTGCCTGCTTAAATTGTCGCGCATAATAATGGGTGCGTGCAAACACAATCCTTACTTTGGGTGTAGTATTGGGATGTTTTTCGAGCCAGGCCGCACAGCGTTCAGCAAGGGGTTGTGCCTGAGTGCCTTCGAGCCACGATATTTTACACTCTATCAGCAGGGCATCCAGCTTCCAGTTGGGAGAGGTGCTGCAAAAGCTGGCGGCCTCCGAAGCTTTTCTGAGAAACTCACGGGCTTCACCGAAACGGTAGATCTCTGCGCAATGGTCGGCAGCAGGAAGCAGAAAGCGCAAGGCATCGTGTGAATAGATCTTTCCGGCGGCATAGTAGTGATGAGCAATGCGCATTACATTGCCACCGGTCGGATCTTTCTCCAGTACCCTGGCAATACGCGCATGGTATTCTCTTACAATCTGCATCACCTTTCCTTTGGGGCCTTCCTGCGACAAACTGAGCTCCTGCCTTATGGTTTCAAGGGTAAAGGAAGAGGTGAAGCCATAAACATCATCCTTTTCAACAATATCGCAGATAAAGCTTGTATCCTTCTCAAGCTGTCGAAGGGTTTCAAGGCACATTAACTTATCGATACCCAGGGCTTCAGATAATACGCTCACTTCGAACTCCATGCCCAGACAAGCTGCCATGGCAATGAATTTTTCCCTTTCCTTAAGTTTGGTAAGCTCTTCTCTCACTGCCAGACGGTATTCTTCAGGAACCGGCAATCTGCCTGAATTGAGAATCTCCTTATCCAGAACGAAGCCTTTTGAGCTGCTTTTGATAAGTTCTTGCCGGGCAAGCAATTCAATGATCTTGTAGAGCCAGAAAAGATCTCCGGCACGTTGCTTTTGATCGTGAATGTATTGCAGGATAGTTTGTGCAGAATGTTCTTCAAAGCCCAGTTGTTGGCAAAGCAACTCCATCCTTTCCTTAAAACTAAGGGGTGCAAGGGCAATGGAGCTTTGCGAAAACTCCTGCATGTTTTCACTTTTGCGTGCCGTGTAAAGAAACAGGATGTGGCAATCGGGGGTGTTGCTGCATTTGTTTTGCAGAAAGCTCAGCAACTCAAGGGTAGCAGCATCGGCCCAGTGCAGGTCGTCGATAAACAGTACCAGGGCGTTTTGCTGCGATAATTTCCGAAGCGTATTGAAGAAGTTGTAAAAGAGCTCGGTTTGACTGCCGAAGCTGGTATGCCTCTCGCGGGGTTCGGGGGCAACCATCCCTGCAAAGGGCACATAATTCCAGAAAACATTGTCAAGCAGATTGTCGATCTCCTGAATATGATCCTGGCTTTCGGAGGTATCGCCCAGATTCATAATGTCGTACAATGCATCCTGCAAGGGCTGATAGGGTGTATTGTAGCTCTCGCTGCACTGGGCTTCCAGAACCATCAATGGCTTGTTGGCCGGAAATTTCTCTTTGTGCAACTGGCATATCAGGTGGTTTGCTGTGGCGGTTTTTCCTGTCCCCCCATCAGCGCTCAGATGCAATACTACAGTTTCCCCCTTCAAAAAGGGTTCTGCATTTTTGTAAACAGCAACAAACTGTGCTGGCACTTTGTAGGGTGGGTCTTCTGAGATCCATTGCAATTGCACTGCATCAATCTCCTGTGGCTTGTCGTGGCTGATTTGTTTTTGCTGGCGCCTTCTGATCCTGGCTTTTCCTGCAACCCAAAGTACAGCCAGTGCCATCAGGGGTAATGTAAGATACAAAGGCTCTGAAGCCGCCAGTACAAGGCCTGTTATGGGAAGCAATAACACACTCAGCACGGCAAAACGAAAAGGCAAAGGTTTTATGCTGCTGAGGGTTTTCCCGTTGATATAGGCAATGATGCTCAAACTCAATGCACCTGCCGAAACATAACTCCAGGCCTCAGATGCATGGTACAACATCATGCCCAGGCTCAGGTAGGCGCTGATGCCCAGGGCAGCAGCGGTAAAGAGGGCTCCCAGCTTGTGCGAAGTGTCTCCATAACCCTGGTAAAAGGAAAAACGAAGGATGAAATTACGGATGATAAAAAGTGGGACGAACAGCAACAAAAGGAATATGGCCGGGATCCACCAGAAAGTATAACCGAAATAGTCCTGGTAGTCGGGCATGGTTGCGGCAAGCAAATTCAAGGCAATAAGGGAGGTGAGAAATCCTGTAAAAAATGCCATTACCGGTTCGGTAACAATCTGCAATAACGCGGGATAGCTCGCTGTGTGGGTATAGGTATGCCGTGTATAAAAAGCAATGGAAAGCAAGAATAGCAAGGCAAATACCCCGGCATAATGCCAGAGAGTAATCCTGTTGTCGCGGATGATTTGTTCCAGGATAATGCTTTCGGTTGGGTTGGGGTTGCTGCCTGAGAAAAGGAGGGTTCGAAACTGATAATAATGGATATTGTCCACCTGATCCATTTGCCGGATGGTGAAAATGGCTATTCTTTCCACATTCAGATAATTGCAAAGCCTTTGCAGGAGTTCGACCGGTGGGTTTTTCTGCTGTAAAGAGGCAATTTCTGCCTCATCCAGAAACCTCATCAGGTAGGGGATTTGATAGATTTTTATTCTCGAGGCATTCTTCAGTGTTACCCTTGCTTTGCTCTCCAGCTCAGGAAAAGCCTGGTTTTCTGATACTACCACCAGGGGTATCTGTAGTTCTCCAAAAAAGCGATCGTCAAAAAGAGTAACAAGTTTTTCTGCTGCACGCTCAGTGGCTACTTCTGCGGGGTCTTCAAAAATCTCATAGCTCCCCCATGCTTTCACATCGGCAAAAGGAGCATGCCCCATGAACCTGGCCAGGGGGAAGGTGCCTATGAAATTGTCGCTGGCAATGGGTATCTGTTCCTGCAGGTCCAGTTGGAGCATCTCGATCTTGTTGTGCAAGGCATGCTGCTCCTTTGGATCGAGCCATGCAGCAGCCTCACTGGCTTTCCCGAGGTATTGCAGCGATACCGTGAACGCTGCCGGATCTCCCTTGTCCATGATCCCAAGCCAATACCAGGTTTCGGCATGTTTGTAAAGGGTATGAGCATCCGGCTCCGAAGCCGTTGCTGTAAGCCCTTGAAAAGCAGCAATCAAAAGTATCAGTGTAAATCTTAGCTTTGGCATAATCGCGGGTATTTGTCTGGGTTGGTATTGGTTTAATTCTTTTTGCCTTTGATAACCTTGTTTCTGTATAACAACCACAGAAAAGGGTCTGACACCCGGTGTGGCCTCAGCTTTTCGATCCGGGTGCTTCCGTGAGGATTGCAACCCAATGCCGAAAGCCCAAAAAAAGCATGGTGTCTGAAGTTTTGTTCAACTTTGAGCAGAAGGTCTTCTCCTGCCCACTGTGCAAGCATATTCTCAATTTCGGCATGTATGGCACGCCCGTCTGAGACATTATAGAAACCCTCGTGCCCAGGGGGGGTGAAAAGTGCCGAATGCGAGTCCAGAAGAGGAGCAATGGCATCTATTTTTGAAAAGGCAACCGCCAGTGGTATTTCTATGAGCTTGTTGGCGGGTATCTGCAATCCGTTGCGGATCAGTTTGGCCACCCTGGCTATAATATCTTCGGTTTCGGTATTCATATATGGTAATGCTACACCATGACTGCTAAGCTGATTACGAACATTGGGCAATTGCAGGGGGTCAATGAGCAGGATGATTCCACTGGAATTGAAAATGTACTTGTTTTCATTTCGCATGGTGTCTTCAGAGTTGAGGTCTTCGCCCGCTGTATCGAAGAAGCTGATGGTAGACAGCTTGTGGATCCGGGCTCGGCCCAGCAGGTTTTTCCTCATGAAAGACAAGGAAAATACCATGGGCATTTTTACGTTGTAATCGCCCCTGGCACTGCGTGTTTCCGGGATAACGGTATGATTGCGGAATACCGGGTTATAGAACTCTTCGCGGTACTTACGGATGGTGTTATCGTCGAGTTTTTGCAGGTTGCAGTTAAAGGCTCTTCCCACCTTGTTTTCAATCATATGGATAAGAACGGAGATGTAATGGCTCTTCCCCGATTCTTTGGCTCCAATCACAGAAATGATCAGGTCTTGAAAATCGCCAATGGTGTAAGGAAGTTCGTTGTGGCAGGCAGGACACACCCTTCGGGATGAGTACTCGCCGCAATGATCGCAGGGAGCTCTGCGGGGCACTCTTCTTTTGCTCCCCTGGTAATCGAACACCCGGTTCATTTTGAGCGAACGGTTGGTAAGGCCTATGAAACGTGCATAAGGCTCATCGTCGGCAGGAGCGCACCGGGTAGGGTCGTTCTGGCAGCGAAACTGTATCTGGTACAAGTCCTGCCGGCTGAAACAATATGGACACACAAAAGCCTTGCTCATTGCTGCGGGGGTTAAAACATTTCAGAATCTTTTCTTGGGGGCATAAGAATACGAAACCTTGCCTGGCTTTCTGCTTCATCAGCAAAAAGTCTTATGAACTGGCCCTTGCCGGCAAATTGCGGGGGAAGGGCAATGCGAATACTCCGTAAGGGTTTCTGTGGATGATATTGTGCAATGCATACGCCATCGCCACTGTGTAGAGGGATGGCGTTGCTTTTCATGATTACCCGCAAAGGTGGAATCAGGGTGCGGTGGCTGCATCGCAAAACCAGAAGGTACCTTGGGCCCCACCATCGGTTTTTCTTCAGACGGTATTCTATGGAATACAATCCCAAATGCCGGTACCAGGTCTCCTGGCCTGCAGAATAAATCTCCTGTTGATCTATGATGCGGCAACAGCGTACCCTGAAGAAATAATCAGCAGGAAGTGGTGAACGCAACCGAAATCCTTTTTCGCGGGCATATTCGTGGTGTGTGAACGCAACGGCAGACTCGCCCGTACCTTCAATGCCATCGGCCACCTGTGGTCTCCAGTTGATCTGCACCCTTGAAATGCCTTCAGGCCATTGCCATTCAAGGAAAAGATCGCCCGAAACCAGAGAGACTTTCAGTTGCGAAACCTCCTCCATGGGCAGAATCACCGGATCGGCCAGTACGGTAACTGATGACAGGTTACGTGCACGGGAAGAGAAAACAGCATAAAAAAAGGGAACCCCTGCAATGGCGTTGTTGTCGGAATACTGCAGGTTGCTGGTCTCATCCAGGAACTCCCCGTCATTGTTGTGCAGGGGAGGAGAGAAGGTTTTTCTCAGGATACGGTATTTGAGCCCCACTGCATGTTCGGGGGCCTGCCATTGCAGCAATGTTCTCTCGTGAGTCCTTTGGGCTGTAAGGTTGCGGGGAGGATGCACCGGCAGGTGGGCAATGTTCTGAATGGCTTCATTATAATCTGAGCAGTGGGCCAGTGCTTCCAGGTAAAGCTCATTACGCTGCTGGATATTGGGGGTGGACCGTGCTTTCGTACAAAGGGCCTCGGCTGCCTCCAGTGCATTCCGGATTTGTCGCGAGGCAAGAGAGAGGTAGGGGTCATCCGGATGATTCTCCTGGAGGCGGGTCAGTTGCTGACCGGCAGTTTGGAATTCGCGGCTGGCCATGAGTTGCTCAAACAGCAGCCTCTCCTGATTGATAAGGTGCATCTGGCTTTCAATCTTCTGCTTCAATGCCGTAATTTCCGGGTGCCCTGGCCAGTAGGTTTCCGCTTCAGAGAGTAGCTTTCGGGCTTCAGCGCCCTTCCTGCGTGTCCAGAGCAAACGTGCTTTCTCAAGCATAGAGAGCGCATTGGGCATATTGCCCAGATGAAAGCCGCACTGTGCACAAGCCTGTGCGATACTGGATGAGGGGTGGCTGCAACGCGGACAATTCACCTTTAACGGCGCAGCACATTGATTGCAGTGCTTTGCGTCGGGGGCACTGAAGGCTGCGCATACCGGACATTGGATACGCTTTTCTGTACTCTTCACGGCAGGCTTCTCCACAAAGAGATTGTGTTTGCGACAATGATCGTCGATCAGATAGGAGGCAATTTCTGCCTGTAAACCCAATTGAGCTGCCCTTTCAATGATCCTGGTATACTCTGTGGCATCGATTCGCTGATCGGCACCTGCCAGGCTGATCCAGTCTCTGAGGGCATCAAAGCGTTCGATGTCGAGCGATTTGGCATACCGTGCAGGGCCGCTTGGGTCGCGAAAAAGGCTCATGGCCTGGGCAATGAGCTCACGCCGGGCATCATTCTCAGGGCTGTTGCGGGCACCTGTAAGCTCCTGGTGCAAACGCTCCGCATCGGCAAGGCATGCTTCCGCATTCTTCTGCAACAGATCAGTATGGCTGGTGGGGCTGGCAGACAGAAACTCGAACAGGTCTTTTTTTTTCACCATGTCAAGAGAACGCCTGATCTTGCCCATGTTTACTTTGGGCAGTTCGGAGGTGTCAATCCATTTCTGAAGAGAGGCACTTATGGGTGGTGCCTCTTCCTCTCCAATGCCGGCATTGAGGATTCTCAATGCCTCCTGGCTGTCGAAAGGCTTCTGGCAGAGCTGATGGGCCGAGTCGAAATAGAAAATCTGGTTTTCCTTTTTCTTTAACAGCAATGCCAGGCTCTGCGGGCTTACCTTTCCGTTTTTCACCAGTAGAGGAGCCAGTTCTTTGAGCCGGTTGGCAATTTCATCCTTCAGATTGTGCAGCCATCGATCATAATCCTGTGCCTGCTTTTTGCGGGCTGCAGTATCCTCTACCAGCCTCCGGCGGATTTCGGGGAGTAGCGTCAGGTATTTCTGCGCAATCTGACCCAATCGCGGATCGTTGCGCTGGGTTGACCACTCCCTGCGTTTTTGCTCTATCCGTTGTTCAATGCTGGCTGTATCCTGTAATCGCGGATCCAGTTCCAGAAGCTTGTAGAAATTCTCTTCCATAACACTAACATTGAGGATGAGCTAACAGGTGCCAGGATTAATACTCAGCACCACAGGCGTCATGTATAACCTGAAGATCAGGAAACACGTGTGTTGAGGTTGCGCTGCATTACCCGGCTCATTTCATCATCGCTGATTACCGAGGTGGTTTCTATGGTAAGCTGGCATTCGTTTTTGCCGGTAGTTTCAATGGCATGAACTTCAAGTCGCCCTTCCGCATTGATCCGGAATGTAATTTCGATGGGCGACCCTTTGGGCAGATGGGCCGGGAGGCCCTCTATGGAGCCCTCACCCAGTTTTACCGCATCGGCAATTTCTACCCATTCGCGGGTGGTTTCGTTCTCAAAAATGGCAATCTCAACCGAGCGCTGATTGTCGGAAAGGGTTTCGAAATGATCCGTTATTTCAGCCGGCACAGCAGTTTGTTTCATGATCATGTTGAAGACCACAGTACGGTTGAGCTCTGAGTTGAAAGTTTTTACTCCAAAGGTTTTGCTAACCACATTGGTGATCTTGATCCCGCTTTTGATGATGGCGTGCGTGGTTGTACCCATTTCGCCGGCCAGTTGATTTACCACTTTTTCCTTGTGTTCGCGGGGCACATTTTCAAGGTCAATATCGTGGGTGTTTACACCCATGGCGTTTGCCAGTCGTTTGATCAACTCACCGTTGATCATAAGGTTGTGGCCATAAATGGCAGCACCTTTGGCAACTGATTCGTCGGGATCGAAAAACTCTATGGTTTTTCCCGGAAATCTCATCTCCAGGGCCTGGCTGATTTGTGGCATACGGGTGGAGCCTCCCACCAGCAGTATCTTATCGAAATCAAAAACATTTTTGGCTTTGGCTTCCTCCAGCAACTGATCTGTTAGCATAATAGTGCGCTGTAGGTGTGCAGCAGTGATATCGTCAAATGTTTCCCGGCTTACTTCAACGGCCTCGCGGTAGGTTTCCCAGAGTATGGTTACCCGGGTTTTATCGCGCTGGCTGAGTGTTTTTTTCGCATTCTCTGCACCAATCTGCAGATCTCCATAGGTTTCGGGGCTGGCAAAGATATTGGTTTCGGGTTCCAGTCCTGTTTTTTCAAGGAATTGTGCCGAGAGGTACTCCATAAGAGAGTTGTCCCAGTTTTTGCCACCCAGGTTATGGTCTCCACCGGTTACCACAACCTCAATGGCATCTTGTTTTACAGAGATAATGGTTACATCAAAGGTTCCACCTCCCAGGTCGTAAACCAGTACTGTCTGGTCCTGTACCTGCTCCATTCCGTAAGCCAGTGCGGCAGAGGTGGGTTCGTTGATGATATGCATCACATTCAATCCAGCCAGCTGCCCTGCTTTTCGGGTAGCCTCGCGTTCATTGATGCCAAAGTAAGCAGGGCAGGTAATGACCACATTTTTTACCTCCTGACCCATTTTTTCTGAAGCGTCGTGGGCCAGTTTGCGCAATATGTATGCTGATAACTCCTCGGGGCGGTAGTCGCGGTTGTGGCAATGGAAAATAAAATGCGGATCGCCCATATTGCGTTTGATAAAGCTGGCAACCTTTTGAGGCTCTGCCCTGAGTTGATTTTTGGCTTCTGTACCTACAATAATGTTTTCGGGCGTTTCAAGGAAAATTACCGAGGGTGTGGTACGTTCATTTTCCATATTGGCAATGATAACAGGTTTGCCAAATTCGTCCACATGTGCTATGCAGGAATAGGTGGTTCCCAGATCGATTCCGTAAATTTTTTCCATGGTATCGGATTTGAAGTTTGTTATAGGTTTTCGGTGGGTTTGTAAACGTAACAGGAGATGTGTTCGGGGCGCAGCAGCGTGCCTTCCCATTCAAACCCCTTTTTTAATCGTTGGCAAAGGGTTTTGTCGAGCGAAGCATCGGCAGCAGGAACGGTTTGGATCACTTTCTGTCGCGAAGCATCCAGAGTTTCCCCTGCCACCTCATAAGCTTCAACACCATATTTGTAAAGGATGTCCTCCAGATCCTGGTGGATCATGCCAAAATGGTGAAGCATCTTTTTGCAGGTTTCATCCTCTGAGGGCATTGCGGCATATTGATGGCTGAGCCTGGAGTAATCGTCATACAGCATTATGATCTCCATGAGCAGTGGTTTGAGCAGCTTTTTGTAAAGATCCTCTTTGAAAGCCTGATTCTCTTTGTGAAGGCGATCTATGATGAGCTCCTTATGCTTGTCGTACTTAAGTTTGGCCTCAAAATGTTGGGCCAGTTCAATTACAAGGTGCCGAATGTCTTCGTAGCAAAGGTCTTTGTCGGGAATCTGGGGCGTTTCTTCCCCGGAGGTGTGGGTGTTAGCCGGATCCGGTGGCGTGCATGTGTCATGGGGTTGTTCTTCCGGCCATGGGGTCACTGCTTTGTTTTCCTGATCCGAACCGTCATGTCCGGACTTGGTTTCGTCAGGATTCTCTTCATGTAATTGCATTGCAAAATAGGCTTTTGGTTTCTCTTGAGTTATTGGTTTGCTGGGTGTAAGGATGGATCTCCCTCAGTGGGGCTTAATGGATCCGGGTCAATACCGTTGTTGCAGCGTTTTGTTTTCCTCCTCTGGCTGAAGCATTACGATAAAACCCCCTCAATGTGTCAAATATAAAGATAAATCGTTGAATGGGTCGGATTGTGTATCAAAATGGATGTATTTTTATTCAGACTAATTACAAATAAGAAAAAACAAGGGAGAGCCTTCCTCTGGTTTGCAGAATAAGGGATTTTTACATTTACTTTGCAGGGTAATCAAACTCCCAGAGCATGTCCGATCCCTATTTTGCAGAAAAGTATCTGCAATCTGATTTCTTTAAGTGCAAAAGCCTGCAATGTTATATCTCGCAGGTAAAGCTGCATAATGAGCGCCGGTTGTACCGTTCGGTATATGAAGTGAATGAAGTTGGTTTTATGTATGTTGATTTTCGTTTTTTCAACAAGAAATTTGATGAAAAAGACTGGAAAGCCCACATTGAATTGATTCTCTACAAATTGCAGGACGACGAACCGGTAATGTTGTCGGTGGAGGAGTTTGATAAAACCATCAGCCAGGATGAGAATGTTGTGGTAATTACCGACAACTGGGGAAATGAAACTCCGGGCAAGAACTGGTCTACAGGGGTATACCGCTGGGAGGCATGGATCAATAACAAGCTTGCAGATTATACCTTTTTTTACATGCATGATTATGGTGTTGTAAATGCCAGCAACAATCCCTATCTGAATGTGTATTCCTTGCGGATGTTTGAGTCGGGCCCGGAACCAGACCCACTGGATCGCCGGCAGTATCTCACAACCTTCAGGCGCGATGCAACCCGGTTTGTCTGGGCCGAGCTTGAGATAGAAAATCGCATCCCTGAAGATACTCCCTGGCTGGGAGAGTTTGTTTTTCACTTTTTTAACGATGCCCGTCAGTTGTTGGGTACCAAAGTGGTCTGCCAGTCTGTGGAAACATGGAATGTAAACAACCTGTTCCGCATGGAGGCTGGTATCGGGCACGAGAGCCAGATTACCTGGTTCGACGATCATTATTACCTTGATGTATGGTTTATGGGGCACAAGATTGCTTCCACTTCTTTCCAGGTAGGAGCCAAAGAGCAAAGAGGATCTACCCGCCTGGAGACCCGGCAGGAAACTCCATCCGTGCAACCCTCGGGCAAACCCGATATACATGTTAAAACCGCCCAGGAGCCTGTAACAGAAGAAGAGCGTGAGCTCAATTACAACAATCTGTTGGCCGGGCTTGAGGGTATGGTGGGGCTGGATCCCATTCGCAAACGACTGAATGAGTACATTGCATTTGTAAAATACAACCAGCTGCTGGAACAAAAAGGGCTTGGTAATCCCGACAAAATAAACCTCCATGCGGTCTTTATGGGCAATCCGGGTACCGGAAAAACTACCGTAGCCCGCACCCTGGGCAAGATCTATCACAAGCTGGGGCTTCTGTCGCGCGACACGGTCTTCGAAGCCGACCGCTCTTCACTCATTGGCCGTTTTATCGGTGATACAGCTCCCATGACCCAGGATGTAATTGAAAAGGCAAGAGGTGGAATATTGTTTATTGATGAGGCTTATGCGCTCAGCCGTAAGGGTGATGAAAAGGATTTCGGGAAAGAGTGCCTGGAGATCATCCTGCGCGAAATGTCTGACGGACCCGGCGACCTGGCAGTGATTGTAGCCGGGTATCCCAGGGAAATGAAGCACTTTCTGGAGTTCAACCCCGGGCTGCGCTCCCGCTTCCAGAATATTTATGAGTTTCCCGATTATACCCCCGAAGAGCTTTTGCAGATTGCACGGGTGAAGGCTGCCCGCAAACGCCTTACCATCAGCAACGATGCGGAGTATACCTTGCGGCAGATACTCAGCGAAGAATACCGCAACCGCGATAAATCTTTTGGCAATGCCCGCCTGGTGGGTTCTGTCATAGAATCGGCTCAGCTCAATCTGGGGGTCAGGGTAATGAAGACCCCTGATCCAGAAAAACTCTCTCTCTCGCATATCTCTACCCTTGAAAGGAGAGATTTTGATAACATATCGACCCGCACGGGAGGCAAATCTGTTGATCTGCCTATCAACGAAGAATTGCTGGGGCGTACCCTGGCACAGGTAAACGAACTCACCGGAATAACACGGGTGAAAGAAGAGATCAACGATCTTGTAAAACTGGTTCGATACCACAAGGAGATCAATCGCAATATCCTCAATACTTTTAGCTTGCATAATGTGTTCCTGGGCAATCCCGGCACAGGTAAAACTACCATTGCACGGCTGATGGCAGAGCTTTTCAAGGCTCTGGGTGTGCTGGAAAGGGGGCACCTGGTAGAATGCAACCGCGAAAACCTGGTGGCTGGGCACGTGGGCCAAACGGCAATAAAAACCAGTGAAGTAATTGAAAGTGCCATGGGAGGAGTATTGTTTATTGATGAAGCATACTCTCTGATACAGGGAAAAGGGAATGGTGATTTTGGTACCGAAGCCATTGAAACCCTGCTCAAAAAAATGGAGGACAACAGAGGCTCCTTTGCCGTGATTATGGCTGGTTATACCCAGGAGATGCAAAATTTTCTGGATGTGAACCCAGGATTGAGATCGCGTTTTGACAATCATATCATGTTTGAGGACTACACCCATGAAGAGTTAGGCTATATTGCCCTCAGCATGTTCAGACAGAAAGGGATACAACCTACCGCCGAAGCTATGAAGATCCTGCAGGATTACTTTGGCTGGCATGTGCAACATCGCGACCGTTTTTTTGGCAATGCACGCTTTGTGCGTAAAGTGGTAGAGAAGGCTATCCGCAATCAGCTACTCAGGATGGGATCCATTGTGCCGGCACAGCGCAGCCTGCAGATGATGGAAACCCTTGAGGCAGAAGATGTAATGGAATTTGCATCAGGCACCGATCTGTTGCAGAGCCGGCCATCTATCGGGTTTTCTGCACGGCGTCAGGTGAGTATGGATTAAAAACCACGCTCGCGGCGAATGGTATTGTAGGCTTCGCTTACCTGCTGAAATTTTTCTTTGGCGGCTTGCTGAAACTCCTCACCCAGATGGCTTACTTTGTCGGGATGGTATTTCAGTGCCATATTCCGGTAGGCTTTTTTTATCTCCTCCTCAGAGGCCTCAGGGGTCACTTCCAATATGGTGTAGGCGCTGCGAGTATCCTTTACAAACATGTTTTTTATGCTTGCCACATCGTTTGAGTTGATGTTGAGCCATCCGGCAATTTCTTCTATGGCCTGCACCTCACGCGGATGTGCATGACCATCGGCCAGAGCAATGCCAAACAGGAAATGCAGCAGTTGTAAGCGGCTGTGAAGATCCATGTGCATGCGGATCTGCATGCACACCTCCTTTACGGGTATGTCCTGCCTGAGAATATCCTTGAAGGCCTTCATGTAATGCACCGTGGCTTCCGCTCCGAAATTCTGAATGAAAAATGCTTTGATGAAATCCAGTTCAGAGCGCAACTGTTTTCCGTCGGCTTTCATAACGGCTGCCGATAATATCAGCAGGCTGATGCGAAAGTCGCCGGGCTGTGTGCTCATTTGCTCAGGCTTATACTCGTAGGCGCCGCTGTTCATGCTGTCGAATGCTGAGCCCATCAGAAATCCCAGTATCGCACCGATAGGGCCACCAAAGGCCCACCCAAGGCCTCCCAGAATCCATTTGCCGTAACTGTTCATAAGAAAGTTTTCTTTGTATAACAATAGAGAAGGTTAAATGATCACTTTTTTCAATGCCCTATCAATAAAGGATACCACATCGCCGGCCATGAGGCTTTCCATTGGAATGCGCCTAACGGCCAGATCTGCAGCAAGTCCATGCAGCAATACCCCTGCCATGGCACTGAATCGGGGTGTGTAGCCCTGTGCCAGAAGCCCCAGGATCATTCCTGTGAGTACATCACCTGTACCGCCGGTTGCAAGCCCGGGATTGCCTGTAGAATTGAATACCACCTTTTTGTCGGGGCCTACCACTGCTGAAAAAGCTCCTTTCAATACCACATAGCAGCCATAGCGGAAAGCAAATTCGCGTGCTTTCTGCAATCGTTCCCATCCATTGGCGCTTTTTCCGGTAAGGCGTTCAAACTCCTTAACATGAGGAGTGAGAATGCTGCCAGCAGGCAAAAAGGAAAGCCAGGTGGGGTTCTCTGCCAGAATGTTCAGCGCATCAGCATCGAGTACCATGGGGCAACGGCTGTTTTGTATAAGCAGCTTCAATGCATTGGCCGTTTGTGGCTCCCGCCCCAGTCCGGGTCCGGTACCTATGGCAGAGTAGAGGCTGATATCGCCTGTTTCGGAAACAAAGTGCTGGTCACTGTCAACCGAAACCATCGCCTCGGGTAATGTGCTTTGCAGGATGGAATAGTTGCAGGCGGGCACATGAACGGTAAGAAGGCCTGCACCCATTCTCAGGCATGCCTTGCCCGCGAGCACTGCTGCTCCAGCCTTACCCAGGCTGCCTGCAAACAGCAGGGCATGGCCAAAATTTCCCTTGTGGGAGAAACGACTGCGACTGTGAAAGAGGGTACTGAGCTCTTCGGGTTGAAGAAAGTGCAAGTCGGAAGGCTGCTGATCGATAAAGCTCTTGTCAAGTCCTATGTCCAGCACCTGCCAGTTGCCCACAAAAAATTCGTTCTCAGGAAACAGAAAAGACAATTTTGGCAGCTGAAAGGTAAAAGTGTAATCTGCCTTGATGATATGTTCTGGTTTGTTGCTGGTATTATCGTCGGCAAACAAGCCCGAAGGCAGATCAACGGCCAGTACCCTGGCTCCACTTTTATTGATATGTTGTACAAGCCGGGCAGCAAAACCTTCAAGAGGCCTGTTCAATCCACTGCCGAAAAGTGCATCGATCACCACATCTGCGGAGGACAGGGAGGGCAGTATATCGGTTTCCGACAGTTCTGCATACTGTGCCCTGCGCATTTTGGTAAGACGTTTTTCGTTGATAATGAAATCCTCAGATGCTTTATCTGAATGGAGAACTTTGTATACCTGAGCCTTGTAACCTGCATGAATAAGCATCCGGGCAATGGCCAGTCCATCCCCGCCATTGTTACCCATCCCGCAAAAGACATGGATCGGATTGTTTTTTTTCAGGCGTGGTTTAATGGCATCAAAAAAGGCCTTGGAGGCTCTTTCCATCAGATCGATTGAAGCAATGGGTTCGTTGGCAATGGTATACTGGTCTGCCTCACGCATTTGTTGCGCACTGAGAATCTTCATAGAGCAGTTGTTTGGGTTTGGTTGCAAAGATAGGGTTTTGATCCTTTCTATGCCTTTTTCCAGCAGTGCTAAATTATTGCCGGGGGTTTTTATAAATTTGCCATCGAATTACCCGGCATATGGCTACCAGGAGGAAAAAAAGAAAAACAACATCTGCTTCGCGTAGAATCTCTCCCCAGTTAAGAGAGTGGGGCAGGGCTTTGCTCATTGCTCTGGGGTTACTGATTTTGCTGCGCTTTACCGCTTTCGATATGGTGAGTATATCCGACAGCAGTATGGAGCGCACCTTGCTTCCGGGCGATGTGGTGTGGGTAAACAAAACCCGTTATGGAGCACGTATGCCTTTGCGGCTGGTGCCTCACAGCTGGGTAAATGTATTGCTCAGTACCGATACCATTGTAAGGGAAAAACAATTGCCTTACTGGCGGCTGCCGGCAAGGGGGAGTGTAGCCCACCATGATCTGGTTTTGCTCAATACCCCTGCATTGCTCAACCTGCCCATCGACCAGCGATTTCGCCGGGTTAAGAGAGTGGCAGGTTTGCCGGGCGAAACAATACATATGAAAGATGGAGTATTGTGGGTTGATGGACAAAGAATAGAGAATCTTCCCACCATCCAGACCGACTACCTGGTTGAAACCCGCAGAGGGGTGGTTGATGAAGCGTTTCTTGAATTACTTGAGTTGTATGAAGGCCGGAGAGAGGGCAGGGACAACCGTTTTATTTTTCCGCTTACCCACCAGATGTCCGACTCCGTGAGGCGCATGCCCGGTGTGCTGAAGATCGAAAGATACCTGTCTGAAAATTCTCAGGATGTGCATCCCCCTTATGGTGCCATTGCAGCCCACTGGACTGCCGATCAGTTCGGCCCACTGAAAATCCCTTATCGTGGCATGAGCCTGGATCTTTCCTCCGAAAACCTGGCATTGTATGGATACCATATCCTTTATCACGAAGGGCTGAATGCACGGTTGAGCAACGACTCCCTTTTTGTGGGCGGGAAATACACACCTTCCTACACCTTCCGGCGTAATTACTTTTTTGTTTTGGGCGACAACCGGCACAATACATCTGACTCCCGTTCATGGGGATTGCTGCCCGAAACGCATATCATCGGTAAGGTTACCGCAATAGTTTTTTCTTTCGATACACGCAATGCAATGGTTGCAAAGCCACGCTGGAAAAGATGGTTTACTTCCCTTGCAAAATCTTGATTTTACTCTTAACTCTATGGCCATCGATCATACCATTCTTCTCGCTACATCCTATTTTCCTCCCATTGAGTATTTTGTTCGCATTATGGGGGCACAAAAGGTTCGGATAGACATCCATGAAACGTATGCCCGCCAGACCTGGCGCAACCGGTGCAATATACTTACCGCCAATGGAGTATTAAGCCTGAGCATTCCGGTTGAGAAGCCTCTGGGCAATCATACTTCCACGGCCCAGGTGCGCATCAGCGACCACAGCAGTTGGCAGAAAAACCACTGGCGTTCCATTGAAGCGGCCTATCGCAATGCTCCATATTTTTTGTTTTACAGACAGTTGGCCGAGGAGTTTGTAATGAGTACGCAATACAACTTGCTGGTGGATCTCAACCATGCTATCCTGAATGCCTTTTGTGAAGAGTTGGATGTGTCGGCAGATATTGATTTTACTTCCGGATTTGTGCAAAACAGTGCTGCAGCGCTGGACCTGCGATTCTGCATCAGCCCCAAAAACCGCGACAGGCAGCAGTATCCAGTACCCACTCTGGCACCCTATTACCAGACCTTTGGCGATAAATGGGGGTTTCAGCCCAATCTGAGCATTCTGGACCTGTTGTTCAACCTGGGGCCGGATACCGCAGAATACCTGCGAAAGGCAGTGCATGCCTGATTGATGTCAGATCCTGGTTTACCCGGTTTAGTTTGAACCGGGATAGGCAATTCTTACATGAAAGATATGCATCAGGCGGTTTTTGAAAACCCGGCGGATGATGTTGATGTCTTTGAAGGTTATGCTGGCATTATCAAATTGCTTTTCCTCCACCTGCTTGTCGATGATGCTGTCTACCAGTTTGTTGATGGTGTCTTCGTTGGGCTTTTTAAGGCTGCGCGAAGCCGCTTCTACCGAGTCGGCCATCATAAGCACTGCGGTTTCTTTGCTGAAAGGGATAGGCCCTTTATAGGTAAAGAGTTCTTTATCTACCGTCCGGTCGGGGTTTTCCTTTTGCTCCATGGCATAAAAATAACGGGTGGTGGTAGTGCCATGGTGGGTGCGTATAAAATCAATAATATATTCGGGAAGGTTGTTTTTTCTGGCTTTTTCTATGCCCTTTATTACATGGCCAATGATTATTTCTGCACTTTCGGTATAACTGAGCTCATCGTGTGGGTTGATCTCAGAATTCTGATTTTCTATAAAATACTGGGGTTGATCCATTTTGCCGATGTCATGGTACAATGCCCCTGTGCGTACCAGCAAGGTATTGCCTCCAATGATGCTGATGGCCTCTTCGGCCAGGTTGGCTACCTGCAGCGAGTGCTGGAAGGTACCTGGTGCGGTCAGGTTAAGTTGGCGCAACAATGGCGAGTTGGTATCGGACAGCTCCAGCAGTGAAAAGTCGGTGGGCAGTCCGGAGGTACGTTCAAAGATGTAAACCAGCGGGTAAGCAAAAAGGGTAAGTAGGGCACTCCCTCCGAAATACAGGTAGTTGATGGGTTCTATGTGCGAAAAGGATCCGGTCTGGGCCAGGGTTAAGCCGGTAAATACGGCCACATAGGTGAGGAATATCAGCATTACAGTGGTGAAAAGCTGCGAACGCCGCCGCAAACTGGCCATGGATAATATGGCAATGATGCCCGCAATAAACTGCAAAAACACGAATTCAAAACTCTTGGGCACCAGAAAGCCAATAAGGATAATGGAAGTAATGTGCACATAAAGGGCAAGCCGGTTGTCGAAAAAACTCCGGATAATGATGGGCACAATACAAACCGGCAATAAATAAAGCAGATTGATATTGTATTTAACCACCTGGCTTGTGAGCAATACCATCAGGAAAATGGAAAGCAGTATTACGATCAGTTTTCTTGAATTGTAAAAAACCTCCTTGCTGAAGATCATTAAAAAGAGGCTCAATACAACCAATGAAATGGAAACCAGCAGAAACTGCCCCAGGAATATCAGCTGATTTACGGTTGTGCTGCCCAGCTGACGGGTGTATTCTGCCCGGAACGACTCCAGTATCCGTAGTTTCTCTGCCGTGATAAGCTCGCCTTTGGATACAATTTTTTCGCCTTGTTGTACCATGCCCCGATTGGGTGATATCCTTTCAAGGGCAGCGGTAACAGCCCTGCTGTTGGCTTCTTCATCCCAGAAAACACTATGCGTGATGGAGTTTTCAATCACACCTCTCAGAAAACCCCTCTGGCGATTGTCAAGTCGTTTTTCATCCAGCAATTTACTGGTAAGCTGAAAAGCTTCGCGTATGGACAGAAAGTCGCCTACCTTTGAAGGGTTGGCCACCGTTCCTTCAATAAGCAAGATGGGAGTATCGGCGGAAGCACCGGCCATTTCTCCTTCCAGAAAAATTACCCCACGCTGGTAAATGGAGTCGAAAATGTCCAATCCGGCCCTTTTGAGTTGATTCTTTTGCTCCGCACGTGCATCGCGAGTGCCCATTTCATCTGCCCATGCAACCTCAAAACGGGTGTTGTACAACTGAAACTGACGGTCGTAAACACCCGGGTCGGTACGGAAAAACGGAACCAGCTCTGCCAGAACCTCCTCCCGTTCGCGGGCAAGCTCCTCCTGACTCTTCTGAATGGCAAAGCTGAAAGGTGCTATCAGATCGTCGTACATCCATGGGCGGGCCTGGGAGAACTCCCAGTAAAAGCCACTATGGCGCGGAAAAAGCAATACAATCAACAATATGCTGATGGCAAACAGGTTGAAACGAACCAGATTGGAGAAATTTTCCTGAAACCAGGTAATGATCTTGACCATAACGTTCAATTGTGCTTGATTTGCGAAGTTAACAATTAACCCTCTTTCTGTTGTATGGATGTAAACTATTTTCCATAATTTTACCTGCAAATTAAATGTATGGAAAAGGGAATTTGTTTGATCAGTGTGGCACCTTTAAGGCTTTCTGCCGATGATCGTTCAGAAATGGTAACCCAATTGCTCTTTGGAGACCAGGTAGAGATCCTGCAACGCAAAGATAAATGGCTGATGGTAGCTCTGCTGGATGATGGCTACCAGGGCTGGGTTTCTGCCGGGCAGATTGCCCCGCTAAGCCAGGAGAACTCCGAACTTCTGCATCATTCTAACCGTTTTGTGAGTACCGATCTGGTACAGTTGCTCGAAGATAAGAGCCTAAATACCTCTTTTCTGGTATCTGCCGGAAGTAGTTTTTACAATTGCCATGAGGGCGCTTTTGAGCTGGCAGGCAAACAATTTCATTTCCATGGAAATTGCCGTGCCATTGCACAGCCTGATCCTTCGCTGATTCCCTCGCTTGCCCTTAATTTTCTTAATACCCCTTATCTGTGGGGAGGTAAATCGGCATTGGGGATCGATTGTTCAGGCTTTACCCAACTGGTATATAAAATGGCCGGCTTTCAAATTCTCAGAGATGCCTCTCAGCAAGCTACCCAGGGACAAATGCTCAATCTTATTCATGAGGCTGCTCCAGGAGATCTGCTGTTTTTCGATAATGAGGAACAGGCCATTATTCATGTAGGTATACTGCTCGACGACGAGCATATCATTCATGCACACCAGACAGTAAGGGTAGATAAAATTGACCACCAGGGTATCTTCAATACTTCTCTAAGGAAATATACCCACAAGCTGCGCTTTATTAAGCGAATGTACGCAGTGGATTAATTTTGCCTGAACTCCTTTATTTTAAAGCCAGAAATCCAATTGGCAAAGATATTTTTTTGTACCTTTGCACCCTTGTAAGAAAGGGTAGTGCATTGTGCAGTGTTTTTAACTGCCTTGTTGTCTGCTCATCATCCGGACCTGTCCTTACACTTCTGCTGGAGAACCGACCAGGTCTGAAACACCAAATGCCTAAAATAACAGTATGATACGCATTACTTTGCCCGACAATTCGTCAAGAGAATACCCCAAGGGGGTTACCGGTTTTGAAATCGCACAAAGCATCAGTGAAGGACTCGCCCGCAATGTGCTTTCCATTACCGTAAATGGTGAGGTATGGGACCTGAACCGCCCCATTCACAACGATGCCAAAATCAAGCTCCATACCTGGGATGACAAGGAAGGAAAAGCTACCATGTGGCACTCTTCAGCTCACCTTATGGCAGAGGCCATTGAGGCGTTGTATCCGGGTACCAAATTTGGTATTGGCCCCGATGTGGAAAATGGTTTCTATTACGACATAGATCTGGGTGATCATAGCATTTCGAGCAACGATTTTGAAAAGATTGAAAAGAAAATGCTGGACCTGGCCCGTCAGAAACAACAATTTGTAAGGAAGGAAATACCCAAGGCACAAGCCCTGGAGTTTTATTCCAACAAGGGTGATGAATATAAGGTTGACCTGTTGCAGGATCTGGAAGATGGTACCATAAGCTTTTATGAGTCGGGCAACTTTACCGACCTCTGCCGTGGGCCTCACCTTGCAGATACCAGCACAATCAAGGCGGTGAAGCTGCTGAGCATTGCAGGAGCTTACTGGCGTGGCGATGAAAGTCGCAAGCAGCTCACACGGGTATATGGCATCACCTTCCCCAAACAAAAACAGCTGACCGAATACCTGGAGATGCTGGAAGAAGCAAAAAAACGCGATCACCGCAAGATTGGCCGCGAAATGGAATTGTTTGCATTCTCTCCCAGTGTGGGCCAGGGATTGCCTCTGTGGTTGCCCAAAGGTGCCCAGCTGCGCGAAAACCTGGAGAAGTTTCTCAAAAACGTGCAGCGTAAAGCTGGTTACCTGCCTGTAATTACGCCCCATATCGGTAATAAAAATCTTTATTTGACCAGCGGGCACTATGAGAAGTACGGAAAGGACTCTTTCCAGCCCATTCAAACCCCCGCCGAAGGTGAAGAGTTTTTGCTCAAGCCTATGAATTGCCCGCACCATTGCGAGATCTATAAAACCCGTCAGTACTCTTATAAGGATTTGCCTTTGCGTCTGGCCGAATTTGGCACAGTTTACCGCTATGAGCAAAGTGGAGAGCTCCACGGCCTTACACGGGTAAGAGGGTTTACCCAGGACGATGCGCACATTTTCTGCCGTCCCGACCAGGTAAAAGAAGAGTTCCTGAAGGTAATGGATATCATTCTTTACATCTTTAAAGCACTCGAATTCAAGGATTACAGTGTGCAGATTTCGCTGCGCGATCCGGAGAATCGACAGAAGTACATCGGTAGCGACGAAAACTGGGAGAAAGCAGAGAAAGCCATCGTAGAAGCCGTGGAAGAAAAGGGCATACATGCCGAAGTGGAAATGGGAGAAGCTGCATTTTACGGCCCCAAACTCGACTTTATGGTAAAAGATGCTTTGGGTCGTAAGTGGCAACTGGGAACCATTCAGGTAGACTATAACCTGCCCGAACGTTTCGAACTGGAATATACCGGCAGCGACAACCAGAAACATCGCCCGGTGATGATCCACAGAGCCCCCTTTGGCTCCATGGAGAGATTTGTTGCCGTACTTATTGAGCACTGTGCAGGTAATTTTCCCCTCTGGCTTACCCCAGAACAAGCTATCGTACTGCCAATCAGTGAGAAGTATGAGAATTATGCAAAAAAAGTTTTAAATTTGCTAAATAATTCCGAAATTCGCACCCTCATTGACGAGCGCAGTGAAAAAACAGGAAAAAAGATCAGAGACGCCGAAACACGTAAGATTCCGTTTATGATCATTGTGGGTGAGAAAGAAGAAAATGAAGGAACTTTGTCTGTAAGAAAGCATGGAGTTGGAGATTTGGGTACTTTTACCCCGGAAGATTTTATCAAATTGGTTAACGATGAAATCAGGCAGCTGACAGAGTTCTGATTTTTTTGTGCAACCCCTTGAACAGAACCCAAAAATTATTACTTAAATATTATTCATCAAAATAAGGAGGACCGAAATATAGCAACACCGTTTAGACCAAGACCCCGCAGAGTTTTTGTGCGACCCGAAGATCCCCATAAGATCAATGAAAAAATCCAGGCCCCCGTTGTAAGGGTGGTAGGAGAAGATATGGAACCTGCCATTCTGCCTATCAAAGAAGCTTTAGCACTGGCTGAAGAGCAAGGTCTGGATCTGGTTGAGATTGCCGCTGCTGCCAATCCACCCGTTTGTAAGATATTGGATTACAAAAAGTTTCTTTACGATCTGAAGAAGAAGCAAAAAGACATCAAGGCCAATGCTGCAAAAGTGGTGATCAAGGAAATTCGTCTGGGGCCCAACACCGACGACCATGACTTCAATTTTAAACTGAAGCATGCCCAGAAATTCCTCGAAGAAGGCGCTAAGTTGAAGGTTTATGTGTTCTTTAAAGGACGTTCGATCATTTACAAAGAGCAGGGAGAAGTAGTTTTGCTTCGTTTTGCCCAGGAACTGGAAGAGCTTGGAAAAGTAGAACAAATGCCCAAACTCGAAGGAAAAAGAATGATCATGTTCGTGGCTCCTAAAAAGAAAAAGTAACGTTTCTCGTTTATTTCACATATAGATTGTTAACCCGTAAATTTGAATTCAAATGCCTAAAATGAAGACAAAATCCGGAGCAAAAAAGCGGTTTTCTCTTACTGCTTCCGGTAAAATCAAGCGTAAGCATGCCTTCAAAAGCCACATCCTTACCAAAAAATCGAAAAAGAGAAAGAGAAATCTTACCAAAACTGGTTTGATTTCCAAACCCGATGAGGGTCTGGTAAAAGCAATGCTTTGCCTGTAATCCTTTTCAACGTTAGTTAATTATTTTTTGTAAAACCTTTGTTTAGCCCGAAAAGTCTTTCCGCTGCAGGAAAGCGCTAAATGAAAACAAAATCCTAAAGAAATGCCTAGATCAGTAAACAATGTAGCCTCAAGGCGCAGAAGAAAAAAGATCCTTAAACTTACCAAAGGTTATTTTGGTGCAAGGAAAAATGTCTGGACAGTAGCCAAGAACACCTGGGAAAAAGGTCAAACTTATGCCTACCGCGACAGACGTGTTAAGAAAAGAAATTTCAGAAAGCTGTGGATCCTGCGTATCAACGCAGCCGTTAGAATGCACGGCCTGAGCTATTCCAAATTTATGGGCGATCTCGCTAAAAGTGATATCCAGATCAACCGCAAGGTGCTTGCCGACCTGGCAATGAACCATCCTGAAGCTTTCAAAGCGGTTGTGGAAAAAGTGAAAAAATAAACGAAACGCAATACCCCCAAAAGAAAGGCTGTCCGAAAGGTGCAGCCTTTTTTTATAGCATATACATTCTTTTTTTGGCCACTTTTACGGCAGTATATTGTATTTTAGCACATTCAACTAAATGCCTCTCCCGGTGAAAAGACTTCTTTTAATCCCCGCCATAGCACTGGCTTTGATTTCTATTGCAGGCGCCTGCCGCAGCAAACGAGAAGCTCCGGCTCAGCCTCCTGCAACACCTCAGGTGCCTCCCGTGCCCGATATAATGGAGGATATGCCTTCCAGAGTACCTGCCTATCCCGATACTATCTGGTATGAATTGCCCGATGGCTATATTCTCAGAATATTCCTCAGGGGCGATGAGCATTTTCATATTGCCCTTACTGCCGACGGATTTCCCCTGGTGATGAACCCTGAAGGGTTCTATGAATATACTTTCAGGGATGATCAGGGCCTGCCGCAGTCTACAGGTATCATTGCCCGAAACCCCGAAGATCGTTCTGATGAAGACTGGAGGGTAATCAATGCCACCAGGCCCTGAACTGTTCTGTAATCTACTTCCCAACATAACCCTTTAACCTTAATCAAAAGCATGTCAAGATTTACTACAAAACTTTGGATTTTACTATTGTTTACCTTGCTTGTGGCAGGGCAAACTTCATGGCTGGTGGCCGCCCCGGCTTATCCTGGCCGCATTCAGTACCAGCAACCCGATGGTACCCTCATCGACCTTTACCTTCGCGGGGATGAAAAGATCAACTGGGCCGTTACTCCCGATGGTTATACCCTCCTGGCAAATCGTGAAGGTGAATATCAGTATGCTGTTCACGATGCAGAGGGCAACCTGGTATTGTCTGGTGTAAAGGTTTCCGAAACCGACAACCGCAGCAAATCAGAGAAAGACTTTTTGCTGACAGTCACTCCCGGGCTGTTTTTCAGCCCTGAGCAACAAAGGATGCTGCTGGAGGTATGGGAGATGAAGGAGGATTTCCGGACTAAAAGCTTTCCCACCACTGGTGAGCGCACCCTGATCTGCATCTTAATGCAAACCCCCGATGTGCCATTTACCCGCTCGCATGCCGAGTTCGATGCGCTTTTTAATCAACTCAACTATACTGCCGGGGGAGCAACCGGTAGCCTGAGAGATTACTATCTTGAGAATTCATGGAACCAGTTCGATCTTACTGTGGATGTATTTGGCCCTTTTACTGCCAGCCTGAATATGGCCCAATATGGTTCTTTTCAGGGTGCACGCAATCTGATGACCGAAGGGGTGCACCTTGCTAATCCATATGTAAATTATGCCGATTACGACAATGATGGCGATGGTCAGGTGGATGGTGTTTATATGATTTTTTCGGGGTATGGACAAGAAGCTGGTGGCGGACCCAACACTATCTGGTCGCATGCCTGGAGCATACAGCCGGTGCAGCTCGATGGTGTCTGGATCAGCAGATACGCCTGCTCTCCCGAACTCAGGGGCAATGCCCAATCCAACCCAACGAAACTCATAACCCGGATGGGTGTCATTGGCCATGAGTTTGGCCACGTTTTGGGGGCTCCCGATTACTATGATACCGATGGCGATGGCTCCGGAGGAAACTTTATCGGAACCGGGCAATGGGATATGATGGCTTCAGGTACCTGGAACAATGGCGGTGCCACTCCCGCGCATCATAATGCTTTTACCAAAACCCATTATTACAACTGGGCTGAACCCACAATACTGGATACTCCACAGAGCGTTACGCTGCAAAACAGTATGACCACTCCTCACAGCTTTTTCCGAATCAATACTCGCACCCCCGGCGAATACTACCTGCTGGAAAACCGCCAGCAAACCGGGTTCGATCAGGCAATCCCCGGACAGGGAATGATCATTTATCATGTGAGCAATGATGTGGATCAGGCGGGCAACAGTGTAAATGTGGGGCATCCCCAAAAAATGTACGTAGTTTTTGCCAATGCCGACAGCGATCCATGGGAAACCCCCGAGTCGTACGGGCAGATCAATACTCCCTTTGCCCAATTTCCAGGGCAGGGCAATGTTACAGCTTTTACCGATTTTACCCTCCGCACTTCCAATGCATGGTCTGGTGTACATACCAACAAACCCATCACCAATATTACCCGCAACCATGCAAACCGCACAGTGAGTTTCGATTTTATGCACCCCGATCATGTTGTTCAATGGCTTGAGTGGGACGATGGCTACAGCACCAGCAGCGTGGGACTTTCGCAACCCGGTACATTTCAGATCGCCAAGCGCTTTACTCCTCAGGATATTGAAAGTTTCCAGGCAGGGGTAATTAAAGCCATAAAGGTCTATATCAATCAGAATGCAACCACTGCACGCATTAAGATCTGGCAGGGAAACGATTCTGAAAACCTCGTAGAGTATGTTTCGCAATCATTCTGGCAATATCCCGGTCGATGGATTATGGTTTATCTGCAAACCCCCTATATTGTCAATCCCGATCAGGAACTATGGATTGGTGCTGAATTTGCCGATCCGGGTGCAGGTGTATTCCCGGCAGGCCGCGACAGTCAAACCCATTTCGATGGAAAAGGAAACATGATAAGAACCACTGTGGAAGACCCGACAGCCTGGACTACTCTCACACAGTTCAACATACAGGGCGACTGGAGCATCAAGGCCCTGTCAGAGCCCCTGACCCAGCAACCCCAGTTTTTCAATATTGAACTTACAGCAACACCTGCCACTGGCGGTAGTGTAACCGGTGCCGGTGCATTCCTTGCAAATTCGCAGCATACGGTGCAGGCACAACCTGCCCAGGATTATAATTTCCTGCATTGGACAGAGAACGGTTCGGTGGTAAGTACACAGCTTAATTATAGCTTTACCGTTGAGGCTCATCGCTCCCTGGAAGCCCGGTTTGAGTTTGCGGCCTCTGTAAATACGCCAGAATTGTTGCCTGTGCGTATATGGCCCAATCCTGCCAGGGAATGGTTGTATGTACAGTTACCACAGGACATTCAATCTGCTACCTTGCGGCTTGTAAATGTGGCAGGACAGATTGCAGTGAGCTCCCCCATGACCCCCGGAGCTGAAGCAAAGATGGATATCAGGCATCTGCCCGCCGGAACTTACTTCCTGCAATGGGACAATATGGGTAAAGAGAAAACCGCCTTCAAAGTGATTGTTGAATAGTACTCTTTGCAACCTAAAGCAAAGGATGGTGCAAAAAAATAAGGCTGTATGAAATATTCCTCATACAGCCTTATTTTTTTTATGGTTACTTTTTACCAGATTTCTGCTCTTGCTTCGGGTGCGATAAAGCGTTGAGAATTGTCGGGTTGTATATTGAAAGCCCTGTAAAACTCTTCCATATTATAAACAATGCCATTCACACGTGCTTCACCAGGAGAGTGGGGCCCTTCGTTGAGTTGTTGCATCAGACGCTGGTCGCGCATATGGTTACGCCAGATCTGGGCATAGGAGATGAAGAACCGTTGTTCGGGCGTAAAACCGTCAATTTTGTCAGGACGTCCATCTTCAGCCAGCTTGTTTTGCAGGGCATGGTAAGCAATGGTAAGCCCTCCCAGGTCGGCAATATTTTCTCCCAGGCTCAGGCGTCCGTTTATGGTGAGGCTGTCGAGCATTACATAATTATTGTATTGCTCCACCAGCACTTCAGACAGTTCCTCAAAACGGCGGCTGTCTTCTTCTGTCCACCAGTCTCTCAGGTTGCCATCCATGGCGTAGCGTCGCCCCTGATCATCGAATCCATGGGTCATTTCGTGGCCGATTACCATACCGATTGCGCCAAAATTTACCGCATCATCACCGTGGGGGTAGAAGAAAGGAGGTTGCAGAATGGCCGCAGGGAAAACGATCTCATTCATGGTGGGGCTATAGTATGCATTTACGGTTTGCGGGGTCATAAACCATTTATCGCGATCAACGGGTTGCCCGATTTCCTCAAGGTTGCGCCGGATGTTAAATTTTCGGGCAGCCAGGATATTGAGGATGTAGGGTTGATCCTTTATTTCCAGCTCGCTGAAATCGGTCCATTTATCGGGGTAGCCAATCTTTACATTCATTGCTTGCAGTTTGGCGAAGGCTTCCTGTTTGGTTTCATCGCTCATCCACTGGAGTTGCTCAATGCGCTGATGAAAGGCTCTTCTGAGATGTTCCACCAGATCTACCATCCTTTCCTTTGACTCGGGGGGGAAATGCAGTGCCACATACTCCTGTCCAAGAGCCTCTCCAATGCTAAAGTTGAGGCTTGACAGCGCTCTTTTCCATCGTTCACGCTGCTTTTCGCTCCCTGTCATTACCCGGCCGTAAAAGTCGAATTGTGCCTCGTCAAAGTCCTGACCGATATGTTGGGCCGAAGAGCGCAATACATTCCACTTCAGATAGCTTTTCCATGCTTCCAGGGGTTGGCTGGCAACGAGTTTGGTGGCATTTTCGAAGAACCGGGGTTGACTCACGTTGATCTCATCTATGCTGATGGCAAGACCCCGCAGGTACATGTCCCAATCAAAATCAGGCATTAGCTGCTGTAGCTCCTGCACGCTCATTTTGTTGTAGGTGGCATAAG
The DNA here is from genome assembly GCA_046291875.1 of Bacteroidales bacterium. Taxonomy (GTDB): domain Bacteria; phylum Bacteroidota; class Bacteroidia; order Bacteroidales; family UBA7960; genus SKVR01. The sequence continues at coordinate 9,680 of JBKBSF010000026.1, read as the reverse complement.
GATTGCGTCGCTCCAGTCGGGTCATTGAAGCTTCTGCCATACTGGTTTCCATATCCATTACCCTGCTGCGAGCCTGCTGTGCTTCATTTTTTTCGTATCCCGCAAGGATAAAGATCTTTTCAATAAACAGCTCATAGTTTTGACGGATCTCTACCGAACGTGCATCCTGGTTGAGGTAATAGTCGCGATCCGACATTCCTAAACCTCCCTGTGCAATGGATGCGATCATTTGTTCTGTATTTTTACGGTCCTGCGCTGAGCGCAGGCTGAACACAGGAGAAATACCATACAGATGCAACTTTGCCATAATCTGTGGAAGTTGAGAGCGGTCGCTGAGTTGATCGATCTCATCCAACAGAAATGCTATGGGTTGTATGCCCAGGCGGGTCTGGGTAAGGGTATCCATTGCGCTGTTGTAAAAATCTCTGATGCGTTGCCGGTTGGTGCCTTGCTGAGCTGTACGGTCGTTGCGGATCTGATTTACAAGGGCAAGGAGTTTTTCTTCATTTTGCTCTGCCAGTTGCTCAAAAGATCCATAACGGCTATACTCCTCTGGAATGGGGTTGTTGATCAGCCATCCACCGTTGACAAAACGATAAAAATCGTCGCCGGGATTCACCGTCTTATCCATATTGGAAAGCTTAATGGGAGGGGCAGGAGGGGCTGCCTGCTGGCATGAAACAAAAAACCAGGGTGTGCTTACCATAATAAAAAGCACTGCCCACAAGCGAAATGGGGTATTCATAGTGAAGTTGTTTTGTTGGCAATGCCTGCGTTGCTTTTAATTGAAAAACTGCAACGCCTGCATTGTTGGAGGTTAAAACTTGTTTTTCCTTTTCTTGAGCTAATTGTGTCCGAAAATACTACAATCCAAACGAATTAAACCCAGGAAAGGTTTGGTTTTAACATTATTTTGGTGTGGAAGGAAAGGGAGATTAGAACTGGCCGCGCAGTTTTTCCTGGATAAAATTATCTACAACACGGAAGAATTCCTTTTGCGTTTCTTCGTGTTCGTTGAGCAATTCATGCCTGCCCTGTTCTACAAGGTGTAGCTGAGTTCTGAAGAAACCTTGCTGGCGATACTTCTGGAAAACCATCTCAGGATCTTTTCCAAAGTTTCCTACGGGGTCCATTTTTCCGGCAATGATCAGGGTGGAGAAATTTTTGCGAAACCGCAATTGTTTTTCGGTTTTTAGCATTTGAAGTGTTCCCTGGAGCAGGTTTTTGAAAAAGCCCAGTGAAAGTTGAAAGCCACAACAGGGATCTTCGATGTACTTCTGCACCTCGTGAGGGTTGCTGGTGAGCCAGTCGAAGTCGGTGGCAGGGTTTTGCAGTGTTTTACTGTATCCTTTGTAAAAAAGGTTGTTGAGCCATGGGCTTTTGAAAGAAGACTTGCGGTACATCTTCATAAATTTAACCACAGTAAGGCTCGATTTGAGTTTTGAAGGGCTTGGGTTTGTGGTACCTGAAAGGATCATTCCCTTAAAATACATAGGGAAGGTGGCATTGTAATATCGTGCCAGCAGTGAGCCCATGCTGTGCCCGAAAAGGAATACCGGCACCTGCGGATGAGCCTTTCGGATCTGCTTATTAATGGTATGGATTACGGCAAGCATGCTGTCCCAGCCTCCACGCCATGGCAAATGGCCCAGCTTATCGGGGTCGGCTGCCGACTTACCGTGTGCCGGATGATCGTGGAAATATACTCCGTATCCTTTCTCGCAAAGGAAAGTGGCAAACTCACGATAGCGCTGGCTGTGCTCTGCCAGGCCATGGTTGATCTGGATAATGGCTTTGGGGGTTTGTTCGGGCAGGTAGATATTCAGAAAAATACTTTGCTCCTGGCAGCTGATATGCTTTTTGGTGATGTTCATGGTGCGAAAACGGAGAGATGGCAGAATGGGTTTGCAAAGTTTAAAAAAAAAGCCTTACATCGTAAGGCTTTTCAATTCATAAATGAGTTGTGTATCTTGGATATTAGTCTACCACTTTCACATTTACTGCATTTAATCCTTTTTTGCCTTCTTTCAGGTCGAATGTTACGTTGTCATTTTCCCTGATTTCGTCGATAAGGCCTGTTACGTGTACGAAGTACTCTTTGTTGGTTCCTTCTTCTTTAATAAAACCAAAACCTTTGGTTTCATTGAAAAATTTTACTGTTCCGTTATTCATTGTAAATAAAAAGTAAAAAATAATAAAAATTGAATTCTCAGCAAAGGTAATAGAAATCTGCAATATTTAAGTTTTTGGGGAAATTTTTTCTTTATCCCTGACCTATATTGCATTCAATGCTATGCTCTTTGGGGTATTATAGTTGGTTTAGTGGCAGTTATCACCACTGTGTACATGCCCGTGGGCTACTTCTTCGGGGGTTGCCTGGCGAGTATTGAGTATCTCACCTTTGAAATGGAGGTCCTGACCCGCCAGGGGGTGATTGAAATCCATTTTTACCAGCTCTTCTTCGATAGACAGGATCTTTCCCTGCAAGGGGTCGCCCTGATCGTTGCGCATAGGTACCATGTTGCCCACCACCAGAAGGTCGCTGGCTTCCTGGCCGTCGATAATGAAAATATTGCGGGGCAGATCTACAATGGCGCCGGGGTTGATTTCACCATAGGCATTTTCGGAACTGATAATAAACTCAAAGGTTTCGCCAGGATTGAGGTCTCTGAGATGATCTTCGAACTCAGGTATCAGGTTGCCGGCTCCAAAAAGAAATTCAGCAGGATTGTCTTTGCCCGCAATTTCTACTACATTGCCCTGGCCATCGCCTGAGCGCAATTCATAGGTCAGAGAAATAACTTTTGCTGTACTCATATTAAATACTTGAAATAAATAAAGTGAAAAAAACAGGGCTCTGCTTATTATGGACTATGAGCAGAGCCCCTTTGCATAATTAACTACGAAAGTAGCTGAAAAAGTGTAGAATGACAAATTTTCCGCAGCATTATTGACGTGTAATCCGGGCTTCTCCATTTTTGGCACCCATCAGCGCGATACAATAAATCGAATGGTTTCGCCACTATCGCTTCTGAAAAAATAGATCCCATTGCTCAGTCCGTGGGTGTTAATACTTGTCACATCATCCAACCGTGCTATCATAATCCCTGTGATATCGTAAAGCGATCCGGATGCTTTTTGGCTTAAATACAACCTGCCATGGGTAGTAGGGTTCGGAAATGCTGTCAAAGTGCTTTGGTGTTGGTGTTGACCTTCTGTTTCAACACCCGTTTGAAGAGATTTCACCTGAATGCTGTTAACTGCCAGCATGTCGCGTGCTCCACTGTTTTCATTAAGCTGTATTCCGGTATAATAGTACACCCATCTGATCTGGACATAAGGTTTGTTTCTGGCATCTGGTGGAAGTTCCAGATCTTCAAAAAAAGTTTGATGGCCTGCAACCGGGGCACGCACATATTCAATGGGGTATCCGGCCTCATGGGTCCAGTTTTTCCACAACCCCTGGTAGCCTACTCTGTATTGTAATCTGAAGTGGTAAGCCCTCGAATTGGCTCTGATGGTAGAAGCCTTCCAGCTAAGGGTTACATTTTGAGCATTTTCTGTATTTATTGCAAGCAATGCTACACCCAAATCGCGGCCCCTTCCGGTATTGATAAACGATATGCCATCGGCTCCCATTCCATTTATTCTTGTTCTGCTTTGATTGCGGTAAGGAAAACCAATATTTCCCTGATCTCCGGATGCATAATCTGCTGCCGGGATGTTATAGGCATGCAGGGATGGCGTGCCAAGATCCGGATCATCCTGTTCGCTTTGAAGAAAAATCATGTGTTCAGGAAAACTGCCTTCAGGCTCATTGGGGTCCCAGTAGTCGAATAAATAATTTCCCGTCTGCAGGAGTACCGCATCCGGATATACAAGTATATTGGCCGAAATCGTCAGGGGAGGATGGGTTCCGTCTGTGGCAAGTATCTTTAGCTTGCCACTTCCGGCCTTCAAAGGTTGAATGGTAAGTTCATGAGTATTCTTACTGATATTGACAAACTGACCCTGGGGTGCCACAAGGGTATATTGCATGAGATCGCCATCCGGATCGCTGAAATAGGTCGATAAATCTAAAATATAAGCCGGATTTTGGGCTATAAGCTCAATGTTTTCGGGGAACCATTTTATCAGTACCGGTGGCCGGTTTACCCCTTCCAGAGCTTCGCCATCCAGGCTTACATTGTCAAACCTGTTGTTTCCAGTTATTCCGCCACTGCCGTCTTCTGTTTGCTCTATCCAGATTTTTACGGAGAAGTTATCATTGTCATTTACCTCGGCAATGTGGCTGAAATCAAAGTGATGAAGCACAGGTTTTTCGATAACAGTTAATGTATCGAGCACATGGTAGTTTTCTCCGTCAAAGGTATAGGATACTATTTGCCGGTTTGCTCCATTGGCAGATCTGCGGGTTTCGTATGAAAACAAAAGATTTTGGTATTGGGTGCTGGGCAAAGCAAAAATCAATTCAGTACCCGCGGGATTATTTATGCGCAGATGCTGTGCAGCCCCATCGCCGTTCCGGGCATTGATGCCATTGAAGTCCTGTCCTGTTCCGGGGCTCACTTCTGCTTGTATGCCTGCATTTACCTGCAAACTGGCATCAGCAAGAGTAAAGGTTGGTTGCAATAAGTCTTCTTGGTTAAAATTCCAGTAATGGATCATGGAATAGGGTTGACCAAGCTGCGAATCCATCCATTCCAACCTCTGTTTTATCCAGTTTGTCATCCAGAACACCTCTTCATCCCAGGTTTGCCCAATAAAATAGTTGGGCCATACCCACGTACCCAAAACCTTCCATTTCTCAAAGTTACGGGCTCGAGCCTGGTGCAATTGATCATAGAACTGCATTGCCTTGCCAATGAGGTTGGCCTCGGAAAAGGCAGTAAGCCTTAAACTACGGTATCTGCGACGGTATTGATCATAAAAATGCGGGTCTTGAAAAAGGCGGTTGTACCATCCATACATGTATTCTGTTTCTGAAATCTGGGTGTAGTACCATCCCTGTGGGTTCCAGCCTTGCAGATAGTATACGTTTCCCAGTGAAAGGTTAAAATCCCATAATGGGCCCATTTTTACTTTGCCCTGGCGGTCCTTATGCAAAAATGTGCTTAGCCGATAGCCATCAATTTCCTTGGTAAGCTCGGTGATCAGGTGCATGTCTGTAAACGACTGAACATCCATAAATGCAGCATACCCCTGGTCGGGATCGGTAAATTGGTCTCCGAAGAGGGCTTGTTCGAGTGAATCGATGAATGCCACAAGATAGCTCTTCTGTGGGTTGCTGATGGATTGTTCGTTGGGCCTTACATGGGCAAAAAGACTGCCTCTTGAGGTTGTGAACCCCGACTCGCCTGGGTTTAGCCTGTCATTCTTAAAAATATATCCTCCGCTTACCTCCGGATAGTAGTTGTGATGGGTTTCCATTTCGGCTATTTCCACCCTGCCAGGTGCAACCTTTATTCTCTCCGTTAACACATATACTCCATGATAATGCTGTTTTCTGAGTTGCACATATCCTTCATGTAAGTACAGTTCTACAAAGCGGGTGCGTGGTGTGTAATGGCCTAAATCGTTGCCCAGCGAATAGGAAAAGGCATTGCGCATTAAGGTTTTATCAGCATAGGGGCCATGCAATACCCAGTTGTGCTCTTCTGGCATGCCAAGCAGGGGCAGCTTTTGGTTTCGATCGTTCTCTTCTACACTATGAAACCCATATCCTTTCTTGGGAAAGGTTTGTGAACTGGTGCCGCGGATATTGATGAGGATTCTGCTACCGATCTCAGCAGGGTCTACCAGATGGTTTTCTACTCCCTGGTTGTTGTTAATCAGGCTCATATATGCAGGTGTGCGGCCCCCGGGAGTTATGGGGTTATTGAAAGAGTGAAGGATTAAAAGAGGCAGATCGGACGAAAACTCTCTGATCTCATCTGCTGCCACAGAAATGATAGTGGCAGCAACTGGGCTTTGTAACTTGCCGGGGCTTACTGCAACGGCTCTTATGTAGTTCGTATGATTTACCATAAATGGGCCGGTATACAGGGTTGCACTGCCTGGTTCCGGCATATTGCCATTGATAGTATAGTAAATCTGTGCTTCCAGATCGTTGGTAGTAATGCTCACCAGGGTATTACTGGCATACACTCCGGAAGCAGGGGAGATAAGGGGTTCTTCAGAGATATCTGTAAAGCCTTCCCCGGGATTGGGGAGCTCGGGGCTTGGACGATCAAACAAGAACCATGCGTTGCCAGAGTCTGCCAACCGGCCTGCAGAGATGTTGGCCGGAATGGGCATAGGTGGCATTTCATCAAGTCGTTGGCCATCGGGATGGGTGAGGATCAGCTCTTCGCCCTGGGCGCTGATGGAGAAATTGGTATGCCACCGGGCCGAAGGGATCCGGCAATGTGAAGCGTTGAGAGGTTCTTCAAGAACATTATCGGGCATCAACCACCTTACGGCAAGGTTATCACCTCCGGCACCCTCTTTCATGAGTGCTACCATATAATACAACTGGCCTTCTTCCAGAAAAACTGGAGCGGAAGTTTGCTGCGGAAACTTATACCATTCGCGCGGATGGGTCCAGCCAGGCACACTGGCAATGGTAGAAATATTTTCCGGGGATTCATCACTGCTCAGGCGCAGTACGGAGTTGTCATCGCTCGAAATCCAGAATTTGTAATTCCCGGTCATGGGAGGGGCGATCCAGGTATACAGCATTTGCCCGTAATTGTCGTCTATATCAATGGGTGCTTCAAAAGAGCTGATCAATACACTTGTGCTTGCCGGCTGATCAGGGAAGGAGGGGTGATGGGTCAGGTCGCTGACAGCAGTTCCTGGTATGCCTGGGAAAAACTTCCGGATGATGCCGCTTTGCATACTGCCCGGTTCTGGCTTTCTGTCCTTACCCGATGCCCAGATAAGCATCAGTTCACCGGGCTGTATTTCATAAGCAGGAAAGACCCATTTAAAAGGATTGTCATAATCGTCTGATAAGCCATACCCTTCCAGATTTATGCTTTCATTGCCGGTGTTTATGATCTCAATCCAGTCCTCAAAGGAGCCATCTTCATCAGAAATAAAGTCAATATTCGAAGACATTACTTCATTGATTCTAATGGATTGACCATAGCAATGGCCCATGAACAGTGCAACAGTCAAGAAAAGGAATGCTGTTTTGAAAATAATTTTCGGGGAAGACATACATTGTAATTAAAAGATGGCTTCAAATATACAACAATTACTACAGGGGGGAATGGTTGAGGTTTTGCGTGCCATTAAGCCTCTTAATTATTTTCCTTTTATCTTTTGTGGGATAAGATAAAATAATTATCTTTGCACTCCTGAAAAATAAAACCTCAAAATACGTCAATTAACAATGGCAAAGAAATCTAAAGAAGCACGGGTGCAGGTAATTTTGGAGTGCACCGAGCATAAGACAAGCGGAATGCCTGGTACTTCTCGGTACATCAGTACTAAGAACAAAAAGAACACTCCTGATAGGCTTGAGCTGAAGAAGTACAATCCTATTTTAAGAAAAATGACTATTCACCGCGAAATTAAATAAGGTAAATTATGGCAAAGAAAGTAGTTGCAACCCTGAAAACCGATACCGGCAAGGGTTATGCAAAAGTTATCAAAATGGAAAGGTCAGCCAAAACCGGCGCTTATACCTTCAAGGAAGAAATCATTGCTTCTGACAAAGTAAAAGAACACTTCGAAAAGAAATAAAGCCTCTGGCTGCAGTTTGAGGGCAATAAAACCCTTTTGTAAGAAATTCATTACCGGGAAAAGACTTCCAAAACCACAGGCTTTTGGAAGTCTTTTTTCGTTAACTTTGTGAGGCTGTCCCATGGGGCAGTTCAAGCATTTACACCAATTGACAATGGGATTATTCGATTTTTTCTCCAAGAACAAAGAAGAAAAACTGGACCAGGGGCTTGCTAAAACCCGCGAAACGTTTTTCCAGCGCCTGGGAAAGGCAGTGGTTGGCAAATCTACAGTAGATGCCGATGTTCTCGACAACCTGGAAGAGGTTCTGGTAACTTCCGATGTGGGAGTAACCACCACCCTGAGGATCATTGAACGTATTGAAGAGCGTGTATCACGCGACAAATACCTGGGTACTGCCGATCTGAACCGTATCCTCAAGGAAGAGATCATGACGCTGCTGGCCGAAAACAAAATCAACGATTTTTCGCAACTGGGGCAGGAAAATCTGCAGGAAGGCCCATATGTGATTATGGTTGTAGGTGTGAATGGGGTGGGCAAAACCACCACCATTGGTAAACTGGCACATAAATTCAAGCAGGCCGGCAAATCGGTAGTGCTGGGTGCCGCCGATACTTTCCGTGCTGCAGCTGTAGATCAGCTTACCATATGGTCCAAAAGAGCCGATGTGCCCATCGTGTCGCAGGGAATGGGTGCCGACCCGGCATCGGTAGCTTTCGAAACCGTATCCTATGCCCGCCAGCACAAGGTTGATGTGGCTATTATTGATACAGCCGGCCGTTTGCACAACAAGGTAAACCTCATGAACGAACTCTCCAAAATAAAAAGGGTAACGCAAAAGGTTGTAGCCGATTCGCCTCATGAAATACTGCTTGTACTCGATGGTTCTACCGGACAAAACGCCTTTGAGCAGGCCAAACAGTTTACTGCCGCTACCGAAGTGAATGCCCTGGCCATTACCAAACTCGATGGCACCGCCAAAGGGGGTGTTGTGATAGGAGTGAGCGATCAGTTCCAGATCCCTGTCAAATACATCGGTGTTGGAGAAGGCATGGACGACCTGCAGCTCTTCGACCGTGAAGCCTTTGTGGAAACCTTGTTTGAAGGGAGATAGGAGTTGAAAGTTGAGAGTTGAGAGTTTGAGGGGAGTAAGTGTCTGTTTTTCAATGCATGTATCCATTGTGCTTTACCGCTGACCCAATCCCTTTCACCTTTCACCTTTTACCTTTGAGCTTTCACCCACATCCCACATCCCATACCCCAATCCCTGAAAATGTCAAAAGAAAAACATATCAATATCATCACACTGGGTTGTTCGAAAAACCTGGTGGACTCCGAGAAAATGATGGGCCAGCTGCAGCATGGTCCTTTTCGCATTACCCACGATGCCGATGGGCCGGCAGATATAGTTATCATCAACACCTGTGGCTTTATTCACGATGCCAAAACAGAATCCATCGATACCATATTGCAGTATACCGAAGCCAAAAAGCAGGGGCTTATTCAAGAGGTAATCGTAACGGGCTGCCTCTCACAACGCTACAAGGAAGCACTTAAGGAAGAGATTCCGGAGACCAATGCCTGGTTTGGAGTAGATGATCCGGGCGATTTGTTTGGTTATCTGAAACAGAAATACGACCCTGCCAGCCAGGAACGCATGGTAACGACCCCCTCACATTTTGCCTATCTTAAAATTGCCGAAGGGTGCGATCGCACCTGTAGCTTTTGTGCCATTCCCATGATACGGGGTGCCTTTATTTCGCGCAGTATAGAGAGCCTGGTGGAAGAAGCCGGGCAACTGGCACGTAAAGGGGTAAAAGAGCTGTTGCTCATTGCCCAGGACCTGAGCTATTATGGATACGACCTACAGAAGCGCTCCATGCTGGCCGACCTGTTGCGAGAGCTGGTGAAAGTTGACGGCATTGAATGGTTGCGCCTGCACTACGCTT
>JBKBSF010000025.1:0-71069 GCA_046291875.1 Bacteroidales bacterium | reverse complement strand
GTGCCATCATGATCAGGATGCGCTGAAAATCGTACAGAATAGGTACCCAGTCAATGGCAGTAGCTTCCATATAGGCAATGGATGATGGAATGTCGGGCATATGGATCATATAATACACCCTGGAGAAGATCACCATGGGAAGTCCAAGTCCATAGCCGATCAGAAGGGTATAAAGATATTGTTTGCGGCTCCATTGCCCGGTGAAGAATCCAATTTTATAAAGGGCAATCCCCAATAGCATGAGCGCAAGCATATCCCAGATGGAGAAGATGAGATATTTGGTCTGCCCTTCAAAGGCCTTTTTCCTGACCCATCCGGCCACATCGGCATAACTGCCTTTCATGGCATCGGTACGTTCGGCAATATTCTTTTCATTGGGTATCATTTCTCTTTCCACTTTTTCCCATGCTTCAATGGCATTCTGGTGTTTTTCTGAAAGAGTTTCCCCTGCATCCTTTAAAACAACAGCCTCATTATAGGTAAGCCTTATTTGCCGGTAATGGTTATAATAGAGGCTACCGGCAATAAAACCAATAACAATTACAATGGGCACCCCCATCATGAGGTAAACAGGCTTCATTTTGCGGAAGAAAAAAGCAAGCATTCCAATCAGCCCATAAAAATAAAGGATGTCGCCTGGCCAAAGCAACAGATGGGCATGTACCAATCCGAAAACGGCCAGCCAAGCCATGCGAATATAAAACAGCCCTGTGGCCGATTTCCCTGTACGCTCCTTGTTTATGGTGAAAAGGATGATCCCAGCCCCGAAGATTGCCGAGAACAATGCACGCATTTTCCCTTCAAAGAATACACCGTTGAACATCATCACCCAAAAGTTAAAGGTGGAAGGATCGTTGCGGAAGGACTCTGAAAAGTTTGTTGGAAGCGAAAAATAGGGGATATTCAGTACAAGTATCCCCAGCAGGGCAACCCCCCGGATAATGTCAACAATATCGAATCGGCTTGTAAAGACAGAAGGTTTGGGAGCATTTTGCCCGTTTCCTGCTGCATGATCAGAGATTTGTGTCATAGAAATTTATCTTGCTAGTTCAACATCAATGAATAGTTGTAATAATCAGGATAAAAGTAGAGATGCAAAAGTGCATTGTAAATACCCTGATGATGTGATGATGTGATGGAACCGGAGCCTGCTTTTTTATAGCGGCGGGGTCACTTAAAGTGGCCCCGTTGCATTTCAAAACTAAAGTGACGGGGCAACTTCCGGTCATCCCGCCACTGGATCAGAACCTATGAGAGAACCAAGATGCAAGGATCTGTTTTCTATCTACTTTATATTTTCAACTGATTTCATGAAGTTGAGTTCATAAATTACTAATGATACATGAAGTTGCCTTTTGAGCAACACTGACCATGAATGGTAACAAAAGAGGTCTGTTGCCAAAAACCGATACAGATGATGTAAAAACACTAACTTTGAGTCTCTTAAATCATCTGACATGAATAAGATTAAGGTTAGTTTCACAACAAAGGAAGAGTCAAAAGCCGAGAGCATCAGGTTGACCCTGAGGATGGATCCCGTGGACCGGCTGAGGGTTTTCCTGCAAATGTCAGAACTGTACCTAAACCTTTACCCACCTCAGGAGCCTGAGCCGGATCAGAATTTTCATATTTATCCCTATGAGCGAAAGTAAAATTATGCCTCTTTCGGCAAATGAGCTTATTGAAACAGTTGAAAGGTTTATTGAGGCAGCACAGGAAAATAATGTCAGGATGATCCTGATAGGAGGTGGTGCTGTAAACTTTCATGGTGTCCAAAGGCATTCTGCAGACATAGATTTCTGGATTGAAACAACCACAGAAAATCTTGAAAATCTTGCTAAGGCCTTAAAGCAATTGGGATATGATTTCAATACATTCCCTGACGAAGTAATAAAGCAAAAACAAAATATCAGCATACATATAAGCCCGGTGTTTAAGATTGAACTGATCACTTACATGAATTTCGGATTTTCTTTTCAACAGGTTTGGGAGAAAAGTGTAGAATCGAAAACAGGAAAGCAAAAGGTAATAAAGCTCAGGGTGCTATCATTGGAAGACCTTATCACATCGAAACTTAAAGCCGGCAGACCCAAGGATATGTATGATGTATTAAGTCTGAGGGAAATTGGAGAAAAAAGAGAATAATGATATAAAAACCAGACTTTACGATTACAACTCAGGAATGTAGATTTACCAACGGGGTCACTTTGGATGCCCCATCTTATATTAACACCAAAATGACGGGGCAACTTCCGGTCACCCCGCCACTGAAGATTTCTCAGTCCAGAACGTGCTTACAGCTCTTACCTGAAAATTAATGAATAACAGATTAATTACCAGGGAAGTACTTCCGGCTCCTGCCCTGACGTAATAAGGAAAATCCTTCTGTCATTCATCCCACCTCCTGTACACATCAGCCATTGCCGGATGCACGTTGCTGTGGAGCCCGTTTAATAAGGCTTCCTGATCCAGAATATCGCTCTGGCCTGCCATAAAATTCCACAGGTTTTTCAATACCTGAGGACCAGCCATGTCGTAAACCTGTTTTGCGGCATAATGGAAACGAAACTGGTACCAACCATAATTCACCGGAGCATCGCGGCCAATGATCCAGTAACCTTCTTCAAATTGGGTAAGGGTGGTATACTGAAAGCCATCGCGGCTTCCGGTGACTTGCAGCATGGGAAGAACCTCGAGAGCGGGCAGCAACTCAGGGCGCTTTTCAGCGATAAACGTGTGTAAAAACACGTTGCAAAGTATCTCTTCGAGCCAGAAACGCTGACGTTTGATCTTATGATAGCCGGTCCAGCCATGACCCAACTCGTGTATTGCCAACACATCAAAGAAAGGCCTTACAGATAGCTCCCCCGCCTCATTGGCATATACCTGGCGGAAAACCTCCTGCTGTTCAGGTGTCAGTGCATGCAGCGGAGGCATATTGGCGCGCCAGAAATCATTGTCCTCTGCCGCAACCACAAGAGTATTTCCACCGTAATGCGGCATGCCGTAAATGAGTTGCGGATTGGTAAACTTGCCCCAGTCTTCCCGCGAAAGGATCAAAAGAGTAGTCTGTGGAGCAGGCTTGCCCACCAGGGCAGACATGTACCTATTGGCTCCTTCAACCAAACCGGCAAGGTGTTTCCCAAATTCTTCATGCCCTTTGCTCACATAAACGGTTTCTGAAGGGTTTTCTATGCGAATGAGACCCTCGTAGTGAGCCTGAGGAAAAACAACTGAGAAAAACCCTGAAAACAGAATCAGAAACAGACTAACCAAACTGATCTTGTAAGACTTATACATTCCTTTGAATTTAAGCGTTTGCATACGATTAGATTTTAAAATGACACATTTGTTTATTCGCACCTTTTGCCCAACCTGTTCCACAGGGCAATAACAAGGCTTTTATCCCCATGCCCTGGTTATCCAGAGCAAACCCATGAGGGGCAACAATAAGGGCGAAAGGACACTGACTGTCTCCCAACAATTCTTGTGGAATAATTCAAATGTACACCTCCTTGCTCTTAAAATAAATACCCTAATGATGTGATGGGATTGCAGCCTGAGGGTTCGCGAAGGGGGTTGTAAAGCGGCCTTATCAGGTTTCAAATAAAAGGTAAGGTAGCTTACAGCCATATCTCCTCTACAGATCGCAGGTATTGTTTGGGGCATCCATTGGTAATGTGCCATCAGATTTAAATCTCCCGATCTACAATTCAGCATTCAAATCATCCGGTTCAGCACTCACTCACTTTTCAGGGGTAAAAACGATCTGTTCCTTTGCATACTCAAATGGAAGCCGGCAGGCAATTTTTCGGGAGGATGCTATGTAACCTGCCGATAAATACAAAACCTTCCGGCATAGCAAACACAAGGTTTTTTAACCCCCAAGCCGTAATAAAAACTATGCGAAAAATCTTAATTACCCTGGCCTTTTTGCCTTTGTTTTCTGTGGCCCAGGAAACCCTTACCCTTCAGCAGGCCCGCCAGATGGCCATAAACCACAACCGCCACCTGCAGATACACTCCCTCGATCGGCAGAGTGCCTCCTTGCAAACCCAATCGTCGAGGAGCAATTTTTTCCCACGTTTTGATGCCGAAGCAGGCTATCAGCGCAGGAATAAACCTTATCAGCTCTTCGATGGCGATAAGTTTCTTCCTGTTGTACCCTGGCAGGGCATCGACCCTGTTTCGGGAAACTTCAATCCCAATGTATTGAGTAATCCAGATCTGGCACCCCATATACTGGCCATCAACCCCGATACCGGAGAAGTTTTGCGCGATGCAAACGGCAATCCTGTTTTCAGAAATTATGCCTGGTTGCCCGCCCACGAAGGAAAAATCGGACAGAAAAATAATTTCACCATGGGGATTGCCATGCGCCAGCCTTTGTATATGGGAGGCAAGATCCGCAGTGGACATCATATTGCACGCCATGCGGAAAACATTGCCATGGCACAATTTGAGATGAGCCTTTCAGATGTGGTATTCCGTACCGATGAACTTTACTGGCAGGTGATCTCGCTCCAGGAAAAGGCAGACCTTACCCATGCCTACCTTCAGATGCTCAGGCAACTGGTGGCCGATCTGGAAAACCTTCATGCCGAAGGCATCATAACCCACAACCAGGTGCTGCAGGCACGTGTAAAACAAAACGAAGTGGAACTCCAGAGGCTGCAGGTTGAAAACGGCCTTAAGCTCAGCCAGATGGCTCTCAACCAACACATCGGACTACCCTTGCTGAGCCAGCCCGCGCTCACCCCGGACTTCGAACCCGAAATGCTTGTGCTCGAAGAAGAAAACCTTACACAAAGAGCCCTGCAACAACGTGCCGAACTGCTCATGCTCAACCACGCAGTGGCCATTGCAGAAGAAATGGTAAAGGTAAACCGGGCCGATATGCTGCCCTCTATAGGCATGATGGCCTCCTACAACTTCTCAAACCCCAATCCCTACAATGGATTCAGGGATGAATTTGGTGGCGACTATACCATGGGGGTGGGGATCAAAATACCCCTTTACCACTTTGGCGATAAACGGCAACAGATATCGCGTGCAAAGATCGAAAGGGAGAAAATGTTGCTCGAGCAAGCTGAAGCCCGCGAAATGATTGAGCTACAGGTAAGCCAAAGCCTCTTTAACCTTACAGAAGCACGCAAGCGCAGCGAACTATCGCAACTGTCGCTTCTTCAGGCGCAGGAAAACCTCAGCATCACCCAGAACCTCTTTGCCGAAGGGCGTGCCACCACCCGCGACGTGCTGGAAGCTCAGGCCCACTGGCAAGAAGCCCATGAAGCTGCCATTGCCGCACGAAACCAGCAAAAGACAGCCTTTACCCTTCTGCAGAAACACATCGGCGAACTGCATTACAGCCACTAAAACCCAACTCATAAACTGTTTTTTTAACCAACTTCAACTTTCAGACAAAGATGCAAAAGCAATTGAATATCTTCGGAATAACCCCCAACAGGTTGACAACCCAGGCCCAAAACCTGTTTTCCTGGGCAGCCACAAAATCAAAAATTACATTTATACTTCTGGCCAGTATACTGGTATCGCTCAATGCATGCAACCATAGCCAGGAGGTTCTGCCCCAGGAGGCAACAGAGATTATTGTCAGCACCCAAACGGCAATCCGGCAGACTTACACTCCGCAGTTGCAGCTCACAGGCACTGTGTTTGCCAACCAGGAAGCCAACCTGGGAGCAGGATTTCCTGGAAGGATTGAAAAGATACACTACCCCGAAGGCACATTTGTAAGGCAAGGGCAGCTCCTGGTGGAAATGGCCGGAGAAATGCTGGCCCAGGCCGAAACAGAATACCTCACCCTGAAAAGAGACTACGAGCGGGTTGCAAGGCTGGTGGAGACAGGCACCGTAAGCCGGCAGGAATACGACCATGTGAAAGCCCGATTCGATGCCTCCACCGCAAAGTACGAACTGGCCCGGAAAAACACCCAGATCCGTGCTCCATTTTCCGGAGTAATTGTAGATTACATGGCCAATGAAGGGGAAAACTATTTCCTGAACTTCAACTTTGAGCCCGGCTACTCCAGCACCAGTGGTATTGTAAGGCTCATGCAGCTCAACCCGGTAAAAGTGCAGGTAGACATCAACGAGAAAGATCTGGCCAGCATCCGCCCGGGCCTCAAGGCTGTGGTAAGAGTGGATGCATTTCCGGGCGAAGAGTTTACAGGAGAGATCAGCCTGGTAAAACCCTATCTCTCCACCCGCTCACGAACAGCTACAGCGGAGATTACCATCCCCAACCCCGATATGCGACTCAAACCTGGCATGTTTGCAAGGGTTAGCCTGCAGCTGCCCGAAAAATCGGAAGTATTTATCCCCATGGAAGCTATCTACCGCGACCCGGAAACAAACGCAGAAATGGTATTCGTGGTAAAAAACAACATCGTTCAGGCCCGTGAGGTACAACGTGTAAATGGCATGGGTGAAATGCTGGTGGTAACGGGCATAGAGCACGGCGATCAGGTTGTAACAGGCGGTAAAAACCGTGTACAGGATGGAACAAAAGTGAGAATTGTAAACAATGGAGGAAAATAAGGATGAAGCTGCCCCATAATTCAGTAAAAAGACCCACAACCACATTAATGGTTTTCATTGCGGTGATTTTGTTTGGAATTATCGCCATACATATGCTCCCCCGCGATGTATTGCCCGAGATCGAATTTCCTACCCTTACCGTGGTAACTGTATACCCCGGCGCATCGGCCGAAGTAGTGGAAGACCAGGTAACACGACCACTGGAAACGGTACTTGCAGCAACAGAAAATCTTCGCTCGATCCAATCGGTATCCAAAGAAAATGTCTCTTTCATCACCATGCGCTTCAACTGGGGTGTGGATGTTAACGAAGCATCCAACAGCGCCCGCGACAATATAGAGCTGGTTAAAAGGCGCCTGCACAGAGATGTTTACCAACCTGTAATACTGAAAGTAAACAGCTCCATGATACCTGTAATTGCATACGGAATTCAGGCAACAGAGAGCTATTACCATCTTCACGATATAATTGAAGACGAAATTGCAACCCCCCTGCGCAAGGTGGAGGGAGTGGGCACTGTAGTAACCATTGGCGCCCCCAAAAGGGAAATCCGTGTGGAAGTAGACCCCCTTAAAATGGAAGCCTACGGACTGAGTGTAAACCAGATCGCCAATATCCTCAAAGCAGAAAACCTGAGCATCCCCGGAGGGAATATCAAGGTGGGCACCCGCGACTTTGCAGTAAGCGTTACGGGTGAGATAGACAGCATAGAAGAGATCAACAATATTGTGTTGCGCTCACTGGGCACACATCCCATTCGGGTTCGCGATGTGGCTACCGTGGTGGATGACTACAAGGAAAGCGATGCCTATGCACGCACCGGCGAAAAACGTTCAGTTGCTTTTTTTGTGCAGAAACAATCGGGTACCAACACCCTGGAGGTTGCACGTGCCGTAAGAGCCGAAATGGAACGTATCGGACAATTCCTGCCCGAAGATGTGCAGGTTATAGAGATTGTAGACAGTTCGGATATTGTGGTACGATCCATCAACAACCTTTCAAGCACCCTTTGGTGGGCAGGCTTTTTTGTAATGCTGGTGGTATTTATGTTTTTGCGCCAATGGCGCTCGAGCCTCATCATCATGCTCACTATGCCTGTTTCGCTTATTGCAGCTTTCGTTTACATGTTCCTTGCAGGCTACAGCATCAACATATTCTCGCTCATGTCTATTGTAATAGCCATAGGCATGGTGGTTGACAACGCCATTGTAGTACTGGAGAACATTACCCGCCATATGGAGCAGGGAAGCAAACCCAGGCAGGCAGCTGTCTTTGGCGCTTCAGAGATGGGTATGGCCATTACGGCCTCCACCCTCACCACCATCAGTGTGTTTCTTCCACTGCTGTTTATGGGAGGAATTGTAGGGGTATTATTTAAGCAGCTGGCAGTACTCACCACCATTACACTCATTGCATCGCTTATCACCGCGCTGTCTATTACTCCTATGCTGGCATCGCGCCTGCTCAAACCCATTACACACAGCAGCAAACCCAAAGGAAGGTTTTACCTTATGAGCGAAAGGGTATTTGAGAGCATGGAGAACTTCTACAAGAAAACCCTTGCCTGGGCAGTGTACCATAAAACCTTTACCATTGTTTCGGCCTTGCTCATATTCGTTGCAACCCTCTTTGTGGGAAGCCGCATCGGCACGGATTATATCCCTGAGTTTGACTCGGGCGATGTGAGCGTACAGTTTGAGATGGAGATCGGCACCAGTGCACAGGAAACCGAGCGAATAGCCCGCCGTATAGAGCGTATCATGCTGGAGGAGATCCCCGAGATGCAAAGTCAGTTTACCATTGTTGGGCAAACGGAAGATGGAGCCCTCACCACGGTAGGGTTTCAGGAAGGCAAAAACATCGGCTCGCTGGTATTGCGAATGGGCCGCCCCGATGAGCGCGATCGCAGTGCCTGGGAGGCAGCCAGTGCAGTACGAAACCGCATAGATCAGGAAGTACCCGAAATTGCCAACTACACAGTGCATGGCGGAAGTCTTTTCTCGGCTGCTTTGCTTGGCAATGTAAAACCCATTGAAGTGGAAATAACCGGGCACGATTTTGATTTGCTCAACGAAACGGCACGTCGTATCCAGGCAGAATTGCAGACCATAGAAGGTCTTACCAACGTGGAAAACACCATCGATCCGGGCAAGGCCGAATATGAGATCAGGATCGACAAGGACAAAGCCTCAGAGCTGGGGCTCAACTCAGCCATGGTGGCCATGCAGGTGCGGCAAAGCATCTACGGTGCCGAAGCGGGCGAATTCAGCCACAGTGGCAACGAATACGACATCAGGGTTCGCTATGCACCAGATTTCCGCAATTCCCCGCAAGACCTGGGCAATATCATGATCAGCACCCTTACCGGACAAAAAGTACCTGTGCGCGAAATTGCAACCATCGGGCAGGTGCGTGGCCCTCTGGAGATCCGCCGCGAAGAGCAGCAACGTATCGTAAAGGTAACTGCCGACCTGGATGGCATTGCACTGGGCGAAGGGGCTATGAGAGTACAACAGATGCTGGAAAGCTTCCCACATCAACCCGGCGTAGACATACAGCTGGGTGGGCAGATCACCGATCAGGAAGACTCCTTTGCCAGCCTCAGGCTCATTTTCCTGGCCGGTATACTGCTGGTGTATATGGTAATGGCTTCGCAGTTCGAATCGCTCAAAGACCCCTTCATTATCATATTCGCCATCCCCTTCTCGGTAATCGGTATCATATGGGCATTTGCC
This sequence comes from Bacteroidales bacterium, assembly GCA_046291875.1. Taxonomy (GTDB): domain Bacteria; phylum Bacteroidota; class Bacteroidia; order Bacteroidales; family UBA7960; genus SKVR01. The sequence continues at coordinate 61,774 of JBKBSF010000025.1, read as the reverse complement.
ATCACCGGCCTTACCCTCAGTGTGGTAACCTTTATCGGGGCAATTATGTTGCTGGGTATTGTGGTAAACAATGGTATTGTGCTGGTAGATTACACCAACATGCTGCGCAAAAGAGGCTATCCACTTATCGAATCGGTAAAAGAAGGAGGACGCTCCAGGTTGCGCCCGGTGCTCATGACCAGCTTTACCACCATTCTGGGCATGGTGCCCATGGCACTCTCCAGCGGCATGGGGGCAGAGATGTGGTCGCCACTGGGTATTACAATCATCGGTGGATTGCTGGTATCTACAGTTATCACCCTGGTTTTGATACCCGTCATCTACACTGTGTTCAACATGAAAGCAATGAAGGAATAGAAGGTGAAAACCAGAAGGAAAAAGTTTATCTCAATCAAAGCCCGAAAGATTCAACCTTCTGGCATATCCATAACTCAATGTATCAACAACTCAAAGGCTCAACACATCAACACATCAAGTCCACATCGCTGAAGCCTTAAAACTTAAAGCAGATCCATCAATAATTAACAATAAACAATTAGAATATGTACATCATATACTGCACCTGCAACATCAGTGTTCAGGAACAACTACTGGAAATCATCGAAGCCTGCCACATTCGCGAATACCAGGTAACAGACCAGGTAAAGGCTAAGAACAAAAAGGCCGACCCCCGTTTCAACGACCCGGTATGGCCGGGCTACAACTCATCTGTATTGATGCAGGTAAAAGAGGCTGATAAGGTAGAGTTATTAGCCAAAAGAGTAAAGGAGTTTAACACCAATGCTTTCAATCCGGCAGAGCTGGTTACCTTCTGCGCCTGGCCCATGACCCACTATTTCTTTGATTGAGGATACGGCTGCCCCAATGTCAAAACACAAACTTTAACCCTTAAATCCCAGGAACCCATGACCCGATTCGAGATCAACCCCGGCTTCAGCTGCCTCAAAGAGTTCATACTACAACTGGATACAAACTTCAGCACCATGGGCGATACCCTGAAAAATGGCAGGAATCACCTGAAAATAATCCATTACAGAGGCATTAAGCTTTGTGTAAAATCGTTCGGCAGGCCCCATTTCCTGAACCAGCTGGCATATAGCTTCCTGCGTCCCTCCAAGGCCGAGCGATCTTACAACTATGGCCTCAGGCTTATCGAAATGGGCATACAAACCCCGGAGCCCATCGCCTGGATCAATTATTATGACCACAACCGAATGCTGCAAAAAAGCTATTATGTTTCCTTGTTTCTGGAACATGATTTCTGCCTGGGCGACATTTTCGATTTTGAACTGGCCGACCGGCTGGAGGTTCTTTCGGCCTTCTCGGTGTGGGTTTGCAAAAGGGTACATGACAATGGAGTCTTGCACAAAGATCTTTCGGGAGGCAACATCCTGATCAGGCAGATTGCATCGGGAGAATATTCGTTTTTTATGATCGATCTCAACCGGATCCGGTTCAGGAGAAAGATCGGGTTCAGAAAACGAATGGCCAATTTGCGGCGAATACATGGCACTGCTATGTGCCTGGGCACTATTGCCCATTTTTACTCCATGCATTACCAGCAGAACCCCGTGTGGAGTGCTATGAATATTGGCATGGAAAGACTTTTCTATACCAAATTCCTCAAAACCAAAAGAAAAATCAAAGCCGGCCTCAGGACCATTACAGGCAAGGCAGACAAAAAGATCTGCGGCCCCGATCTGTCAGCATCGCTGGGATCGCAGGCAACCCATTCACAAGAGTATTCAATGAAAAACACCGCATCATGACACATTCCGAAGTACACTCCCGCATACAGGGAATCATAAGAAAAAGGATGAAAGTAAGACATCGCTGCAACTCATTTACCGCAAACTTCTCGTGCGATTACAAAATGGCGGACTGGGAGGTAAATCTGCTTCTGTATTTCGTGGAAGAGCAGTTCAGAATACGGCTTTCACAAGGCCTGGAAAAACAGATCAGAAGCATGAACCAGTTGGTTTCTCTGGTTTACAATGAAACTGTTGCAAACGAGAATACAGCTTTTCGACCCGTCCATCAATCACTCAATTAACAACAAATCTTTAAATTGTATCATTATGAAAAACAATCTCTTAGCCTTCATGCTGGCATTTGTGCTGCTCACCAGCTTTAGTGCCCAGGCACAAAACCGTGGCGTACGCAGTGGTGTTGCTTTCACCACCTTTGCCAAAACCGGCGATCTGGCCGACAACGACCCCCTTTCGGTTCATTTTACCGTGGGAGCTTTCAGGGCTATCCCCATCCAGGGATCGTGGAATGTGATGCCCGAACTCAACTACAGCCAGCGCTCGCGCTCGGGTAAGAACCTGCTGCCGGGAATTGGCTCAGAAGTAGAGTATTCGGTGCACTACCTGCAACTGCCACTGCAAATGCAATATGTAAACACAGACATTGTGCGCAGAAGCGGGGCACAGCTTCACGTAAATGCGGGCCCCTACATGGCTTATGCCCTTTCCGACAAAGTGAGCTCCAAAAATGGCAACACCCAACAGCCAGAAGCTCTGATAAGAGACGAAAAGCATGACTATGGCCTTAGCATGGGAATGGGCTATCAGCGCCCCGTTGGAAGCAATTTCCTCCGATTCGATATGAAGTACGACATGGGGTTGGCCGAAGTAGCCAATCAGCCCGATGATTTCCGCACCAAAGCCCTGAGTTTCACCCTGGGATATGCTTTTTAAACCGAACCATCATAAGGTGAAGCCTCTCCGGAAAGATAGGGCAAAACCGCCCCCCTTACAATACAGACCTTCAGGATGCCGAAATCCTGAAGGTCTGCAACGTTATTTGGTTTACCCAAAGTATATTTGCAAACAGGTACACATACTTCCAATACAAACAATATGCAATCATCCCTGAAATTGTTGAAACCCTTTGTTGTGCGTAATGCCATTATTGCCTCTATCGGCTTTGGCATTCTGATTTTCATTGATTATATCGTTGAAGGCAGTTTTTTCAGAAGCTTCTTCAACCAGAAACATATTTACCTGTTAATCATTGCCGGATATATCCTGGCCAGCGAAGGTACTCTCTGGATCGACAAGTGGCTTACACAGAAACATTCGGCACGCCTGCCTCTTACCTATCTGAACCTTTATAAGATACTGGCAACCATTGCGTTTTACATCTCACTCTACCTGGTTTTCTATATCATCATCACCCCCGAACCTTTTGCGCGCAAAACGCTCATTACCATCCTCATATCCATTGTTTACGTGATACTGATCGATCTGATCCTGATCATCAGCCGGTACAAAGACAAATTGCAGAAGGAGCAGGAGGCCAATGCACGCCTGAAAGAGGAAAAGCTCAAATCGGATCTGCATGCACTGCAAAACCAGCTCAATCCTCATTTTCTGTTTAACAGCCTCAACGTACTTGTGTCGGAAATTTATGAGGATGCAGATAAGGCGGTAAAGTACATCGGGCAGCTCAGCGATATTTTCCGTTATGTTTTGCAAAGCAGCGAAAACTTCACAGTACCCTTACAGGATGAGCTTGAGTTTCTGAACTCGTACATTTATCTTTACAAAGTGCGCTATGGTGAGGCACTGCAGGTAAATACTGACCCTGCCCTAACTGAGCTGCATGCCGAAATCCCTCCTATGGTTTTACAAATCCTGGTTGAAAACTGCCTGAAGCACAACAAAATAATGCTGACCGATCCGTTGATCATCAACATTAAAAAAGACGGAGATCAAATCCTGGTAGAAAACAACCTTATTAAAAAAACCGATACTTTTTCTACTACCACCGGACTGGCCAACATCAGGAGAAGGTATTCCCTGCTTAAGAATATGGATATCTTTGTGGAAGAAACCTCAACACATTTTCGTGTAAGGATTCCTGTAATTTTGTAGAACCCGCCCGCAACAATCAATAAACATCTTAGGTTATGCCCATAAAAATACTGATCATAGAAGATGAGCTACCAGCCCAGAGGCTACTGGCCCGGTTCGTTTGCGAAATCATTCCCGGGGCACAAATCCAGAGCATGCTTGCATCGGTTAAGGAATCCATTGACTGGCTTCAATCCAATACCCATCCGGATATAATTTTTATGGATGTACAACTGTCTGATGGACTTTGCTTCAACATACTGGAGCAGATCAAACCCGACAGTTTTATCATATTCACCACCGCATATGATCAGTATGCCATACAGGCATTCAAGGCCAATACCATCGACTACCTGCTCAAGCCCATCAAGAAGGAACAGATCCAGGCGGCCATAGAGAAGGTTAATGAGCAATCAAAGCTTTACCAGAAGCTACACATTCAGGAGTTTGATGTACAAAAACTCATGGAGGTGATCCAGCAGTCAAGACAACACTACCGCGAGAGATTTCTTGTGGGAGCAGCAGATGGCTGGTATAAACTCGATGTGTGCGATATCGCATTTTTCTACCTGGAAAACAAAAGCACCGTTGCAGTGGATTTCACAGAAAAGAGTCATGTGCTGAATCAGAACCTGAATCAGATCATGGAAAGCCTCGATCCTAAACAGTTCTTCAGAACCAATCGCCAAACCATCGTAAACATAAACGCCATCCAGAAGGTAGAACCATGGTTTCATGGCAAATTACTGGTAAAGACCAGGCCCCGGCACCAGGAAAAGATCATTGTGGTTCGCGAAAAAGCTACCCTATTCAGAGACCTGTGGCTCAACGGCTGAATCCTCTTCTGCCATCACCTCCGGCACCTGCTGGTGTCTGTTGGCCAGAAAATAGTGCAACAGTGCAATACAGCCCAGGGTAACCAGAATTGCCACTCCCACAACCAGGTAGTAGCTCGTACCTGAAAAGATGCCTGCTGCCAGGGTAGGTACTTTGCCATCATCCGCAAGTATCACCGAAATCTTATGTGTGAGTATGGCAAAGAGATTATTGAACAGGTGCAGGGCGATGGCCATAAGGATATCCCGGGTCATGTAATAGACCCACCCGATAAAAATCCCCATTACTACCCCCGTTACAAACTGCCAGGGATTGAGATGCATAAATCCAAACAAAAAACTCGACAGAAAAATGGCAGGCCATGGCCCAATGCGCTTCATCAGCCCATCTTGAATGATCCCCCTGAAAAGAAGCTCCTCGAAAACCGGAGCCAGCACCACAATGGTGAGAAGTGAAAAAAAGCCGGTATCGGTAAAGGAATACATTTCCAATCCCTGCAATGCTTCGGGGATGGGGATTTTTCTAAGAAGTGGTGCCATCACTCCTGTTTGCAGGGCCAGAGCGGCAAGCGCAAGAAGCGGCAGAAACCGAAGGTCGGCCAGTCTGTAATGAAATCCAGATTGGCCTGTGCTGCGAAATCTCCATCTGTTAACAACCCATACAGCTGTTAAAGAAAAAGCAAGATAATAGGCAAAAACACCAAAACCCATATCGAAAAAGCCAAAAAGCGGGATAATTGGAACGAATGCAACCATAAGTACCAGGAAAAAACCTGTAATGCCGATGCTCTGCCCTACTCCGGGGTAATGTTCCTGTGGCTCCAATTGCACCGGAAGGGCCTTATGCCTTATCACCAGTGTATCTGAATAGCGGTCGTGCCACCCGGTGGGGGTTGCTCCCAGAAAAGAGAATGCTTCGAAAGGAATATACCTGAGCAACGATCGCTTTACAATAGTGGAAAACTCCGCTTTGGAACCATCGGTGCGCACCACACGGGTACCGGTAATGTATTTGGCTGGTGTACGGCCCGTTAAAGCCTCAAACAGGGTAAAGTAAAACATCCCTGTCACAAATCTTAACAAGTACTTCCCTGCAGTACTCATTTCACTCAAGTTAGGGGAAGATGTGATACCCAGAAACAAACCCAATCCTTGCAGTACAATACCGGCGGTTGCAAGGATAATGATGAAAACCACCAAATCGATAAGAAAATTGGCAAGTCTAAGACTTCTGCCGGCCAGGTTTTCCTGCACAATGGTCTGGATTAGCTTTTCCCCTTCTGCCTGGGTTAGCTCAGTATCCTCCTCAAAATGAATACAGCTGTCATTAAAATCGGCAAGCCTGCCAGTGAGCCCACATACAAGTCCCTGGTTAAAATCAAGTTTCTGGTTCTTGCATATTTTACAAAATCGCAGTCGTTGTTCACGGGTAAGTTCAATCAGCGGTTGGTTTTCCATTTTCCAGGCATCAGGGTTGGTCGGATAATATTGATAGCATTCAACAAGTAAACATAGACTTATTAATGCCGAGCAATAATACAAAAAAAAGGGATACGGGTATCAATTCGGATGATGGGTGCCTGAACAAATTACATTTTTCGGATCGATCAGATCTGTTGCATCATACCAAACCTTCGTTGAGGGCTTTGGAAATGGCTTCGGTTTGCGAGTGCACATGAAGTTTCTCGTAGATCTTCTTGATATGGGTACGCACGGTATCGATGCTGATACTCAACTCGCCAGCAATCATTTTGTAACTGTTTCCCTGGCTCAGGCTCTGGAGTATCTCTTTCTCTCTTGTGGTAAGCTGGTAAGGGTTCTGATCCAGAGGCTTATGCATAGACTGGATAACCATGCGGGCAATGATGGGCGACATGGGTGCACCTCCTTTAAACACCTCATCGATGGCATCAAAAAGTTTTTCGGAGATATGCTTTTTCAGCAGGTAGCCCGATGCTCCTGCCTTGATGGCATTGAACACATTTTCGGTATCCTCAAATACGGTAAGGATAATAATAAGTGCTTCCGGATGCACCTTTCGTATGATCTTTGTGGCTTCGATGCCCGATCTACCGGGCATTTCAATATCCATGAGCACCAGGTCGGGAAGAAATTCCTCCATATGTTCTTCTACCCCCATTGCATCTGCATAAGCCCCCAGGAGCTTCATCGCGGGGTTGAAAGAGATCATCCCCGAAATACTCTCGCGAAGGAGATCATTGTCTTCATAGATAAGGGTGCGTATGGCCATCGGATAATTTTGAAATGTTTTAGCAGGCAGAATCAGGTGCAGTTACCAGGTTACAAAGGTAGATTGTAAAAGAATACACTTTATACCCTGATCATGTGATGGGCATTTTGAGCAACACTTCGGCCCCTGCACCAGGGTTGCTGATAATGTGGAGGATCCCGCCGGCCATTTTGGCTCTCTCCTGCATATTGCGCAGCCCGTTTCCACGGGTGGCTTTTTCGGGCACAAACCCCTTGCCTCTGTCGGCAATGCGAAGAGCAAGCTGCCCATCATGTTTCTGAAGCGAGATCTCCACCTCGCTGGCCTCACTGTATTTGGCGATATTATTGAGAGATTCTTTGAAAATCAGGAAAACCGCCTTGCGTTGTTCCAATGAGGGCCTTAATCCACAGATATCGGCCTGCACTCTAAGCTTCCACTTAATTCCCTGGGGTTCTAAAATCTCATTGGCAAACTCGCGCATTTTTATGAGCATTTGTTCCAGGGAGTCGTGGTCGGGATGCAATGACCAAACAATATCGCTGAGCTTGTCCATCATAAGGTGAGTGTGATGGGCAATGCGTTCAAAGGAGGTGTGTGTATTGGCGGATGGATTTTGCAGAGCCATCCGGCTGAGAATATTTACACTGGAAAGGGTGGAACCCAGGTCGTCGTGCAGATCGCGGGCAATACTGTTGCGCAACTTCTCCACTTCCAGCTGTCGGCGGGTAGCATTGAGCACACGAAAGCGATTGACAAGAACCACCGAGAATACCAGCACCACAAGCAAGGTAAAGCTTATGCCATATTGGGTGTTCTTTTGCCGACGCAGGTTCGATGCCATCAGTTGCTGCTCAAGCAAAAGCAGTTCTATTTCGGCTTGTTTTACCTGGTTTTGGTACTTTGCCTCCAGTTCGCGGGTTACATGCACCTGCTGCAACTGGTCCAGACTGTCGCGTTGAGCCAGGTAAAGTGCCATGTAATTTCCGTAACCATCAATATCTCTCTTCATTCGCATTATATCGGCATTTACCCTGTACCCATACAATACCAGATAAGGATTGGACAAAGCCTTTCCGGCAGCAATGCTGGAGTCGCTGTAGGCCTTTGCTTCTTCCAGCCTGTTGAGCTGTATGAATGTAAATGACAGGCTGTGCATGGAGTAAGCAAGATTAAGCCGATGATTGGCCTTTCGATTGTAGCGCATAGAACTGTCAGAATACGCAACTGCCTGCTCAAATTCACGCTTATCGAAAAAGTTGTTGGCAATATTTTGAAATGACTCCCCGAGGTTGGCCCAATCCTGCTGCTCACGATAAAAACGGAGGGTTTGCTTTATCTGGGCAATGGCCTCATCTTGAAGCCCCTGGCTGCGATAAATCCGACCCATCAATCTTTGTGTAAACACAATAGCCGGTTCATCATCAAATTCATGGGCTATGGCAAGCCCTTGTCTTGCATAATCAAGGGCCTGATCAGGATCACCAATGTTCAACTTTACCAGGGCAATATTGATGAGGTTGCGGCCATACATCTGCCGATTACCTGCTCTTTCGCTGTAGGTTTCTGCCGATGCGATGTAGTATTCAATAGCTTTTGATTCGTTGCCCAGTTGAAGGTAGGTATTTCCTATCTCGTTGAAGGTTTTTGCCTGGGTGTCAAAATCATTGGCAAGTGCAAACAGCTCTGACGCCTTCAACAATAGTATGATTGCCGAGTCTTTATGGCTCTCCCCTGCCGAACGTGCCCTTTCGAGCAAATCTTCTGCAGATTCTGCACCTCTTACAGCCAAAGGAAGCCAGGTAAAACAACACACCAGCCCCAAAGACCAGAAACCCCATAAACCCCTCAATGTCGCAATTACGACATCTGAACCCTTGCTTAACACATCCATTTTTCGCCCAATTGACTATATTTATCTATAAATATAATCATTTTTACACCTGATTCCACATTGCCAGGGGAAAACATTTGAGCAAAGCAAAAGAAAAGCGTAGCACCACTGCCAGGTTGACCCAACAGGCAGCTTGCAAAGGTTGTATCACTATATGGGTAAGTACTAACGTACCCTTACTTTCTCTTCAGCCAGCCGGGCTCTTTTTGGCTTGTAACCCAGATTCATCCAGGCTATGATCATCCCCGAGGTTAAAAACATGATCAGGCTATAAATAGCGGGTGAGATTGCCATCACATCGTTGTGCAGCAAAGTACTGGCAATCAGGATACCCAGGGTACCATTCTGAATACCCGATTCCACAGAAATGGTAACACTCTGTGCCAGATTAAGCCGGAAAAAGCGGGCCGAAAGGTAACCCACCAGCAGCATAACCACATTCAGGCTCAGTGCTATAGCTCCAACATCGCGGAAGGAGCTTACAAAAATATCGCGGTTGGTGTTGATGGCTGCAAAGATGATCAGAAACAATAATATCCCGGAAACAATCTTTACCGGCTTCTCCATTCGGTCGGCAAATTTGCGTGCACGCGACCTGATGAACATCCCCAGGGCTACTGGCAACAGGGTGATAAGGGTAAGCTTCAGGATGGTTTCGAAAACGGGTAACGGAACATATTCACCCTGTTGCAGAAAATACGACAAAGAAAGATTGATGATCAGAGGTATGGTAATAACTGCCACCATGCTTGAAATTGCCGTAAGACTGATAGAAAGAGCAGTATCACCCTTACTGATATGGCTGATCAGGTTGGAGGTGGGCCCACCCGGGCAGGCAGCCAGAACCATTATACCTACTGCAAGATGCAGATTTTGCAACCCGAAAAGCAGCACCAGGATAAATCCCACCAATGGCAAAACCAGAATCTGGTTTACAAAACCGATGGCTGCAGCTTTAGGGAAAAGAATTACGCGTTTGAAATCCATAGGCACCAGCGATAAACCCATGCCCAGCATTATTATTCCCAGCGAAAGTGGCAATAAAAGATCAGTAAGAAAGTTGGTTTCCATTTGTTGCTTGTTTTAAACAAAAATATCAGACGTGCAAAAATAAGGGATTTTCTGTTAACGGAATGATTTGACAAATTCCAGGCACTCCTTCTCCGGAGGATCAGCAAGAAAAATACAGATTCTGCAGTGAGCAATCAACCATAAGGGCAAGAAGACTGCCCGGGAAAAGCGAATAAATGCCAAAATTGGAAAATAAATGACTTTTGCGATTAAATTATCGTACCTTTGCGCCGAATTCAATATTTTTTTATTTTTTTATTTCAGTATTATGAACAACGGAACCGTAAAGTTCTTCAATGAAACCAAAGGTTATGGTTTTATCAAAGATGACAATTCAAACAACGAATACTTTGTACACGTATCAGGTCTGGTAGACGAGATCAGGGAAAACGACGAAGTAACTTTTGACCTGCAAGATGGCAAAAAAGGACTCAATGCAGTGAATGTGAAAATTGCATAAGTTAAAACATAGAAGACAGTCTTTAAAAAGCGGGGATGCCTGATGAGGCATCCCCGCTTTTTTCTTTAATCTGAAATTGCAAAACTACTATTGTATCAGGATCTTTTTGTGAAGTTTTTCATCTCCGGCAATTATTTCTAACCAATAAACACCGGGGAAGAAATTAGAAACCTCCAGCTGCACCGAATTAGACTGCGGAAACTCGCTGTAAACAATACGACCATGAAGGTCAAACAAGTAAAGTCCTGAGATCTTCTGTTTACTACGTATAATTATACCTTGACGAGCTGGATTAGGATAAACATGAAGCAATGTTCCCTCCCACTCGCCTACATTAGTATCATCCACTAGGAGAGTAACGGTCTCAACAACATCGGCATCCACAACCAGCACGTTTCCAGTAACTGTAAAGAAACCAGTTTTTTCAACTGAATAGGCATAGGTGCCAGGCTCTACCGAAAGGATTGTATATGAACCTTCATCCTGAACCACACCATTAAAAGTAATTACTGCATTGTTGAGGGTATTGCCCTGAATATCTTCAATCACAAAGGTCACTGTATAAGTTAAAACCTGTTCTTCTGTCATCACAACAACAACATTCACATCTTGGTCAATAATAGTAACCTGACCCTGAGAATCTATAAAACCAGGCTTTTCAACGCTGTAATAGTAATCTCCTGGTAATACATTCTCTATTGTATATTCACCGGAAGGCAGAGCATCACCATTGAATATAACAATGGCATCTGCAATTGGAATACCCTGAACATTCTCCACCACAAAAGATACTGTAAAACCCTGAGACTGTTCTTCTGTTAATACAACACTAACTACAACATCCTGATCTACAACGCTAGTCTGACCCTCTTCGCTTATAAAACCAGTTTTTTGAACTATGTAATCATAAGTGCCAGGCAATACATTTTCAATTATGTAGACACCCTGCGATAATACTTCACCGTTAAAAGTGATAATTGCATCGTCAATACTACCACCAAGAGCATCCTCTATCACAAATGCAACCGTAAACAAATCTTGATCGCCAGAGAACTCAATAACGAGTGGAGCTGGATAGGTTGTGGATACTAAACCGTCAGGATCCGTTGCCTCAACCCGCCACAGGTAGTTACCTTCGTTTATGCCTTCAAGCATTTCTGTTGTTATAAGAATAGTGTTTTCCTCTTCGGTATGGAGACGCACTAACTCCTGCTGCCCATCAGAAGAGAGCAAGATCCAATCATAAACTACAGGGTCACCATCAGGGTCAACTGAAACCGACCAGGTAGTTTCAGCCCCAGATTGGGTAACCTGCAAAGTTTCACCCCAAGCCGGAAGTAAACTGGCAAATTTTCCGGGGGCGGTGTTCAACACTTGATTGGATTGGAATTTTACGATTGTGCTATTGTCACCAACGACATAATAAGAGTTCGCATTGTTCATGAATGCGCTAAACAAATTTGAGTTTGAAAACCTTGGAATCAGAGGAGAGAAATTGTTGGTTCCATTTAAAATAACAGCCTGCCCAGAAGCTCCGAAAACAGTCGCATTAACACTATCTCTCATTGCGACAGCTACCATTTCGGCTGAAGATAACCCATCAAAAGCACCTGTAACCGGGGTCCAGGTTTGGCCAAAATCGCTGGTATACAATACTGTGGTACGGGTAAATACAGGCCCCCACAGCCCTGATGCAAAACCAAATCTTGCATCAACAAAATTTATCTCGGAAATCCTGCCATTATTGGTCCCTGAGTCAAACTGGGTTTGCCAGGTGGCTCCAGAGTCTGTAGATTTAAGAATAAATGCTTTACCACCAGCACTTGTGGTTCCACCGCCCAGAAAGACTACATTAGGTGCAGTAACTTCAATGCTATTTACCCTGTTGGCAGGAGTAACAATTCCTGGAAGGGTAGATTGGGTCCAGGTTTCTCCATCATCAGTGGCAATGAAAACTGTTTCGAAAGTTGCGCCAAATAAATGATTACCATCGAAACCCTTGAGGTATCCTATCTCTTGCCCGGCTATCTGAAATTGCTCTGTCCAGGTTTGACCATTATCAGCACTGTTTTTAATCACTCCTGTAATGACACCATTATTCAATTTCATTCCAGCAATCCATATTTTTTCATCTTCTGCAGTATGTATTGCATACCATCTGTGATCATTCCTTCCTGGGCCATCAACACGTTCCCAGATCTCGCCACCGTCATGGGTTTGGTAAAAACTACCAATGGCCAGATGCTCAACATCACCGCTGGCATTAATATACCTTGTGGCCGTTTGAAAACCAACTGCAAACCCAATATTTTCAGAGCTAAATGCTACATCGATAAAAGTTTCATGTAGTTCTGCACCGGTTTTAACGGTTGCCTGCGCAGCATCAAAATTTGCAGCACCTGCAATCACCCCTCGTGAGCCTGAAGTTAACCATGCATTGGCCGAGGGAGAAATAGCTATACCGTTTAGGCCAAGTGCAAAAAAGTCGCGATTACCTTGTCTTACACCACCATAGATCTCAGCCCATGATGCACCACCATTGGTGGAAGCCAGTACCTGACCGAACAAACCAGTAGTAATTACTGTATTGCCATCTGCACTGATTGCTACATCGTATTTAATTTGTACAGTTTGAGTGGTGTAGGGCACATCGGGGGCAGGTAATGGCGTAAACTGGTTGAGATTGGCTACATTCTGCCAGGTTTCTCCACCATTGGTAGTTTTTATCAATCCCCCGCCAAAACCAACGCGAAACGATGCATAACCAACAGAAAAATCACTGTTAAAGGCAATTGCCGTTACACCTGCACCGGTAAATGAGCCAGGTGCATCAAGCCCTGTTGCTACTGATGTACTCCATGTTAAGCCCTGGTCAGTGCTTCTGATTACCTGGAAAGGGATACCTGCACCATCAATTGTTGCCCAAATGATATTGTCATTAACAGCAAGCCCCATATAGGCCCAGTCCGTTTTATTAAAGGGATTGACGAGTGTGCCAACCGGAACAGTAACAACACTCCAGGTTTCACCACCATCAGTAGATTTTATCATGGTTCGGGCACTACCCCCTGCATACATTGTATTGGCATCTTTCCGGGCAAATGACAATAAGTTGGCGGTAGTACCTGTGGATTTTTCCTCCCAGCTTTCGCCACCATTAATAGTTTGAGCCACGAGTCCATTTTGTCCCGCTACCCAATACTCTTGAGCCGATAGCACCTTAATTTGATTAATGTTATTACTGAAAGGAGTTTCAATTACCTGCCATGTTTGCCCACCATCAAAAGATTTCATTACAAGTCCAAACTGCCCGGCAGCAAATACATTGTTTTCATCAAGAAAAACAATATCTGTAATGATCAGACTGTTTAACAGAGGGTTCTTCCAAAAAAACTCGGGATTTGATGAAGGCGACTTAAAATATGTGCCCTCCAAATGAATTTCAAAATCCTTTACTAATTCCTGGCAGGGCCAGTCAGGATGAGAAATACCCAGCAACCTCTCCTGAAACAGACTTTGTGCACTTGATGCAAAGGTGTTTGTTAACAGTAAGAAGAAAAAGATTGACAATAAAAAAACGTGTGAGTAAGCATTCTTCTTCATAATGGTTTTGTTTTAGTTGATAATTTCACAAAACAAATTTTGCTTGTTTAACTAAGTTTACCAAACATTCTTCGTTTGAATTTATAAATCCAAACAAAACCAAAGCATTGATTATCTATAACTTACATCAATCAACAAAACCATGAACCAGAAACACTAAACATCCTGAGCGTTTTTTGCATTTTTCTGAAAGTATGAAGGAGTGATGCCCGTAATCTTCTTGAAAAAAGTATTGAAAGAAGATTTTGAATTAAAACCAACATGGTGGGCAATTGCTTCAATGGTCAGATTGTCATACTTTTCATCTGCAAGTAATCTGCGTGCCTCTCTGATCCTGTAGTTGTTTACAAAACTAATGAAACTTTCGCCGGTGGCTTCATTAACCACCTGCGAAACATAAGCTCTATTGGTTCCGATTCTATCTGAGATCTGATCCAGGGTTAAATTTGGATCACGATAAAGAAAGTCTTGCTCCATTGCAGCAGTTACAGCGTCAAGAATACTTTCCTTTTGATCGTTTGTCAGAGTACTTGATTGGTATTTTCCTGCGGAATGAGGCTGACTGGTTGATTCCATGGGATCCCAAGACCCAACTGGATCAATCTCCGCCGCTACAGTTTTTCCATCGGGTGCAATTGCATGCCCATTGAAGGATTCGGCATACAGGTCTTTTCCTGCCACTCTACTGAAGAAACGTTTTTCACTCTCGAGAATTTCAAGGTTTTTCTTTACAAGATCTAAATTTGCTCTTGCCTGCCTGCGTTTCTGTATAAAAACAATTACCAACAAAACACTTATAGAAAACAAGCCCGCAGATAGCAGCTTAATCCATCTTCTTTGGGATGCAATCTGGGCTGCTTTATATACTTGTTCCAGGGAAAGTAATTGTAGCTCCTTTTCCTTTTTCTCCGTCTCATAGAGGATTTGCAATTCCCTTATCTGGGCATGCTTTTCAGCATTAAAAAGTGTATCCTGAATTTGAAAAAAGCTTTTAAAGTACCCTAAAGCACCCTTGTAATCGCTTTTTTTCTCCATCAACTCAGACCAGGTTCTGTATATTTCCATCTGCTCCTCCAGTAGATCTTGCTCAAGAGCAATGGCAAGGGCATTATTTAAATAGATTTCGGCAATTTGATAACTATTTCTGGCAATATATACCGACGACAATCTAACATACGCCATTGCTATATCTTTTGTATTATCCTGATTTTCTGCTATATTCAACGCATCCAGCAAATACCTGCGGGCATTATCAAAATCACCCAATTTAAGATAGGCATAACCGATATTATAGTACTGATTAAACAAATAGTCAATTCCTTCTGCTTTCGAAGCCTGAAGAGATAATCTAAAAAAATTTATACTTTCTACGTATTGCTCCAATCGAAAATAAACACCTCCTATATTATTGAGCATCATCGTTTGTTTATTCTCAATATTATGTTTAGTAAAAATCTGCTGAGCATCTAAAAAATAGCCCAATGCCAACTCATACTCACCCCATTCAAAATATACTGTCCCTGCATTGTTTAGCAAGTTACCCACTCCGTTCCAATGCTCAATTGTTTGATAAATTTTTAGTGCATTGTAAAAATGTTCAAGAGATTTCGGAAAATCACCTTTGCTAAAGTATATAATACCGGTGTGGGTGCTGGCATCTGCAAAAATCTTTGATTTCTCAAAATCAATTCTGGAATGGTTTTCCTGATAATGAGTTTCAGAAAAAGAAAAAAGAATTTTCAAAAAAACGTGAAGGGCACTAATCTGGTCTCCTTCTCGCAATAAAAATCTTCCATACTCATACAGCTCCTTTTCATTCATCCCCACAAGAGTATCCGGCCTAAGATGTTTGTTAGCTGCAGATGATAATTGTGCGTGCAGATTACCGAACCATAACAAAAGCAACAAACTCACTAAAAACCTTTTTGTATATGACAAAACAACAAGCATACAATAACACATCGAAATAATCACTACCAAAGATAGCATACTCCGATATAAACCTTATAAAATTTCATCTGCAGAACCATTTTTTAATTTACATTTACATTGTCAAGCACCGGGGCAAACCATTGTACTATGCAACAAAAAAAATCATGGCTTTTTAAAGCCTGTGTGCTTCCATTGATCCTGTTTTTGCAAGCCTGCCCGGTTTGCAACGAACCGGAGATCCCCATGAGTTTTAATTTCCTTAGGGTGGAGTGGCTCGACAATTCCGGCCAATGGCCTCAACCTGTGTGGGGCGACACCTTGTTTGCCGGTGCTATTGCATTCAGTGCCACACTGGCCGATACCACCATGATGCATATGCCAGAGCTCAGACAGGGCTTTTCCATTATACCGGAAGCAAAAGCGATGTCGTGCATTATGAAGTTTGTGCCACGCCACAGCATTGAAAGCGTTCAGATCATCTCTCTTTTCCCCTTAACCGAAGATCTGCCGGCCGGAAGCGATATAACAAACCTGTTTTTCGCCCTGCATTCCGGGGCCATGTATGGCGAACACCTTTACCTCACATTGGACCAGACCCTCAACGCCATCAATCAGACACCTTTCCTGGCCGACTGGCCGCAGGAGAAGATCAGTTTTTTCCTGGCAGCAGAAGCCCAACACCCCGTAGTGCAATTGGAAATCAGGTTTACGTTCTCCGACCATACGTCGCTTAGCTCTATCACTCCACCCATCCATGTATGCCAGCCATGAAAAATCTCCTTCCTGCACTTATTCTTGCCATAGCAATCAACCCCATTTTTGCTGGCATGGCTCAGCAGCCAGATACACCCCCCCCTGCCTCGCTGCAGATAAAAAAAGCTGCACTGTGGCTGGGCGGACGAAGCATGCAGGTAAATGCTTCGAAGGGTTCGCAACTTGATTTTCTGGATTATGCAGACAATTCGCGGCTCACCGAATTCATTTTACTGGGTTTTTCCTTGCAGCTGCAATACCACGAAATCTTCCAGTTGTCCATAGATGCTTTTACCGCCGACGACATTGTGCCCAACAGTTTAAAACTACAGTTGCTCACACAACCGCGCGGTTCATGGATCGGTTTGAATGCGGGCTTCATGCGTTACCCCTTCCTGATCACAGGATTTGAGGGCTTTCATCTGGATCAGGATCCCGATTTTTTTGCCGATGCCAATACACGGCAACGCAGAATGCATGATCTTTGCCTGTTTGCCGGGCCGGGCATCAGCCTGCAGGGCAAGAGCACCTTTCTGTCGGTTAACTTTAATGTAGCCTATGCTACTTTGCTCCCATTCTCCGAATCTTTCAGGCAAAAGCAGGCCAACAGCAACCTGCGTCGAGAGATCATCTACAAAACCCAAACTTCATCCTCCTTTTTGTTTTTTCCTGAATTGACGTTCGGTGCTGATATTGCCTCATTCACCGGAAAAAAGATTGGACTGCAAATCCAGGCCAGCATGCTCAGTGGAAACCGCCATATCCATTACGATAAAACGGTGCGCCAATGGAGTGAGGAGAATCAAAGTTCAGAAAAGGTTACCTCCAGACCACACCAGTTTTTCAGAACAGACCTCAGTGTAGGTGTATTCTGGCATCTGAATTAGTCTATTTCATTGTGGGGATACAGGGTCTGCATGAAGAAAGTCTCTCATCTGTATCACATTGATCTGATGTTCTTTGGCATTGAGTTCTCTCCTGAGGAGTTCTATGGTTCTGTCGGCTTCTTCCTGATTTGCCATCATTTCTTCCATATTTTGCCGGAGTTCCTCCTCTTGTTGTTTCAGATGTTCAGCCAACTGCTCACTTCTCTGAAGTAATTGGGTTGTTTTTATACGGTTTCTGAGTTGAGCGATATGAGAAGCAATGCTTTCTGATATTTTCTCGACAAAATCTCTTTTGTATTGAGGGATATCATCTATTGAAGCAAGTTCAAGTACTCCCATGACACCATCATCGCAGATCAAAGGTACCACCAGAAGACAAGCAGGGCGGGTACCTCCCAGACCTGATGTTATCTGCATATAATCACTGGGAAGATCTGTAATATAAACTGTTTCCTGTTCCAGTGCAGCAGCCCCTAAAAGTCCCTCACCCCATTCTACCTTTCTTTCCAAAAACTTCTTCCTGTCGTAGGCATAGCATGCAGCCAACCGGAAAAACCTGTCCTGAGGATCGTTTTCTTCTATACTGAACAATCCTCCCTGACAAATTTCCAGGTAATTCACAAGGCTTCGTATAACCGCAAATGCCATATCATCGATACGATCAGAATAGCTGCGCACTATGTGGGCAAATAGAGCTAGACCCTCTGCATGCCAGGTTCGTTGTTCCTCTTTCAATTTCTGCTCTCTTTGCTCGAGTGCCACTTTTTCCAACTGAGATTTCATCTGTATCAGACTTCCGCCCAAATCACCCTGATTATCAAAAACATTGATCTGCGTTTGAAAATTACCTTTGCCCACTTCCAGGGCAAATTCTCTGGTGTTTTTTAGGTTATCATTCAAATTATTAACGGATTGTATCATCTGACCAATTTCATCCGGATGTGGATATTCAATCCGCTGAGGTAATTCGCCCTTGCCCATACGCATTAAATAATCGCGCAAAAACAACAGTCGCTGGGTAATCCGTCTTGACAAACGAGAATAAACCAGGATAACCCCAACTGGAATTAGTATAAAAGCAACCAAGAGTACCAGCATATACAAAGCAACCTGTTGAGATGAATGAACCTCTAGCTTCTGCCTGATTTGTGTAATTACAGGCCTTGTCTGCCCAAACTGGCGGGTAAGGTCGCCCAACAAACCCTCACCAGCACTTGTACCCATATACAATTCCATTTCTGCCAGCTCATGAAAACTGCGTTGGTAGTTTCGCACCCCTGCAATGAGGCTTTCATCGATTCCAACTTGTCTCATTCTTATTATGAAGGTCTCAAGTGTGTGGTCGAACCGTTCGATATAGCGTCGGTCTTTTCTGAGCATGAAGTCTTTCTCATGCCTGCGAAGAGTCAGCATCATTGCAGAAAGCTCATGTTGATTTTTCATGGAAAGTGCTTGTTCAACCACATGGATATGCCTGCGCATTTGCCCACTTAATCCAAAGCTTTCATAACCATACTCCTTTAGCGATTGCACAAGAGATGAGAAAATCAACCGGATTGAGTCCATATGGTTTTCCAAAGTGTTTATCTGGTCGTGCAGGCCAATTCTGTGAAAAATACGATGACCCCTGATAGAAGTAAAGTGAGAGGCTCCGATCTCAAACAAACTATCCATACGAATAACATGCTGACTCTCCACTCCTGCAAAAAAATCGGGGTTTACCGACTCCAGAAGCAGAAAGCTCTTGTGGGTGTTATCCAGTTCGGCCTCAATTAGGGCCAGAGATTCAATAAAATAAGACAATTGATGGTTTTGCATTATACGGCGGATGGCAAATTGAGTAAAGAAACCCAATACCAGTAAGAAAAGAGCAATAGCAAGGGCCGTTACCAGAAACTGTTGCTTCAGGGTTGTAACAATCATTTTAGCAAGTTATTATTGTTAGTGAAAGTGGTGTACAATATTAACCTAAACCTGCCATACAAAAGTTAAGACAACTTTAGCTTTTCATTAATAAGATTTTTAGCCTGATGTTTCAAAGACTGTGTTTCGAAAAAATTCCGTAGGTTTGCCCCAAGAGTTTTATTTTTCACCCTCATAACCCTAACAAACAATGAAGAAAATCACCTATGTAATGGCACTTTTGCTGTTGTTTGCAGCCTGTAAAGGACCTGCTACCCAGGACAGTGAAATGAGCCCCATCGGGAAGAACACCATCGATAAAGTGATCTCCCAGCTTAAGGAACAACACGGCGAAGCACATGCCTTCCGGATCGAACGTGGGGTGCAACGCGCTGCCGATCTGTGGCGCACCTCCGATGGCACCACCAGCGATTTCGAACAATTCTGTATGGACAATTTCATCGCCGATGAGCAGGAACTCGATCTGGTTTTTGATCGTATGGCTTACAATTTTGAGCACCTTTTCGGCTACCTGGGAAGAATTAGCCTGGAGCTGAACCGCCAGATCCATGAGGATCGCGGCCCCATACACCGTATCGACCAGATCTTTGGCGCCTACAGTCCGGGAGCACACGTACAGGACGATCTTTTCAACAACAAGATTGCTTTTATCATTGTGCTGAACTTCCCCCAGTACAGCCTGGATGAGAAAAATGAACTGGGTGCCGACTGGGACGGTCGCCAGTGGGGTTTTGCACGTCTGGGTGATTATTTCAGTGCACGTATCCCGGCACATATCCTCCAGGAAAACAATGCCATCTACAGCCATGGCAGGTTATATATTTCGGAATATAATATTTTTGCCGGCAAACTGCTCAACGACCAGGGAGCAACTCTTTTCCCCGAAAACATGCGCCTGCTGGCTCACTGGAACATCCGCGATGAGATCAAATCGAACTATGCCGAAGCCGACGGATTGCCCAAACAGGAAATGCTTTACAAGGTAATGCTGCGCATCATCAACCAGGACATCCCCCTGGATGTGATCAACAACCCCGGTTTCCAGTGGAACCCTTTCAGCAACGAACTTTTCCGCGATGGGCAGAAAGTAGATTACCAACCCGAGGATACCCGCCGCTACCAGGTGCTACTCGACAATTTCAACGCCATCCGCAAGACCGACCCCTACTATTCTAACCTTGACACCTATATCAAGCGTCGTTTTGAGAGCAGTATGGAAATCCCCTACGAAGAGGTTTCTCAGCTGTTTAAAGAATATGCCGCATCTCCGCTTTTGCGCGAAGTGGGGCAGGTGATCAGCCAGCGATTGGGCCGCGAACTACGCCCCTACGATCTGTGGTACAATGGTTTTATCGGCCGAGGAGGAATCTCCGAAAGCGAACTCGACCGCATAACCAAACGCCTCTATCCCAACGCTGAAGCACTCAATGCTGATCTGGCCCGCCAGTTGCGCGATCTTGGCTTCGACCGCCAAATGGCCGATTTCCTGGCCAACAAAATTGAAGTGGATGCCGCAAGGGGCTCAGGACATGCCATGCGCGCTTCCATGCGTTCCAAACCCTCGCACCTGCGTACACGCATTGGGGCCGATGGCATGGACTACAAAGGCTACAATATTGCCATCCACGAGTTTGGACATAACGTAGAACAAACCATCAGCAATCATTTTGTTGACAATTACTTTATCAACGGCATACCCAATACTGCCTTTACCGAAGCCCTCGCTTTTATGTTCCAGAAACGCGACCTGCAACTGCTGGGAATACAACAAACCGACCCGATGATGGAACACCTGGAAGTGCTCGACATTTTCTGGGATAACTATGAGATGATGGGTGTTTCGCTCATCGACATGGAGGTTTGGAAATGGCTTTACGACAACCCCGATGCCACAGCACAGCAGCTTAAGGAAGCGGTACTGAGGATTGCCAAAGAGATATGGAACGAGTATTACGCAGATGTTTTCGGAGAAGAAGACACCCCTATCCTGGCCATTTATTCGCACATGATCCAGTCGCCGCTGTACCTGATGAACTATCCCTACGGCCGCCTAATCATGTTCCAGCTGGAAGATTATATGGCGGAGCACGACTTTGCCTCTGAGGTACTTCGCATTTTTGCCCTGGGCCAGCTAACCCCCAGGCACTGGATGCACAGAGCCGTGGGCGAACAGATCAGCAATGAGCCCATCTTTGCTGCTGTTGAAAGGGCACTGGCTGCTATGAAATAATTTATTGAACCCAATCATGTAAAAAAGCCCTGCCGACAGTGTTCCGGCAGGGCTTTTTTTAAAAACCAATACAATCTTTTACATATCTTTGATCCTAAAACATGCAACACAATCCCCAACTCCTTCAAGACATCGTAAAAACCCCCATGCCTTTCGGAAAACACAAAGGCACTCTTCTGTGCAACCTGCCTGTTTCGTACCTGGAATGGTTTCAACGACAGGGATTTCCGCCTGGCAAACTGGGTATGATGTTGCAAACCATTTACGAAATCAAGATCAATGGGTTGGATCGGCTGCTTGATCCTTTGAAGAAAAAATACTGATGTTTTTGCATCAAAATTAAAAGTCACTGGTATGGCCAAAACCGCAGCAAAAAAGCTTTTCATGATCATTTCAGCCATTGCGCTGATACTTCTTTTAGTAGCAGTGGTCTTTTCACGTTATTTTCTACCCCAGATCATAACCACGGCGGTGCAGAAAAATCTACAGACACAATTCGACAAACAAAGCTCCGATCTTTATGAAATCAAGGTTACAAGGGTAGCTTTTAAGCTAAATCCACCGTGTATTGTATTTCCTTCCATCACCATAACGCCCCGGTTGCAAGATATGGGTGCGATTGCCCTGGAAACTCTGCCAAAAAACATTATCTCAGTGCGTGCCGACAACCTGAGGCTTTCTCCCACAGCACTTTTTTCTCTGGCCCGAAAAAAACAACATCGAACCCTGGCTCGTATTCACCTCGGCTTTCTCGATCTGAAAATTTCACAGAACCCCGCCAGCCTTGATACACTGCCCTCACCATCTGCTCCCGAAAAATCATGGAGCATTCGCTGCGATGACTTTTCAATAGCCCGGGCATTTATTCAATACGGTCTCCTTTCCGACACCATCGAGAATATTTTCTTTGCAGATAAAATAAGCGTTGCAACAAGCATTATTGTAAAACAAGAAGAATACGACGACAAACCCCGCTTTGAATTTCCCGCAATAAGTCTGCATACCGGCAGTTTGGGGTTTACCCCAACCAACAGTCTTTACAAATACTCCTCCGATGGGATCTCTTTTGATGGAAGAGCCTCCACCCTGACTGCCAGCAATCTCAAGATCACTCCCCTTTACGACGAGCATGAATTTCAAAACCACATCACCCATCAGACCGACATGGCAAACGTTTTAATTAAAAGGGTAACGTTTTCCGGATTAGAGATTCACAACCTGATCAATAAAAACACTCTTTCCTGTTACCACATCAGTGTAGAAGGAGGAGAAGCTGACATATTCCGCGACCGCAGCCTTACACTCGATTTGCAAAGACGCCCACTCATGCCTGTGCGGCGCATTCAGGAAGCTCCCTTTTTCTTGGATATTGCAACCCTAAGCCTGGAAAACTACAGCATTATTTATTCTGAACGACCAGAAAACAAAACGACAAAGGGATATGTGGATTTCAGGGAGTTATCGGCAACGCTCAGGAATATCAGCAACCTGCCCGAAAAACTGCAAAACGATAGCCTTATGACCATCGAGGCCCGTGCGCAGATATTTGGAAACGCCTTGCTAAAGGCCGGTTTTGTTTACAATCTGAAGGATTCCTCAGGAGGTTTTACAGCCAAAGGAGAACTGGAAAGGCTCAACTTTTCAGCTATCAACCCAGCGTTGGTTCCTCTTACCGGTATAAAGATCGAAGCTGGCACACACCATCATTCGTTGTTCCAATTCAGCGGGAATGACTTCCATGCTTCAGGCACCTTGCAGATGCGCTACCAAGGTCTGACCCTTGAAATGGAACCCTCAAGAAGCCAGATACGACGCAATATTGTGGGCTGGCTCGGAAGAAATCTGGTGTATCATCCCCACAACCCTGCAACCAACAACAACCTGCGCATAGGCACCATCGATTTTGAACGCGACCCCAGTCGTTTTGTATTTCACTATTGGTGGAATGCTTACCTCACTGGAATTAAACACACGGTATTGCGGGATAGTGCTTCGGCAATTATCAGCAACTAGATGATGCCATGGCAAGATCATCAAAATTTCGTAAAACCCTACCCTGTCTGACACAAAAAGGATTAATTTAGAGCAGAAACTATACAGGTGTTTTTTACCTGAATTATCTCCGGACAATGCCCAAGCGCTATGCCTGTCCGCAACAGCCAGCACTCCGGGAAGTCTGAAAAACTTTATTTTATGACAATTTTTCGCAATTTTTTCTGGTTTTGCTCTGGCGCCCATATTGCCTTACTGAAAAGATGCCCTACAGAATCGAGCAAGTATGCAGGTATTGGAGGCACAGTGCTGTCTACAGGGGTTTTTGCTGCCATCTCCTCTTCTTACGCTCTTTACACTGTTTTCAGACAACCCTGGATAGCCATCGGATTTGGATTGGTATGGGGAAGCATGATCTTTAACCTGGACAGGTACATTGTTTCCAGCATGAAAAAACGAAGTCACTTCCTGCGCGAGCTGGGCATGGCCTTCCCCAGGCTCATGCTGGCTGTATTGTTGGCATTTGTAATTTCCAAACCTTTGGAACTGAAAATATTTGAAAGAGAGATTCTCAGGGAGATTGACCAGAAAAAGACCCAACAGCTTCAGCTTACCAAAGAGGCTGTTTTTGAGAGCTTTCCGGAGATCGAAGAGAAACAGCAACAGGTGGCAGAACTCCGCAGGGAAATTATACTGAAGGAGGAATTCAGAAATCAGAAACAAACAGAATACGACTGGGAGCGCTTCGGTGTTGCCACTTCAGGTACCAGTGGCATACCGGGTATTGGCAGGAATGCACGTCTGAAGGAGCAGCAACTGGAAGAAGCCCGGCAGGACCTTATGGAAACCCGCAGAAGAAATCAGGAAAAGATAGATCAGCTGGAAAAAGAAATTGCCGTGCTTTACGAGAACCGCTCACGCCATATTGAACTGCAACAGGCCACCATTGATAACTATGATGGGTTTGCCGCGCGCATTGATGCCCTGGGAGCATTAACCCGGCAAAGCCGGGCCATCTACCTGGCCAATTTGTTTATCATTTTGCTTTTCATTGCAGTGGAAACCGCACCCATACTGGTGAAACTTATTTCTCCACGAGGCCCCTACGACGACCTGCTGGAAAAACACGAGCATGTATTCTCCAAATACCGTCTGGAGCATATGACACGACTGGAGCAGCGTACCCTTGAAAACATAACAATCCTTGAGGAGCAAAGCCGAAACGCCCTTCGCAAAGAAAAGGATGTAAGCCGAACCTCCTTCAGAGAAATGACCGATGCTGAGATCGAAATCGCACGCAAGACCATTCAGCGATGGAAGGAGTTAGAACTGGAAAAACTCAGCCAGATGGAAGAGCTGCAGAGCACAACGGAAGAAAAAGCAGATTCTTCGCCCACGGAACAGGAAAAAGACTAACGGATCAGGTTCAACTCATTTGCCCTGATGCTGTTGTCATTGGCAAGATCCAGCACCCCCAGAAACAGCAACCTGGATACATCGCGCATGATATCAGGCACCAGGTTGGAGGCCACATCGCGCGGATCGTGATAGTACATGGGATTTACACGGTCGGTGGTTCCCACATGCAAGGTTCGGAAGCCATGCTGCATAAACACTGCTCCATCCGTACGGGGTCTTCCCGCAGGCATGTTTCCCGGGCTGGTGCGCAGGTTGCGCCCGATAAACTGTTGGTTGTTGCGGGCAAAATGTGTATAAATCTCAGGATACGACTCGCCATGCCACAGTGCCAGCCCTTGCCCGTTGCCCACCATATCGAGGTTCATAAACAACAGGGTGTTTTCCTGGCTGAATGCAGGGTTCTTGCAATAGTGAATGCTGCCCACCAGACCCACCTCCTCAGCTCCGAAAAAGATGAATACCACTGACCTTTTCATCTGCCCCCTGAATTGAGCAAGGGCACGGGCTGCAGCCATTACATCGGCTACTCCGGA
The DNA here is from genome assembly GCA_046291875.1 of Bacteroidales bacterium. Lineage (GTDB taxonomy): Bacteria > Bacteroidota > Bacteroidia > Bacteroidales > UBA7960 > SKVR01. The sequence continues at coordinate 36,151 of JBKBSF010000025.1, read as the reverse complement.
AGCGTTGTCCAGTGCTCCTTCAAAATGAAACCCCAGATTACCTTGCCCGTCGAGATGAGCACCCAGGATGATGGCCTCATGTTTCAATTCAGGGTCGTATCCAGGCAAGTACCCAATAACATTGGCAGTGTTGCCATCTGCAATAAATTCAGTGTCGGAGGTAAGGGTTGCTTCAAAATCTGTAGAAAAAGAGTTGGGCCGTGCACTTTGACGAATCTCACCCAACACATCGGCCAGAGGTGAGTTCAGGATCTTTTCGGCCACACTGTTGTCGATATGTGCATACCGGAAGTCATCGAAATAAGGAGCTCCCGGATTGGCAAGCTTATCAAGGTACAATACGCCTGCAGCACCTTTCAGGTATGCATTTTCCATCTTGTAAACTGATCCGCTGTAAGGGCCCCACATATTGAGCGTGTCGGGGTGGTTGCCACGGTAGGGAGTGCCCCCTGCAATCATCACGATTTTACCCTTTACATCCATCCCGGCAAAGTCGTCATAATTCAACTCAGGTGCACTGATACCATATCCGGCAAATACCACCTGCGCGTGGGTGGTGCCGTTGGCAGAGTTGGCACCCGGATAATAATCGTTGGGGGCGGTTAATGTCCATTGCTCTCCTCCCCTGTGCAGCAACAACGACCCTACGCTTCTGACCCTGGTGTAGGGCCAGGGGAAATTCTGAAAATAACTGCCATCATCTCCCAGGGGCTTTATACCCCATTCCTGCAATTGCCGTGCAACCCAGCAAGCAACCTCCATATATTCCGGACTACCCGCAAGCCTGCCCAGGTATTCTGGCCTGACCAACTCATGCACATATGACATAACTTCTTCGGAGGTAATGGTCTCCATTACCTGTTGACGGTTGTCTGGTCCATGTGCGGCAAACAGGGCAGAACCAGACAGCAGGACCAGAATGAAAAGTATTCGTAGGTTTATCATAAATTACGGTAAGATAAGATTTAAAAAAGAGTTGATCAGGATTTTTGGTTAGCGCCAGCGAGGGCATTTCAGTTTGCGCGGATCCATATTTCTACGGGGTTCTCTGCCCGGCAAAGGCTCTGGCGCCGTACGGCTGCGAAAAAAATCATGCCCCCGGTCCTCGGGTGGCAACACATAACCCGGATAAAATGGAGGATCAGAAATTTCTGTTACTGGCGGCGAAGACATTTCTTCAATCTGCTCAAGAGGCTCAAGAGTCAACACTATGCCATGCCACAATTTGCGGGCTTCAGAATCAGTTCTACCTGCTGTTTGCAATATAAGGCCCCAGCTTATCTCAGTGCTATTCAGTGATGAGTCCAAAGCAAAGAGTGCTTTCAATCTCCAGGCCAGCAGTTCATAATAATTGGTCAACCAAAGATGTTTGTGCAATGGATACAGAGTATACACAATCTCAACCCGCGCAACCCTGTATTGACCTGTATCGTAGCTTAATGCCCCGGGGTTGAGGATACGGGCACTTGCATATCCGTTTTCAAGAAAGATCAGATTTTCGCGAGCCTCCGGGTATTGTAGCTCTACCTCTTTATAATCAAACACTTTCAGCAGGCTGTCGGCATGTTGCCGTGGTGTATGCAACCATTGAGACGGAAACTGCAAAGCTGAGAGGGTATCTTCCGGGCTATTGCAATCCATTCCTGCAACAGGCAAAAAGGACAATAGCCATAACAGATATAACAATAAACGCTGTGTCATATTCTCTGCAATCACGAAAACGGAAAAAACCGCATACTATATAATAGGGTGTATTCTAAACATTGGATCGGAAGTACCCACTGGCACTCATACAACAACAACTCGTCAATTCTGTAAGGTTGTACGGGTTTCACATAAAAGCGGGTTTGTATTTACCCCCGAGCCTGCTCAGCTTCACTTATTTGAGCAGTATCCAAAACTAAACAAAAAAAGGGAAAGAGGCCTGCAGCAGGGGGTTCACACCATACATAAAGAAAACCCAGATGATTTTTAAACAAGTGATCAGCTTTCACTGTCGAGCTTTTTTATTTTTTTGTCGACATTTTTTGAATTACAGAAATTCTGTTAAAAACCCCAAACCTGCCGAAATCCCTAAAAAAAACAGAAAACAAAACTGATGTCACTTACGCAAAGGAAGCAAATCATAACACACTGTTTTGGTGCATCTTACAAACAGCTTCCTCATTTACACACTGAAGAAAACACCTATAAATAGAGCATCGCATTAAGGGTTTACCACAATAGCAAAATATGAGAATATCCTAGTTGTCGAACAATCGGCTGGTTGGTACTTTTACACAATTAATCTTCTTTTTCCCCCCATTTGCAGAACTTTAAAGAAACCAAAATAACACAAATTCACCCTAATTATTTCTTTATGAAACAATTAATACTACTAACCAAAACAATATGCATGGTATTTTGTCTTGTGATGCTATTTTCAAGCTACTCACAAGCACAAGATAACCAGCATTCTCAGGATCCTGCAGAAAAAAAAGATTTTGTAAGAGGTCCTGTAAACACTCCCTATCCGGATCTGCTTCTTGACAAATCAGCCAATTCGGCCATTCAGATCCAGAACTACACCGGAACCAACACCAATGATCCCAATCACCCTAACCGGCTGGTAAGGGATCTTCTGATTTCCGGGTGTCTGCAAGCCGACAATATTCAGTTTTCGGGCAATCGCCAGCAAATTGGGCGATTTACCAGAAATCCTGAAAACACCAACTTCCCCCTGGAATCGGGCATTATCATCTCTACGGGAAGTGTAACTGACGCTGTTGGACCCAACGCGCAAGGAAATACTACGACCCAGTTTACTGCATCAGGTGATAGCGACCTGAGAGTATTGGCAGGACTGAGTGCAAGTGAAAACAGCACACGTGTTTTAGATGTGGCTGTATTAACCTTCGACTTTATTCCCGATGGAGACGTGGTGGAATTCAGATATATTTTTGCTTCCGACGAATACCCCGAATGGGCCTGCAGTCAATTTAATGATGTATTTGGCTTTTTCATTTCAGGACCTGGCATCAGCGGACCCTTCAGCAATTCTGCTAAAAATATTGCTTTATTGCCAAACGGGTCTCCGGTTTCCATCAACAACATACATGTGGGAGGTTGGAACCAGAATGCCGGTCAATCAGGACCCAATCCTACCACCTGTCCCGATGTAAACGCCAACTTTTATGTAGCAGTACCTCCCGGCGAGGCAACCATCGAATATGATGGAAGGACCACTGTGTTAACAGCTCGCATAGAGAATTTAACTCCTTGCGTTTCCTACAGAATAAAAATTGCTATTGCTGATATCTGGGACAGGCAGTGGGACTCCGCTGTTTTCCTGGAAGCCAAAAGTTTCAGTTCAACCGGCAATATCAATATTAGAAATTTCTTCAATGGCAGTGAGCTTTATGATGTTTTCCAGGGATGCGGTATCAACGAACTGCGTTTCTACCGCGATGCCAGCAGCGATATCAACGAGGCTGTAACCATTGATTATGAGCTAGCAGGCAATGCAGTTGCCGGAACACACTACACCGGACTTACTGCCGGAACCGCAACCATCCCTGCCGGACAGCAGTACGTTGCCATTCCTTATGAGCTTCCTGTAGTTTCGATCCCCGACACCCGAAACCTGGTAGTTCGTGTGAATACTGCCTGCCCATGCGATGCAACCCCCCAATGGATCGAACGTACCATTCGCATACACGACCCCTTTGAGGTAAAATCGTTCTCGACTGTACCTCAGTCTTCGTGCATCAACAACAATGGAAGTCTCACCATTCTGGCCGGCTCTGGAAATTCCAGCTACGACTATGTATTTACATACCAGCTTTTCAACAGTGCCAACCAATTGGTTTCAACCCAATCTACCGGTGCCAATATTGAGCTCACATTCCCCAACCTGGGCTCAGACAGCTATACCATACGCATTACAGAGGCAACCAGTTGCCATGTAATTGTAACGGACCCCATCGTAATCCAGGGACCCGACTCTCCTTCCCTTACCATCTCCAGCAACAGCCCGGTATGCGAAGGCCAAACCATTGAGCTTACCTCAAGCTCCAATACCTCTGGTCTTACCTACAGCTGGACCGGTCCTGATGGATTTACCAGTGATGAGGCTGATCCCGAAATCATCGGTGCATCAGTTGCCAATGCCGGCACCTATAGCCTTACAGTTACAGCTCCCAACCATTGTACTGCCACAAGAGGAGTTGTGGTTGTGGTGAATGAAAATCCCACCGTAAGCATTGATGCCGAAAATGAGGGTGTGATCAATTGCACCTATAGCCAGATCAAACTAACGGCCTCAGGCTCTGCAACCGGAACCTATACATGGACAGGCCCCAATGATTTTGAAGCCAACGGAAACGAAGTTTTTGTTTCTTTACCTGGACTTTATGAGGTGGTGTTTGAGGATGGGAATGGTTGTACTGCCACTGCTTCTGTTACCGTAGCACAGAATGTTGATGTTCCCCCAATTTCTATCAGCGGCAACGAGCTTCTCACTTGCGATCTTGAAGAAATAACCCTGACTGCAAATGTAGCTGATGGTGTTTCCGTATTGTGGAACGATGAGTTTGCCGGTACTACACTCCTGGTAGATGCTCCTGGCCTCTACACCGCTGTAGCAACTGCTGCAAATGGTTGTACTGCTTCTGCTGCTGTTACCGTGGTGCAAGATGTTGAGGTTCCCGCGATCTCCATCAGCGGTAACCAACTGCTTACCTGCGATCTTGAAGAAATAACCCTGACTGCAAATGTAGCTGATGGTGTTTCCGTAATGTGGAATGGTGAGTTTGCCGGTACTACACTGGAAGTAACAGCTCCCGGTCTCTACACCGCTGTGGCAACTGCTGAAAACGGTTGTACTGCTTCTGCTGTTGTTACCGTAGTACAGGATGTTGAAGTTCCCGCGATCTCCATCAGCGGTAACCAACTGCTTACCTGCGATCTTGAAGAAATAACCCTGATTGCAAATGTAGCTGATGGTGTGAGCGTTCTCTGGAATGGCACAATTGCCGGTTCTGAACTGCTGGTATCTGAGCCTGGCCTCTACACCGCAGTGGCAACTGCTGAAAACGGCTGCACCGCCACTACCTTTGTAGTGGTTGAGCAAAACATCGAAGCCCCCATCGTATCCCACGATCCCGTTGCCCCCATTTGCATCGACCAGTTACCATTAATGCTTGGAAACGGAATGTACAGCGGTGACGGCGTTTTCGCTGAAGAAGGAACTTCTTTCTTCACAGCTGAAGAACCTGGCATATACACTATCATCTATTCAGAGATCGGTGAAAATGGTTGTGTAGGAAGTACAGAGGTTGAGATCGCTGTACTGGCCCTGCCCATCGTATCCTGCCCCGCCGACATTACCATAGGTATCATGGCAGCACCCATTGCCCTTACTGGTGCAACACCTGAAGGTGGTGTGTACAGTGGTGCCGGAGTTGCCGACGGTATGTTCAGCCCTGCGTTAGCTGGCGTTGGTGAACATGTGATCACCTATACTTTCGAAAATGAAGATGGCTGCGAAGCTTCCTGCACTTTCGTTATTACCGTGATCTCCATGCCCGACTTTGCCTGCATCCCTGACTTTACAGTTTGTAACGACGACGAGGCATTTGAACTGGAGCAGCCCTCCTATGCCGGTGGCGATTACAGTGGTGCGGGTATTGAAAACAATATCTTCAATCCCCAAAGCCTGGAGCCTGGTGTATACGAAGTGGTTTACACACTTGTGGATGAGTTTGGCTATAGCTACTCCTGCACTTTCTTCATTACTGTTAATCCAGCAGCTGATGTTACCCTGGCAGCTTTCGAACCTGTTTGCACCAGTACTGCTGAATTTGCACTCTTTGGTGGATCTCCCGCGGGAGGATCTTATTTCATCGATGGTGTAGAAGGCAATAGCTTCAACCCGGCCGAAATGGGTACTGGCATCTTCGAGATCACTTATTTCTTCGAAAATCAATATGGTTGCTCTGCAAGCAGCACACAAACCCTTGAGGTTCTGCAAGCTCCTTGTTTCGAAATCATTGCCAGCGACATTAGTTGCTTTGGATCCGAAGATGGATACATCAAGGTTGTCATCAACAGTGAGTGCGGCAGTGTAGTAGATATTTGTATTGAATACAACGACCCCAACCTGAACAAGTGCAATCCTGACAAATTCCTGGGTCAGGCCGAATTCACCGGACTGATTGCCGGAACCTACTACATTGTAGTTACAGGTGCCAACGGTTGTGTAACCGTTGAGGAAGTTGTAATTAACGAACCTGCCCTGCTGGTAGCCACCGCATCTGCCGAAGAAACTACCATTTGCCACGATGCCCAAACCATTGTAACTATTACTGCCGAAGGAGGCACTGCCCCCTACCAGGGAGTAGGTGAGTTTATGGTGGGTGCTGGCAAGCATACTTTCATCGTAACCGATGCCAACGACTGTGTTGCAGAGGTTGAGATCACCATCGAATCGTTCCCGGTTCCCGAGCTGGTTTGCCGCCCCGATATTTACATCGGTGAGTTTGCCCACACCATTATCCTGGAGGGATCAACTCCTGTTGGTGGTGTTTACCAGGGCCCTGGTGTATCGTTTGATGCAGAAACCGGCAACTATTTGTTTACTGCCTCCGATGCAGGTGCTGGTGTTCATATCATCACTTATACTGTTGAAGAAAATGGCTGCTTCTATACCTGCGAGTTCAATATCGAGGTATACGAAATGCCCGACTTCATCTGTCTGCCCGACATGGCAATCTGTGAAGATGCTTTGCCCCTCGACGATCTGCTGGCCGAAGGTGACGAAGGTGTTCTCAGTGGAACAGGTATCGAAAACAACATATTCTATCCTGAGCTCTCAGGTGTGGGTGCTTTCACTATTACCTATACCATTGCCGATGAATTTGGCTACCTCTACAGCTGTACCTTCATCATCACTGTAAACGAAGTTCCGGTTGTAGAACTGGCTGCTTTCGAAGCGGTATGCTCCAATACTCCAGCATTTGTTCTTACAGGAGGAATGCCCGAAGGCGGAGTATATTCAGGAGAAGGTGTTGAAGAAGGTATCTTTGATCCTGCCAACCTTGTGGCCGGTATCTACCAGATTACCTACACCTTTGCCAATGAATTTGGCTGTGAGGCATCTGCCACTGAAACCATTGAGGTACTGCAGGCTCCATGCGTGGAAGTTACACATACCGATATCACTTGTTTCGGTGCTGAAGATGGTACAATTACCGTTAATATCACTTGCGGAACACCCGTTGACATTTGCATTGTTTTCCCCAATGAAGACATTGAAGATTGCATGGACAATAAGGTGGGTGGAGCAACCTACACAGGTATGCTGCCTGGCACTTACTATGTAGTAGTAACAGATGCCAATGGTTGTGTTACCATTGTGGAAGTAACCATTGAAGAACCTGCACCGCTCGTGGTTGTTGCAGAGACAGAAGATGCCGCATGCTTCGGCGAAACCGGCACTGCATCGCTGACCATCACAGGTGGAACCGAACCTTACCAGGTTGACTGGGCTGGTCTCGACCCGATGGCAATTCCTGCTGGCGAGCACACCGTAGTGGTAACCGATGCCAATGGCTGTATTGCTCAGGTAACCTTTGTAATTGAGCAACCTGCTGAGATCATGGCAGATATTCAAACCATCAGCCCAACTTGCGCAGACAATGCCGATGGCGCCTTGTTCATCAATATCAATGGCAATACAGACTCCTACATTATCTGCATTGTAACAGATCAGGAGGAATGCTTCACCATTACCGGTGATCAGGGCAATGCCAGCTGGTCTTATGAAGGCCTGGCTGCCGGTATCTACAACATTCAGATCACCGATGCCAATGGTTGTGTTGTTACCCTGGAAGCAGAAATTGTTGCTCCCGCTCAGCTTGAAGCCATGGCAGAAGTTGCGCAGCCCCTTTGTCACGACGACAATGGCAGTGTAGAAATCTCTGTAATAGGTGGCACCGAGCCTTATCTGATCCATTGGGGCGACATCGATCCGCTGAACATTCCTGAAGGCGAATACCAGATCATGGTAACCGATGCCAACAATTGTATGACCCTGGTATCTTTTGCCATCATCAACCCCTTACCACTGAGCCTCAGCGCCGAGATCACCCATCTGATGGAGTATGGCGACGGCACAGGTGCTATCAGTGTGACCGTTGCAGGTGGAACCCCTCCCTACAATTTCATGTGGGATAATGGAGGCACCTCTGCAACCATCGAAAACCTGCAGGCCGGTATCTACTTCGTTACCGTAATTGATGCCAACGGCTGTATCATCTCCGATGAGTTTGAAGTTACACACCCCAGCATCCTGGTGGATCTTGGCGTAACCATCGAAGTAAACATCCAGACCCCCGACCCGGAACAGGTAGACAATCTGATCTTTGCACTGGTGGTTACCAACCACGATGAAGTAGAAGATGCCACCGGAGTTGTGGTTTACAACCCCATGCCTGCATCCTTCCCATTCATTGTTCGTTTAGATGATGGCACCAGTGGTTCTTACAACCCTGCAACAGGGATGTGGAACATCGGCACCATCCCTGCCGGAGGCTATGTGATTTTGGTTTACAGAACAGAAATGCTGCTTTCTGAAGAAGGCACCCAGTTTGATGTAAACACTGCACAGATCCTCCCCTTCGACCAGATCGATCCTAACCTGGCCAATAACTATGCAGAGATTGTGGTTACTATCGGAGAATCTTCCGGTGGCGATGACAACGGTATTGAAAGTAACGGAAGCATGGCCGCTCAGCTTGCCCTGCGTAATCACAGACGTCTGGTGGAAAGCAATTACATCCCCAGAGCCGAACGACGCAATATCATGAGCAGCTACAGCCATACCGATATGCTCCTGGGCAACCTGAAATCCTCTACCGCTGAAGGTCAGCTGGAAACAGGTATCAGTATGCTGCTGCCAGAGCAAGGACCCGCCGATACAAGAGCATTTATCTCTACCCCGGCCGACCTTATTGGTATCACCAATGCCAAAGAGATCTTTGCAGTGGATTACCTGCAGCAAAACAATGCCCGCCGTGCGGCCATCCTGGCTATCTCCACCGAGCCCTCAAGGGTTTACGAGCACACCAAGGTGATCTGCGACAGATTGGTTGGAGCAGAACTGCAGCAAATCAGCATGATCGAAATCGCAGGAAGACCCTTTATCCTATCGCAACTTGTACACCCCAATGGCTATGTAGATTACTCAGTAAGCTTCATCGCCCAGAGAAAAGGTGACCAGTTTGTGATTGACAATCGCTGGTACAATGAAGAATACGAAATCTACAACACCGATGATATCTTTAACTTCCAGGTCTGGAGTGTTACACCCCAGTTTACTCGCAGCCTGGTTGAAGACATCCTCCAGATGATGGAGCAAACCGGACCGGTAGTATTCCGCAACGATGAGATCGAACCAGCAATACCCCAGGTATTTGTAAGAAGTGGTCGCTACACCCAGGGTGGATTATTGCTCAACCTTGTAAATAAGGTAGGTGCTGATCAGATCACCATCTATGGAAGCAAAACCACTGCAGAAAACGCCCAGCGCGAACCCATGAACATCAAGCTAAGCATCCCCACCAATGAATTTGTGGAAGTGTTTATCCCAACGGGTTTCATCTTTGACGCGGGCTTCTCACTCAGCAACAATAAGGACAAAGCTCCCGATGTGCTTTACTATGCCGATGGCGCATGGATGTTTGATTACGATCCGGGCCATGCTTCTGTAACCCATTTCGAAACCTTTGCCGAAACCACTGAAGTGAACCAACTTCAGTATAAGGTAGAACGCGATGCCAGCTTCAGAGGAGATGTTCGCACCTGGGCTTCTATGTTCAGATCACTCTCTCCGAGAAACATGCCTGTAGACCTCACATCTTTCGACCAGGTGATCTTCAAAGCCAGCGGTAGAGGTACTGTTGAGGTGATGCTTGCCAAAGCAGGTATTCACAGCTGGAGCGAACAATACCGTACAACCATTACTCTTTCTGAGAATACAAGAGAGTATGCTATCCGTTTCAGCGACCTGGTAAACCGTGAGGGTATCAGTGGCTTTAGCGCTGAAGATGTAGTGTCGGTGATTTTCAACCCCATCGGAAACGGCAATGCTTCCTCTGCCTTCGAAGTGAATGTAAGCAACCTGCATTTTGCCAACAGCCTGTTTGTGGTGAAACCCAATGCAACGTTCTACCCTGCTTTCCCCAACCCATTCCGCAACAGCACTTCAGTAAGTCTGAGTGTAACAGTGGATAACTTTGTAAGGGCAGAAGTAGTAAACAGCTTCGGACAGATCGTTGAAGTACTGGCCAATGAAGAGCTCAGTGCCGGTCAGTACATCTTCAACTGGGATGCCCACAGACACCATCCGGGTGTGTACATGATCCGCATAACAGTGGGTAACGACACTTACACTACCAAGGTGATACACCAGAAGTAATTATTATTTCCGGATTTTAAAAAGCGAGGCGCCCAGGGGAGGGTGCCTCGCTTTTTTTATATTTCCAGTCTGGCTCCATGGAGAAAACCGGAGAAGATACCTTTACCCTGAAAGGCAACCTTACCATCAAAGGAGTAACCAGGGAAGTTAAACTGGAAGCTGAGTTCGGTGGAATCATGAAAGATCCGTGGGGAAATGAAAAAGTTGGATTCAGCCTATCGGGCAAGATCAACCGCAAAGACTGGGGCCTTAACTGGAATGCCACCCTGGAAACCGGTGGTGTTCTGGTAAGCGATGATGTGCCCATTTTCTGCGAAATACAACTCGTTCAAGCCCAATAAAACAGAACCCTGTTCGAATAATTCATCGAGGCTGACTTCTGGAAAAGTAATTCCGGGAGTCAGCCTCAAATTGTTGGCAATCTCCTGTTCTAAATGGAGCAAGCTAGCATGTAATTCAAAAATAAACTTAAACACACCACCAAAACAGTTGAGTTTTTGCGTCTTCAAACCCTCCATTTCAATAAATTGGCTTATTTTTGGGGCTGCCAAAGAGCAAACCCAAAACCATTTTCCAAAACTTATTGCAAAATCATAAATCACTCAAGCATTACAAAACAAAAACTCAAACAAATGAAAAAAATTACAGGCTTAATCCTTATGGTTATCGTAATGGCATCGTGCGCAGATATGGGTAAAGATCAAAACCCATTGCTGACTGAGTACAACACTCCTTTTGGTGTTCCTCCTTTTGCAAAGATCAAAAATGAGCATTTCATGCCTGCCTTCCAGGAAGGGATCCGTCAACAGGAAGAGCGTATTGATGCTATTGTGAATAATCCTGAAGCCCCCACTTTTGAGAATACCATCGCTGCACTTGATTACAGTGGTATGTTGCTCAACCAGGTAGGCTCGGTATTCTACAATTTCTTATCTGCCAATACCTCCGATGAGCTGCAGGCTATTGCCCAGGAAGTAGCTCCTATGATGTCGGCACATGGAGATAACATCAGCCTCAACATGGAGCTGTTTGCCCGTATCAAGGCGGTGCATGATCAAAAAGATCAGCTTGACCTGAATGAAGAGCAAGCAATGCTTCTGAGAGAAACCTACCAGAATTTTGTAAGAAACGGTGCTGCCCTTCCCCAGGAAAAACAAGATCGCTTCCGCGAGATCAACCAGGAACTTGCTGTTCTTACCCTGCAGTTCGGACAGAATGTTCTCACTGATGTAAACAGCTGGAGAATGTTCATCGAGAACGAAGAAGACCTTGCAGGACTTCCCCAGGGTGTTATAGATGCTGCTGCCGAAGCAGCCACTGCAGCCGGAAAAGAAGGCCAATGGCTCTTTACCTTGCACAACCCCAGTGTAATGCCCTTTCTTTCTTATGCTGAAAACCGCGACCTGAGAGAAAAAATGAACCGCGCCTACATCAACCGCGGAAACATGGACAACGCCAACAACAACCAGCAGATCATCAATCGTATTGTAGAGCTTCGCATCGAACGCTCTCAGATGCTGGGCTTTAATACCTATGCAGATTTTGCCCTTGACAACCGCATGGCCCGCAATGTGGCAACGGTTGAATCTTTCCTGAAGCAACTCTGGGATGCCGCTCTGCCTATTGCTCATAAAGAGGCCAAGATGATGCAGGAACAGATCCGCCAGGATGGTTTTGATTTCGACCTCAAATTCTGGGACTGGAGATACTACGCCGAGAAAGTTCGTAAAGAAAAATACAACATTGACGAAGCCGAAATCAGCCAGTATTTCGAAATCAACAATGTACGCGATGGCATTTTTATGCTGGTAGAAAAGCTGTGGGGAGTGAGATTTGTAGAGCGTAAGGATGTTCCTGTGTATCACCCAGACGCTACAGCATGGGAGGCACTGGAAGCCGATGGCACCCACATCGGAATCCTTTATATGGATATGCACCCCAGACCCAGCAAACGTGGTGGCGCCTGGATGAGCAGTTTCCGCAAGCAGCACGTGGATGAGAACGGTCGTTTTGTACACCCTGTTATCACCATTGTTTGCAACTTTACTGCTCCCACCCGCAACCAGCCCTCTCTGCTTACTTTTGATGAAATGACCACCTTCTTCCACGAGTTCGGGCATGCCTTGCATGGACTGCTGGCAAATACCCATTTCCATAGTCTCTCAGGCACCTCAGTACCCCGCGATTTTGTAGAGCTCCCCTCACAGGTTCTGGAGAACTGGGCCAAGCATCCTGAATTCCTGAAGATGTTTGCAAAACACTACCAAACCGGCGAAACCATTCCTGATGAACTCATCAATAAGATCATGGAAAGCTCTTATTTCAATGAAGGTTTTGCCACTGTTGAATTCCTTGCTTCTGCCCATCTGGATATGCAATACCATACCCTGTCAACCTTCACTCCGTTTGATGTGATGGACTTCGAGAAAGAAGTAAAAAAGAAGTTTAACATGATGGATGAGATCTACTTCCGCCATGGCAGCACTCACTTCCAGCACATCTTCTCCGGAGGTTATTCTGCGGGATACTACAGCTACATTTGGGCTGGAGTATTGGATGCAGATGCCTTTGAGGCTTTCGTGGAAACCGGCGATCTGTTCCACCAGGAAACAGCACAGCGCTTCCGCACCGAGATACTTGAAAGAGGAGGCACTCGTGAAGCCATGGAAATGTATGTGAATTTCAGAGGCAAAGAGCCCGGCATAGAGCCTTTGCTCAGACAAAGAGGTCTGCTGCGCTAGAAACACTTTGTCATAAAAAAGAGGCTAATTGAATTAGCCTCTTTTTTTATGCACCCTGTTGGGCTATAAGGTCGCCCACCATTTGCCCCGAAATAATAGAAGGAGGCATTCCCGGGCCGGGGGAGGTTAGCTGCCCGGTATAGTAAAGGTTCTTTATCTTTTTATGATGTACCCTGGGCTTGAGAATGGCTGTTTGCCTCAGGGTATTGGCCAAACCATAGGCATTGCCTTTGAAAGCATTGTAGTCTGCAACAAAATCCTGCAGGCAGTAGGAGCGCTTGAAAACAATGTGGGGTCTTATGTCTACGCCCAGAATATGCTCCATTCTGTTGGCAATCATCCCGAAATACTTTTCGCGCAGCTCCTGTTGATCTTCGATACCCGGAGCCAGGGGCATAAGAATGAAAAGGTTTTCATATCCGGCAGGAGCCACTGAAGGGTCGGTTTTGGAGGGGCAGGAAACATAAAACAACGGATCGGTAGGCCAGGCCGGATCGGTATAGATTTCGCGGGCATGCATGTCGAAATCACGATCGAAGAAAAGATTATGATGTTGAAGTCCTTCAACCTTTCGGTTCAATCCAAGATAGAATAGCAATGAGCTGGGCGCCATGGTACGTTTTTCCCAGTAAGAGGGGGAATAGCTGCGCCATTCAGGGGGTAAAAGATTTTGTTCAACATGGTGGTAATCAGCACCCGCAACTATATAGTCAAACATATAGCTATTGAGGGTAGTGGTGAGCTGGGTAGCCTTGTTGTTCTTTACTTCGATACCTGTAACAGGTTCTGCTGTATGGAATTCAACCCCCAATTCGCGGGCCAGGCTTACGAAAGCTTCAATGATCTTATGCATACCTCCCATGGGATACCATGTGCCCAGCTTCAGGTCGGCATAGTTCATCAAACTGTAAAGGGCAGGTGTATTCTCGGGTGTAGCGCCCAGAAACAACACCGGGAATTTAAGAATCTGACGTAACTGATCGTTTTTAAACAGCTTTTCGATCTGCGTAGAGATGGAACTGAACATCTGCAGGCGAAACATGCTCTTCAGCACACGGATATCGGCAAACTCACGCAACGACAAACCCGGTTTCCATACAAATTCCTCCATGCCAACCTTGTACTTGTAGGCGGCTTCATCAAGAAATCTGGCAAGATTTCGGCTACTGCCCGGCTCAAGTCGCTCAAACAAAGCTTCCAGCTCAGCGTAATCTGCCGGCACAGACACCACATCGTCCTTTCCAAACACGACATTGTAAGAAGGATCCAACCGCACCAGATCATAATAATCCGAGGCAGACTTCCCAAAACGGTTAAAGAAGTTCTCAAATACTTCCGGCATCCAATACCAGGAGGGACCCATATCAAACACAAAACCATCGGTTTCAAACTTCCGGGCTCTTCCGCCCAGTCCATGGTTTTTCTCAAATACTTTTACACGGAATCCTTTCTGTGCCAGGGTGCAAGCGGTGGCAAGACCCGAAAAACCCGACCCAATAACTGCTGCTGTTTTCAATGCTATGTAATTTAAAAATACTCAGCAGTAAAAACATGGGATTTCCGGAAAAGTTTATACAACAGGAAATTAATGTGATTTTCAGAAGCTCAATACAGCATCCATAGGAATATCGGTTGGTTCAACAGGTAAATGCTCCAGCAATTGAAAATCGAAACAAACCCCGGCTTTGAAGAATTGATGGTTTCGCAGAAGCTTATCATAGTAGGCCTTGCCACGACCCATCCGGTTACCTGTTCTATCGAATGCTACACCGGGTATCACAGCAAAATCGACCTGATCCGCCTGGGCCGGCGGCCCCTGCCAGGGCTCCAGTATTCCAAATGCAACTCCCTGTTGCATGCATTGCATTCCGGTAAACTGGCGCAATTCCAGGTTATCGTCAACCACCAGGGGCAAAAAGATAGTTTTTTTCAGGTACCACTTGAGTACGAAATCATGGGTATGTACTTCATCGGGCATTGACCAATAGGCCAGCACCGTTTGCGCCTGCCGGAACGCTTCAAGCTGCTCAATCCCGGCAAAAATGCGTCCAGAGGCAACATAATTCTGCTCTGCACTCCACAACTTCTTCTTTTCCCTAATTAGTATTCTGAGGGCTCTCTTTTCTTCCTGGATACTCATAGCCTATTACATTACTACAACCATTCTGAAAAAGCTTCAGGTCTTATGCTGGTCAATGTACATCCAGCCCGTGGCGCATGTAAATGAGATGTTCGAGGGTTTTCAGGATCTCTTCCATGTATTCATTAACGGCCTTTACACTTCCCGGAAGGGTGTATACCAGTGTATCTGACATCAGCCCGGCAACACCCCTGCTGAGCAGTGCATTGGGCTTTTGCGCACCGTATTTCACCCTGATCATTTCCATGATTCCGGGTATTTCCTTATCGAGCATGGGCCTTACTGTTTCAACGGTAATATCGCGCGGCCCGATGCCGGTGCCACCGGTGGTGATCAGCACATCAATTTCTTCGTAAGCAGCCTTTTCGAGAATTACCGAAAGGTTGGCTGCATCATCAGGAATGATGGTAGTTTCCACCTCAATATTGCGGGGTCTTTTGTCGAAATGTTGCCGCAGCAGTTCCACCACTCTCGGACCACTGCGGTCTTCATACTCTCCACGGCTGGCCCGGTCGCTGAGGGTTACCACCTGGAAGCGCAGCACACGAGGCACATACTCCAGCTCATCACCAGGCCTGAGGGTGCCCTGCTTGATAACCCGGGCAAAGATACCCTCCTTGGGCATTACACAGTTGCCCACTTCCTTAAAGATAGCACATGAGGAGCCATGGCATTCCTTGCCGATCTGGGTTATCTCAAGTTCAACGTTTTCACCCACAAAACGGTCCAGAGGAGAGGTCTTAACCAGTTCAACCCCATGGGTGGTAATATTCTCGGCAAACTCGCCGAAAACCAATTGCCGGCCTGCCTGCTCCGAAAAACGATCGAAGCTCTCTTTGCCAAGCAAACTTACCTGGCGATGCCACGGACCGCTATGAGCATCGCTCATTACGCCGTTATGATTGAGTGTGATCTCCTCTACCGGTTTCTTGACAGTCCCTTTTTCTTCAGAAATGTTTACGGACAGTATTTTAATCTTTTGGGTCATATTCTCAGATAATTATTTTCGGTTGTAAAACTTGCAGAACGTAATTGACGCAGTTATTCCCTGTAAGTTATTCTTTGATTTTCTCTACCAGCATTACTTCCTCCATCACCATAGCCTTATCCACTGCTTTGCACATGTCGTAAACGGTAAGTAAAGCAACACTTACAGCAGTGAGTGCTTCCATTTCGATGCCTGTTTGCCCGATGCATTTCAATGTGGCAGTAACCTCAACTCCGTTATCCTTCAGCACTGCCTTAACGTCGGCCTTGGTAATCTGCAAGGGATGGCACAAAGGTATCAGATCTGAAGTTTTTTTGGCTGCCTGAATACCTGCAATTTCGGCAACGGTAAGCACATCGCCCTTTTTCATCTGGTTTTCGCCGATGAGCCGTACAGTTTGAGGCTGCAACCGTATAAAGCCCTTTGCAACAGCAGTGCGGCTTTGCATGGGCTTAGAGCCAACATCAACCATATTGGCTTTGCCTTGATCGTCTATGTGGGAAAATTTACTCATTTCTTTACATCAAGCCTTTCTATATATGTTCATTAAAAACGCATTTGTCAATCACAAAACCCGAAACACAAATCCATTTGTTATTCGCAAATACCAAATTGAAATCCAACACCCCCATCATCCATCATCCTTCCGAACTACCCTCCAATATTATGAAAGCAATTGTTCAGGTTTATGGTTCCTTTTTCGGGCTTGCCAAATAAAGCGGCCCTTATGGCCTGCTCAATACCCAGGGTCCGGATATCGTATTCGAGGTTGGAGAACAGGCAGGGTTTCATCTGGCCGGTGGGGGTAAGTCTAAGGCGGTTGCAATGGGAGCAATCTCCTCCTGTTCCCCCTTCCACAATACCAAAATGGCCATCAGACAGATCCATCTGGCTGATAAAGCGAGCCTGAAGACCATTTTCAAGGCAGTACTCACGAACTGCCAGGGCATCGGGCTCGTCGGACGATTTCTGAATAACACAATTGATCTTGATGGGGTTGAGGCCAGCCTGGCGTGCAGCATCAATCCCTGCAAGCACTCTCCTGAGATCGCCGCCCCGGGTAATCTGGGCAAATTTCTCAGGGTCAAGGGTGTCGAGACTGATATTTATACGGTGCAAACCCGCCTGTTTCAAAGAGGCAGCAAACTGATCAAGCAGAACACCATTGGTGGTAATGGCAAGGTCTTTTACTCCTTTTACCGATGCAATCATCCGCACCAGTTCCACGATATCTTTGCGAACCAGGGGTTCTCCTCCCGTAAGGCGGATCTTGTCGATACCCAGTGGCACAGCAACAGCCACCACATCGCGGATCTCCTCAAAAGTGAGGATCTCTTCATGCTTCACCATACACACTCCATCTTCAGGCATACAGTAGCGACACCTGAGATTGCAGCGATCGGTTACGGAGATGCGCAGGTAGTTTATTCTTCTGTTATATAGGTCTAACATGTACTATTTCTCCTTTGGCAATTTCAAAAGTATCAATGGACACCGCCATGATTGCCTTCGACAGGCAAACGGCATGTATATGGGCCGAACCATGGTAACTTACCGGGATTACCTGGCCTGCGCCGGAAATATCAACGGGCACCCATTCAAGCCGGTCTGCCTTTTTTCTTTTGAAATCAGCACCCATGGGTAGTGCCAACTCCAGGGGTTTTAGCTCGTAGCCCATAAGTTTTGCAAGCAGAGGCTTTACAAAGATTTCAAAGTTAATAAAAGAGGAGACAGGATTTCCGGGCAATCCAAATAACCATGATTTTTCGGTAACCCCAAATACGGTGGGTCGACCGGGCTTTACTGCAACTTTCTGAAAAAGTATATCAACCTTGTTTTTTTGCATCACTTTGGGCACGAAATCAAATTCTCCCATACTTACGCCTCCCGTAAGCAACACAACATCATTCCGGGCCAGGGCTGCAGTGATAGCCTCTTCGGTAGCCTTTTCGTTGTCGGGTACAATGCCCATGTAATTGGCAATACAATGTGCATTTTGCACCTGAGCAATCAGCTGCCAGGCATTGGAATTGCGAATTTGCCCGGGGCCGGGTTTTTGATGAGGTTCTACCAGCTCGTCGCCGGTGGAAAGGATAGCCACACGGGGCTGGCGTGCCACCAGGGGCTTTGTACAGCCCACAGCAGAGAAAATGGCGATATGAGACGGCAAGATGGGTTGTCCTTTCCGCCACATTACATCACCTGTTTTTACATCTTCAGCTTTCCATGCGATATTTGGGGTGGTTTTGGTAGCCGTAAAGCGAATACGCTCTTCACTCACCAACTCCGTTTGCTCCACCATGATTACCGTATCGGCACCCTGGGGGATCATAGCACCGGTCATGATGCGTGTGCATTGGCCCGGACCCACGCTAAGGGAAGGAACCTGCCCGGCAGCCACGGTTTCAATCACCTGCAGCTCCTGTTGCAAATCCTCACGCCGGCAGGCAAAACCATCCATGGCAGCTTTATCGAAGGGCGGCATGTCTACATCAGAGATTACATCTTCAGCAAGTACCCGATTGAGCGATTGCATAAAATCCACACGCTCATCGCCCAGGTAGCGGGCTGAAGAAAGTATGGTCTCAAGAGCTTTTTCGAAGGATATCATTGTGGGGTTAGGGGTTTAGGGGTTTAGGGGTGAATCTGGTTATTTCGCTGAGGGTTGTAACCCATTAAGTCTTTTAAAAATCAAATACCTCATACTCCTGATCAAGAGTATTGATCATAAGCATTCGTTTGCGAAGCAGCTCCCCTTTTCCGGTGAGGATCTTCACTACTTCTGCCACTTGAATAGAGGCCACCAGGGCTGGAGTAAATGCCGGATTACCCAGTTCGGTCTCAATGCCACGCTCATTGCCGCCCTGGAAAATACTCTCCAGCATGCTGTCGCCTGGCATCAATGTGGTTACCTGGCCGTACCAGCCGGCAATGGCACCATATACCAGGGGTAGGCCAAGTGATTGGGCTGATTGCTGCAGCAGCATGCGCGAAGGCATATTGTCGAGCGCATCGCAGATTGCATCATGGCCGGCAAGAACCGTCAGAGCATTTTCAGGGGTTAACAGGCAGTCGATGGCCTGAACCTGAACTCCTGGATTTACCCTTTGCAGATGTTCCAGGGCTTCCAGCGCTTTCGACCTGCCGATATTCCGGGTATGGCAGAGTAGTTGGCGATTGAGGTTGGTTTCATCAAATACATCTCCATCCATTGCGGTGATGTATCCGATACCCAATCGGGCCAATTGTTCCAGGATATGTCCACCCAGACCTCCACAACCTATCACAGCCACTCTCTTTTCACGCAGGGAAAGGTTTTCCTCACGCGAAAGCATCTGCTCATTCTTCAAATATCTCTTTTCCATTTTCTGCAATCCAAGCTCTAAATCAGATTTACCGGTGCTCAAACTAATGCCCTCTGGGTTTTTCTCTACCCACCCCCTACCGGAGGAAAAATACTTACCGTATCTCCTTCTTTCAGGATTTGATCTGGCTTACCATCCATACCATTGACCAATAGGATGGCCACATCCTTGGGTGAAATATCAAGCAGCTGGAAAATATGTGCCGGAGTGGTATTATCAGCCACTTCTTCCATACGTTCTTTGCCTCTGCCTTCGCGCAAAGTTGCAAATAATCTTACTTTGATTTGCATAATTTTTCCTTATTCTGTTGAGATGATCGCTGGGTAAAAGCCTTCGGGTTGCAGCAAGCTTTTTATTTCCGGCTTGCAATCAGTTGCAAAATACAAATTTTCTGGACCACAAGCAATCGGCACAATTGGGAGATTCGCCATGGCAGTCAAAATCCACATCATGGATCAGGCTGCAGCCTTCCACCAGATCACAGTCGGGGCACGACGGATAATGATTGTTAAATATTTTCTCTCTGAACCTCCTGTAGCCTTCATCATTCCATATCTCCCTCAGTGATTTGTCCTGCAGATTACCAAAACTGTACTGCCTTATGGTCTTGGGTCGGCCAAACACCACTTCGGTGCCCTGATGAGAAAGCCGGTAACAAGGTACTACCTCGCCCCTTGAGGTAACATAGGTAGCATCGTTGTTTACAAAGGCACATTTGCGTTCGGTCTTTAGCTCTGCCTCCGGAAAGATGATCCGCAATCCACGCCTGAAGGAGTAATTCCTGATCTTGTGGAAAAGCTCTTTGACTTCTTTATTTTCGTAGCGGGTATACAATATATCATCCTTTTGGCTCATATCCTGGGGCAAAAGATGTGAGATAATGATGTTGCGTACTTTTTTTTCTGCCAAAACATCCATCAAAGGAAAAATCTCCTTTATGTTTTGAGAGGAGGCCACAAACTGAACATCAAGATGAGGCAACTGACTGCCTGCCTCTTGCTTCAACCTGTTGAGATGATCGAGGTTGTCAAGCAGTTCTTGAAAGGCAACCCCTCTTTCCTGTATCATGTGTTGGTCCATTCCGTCAATGGAAACCACCATCAGATGAATTGCAGACACCAGCGATGGTGTGAGTTTTTCTTTGAAAAGGGTGCCGTTTGAAGTTACCCATATTTCTTTATGGGCCAGGGCTTTCACTGCCTCTTCAAACCACGGTGAGAGAAGAGGTTCGCCCATCCCTCCCAACACAACCGTTTGGATTTCAGGATCGTTCTCAACTTCTTTCAGAATCTTTTCAAAAAGATCCTTTTGCATATCTACCGGTGCCTGGGCCCATTGGTGGCGATAACAGATTTTGCACTCCAGGTTGCAGGAGTCAGTTATTTCGAGGTAAACTTTTCGGAGCATACTATGGGATTGATCGTTTGCAAATGTTGCTTGACAGCACTTTGGGCTGTCAGCAACAAAAAAAAAAAGCCCGAAGCTCCTTACAACAGAAAGAGAAAGGAGCAACGGGCGCAAACTTAAAGAACTAATTAAATTGGCAAACCGAGAGCTTTGAGCTTTTCGGGGGTAGGTATGCCATTTTCATCCCACCCTCTTTCCTGATAATAGAGGGGTAGCATTTCCTCCAAACGCGAGAGATGTCCTTTGGAGGGGCCAGAGGGTATGGGCTCCTGCATGAGGCGTTTGGGAAGTTTGTCCTGCGAGGGATCTATTCCTGCCTTAATGTTCCAGACCCTTTCCAGGTTCCAGATGCGGTCTCCGGCTTCCAGGATCTGTTCTGCGGTATGCTTTTCGCCGGTAACAGCGGTAAACATTTCGGCATAATCATCAGCTCCCAGTGCAAAGGAGGTAAACAGGCAGAGGCCGCAAGAATCGATAAATGCGGTAAGGTCCTGGAATATTTTGGCCCACTGGGGTTTTCCTTTGATCTCCAGGCGATCCAGCTTTTCGGGCAATCCGAGAATTTCGGGGGAGATCAGGTAGCCCCGCACGTGGCAACCTCCCCTGTTGGAAGTGGCATACTGCAACCCCTGTCCCTGGATACCCCTGGGATCGTAAGCGGGCAGTTCCTGCTTCTTAACAGTCATGGCCAGATCGGGCTGACCATAGGCATCGGCCAGGCGATAGGCGCCTTCAGCCATCTTGCTTGCCAGCGAACCATCGCGAAGACCAAGTTTTTTAACCCATTCTACCATTGATGCTGCATCACCGAATTTCAAGCCTAATCCATCGAGCTCATCATCCTTGATAAAACCTTTCTGATAAAGCTCCATGGCTGTAGCTACGGTAACACCTGCAGAGATGGTATCGAGCCCCATTTCATTGGCCCAGAAATTGGCCTTGATGGCCGCCTTCATATCGGAAACACCACATGCAGCGCTGAACGCCCAAACACTTTCATATTCAGGACCACCGGTTTCTATATCGTCGGCCTTGGTATAGCGTCCACATGCAATGGGGCAGGCAAAGCAGGATTCTCTCTTGAGAAGGAACTGATCGGCCATGGTTTCGCCGCTTACCTCTTCGGCTTTGTCAAAGTAGGTTTCCTGGAAATTGTTGGTAGGAAATACCCCCTGCTCGTTGATGATATTTACAAGCACATTGGTGCCATAAGTTGGCAGACCGGCTCCGGTAACCCCATTCTCCTTGATCTGTGCGCGTCCTCTCTTTACTACCTCTTTGAGGGCATCGGGGTCGGCAACGGTGGGCTTGGAGTTGCCCTTGATTACGATAGCTTTCAGGTTTTTACTTCCCACAACGGCACCCACTCCTGAGCGGCCGGCAGCCCGGTTGAGGTCGTTCATAACTGCAGCAATACGAGAGAGCTTTTCTCCGGCTGGGCCAATGCACAAAACCTTGGCCTTTTCGGGAGCCTCTTTCATCAGCTCATTGGTGGTTTCGATGGTGGTTTTGCCCCAAAGCCCGGTTGCATCGCGAAATTCAATTTTGTCATCTTCTATAAAAATACTCACCGGCTTTTCCGACTTGCCTTCCAGGATCATTACATCGTATCCTGCAAACTTCATTTCGGCACCCCAGTAGCCACCTGAATTGGAACTGGCAATGGTGCCTGTAAGGGGAGACTTGGTTACCACCATATAGCGGCCGCCCGCCGGGGTAGGTGTTCCGGTGAGGGGGCCAGTGGCGATAATCACCTTATTGGCAGGGTCAAACGCGTCGATGGCCGGATCTACCTCATCAAACATAATTTTGGAACCAAATCCGCGACCACCTACGTACTTGACAGCTTCTGCGTGGCTGATCTCTTCTAACTTCCAGCTTTTGTCAGTCAGATTAATTCTTAAAATTTTTCCTCTGTAACCGTGCATGGTTTTGTTTTTTTGGGTGAATAAAAATGAAATCAATACTATTCCAAGTTCTTCTAAGGCAAGGATTAAACCAAATCCCGCAATCGATTGCATATTAACAACATGCAATTATGGTCAAGATGTTAAATAAGTAACATTTCGATAGTACCGTTTGGAAACTGAACACTTTCACCCTATATTTGTGTCCACTTCCTGAACAGTGTTCAGTAATTGAACACCTCAAACGGAGAAAAAAACACCAAGGGAAGACTATTTTTACACAGATTGAATATAAATTAGCTTGATTTCAGATTTTTTTGATCAAAACACTCAAATCCAGCAGAAACCATGCTTAACCATTGGCGTACCCGGTTGGTACTGATCTTTTTCAGCGGCCTTATCATTCTATTCATTGCGGCTCCTATCCTGGGAATGCTTATCCAGACTACTCCCGCACAATACTCGGCTACCCTTGCCGATGCCGAAGTTGGAAGAAGCATCCGGCTTACCCTGGGCAGTTCCATGGTTGCCACTCTGCTGTTCGGAATCCTTTCCATACCACTGGCCTATCTTCTGGCTCGCAAAGACTTTGCCTTGAAAGGATTGATCAACGGCATTATTGATGTACCGGTTGTAATACCTCATTCGGCAGCAGGTATAGCCCTGCTGGGGATTCTATCCAGAAATACTTTGCCAGGTCAGGCGGCAGAAAGCATGGGGTTCAGTTTTATTGGCGGTACTGCCGGTATTGTGGTAGCCATGGCCTTTGTAAGCCTCCCCTTTGCCATCAATGCTGCACGCGATGGTTTCGCTTCAGTACCCCGCAAACTGGAAAAAGCCGCATTAAACCTGGGTGCTTCGCCCCTTCGTGTTTTTTTCACCATATCGCTACCCCTGGCCAAACGATCGGTACTGAGCGGGCTGGTAATGATGTGGGCCCGGGGCTTGAGCGAATTTGGCGCTGTAATTATCATTGCCTACCATCCGATGGTAACCCCGGTGCTTATCTGGGAGCGGTTTGCTTCTTTCGGGCTCTCCTTTGCCCGGCCAATTGCAGCCGTTTACATCCTGATATGCCTGGCTGTTTTTGTTGTAATGCGACTACTGGCAAAATCCAACGATCATGCTCGAAATTAAAAATATAAATATCCGGCTGGGCGATTTTCAGCTCAAAGACTTCAGTCTGTTTGCCCGCCAGGGAGACTACCTGACGGTATTGGGATTATCGGGTGCCGGAAAAACAGTTCTGCTTGAAATACTGGCAGGGCTTGCCAAACCCGATTCCGGAAAAATCCTGCTTAACGGCAAAGACATAACGCACGAAAGCATACAGAAAAGACCCATTGGACTGGTATACCAGGATATGGCTCTTTTCCCCCACATGCGTGTGGAGCAAAACATTGGCTATGCCCTCAAATCCCAATCCCTTTCCCGGGAACAAAAACGACAAAAGATCAAAGAGTTATCGACTCAAACACATTGCGATCATCTGCTGGACCGCTTCCCGGGAACTCTATCGGGTGGAGAAGCCCAAAGGGTTGCCCTTGCCCGAACCCTGGCCGCCAACCCCCAGGTTTTGCTCCTCGATGAACCCCTGGCAAGCCTTGACATTCAGCTTCGTCAGGAGTTACGACAATTGCTCAAAACAATCAACCAAAGCGGAAAAACCATTATCCATGTAACCCACGACCCCATGGAGGCGGCAACCCTTAGTAAAAAAATCGCCATCATTGAAAAAGGAGAACTCCTGCAGTGGGGCGATCCCCATGAGGTATTCCGCAATCCGGTTTCAGAATTTGTGGCCCGGTTCAGTGGCATCAAGAACATCTTTCTTTGCCAGTTCAGCCCACACAAACAATCCAACGGGCTTGCCCTTGGCACCACTGCACAGGGTATGCCTGTTTTTGTATCGCAGTCGCCCGACAGAGAAACTGCTCACCTGATGATCCCGGGTGAAGACATTATCCTTTCACCTCAGCAATTAAATACCAGTGCCATCAACCAGTACCATGGCATAATCCGGGAGATCTATTCTCTGCCAGGTGGCATTGAAGTGGTTGTGGAAGCAGAGGGTGAGAAAATTGTGGTAAGCATTACCCGCCGATCGCTGGAGAATCTCTCTCTTAAGCCCGGAGATCCTATCTGGCTCAGCTTCAAAGCAACCGCAGTAAAAATTTTGTAATACGGTTTTTGAGAGTACCCGCTCTCAGAACCGCAAAAAAAGTATCGACATGAACAACAAGGCCCACATCCAACGCGAGATCATCAAAAAATCGCACCAACGCTGCGAAGAATATGGTGTAAACAAAGAGCAGGTCTTTCCAAGCAAAATCCTCACCGGCAAGGAGGTTTCATCGCACCTTGCGCGCAATGAATACCTGTTGCAGCTGGCATCGCCTTTTATGGAGATCATTTATGAAACCGTTGCCAACTCCGGTTTCTTCATTTTGCTCACCGACAATGAAGGGTGCATCCTGAAAGCGGTAGGCGATCCGGAGATCATTGCAGAATCTGAAAGGCTCAACATGGTAGTAGGGGCTTATATGCATGAAAAAAACATTGGCACCAATGCCATGGGCACTGCCATCAGTGAAAATCACCCCATACAGGTTACTGCCTCAGAGCATTTCATTTCGGCCTATCATCGCTGGACCTGCTCGGCAGCTCCCATCCACAACAATAATGGCGAGATCATCGGAAGCCTCAACCTGACGGGAGAAAGCCACCTGGTACACCCCCACACGCTTGGACTGGTAGTGGCGGCCGTAAGAGCCATCGAAAACCAGATCATGGCAGAGTGTACCCAGCAAAAACTCAATGAAGCTTTCTCTTATATGAAGTCAATCATTGAATCGGTATCGGCCGGAATCTTCGCCCTTGACCTGGAAGGCAATATCAAAACCCTCAACAACTGGGCATGCTCCATGCTCAACCTGGACAAGGAAAAAATCCTGAATAAACCTGTTGACAAGCTGTTGCCCCATTGGAAAGAGATCATAGAACGTTTCAAAAGAGGCGAAACCTATATGGATATGGAAACCTCTTTCCCTCTTAAGGGGGGCAAAGAACGCTACGACCTTAGCGCCTACCCCATTGTGGATACCCAGCAAGAAATCATTGGCATGGTGGTAGTTATTAAAGGGATGCAGAAGATCTTTAACCTGGTAAACAAGTATACCGGTATGCGCGCACACTATACCTTTGACGACATTATTGGCAAAAGCCCCGAATTCAGCCAGGTAATAGAGCATGCAGAGAAAATATCAGGTTCAACCTCTACTGTATTATTGATGGGAGAAAGCGGCACGGGCAAGGAACTCATTGCACAGAGTATACACAATGCCAGCCCCAGGCGCAATAGTGTTTTCATTGCTGTAAACTGTGGCGCACTACCCAAAAACCTTATCGAAAGCGAACTCTTTGGCTATGAGGAAGGAGCTTTTACCGGATCCAAGAAAGGGGGTCATGCCGGAAAATTTGAACTGGCCAACGGTGGCACTATTTTCCTGGATGAGATTGGGGAAATGCCCCTCGACATGCAGGTAAACCTGCTGCGGGTTTTGCAGGAAGGGTATGTTACCCGGGTAGGCGGCTCTAAGAATATCCCGGTAAATGTGAGAGTGATTGCAGCAACCAAGAAAAACCTTATTGAGGAGATGCAGAAAGGGACCTTCAGAGAAGATCTTTTTTACCGCCTCAGCGTAATTCCGCTTTTCATCCCACCCTTGCGTAAACGTGGAGAAGACAAAATGTCGCTTTTCCATTATTTTCTTAATGTAAAAGCCCAGAAACTCAACAAACCGATTCCTCATATCTCAGCAGAGATAATCAACCAGGTGAGAGCCTACGACTGGCCCGGAAATGTGCGTGAACTGGAAAACTACGTGGAGAACATTGTGAACTTCAACGGAAACAGCAGCTTTAAAATTATCAACCCTACCCACAATCTGCAAAGTGACCAGGGTATCTTTGAAGAGAATCCTGCCAGCTCCAGAGGTTCAGAATTATACGAAACCCATGACATGACCCTTGAAGAGGTTGAGAAGTTCACCATTCAGGAGTGCATTCAACGTTTTGATGGAAATGTAAGCCAGGTAAGCCGGCAACTGGGCATTAGCCGCACTACCCTGTACTCCAAAATGAAAAAATACAACATGATGGTAGAGAACTAATCTGTACGACATGAAAAATCCCCACTTTTGGGGATGTTTTGAACTGGCACAGGAATAGCAGACTGATTACTTTTGCAGCAATTGTTAACACTGTAACAACTTGCAAAGAATCGCTGTTATGAATCACTCAAAAGCTCTATTTTTCCTGTCAGTTTTATTATTGACCACCACCACGATCCTGGCCAGCTCTCCCGAAGGAGTTCGCATGAAAACCGATGCCAACATTGTGGGCCATGTTGTGGCTGAGGGCAAGCATCTGCCTTTTGTTACCATTACTCTCAAAGGAACTACCATCGGGACTGTTACCGACGAAACAGGACACTTCCGCCTTATTCATCTGCCCGTGGGCAATCATACCCTTTCAGCAAGCTTTATGGGGTACAAACCCATTGATATGGTAGTTTCTGTTCAACCCGGAGCAACCCAGGAAGTAAACTTCTACATGGAACCAGATGTTCTTGGACTCAATGAGATTGTGGTTACGGGCGATCGCAATGCACGAAAAAGATCGGAGTCTCTGGTGGTAGTAAACTCACTTAGCGCCAGTCTTTTCAACACAACCAATTCCATCAGCTTTGCCGATGCCCTCAATTTTGCTCCCGGCCTCAGGGTGGAGAATAACTGCCAGAACTGTGGTTTCACCCAGGTTCGTATGAATGGTATGGAGGGCACCTATTCTCAGATCCTCATCAACAGCCGCCCTATTTTTAGTGGACTGGCGGGTGTATATGGCCTTGAGCTCATTCCTGCCAATATGATTGAACGGATTGAAGTAGTAAGAGGAGGTGGATCGGCCCTTTATGGCAGCAATGCCATTGCGGGCACCATCAATGTAATTCTGAAAGACCCCCTGGTAAACAGCTACGAAATTGGATTCAATTCGGCCACCACTGGCGTGGGCCTCAGCAACAGCGGCAGTTTGGCTCCCGACAACAGCCTGAACTTTAATGCGTCCATGGTCACTACAGATCACCGCACCGGATTGTCGGTATTTGGTTTTCACCGCGTACGCGATCCTTTTGATGCCAACAATGATGATTTTTCTGAAATTACCCAACTCAACAATACCACTCTGGGCTCGCGCTTTTTCCACCGCTTTGGAAACCGCAACAAGTTCTCGGTCGATCTTTTCAATATAAAGGAAGACCGCAGAGGAGGCAACGCTTTCAGCCAGCTGCCCCATATGGCCGATATTGCCGAAGCCGCCAACCACGATATCATGACTGTGGCACTGAACTTTGACCAGTATTTCAGAGAAACCGACCTCCTTAAAGTATACGCATCGGGCCAGAAAATCAATCGCGATACTTACTACGGTGCAGGGCAGTCGCTGGAAGACTATGGCAATACCGACAACCTTACATTGAATACCGGTTTGCAATACCGTGCCCAGCTGGGCAATGCTTCGCTGACAAGTGGACTGGAGTTTACCGGAGAATCACTGGTGGATACCAAACTGGGCTTTCATGACCTGGAGGCCAGCATCGAAGCCGGAGAACCTGTTTTTACCGATAATGTCACAGTAGCCGATCAGCGCAGCTATACTATGGGAGTTTTCTCGCAGTACGACTTCCGGTGGAACGACTGGAGATTCTCCATTGGAGGCCGACTGGACAACTACCGCGTGGAGGACCTGGAGAAAAACTTTGCACCCAAAACGGGCCTTATGTTCAGCCCACGCATCAGCACTATGTACACCTTCTCGCCCAACCTGCAGGCTCGTTTGAGCTATGCGCACGGATACAGAGCCCCGCAGATTTTCGATGAAGACCTGCATATCGAAACTTCCGGTGCTCGTCAGGTGATCCATATCAACTCACCCGACCTCACAGCAGAAACCAGTTACAGCTACATGGCATCTGCAGACTTCAACCACCTCATTGGCAACACCTTTTTCTCAATCCTGGCAGAAGGTTTCTATACACGCCTTAAGGATCCCTTTGTGCTGGAATTTGGTGAGCCTGATGAAAACGGAGTGGTAGAATATGTTCGGGAAAATGCCGATGAAGACGCCGTAATCAGAGGTATTAATACGGAAATCAATATCGTACCCGGACGCAACCTCAGCTTCAACCTGGGCATTACCCTTCAAAGAAGCGAATATGAAGAGGAACAGGAATTTGATGAAAAACGTTTCCTGCGCAGCCCCAACACCTATGGTTTTGCAGCTGTCGACTGGGGTTTTCATAAGAACTGGGGATTGTCGGTCAATGGAAACTATACCGGAAAAATGCTGGTACCCTATTTTGGCCCTGAGCTGGAAAATCCAGAAGAAGGCATGTTGCGCGAAACCAATGTGTTTTTCGATATGGGTGCACGCCTCCGCTATACTGCTCGCCTCAACAACTCTCAGGTGCAGGTTTTTGCAGGGGTGAAGAACATTTTCAATGCTTACCAGAACGACTTCGACCTGGGAGAGGACCGTGACCCCGGTTACCTTTACGGGCCTGCGCTTCCCAGAACCATTTACTTTGGAATAAGAGTAGGAAATCTGCTCAGGTAGTACCTCCCCCAATATACCCCAAGCTGTCTCATTGCTGGATCCTCAGAGGAATGTGAGCCTTAAAACGATAATTGCTATCGTTGCCTTGTAAAAGCTCAATGTTTATTCTTCTCAGGACTTATGAGACAGCTTTTTCTTTTCCTGCAATTGTTGATAGATTTCTGCATATTGATCCACACCATCCTCAAGGCTAAAATGTTTGATGGCCCATTGGCGGATTTGAACGGGATCGGCAGTAAGCAAACCATCAAGTTGCTCAACGGTTTTTTCAAAA
This sequence comes from Bacteroidales bacterium, assembly GCA_046291875.1. GTDB lineage: Bacteria > Bacteroidota > Bacteroidia > Bacteroidales > UBA7960 > SKVR01. Next base: position 6,198 of record JBKBSF010000025.1, on the reverse strand, counting down.
ACACCAGGTTGGGTTAATTCAACCACAACTCCTGCCCCACCCTCGCTGATTATGGAGTCAGTATCGCCAATACCGGCATTGGTAATGGCAGGAATACCCATACTCATGATTTCGGCTTGTTTGGTAGGGCTGCTGGCCTTTTTGGAAAAAACAGGACGGATAAAGTAGATGGAAAGTTGTGAAAGAGCAAGGTACAGCGGCACCTGATCGCGCAAGGCCCTGCAAACGATCACTTTTGAAGTATCCACACCCGCTTGCCGGGCTTTTTGATGAATCATGCCAGGATCGTCGCCGGTGATAAAAAGAAATTTTGCATCCGGGTACCTGCGTTGTAACGCTTTAAAAAACAACAACATTTCGTGGGTCATATACCAGGTACCGATGGAGCCCAGATAGGACAATACCATTTGCCCCGGCTCCAGCCCCAGGTCGCTTCGAAGTTGATTGAGCCGCACAGGATCATTTTTCTGCGGCGAAAAAAGGTCGGTATCGGCACAACAAGGGATCACATAAGTTTTAGCGGCAATGGGGTTCCCAAAAAGTTCTGCTATTACCCCTTTGCCATTGTGGGTAAGGCTCACTACAGCATCGGCATAATGAAAAAAATCGGCCTCCCTCTTTTTGAAGTAATTGTATATGACCCGGTAAAGAGGGTTTTTTAAATTCCATAATCCCCCTTCAATGCGTTCGTTGGCCCAGAATCCTCTCATATCAAAAATAAAGGAAACACCAAATTGCTTTTTCAGCTTTAGTCCGGCCAGTGAGGCAATATAACTGCGGCAATGCACCGCATCGAAACCATGCTCGCGATGCAAGGCAATGGCTTTTTGTTGCATCCTGACAACATCAGCCAACTTGGACAAAAAAGGGGGTTGGGTAGAAAAGCTAAGGGGTGTCCAGCTCATCCGGGCCTTTTCAAGTATCCGTCTCACGGCCTGCCGTTCCGATTCTGCTACATTCTTTTTCTCGCAACTCAGTATGTGTATACGATGGCCCAGGGCACTCAATCCTTCCAGGTAAGGGATAACCTGCGAACGCCCCAGGGCATCTGTCATTCCATCATAAGAAATATACAATACGTTCATCCGGAAATAATATGTTTTAAACAGGTCGAATGCCTGCCCCGCTTATGCGGGGGAACTCCAGGTTTGCTTTTTTAAAAGTGTTTGTGCTTAATTCGCAAACATGTTCGTTTCATCAGGTTGGAGATTTGACCCCAAAAATAATCATCTTTTGCCAACCCACCTGATCTTTTTCTCTCCAAACCTCCGACCCGGGCCCCGCCATCTGTTAAATACTTAACGTTTTTAACAAACCCCACATTTCTTTGTAAATGTGCACGTTAAGTGATTGCTAACAATTTTTTAAAACGGATGTTTATAAAATTAACGTTGGATTTGGTTAGAATACCTTAAATTTGGATTGGGATTATTGGACAACCTAAAAAAAGTTTTGATATGAATCGGATCAAAAGACGCACGCGAGTGCTGGGCGCACGCATTAAAAGAAAGTTTGAAAACTCAGCCCTTCGGACCGACCAGCTTCCTGGACGGTCATCCAGGAGCCGTGAAAACCAGCACACTATAAAAGAGATGTGGGAAAATTATCTCAGCTTTGCAGCTATGGACTTCTAAACACCATCGCACCCAAGCACAGAGATCCCTTAAAAAATTCCTTTACCCCGGCCAATGGAAAGGTATTACACCTTACCATTCCTCCCGATATGCGCTGAAACAATCCGCCGGGTTTTGGGTTTTTTAAGGGATTTTTATTGGGTATTTTAATCCTGAATTAACATATTCTTTGTAACATTGTACCCACTTTCAACCAAGTAAATCCCTAAAACTCTTTTCATATGCAAACAATCAAATCCAGCTTGTGGATACTTGTTGCAACCTTGCTGATGGCGGGTTTCATTTCTTGCACCCCAGCTGTTTCGGAGGTTGGCCAGACAAGCATCGACAATCCCAAAAACATTATTATCCTGGTAAGCGATGGTATGGGTTTCAATCACCTGAGAGCCACCAACTATTTTCATCATGGACAAGATAAAGCTGAGCCATTTCAGCAACCCGACTGGGTGCATTTTGCCATGGCCACCTATTCTTCGGTAGTATCCGTAAGAGGTGGGGACACCGTATTCAGCACGGGCTACAACCCCAGGCTTGCCTGGTCGGATCATTCCTATGCCTGGAAAGACTACACTGATTCCGGGGCGGGTGCCACCAGTTTGTCTACGGGCAAAAAATCATACAACGGCTCCATCGGCATTGGCCTCCGGGGCGATACCCTGTGGCACATGAGCCAGTCTGCCAAAGCCCTGGGCAAAGCCATCGGAGTGGTTTCCAGTGTTCCGCTCAGCCATGCAACTCCTGCAGGATTTCTGGCGCACAACGAGCATCGAAACAACTATGTACAAATTGCGCGGTATATGCTTTTCAACACCCGTGCAGATGTGATCATGGCACCGGGCAACCCCGATTTCAATGATGATGCACAACCCCACCAAAGCGATGGACGCTATGTGGGTGGCCGCCAGCTTTGGGAAATGCTAAAAGTTAATGACAACCGAACTGTATTCGAATTGGAAGAAGGCATTTTCAGTGTAAAGGATGCAACAGGCAATGGCCAGCCCGACCCCTGGCACCTGGTGCAGACCCGCGATGAGTTCCTGCAGCTTTCTCAGGGAACTCCTCCTGCAAGAGTGCTGGGAGTACCCCAGGTACAATCCACCCTACAGCAAGGCAGAACCAAAGTTGACGGGCATGAATTGCCTTTCAACACACCCTTCAACGAAAACATCCCCACACTTGTAGATCTTACCACAGCAGCCTTGAATGTACTGAACCAGAACCCCAACGGTTTTTTTGTTATGATTGAAGGGGGCGCAGTGGATTGGGCCAGCCACGACAACCATTCAGCACGTATGATTGAAGAACAAACCGATTTCAACAATGCTGTAAGAGCTGTAATTGAATGGGTAGAAACCTACAGCAGCTGGGAAGAGACCCTTGTAATTGTAACCAGCGATCATGAATGCGGATACCTTACCGGACCGGGCGAACCCAACCCTGTTTTCCAGACCGTTGTAAACAATGGCAAAGGAAACCTTCCCGGGATGCAGTGGAACTATGGCAGCCATACCAATCAACTGGTACCCCTCTATGCCAAAGGACCTGGTGCACAATATTTCAGACTTATGGCAAGGGAAAACGATCCGGTATATGGCCCTTTCATTCAGAATACCGATATTGCCAGCCTGGTATTTCTGATGTGGGGCAAACCCTGATGGTGTAACCCGCGGATAAAACTTCCGCAAGAATCAAAAATCCCCCGTTAGCAAGCCTAACGGGGGATTTTTTTATCTGTCAAAACCTATTTATGGTCATCGTGATCATCTTCAATTTCGATCTCAAGAGCTACAAACGCCTCATTACCTGCTTTATCTGTAACAAAAACCAGGAAGTGGTACTCCCCATGTTTTGCATCCTCAGGAATAGTTATGTCCATATGGATATGCTTGTTGCGACCGGATAACTCGCCAATGTATTCATAGCTCCAGGCATGACCATGATCATCGTGCTGACCCGATTTATGATCATGTCCTTCACCCCAGTGGATGTCAATTTTAAATTGCTTCAGGCCCACATTGTCGGAAAACTCCGCATCAAAATGTATTACATCTCCAGGATGAAAATGTGCATGATCTGCAGGAGAGGATATCTCAATCACAGGTTTCTCGGTATCGGTTTCATCGCTGCTGCAGCTCCAGAAGAAAACACTGGCACTGAGCAAAGCCAGAAACATGAAAACGGTTTTGTTCATCATTGTAAATTGGGTTTTTAAAGATTGAATGGAACTTGCATTTTGTCCATGGGTGTTGTTGCTGATTGGTCTTAATTCTCGATTCATTGGTAAAAAATTTAAGTGAATAAAAAAGTATTAAAACAGACCCATTCGGATCTGCAGGGTTATATTTCTTCCGGGCTCCGGGAGTTCCAGTATCCTGTAGAAACTTAAGTGATTCTGATAGCGTTTGTCCATTAGATTGTTTACCATGACAAGGGCTTCCAGGGGTCTTTGGAAGAAGTTCCTTTTAAACTGCACACCGGCATTCAGCAGTAAATAGCCCTGGGTAGGGGGTTCGTTGCGGGCCACCTGGTGCTGAGCACCCACAGCTCGCAGGGAGCTTTTCAACACCAGTGAATTGACAAGTCGGTGGAGGTTACCGATGTCGTAGTTCAATTCTGTCAGCAAAGCAGCTGGAGGTGTGTTGGGCAAGGGATAATGTTCATCCAGGTTTCTGGCCCAGACCCATTCGGCGCCCAGGCTGGTGTGCAAGGCATGGGTAATATGCCAGTCGGCATACAACTCTCCGCCCAGGTGCAGGGCAGGTGCCTGCTCAAAACGCCAGATCTGACCCGCACCGGGTAAAGATGAAAATACCCCGCTGGGATTCAGGAAAAGAAAGTTGGGAAAATAATTTATAAAAGGGCTCACATTGAAGTAAAACTCCTTAACCGACCATGTAAAACCCGCATCCAGCTGCCATGCCCGCTCAGGAACCAGGGCGGTATCTCCTTGTTCATGACGAAAGCTTCCATGGTGTATGCCATTGGCTGAAAGCTCAATGGGGTTTGGGTTTCGAAAGCTTCGGCCCACATTCAAGGTAACATTGAAGTCTTTTTGCGGCATCCACGATAACCCGGTACTGAATGCCAGGTTGGCGTAGTGGCGATTCAGGTCTGCGGCACGTTCCCGATAGTGCGAAATGGTCTGATTATCGAGCCATACGGGTTCCTGAAATCCCTCCACTACAAGGGAAGCAAAATCTACCCGTACTCCGCCATTGATCCGGAACCGATCAGAAACAGCATAACGGCTGATACCAAAAACACCCCAATCGGCCGATCGGTAATCGGGCAGCAGGAAATTGTATCCCCCGCGAATATTCTGCTGTGCACCTGCAGCCATACCTACCACAAAGCTCTGCTTTGCAGAGGGTTTATGATGGTACCGTATGCCTGCCGAGAAGGTATGAAGTATCAGCTCCAACTCAGTAAATCCTTCGGGAAGAGGGCCCAGGCCGTGCACATGGGGTGGGTTGAGCTCCTGCCTGTGATTGTTTTGATATCCCAGATCCACCTCAAGATGATGAGCCCCCAGAAGCAGAATACTATTCCAGGTAGCCATCAGGTGATTTACTTCCTGGCGCGGATAGTCCGTTCTGCGTGGATTGCCGGGTTGCTGCAATGAACCGGGATTGGGAATTCCGTGTGAGGCAGGAAAAAACCCTGCCACCTGCTTAAAATTGCTTACCGACAGGCTGCTGATACCCCACCCTCTGCGGATCCCTGTATGTACAGAAAAACCCCTGTCGGTGCCTGAGGTATTTTTCAACCTTTGCTGCGGGATGGGAATACGCCAGGTATTGTATACAAACTCATCTGCCGGCACCCTGTAATCGGCATAATCCTTAAAACTCATCCTCATGCGCAGAAACCTTCCCTGGCGATGGGTGGCCAACATTGCAGAACCTCCCAGCAAATCGTTGTTGCTATGGGCCACCCCGATTACTTCACCAGAAGTTGAATTTTCCTGCGGAATTACCGGTGGTCTGATATTCAAGGCACCCCCTATGGCATCGGAACCATACAACAATGCTGCCGGCCCTTTGGTGATCTCAACCCGCTCTACGGCATAAGGGTCTACCTCCAGTCCATGGTCAGCTCCCCATTGCTGCCCCTGCTGTTTGATGTTATTCTGTGCCACCACCAGGCGGTTAAAACCCAAACCCCGGATCATGGGTTTGGAAATTCCGGTACCAATATCCATAGAATGGATACCTGGCAACCGCTGCAAGCTCTGAGCAAGTGTGGTTGTGGAGGCTCCTCTTAAAAAATCGCTCCCGGCAATGGTTACACTTACGGATTGCTCAGGCTGTATCATCCCGGTGCGGCTTTCTCTTACAATCACTTCATCAAGCTCAATGTGTGTGGCCTCCAGCCAGAAAACCACTTCATCTGTATTGTGGCTAAGTTCAACTCTCTTCCACTGCGACCGGAAACCCATGTAGCTTACCTGGAGTGTGTAAACCCCCTCGCGAAGAGCGGTAAAAACAAAACGGCCCTCCTGATCGGTCAGAGTACCGGTATTGCGCTCGAGCAATACAACTGCTGCACCCGCAAGAGGCTCCCC
>JBKBSF010000024.1:0-71824 GCA_046291875.1 Bacteroidales bacterium | reverse complement strand
AGGCTGCAAAGGACAAAAAGTATTGAAACATTACAGGCACAGAAAGCCTCAACAGGCTTCTGAGTAATACCATGTCGACACTGCGCTGCCGCCACAGGTGGAATTGGATGTGCACTTGTTTTTTAAAGGTCCAGGTGAGGTAAAAGACAAACGCAAAAAACTCTGCCATGTTGGTGGCCAGTGCTGCTCCTGCAATACCCATGGCCGGAAGACCCCAGTGCCCGAAAATCAGGGCATAATCAAGTATTATGTTGAACATAGCCATTACGAAAGTGCTCAGGGAGAGCACCTTGGTTTGAGTACTGCCCACATAAAGACCGTTGAACCCCAATACCAGGAAACCAAACAGCAAACCATATTTCCTGAATTGCAGAAACGTTAAACTCTCCTGCAAAACGGCTTCAGAGCTGATTACATTTTTGAGCAGCAGGGGTGCCAATGCATCCAGGAAAAACCACAGCACCACTGCCAGAAGCGACAAAATCACCATGGCATGGTCAAAGATCTGGCCAATGGCATAGTGTTCTCCTGCTCCATTACGTCGGCCAATCATGATCTGGGCACCCACTGCAAAGCCTGTTCCCAGCATCACCAGACAAAGATAAAATACTCCGCCAATGGCAGCAGCACCCAGGGTTACCTCCGACACACGCCCCAGAAAGGCAGTGTCGATCACCAGCATTATATTTTGTGCCACCAACCCAATGATGATAGGGTAGGAGATCTTCCAGATATCGCGGTAAGAAAAAACTTGTTTCGACAATTCAATATCCTTTCTGGTTTACCAGTTATCTGCCAGGAGCAGCACCGGTAAAGCCAATGAGTCAGTTAAAAATGATTACCCGTATGTAAGCTAAGAAATATAAAGTACCAATCCTTTCAGGTATTCTCCCTCGGGGTGAAAAGCGTTTACAGGATGATCGGCAGGCTGTGTAAGCTGGTGCAGAATAGATGCTTCGCGTCCGGCCTGTATGGCTGCGGCAATTACAGTAGCTTTAAAAAGGGCCATGCTCACCACTTGCGAACAACTGAATGTAAAAAGAATACCACCGGGAGAAATTTGCCTGATGGCTTCGGCATTGAGCCTTTTGTAAGCCTGCAAGGCATTGTGGCGTACTTTATTGTGCTTTGCAAAAGCGGGAGGATCCAGTATAATAAGATCGTATACTTTTCGATTATCGCGGATAAAAGGCACTGCATCGGCCTGAATTACGCTATGGTTATGAGTGTCGTCAAAATTCAGTGCCACATTCTTTTCGGCCAGTTCGAGTGCTTTTTTGGAACTATCCAGCGACTCCACACTTCTTGCACCTGCCTGGAGGGCATACACCGAAAATCCACCCGAATAACAAAAGGTATTCAACACCGTTTTACCTTCAGCGTAACGGGCCAGCAAATGTCTGTTTTCGCGCTGGTCGATGAAAAAGCCTGTTTTTTGCCCCGTAACAAAATCGATCTCAAATTTATTACCATACTCCAGAACAACAGCCGAAGGATTATTGCCCCTCAGGAATCCCTCAGTGGGCTGCGCTGATGCAAACTCTGCCGGAAGGGTATCGTTGCTTTTGTAATAGATGCTTTTCAGCTCTGAGCCATAGATCTGCTCCAATGCCTGTGCAATGGTTTCGCGGTACTTGTGTATCCCAATAGCATGGGCCTGAACCACCAGGTTGCCGTTGTAATGATCGATGATCAACCCCGGAAGCAAATCTCCCTCCCCGTGCACAAGCCTGTACACATTGGTGTGGTCGCTTTGGGTCAACCCTATGGATTGTCTCATACCAAAGGCCTTTTGCAGTTTGTGCTGCCAGAATTCCAGATCCAGCTCCTGAGGCCGGTGAGGCGCAAATGCCATGAGCCTTACCGCGATGGATGAGTGCTGGAAGAGCCCGCAACCCATATATTGATTGGCTGATGAAAATACTTCAACAAAGTCCCCATCCTGGGGCTGGCCTTCCACTTTGTGAATGGCACCACTGAATACCCAGGGGTGAAAACGCCTGAGCGCATCTTCTTTTCCGGGTTTTAATACGATTTTTATAGCTTTCGACATTGCTTTGATAAGGTAAGGGGGCCTTGACAGCCCCAAGTGCAAAAAGGACTGCAAAAGTAATCAATATCCCGCAATTTTGCCTGATGGTAATTCAGATGCAGAGATGTGGGTTTTCCCATTGAAAGCGATAGGGAAGCAATGCATCATCGCCGGCATAATCTACTCCGATCCGAGGGCTGGTTTTTATTTCCTTTACCTGGAATTGATGATCTTCCAGCCACAGGGTGTTGCCGGTAAGAGAAATGCCATTGTAGCGGATGGTTATACCCATTTTTTTTGTAAATATGCCAGGCCCGCCCAATACCCGAGAGTTTATGCCTGGGTTATTATAGCCTTGACTGGCACCGGAAGGTGTCATCAGAATTCCACCCCTTATCAGCACGGCATGAGGGGTGCCGAACTGATGTGTTACTATGTTGAAAAGGTGATGTATGCCATAGCACAGGTAGATGTAGGCTACTCCGCCGGCCTCAAACATGGTTTGGGTGCGTGGGGTAAGCCTGTTTCCCCAGGCGTGTGAGGCACGGTCTTCGGCCCCCAGGTAGGCTTCCGTTTCGGTAATCACGGCACGGTGATTTTCACCTTCAGGGTTTTGAAAACAAAGAACCTTACCTAACAGATCGCGGGCCAGACCCAAAGTATCGGCTTGCTGATAGTAGCTCTTTTGAAGCTTCCTTATCATAGATAAATCAGGATTGATGGCTGAGTGTAAAGAAAAAAACGGACCCCTTGTCGGGCTCACTCTGAACCCAGATTTCTCCACCCATCTTTGAGACCATTTCCTTGGCAATCAGCAACCCGAAACCAGTACCTTTTTCTCCTGCCGTTCCTTTAGAGGTATGGCTTTTATCCAGGGTAAAGAGCTTTTCCATAACTTCAGGACGAATACCAATACCATTGTCCTCAACGCAAATGGTTACTTTGCCGTTGGCAGCCTGTGCTTTGAGCTTGACCTTACCGCCTTTGCGGGTAAATTTTATGGCATTGGATACCAGGTTTTGAACCACCGATACCACCATAAGACGGTCGCCAAAAGGGGCAATGTCTTTTCTGATCGCATTTTCAATTTTGATCTCTTTTTTGGCTGCAACCCCGGAGAGAAGTTTAAGCAATGGTTCAAGCTCCGTGGCCAGATTGAACGACATGGGCTCGTAAGGCATCTTTCCCAGCTCCAGTCTCGACCATTTGAGCAGGTTGTCTACCAGGGTATAAAGATCACGGGTTGATTCATGGATGTTGTTGAGGTAGTCCATTATCTCTTCTCGCCCCATCATATCATAGTCCTCGATGAGCATCTGGGTATACCCTTTTATGCCCAGGAAAGGGCCTCTCAGGTCGTGTGAGATGATGGACAGAAACTTGTCTTTGCTGGCATTGAGTTCCTGAAGCTCCTGTGCGTATTCAGACAGTTTTTCTTGTATCTTTTTTCTTTCAGTGATATCTCGGGCAACGGCCACCACTACCTCCTCATCTTCGATAGGGATGTATTTCAAAAAAACTTCAACATCAATCACCTGACCCTCCTTAAGGGTGTGACGGGTTTCCATGTTGAGGCTTTCGCGGATCAGGTTTCCTTTTTCGCCAATGAGCAGGCTTTTTATAAAATTGTGTGTGTACTTTGGGTTGATATGCTCTGGTTTCATACACAGAAACTCCTTCCTTGAAAAACCCAGCTTGCGGCAAGCAGATTCATTTACATCAATAAACCGGTTGGTGGCAAGGTTGATCAGGAAAATATTATCGGCAGAGCTGTCAATGGCGGCACGAAAACGTTTGAGATCCTTTTCAATGGCTTTGCGTTCAGAGATATCCATAATGGCCATTCTGATCCGGCCTTTGCGTGTGTCGGGCTCAATGTCTTTTACCGATTGGATCTGGGCATTGAAGTATTGTGTAGCTGATTTCTTAAACCTGATCTCCTCGGTGTGGAGGTTTTCTGTGGAAAGCACACTATTTGCATGCAAGTAAAAAGCGTCCTGAAAATCAGGATGAATAAACTGTGTGATTTTTTTTCCTTCAAGCTTACTTTTTTCGCAATTGAGCATGAAGGTGGCCGAATAGTTTACATGCAGTATCCTGAAATCTTCGTCGAATAACATGTAGCCCACAGGAGCGTGTTCGAACAGGTCAGAAAAACGTCTTCTGGATTTTTCAAGTTCGTTGCTGGTGCGCTGAAGTTCTTCGTTTTGCAATTCAAGCTCAATCTGATGCACCTGCAACTCATGCACCACTTTATCAAACTCCTGTGTATCAATGGCCTCAACATTGCGCAATTTGCGAATGATTTTTTCGGCTTCTTTTCGTAATTTGTCTTGCATAAAACTCATGCAGTTAAATAAGTAACTAAGAAACCATAACAGAGTTCTGCCCGACAAAAGCAACCTTAAAAACAGCACTGCTCAATTCTGCGAGGAGGTTTGATCAGTGTTGATAGTCCGGCAAAACCATCAGTGGAAAAACCGCAAAGAGAGTGAAAATGTTTGCAGAGAGTTAAAAAAGTTCTACCGATATATTTTGAATGAACGCTGTGTAGGTATATTCTTCATTGATTTGAGCTTCGGAAAGGGTAACCAGCACAGGAACTTCTTCTCCTGACTTGTTGATAACATTTACCTCTGTACGGGTGCCCTTGAGGTGGTTCTTGTCTGATCTTAGAAATTGAATTACAGCCCCTTCATCCACAGTATTGTAGGGGGGAGGTAAAATGGTTCTTACGCTTTTGCCCAGAACTTCGCTGCGATCCATTCCCCAAAGCTCTTCTGCCGCTTTATTGAAGAAAGCGATCTCTTCTTTGTGATCAATGGTAACAATAGCATCCAATGCGCCTTCCAGTGTTTTCTCATTTCGCACTTTTACGGCTTCAATCTCGCGCAACTGTTTTTGTGTTTGCTCGCGAAAGTCCTCGTGTTGCCTTTTGATCTCTTCCTGTTGTTTAAGCAATTGCTCTTCCTGTTGTTTGAGCAAAAGGGTCTGACGTTCATTTTCCAGTTCTACCTGCTTTTTCTGGGTTATATCCGAAGCCAGGTAAATCACTTTGCTAACCTCCCCGTACATATCGCGTACGGCATTGTAAGTTCCTTCTATCCAAACATCACGTCCGGTTTCGGTTTTCAGCGAAATCTGGGTTTGGTAGGCCACACCCTTGAGAATATTTTTCCATATCTCTTTAAATTTGCTGCCATTACCCTGATCCTGGAAGTTATATACACTCATGTTAAGGATCTCAGATTGCGACAATTCTGCTAGCTCAAGGAATTTACTGTTTGCCTCCAATATGGTGCCATCTATGGCAAATTCAATTTTCAGGCTGTTACGGTTGAGGGCTTCGATCTGGGATTCATAATCCAGGTTTTGTTTTTTCTGATCGGTAATGTCGATACCAAGAAAGAGTATCTTTTCAATGCTGCCATCGTTGCTGCGCACACAAGTATAGGTAGCCATGGACCAGAAATCTTTTCCCTGTTTGGTAACATGCTTCATATCACCCTCAAAGTGCTTCCCTCCGCGTGCCAAGTTATCCCAAATCTTGAAAAACCACTCTTTATCCTTTTCGTTGATGAACATGGAAATGTGCTTACCTTCCACTTCATTGTTACTGGTATAACCCAGCTTGTTGAGAAAACGGGTGTTGGCGTACAGCAAAATGCCCTGGGTATTGTATTCGGCCCTTACAAGGGTATGATTAACGGCATTGGTAAAGTTTGCCAGCAATTCACCCTGTTTGGCAGCCTCTTCCTTGGCATAGCTGAGCTCTTCCATGTTGCGGCGCATTTCGTCTTCCTGCGAAGCGAGGGCTTTACCCTGTTCTTGCGATTCGCGCAGCAGGCGGGCGGTTTGCAGGTTGATCTTTACACTGGAAAAGACCGATGCTATGCTTTCGGCCAGTTTTTCCAGGAAGCTAACCCGGTAAGGCTCGAAAACGCTTAATGATGCCAGTTCGATAACACCATGAACCTGATCGTTTACCTTTAAGGGCACAAGAATAATGCAACGAGGGCGGGTTTCGCCCAATCCGGAAGTAATGGTAACATGCTCATCGGGCACATCGGTAAGCAATACGGTCTGCATCTCCAGGGCGCAGGCTCCTATGGTGCCTTCCTCCCATTCTATTCGTTTTTCGAGGAATTTCTTGCGGCTGTAGGCATAGCAGGCCGTGAGTTCGAAATGCTTATCGGCAGGGTTGTTGTCGTTGATCACAAAAACCCCTCCCTGTTTGGCGTTTACATACTCTACAAGGTTGCTGATGATATTGTAGGAAAGCTCATTGATATTGTCGTTGTTTTGCCGCAGGATCTCTCCAAAACGCGCGAGCCCCTCGGTTACCCAATTTTGCTGTTGCTCTTCTTTACGCCTTTTTTGTTCTTCTTCTTTGCTTTGCTTCAGATAGTCGCGTAGCTTTATAAGTGATTGCCCAATGTTATCCTGGCCCAGTTTGTCCTGATCAAGGGTGTATTGCACATCTATTTGTCCTTCAGCCAGTTTTTCGGTGAACTCCAGTATCTTTTCCGCCTTACGGATCTGGATGTTTGCGTTTTCCTCAATGGTCCTTGTTTTAGCAGCAAAGTTGCGACCAATCCTGTAGGCAATCAGAGCAAGCACAAAAGGGGCAGAGTTAACAATCCAAACCGCCCTGCTTTCACGGTACACTCCTTCGAACCCTTCCAGGGAGAAAGGTAATGCCTTTACGTAAAGTTCGGCAATTACTGCCGCCAGCGGGAACAATAGTCCCAGTAAAAAACCTGATATTACAAATCTGAAAATGATCTCCCTGTTGCTCCTGTAATTCATCGGTCCCGTTGTTTAGTATATAGGTATGTTTGGGTTGTTCTTAAGATTTGCACAAAGTATTACCCTGGCAGCTATTCGCAAAAGGCAAAAATAAAAATTTTGCAGAACTATTGGTCAGTTTGGTACATTTGAGCGTATAAAAATATGCAATAGTGGCGTTGGTCAAACTCAGTGTTATTTTGATTTTTTCACATTTCTATTTGATCATCAGATCCAACAGCATTTTATCCTGTATAAAGGCCTGCAGATGATCATTTTTCTCTACCGGGCCCACTCCGGCGGGTGTACCAGTAAAGATCAGATCGCCAATTTTGAGTGTAACAAACTGTGAAACATAAGCAATGATCTTCTCAAAATTGAAAAGCATCATTCCTGAGTTTCCCTTTTGAACTTCTTCGTTGTTTTTTTTTAGCGAAAAGTTGATGTCGTAAACATCCTGAAATTGTTCTTTGGAGAGGAAACTGCTTACAGGGGCAGATCCATCGAAAGCTTTGGCTATTTCCCAGGGTAATCCCTTTTTTTTGCAGTTTTCCTGCACATCGCGGGCAGTAAAATCGATCCCGATGCCAATTTCATTATAGTAAGTATGGGCAAATTTTTCCTGGATATGTTTTCCAACCTTGTTGATGCGCAGCACCAATTCCACTTCATAATGCACATCCCGGGAAAAATCGGGGTAGAAAAACGGTAGCCCTGCCCTTATGAGGGCTGTTTCGGGTTTCATAAAAAAGACGGGCTGAAGGGGAACGGGGTTGTTGAGTTCATGGGCATGTTCAACGTAATTCCGTCCAATGCAGATAATCTTCATGGGTAGCTGTGAAAATTATTTTTTGATGATCATATTGTTGTTTTCCAGAGCTCTGAAGCGAATATCCCTGATCACATTTTTGGTAGAGAGAGGAAAGTCGGCATTCATCATCCAATCGTAATACTGAGATTCTTTCTCGAAAACCTCCTCAACTGTTTTCCCTTTGTGTTTTCCAAAGTTGAAGGTTTCCTTACCGTGGGCATTGAAAACGATGTGCCCCACAAGGTCTGCATTGCGGTGGTTGTAGGAGAAGGAATACAGGGCCGACATATCGTTCTGTATGGGTTTGCTCACATTGCCCTCCTGGTCGGTATATTCGGTATCCTGATAGCGCTCAATCTGCGAAATCAGGATCTCGTAAGTGGCTTTGGTATCAGCTTCGGCAGTATGCGCATCTACCAGCTCTTTACCGCAATAAAACTTATAGGCGGCCTTCAGGGTGCGGGGTTCCATCTTGTGAAAAATATTCTGCACATCAACAAGATTTCGGTTCTTGAGGTTGAAGTCGATGTCGCAGCGCAGAAATTCTTCGATCAGCATGGGCACATCAAATTTGTTGGAATTGTATCCGGCCAGATCACAATCCTTCAACCAGTCGTTGAGCGATCTGGCAATTTGTTTAAAGGTGGGTTCATTGGTCACATCTTCATTGCTGATGCCATGTATGGCCGTAACTTCAGGGGGGATAGGAATGGTGGGGTTGATGCGCCGAAGTCTGGTTTCGGTTGTGCCATCGGGCATTACCCTATAAAAGCATATTTCTACAATACGATCCTTTACCACATTGGTACCCGTACTTTCGATGTCAAAGAAGGCTATGGGGCGCTTTAAATTCAGTTGCATGAAGGCTTTGCTTTTTGTGTGAATTGCGAAAGTAACAAAAATCCACGGCAATGACTTCTGTTTTTACGAATTGTTTACCGACAATTAACGCCAGATTTTTAAATGTAAAAGTGACAGATGTGCTATGTATTACACCAAAAGGTTGTCTTAAGGGCTTTCCGGATTATGTTCCGGATTGTTGGGGCCCCTGAGACAACCTTCTGAATGGTGCAAAATTATTGGCGTTAAATGGGGGTGTTTACATCCCAGTTTTGCAGATACTCGCCCATGCGCCGCAGGGCCATACCTCCCAATGCGCCATCGACAATACGATGATCGTAAGACATGGAAAGATACAGCATGCTACGAATGGCAATGGTATCACCATGTTCGGTTTCCAGCACCACAGGGCGCTTCTTAATGGCACCGGTGGCCAGGATGGCAACTTGAGGCTGATTGATAATGGGGGTTGCAAAAATGGTATCGAAAGATCCTACGTTAGTAAGAGTAAAGGTACCTCCCTGGATTTCGTCGGGCTGCAATTTATTGTTACGGGCCCGGTTGGCCAGATCGTTCACATCTTTTACAAGGCCCAGCAAACTCTTGTGATCTGCGTTTCTGATAACAGGTACTATGAGGTTGCCATCGGGCAGGGCAGCAGCCATTCCTATGTTGATGTTTTTGCGCAGGATGATGTTTTCGCCACTGACGCTGGAGTTAAGCATGGGGAATTCCTTAAGCGTGCGGGCAACGGCATGCACAAATACAGGGGTAAAGGTCAGCTTTTCTCCTTCACGCATCTCGAAGGCTTTTTTGTTCTTTTCGCGCCACCTAACCAGGTTGGTAACATCTATTTCGATTACCGAAGTAACATGTACACTGGTGGCTTCTGAAGCAACCATATGCTGCACAATGAGTTTACGCATACGGCTCATTTCAATCACTTCGTCACCGGCTTCGGCTTTAGCTTCTGGCAAATGCACAGGTTTTACTGCAGCTGATTGTGCCTGAGCTCCGTGCGAAACGGCAGCAGGGCGTTGTGCTGCCTGACCTCGTGTACTGAGGTATTTCATCAGGTCGTCCTTGGTGAGGCGATTGTCCTTGCCACTTCCTGCAATCTTTTCAAGCTCTTCCATACCGATACCTTCCTCCTTGGCTATGTTTCTTACCAGGGGTGAGTAAAAGCGGCCAGAGTCGCTTTGGCCCAGAGGTTCCGCAAGGATAATCTCCTGGGGTGCTTCAACAGATTTCTGAACGGGTGCTTCGGAAGGTTGCTTCTGAGAAACCGGCTGCTGTGCGCCGGATTTGGGGTCTGAAGAAACTTTTCCGTTCAGGGCAATTACGGCAATGGGTTTTCCAATTTCTACCACGTCACCTTCTTTAAACAATAATTGCTCAATAATACCCGCCACCGGCGAAGGAACCTCTGAATCTACCTTATCCGTGGCGATTTCAGCAATAGCTTCATCTTCCGATATTTGTTCTCCCACCTGCTTAAGCCATTTGGTAAGAGTAGCTTCCACAATGCTCTCGCCCAGTTTGGGCATTACGATTTCAAATTTTGCCATTTACGTTGTGTTTTGCTCGTTCTTTTTGGGTTGTAACTGCTTTTGGTATCAGATCAAAATTACACATAATTTTTCAAGAGCTATGCAGCATGGCTTGAAAATATGAGCTTTTGATAAATTTATATGGAGACCCCGGGAAAACTCATGGGGTTAAAAAAATCAAACTCAAACAAGGGTTTCTTGCTTTGCAATGTTGCAAATGCTAACAACCCCCGGTTGAAAAGGTTTATGCAGGTTGTAAATATGTTTTACTGCTGGCCGGAGGCATGTACGATGGACGCTAAAAACCGGGTTATGGGCAACTATTACTTTCTACAATCTTCTGCCCAGATTGCGAATTCCCTTCCAAAGAATCTGGAAATCGTTCTCAAGCCTGTAATCCTTGGCGTACAATGTATTGAGATTAGAAAGGGTTGTGAGGTCGAGGGTTTTTCCCGGAAAAGCATCTGCGGGATTAAGAACAGATCTCTTCAACGCCGGCAGTCTTACCAAAGGGGCTACCGGATTGTATCCCACCCAGGTTTTCTGCCCAAGAATCACGGCCAGCAAATTGGGCAGCAACCCTGAAGGTTTTTTTACAAACCATACCAACAGCGGAAATGTAACTACAACCCACCCGCAAATCAGTATATCGAAAAGTCGTTTGTTGCGTTTGTTGGCCGTTTGGTTAATGGTGTTTACATCGAGTGTAAACAAATCGCCAAAGGTGTCAATGGAGTTACTTCCAATGATAAAGAGGCTTTCGGGGGGAGCAATTTTGAAAGTAACGGTTTTGCCCTTCATTCCGGTCATATGCGAGATGATGGCCTCAGAACTCATTTCGGCTGCACAGAAAATCAATTCGTTGATGTTGTAGACTTCCATGATCTCGTTCAACTGCGAGAGTGTACCCAGGTATCCATCGGAGGGGGGAGTTTGGGGTTCTGTACTTACAAAACCAATGAATGCGTTGCTGCCACTTTGCCTGAGCATCATGGCAATTCGTTCGGGTTCAGCGCCGTTGCCTATGATGGCAATCCGTTTGTTGATCTCTGAGCCCAGGGCCAGGTTTTTGTAGCGGATCAGGTTCCAGCTCAATCGTGTCAGCACCATACTTACCAGAGCCCACAGACTACCCAGCAATATGAGTGCCCTTGAAAACCTCATAGAAATGGGAAGCAGGGCATAAATTACAAGTATCACAACCGTGCCCAGTCCGATACCCCGCACTATACGGAAGAGCTTAAGGGGCTTGTCGTACCCACCGCTGATATACACCGTGAAAAGCCAGATCAGGATGTAAGCCGGAACGAAGTAATACAAAAACTCCGGAGGATAATAGCTCTGATCGAAATCCATTACTTTGCTTTCCCAGTATTCCTTTATGTAAGCAAATCCGGCAAAGATTATTGCAGCATCGAGCAAAGGCACTATGCTTCGTTTCAGAAAGCGATTTACTATGGCCAGCGAAGCCCTGAAATAGATTGCCAGGTTGATTAAAAAGGAGAATACCCTGGCATTTTTTGCTGAAAAATGCTTCCTGGCAAAAATGATCATAGCATTGTAAAAAACAAACACATAATTGATGCTGCTTTTTTTAGTGCTTTCTCCTTTGTAGTGAATAATGCGTGTATGCGGGAAATAATAGTTTTTGTAACCAGCCTGGATGATTCGCCAGGAGAGGTCGATATCTTCGCCATACATAAAAAAGGTTTCATCAAGATAGCCGGTTTTTTCAAGCACAGAGCGCCGCATGAGCATAAAGGCTCCTGAGAGCACTTCAACCGAATGCACCTCATTGGGGTCGAGGAAACCCAAATGATAGCGGCCAAACAACCTGCTTTTGGGAAACAACGACGACAATCCAAAGATCTTGAAAAAAGCCACAGCAGGCGTGGGCAACCCTCTTTTGGATTCGGGAAGAAACACTCCCTGCCCATCAATCATCTTTACTCCCAACCCGCCCGCATCGGGGGTATGATCCATAAAATCAACCACCCGACTGAAGGTTTGGTCTTCCACAACGGTGTCGGGATTGAGTAAAAGGATGTATTCTCCTGATGCAATATGAATGGCCTGGTTGTTGGCTTTGCTGAAACCTGCATTCTCTTTGTTGGCAATGAGTTTTACGCCGGGAAACTTTTGCCTTACCATTTCCACCGATCCATCAACGGAGTTGTTGTCTACAACAAAAACTTCCATAGCCAGATCTTTTCCGGCATTGAGAACCGATTTGAGGCATTGCTCCAGAAAATACTTAACGTTGTAATTTACAATAATTACCGAAAGTTTCATGCTGCTGTGTTGAGGGTCATTTGGGAGCAGTTAGGCTGCTATGGTAAGGTGTGCGGTTGAGTATGGATCTTCCAAGTGTAATTTCATCGGCATATTCCAGTTCGTCGCCAATGGCAATGCCCCGTGCAATGGTGGTGACCTTTACCTGGCTATGCTGTAGTTTACGATAAATATAAAAATTGGTTGTATCGCCTTCCATGGTTGTACTAAGGGCAAGGATAATCTCTCGCGGGGCTGCCTGGGCAACCCGCTCTACCAGCGACTGGATATTCAGATCGTCGGGGCCGACGCCGTCCATGGGGGAGATGATGCCTCCCAAAACATGATACAACCCATGGTACTGGCCGGTATTTTCGATGGCAATCACATCGCGAAGATCTTCTACAACACATATCAGGGATTTGTCGCGCCGCGGAGAGTTGCATATCTCACAAACCGAATGATCGCTGATGTTGTGGCAGATGCTGCAGTAAACAACATTTTGACGGAGCTGATCAATGGCCTGGGTAAAATGACTTACCTCATCGGCCTGCTGCCGCAATAAATGTAAAACAAGCCGCAGGGAGGTCTTGCGCCCTATGCCAGGCAATTTCGAAAATTCCTCAACAGCAGACTGTAGTAGTTTTGATGAAAATTTTTCCAATGATAAGGGTCTTTGGGTATTTAAACGAACATGTTTGTGTATGCATCAAACATATTAATGGATTTAGCAAACATGGAGTTCCCCCGCAAAGGCGGGGCAGGCATCCGTCCTATTCAAAACAAATTATTTCCGGATGAAAACCCCGCCAAAGTTAGTAAAACTTATGGCACTCCCATCACAACATATACATCATCTTATGGCTATGGAGTTGAACAAACCCTTTGTTCAGGTGTTACAAAGCTTAATTATTTTTTGGTGGTAGTAACATAAAATTTGTATTTTAGATTAGGTTTTTGGCTCTTAGTAGTATTTAAAACGATTTTCATGCTGATGTCGGCCTTTTTTACTCCTGAAACAGTGTGTGCATTTCCGTTTGCACAGTCCGGAACCCTACCCAGAAAACATCCTGAAATTTTTCAAAACCATTGTATAACCTAAACCATTTCATCCAAAAACAACATTTATGGAAAACAACCTTATCTACCTTGTTCCCGTCATTGGATTGGCGGCACTCTTATTTACCATGATGAAAACCTCCTGGATCAGCCGTCAGGACCAGGGGACTGACAAAATGAAGAAAATTGCCGGTTTTATTTCAGAGGGAGCCATGGCCTTTATCAAAGCAGAATACAAGATACTGGCCATTTTTGTGATTTCGGTCGGGGCGCTTCTGGCCCTTACCACCGGAACAGATAACTCACATCCCCTGGTTGCATTTTCATTCGTAGCCGGGGCTTTTTGTTCCGGTCTGGCCGGTTTTATTGGCCTGCGTATTGCTACCAAGGCCAATGTGCGCACCACCCATGCCGCACGTACCAGCCTCAACCAGGCGCTTAAGGTGGCATTTGCCGGCGGATCGGTAATGGGTATGAGTGTTGTGGGGCTCGGAATTCTGGGCTTGAGCCTCCTTTTCATCCTTTATGCACATATGTTTGGTGTAGAAAGTTTCGATAGCCTCAACAAGGTGCTTTCCATCGTTACTGGTTTTTCATTCGGTGCTTCATCCATCGCCCTGTTTAGCCGTGTAGGAGGGGGTATTTTTACCAAAGCTGCCGATGTGGGTGCCGACCTGGTGGGCAAAGTAGAAGCGGGAATTCCTGAAGACCATCCTCTCAACCCTGCTACTGTGGCCGACAATGTGGGCGACAATGTGGGCGATGTAGCAGGTATGGGTGCCGACCTGTTCGAATCTTATGTGGGCTCCATCATTGCTGCCATGGTACTTGGGGCTGCTTTCCTGATGGTTCCTGATTTTTCCGATAGCTTTGGAGGTCTTTCGCCTGTGCTTCTTCCTTTGTTTCTGGCTGGAGCGGGCATACTGGCATCCATCACCGGAACTTTTTTCGTGCGTGTAAAAGAAGGTGGAAACCCTCAAACTGCCCTGAATATGGGAGAGCTGGTATCGGCAGGAGTTATGATTGTATTTTCATGGTTCATCATTAACTGGATGTTGCCCTCCAGCTGGATATTTACCGATCCGTTGTATTCTGCCCCCGATGGTGGCCCCCTGGTTAGAGAGATTACCTCTTTCAAGATATTTCTTTCTTCTATTATCGGGCTCATCGCCGGACTGATTATCGGGTACTCAACCGAATTTTTCACCGGCCTCAACCATCTGCCCGTTCGCATCATTGCCAAACAATCCACCTCGGGTTCAGCCACCAATATCATTTCCGGGCTTGGTATCGGGATGCTCTCTACCATCATTCCTGTTTTAACCATTGCGGTTGCCATCGTATTGGTATTTCATCTGAGCGGTTTGTATGGTATTGCCATTGCAGCCGTGGGTATGCTTTCCAATCTTGGTATTCAGCTTTCTGTGGATGCTTACGGACCTATTTCCGACAACGCCGGGGGTATTGCCGAGATGTCGGAGCTACCTGCTGATGTGCGTGAAAAAACAGATAAACTGGATGCAGTAGGAAACACCACCGCAGCCATCGGAAAAGGATTTGCCATTGGCTCGGCTGCCCTTACTGCACTGGCTTTGTTCGGAGCTTACATGACCGCGGCAGGGATTTCATCCATCGATGTATCCAAATCTACCGTTATTGCAGCTGTTTTCCTGGGTGCCCTTATGCCTTATGTGTTTTCTGCTCTTACTATCAAAGCAGTGAGCGATGCAGCACAATCTATGATTGAAGAAGTTCGCAGGCAGTTCAATACCATTGAACCCCTGAAAAAGGCTCTGGAAGTTATGAAACGCAACAGCGAGCAGGGAACACACCAGAGTATGTGGAGTGAAAAGGATCAGGCAATTATGAATGCTGCCGAAGGTACACCTGAATACGGCAAATGCGTTTCGATCTCCACACGTGCTGCATTAAGGCAGATGATCCTGCCCGGTGTGATTGCCGTTTCTGTGCCTGTGATCATAGGACTTACCATGGGGCCGGAAGCTTTGGGCGGACTGCTGGCCGGAGTTACTGTTTCGGGTGTTTTGCTGGCTATTCTGCAATCCAATGCCGGCGGGTCATGGGATAATGCCAAAAAACTTATTGAAAAGGGTATTACATACGATGGCAAAACCTTCGGTAAAGGTTCTGAAGCGCATAAAGCATCGGTGGTGGGCGATACTGTGGGTGATCCGCTGAAGGATACTTCCGGTCCTTCGCTCAACATTCTGCTTAAGCTTGTTTCTATTGTTGCTTTGGTGCTGGCAGGTTCAGCTTTTTAAGTTGTGTCAGATCATTATTTCAGGTACCTTAGCACAGATCATTAAAAACTGTAGTCTTATGAAGAGAATCACTTTTGTCTTGCTGGTATTTATGCCTTTGCTGGCCATTTCCCAGCGCGACTGGTCGCAGGTAGAGATACCTGTTACGGAAATTGCACCGGGTGTTCACCGGTTGTTTGTAGCCAATTCGGTAGCTGTGGTGATGTTTCACGGAACCGATGGGGTGTTGGTGGTGGATGCTGCCTACGAACAAAGTGCAGATCGATTACTGGAAGAAATTCGAAAGATCGACTCCAGGCCCATCACTTATCTTATAAATACTCATTTACATGGCGACCATACGGGAGGCAATGTGCTTCTTGGAAAAGAGGCACAGATCATTGCACATCCCAGCGTTAAGGATGCCCTGTCTCAGGAACAGAGAAGGGGAGACAATATTATCCCTCCCATGCCTGAGCATGCCATACCGCAGATCTTTGTGGATGACAATATGGATCTTGAGTTTAATGGAGAAGTGATCCAGATTACTCATCTGCCAGGTGGGCATACCCGTGGCGATCTTATCGTTTATCTTCCGTATGCCGGAGTTTTGGTAATGGGCGATTTGCTCTTTGCTGGTTATTTTCCTTTTGTAGATGTTTCCAATGGAGGCAACCCTATAGTGTTTCTTGAAAATGTAGCCAGGGTACTTGCCCACTTTCCAGCAGAGACCATTGTGGTGGGAGGTCATGGGCCGGTATTCAGCATGGATGATTTGCGCAACTGGCACCAGCAGCTGAATAATACCCTGGAGGTGATGAAACTGGCCAAACAAAACGGAATGACTGCCGAGCAAATGAAAACTGCCCGTGTACTCAAGGACTGGGAGGCTATGGGTAGCTTCTTCATTACCGAAGACCGATGGATTGACACGCTCTATCCGTTTCTCTGAGCATCCTTAAAAAATCTGTCAAAGAAAGTCAGAACCTTTGTTTTTAAAAGGTTCTGACTTTTTTCATTTTAATCGCTCTGATGGCATGTTTTGTGTTCAAAAATGCTGCAACTTTGTAAACCATATCCACAAACTATCTCTTAAATTTAAACCCAAAGCATGTATAAGCGCTCCATTCTCCCCCAAACCTTGCTCATTGCCTTGTTTCTTCTGTTGTTGTTTCAGGGTATAAACGCGCAAACCCCGGCCAGATTTACTGTAAGTGGCTTTATTTATGAAAAAGGCAGCCGCGAAACCCTTATAGGAGTTAACGTTTACGAACCTCGTTTGCGCATGGGCGCAGTTTCCAACAACTACGGTTTTTATACACTTACTCTGCCAGCTGATAGTATTGAGCTGGTTTTTTCTTTTGTAGGCTATCAGAGTCAGATACATAAGATCTCCTTGCAAAGCAATATGCGTCTGGACATTGAACTCAGCAGCAGCATTGATCTGAGCGAGGTTGTAGTTGAGGCCGAACGCATTGCCCGGATTTCAGAAATGACCCAGATGTCGGTATTGGATGTCCCCATACGTCAAATGCGTGCAGTGCCCTCTCTGTTGGGAGAGAAAGATATGTTTAAAGTGTTGCAGTTATTGCCGGGTGTACAATCAGGAAACGAAGGTTTCAGCGGCTTTTATGTAAGGGGAGGAGGGCCTGACCAGAACCTGATCATCCTGGATGATGCTATCGTTTACAATGCCAGCCACCTGTTTGGATTTTTTTCCGTATTCAATGGAGATGCCATCAAGAACATGCAGTTGTACAAAGGTGGTTTCCCGGCCCGTTTCGGAGGAAGGCTCTCCTCTGTACTGGATATTCAGATGAAAGACGGCAACAAAGAAAAATTTGAAGGAGAGGCGGGTATAGGCCTCATCAGCAGCCGCCTAACCCTTGAAGGGCCTATTGTAAAAGACAAGGCATCTTTCCTGGTATCGGGCCGCAGAACCTATATTGATGTACTTACCAGGCCTCTTATGCCCAGCGATGGACAAGGCGGTTATTTCTTCTATGATCTCAATGCCAAGTTCAACTATGATTTAGATAAAAACAACCGAATTTTTCTGAGTGGCTATTTTGGCCGCGATAAGTTCTTTTTCCGCTATCGTGATAGCGATAGTTATTCCACCGATCAGATGGAAAGCGGGCTTTTCTGGCAAAACGCCACCTCAACCCTTCGCTGGAACCACGTTTTCAACGACAGGCTCTTTGCCAATACTACACTGATTTTTTCTGACTATACACTGCAAATCTATTCGGAAGAGGAGTACCAAAGCCATGTGGACAATTACAAACGGGCCTTTGAATTTGTTTACAATTCGGGCATCCAGGATGTGGGGCTGAAATACGACCTGGGTTGGAATGCCTTGCCCAACCACTATATCAGGGCTGGTGTATCGGTATTGCACCACCATTTTACCCCCAGTGCTTTTGTGGTGAGAGATGATGATATCGGGAAACTTGAAAGAACTGCCGAAAAACTCAACTCCATTGAAACAGGTATATATGCGGAGGATGAGATACGTGTTCAGGACTTTCTTACCATTAATCCAGGATTGAGGTTGAGTCTATTTATGACCAATGGTAAAAACTATACATTTTTTGAACCCCGGTTTTCTTCCAATTTACGGGTTGCAGATAACCTGTCCTGGAAAGCCTCCTATGCAGCCATGAGCCAGTATGTCCATTTGCTGAGCACAACCGGTGTTGGCTTACCCACTGATCTGTGGGTTCCCTCTACCGATAGGATTCCTCCTCAGAAAACCTGGCAGGTTGCTACCGGATTTGCCTACGACTGGCTCAACAGAAACCTGGAGCTTTCCATTGAGGGGTATTACAAGAAAGCCAACGATGTGATTGGTTATAAACCCGGAGCTTCTTTCCTGCTGATTGATGATCCTTCTGCAGGTGAAGATTTCTCCTGGCAAAATACCGTTACCAAGGGAGAAGGATGGGCCTATGGTGTGGAATTTCTGGTACAGCGAAAGCTCGGAAAACTCTCAGGATGGATAGGATATACTCTTTCCTGGACCCAACATCGCTTTGACGAAATTAACTTTGGAGAGAAATTCTGGGCACGCTACGACCGTCGGCACGATGTATCGGTGGTAGGTATTTACGAGGTTGCTCCCAGTATTAGTTTGAGCGCCTCATGGGTTTATGCAACCGGAAATGCCTTCGATCTGGCCACCGGAAGATTTCCTTTGCTTGAACATCATCCTGCTTACGAAGACTCCAATTATTCTTTTCCCTACTGGATGAGTGGCAGTGTGTACAACAAGAAGAACAGCTTCAGAGGGGGAGCGTATCACCGGCTCGATTTTGCTGCACAGTTTCACAAAAACATCACCATTTTTGGAAACCCTGTGAAAAGATCCGTTGAGTTAGGTTTGTACAATGCCTACAGCCGCAAAAATCCATTTTTCTATTACTGGCGCGATGTATATCAGGATCATCCTTCCTATAACCCTGATACCGGAAAAAGAAAACTGATGCAGGTGAGTATTTTTCCGATCATTCCATCTGTAAGTCTCAATTACAAATTCTGATCTGACCTCTTTTTATCATTGCCAGGACGGCAACAGCCCTAAAAGTGTTCTTATTCGATTATTTCTCAATACAATCCATGTCATGACTATTCAAAAGCAAACCCAATATACCAGAACCCTGCGACCCAAACGATTGATACATTGGGCACTGGTTTCCATTTTGATGCTGACAGTAACCTCCTGTGAAGATTTTTTTGTGAGTGAGGTAACCAACCTCAATACGCCAGGAAGCGAACCCCAATTGGTGGTTTACTCCTTTATTTCTCCAGCCGATACCATGGTATGGGTGTATGTGGATCGTAGCCGGCCCTATGTAAATACAGGCCGGCCCTATGCACCAGTGGGAGCCAATGCTGAGGTGTTTATGGCCCGTAAAGGGGAGGAGTTTGTAAAATTGCATTACCGGTCCGATATGCAGCGTTATGTGATCAGTGCAAAGGATTTTCCCATTATAGCAGGTCAGTATTACCAGCTGAAAGTGGAAACTACCCTGGGCGAAAAAGCAAGTGCCGAATGCTGGGTGCCCGAGTTTGAGATAGCGCGTATTGAGCTGGATCCTCCTTTTGTAGCAACAGATTCATGGGGAAGCAACATGTTGCGGCTGAACTGGCGAATTACCACTGCCAATAATGGGAAAACCAATTATTATCGCACTGGTGCTATAATGCAAAGATGGGAGGTAGTAAATTGGGGCAACCAGCCCGATACCTTTTTTCTTGGTCAGTATCCTGTTGAAATAGACAGAGGTCAGGAGTTTTTCTCTGATCCCTCCAGCCGGCAATATGCCTTCAGAGCCTCCACATATTATTCATCCAACGAATCGGATTGGAAGCACAACTTCCGTGAGGAAAGTGAATCCAGCTACAAGCAGTTCGACTCCCTGAGTGTCTTTGTTATTCAGTCCGATATACACTATTTTAATTTTCATCAGAGTGCCAGAGATTATTATTATTACGACGAAGATTTCCCCCTGGCAGAAAGTGTACACATTTATACCAATATCAAAAATGGGTTGGGAGTTTTTGGAGGCTATTCCATGCGATCCTATGTTGTGCCGGCGCAAAGAAAATAGATTATTTTTGCCCTTTTGAAATTTAATTGATTTTCCCTGAAGTCTGAAAACTGAAACCCATGTCGTCATCCCTCATTCTGATCTGTTTCCTGGTTTATACCTTGCTTATTTTCTCCATTTCGCGCCTAACCCTTCGCAAGGCCAACAATGAGACGTACTTTCTTGGCAACCGGAATTCGCCGTGGTATGTGGTGGCCTATGGTATGATTGGTGCTTCACTCTCGGGTGTTACTTTTATGTCGGTACCCGGCCTGGTACATGCCGAAAGTTTTTCTTACATGGTACTGGTATTTGGTTACCTGGCAGGCTATTTTGTTATTGCTCTTATATTGCTCCCCCTGTATTATAAGCTAAACCTTACTTCCATTTATACCTACCTGGAAAAACGGTTTGGTATGTCATCCTACAAAACCGGATCGTTCTATTTTATTCTTTCACGGCTTATAGGTGCGTCGTTCCGTATGTTTCTGGTGGTAAATGTGCTGCAGTTGTTTGTTTTTGACCATTGGGGTGTTCCATTCGGGGTTACGGTGGGCTTGTTTATGGTACTCATTCTGCTGTATACCTTCCAGGGGGGTATTAAAACCATTGTATGGACTGATACTCTGCAAACCACCTTTATGATCTCGGCTGTAGTAATTACTATAATTATTGTGGCCAATTCGCTGGGCATGAGCCTGGGAGAACTATGGGGGCAAGCCTCAGAGAAAGGGTATACCCGGATGATGATCACAGATCCTACCGACCCGCGGTTCTTTCTGAAACAGTTTTTTGCAGGGATGTTCATCACGATTGTTATGACGGGTCTGGATCAGGATATGATGCAGAAAAATCTCAGTTGTCGCAATCTTCGCGACGCACAGAAGAACATGTTTACTTTTGGGTTTATCCTTATCCCTGTAAACCTGATGTTCCTGTTCCTGGGTGCAGTATTGTGGCTTTACGCCGGAGAGCATGGTATCATGCCGGCTCAAACCACCGACGATCTGTTTCCTACCCTGGCTCTGCAATACCTGAGTGTAGCGGCAGGACTTACCTTCTTTTTCGGACTGGTGTCGGCTGCATACTCCAGCGCCGATGGTACTCTTACGGCACTCACTACTACCTTCTGTATCGATTTCCTGGGCTTGAAGCGTAAACCCGGCATTACGGAAGAGCAGATCCGTAAAACCCGGTACCGTGTGCACATCAGTTTTGCCATTCTTGTATTGATGATCATTATAGGATACCGGGCTATCAACGATACTGCGCTGATCAGTAAGCTGTTTACCATAGCGGGTTATACTTACGGGCCTTTGCTTGGTTTGTATGCCTTCGGGTTGTATACCCGCTTTAAAGTGCATGATAAGTGGGTGCCTCTTGTTTGTATTGCCTCACCCTTGCTGAGCTACCTCCTGAGTGTTAATTCTGAACAATTGTTGTGGGGTTATAAATTTGGTTTCGAGATACTTATCGTTAATGGGTTCATTATTTTTATGGGATTACTGGCACTGAAACGAAACGAGTAAACGCCCATTGCAAAAGTTAAAAACCGCTGGTTGATATCAACCAATGCTACAATTCATTGGGCAAACCTTTGTGGTATTGCATAAAAGACTGTTAATCATAGGTTTGCATATCCTGCGACGGCTTGAAAAAAATTACATCTCCATGTGTTTTGTGTTTAAAATTGCATTACTATTGCAGTGAGTTTCTGGCTTTGAATAACGCTGCAAATACCCAGTATATTCAATACTTTCGAGACTTTGGCCTTTAAAAAAATGTTTCATCAATCCCTTTTTCAACGGAAAAAAGAAAATGAAAGCTTCCGAGCTTCACCCCAAGGTTGTCATTGCCAGCGGCAGTGATTTTCCTGAGGCCGATGAACCTGACGAACCTCCCAGTGGTTTGTCTCTGTCAAAGCCTGTTAGAAACAACCCCTCAGAACCCGTTGCCAACGAGTGTTCGCGATCTCCCCTTCAACGTTATTTTTCTGATGTAAACTCCCATGTCCAGAGCTACCGGCAATGGTGCTTATCAGCCACTTTGGTCTGCAAGCGATCCGTGCTGTTGTATTATGGTTGGGCAACCCTGAAACGGATCAACAGACCATTTCATGTTTCGCATTAGAAAAGTGACCGACGACATCTTCCCCATGAATAAACATGCGGTAGATCAGGTTATGGAAATTCTCAGGCAACGTTTTTCTGCTGTTGCTGAAGAAAAGATACAGCTCATCCCTGAGCAGTTGCGTAATCCTTTGAAATACCAGTTCCGCACCCTGCTTCTGGTTGCTGACAATTTCAAAGGAACTGTAAAAGGATTTGCATTGTTGATGCATGCTCCCGATCTGGATTTCTGTTTTCTGGATTATATTGCTACACGCAAGGATCAACTCTCTACCGGTGTAGGTGGGGCATTGTACGAACGTTGCCGTGAAGAAGCCCGCCTTTTGGGTTCGTGTGGTATTTTTATGGAATGTCTGCCCGATGACCCCGCATTGTGTTCCGATCCATCGCTGCTAAAGCAAAATGCCAGCAGGCTGAAATTTTACGAACGCTACGGTGCCCGTCCTATAGCAAACACTCTGTACGAAACACCGGTAAAAGAAGGCGATACATGTCCGCCTTACCTGGTTTTCGATGATGCAGATACATCTGCGCAGCTGTCTGCATCACGAACCCGGCGAATCGTTAAAGCCATATTGCTGCGAAAATATGGCGACTACTGCCCGGCACATTATATCAGCATGGTTGAAAATTCCATTACCGATGATCCGGTGCTTTTGCGCCCTTTCAGGTATGTAAATCCTTCCAGGAACTCTCGTCATGCTTCTGCTTTTTCCGATGAAAGACCAACGGTAGAGCAACACATGCAGCAAATACCAAAGGATGGCAAAGCCAACAAAATAAAGCCGAACATCTTTCTCACTGTAAATGAGGGGCATGATATACATCATGTAAAAGAAGTAGGTTATGTTGAGGCACCGGTACGAATTCCTTCCATCTTGAAAAGCCTCGATAATCAGGGTATTTTCCAGAAAATACCCGTGGAGATCTTTCCCGAAAGCCTTATTCGGGAAGTCCACAGCCAGGATATGGTTGATTTTCTTAAAAAAGCTGAGCAAAACTATCCGAACGGAAACTCGGTTTATCCCTATGTTTTCCCCATACGCAATATGCATCGCCGCCCCAGTGATGTAAGCGTTTTATCGGGATATTTCTGCATCGATACGTTTACTCCTATTCATCAAAATGTTTGGAAAGCCGCAAGCGGTGCTGTAAACTGTGCTTTGAGCTGTGCCGGGAAACTGATTGCCAGCCGGGGAGGTATAGCCTATGCTTTGGTAAGACCCCCCGGACACCATGCCGAAAGCAGGGTTTTTGGAGGCTTTTGCTACCTTAATACAGCAGCCGTTGCAGCCAACTATCTCTCCAAACTTGGCAGGGTTGCCATTCTGGATATTGACTATCATCATGGCAATGGCCAACAGGAGATTTTTTACCAGCGCAAGGATGTGTTTACGGTAAGTCTTCACGGACATCCCTCTAAAACCTACCCCTATTTCTGCGGTTTTCGTGATGAAAAGGGTGAGGGAGAAGGTTTGGGCTACAACCTCAATATTCCATTGCCCGAGGGTCTTACAGCGACCGAATATCGGCTGCTGCTGGCCGATGCCATGCGTAGTATAGAAAACTTTAAACCCGCATGGCTGGTGGTGTGCCTGGGATTGGATACTGCCAAAGGAGACCCCACCGGAACCTTTTCCTTCGGAATGAAAGATTTTGAAAAAACAGGGCGAATGATAGGAAGTCTTAAGATACCAACCCTGGTAATACAGGAAGGAGGATATCTTACAAGAACTCTGGGCGCCAATGCTTTACATTTTTTCAAAGGATTGCATCACAGCTACTGGGCTTAGCAATCCATTGACCTTCAGTTAACAACATTGTACATCTTAATCTAGTTTTATACGTGAACCATCGACACAATAACCTGACCATAGGATTTACCTACGATTTGAAAGACGATTACCTGGCCATGGGGCTTTCGTCTGAAGAAGCAGCTGAGTTTGACTCCCTGGAAACCATAGAGGGAGTATCGGATGCCCTGCGCTGTCTGGGCTACAACGTAGATCTCATCGGTAATGCACACAGCCTGATCAGCCGACTGCAGAAGGGCGACCGCTGGGATTTGGTATTCAATATCTGCGAAGGTCTCAGGGGGATTGGCAGGGAGGCTCAAGTGCCTGCTATCCTGGATCTTTTTAATATTCCTTATGTCTTTTCTGATGTTTTGGTTTTGTCTTTAACCCTGCATAAAGGGATGACCAAACACGTGATCCGCGATCATGGTATTCCCACTGCTCCGTTTTTTGTGGCTCACAGCCTTGACTGTCTCGAAAACCACTCCCTCCGTTATCCATTGTTTGTAAAACCCGTTGCCGAAGGCACGGGAAAAGGCATTGGCCCGGATTCTATCGTATCCAATCATCGCGACCTGATCAGGGTGGGATGGGATCGTTTGCAGCGCTTTGAGCAAAGCTTGCTGGTGGAAGAGTTCCTGCCCGGACGTGAAGTAACGGTGGGAATTGTGGGTACCGGCTCCCATGCCAAAGTTATTGGTATGATGGAAGTACTGTTTAAGAAACAAAACACATCGGCAGTGTATTGCTACCAGGTAAAAGCTCAATATGAAGATTTTGTTGACTATGTCTTACCTGAAAAAAGACTGTATGATGCTTGCAGCAGAGTGGCTCTGGATGCCTGGAGGGCTTTGGGTTGCCGTGATGGGGGCAGGATTGATTTACGGCTCGACCAGGATGGAATTCCCAATTTTATTGAGGTAAATCCCCTGGCCGGTCTCAATCCGATACACAGCGATTTGCCCATTCTTTCCCGCATTGCAGGGATCTCCTATGAGCAGCTCATTGGATTAATTATGAACTCTGCTCTCAACCGCGAAAAACTTCCTGTACCCTCAAAATCATCCTTATGCCGGACAACATTTTAATTCTGCACAGCCCTTTGGCAGCGGATGCACCTGCCGATGAACTCGACGTGCTGCAGCAGGCTGGTTTCTTTGCCGATGCCCTCACAAAAATTGGCTATACCAGCACTGTTTTCGCTTTCCCATACGATCTGCAAGTGCTGAAAAAGCTGGTGCTGAAAACAAAGCCCGTTTTGGTGGTAAACCTCGTAGAGACACTTTTTGCCGATGGTCGTATGGTTCATACTGCACCTTTCGTTTTAGAGCACCTGGGAGTGCCTTATACCGGATGCAATGCTCACGCCATGTATACCAGTTCACACAAATTGTTGTCGAAGCAGCTGATGCGCTTAGGTGGGGTAAAAACCCCCTCGTATTATACATACCAGGATCTTTGTGCCTCGCAGACAGAGGAATTGCCCGGGACTTTTCTTCTGAAATCCATATGGGAACATGCTTCCTTCGGGCTCGACGAGAGCAAGCCTTTGCTGTTCTTTACCAGGGATCAGTTGCTTGAGCGGTTTCACCAGGAGGCCAATCCCTCAGCATTCTTTGCAGAGCAGTACATTCACGGGCGGGAGTTCAATCTCTCCATCCTGGGAGGCAAAAACGGACCCATGGTGTTGCCATTGGCTGAGATGCGTTTCAATTTTCCTGAAGATAAACCCCATATCCTGGGATATAAAGCCAAGTGGGAAGAAGACTCGTTTGAATACAAAAACACTTGCAGAAGTTTTAGCTTTGATCCTCAGGACCAGCCATTGCTGGATCATCTCAAAGAAATTGCCCTGCAATGCTGGAATATTTTCGAACTTAAAGGGTATGCAAGGGTAGACTTCAGGGTAGACAGAAAAGGAAACATTTTCGTTCTGGAGATCAACGCCAACCCATGTATATCACCCGATAGCGGTTTTGTGGCAGCCACAAAGCAGGCAGGGCTTTCTTCAGAGCAAGTGGTACGAAGTATTCTGGAGGATACTGGTGTAAGGGGCCTTTTGCAGACGGGTAAAAAACAAAAACAAAAACAAAGGACAATTATTTCAATCCACTGATGTAAGAACAATGAAACTTGCATGAGCACTGCGGCTCCAAAACAGAATGAGCCGAAGCTCAAGCGGTCAAAACTGTTCATGCAGGTTCATCCGCAAATGCAAGGCAGGCATAAATTCATCCGATACCGAACCTGCGGTAGAGCTCAGCCAAGTTAATGAATAAACTAAAAATTATTTCAATGAACCCAATATTTACCCATGTGCTGGAACCAGGTATAGAAGACCAGATCAGGGAGATATGCAGATCTACAGGTTTTTTCAGGGAAGACGAAACGGAAGTAGCAGCAGAACTGGCCCTGGAAGCCCTTGCAAAAGGACAGCAGGACTCAGGTTACTATTTTCTGCTGGCCTGGCATCAACAGCAACTCTGTGCTTTTGCATGCTTTGGTCCTACTCCCTGCACTGTAAGCACATGGGATCTTTACTGGATCGTAGTAAGCAACACTTACCAGGGCAAAGGTATCGGAAAGGAAATGCTCCAAAGCATCGAGCAAAGTATCAGAGAATTGGGAGGCAGGAAATTGTATATCGAGACCTCATCGCAGGAAAAATACCTGCCAACACGCAATTTCTATCTTAAATCAAACTACAACCAGGAAGCTCGCCTTTCAGATTTCTACGACACCGGCGACGATAAGATTATTTATGCAAGGTATCTTTGATATGTGAAGTTGTGACGCAATTCGGACAAGCTCTGTCCGAATTCGAACAAACAGAATGATCGTGGCGGTGTAAAGCGTACTGAAAAACCATCTTTTTGCATTGTAAACAATTGCTAATACGTATTTTGCAATTGATGGTATGTTTATTGAAAGGGTTGCTTGCCTTTGGCAGGATCCTGCTGGATTCAAAAAAACTGGAGTCTTTTAACCACGACTTAAGTTTTGGCCTTTAAGCAAAAAATCACTTTACGTAACATTTATTTTGAGAAGAATGAACGCTTTTTCCGTAAGACTGTATCCTTTTTTGTTGGTACTGATCGTTTGGTCAGGAAATCTTTTTGCACAGGAGCCTGTGCTCAAACCAGCCCGTAATTTTCAATTGAGCCTGTTGCCGATGCTTGGTACTGAAGGCACAAGCGTATTACACCATCGCTACCATATGAGTGTTAATCTTTTTGCAGGGATAACCGGGGGCATTGAGGGACTGGAAATGGGAGGGTTTATGAACCTTACCGATGGTACAGTAGAAGGTTTGCAACTTGCCGGGTTTGGAAATATTGTAAACGGGCCGTTACGAGGTGCACAAGGAGCCGGTTTTATGAATATTGTCAATGGACCTGCAAAAGGATTAATGGGCTCGGGTTTTCTGAATGTTGTGCGTGGCGGCCATGAAGGTGTAATGGGGGCTGGATTTTTAAATGTTTCAGCAAATGCTGCCAGCGGTGTAAGCGGAGCCGGATTTATGAACATAACGCGTGGAAGTTTTAAAGGTGTTACGGGTTCGGGTTTTATGAACATTACAGAAGGTGGTTTCGAAGGAATTGCAGGCACCGGTTTTATGAATGTGGTGGGATCCGATGCTCAGGGGCTGATGGGAGCAGGCTTTGCCAACATCGTTTCGGGCAATATGAAAGGACCTCAGATTGCTGGGTTTATGAATGTATCAGGCAATCTGGAAGGGATACAGGTGAGCGGATTCCTTAATATCGCTCAAAAGGTAAAAGGAACCCAGATTGGGTTTATCAATATTTGCGATACCATTGAAGGAGTACCTGTGGGCTTTTTGAGCATTGTAAGAAAAGGTGGGCTGAGGCAATTTGAACTCGGCGCTTCAGATGCATTGTTTCTTAATGCTGCTTTCAGAATAGGAGTAGATCGTTTTTACAATATTTTTTCGATGGGATACCACCCTCAAAGTAATTCAGAGTTTTGGGGATATGGCTACGGAATAGGCACTCAAAAATGGCTCTCAGAAACTGCATCCATGGGGTTTGAAGTACAGCAGACAAACCTCGTAAAGAACTGGAGCTGGTCTGAACTTGAACAAAACTATCTTTATGAATTCAGGCTGCTGGCCGCCCTAAATCTGAACTCTTCCCTTCAACTATTTGCCGGGGCTGTGCTTTACAATCAGCATTTCAAAATCAAAGAGGGCGAATCCGCCGAGGATTACAATATAGCACCCTGGACTTTCCACCAGGGAAGCTACCGCAACTGGCATTCACAATGGTGGTTGGGAGCCAGGGGAGGGGCGAGAGTTTTACTTCGCTAGACGATTACATTCAGGCCATTTTGCTGTTTAGCCCGGTTAGGATCTCAAAACAATTCCAGGGGGTCAGTGAGTATTCTACCCACCGGATAAAGATTGTATTGCTGATCGTAATAGGGTGTTTGCTCATAAAACCAGGACAGAATAGCGTATGGATTGCTACGCATTTCCGGGTGGGCTTCAAAAGCTTTTTCAAGCCCTATTTGCAAAGAGGGGTCCTGGGCCAGCATATCACGTGCCATAGCCTCCATTACATAGCTTTCGAAGTATTCAACCCTCTCAAAAGCAGCATTGAAAAAACCCCAATAGGCAAATGATCCGGGGGCCATTGGCTCCAGGGCGTGCGCAATGATTCGGGCACGGGGCTGAGCCATGCTAACCAGAACGGAACCGGCAGGAAACAACCTGCGTTCTGCAACCGGGTTAACGTTAAAACGTGCTGTTTGCCTCCCCTCATTGCTTCTCGATGCCAGTTGTACATCACTGAAACGATACATCTCCACATCAATGATAGTGTCGTGGGCAATCCTGTTCAATTTCACCCCATGGGCCGCCAAACGATCAATAACCTCCTGGTGCTCAACGGGAATTATGTAGGCTTCGGGCAATTGAACCTTAAGGATGGGTACATTGACGTTGAACCAGGGAATTTGATAGGTAACCGGCTTATCAGATTGATAAATGAACCAGTTTCCTCCTGATAGAGTACTTTGTTTTTTGTGGTATTCAACTCCAAGAAAATCCACAATGGTAGAGTCGCTGGTGCTTTCAAAGCGCAAAGGGTAGGGTTGTTGCCTGAACTGAGCTGAGGCTGTATGGCGGTCAGCTTCTTCTGTTATCCTCTTGAGTTGCTGGTCTTGCTGCAGCATGGCCAGTGTATGCAGGATCATCAGGTAAGTGGATTCTACCCTCAATTTGTAGGGTTTGAGCATATGGGTTTCCAGCAGCAGTCCCGGGCGGTTCAGCTCACTTACATATCCATTGGAGAACATCGGATGGCCGGTACCTGATCGCAATCCGCTGCGCGGATCGTGCCACGAACGATAGGTAACATAGGGAAAAATGGGATAACCCTCAGCTTCCATGGCTTTTTCCATGTAAGGGATGTAAAGATCTTTCATCCAGTCTTTGAGGTTCTCATCAGCACTGCCGAAAATGTCCATTGCATACGTCATGGTATACTGGTAGTCGCCGCCATTGGTAGAATGGGTGTCGATAAAAAAATGAGGCTCCCATGCATGCCAGAGGTTAAGGAAAGCTCTGATCTCCTTGCTGTCGGCTTTAAGGTAATCGCGATTGAGGTTCATGTTGAGTGCGTTGGTACGCCATCCCATCAGCTCGGGTCCGTTTTGGTTGATACGGTTGTACGGGCCAAACCGTTCATGTCCATCCACATTGAGGATGGGAATGAAAAGCAATGTAGTGCTTTGCAATAAATCATGATGTTTTTGATGGATTACGATATCGCGAAGCAACAACAACCCTGCATCTTTTCCCACGGGTTCTCCGGCATGTATGGCCGCCTGCACCAAAACGATGGTTCTCCCTTTTTGCTGTGCTTCTTGCGGACAGAAGCTACCCTCCAAATCAAGAATAAGCAGCGGGATTTCGCGTCCCTGATGACTGGTTCCTATGGAAGTATAGTAGAGATAGGGAGACTCATTGGCAAGTCGCTGGCTAAAATTGAGAGTTTCTTCCCAGTCGGGGGTTTGATTGCCATCGTGCAACTCATACCAGGTTTGCCAGTCTTGTTGTGATAATACATCATGGGGCTGAAAAATAAACAAGATGCTTAAAAGAAGCAGAGGTGATTTTAACATGGTAATTGTTTTTGTTTCTTTTGGCAAAAATATGCCAAAAGTGTGGGCTGATGCACCCTTTGTTTGTATTTCAAAAACCCTTTAAGAAATATTATGATGCAACATGCCCATTTGATTCTCAGAAGGCCCCATTAGAAAAACCTTTTCCCGCAGCAGTTTTAATCCTTACATTACTTGCACTTCCGTGTTATTTTTCGTACATTTAGGGCAGATTAATTCGTTGTTTGCAGTATAAATTACTAAAAACATATCAGCCATGGAAGATCGCCTTGTAACCTTAGCCACCGACCACTATACCGCCGCAGAGATATTGAAAGCCAGGCTGGAAAGTGCCGGAATAGAATGTTATCTCAAACATGTAAACCTTTTGCAGGGAGCTGTATCGGAGGGGGTGCAGGTGCAAATCAAATCTTCTGATGTGGAGAAGGCCCTTCGCATACTGCACGAAATTAAAGTTCAACAGGAGCAGCAGGAGCTTAAGGACCTGAAAATCATCAGACGAATTCTTGTTCCGGTAGATTTCTCCGAATTCTCCAAAAATGCCTGTGTATACGCATTACGGTTGGCCAGGAAATATGATGCCGATATCAAAATCCTACATGTTTTTTATGCCCCCATTGTAGACCTTGTGCCCATTACCGACGCCTATTCTATACAAGTGGATATGGACATCAACCTGCGCGAGTTGGAGGATCAGGCCAGACACAACCTGGTAGAATTTGTAGGCCAGATCCGTGAGGCTGCAGAGCAAATGGGCTACGGCGATCTTAAGATCAGCTACACCCTTAAAGAAGGTATTGTAGAAGACGAAATTGCTTCTACGGCAAGGTCTTTCAAACCGGGTATAATCGTGCTGGGAACTAAGGGAAAAGGAGAAAAACAAAGTGATATCATCGGAAGTGTGGTAAACAGAGTGTTGGATAAAACACGGATACCGGTGCTGGCCATCCCGCAAACCACCAGGCTGGAGAACTTTAATGAGGTAAAAAATATTGTGTATGCTACCGAATTCGACGACACAGATTATGTGGCCATCAGAAGATTGATCTCCATTGTTTCGGCTTTTGATGTGAAGATTTATTGCGTACATGTTTCTAAAAATGCCGAAGACAAATGGGATAAAGCCCGTATGGACAACCTCAGGGAGTACTTCGTACAGGTTCACAGCAATATTGAGGTGGAGTGCAGTTTTATTAAAGGCGATAACCCGGTAGCCAACCTGGAAGCTTTCTGCGAACTCAACAAAATTGATCTGCTTGCCATGTCGAGCAAAAAGAGAAGTTTGCTGCAGCGGCTATTCAATCCTGGAATTGCCAAAAAACTTATCCACTCAGGCAACATTCCGCTGTTGCTTTTCCGGTCATGATAATCTGCACTATTATTGCCCTGTAACCGGGTTCTGATAATATCTGTTTATTTTCTTAAGATTGCTAAACATGTTGGTCAAAAGGGTGTTAAAACAGTTGAGTTACACCAAATATTGTTATGAGGATCCGTTTGATCACCACCGTTTTCAAGCCTTTTGAGGAAGCCTATAAAAAGTTCAACAGGAAACTGTTTGAGCATATGTTGCCTCCTTTAAACCTGGCACGCATTGTAAGATATGAAGGACAAAATCCAGGTGATATTGTGGAGATTGCCTTCAGAATACCCTTTATAAGCAACTGGACAGTAATCATTAAAGAGAGCTGGCTCTCGCACCGTGAGTACGGCTTTGTTGACCGGGGCCTTAAGGTGCCCTTTGGGATCAAATACTGGAAACATACCCACCGCGTGGTAGCACGGGATGCCGCAAGTGTATTTATCATCGATGACATTGAGTATGAGACATCCTGGCGTTGGCTCGATTATTTTCTTTATCTTCCCATGTGGGCCATGTTTTGGCCCAGGAAGTTTCAATACCGGAGTTATTACCGAAAAAAACTACCATCATGATAAGTTTCTGGCAACTGTGGGCAGAGGCGGCGGGTCTTGTGCTTGTATTTATGAGTATGGTCTGGCTGGTAAGTGTGAAGCTTAAAAATGCTGGTATTGTAGATCCTTTCTGGGGGCTTGGTTTTGTTTTGGCAGCAACCTGGTATGCCTGGCGATTGCCCCTGCTAAATGCCTATCAGCTGTGGCTCTGGATTATGGTGGTGATCTGGGGTCTGAGGCTTTTTGCTTATCTTTTCCTGCGAAATTTTGGCAAACCCGAAGATTATCGCTATGCTCAGTTTCGTCAGAACTATGGGCCCGAACGATACTGGTGGTTCAGTTTTTTCCAGGTTTTTATGCTCCAGGGAGTATTACTTGCTTTTATTTCTGTCACTCTTCTGGGTGCACTCTATCCCTCTGAGCCCGGAAAGCTTGTTTGGCTTGTGGCTGGCATAACTCTTTTTTGCATCGGGTTAGTTTTTGAATCTGTGGGAGACTGGCAGATGGCCGGGTTCAAGGCCGATCCGCAAAACCGACAAAAGGTAATGGATAAGGGGCTGTGGCGATTTACCCGCCATCCTAATTATTTTGGGGATACCATGGTCTGGTGGGGTTTTGCTGCAGTTGCTGTATACAATGGGTATCCTCTTGCCATTGCCGGTGCCTTGCTTATGACCTGGCTGATTGTGAAGATCTCGGGTGTTGCCATGCTGGAACGTAACTTGAAAACTCGCCGGCCAGGGTATGATGACTATATCCGACGCACTCCGGCCTTTTTTCCATGGTTTCCGAAAAAGTAAGCCGGGTTATACCCGATGTCTTCATTACTGCGCTGGGCTTTGATTTGTGTAATCAAGGAAAGCACAATGGAGCAATTCCGCATTCTGATTGATAATACTTGCGGATACTCTGTGAGGGTTTTCGTACTTTTGCAAGCAATCGTAAATCCCTTATATATCCTATAGCATGAGGCCTCGCATTCTGGTAATTTTTGCGCTTGTCATTAGCCTGAACGCTTGCAAGAGCAGGTTCGACGACTTGTCGCATTTAACAGTATTCCGCTACAACGAAGATGGAAATATCACCTCTCTCGACCCTGTTTTTGCCCGTAATCAAGCCAATATCTGGGCTACATCGCAACTGTTCAATGGGTTGGTGCAACTGGATACTTCTTTACTTGTGATACCCTCCATTGCGCATAGCTGGAATATCTCTGATGACGGATTGCTTTATACTTTTTATTTAAGAGACGATGTGTATTTTCATGACAACCAGGTTTTTGATCAGGGAAAGGGGAGGCGTGTTACTGCATCGGACTTTGTTTTCAGTTTTGGCAGGTTGCATGATCCCACGGTAAATTCGCCCGGCAATTGGGTGCTTAATGCCGTGAAACGAAATGCAGACGGGTCGCTTGCCATAAATGCCCTTTCTGATACTGTACTTACCATCCGTTTGCACGAGCCTTTTCCTCCCATGCTGGGTTTGCTTTGTATGCAATACTGCTCAGTTGTGCCTTATGAAGCTGTGGAGTTTTACGGTAGCGAATTTCGCAACAATCCGGTAGGTACTGGCCCGTTTCGATTCCAGTACTGGAAAGAAGGAGTAAAACTGGTGTTTTTGAAAAATCCCGATTACTTCGAATTCGATGGAGACGATCGCCTTCCTTACCTGGATGCTGTTTCAATCAGTTTTATCATCGACAGGCAAACAGCGTTTCTGGAGTTTATCAAGGGAAACCTGGACATACTCACCCGGATTGATCCCAGCTACAAAGACGAGTTGTTAACTCCCTCAGGAGAGCTTCAACCCAGGCATCACAAACGGTTTTACAAACTAACTGGTCCGTTCCTCAATACTGAGTACCTGGGGATACTGGTAGATAAGAATAATACACGTGCATTGAGTGCCCTGCAACAGCAAAAGGTACGGCAAGCCATTAATTATGGATTTGACCGTGAGAGGATGTTGCGATATCTGCGCAACAATGTGGGTACTCCTGCTCATGCCGGCTTTGTGCCCGTTGGCATGCCAGGCTTTTCAGAAAACACAGGAGGTTACAGCCATAATCCCGACAGGGCCCGAAGGTTGCTTGCAGAAGCTGGTTTTCCGGGAGGACAGGGATTGCCCCCCATTGAGCTGGGTACCACATCGCTGTATCTTGATATTGCCCAGTACATTCAGCATGAACTGGCCCGACTTGGCATTCGGTTGCAGATCAATGTGATGCCTCCTGCAACACTCAGGGAAATGATGGCAAAAGGTGAAGCAGCCATGTTCAGAGGCTCATGGATTGCCGATTATCCTGATGCTGAGAACTACCTGGCGCTGTTTTATACGCCCAATCATTCGCCAGCCGGGCCCAACTATACCCGCTTCTCTCATCCTGAATTTGACCGCCTCTACGAAAAATCGCGCACATTGGTTGACGACTCTCTGCGTTGGGAGTATTACCACCGCATGAATGACATTATCATTGCTCACGCGCCCGTTGTGCCCCTTTACTATGACCAGTCTATGCGATTTTTACCTCATTATGTTACAGGGATGCAGACCAACCCGTTGAATCATATGCTGCTTAAAAGGGTAAAAATTGAAAGGTAAATTTTCAGCATTGTATATTTAACCCATCCCAGGCCAGCTCAATACCGGAAGGCAATTCAGCATTGACCTCATCATGAAGCCCCATTTGATGACTGATGTGGGTAAGATAGCCTTTGGCGGGTTTTAGCTCATTTATAAGCTGGATTGCCTCCTGCAGATTGAAATGAGAATGGTGTTTTTGTTTGCGCAATGCATTGATAACAACAACTTCAGAGCCTCTCATCTTATCCAGTTCTTCAGCCTTAATGGCATTGGCATCGGTCAAATAAGAAAAGTTGCCGATACGAAAACCATACACCGGCATCTGCGCATGCATGGCATCGATGGGTATGATGCGATCTTCGCCAAAGAAGAAAGATTTGCCGGAGAGAGCATTGAGATTGATGTCAGGTGCTCCGGGATATTTGTTCTCTTCGAAAGCATAATCGTAGTCTTTTTTCAAAGATTCCAAAACGCTGGGTCTGGCAAAAACCTCCATGGGCTTTTTTTGTATCCAGTTGAATGCTCTTACATCATCCAGCCCGGCTGTATGATCCTTGTGATTGTGAGTTACGAAAACGGCATCGAGCTTTTGAATATTCTCCCGAAGCATTTGCTGACGGAAATCAGGCCCGGCATCCACAACGATGGTATTGTATGGAGTTTCTATGAGGATTGAGGTTCTCAGGCGCTTATCGCGAGGGTTTGCACTGGTGCATACCCTGCATGGGCAGGCTACAACCGGTATTCCCTGAGAGGTTCCGGTACCCAGGATACGCACATGTACAGGATAATCCATCAGCAATGTATGTTATTTGTGGTTCAAAGATAGTAAGCAAATTGACTGCCTGTTTAGAATCCGCCGAAAAATGGCTATTTTCGCATTCTTAACCAGCTTTGATACTAACAAATGACAGCACAAAATGATTG
Organism: Bacteroidales bacterium; assembly: GCA_046291875.1. GTDB lineage: Bacteria > Bacteroidota > Bacteroidia > Bacteroidales > UBA7960 > SKVR01. The sequence continues at coordinate 36,124 of JBKBSF010000024.1, read as the reverse complement.
AAAACCACAAAGAGATCAATCCCCTGGAGATCAATGAAAGTATTTTCAAACTCATTGGAACCGATTGGATGCTTCTGAGTGCAGGCACTCCCCAAAAATATAACATGATGACAGCAAGCTGGGGCAATTGTGGTATCTTGTGGAATAAACCCATTGCCACGGTTTTTATTCGTCCGCAAAGATATACCTTCGGGTTTGCCGAAGAACACGATTTTTTCACACTCAGTTTTTTTGATGAAAAACACCGTGATATGCTTCAGGTAATGGGTTCTCGGTCGGGCAGAGATATTTCTAAAATGCAATACCCGGGGCTTGACGCCTTTGCAACTCCATCAGGTTCGGTGGCTTTTAAACAAGCCCGCCTGATACTGGAATGCAAAAAGTTGTATGCTGATGATATCAAACCTGGTCATTTCATCGATCCTTCAATCGAAAAGCACTATCCACGGCAAGACTACCATCGGTTTTATATCGGTGAAATATTAACTGCTATGCGCTTTTTTGATTAATTTTGATGCGCTGCAAAGGGCTGAAACAATTCAAATCATTGGGAAAACATAATCGATACAATTTGTGAGTATTTTTAAAACAATCAGGGAAAAATTCCAATACTGGCTTCTTGCCAGGGCCCTGAAAAGACTTTCGCGCAGAAAACGAACCATGGACTACCGGCAAGCTGCAAGTTTTGGTATTCTATACGATGCTTCTTCTGAAGAAAATTACCGGCAGATTACCCTCCTGGTAAAAGATTTACAGCAAGACCAGAAAAAAGTTAAAACCCTGGGGCTTGTCAATCTTAAAAAAATGCCTGAGTATGCCTTTCCCAAACTTACTTTTGAATTTTGTTCTCCTAAGGATTTTGCATGGGATTATACCCCCAAAAGCCAGTCAGTGAGAGATTTTATCGCTCAGGAATATGATGTCCTGATTGATCTCTCTTCTGCAAAAATGTTTCATCTGAAATATTTGGCTGCTACCTCCGGAGCTGCTTTTAAAGTAGGACGGTACCACGATCAGCAGGTAAACATTTTCGACCTTATGTTGCAGGTAAATGACGATACTCCTCACAAAGAAACCATTGAACATACGATTTTCTATTTAAAAATGATCAATAATGACCAGCCAGACATCAATCAATAATTTCAAAGGCACCGGAGTTGCCATTGTTACTCCGTTTCACCGCGAAGGAAGTATCGATTTCAAATCTTTTGAAAAACTCATCGAGTATCAGATTGCCGGAGGAGTAGATTATATCGTTTTTATGGGAACCACCGGAGAGTCGGTAACCCTGAATGCGGATGAAAAACACGCCATCATCAATTTTGGTCAGGAGATAGTAGATCAGCGTGTTCCTGTTGTGGTGGGAATGGGAGGTAACAATACCCGCCAGATTATTGCCGATATCAGGAACCAGGATTTTTCTGGCATTTCTGCAATCCTCTCCGTAAGCCCTTATTACAACAAGCCTCAGCCTAAAGGGATCTATAATCATTTCAAGATGATTGCCTCAGAAAGCCCTGTTCCGGTAATTATTTACAATGTACCCGGGCGCACCGGATCCAATATAGACTCCGAAACCACACTTCGGATAGCCCATGAGGTTCCCAATGTAATAGCCATTAAAGAGGCCAGCGGCAACCTGGCACAATGCTCACGAATCATCAAAGGCAAACCTGAAGAATTTCTTGTGATTTCGGGAGATGATGCCCTCACACTGCCCTTTATGGCCATTGGTGGCGATGGAGTGATATCGGTTATTGCCAATGCCTATCCTGCTGAGTTCTCTCAAATGGTGCGTGCCTGCCTGGAAGACAACTACCAGCTGGCACGACAGATACATTTCAGATTGTTCGATATCATAGAGTCTATCTACGCCGATGGAAGCCCATCTGGAGTAAAAGCACTGCTGGAGATAAAAGGTTTGGCAAAAAACTATCTCAGACTTCCCTTGGTTAAAATAAACAAAGGGCTGTATAATCAGTTGGCTTTGCTCAATGATGCCCTCGGCCAATAAATATTTGTAAACAACACAATCCAAAACCCAACACAATGCAACAAATTTCTTTGCGGGCAATGCTGCTCACCGCACTGATTTTGTGGGGTTTCCTTTTTTCTGGCATGGCCCAGGATACTCCTCAGGCTTTTGCCATGCTTAAGGAAAGGGGAGAAGTTTATTTCCGATTTCAACCCAATGGCAACGAGCAATTCGATGATTTCTCGCTGATGCTGTCGTTGGATTATTACGATCCGGACCAGGGATGGATGTATACTTATGCCAATCAGCATGAGTTTGAGGCCTTTCTGAAAACCGGGCTGCCATGGGAAATGCTGGTACCTCCGGGCTTAGCTGTAGACAAAAACACCATCAATATGCTTTCGGTGGTTAATGTAGAGGATATTGACAGCTGGGCTTTTTATCCCACTTACGAAGCCTACGAGAGCATGATGGAGCAATACGAAGCTTTGTACCCTGACCTTTTTCAGCGTATCGAGCTGACAACCCTGGCAAGTGGTCGCAAAATCATTTTCGGAAAGATTACGGCTCAGGTCAACCAGGAGCATACCCGGCCGAGGGTTATGTATACCTCCACTATGCATGGAGATGAAACTACCGGTTTTAATCTGCTGTTACGGTTTATTCATTTCTTGCTCAGCAACTATGGCGAAGATGACGCCATAACACATATGCTTGACAATCTGGAGATATGGATTTGTCCCAATGAAAATCCAGACGGTACCTATCGCAATGATAACAGCACTCTTGTGGGTGCAACCCGATCGAACCTGGCCGGCGTAGATCTCAACCGCAATTATCCTAATCCGGTTCAAAACCCGGATACACCCATACAAGCCGAAACACAGGCAATGATTGAACTGGCCGGCACCTATGATTTTGTGTTATCAGCCAATATGCACGGTGGCATTGAATGCGTTAATTACCCCTGGGACAGCTGGCGCTCCACCGTACGTACCCACGCTGACCATACCTGGTGGCAGTTTGTTATGCATGAGTATGCCGATACCGCACGTTTCTACAGTCCGGCCAACTATATGAACCCTTCAGGGCCTTCCTTCAATAATGGAGTTACCCATGGTGGAGACTGGTATGTAGTGTACGGCAGCAGGCAGGATTATATGAATTACTACGCTCACCTTCGTGAGTTTACGCTCGAATTGAGTAATACAAAGCTGCTTCCCACCGCCCTTCTGCCCGATCACTGGGAGTACAACTACCGTTCATTTCTAAACTACCTCAGGCAAGCCCTTTACGGGATCAGGGGAACCATAACCGATGTAAACACCGGTGAGCCCATAAGGGCACTTGTTGAATTATCAGGTTACGATAAAGATAACTCATGGGTGTATTCTTCTGCTGAGAATGGTACCTTCAACAGGCCGCTGCCCGCAGGAAACTATACTCTTAAAGTGTCTGCCATGGGCTATCCTGCTTACACCAAAACCAATGTGCAGGTTCAGTACTATCAGACCACCTGGCTCGATGTTAAACTGGGTACTCCTGTTGGAATAGAAGAAAACCAACCCGGTTTTACCTGGCAAATTTCCCCCAACCCAGCCTCCGACCATCTGCAGATAATGGGTATTCAGGAAGAGGTTATAATAAAGATCATCAATCTCAACGGCCAAATTCTCATGAGCAAAAAGGCTCAGGGCAACTACCGGCTAGGACTCGAAGATTTGCCTGCAGGAGCTTATATACTGCAGATTGTCGGCAATCAGCAAGTTTACAATCACAAATGGATAAAAAAGTAACGGGTAGATAGGTTGTTCCCATTGCTCATAGTATCCTTCACAACGCGGTTATCATGATAGCAAAACCAAAATTCAAAGTTCTGAAATTACGCTTTCTGAGTGTTTCGGTGATTGTAACCTCCCTTGCACTTATTCTACTGCAGGTGGGTTTGTATCTCAATGGCATGGGCTTTATTCATCTTCCTCCCGGGGTTGTGAAAGTTTTGGCAAGTATCTCGCTTGTAATTGCTACTTTTTTTGCCACTTCTTTGTTGTTGCGTTTATCCATTCGCAGGGTATTCAATCTTTTTGAAGAACCCGAAGAGAGAATTTTCTACTCCAAGATTTACAGCTGGACTGTATACAGCATCGGGCTCTTTGTGGTTTTACATCATTTCGGTGTTTCACTGGGCAATATAACCTTGTTTGTGGGTTTGCTGGCTACAGGTCTTGCATTTGCGGTGAGAGATGTTTTACTCTCTTTCTTTGGCTGGATGATCCTTTTGCAGAAAAAACCTTTTCGTATAGGCGATTACATTCGTATTGGAGAAGACGAGGGCAAAGTATTACATATCGGTACCTTTTATGTTTTGCTGGATAAAACCCAGGAACTGCCAGAAGATTTTACACGTGTTCCCAACAGGCTATTCCTCGAAAAGAGCATATCTATCCTTGGCAAGAATGTGCTTCATGAGGTGATACGGTTTCCGCTCATTACACTGGAGGAAAATCACAGAGACAAAGAGCATCAGCTTTTGCTCGACCTGCGTGAAATGCTCCAGGACAAAACCCACATAAAAGTATATACCGACATTAAAGAGGACAAACTGGTACTGGTGGTCGAATACCTGGTGAATTTTGAGCAGCGTGCACAAATGCGCGCTGAGGTTATCAGAAGAGTAGTCTCCGGGTTTTCTTCCAGTATCAGGTTCTAAGGGTAGGTAAGGGGCCTGATGGTTTTTGAATTTCTCTCCATATATAAAAGCAAATTGTGTGTAAAAGTTCTTAAATTTGGCACGGACAAGCATGATTGCATGGAGAAAAGGTAGTACAGGCTGAAGAACCTGGAGTTTACATGCAGAAAAAATTCTTGAGAAACCTGGCTTTATTGCTGGTTCTTAATCTTTTGATCAAACCTTTTTGGATTTTTGGTATCGATCGCACCGTGCAAAACACAGTGGGTGCGGAAAGCTATGGATTTTATTTTGCCATCTTTAATTTCTCTTTCCTGTTTTACATCCTGCTCGATTTTGGCATTACCACCTTTAACAATAAGAACATTGCCCAGAACAATCATCTCCTGCGAAAGCATCTGTCGAATATTATCGTACTGAAACTTTTGCTTTTTGCCGTTTACCTTGTTTTTACCTTCGCCGGAGCTTTTCTGATCGGATATTCTGAGGAACAAATGAAACTGCTGGCTTACCTGGGAGTAAACCAGTTTCTGGTAAGCTTTATTCTGTATCTGCGCTCCAACCTCGGAGCATTGCACCTTTTTCGAACCGATAGCCTGATATCTGTGCTCGACCGTACCCTCATGATCCTGGTTTGTGCCTTGTTGCTGTGGGGAAATATTGTACCAGAGTTCAGGATCAGCTATTTTGTTTATGCTCAAACCTTTTCTCTTTCCCTCACAGCGCTCATTACCTCGGTCATTGTGTTTCACAAAGCCCGTACACGCTTTCTGAAACTAAGCTGGAGCACCCCATTTTTCCTGATGATGCTCAGGCATAGCCTGCCATTCGCCATATTGGTTTTGCTGATGACTTTCTACAGCAGGGTAGACAGCGTAATGCTCGAGAGAATGCTGGAAGATGGAGCCAAATACTCGGGTATATACGCCTCAGCCTACAGGTTGCTCGATGCAGCCAATATGATCGCTTACCTTTTTGCCGTATTGCTGCTGCCCATTTTTGCACGCATGCTCAAGCAAAATGAGCCCATTGAAGAGCTTATTAAGCTGTCGTTTACATTGATCATCACACCGGCCATAATAATTGCTTTTGCGTCTTTCTTCTTTGCTCAGGAGATTATGCAGTGGCTCTATCCCATACATTCGGGCGAATCTCTGGCAAACTTTGCTTATCGTATCGAGCAGAGCTCTGCCGTTTTTGGTTTGCTCATGTCCAGCTTCCTGGCTGTATCTACCATGTATATTTTCAGTACCCTGCTTACTGCCAACAGCAATCTGAAACATCTGAACCTGATCGCCTTCTCAGGCATGATTCTCAATATTGGGCTTAATCTGGTTCTGATCCCGCGCTTTCAGGCCTATGGTTCGGCAGTGGCAACCCTGATCACTCAGATGCTCATTGCACTGATACAGGTATGGGTGGTGTACCGGCTCTTTCGGTTCCGAATAAACTATCCTTACCTGGCAAGGCTGCTGATCTTTATCATCGGAGTTGCACTAACAGGATATTTCTCCTGCCAGCTTGCATTACCCTGGCATTTCAGACTGATCATCATGATCCTTTTTTCTGCACTTCTGGCTTTGGTTATCAGGCTGGTGAGCCCGCGTCATTTGATACAGGTTCTGAAATATGGATGATAGGGCAACCCCATAAAAGGCCAGACTTAGGTTTTTTCATTATCTTTGGGCGCTTTTTCAGAAAAACACCGGGCCATGGCCCCCTGCACTACAATATTTAAACATTTTGCAAGTTCATACTATTGCGTAAATCGTTTTTACCAATCAATCAGAATATGGAAACTACCCCAAACGTGAACCAGGAATTTGATTCAACCAATATTTTTGTGTTTTTTATCCGATGGTGGAAACACCTTGCCATCCTGTGTTTTGCTGCAGCCCTTATGGGAGCCATTTTTTCATCACCCATGTTCATCACTCCGCTTTATGAATCTACTGTACTGATGTTCCCTGCCAAATCTACCAGTTTGAGCCGTGCCGTATTCGGAACCAATGTCGACTTTCTGGAGTATGGAGATGTGGATGATGCAGAAAGACTGCTTCAGGTACTGGGTTCAACGGCCGTAAGAGACCGCGTTGTGGAACTTTTTGACCTCTATGAGCACTATGAGATTCCTGAGGATTCAAAATACCGCAACACTACCCTGCGTCGAATTTATGGGAGTAATGTTTCGGCCAGAAGAACGCCCTATGGCGCTGTAGAGGTCAGGGTACGCGATAGGGACCCGGAAATGGCTGCCAATATGGCCAACGTTATTGCTGCTCTGGCCGATACCATTCAGAATGATATCAGGCAGCAGCGAGCATTGCTGGCATACCAGGTAGCAAAACAAAGGCACGACAATATTATTTACGAGATTGGGGTAACTGAAGATTCGCTGAGGGTCATTATGCAAAAGGGCATCTATGAGTATGAGGCACAGGCAGAGATGCTTACCCAACAGCTGGCCATCGACCTCTCAAGAGGAAATACTCAGGGTATCAGAGCCATTGAAAAGCAGCTGGAGGTAATTCAGCAATATGGAGGAAACTTCATGACACAGAAAGCGCACCTGGAACAGGTTAGCCGCACCCTGCACGGCGTTCAGCGTATTATGCAGGAGGCACGTGCCGACCTGGATAACTTTGTCTCTTTCAAGTTTCTGATCGATGATGCTTTTGTGGCTGAAAGAAAAGTATATCCAGTAAGATGGCTCATCGTTTTTATGGCAACCTTTGCTGCTGCATTTATGGGGGTGGTAGTGCTTATGACCTACGAAAACCTTCAGAAAAAAGGAATACTGCCTCTTAAATAACAGAAAAAATCCATCCATTGGAAAGCAGAAATCTGGAACTTAAGCTTCTTTATGGAGCAGGATTGGCTTTTATAGCCCTGAACACGCTGTTTATTGCCAGCGAGATGTTCTGGTTTATGGCCTTGCCTGCGGCATTGCTCATTATGTTGCTGTTCTTTTTCTCTCTCGACAAACTGCTGCTGGCCATTGTTTTCATCACTCCATTTACCTTTAAATACAGGCATGAGGGGATGGGCTTTACCATGGATATCCCTACTGAACCAGTTATTGTGGCCATCATGGCTCTGTTTTTCCTTAAGCTTTTTTATGAGCAACATTACGATCGGAAGATTCTTCGGCATCCGGTTACCATTATCCTTATGCTGAATATGCTATGGATGTTTGTAACGGCAATAACCAGTGAACTTCCCGTGGTGTCGTTCAAATATTTTATCAGCCGCCTTTGGTTCGTGGTAACTTTCTATTTCGTACTGATCCAATTGTTTAAAAAGCCCGAAAGGATCAGGCAGTTTCTCTGGCTTTTTGGTGTTGCCCTGGTGCTGATCATTTTGTACATAACACTACAGCATAGCACGTATGGTTTCGACCGTAAGGTAGGTACCTGGGTAGTACGACCCTTTTTCAACGATCACACCAATTACAGCGCTGTAATAGCCCTGGTTGCACCCGTTTTTTTTGCCATGGCCTTTGCATCAAAATACAGCGTACTGCGCAAACGCGTTGCCCTTATGATTTTCGGGATATTCATTATGGGGGTTGTTTTTTCCTACAGCCGTGCCTCATGGGTAAGTATACTGGTTGCTTTCGGGGCTTTCTGGGTGTTAATTCTCAAGATCGATTATAAGGTGATTTTTGCAGGGTTGATACTGGTGGCCGGTACAATGTTTATGTACCAGGATGATATTATTATGCGCCTGGAGCGAAACCGTCAGGATTCTTCGGGCGATTTCCGTGAGCATGCCCGATCTATCAGCAATATTTCTTCCGATGCCAGCAACCTGGAGCGGATAAATCGCTGGCGCGCTGCTGTGCGCCTGTTTCAGGAGCGCCCCTTAGTGGGATGGGGCCCCGGCACCTATCAGATGGTATATGCACCCTATCAGCTCTCTCAGGATCATACAATCATTACCACCAATTTTGGAGATCTGGGCAATGCCCACAGCGAATACCTGGGACCCCTGGCAGAATCGGGCCTGCCTGGCATGCTGGCTTTTATAGCACTTGCATTATGGGTGCTGGTTACCGGAATACAGAATTTTAAGCGAGCACCTCAACAGGAGCATCGTCTCATATCATTGGGTATTACCCTTGGCTATATTACCTATTTCACCCACGGGTTTCTCAATAACTTTCTCGACACCGACAAAGCATCGGTGCCTTTCTGGGGTTTTATGGCTGTTCTGGTAGCTATAGAGATCTACCATACGCCTACACGAAAGCAACAGCTTGAGCAGCGCAAAAGTGGCCAGAGGCAGAATTAGCACTTTTTTAAACCCTTGAAAAGTTGTAGGTTTGCAACCAGAAAAATCTAATCTCTTTTGATATGCAAACCCTTGAAACTCTTCTCAATCACAAAACCATCCGCAACTATAAGTCAGATCCCATTCCGCAGGAAATGCTCGACACCATCCTGGAAGCAGGATTTCGTGCCTCAACCACCGGAAATATGCAGGTTTACAGTGTAGTGGTGACCCGCGATGAACAAAAGCGCAAAGACCTGTGCAAGCTTCACTTTAACCAGAAAATGGTGGAACAGGCCCCTGTTTTGCTTACCTTCTGCGCAGATTTTAACCGGTTCAACAAGTGGTGTGAGCAGCGTAATGCCAATCCGGGGTACGATAACTTTCTCTCTTTCTTCACAGCAGCCATCGATGCATTGCTGGTAGCACAGAATGCAGCCGTTGCAGCTGAAGCTTACGGATTGGGGATCTGCTACCTGGGCACAACCACCTACCAGGCTGATAAGCTCATTGAGTTCTTCAACCTTCCCAAGGGAGTGGTTCCCATTACTACTCTGGTGGTAGGGTATCCGGCAGAAGAGCCAGGTCTTACCGATCGACTGCCCGCCAAAGGCCTTATCCACAATGAAACCTACAGAGATTATTCGCCGCAAGACATTGACCAGATCTACAAGGAAAAAGAAAGCCTGCCCCTTACGGCCAGGCTCATAGAAGAAAACCAGCTGGAAAATCTGGCGCAGATCTTTACCCAGAAAAGATATACCCACAAAGATAATGTACACTTTAGCAAAGTATTTCTTAAGGCACTGGAAGATCAGGGCTTTATGAATAATGATCTGTAAAAACCCAACTCGCTATTCTGTCTGTCCCTTTTCTCCGGTAAAATACTGCTGCTTGTGTTTGAAGAGCACATTAAAAGTGGTGAGGGTACCATAGCAACGTGTAATGTATTGCTGAAGGTTTACCTTTTCTTCATCGCTCATGGCTTCATTGGAGTTGATTCGTTGCTCCAGTACCCTGAGGCGATCGCGTAGCATAACGATCTTATGGAAAAAGGTTTCAATGGGTACCTCTTTGGGCTTCAGGGTGTCATCGCCCGGCTTGAGGATCATTGTACCCTTTTTCCATCTATCTCCAAGCTCCACCACTTCCGGAAAATCAGCATAACGCCGCAGTACATTGGTAAAAACTTTTTCCAGATCCTGGATGCTTATACCTGAAGGGGAAGAGCCTGCTCCCTCTTCTGACAGATTCGAAGGGGCCAGCAGTTTTAAGCCCTCGAAGGTAGCCGCAATGTCTTTTTCTCCCCGGTTAAGGAAAAAAATGGTATAAGCCGTAAGGGTAACATTGGTGATAACCCCCTGGCCAAACTGTGGATGTTCTACGCGTGCGCCGATTCTAAATTCTTTTGTGTCCATATGTGTGGCAATTTATTAATTTTGAGATAATTCCCAGGCAAGTAAGCGGGATGTTTTCAGTATGCAAGTTAAACAAATTATCGTACTATTCTGCGGCTCAGCGCTACTTTCGTGGGGATGTGAGCCCAAAACCAATGAACCATTGCACGGGTTTCCTCAAAGAGATCCAGTCGTAATACAGGTAGAGGGTTTTCGTTCAGCGGTTTCTTCCATTGAAAGCAAAATGATTGAACATGGTTTGGTAGATGTGCAAACCCTCGATCCCTCCATCAGGGTTGAGTTGAAATACAGTACAACCGACAATTTCCTGGGAATGGATGTGTATGAGGGAATGCAGAGAGCTTATCTGCAGCCCGATGTGGCCCATATGCTGGTAAGGGCACAGCAGTATCTCAAAACCCTGGATCCGGCATTATCGCTGGTTGTGTACGACGCCGCACGACCACGGCATATTCAGCAAAAAATGTGGGATGCAGTGGATGCACCATTCGAAGAAAAAATAAAGTTCCTTGCCAACCCACGCAATGGCTCCTTACACAACTTCGGTGCTGCAGTGGATGTAAGTATAGTGAATGAATCAGGGGAGGCTCTGGATATGGGCACACCTTTCGACTTTATGGGCGAGCTGGCCTACCCCAGACTGGAGGATCAGATGCTCGAAAAAGGACTTTTAACCCGCTACCAACTGGCCAACAGGCAACTGCTCAGAAGGGTAATGAGATATGGCGGATTTTGGGGCATCCAGACCGAATGGTGGCATTTCAATGCATGCACCAGGGCCGAAGCCCGGGAAAGATACCTCATTATTGAATAAAAACTGCCTTTCGCAATGTGTATCAGGGAAAAATAATGCCGGGATATTGCGTTACGCTCACACGTGGCACAGTAGAATTGTATCTGGCATTGATGGCATCGATAAAATGATTGGCCATGATAGCATTGCCACGAGGGCTCAAATGCACAGCATCCAAAGAAAATACTCCTCCCACCACATATTCGGTGGTAAAGGAAAGTCCATCGAAATGTATCCCTGTTTTTGCTTCACGAAGCAATTGCCTTGCATCAACCAGGGCAAGGTCGAACTGCCTTGAAAAAGCCTCTATTATGGCATTGTATTCATCAAGTGCCTGGTTGATCTGGTTCAACTGCTGCAAGGAAAGATAATAGTTTTCCGGGATGGGTTTATAGGAACCCCAGCCTCCACACAAGAGGCTATCCTGAGGAAGAGTTGCCAGAACCAACTCACCGTTGCGAAGATTTCTTGCTCCCCCTGGCACGGAAGCATCGCTTACCAGAAATCCATTGATGCCCAGTTGGAAATTTGCTTCGGGCACATCACTCCACAAAGCATTTAACTCTGCAACTTCTGAAGGATTTACTAATACCAGCCCCAGTGCCGGCAAGGTGTTGAACAGGGGTATGGAGGTAATATCGGGAATATTGGCGATCACTCCGCCAGTGGCAGTACTTGTAAGCCTCTCCAGTAGCTCCAGGTAATGTACCCTGAAGTCTTCTGTTGGGGTTATACTCCCGCTTGTTCCTCCCGACAGGGCAAAACCCAGCACGTCATTGTTTCCAATCCACAAAGAGAAAAAAGTGGGAGACAATCTCATGGCATCATCAATAACCGAAGCTGAAGGTGAACTGGCAAACCGGCCAAAATAAGCATTCAGCAGACCGTATCCAGGCATGAGAAGATGCTCCACTCTTGCCCCGGGCACACCCAGGTTGTGGAAAGGTCCTTCCTCATTGTAAATGGGTTGGAAGTTCATGGGATCAGGGGTTTCTGCAAAAGTAGAAAGTCCAAGACCCTGGTTCCCCAGGCAATTGGTGCCGGTGGTAAGTCTGAGCCTGCCGCCAAACCCCAATTCATCGCGCATCAAAGGAGTTTTAAACTCTCCCCCTCCGGTGTGCAGCATTTGCTTGGCAATAATATTGGCATAAGAAACCATTTGCCCCGATTTGTATAACTCATTGTTGGCAAATCCTGCTGTAAGCGAATTACCTAAAGACACAAAAACAGAAAAATCTGCATCGCCGGCTACCGGAGATGGAGTATTGATCTCCGGTTCGCATGAAAAGGCAATCAGGGCAAAAAGAAGGATCCAGAGTATTCGGAGTCTCATAATACGTGATTAAAAGTGATAACTTACACCCAGACCTGGGATAATATTCCTTGATTTGTAGATTCCGTTAAAGTTTCCTGGTGTATAACGCACTTCTTCCTGTATCCCCATGATTACAGCAAGAGCCATGTCAATACTAAAGCCATCAAAAGGCATAAAGGAAACGCCGGTAGTAAAACCCAGACTATTCAGAGAAGGATTTTCCGGGGTAAAATAATTGGGATTAACCGGGCTGGGGTTGTAAAATGTTCCCGCACGCAAAACCAGGTTCTCCTGCCAATGAAACTGCGTGCCAATTCTTAGACTGAAGGTGTTGCTGTATTCGCTGGGGTTGTTTTCATCGACAAGGACTGAGCTGTTGATGGCAAAGTCCAGTTGTCTGTTTTCAAACACATTCCAGAAAACATAATTCAGGTTCACAACCCACATCCATCTTTCTGAAGCATCCCATGCTATACCTGCATCCAGGCTGGCGGGCAAAGGAATGGAAGTAGAAACAGTATTGGGCGATGGAAAGCTGGTTTCCACCAGGGAGGGCACCTTGAAAATAGCCTGAGCGTCATCAAATTCCAGTTTCATCTGAGAACGATAGCTGATACCCAATCGAAGATCAGACGCGGGCCACCATAGTAAACCTGCATTGATACCCCAGGTTGTTGCGTTTCCCTTAATGCTCAACTCACCCTCATGGTTATCATCCTGCACCGGCAGTTTACGGATCATCTCGGTCTTGCCGAACAGAATACTCAGTCCTGCACCAACAAACAGGTTGTCCAGGAGCTGATAAGAAAAGGTGGGCTGTATATTAAGGGATTGCAGTACAGATTGCTTGGTAAGAAATCTGCCGGCCCAGCCTTCCTCCCATGTTACTCTGGTACCGAAGGGTTCATTGATTGCCAGGCCTGCTGAAAGACGCGGGGTAACGCTGGCAGAAGCATACAGATAAAAAGGCAGTACAATAGGGTTGTCAGTTATAGCTTGATAAACAGAAGGTTGTTCCAGCTGGAATTTAGTGCTGGACTGAATGCCATGCAAACCGGCTGCAAACCTCAATCGCCCGGGTAGTGCAGACATGGCACCCGGATTGAAGAATACGGCGCTGGCATCCAGATTCAACGATGTTCCGGCCATTCCCATTGCAGTAGATTTGGGGCTTTGAAAATGGTTCTGATAGCCCATGCCCATAACAACGGGGAAACTTAGCAGGAATAAAGCAATGAGGATAATTGTATGTTTCATGCAGGGTGTAAAGATGCTGGTTGATAGGGTAAACTACTAAGGATACAAAATTAAAGAATAAATGTTTACATTTCACCTTGCATATTTGGGCGATCCGGAGCTTAATTCATAGCTGCAGATACTAAAAAAGCAGGCGGACATTACACTGGGTAATGCCCGCCTGAAGGCTTTTTGAAATAAACTCTTAGAATTTGAAATCCAGTCCGATGGCAAATGTGCGAGCTACTCTGTCGTAAGTTTCGGTGTAGCCGGTAAAGTTTTTCGTATGGGTTTCGTACATGGTGTTCATGAAACCTGCGTTTACCGCAATGTTATTATTGATCTGGTACTTCAGACCTGCTCCAATGGAGTTGGTGCTAAGGCTGTGGCTCAGATCGCTGTGCCATAATTCGTTAACGCCGGTTTGTGTGCGCAGGAAACCTGCACTCAGGCTGATCCCATTACCAATATAGTATTCAGCACCGAATGCCAGTTCATAAAAGTTGTTGTCGATGATCTGATCGTTGGGCAGTGACTTGCCATAATCGGCACTCTTATCGAAGTAATAGTGCATACCAGCAGACAAGGTAAGGGGGCTCATGGGGCGGTAGCTTACGCCTACTGAAAGCATTGAAGGCATATCGTTGGCTGTTTCTACCCCGTCAGGATACATTCCCACATCGTCAACTACGGTTTTGTTGGTCATGGTGATGCTGGCTCTGTGTTCATATTTGATGCCCACATTCAGATCATCGGAAAAACGAATGTTGATGCCCATAATGGGAGCAATTCCAAAGCCGGATTGTGAGGCATCAAGTGCTCTGTCGCGGAAAGCATCCTGGGTAAATGCTGCCAGCCCACCCATCTGGGTAGCAAGTGCCTGGTAGGCTCCCTGTATTTGAATAATAGTCATGGCCTCATTGTAATTATTTCCCAATCCACCTGCAATTTGATTTGCAGTATTCTGGTCAAGCTGACCTAGCTGAACAAGCTGCTGCAAGGTTAGGCCACCCACATTGGCATCTACAAAACCTTGCAGATTGGTGCTGGTGGCAGTGGCTGCTCCTGCAAGAGTAGTGAAAAACAGAGGTGCAGCTACCATATTACCGGCACCATTGGGATTAAGAGGGTGCATGGGGTTGATCATCACATTGCGCAAATGTCCGGTGTAAGTATTGTTGGCTGTAATAAACCGAACGCCGGCACTTACTGAAAATACTTCATTGAGTGCATACGACCCATTGAGCTGAAAACCCCAGTTTAGCGAACTACCATCAAAAGCAGCATCAATGGAATAGGAGGTCGGAATTCCTGATTGCGCAGAGAAAGTAGTGGCAAAAGTGGCAAAATCCTGGTTTAGAGAGGGAAGGCCATTCTCAAAATTGGCACTACCCCCACCACCAATAGGATTGAGCCCGAAGGAGATGGCAAGGGGGCCGGTTTTGTAAACCGCGTATACCGTTGGAAAAAGAGGTGCACTCACGCTCCCTTCAAACTCATTATTGGCAATTCCAGGAAAGGTACTGCCAATGGTACGGGTTTGAAAAATAGTTTGGTTGCTTAATGAAAGGTGAAAACCATCTTCGAGGAAGGCAAGACCCGCCGGATTATAATAAGTACCTGTAGCATCTATAACAGCATCCTGAACAGGCTTACGGATAAAAGAAGCACTTTGGTTGGTATTGGTTACCAAACCACCAGCCCAGGCAGAGAAAGGCAAAAGCATTGCCACCAAAAGAAAATTAATCACACGTTTGTTCATGTTTTCTCGTTTTTAGTGAAATAAACTGTGTTTTCTACAATTTGATTTATACGTTTAATCAATGGGTTTGTTGCATGCATTGTGTTAAATTCCCAAAATACCCTTCATTTCTCGAAAAAAAACGGGTTCAGGTATAACAATTTGATAAGGCATGGCAAAACCGGCACAAAAGTAACAAAAATACTTTTATACAAACGTGTGTTTAACTTTCGTGCAAAAAACTTCTGTTGCAGCAATCCGCTTCAGAGGTAGAATCAGTAGGTAAAACTGCTTCCCCCAATGAATTCGCGTAAAATACTGGTAGGAGGGATGTCGGCCGGATTGATGGGCTTAAGCAGGCTCAGGATGCGGTTCAGCCGCTTTACCTCTTCGCGGATGATTTCATTTTCGGCATCTGCCGGCTTGAGAATACCTGGCGCATAGTGTGCAAATACAGCAATCTCGTAAATCAGTGAAGAATTAATAATGGCATGTGCACTCTCCTGGAAAGGGAAAATGCTATGGTATTCGTTCTCCATTACATCGGGCCATCTTTTTATGGTTTCGTTGAAGCTGTATCCCCGAAACAGATGATCGCGCACCAGGCGCCTGATCAGCCTGTGGTCAGAGGTGCTCAACGGGAGATGGTCATGGATGTTCAGAGTGTTGAGGGCAGAAACATAAAGCCGGTAGGAGTCGATGTCCATGGCCGATTGCCAGAGATCAGGGTTAAGGCCATGAATCCCTTCCATTATAATATAGGTGTCTGGTGTGATGCTGGTGGCTGTGGGCTCAGGAGTACTGCCTTTACCATCGAAATGGTATTTGGGCATATGCACCGATTCCCCGCCAAGAAGCTTATGGATGGTTTCCCTGAACAAATCAAGGTTGAGGGCTGTGATAAGCTCAAAGTTTTGCAGACCCGTTTCAGGATCGAATGGAATGGCCGAATGTGGTAAATAGAAATTGTCGAGCGATAGTATCATTACCTTTTTGCCAAGAACTTTCAGCTCGATGGCAAGACGGTTGGCCGAGGTTGTTTTTCCGGAAGAGGTGGGGCCGGCCAGAAATATGAGCCTGGGCTTGAGCGGATGACTTACAATGTTGTCGGCAATACGCCCAAAACGTTTGGCCTGATAAGCTTCAGAGATTTTTATGAATTCGGGCAATTCGCCATTGGTAATTACTTCGTTGAGCTGGGCAAAATTCTCTATACCCAGCTGCTTCATGGCCTCTTCCGATTCTTCAAACCTTTTGAGGTATTTACTGATCTCGAGCCTTTCGGGCATTACGCGCTCATAAAAACTGCTGTTGGCTATCAGGAAAAAACCTTGACGGAAACGGAAAAACCGGAATCCCTCCAGCCTTTCATAATGCTCGTTTACATGATTGAAAAACAGTTCGCCATTGCCGTTGAGGTGGGCCAGATGCATTCCTTCATCCACTTCACCTGTTTTTGAATAAAGTAATTCCAGGATGTCGGGCCTGTCGTTGATGTCGAAATAGCGTAACACCTTCTCTTTAGGCAGAATCTCCTGCTGAAAATCCAGATTGGCTTTGATCAGTTTCTTCAGCTGGGTGCGAATCTTTTCCACATCCTCGTCCTTAAGGATGTAATCCCTGAAATATCCATAAACACCACCCGGCACACTGTAGGCAATATAATAGGGTTTGTTTTCAAAAACATCGGCAATTGCCTTGTTGAACAATACCAGCAGGGGCTCCATCAGGCTGCGGAGCCCTAATTTGGTTAGTCCTGCTTGTTTTTGTCCTTTTATTTTAACTTTTTCCATTGGACCTCTTTTTCTTTAAACGGGAGGAATAAACTCCCGGCAAAATGCAGGTTCAAAGTTACTTTTATTACAGTATTTCCAATACGTGATATTCGGTTTTTGATTTTTTTTGTAACACGAGCAACCCATTTATCTTATTTTTTTTCAAAGGGACGTTTAAGTTTTTTAAAATTTGTGTAGGTTTGTCTGCAAGTAAAGGGAATCTCGCAAATCCCATAGTATTTTTAACCAAAACTCCTCGACATGATTGATTTATCAACCACCTACATGGGTCTGAAATTGAGAAATCCCATTATTGTTGGAAGCTCAGGGCTGACCCGCACCCTCGATAATCTGATAAAAGCTGAAGAAAACGGCGCAGGTGCAGTTGTGTTGAAATCCTTGTTTGAAGAACAAATCAAGTTTGAGATCCGCAAGGTATTCTCCTATGATGATGTTCAGAGTGCTTACACTGAAGCCGACGATTACATCCGCAATTATTCAAGAGCCCATACCCTGGAGGAATACCTGAGCCTGATCAGAAGTGCCAAAAGCAAATTATCCATTCCGGTAATTGCCAGCATCAATTGTGTTACCTCTGATGAATGGCCTGCTTTTGCCAGGGAAATCGAAAAAGCAGGAGCTGATGCTCTTGAGCTTAATGTGTTTGTACTGCCGGCCGATATTGATACCAGTGGAGATCAATACGAAAAACTGTATTTCGATGTAATTGAGAAGGTGAAAAAGGAAATCAGCATCCCCATTTCGCTGAAAATATCGTATCATTTCTCAGGGCTGGCCGAATTGATCAAAAAACTATCCTGGACAGGAGTGAAAGGATTGGTTTTATTCAATCGCTTCTTCAATCCTGATATCGACCTGGATAAATTTACCGTGAAGCCGGGCAATCTCTACAGCACACCTGCCGAGATTTCGACCTCTCTGCGCTGGATTGCCATTCTGGCCGATCGCGTGCAGGCCGATTTATGCGCTTCTACCGGGGTGCACGATGGATTGGGCGTAGTAAAGCAGCTACTCGCAGGGGCACATGCCGTGCAGGTTTGTTCTGTGCTATACAAAAATGGCTTCGAACAAATCCCACTAATGCTCAACGAGATTACCAACTGGATGACTAAAAACAAATTCAATAAGGTAGATGATTTCAGAGGCAAACTCAGCCATAAAAAGACCGAAAACCCTGCAGTATTGCAAAGGGTTCAGTTTATGAAACACTTTGCCGGGATTGATTGAAAAGACAATCAACCGTTATCAAAAAAAATCGGACCAGCCTCCAGAAGGTTGGTCCGATTTTTTTGCAGAGTTCCGAAACCATGCTTAATCCAGGGTTCCGAATACTTTGCGCAGAATGTCGTTGATTCGTGCAATGGGATCAGTTCTGATTTTCATTTCTTCTTGGGCAATGAGCAGAAAAAGGCCATCGAGTGCTTTACCGGTAGCATACTGGGCCAGATCAGAATCCAGGGGCTGAAGCGATGGCGAAAAATTAGCGATAGGGTTGTAAGCCGTGATGATCTGATTCCAGGCTGTAGCAGCACCCACACTTTCCAGCGCATTATGAATATCAGGTTTGAAGGCAGTATGAAGACTGCTGTAGGTTTTTTCATGCAGATACATGGTGGCAGCATTGTTTTCGCCTTTGAGGATATTCCATGCGTCCATAATGGTTATGCTGGTAATGGCATTGATAAAGATGGGTTTGGCTTTGTCTGAGGCTTGTTCGGCACCCCGGTTCATGAGCACTACCACTTCGTCGAGCAGGGGCCTTACAATAGAGAGATTGTTGTTGATATAATTGTAAGCACCCATGGCATCCTGCGGCCAGGGAATGCGGATCAGAGCATTGCCATTGAAGCCATCATGACGATGGGTTTCGGCAACCGTATTGTTAGTGCCTACTTTCAATGCTTCCTTCAGTCCTTCTGCCACCTCGGCCTCTGTCAGCTGGGGAGGAAAGATGTTCTCAAGATCATCGCAGGCCTGGAAGCTGAAACTAACAAAGATCATCATTGCAAAAAGTATGATCCGGCGATTTCTTTGGTTCAGGGTCTTAACAAATTCTTTCATACAATCAGTTATTTGGTGGTTAGTATTGGGCTTTATGATCCAGGAGGTATTTTATTCCGGGTGCCTTTGCCATTGAATTACGGGAAGTAACCGGTTATTCGTAAGCAAAACAGGAAAATGAACAATTTGTCTGGCTCATGGTTCGATCTTAGCAAACCATGTTCCAAAAGTCATAATTTTCAATCATTTTATTTACCGTGTTTTCACCTATTTAAAACACCTGTTCGGGCTTAACAAAAAATAACTTTTACACATCTAAATAATTAGATAATTTTGTACGTATGATTCTTGCTATTGCATGGCAGGAGGCACAGAACCAAAAAAAATTGTAACTTCATACATCCAAATTTATAACCTAAAGACCATTATGAATACGAATTCAAAACAAAAAGGGGCAGAGACCATTTGGCAACGCACCCGTCCTTTGCAGATAGCCTTAGTAGTAATTGCCTTTGCTATAGGCACCATGATGCTTTTCAACCGTGGGAATGGAAATGTAAGCAACGCCACTGAAACAGCTGCTGTTTATGAAGGCGACAGTAAAGTTATCAACCTGACCGATGCTGTTTTCGAAAAAACTATTGCCGAAGGGGTTACCCTGGTAGACTTCTGGGCGGTTTGGTGTCCTCCCTGCAGAATTCAAAATCCTATTATTGAAGAAGTTGCCATTGAAATTGGCAATCAGGCACGCATTGCCAAACTGGATGTTGATCATAATCCAAGATCTGCAAGCCTGCACAGGGTTCAGAATATCCCTACCTTGATCATTTTTAAGGATGGTGAACCGGTTCAAAGATTTGTAGGTGTGCAGCAGCGCGAAACCCTTGTGGCTGCCATAAAAAAACATATCTGATCGTAATTAACCAAATTGTTTTATACCGGTAACGATTGTTGCCGGCCAACTGTAAATTGTATTATGGAAAATCTCACCCTGGAAACTTTTAAAACAAAAGTTTTCGATTTTGAAAATAACAAAGAGTGGAAATTTGAAGGTGATAAGCCTTGTATCATTGATTTTTATGCCGATTGGTGCGGGCCCTGTAAAATGGTAGCCCCTGTGCTGGAAGAACTCTCCAAAGAGTATGAAGGAAGAGTTGACATCTATAAAGTAGATACCGAGCAGGAGCGCGAACTCAGTGCTGTTTTTGGTATCCGCAGCATTCCTTCCATACTTTTTGTACCTAAGGATGCTCAACCGCAGATGGCAGCAGGTGCATTGCCCAAAGCAGCTTTTGAAAAAGCCATCGAAGATGTATTGGGCGTAAAATAATAACGGAGAGAACCTCAAAGGTTTTATTTGTAAACCCTAGAGTAAAGAACTCAGCAAATCTTACATCAGAATATGGAAAACCCAAAATCAGAAAAACCCTCAGGTAATATTTCACGCAGGAATTACTTATGGGTAATTGGTATTTTAACCTTTGCCGGTGTAGCAGGGGGGTATATTTATTATGCCCTGGTAGGGTGTAATGCAGGTTGCACCATTCAATCCAATCCCTATTTATCGATGCTTTGGGGAGGTGCCATGGGCTACCTGATACCCGATATGTTTCTTAAGCCCCGCAAGGAGGATGAGCAAGAAACTGAAAAAGCTGATTAAGGATAAATAATCGTTCATTTATTTCAGGGTGTCTCAGAAGTACCAGCTGGTAGTTGATTGGTAATTGAGCTCACGGTTTCACTTGTTATAGTCATGGCAAATCATTTGTTATGATTGTATTACAGACAAGTGCTAAAACAAGTAAGCCTTATTGCACATCAATAAACAGAAGCGGACTTTTGAGACATCCTTTTTTATTTAGGGGCTGTTTTGAGCAGGTACAATCCCAGCAAAGCATATACAATATTGGGGATCCATACAGCAAGCATGGGAGGGAGGTTGCCGTTTGTGGCAAAGGTAGTAGATATCTGCATAAATAATATGAAGGTAAAGCTGAGAGTAAGCCCAGCCCCCAGGTGCAGCCCGATACCTCCGCGTACCTTTCGGCTCGACAAGGATACCCCAATCAAGGTAAGTACAAGTGTAGCAAACGGAAATGCTATCCGGCGGTGTTTTTCCACCAGGTAAAAACGGATATTCTCTGAGCCTTTCAGGCGTTCGTTGTCAATAAAATCCTGCAACTCTCTGAAGTTCATCGCTTCCATATCACGCAAATTCTGGATGAAGTCATCCGGGCTCAAATGTATCACAGTATCCATCCGCATGCCCGATTTTACCTGTTCATCAAGCCCATCAATGATACGCTTATGATAATTGCGCAACGACCAGGTTTGGATACTGTCAATCCATTCGGCGCGGTCAGCAGCAAGTTTGTAGGTAAGTTCTCCATCCCGAATGTGCTCCAGTGTAAACTTATACCCCACATTGATGCGATCATTGAAAGATTCCATGAAGATAAACTCACCCGGGCGGATTTGCATGTGGATGTTTCTTTCGCGAAATTGACCCTGGGGCCTCAGATAGGTAAACTCAAAATCCAGTCGCTTGCGATTAGCATGCGGAATAAGCACATTGGAAAGATAAATAGACAAAATGGCAAGGAAAATGGCCGAGAGAAAATAGGGGAGAAGCATGCGCCGGAAACTGATACCCGAGCTTAATATGGCCACAATTTCTGTATTGAAGGCCATACGGGAGGTAAAGTAAATAACCGCAATAAATGTAAAAAGAGGACTGAAAAGGTTTACAAAATAGGGGATGAAATTCAGGTAGTAGACAAATAAAATTTCCTGTAAAGGTGCCTTTTTTTCAATAAAGTCGTCAATTCTCTCGGAAAGGTCAAATATGATCACTATAAGGATAATGAGTGCTATGGCATAGAAAAATGTGCCAAGGAACTTGCCTATGATGTACCAGTCGAGTTTGTTTAACTTCATTATTTCTTTAGTGATGTCTGTTGGAATACCGATAAATCTTTACAACGCAAAAGTACATTTTTTCGTGTATGTGATATTACCTGGCCGATGATGAATTAAAGACTTTACAATCTCTGAGATATACGAGGTACCATGGTATTCTTCCATTGGGCAAAAGTACCCTCGGCGATTTTCTCTCTCGCCTGGTCAACCAGCCAAAGATAAAAGCCCAGGTTGTGCATGGTTGCAATGATCGAAGCCAGCATTTCGTTGCATACAAAAAGATGTCTGAGGTATGCTTTGGAGTACATTTGATCAACAAATGCTGGGCCATCAGGATCGATGGGAGAGAAATCATCGGCCCATTTCAGGTTGCGCATGTTGAGGATACCCTGGCTTGTAAAGATCATTCCATTGCGTGCATTACGGGTTGGCATAACACAATCAGACATATCCACACCTAAAGCGATGCTTTCCAGGATATTGGCAGGTGTGCCCACGCCCATCAGATACCTTGGTTTGTCATGGGGCAATATTCCACAAACCAGTTCGGTCATTTCGTACATCATTTCTGCCGGCTCGCCTACCGACAGGCCTCCGATGGCATTGCCTTCGCGGTTGCAGGAAGCAATAAATTCTGCCGATTGCTCACGAAGGTCGCGGTAGGTGCTGCCCTGCACAATGGGAAAAAGGGTTTGGTTATAGCCATAAAGTCCTTCGGTATTATCGAAGTGCTGACAACATCTCTTGAGCCATCTATGGGTCAGATGCATGGAGTTTCGGGCATAATCATAATCGCAGGGGTAGGGTGTGCACTCATCAAAGGCCATGATAATATCTGCCCCGATAATTCGCTGAATATCCATTACCCGCTCAGGGGTAAACATATGCCGGCTGCCATCAATATGCGATTGAAACATAACGCCTTCTTCTTTCATTTTCCTGCGGTGTGCCAGCGAATAGACCTGGTAGCCTCCGCTATCGGTAAGAATGGGTTTGTTCCACGCATTGAATTTATGCAACCCTCCGGCTTTACGCAAAATCTCAAGGCCAGGGCGAAGATATAAATGATAGGTGTTTCCCAGGATGATCTGTGCCTGTACCTGTTCGTTGAGATCTTTGTTGTGTATGGCTTTTACGGTACCTGCCGTACCTACAGGCATGAATATGGGGGTTTGGATTGAGCCGTGATCTGTTTCTATGGTTCCGGTGCGTGCATTGCTGCCAGAGTCTTTGTGATGTATCTTAAACTGCATTGAAAAGCATGGGTTAAAAATTTGTCAAAGATACTGCATATTCCTTTAGAATGGCTATTTTTGCAGCTTCTTATACCCGTTGACAAGTATGCTGGAATTCGTGGAATTTATCTTAAATCCTGAAAAGCTAAGCTTTTCTTTTTTCGTTTTATTTACCCTGGTATTACTCTTCCATTACTGGTGGTTTTTCAGTCGTGTGGCATGGGGTAAAGACAAATCCAATAGAGCTGACAACCCACAACCTGTTTCTGTGGTGATCTGCGCCAAAAACGAATACGAAAACCTGAAGAAGAATATGCCCCTGATTCTCGATCAGGATTATCCCAGCTACGAAGTGATACTGGTCAACGACTTCTCTGAAGATGACAGCTATTTTTTGCTCAAGTCTTTCGAGGAAAAGCATCCCCATTTTAAGGTGGTTAACCTTCGTGAAAACGTTAATTTCTTTGCTGGCAAAAAGCTGGCACTGGCAGTGGGGATCAAATCTGCCCGGCACGATACGGTGGTGCTTACCGATGCCGATTGCAGACCATCGGGCCGCTACTGGCTCCAGGCTATGAGTGCAGGGTTTACAGGAGGAAAAGAACTGGTGCTGGCCTATGGGGGATATAGAAAAGAGCCTGGTTTACTCAACCGGATCATTTGCTACGATACCGTAACCATTGCAATGCAATACCTGGGCGCCGCTATGGCTGGTGCTCCCTACATGGGCGTGGGTAGAAACCTGGCCTATAAAAGGAGCCTTTTCTTTAAAGCCGGAGGATTTGCGTCTCATTATCAGATCAACTCTGGCGACGACGACCTCTTTGTAAACAAAGTAGCCAAATCTAAAAACACTGCCGTTATTTTAAGTGCGGAAAGCTTTACATGGTCGGAAGCCAAAAAAAGCTTCGTATCCTGGTTTAAGCAAAAGAAAAGACACATGTCTACCGGTGTATATTATAAAAAGCGCGATAAGTTCCGACTGGGTCTGTTTGCTTTCTCTCATACCTTTTTCTACCTGGCCCTGGCAGCCTTTCTGGTTTTGGCAAATCATCCGGAATTGCTTTATGCCGCCCTGGGTTTGGTTTTTTTGAAAGTGGTTTCGCTGGGGGTATTGCATTATTATGTGGGCAAAAGGCTTGATGAAAAGAAATTATTTCTATATTCGCCGATATTTGATGTGATTTTTGCATTCTTAAACCCGGTTTTTGCCATCTCAAATCTATTTTTCAGGAAAAATAAATGGAAGTAAACCCCAATCTGACAGAAAAAGCTCAAAGGGATTATGAACTGGTTAAACAAGCCGTTGAACATGGAAATCAACTGGCTTTTACCGAGTTGATGGGCTTGTACAGAGATACCATTTATTTTATGCTTGTAAAAATGACCGGCAATGTAGATGATGCCGAGGATCTTACCCTTGAGGCTTTTGGAAAAGCCTTCAAAAACCTTTCGCAATACACGCCCGATTACGCTTTCAGTACCTGGCTTTTCAAAATTGCCTCCAACAATTGTATTGATTTCATGCGCAAGAAAAAGAAAAATGTTCTTGCCAACGATAATTACGAGGATGTAAGTGAATCCTATCACGCCAAGTCGATGGCTGCCACCGGGCTCGATCCTGAAGAAAATCTTATTAAGTCGCAGAAAATCGCACTCATGCGCAAGGTGGTGGAAAAGCTGAAACCCCGTTACCGAAAGCTTATCGAACTAAGGTATTTCGAAGAATACTCCTACGAAGAGATTTGCGAAGAACTGGACCTACCCCTTGGAACCGTTAAAGCACAGCTTTTCAGAGCGCGGGAATTTCTTTTCAACATACTGAAAGATTCGCAGCATAAGTTTTAATCATTGTCTTCTGGCTGGATATACAGTAAAACGAATTTTCACTCTTCCGGCATGAGGCGTATCATCATGCCCGGACTTTCGGTTAGCACATATAAAAGGCCATCGGGTCCTTGCCTTACTGCACGAAAACGTGCAAAACCTTCCAGAAGCTTTTCGGTGTGCACTACTTGCCTGCCTTCCAGCACTACCCTGTGAATATGTTGTCCGGCCAGGGCACCCACCAGCAGGTTGCCTTGCCATGATCCGTAACGGTTGCTGGTTACTATTTCCAGTCCGCAGGGAGCAATTGAGGGTGTCCAGTGCAGAATGGGATCCACCATGCCTGCAAGGGTAGTATCTGGTGTAATGGTGGTGCCACTGTAGTTCACCCCATGGGTTACCCTGGGCCAACCGTAATTGGCTCCTTTAAAGATAACATTGATCTCATCCCCGCCCCGGGGGCCATGCTCGTGGGTCCACAGATCGCCGGTTTGCGGATGAAAAACCATACCCTGTATATTGCGATGACCATACGACCAGATCTCTGGCCTGGCACCGGGCGTACCTACAAAGGGATTGTCTGCAGGGATGCTTCCATCATCGTAAAGGCGGATTACCGTTCCGTTGTGATTGGACAGATCCTGCGAACTTTGCATAACTCCCCTGTCTCCAATGGTAGTGAATAGATAGTTGTCGTTGTCAAACACGATCCGGCTACCGAAATGAGCGCCAGAGGAAGTGAGGGGCTGCCCCTGAAAAATTTGCTGGAAATCAACCCACTGATTGCCTTCAAGTCGACCTCTGCCAATGGTTGTATTACCTCCTCCTGGTCCTGGGGCTGCATAAGCCAGATAGAGCCATTGATTTGACTGGTAATCAGGGTGCATTACCACATCGAGTAATCCACCTTGCCCATGGGCCCAGATGGCGGGTAATCCTTCTACAGCAGCAGGCAATAGTTGTCCGTCCTGAAAGATCCGCAAACGACCGGGCCGTTCTGCAATCAATATCCGGCCATCGGGAAGAAATTCAAGGCCCCAGGGGTTTTGAAGCCCCGTAGCCAGAGTATCTATCCGGATACGGATATCATTCTCAAAGAGATTCTCCGAGAAATCTTTTTCAGTATTGTTGCAGGAAGCCAGCGGAATGAGAAATACACCAAAAAGGAATAAAAAGATATTTTTACGCATGATGAATGAGTTTTAACCAAGTAACCTGATAAAAAAATACCAGCTATGATGTTTAAGAATTAAACAACGAAATACAGCAGTTGATCAGTAAAAGGATCGTTCTTACGTTAAAGTTTGTTAACCCATGATTGAATTGCGCCAATTCTAAAATAAGGATGAAGGGAACAATTGTTCTAAACACTTGTTATTATTAATGTTAATTGTGTTTTGCGTAAGCTTCTTATTCGTAGTTTTGCAGACCGTATGATACGCTTGAAACCAATGCGCTGAACGAATAGCATCTTTTAAGTTGTATGATTCACGGAAAACAAAAAGGACAAGCTCACGTATTTTTGAATCAATCTTATTTGGATGCAAATCAACAGAAATTTCGACCTGCTCGACAGGTTTGCTGCGTTGCCAGACACCGTAGGCAGGTTTAAACTTGCCGGCAAAGAAAACGGACAATGGAAGGAATACAACACCCAGGAATATACCGAAATTGTTTGGAATGTAAGTATGGGATTGTTGGCTATGGGCTACGAGCCGGGCCAAAAGATTGCCACCATTACAAATAACCGCCCTGAATGGAACTTCATGGAAATGGGAATTGCCATGGCCGGAATGGTGCATGTACCCATTCATCCCACACTTGCAGATGAAGATCTGATATACATTCTTAACCATTCCGAAGCTGCCATGGTAATTGTTTCAGATAAGAGCCTGTATGGCAAACTTACTGCAGTTTCTGAGCAATTGGTTCACACCCGCGAAATACGCACCTTCAACCAGGTTGAGAACGCACCTCATTGGCTTGCCATCCCCGAGGCGGGTAAGGCCAATGCACCCAAAATGTACGATAGGGTAATGGATCTCAGAGAAAAGATTACCTCTGATGACCTGCTTACTATCATTTACACTTCAGGTACAACCGGTGTACCCAAAGGAGTAATGCTTTCTCATGGCAATCTCATGAGTAATGCGGTTACCACATCAGGGGTACAGCATTTGAATTATAATCACAAAGCCCTTAGCTTCCTGCCATTGTCTCACGTATTTGAGCACATGGTAAATTACCAGTATCATTACCTGGGTGTAAGTGTCTACTATGCCGAAAGCATCAATACCATAGCAAAAGATATAAAGGAACTTGAAGTTGATGGTTTCATTGCAGTACCCCGTTTGCTGGAATCGATCTACGACAAGATCATGCAAAAAGCCAAGACCTTAAGTGCTGTAAAACGCTTTATTTTTATGCAATCACTCAAGCTTGCAGAGAAATACCAGCCTTACGGCAACCACTCATTATGGTATCGCATCAGGCATAAACTGGCCGATAAGCTGGTTTTTGCCAAGTGGCGCCAGGCCTTAAGCCCCAATATTACCTTTATAGGTTGTGGCGGCTCGGCACTTCAACCACGGTTGGCGAGAATTTTCTGGGCTGCCGGCCTTCCCGTTTTCGAAGGATATGGTCTTACGGAAACTTCACCGGTGGTGGCTGTAAATTATTCCAAACCCGGGTACGCCATGCCTGGCACTGTAGGGAAAGTGCTCAAAGATGTTGAAGTAAAAATTGATGAAGATGGTGAAATTCTCGTAAAAAGCCCCGGCCTTATGATGGGGTATTACAAGGACCCTGTGGCTACTTCAGATGTTATCGATGATGAAGGATGGTTTCACACCGGAGACATTGGTGAACTTACTCCTGAAGGTTTTCTTAAGATAACCGACAGAAAAAAAGAGATCTTCAAAATGTCCAATGGTAAGTATGTGGCTCCTCAGCAGATAGAGAACAAGCTTAAGGAGAGTTTCTATATCCAGCAGCTTATGGTAGTGGGCGAAAATCAAAAGTATCCTGCGGCAATCATTATTCCCAATTTTCAGGAGCTTGCCAGCTGGTGTCAGAAGAAAAAAATACAGTTTCAGGATCATGCTGAGCTTGTAAACATGCCACAGGTACTGTCGCATTTCCAGGATGAGATCAAAAAGTTCAACAAAAAACTTGGAGAAAACGACCAGGTAAAAAAGATCATTCTTATTGCCGATGAATGGAGCCCCATATCAGGCGAATTGTCTTCTTCACTCAAGCTGAAAAGAAAATTCATTGTTCAGAAGTACCAGGATTTGCTCGATAAGATTTACAGTGGTAAGGCAGAGCCTTTGCCAATAAGGGTGGATAAATCCAAAAGGAAAATATAAACATCTTTTATTCAAAACTTAAAGACCTCCTGTGAGGTCTTTTTTTTTGATCCCAAGTTAAAGGGATACTTTAATCATCATTTGATGTCAACAACGGTTAATTATCCCCATTTTTGGGGATTGTCTAAAGAAAGCAAACACGTTATTTTTGCAGTATTAGTTGTTACACCATAGTAGTTAATTCCAATTCCTCAAAACACACCCTGCAAAACCCCGGGTTCATTATTCTCCGGATGCTTTTAGGGTGTTTTTTTTGAAACCATACAAGCATTGAAATACCTTTTTGCTAATTAATTAATTTTTTATCGTTTTTGCTGTTTTAAAATACTTATATGAAAATTCTACGATCAAAACTTCTTAAGTGCCTGTCTTCTTACACTCTTGTATTATGGATCATGGCCTCCCTTGCTGTGCAAGCGCATGAATCGGGTTTTAGCATCAGCGGACAAGTAAACTCGCAGGGCAAAGGTGTTCCTTTTGTGGCAGTCTATGTGGAAGGTACCAGTTTCGGCACAATCACTGACGAAGAGGGAAATTTTTTTCTAACCGGGCTAAACAGCAATGATACTCAGATTATTGTAAAGGGAATGGGTTACAAAACTGCACGAATAGATTTAGACCTTACCGGATTGCAATCGAAGATTCTGATAGAAATTGAACCGGATGTTAAGCTGCTGCAACAAGTGGTGGTATCGGGCAGCAGGGTAGGGGTGCTTCGCTTTCTGCCGGGTTCGGTTGGGATGATTACTTCTGATGACTTGATTACAGTGAATCCTGTAAGCGGAAATGAAATTCTTAGAAGCATTCCAGGAGTTCACGTGGTAGAGGAAGAGGGTGCAGGACTTCGCACCAATATAGGAATTCGGGGGTTGGATCCTGATAAAAGCCGCAACGTGCTGATCCTTGAAGATGGTATACCCGTTGCACTGGCACCTTATGGTGAGCCTGAAATGTATTTTACGCCCAATATTGATCGGATGCATGCCATTGAAATACTTAAGGGTAATGGCTCGATTCTTTTTGGTCCCCAAACCATTGGTGGGGTGATCAACTATATCACCGCCGATCCTCCTGCAGCACCCTCCGGAAAAATATCTGTTACCGGTGGCGACCTGGGTTATTTCAACACTCGTGTCAACTATGGAAATACCCAAAACCGAACAGGTTATCTTGTTGATTTCACAAGAAAACAAGCTGAAAATTTCGGGCCTACAGAGTTTTTATTGCACGATTTCAATGGAAAGATACTTACAGAATTATCGCCAGTGTCTCAGTTGGGTGTTAAGCTTAGCATATATGATGAGGTTTCTAACTCTACCTATGTAGGCCTTACCCAACCCATGTTTGATGCCGGAGGTTTCGATGATCTGCGAATTGCTCCCGACGATGTGCTTAAGGTAAGGCGCTACGGAGCTTCCATCAATCACAGGTATATGGTTTCATCTGATTTCAGAATCAATACCACTGCCTTTGCCTATACAACAACCCGGAACTGGAATCGCCAGGATTTTTCTTATTCTGCTACTGCTTCCAACCTTACAGGGATAAGCCATGGTTTTGCTGATGTAAAGGATGGTGCCATCTATATGCGTAATTCGACAGGTCAACGCAACAGGCAATTCGAAGTTGCCGGAATAGAGCCCAGGATCCATTATTCCTATGATGTGGCCGGATCAGAGGCTGTGCTGGATGCCGGGGCACGTTTTCTGTACGAAAGAGCATTTGAGCAAAGAGTAGACGGCACCTCTGCAGGAAAACTCTCAGGAAATCTTCGCGAAGATGAGATCCGCACCGGACAGGCTATCAGTTCCTATTTGCAGAATAAAATACTTGTGGGAGAAAAACTTTCTTTTACAACCGGGTTAAGAGCAGAGAGGTTTCAATATGAAAGAGAGATCATGCGCCTGAACTTCACTGATACCCTATTGGGTGCCTCAAGTTCGGTATTTGAGATCATCCCGGGTGCCGGTATCAACTACAATTTCAGTGAAAAAACAGGTGTTTTTGCAGGTATCCACAGAGGCTTTGCACCTCCACGTACCAAAGATGCTATTACCAGCGGGGGAGAAGCACTATTGCTCGATGCTGAGAAAAGCTGGAGCAGTGAACTGGGGCTAAGGGCCGATCTGAATATGGCTCAATTTGAGTTTACGCTTTTTCATATGGACTTTTCCAACCAGGTAATTCCTGTGTCTGAATCCAGTGGAGGTGCTGGTTCAGGGTTGATCAACGGTGGCGAAACAAGGCATTCGGGACTTGAAGCAGCAGTTCTTATTCCTCTCGAAAAGGCGTTGCCTGCTCAATGGGATGCCTTCCTTGGCCTCAATGCCACATGGGTGAGGTCTGAATTCTCAGGAGATAGATTTGTAGTCTGGAGAACCCGCACCGATGGATCAAACGAAAGAGAATACATAAACATAAAGGGGAATAAAACACCTTATGCACCAGCATTCAGTCTTTCCGGATCGCTGTACGCACAATCACCGTGGGGTTTGGGCTTGCGACTGAGTGGAAACTATGTTGGAGAACAATATACAGATGTGCTCAATACCGACCAGGTACAATACTGGATAGACCTTGAAGCATCAGATAATCAATACCGCTATACACAAGCTACCGCAAATGGTCGTATTGGAAAATTAGATCCTTATTTTGTGATCAATCTGTCGGCATGGTATAAGCATCAACCCACGGGGCTTGGCGTTAATTTTGCCGTGAAAAATATTACAGACGAAAGATATATCTCAACACGCCGCCCACAGGGTATCCGTGTAGGTCTGCCAAGGTTTATTTCTGCAGGGATATCTTTGGATTTCTAATAGCTTACATGTAAGACAAAAAAGGGGTTGCCCGGTAGCGTTGCGTTACCGGGCACTTTTTTTTAAAAACTTCTCTGATAGCTTTATTAACTGCCTTATGTAACCAAACCTTCATTCGACATTTTCTAAAAACAAGTATAATTACCTGTTTTTCCATTTTCATCTTATACGCTTTTAAGCCTACTAAAAAAATAAGTACATTTGCATACCGAAATATAAGTAAAACACGTAGGCCTTCTACGTATTATTTTCCAGAATCCTATTCCTCAAAATAGAGTATTCGAATGTAAGTATTGTTAATCAGATTGTTAGGTCTTTAAATGAAAAAAAGGTTTATACATTTTGCTGTTTTGTCACTGTTCATGGTTTTTGTTTTGCCCACCGATCTTTTTGCGGGCAGTCCTTTTTATATTTCAGGCTGGGTGCGCAAAGACGACAAAGCGGTAAGAAATGCCCGGATTCAGGTGTATTATGGTCAGGAGCTGGTAAAAGAAGCCCGCAGCAACCGTTGGGGCAATTTTGAAATCGATCTTTGCCTGCAGAAAGACTACACTCTGGTAGTATCTGCCGAGGGTAGTGCCCCAAAAAGAATTGCTTTTCATTCTTCACATGCAGAACAAATCAAAGGCAAAGATCACTTTTTTGAATTTATTGTGGATATTTTTTCCGAAAACAGCTCATCTGAAAATATATTCACGGAACATTTGGTGAGATACGATCAAACGAGGGGTGAATTTATGTATGTTGCACCGTTTCTTTCAGAAAACACTCCAACTGTTCCAATTACGAAGCCAGAAGACGAAGATGCTTCTCAGGTATCTCCGGCAACAAAATAACCCTTTTTCACTAATTACCTGGCCTTCATGGAGCAATACCCTGAAGGCCTTTTTTATTATATTTGCCCCTCATAAAACACTTAAAACACCTTTCCATGACCTTTCGAAAAATCAACCGTGCCATACACCGCGACCTGGGATACTTCTTTTTTGGAATGTGTATCATTTATGGTTTGTCCGGCATAGCCCTTAACCATCGTCATCATTGGAACCCAAATTTTATCATTCGCCAGGAAGCTTTTCAGCTGGAGATTCCACAGGATGTTACTCCGGAGAGAGAGCTTGTATTGCAAATACTGGATCAGGTGCACGAAAGGGATTCTTATAAAACTCACCTGATCAGTGGCAGCCACATGCGGATTTTCATAAATGGAGGCACTGTGAATGTAAATATGGGTACCGGCGATGCTCAGTTAGAAACCATTCGCAAACGGCCTGTATTCAATCAGATCAACTTCCTGCACTACAACTCCCCCCGAAAACTATGGACATGGTTTTCCGATTTGTTTGCAGCAGGTTTGATTATTCTTGCCTTCAGCGGGTTGTTTATCCTCAAAGGAAAAACCGGATTTGCCCGAAGAGGGGTATATTTTGTAGCAACAGGTATACTGATACCCCTGGTGCTTTTATATGTTTATCTCAGCAGTTGATAAGAACAGTAAGGCCACAAAAACAACTCATGTGATCCAAACGTCTGGGGCTGATCCCAGGCTGCATGGTATTGAGAATGTCTTTGTGGCCTTATTTGCCTGACCCGATAGAGTATACCCAGTCAAACCCTTTGCATTAAACAGGTTTGATCTTTTGGGGTGTAATCATGTTTTCAGGTTTCATAATCTCGTCAAGTTCTTCCTGCGACAGCAATTGTTTTTCCAAAACCAGATCGTACACTCCTTTATTGTAGAGCATAGCTTCTTTTGCCAGCATTGTGCAGGTTTCATAGCCCAGAACCGGGTTCAGAGCAGTAACCAGTCCTATGCTGTTCATTACCATGGCACGGCAATGATCCTCGTTGGCAGTAATACCGCTGATACAACGGTGCAGAAGAGTGTTCATTCCGTTTTTCAACATTTCAATAGACTCGAAAAGACTTTGCACCATAATGGGTTCCATTACATTCAGTTCGAGCTGCCCGGCCTCTGCTGCAAGGGTAACGGTAAGGTCGTTGCCAATTACTTTAAAAGCAATTTGGTTTACTACCTCAGGAATAACCGGGTTTACCTTGCCAGGCATAATAGAGGAGCCCGGCTGCATGGGAGGCAGATTGATCTCGTTGAGCCCTGCACGTGGACCAGAGGACAGCAAACGAAGGTCGTTGCATATCTTGGATAGCTTAACAGCCAGACGCTTCACTGCAGCGGAGTACATTACAAAAGCACCCGTATCTTGTGTAGCTTCAACCAGGTTGGATGCCAGTTTGATGTCATGGCCGGTTACATCACGCAGATGTTTGATAACCTTTTCGCTGTAGTCCGGATCGGCATTGATCCCTGTGCCGATGGCGGTTCCTCCCATATTTACTTCTTTCATTAGCTGCACATTGGCATTGAGCCGTTCAATCTCTTCTTCCAGGGTGGTGGCATAGGCTCCAAAGGTTTGTCCCAGTGTCATGGGCACTGCATCCTGCAACTGGGTGCGACCCATCTTGATCACCTGGGCAAATTCGGCTTCCTTTTCTTTAAATCCATCGATGAGCATTTGCAGCACCTCAACCAGTTTGGCATTGCTGGCAATAATAGCAATCTTTACCGCTGTTGGATAAGCATCATTGGTAGATTGCGACATATTCACATGGTTGTTGGGATGGCAATACTTGTATTCTCCCTTTTCGTAACCCAGGAATTCCAACGCCCTGTTTGCTATTACTTCGTTGGCATTCATATTGGTTGAAGTACCTGCACCACCCTGGATCATGTCGATTACAAAGTGGTGATAAAATTTCCCGTTGATGATTTCGTGACATGCTTTTTCAATGGCATGAGCAATTTCGGTGGGAAGAAGTCCAAGTTCATGGTTGGCTTTAGCTGCAGCCATTTTCACCATAGCCAGCCCAACAATCAATTCGGGATAGAAGTTGAGCGTTACACCACTGATGGTAAAATTCTCAATCCCCCTCATGGTTTGAATTCCGTAATACACCTCATGGGGTACTTCGCGATACCCCAGCAGGTCGTGTTCTGTGCGGGTGCGGCCACTTTCGTACTGGGCACCCACGTTCACCACCTTGGAGTTGCTCTGGCGCATGCGCCTTGAAATTACTTTAGATATCTGTTTGAAGATTTTAAGGGCAATGCTTGCCTGTGTGTTGAACAGCTGGGCAAATCCATCCTTCGAAATGCAAAAAACAGTGGTGGGCTGTAAGGCTCTTGCATTGGTAGAATGCGGTGTGTCTGCCATAATGGTTCCTTCTCCCAGAAAATCATAGGGGCCAAAGAACGTCAATCTCTTTTCCTCTCCAAAGGGGGTCTTTTTGAAAAGCTCAACTTCGCCCTCACGTATGATATATAAAAATTTATTCATGGGGCTGTTTTCCTGGAAAAGGTAAGAGCGGGGTGCAAAACTCTTTTCCTGCAGCTGTTCAAGAATTACATTAAGTTCTTCATCTTCCAGTTCGCGGAATAATTCCACTTTCTTCAGAAATTTTTTTATGTCGGTGCTGTTCATCAGAATAGGATTTAGGGTATTTGTATTGTGTTTTTTTTGACACCGGAGCCTTTGTTTAAAAGGGGTGTCAATGCCTGAAATTTGTGGCAAAAGTACCTTATTTACCTGAGTTTTTCCAACAATTAAATCAATGCGGGCAAAATGTATAAAAAAAAACCTGCAACCCTCATGGCTACAGGATTTTATAGGTTTTCAACAACCTGCAACAGATCAGGGTTGCTGCACAATTACTTTGGTGGCAGATATGCTTTGATCGGTCTCCAGTTGCAATACATAAAAACCACCTGGCAGTCCCTGGGTATCAACCCAGATCGTTTCCTGCTCTGGGGTAAAGGAAATTCCAGAGATAATATTTCCGGCCATATCGCTTAGCCATGCGTTTCGGAATGTGCCTTGATAGGATACCCTGAACCCCGAAACTGCAGGATTAGGAAAAACTCTCAAGGTTGAAGCGGATATAGCAGAGCTATCTTCGGTAATCCCGGTTGATTGGCTGTTTTGCCAGGTTAGTTCAATGGCAGCGCCGGCATCGATACGGCCCCATCCCACGAATTGATCCCAACCGGACTGGGCATTTTTGCCACCAAACACCTGTGGTCTTATGGTAGTTTTCAAAGTTTCGTAGATCTGATCGCGGGTCAGGCTGGGATTGATTGCCAGCATCAGGGTAATTACCCCAGCCACAAAAGGAGCAGACATAGAGGTACCGCTCCAGTACCATACCTGGTTAAAACCTGTACCTCCCAGGCTGGCAATCCTGTCGCCAGGAGCAACAAAGTCGATATGATCGCCGTAATTGCTGCCCCCTCCCCAGGAAAATGGCACCGCCCTCTGATCGCGGTTATTGGTGGCTCCAATGGAGATTACCCCCGGGTAGCCTGCGGGATAGTAGGTTACATTATTGTTCTCATTCATCATACAGGCAACGATTACAGAACCCTTACCCATGGCATAATTTACTGCGTTGAGCAGCAACTGACTGGGCGATGACCCTCCGAGGCTCATATTGATCACATGGGCACCATTGTCGGCTGAGTAGGTAATGCCCTGGGCAATCCAGGTATATTGGCCTGAATTTTCATTGTTAAGAACCTTGCCTGTTATAATGCGGCTGTTCCAGTCGGTACCCGCTATGAGCAGACCATTGTTACCATTGGCGGCTGCAATACTGGTAACGCTGGAGCCATGGCCATGATCATCGTAATAATTGGTGTTGTTCG
>JBKBSF010000023.1:0-72488 GCA_046291875.1 Bacteroidales bacterium | reverse complement strand
CTGACCCTTTTGGATGGGGTCGGAAAAATTCCAGAATAACTTTTCCTAGAACTTACACACTTTATGGGATGTTACTTAGAATCTCTATCAATAAAACCCCATAATTCTGGTTCATGTAAAAGTATTCTAATCCAACCGGTGTGCAGGTCATAATCTCTTACAATAATATTGTCCCTGTTAATATTGTTTTGAGAAAACAATATATTTGGTTTTATTGCAAAACCCCAAACACTAAAAAGTGTTAAAAACAAATTGAGATAGAAATTTTGCTTCATGGTATTTTCTTCTTTAGCCTTGCTGCCAACATCAGTTCGTCTCATAACCCCTCCGGGGCCATCAAACTATTTCAAATATAAACGTATTGGCCGAATATTTTATGTTTTTCATGTGAATACCCAAGGTGCGTGTCTGGGAGAAAAACTTGAAAAATAGCAAACGGATAGCTTTCAAAAGACCAAAAAACTGCAACGTGCACATAGACAGGTGTTTACAAGGCAGATCTTTGCCTAAGATATTGATGAGCCTTCGTGCCTGGTATATCCATCTGGTTATTCATAACGAGGCGGATTTACTCCGCTTCGCTCCATGAGGGCGTTGCGGGCTTGTGCACTATCCAACAAGCCGGAGCCCACGCGGAGCAGAGACCGCCAAAACTAACACCAAGCCCCGTCTCGTCATTTCTGGTGAGATTGGTTATACCATGTTATGGCCTGGCTTTCTTTTTTTCAGTCGTCACGAAACGGCTAATTGATTTCCATCTTCAATTACAATCTGGAATTTCACTTTTGCTTTCAGTGCTTTAAATACTTTCAAAATGGTGGAAACTGTCGCACTGCTTGCTCCGTTCTCCAATTTGGAAATCTGTGCTTTTTGAACTCCGATTAATTTCCCCAATTCTTCTTGGGTCATTTTCTTTTCTTTCCGGATTTGTTTGAGTTTTTCGCCCAATATCTCCATGCTGAGCTCAAATTCATACTGTTCTCTCTCGGGCGTTCCACGTTCACCGAAATATTTGTCTTCCAGTTCTCCTAAGGTCTTATATTTTCTTGTCGTCATAGCTCATTACTTTGATTTGTTCTTTTTCTCAGTTTTCTTTTCTTCGAAGTAGTCCCGCTTTATCTGCTCTGCTTTCCGAATTTCCGCTGGTGGTGTCTTGTTAGTCTTTTTTATTAGTCCGTGAGTAGCCACAACCAATGTTTCTTCTTCTCCTTCCGTATCCCAGAATGCAAAAAGCCGATAAAATTTTCCGCTGTCATCAACTCTAAACTCAAATATCCCGTCACTACTTTTCAATTTTGTAAACCATTGTCCGAATAATCGGTCTTTGGTCTTACGTATTGCCTGAAATAGTTTCTTTTTCGGGTTGTTTTCAATTGAGTTAGTAAATTCTTCAGCTTGTTTCAGGAATATTACTTCGATTGGTTTCTCCATATTTGTCCGTTAAAACCAATATGTTTCCAAAAATAGAAACAATTCCGAAGATATCAAAGTATTTTCTGTTAATTCTGCAATGTGCTGTCATATTAGCTTGGGCATAACTTGTTTATATTATCAAATATACCCCGCATTTTCCTGGTCTTAATCCCTATTGTCCGGTAAATTAAAGATAACACCCAGGTTGTAAATATGAGATCCCTCACTTCACTTTGTTACATTCGGGATGACAGTTGCTTAATAGCTGAATCTGCTTCCATCACAACGTAGATTCATTTTTTTACAAATAATCCTTTTGCCTTCATAATACTGCAGAAACGACATCAACGAACCTCATAAAATGAATAAGTCCCGGCTTTATCGCAGCCCTTATCATTACAGATCCAGAAAATCAACTCCTTGCTTAAAGGCAACATCCACGGGTATTTTTGCAGCGTTGATGCGATTGATGTCGTACCTGAGGGTTTCCGGCATGGTACCGTAGCGGGTTACCAGTTCTTTTGCCAGCTCGTAGTTGCCATCGCCCTGCAGGGTAAGCATTTGTTGCAGTGCTTTTTCCACGGCTTGTTTCATCTTGTCTACATCCACATGGTAGGTCTGGGTGGTTTCGTTGCGGGTAAACACGTTTTCTTGAGCAAAAATGTTGAAGCGTATCATTCCTGCAATGCCATGGGCACCGGCGGTTCCGAACCTGCTTGAGCGCATGATGCTGGCAAAGGAGGTTACATAGGCTTGCTGCAGCTCTTCTGCGGTTATCTCGCCCATTTCCTGAAGCTGTGCAATAAGGTAAAGCGCCATCAGGTCGGTGGCGGTGGCATCGATGGTGCCATGATATTCACGAAGGGCTTCCCTTACCGGTCCCTGTCCGTTTATCGTTTGTGAAATGCCCAGGGCGGCAGCTATTTCGTGGAATGCGGTAAGCATAAAGAACGCATCGGAGCTGATGTGCTGCTGCTGGTCGTGGTGGATCATCATCCGTGCTATGGGCAGGAGGATTTCACTGAACTTGGCTTCCATCACATTTTTGAGTTGCATGCTGCGGGTGCCCGTACTTGCCTGCACCTCCGGGTCGCGCGGCAGATACAGGGCAATAATTTTGGGACCGGCATTGCAGTGCCCGGCATAGTATAGCGCATCATACACCAGGATTTCAGAGGCATCGCCAGGGGTTTCCTGCTTATAGGCAGGGGGGACAGGCAGGCGTTGCTGAAGGTTCGCGGCCATGCCGGCAAAACGTTCCAGTCGGCGGCTCCATTCCGGGTCCTTTACCACAATATAGCAGCTGTGTGCAGCTTTGTAGCCAAATTTGCGGTCTTCTCCCTTGTCAAGTGGGCGCATGATCACATCGAGCGTATTGTTCTTCATGGCCATCCACGCTGTTTCACTGTCGCGGAAATCGTCGGTAAGGAATCCCTGTGCCAGTTTTTCAAGGTAGCTGGCAAAAGGCGGATAGTCTGCCATGCGGGCGGCTTTGTGCAGCAGCCGGACAACCTCCTGGTTCATTTGCCCGAAGGCAACGGAGTAGGGTAGAGCATACAAATCCCCGTTTTCGTTGCGCCTTACAAGTGTATGGGGTGATGTTTTATAGGGGTCGGCCCATTGATCAAATTCCTCACGCGTCATGTCAGTTGGGTAAAAACGCGCCCCCAGGGGTTTGTCATCAAATCCGGGGAAGAAAGCGGTATGTCCTTCCAGCCTTCCCCAGGGGCCATAATTGATGAGGGCGTATTCCCATGCCGCTGTATTTCCCATCAATTCCTTTAAAGAGTCTTTGGGGCCAAAAGCCTGCAACCAGAAGATCTGGTCAATGATGTCGGCGGCCTGCATCAGGATGGGGAGCATTTCCCGCTCGGCCTGGCTGAGGCCATCCAGCTGGGTGGTAAGCACCACGGTTTCGTATTGGTTGATCCATTCGCGCAGCTTCTGATCCAGTTCAGGGCTTGTAGTTTTACATCCTGCCCATGCTGTAGCAACAGCTGTAACAATAAAAAAGAGAATTCTTGTCATCTTTACATGCGTTAGGTTATATGTCGATTGGATTGAATTGTCGGGTAGGGTTGCCCGGTAAAGATAGTAAAAAGCTTGAATTTGCAAGGATTGCCGATTGGGGGCCGGGGGAGTAATATTTGCAAAAACAGGAGGCCGCCTCATGAGCCCCAGCTGGTGGTTGGGTGGTTGAGAAAACTCTCTGCCTGACCGATAGAAAAGGTATTGGACAATCAGTGAAATTTTCGCTTCGGCAAGTTTTGCAATGTGCTTGCCGGTTTACCCAGCGTCCGGTTGGTATAGGGCTTTGGAAGCAGCCTCCTCAGTTGATCGGTTTTCTGATGCTTGTTGGGAAATCAGAATTGCCAGTCCCTTGGTTGGTTACTCTCAGGTATTGGCGCTACCTTGCCAATGCGACTTTGTGGGTCATGACTTTTTCTGTACTGCAGACGTGTATCAGATAGTGGCCTTCAGGCCAACCGGAAGTGTCGATGTCAAGTGCGCAAGTGCCTTCATTGCATGAGAAAAGCCGGGTGTAAACCAGAGATCCCAGGATGTTATACACGTTTGCTGTAACATTTTCTGATGTGGGAACCTCAAACGATACTCTTACGTAATTTCTCGCGGGGTTGGGATATACCCGCAGATGCTCAGATAGGGTGTGATGCTCCAGGGTGAAGAATTCAGAATCCTCTACTATTTCATCCTTTAGATTCTGAGGCAGCTTAAATATTGCGATAGTATTAAATCTTAATATGGGAGCCTGGGAGGCGATGGTTCCATCCATTTGATGCACCCCAAGTTTCAGGGAATGCTTTTCGGGAATGAACTGTATAAACTGAAGATTGCGACCAGGCAATACAGAATAGGTTTTCATGAGGTCCCAGCATTTTTTTGAGCTCATTTTCATTCCATTGCCCATATGCTGAACAATGTTGTTGTAACGATCGCAAAAATTCAATGCATCATTTCGCGAAATGCAGGCATTGGCAGCATAAAGGTTCTGTCCGGGAATGTTGTCGGGGTAGTTGTTGTGCCTGATGCTGTAATAAGGAGCCATATTGGCTACCTCGGCAACAATGGCAATGTTTTCATCACTGTTGCCAGAGGCAGGCGCAAGACCTGTAATGATATAATTGTTGGCAAAACCATAAGGGTTTACGGTAAGGGCAGCTTTAATGTCCAATACATTGCTTACACCATCTTGATTGAGGTCAATGCGCTCTATTGCCCTGCGCATGGAAAAGGTTATGGGTTCGTAGGCTCTGAAGGGAGCTCCGGGGGTTACAACATCATTCATGGATTGGTGCATAATGGCCAATCCACTTTGATTGATGCCCGACATGACAGAGATCTGTCCTGCAAATCCGATGAGCAGCCAGGGTTGTTCGTTGGATTCTGAAGGAATATGAATGACCATTACCTGGTTTCTCAATAGAACCGGAACAATATCCCAGTCGAGATGCCGGGTAATCACAGATTTGCCATTCAGGTCAGTCTGTCGGGTTGCATCGCCCCAGCTCATCAGGCTCGAACAACCCGTTTGCATGCTGGCCAGGCCGGCCAGTACCCCCTGGATATCCAAAAAGCAATTGCCAACCAGTACATCTGCAAAGTCAAGGTTCGCTCCGAATCCGGCAGCATGAACCCCTTGAATAAAGGCTTCAGCTTCTTCAAGGTATTCGGTATCAATGTAAAAGTGGCTCGGATCCAGTATTAGCATTTTAGCTATGGGCAGATAGGGCCCGAAAGCCCATGCAATATAGTTTTCATACGCATCGGTAAATTTATCAGCAAGAAGATATCCTGCTGCAAAACCACGCTCCTGGTGTGTGCCCCAAACCCTCACTACTGTAAGGTTGTTGTGGGTTGATAAAATTTTTCCGTTTACTTCCTGTGCCACAATGCAGTTGGCCAGGCACATGGAAAGAATCAGAAATGATAAAATTTTTTTCATGGCATTTTTTTTTAATTAAAAAAACGTGTGAGCTTAAAGCCCATACTGATATTGCTGAGATTGTAAGGCAAGATCAGTTGATTTGATCAAATGGGTCTTGCCTAAACAGAAACCAATGAATTGTGTATGGATAAATGACAGGATGGTAAGTTACCCGCTGGCGGTAAAAGATCCAGGTTCAGTACTGGATTCACTCAAAATAGTTTTGAAAAACTGTGGCCTTTTCAAGTACCAGAATTCCTGGCTTGCTGAGAGGGGTTCAGGTCAGGCATTAGAACAAAAAACCAATCAACTAAATAGGTGTTAGTGTGGATATATGTTCGTTTAGAATAAAAAGAATGGCAATTAGAATTAAAAAACAAATTTACTAAAATTTATTAAATGTTTAAAGTTTTTGAGTTTTTTAGCGTACAAAATAATTTGGGGTTTTCTAAACCAGGCTTCAGATTTTTCAGACTGCCGGTTGTTGGAAAAACTGCCTTTCTCGGGGCATTACTCGTGAGTGTTAACTTCATCAGAAAATAATTTGTTTAAGTAATTGGTCGTATGCCTGCCCCGCCTGTGCGGGGGAACTTGCATGTCTGTTTTGACTGCGTCGAGCTTCGGTTCATCTTTTTTTGTGAGCCGCAGTGCTCATGCAAGTTTCATTCGAATATTTGATTTAAGTTGTTAAATGTAACCCACTTACGCCATGTTTATTGTCTTTCTGAGCGCTCGGTGCTCATGTGGGTTTTATTAGTAAATGTCTGTGATGTGTGAATTGATTAATCCAGAGAGCTTAAAAATTCCAGGTCAATGTATTTTAATTGAGATTATCATGAATCAGATGGGGCTCATGCTTGCCAAACAGCAATGTATTTCTGGAGCAAATGTTTCCTTGTTGGTAGCATAATTGTTTTTCGTGTTTCGCAGAATATCCCTCATCCGGCTTGTTAAATAATGCTTAATTGAATCTGGTGTGGATAAAGATTTATATATTTGCATATATAAATACAATGTTGTTATGGAATTCAAGAAACTGGAAACACAGCCTGAGCACAAGGGGATAACTGCGGTAGTAAAATCCCCTCATTTCCGCAAATCAATAGTAGCCATTCTGGTTGGGGCCTTTGCAGGGTTTGGGTATTTTTATTTTACCGAGGGTCGGCAACTGGAAACCATTTTTTTTAGCGACTTCATTCAAAACGTGTTCATTGGCGCATTTTTGGGTTTTTTTGTTACCAATAGTCCCTGTGCTCGCAATAAATGTTAGCAGGCGGGGTCGGTTGCAGACCCACCCCCTTCACTTGCTCTTGTTTATTTGATCGTCAACCCTTATTATTTCTGGGATTTGTTTGCAGGTTGATAGTTTACAACCTAATGGCTGCATACAGGGAGCAAATGCCTTGTGGATTTTCTCATCTTCTTACAGGGATTGTTACCATGTCGATACCGGCAAAGATTCCATATCCGTTTTCAATGTTGGTGAAAATCCGGGTGGGCTCAACGAATGGGCTCGAGAAGCCAACGGTTCCAAAGTTAAGGCTTCGGGCATACAAATACGATGAGTTGCTGTACGAATGCACGAGCAATGTATACTCTCGAGCTAGCGTATTGCCCCAATTGTTGTCGTGTAGGGTAAAATTCAGTGAGTAATCTTCTCCTGGGAAGAGATGATTGCTGAAGAA
Source organism: Bacteroidales bacterium (assembly GCA_046291875.1). Lineage (GTDB taxonomy): Bacteria > Bacteroidota > Bacteroidia > Bacteroidales > UBA7960 > SKVR01. Next base: position 65,444 of record JBKBSF010000023.1, on the reverse strand, counting down.
CAGCTTGTCGCTGTAGAGTTGATCATTGCCAATGCCAGTATGGTTGAGCAGCGAAGTGTCATCGGAAAGCAGCACCCAAGCCGACCTTTTTCTCCACTCGTATTGCCTGGAAGAATAATTATAAACGGAGTCATGCAGCACAACACTTAGTGAATAAATATTTTCGGTGATTCCAAGATCACGAAGATTTAGGGTACATTCCAGCCGGTAGTTGGTTATGAGTGTATCTGCCTTATTGGAACTCCAATAATTATAAACCTCCACAACCGAATCCAATAAATGGCAGTTGAAGTTATTTACAATCATGGGTGCAGGCAGCTTTTCAAAGCCTGAAACAATGGTTGGATATCTTGGATGGGATACCTTGATATGGTACTGGTGGTCCCTTTCGGGTTGAAAAATAGAGAGATAGGTTCCTTGCTCATTGGCACCGGTGAGGGTGTCGATGGGTTGTTGATTGCGAAATAGAATGAGTTGAGCATCTTTTACCGGGCCAATCTGTGCATTGTCGAGGATACTCAGGCTTCTGGAGATTCTGAAATGGAATGGTTCTCCCTCTTTAAACAGGGCATTGGCTACCAATGCAGGAGGTTCGATGGGGAAATCCTCAATTTTTTCAAACTTGGTACAGGCAAGTGCAAAAAGAACTATTATATAGATGATTGCTTTTTTCATAGCTGGAAGTGTTAGTTGCCAATTTTAAAAGTGTAATTCACAGAGGGTAATACAGGGAAAAGCGAGGTTCTTTCCAGAACTTTGTTTCCGGTGTTATAGTCGCGGGTTATGGCGTAGTAGAAGGGGTTTACACGATTGTAGGCATTATACAATCCAAAACTCCATGTTCTTTCGCCCCACCGGGTTTTCTTTACGTTGTTGAATCCTATATCGAGTCTGTGGTAAGGAGCTGCCCTGAATTGATTGCGGCTGTTGTAGCTTTGTACAGGTTTTTCTTCAGTGCCGTCAAGGGTTAAGCCCAGGTACTCCACTGTAGGCATAGTAATAGCGTTTCCTGTACCATATACCCAGGTAAGTGAAACATTCCAATTGTTTTCAAATTTGTAGTTCAATACCACAGAGAGGTCGTGCCGGCGGTCGTATTTGTAAGGGAAGGTTTGGCCACTGTTTATGGAGGGGAACTGCCTGTCGGATTTCGCCCAGGTATAACCAATCCATCCTGTAAGGATACCTGTGCGTTTTTCCAGGAACAATTCGGCTCCATATCCCCATGCTTTTCCCGATTCCACTTTGCCTTCCCAATTGGAATAGTTTGCCAGAAAGGATGCGCCCTCTCTGTATTCGATCACGTTATTCATGGTTTTGTAGTATGACTCCAGCGATAAATGATACATCCCTGAAAGCGACCAGGTTGCGCCAGCAGCGTACTGTGAAGAGTTCATAACGGGAACATTGCGTGTGGCAGGGACCCACAAATCTGTGGGCAGTCCGATATTATTGTTGGTGAGCAGGTGTATATGCTGGCTCATACGTGCGTAGCTGGCTTTCAGTGCAAACTGATCTGAGAAAAGGTAGCGCATAGACACGCGGGGCTCCAAGGCGAAATAATTTTTCCCTCCGGGGTTAAACCATGAAACTCTTGCCCCTGCATTCACTTTGAGGTTTTCTATAATGTCAAATTCGTCCTCCAGGTAGGCAAAAACATGGGTAGCATTGATGTCATTATGCCCGATTTGCTGGCTTTCCGGAGGTGCTTCACCATATTGAGAACTGTTTACAGAGGCCCCCGGGCGGAAAGTATAGCGTGTTATTCCCCCGCCAGCTCTCCAATGATGCAGGTTGCCGGGCAAATAGTCCAGATCATAGCGTGCCGAAAGGTCTTGTATCCCGCTCAGGTACTCCTGATTAAGGTGGGTTTTGATGATCTGATCATTTTCAATGGTAAAGTCTCTGATATTTTGATTTACCCGGAAATTGTAATTGCTGTAGGTAAGTGTTGCATTTCCAAAGAGCTTTCCACTGAATTGTCGGTTCCAACGCATGGCAGTGGTAATGTTTCCCCAACCCAGATTCGCCCTGCCCGACGATTCGTAAATCTCGCCTTCATACAAATACTGCATAGGATAGCGTTTTTCGTAGAATTGATCATTACCGGTATATAAACTAAGAAATAGCCTGTCGCGAGAAGAAAAAATATGGTTTACCTTGGCGTTGACATCGGAAAAATAGTAGCCTGAGCTTTGGTTCTGATTGCCTGTTGATATTCTGAAAAGGGGGCGCAACAAATGATCAAGATAAAACCGCCTGCCGCTCACAATAAATGATGTTTTATCCTTTTGCAAAGGCCCCTCTACGGTAAGTTTGCTTGCCATGATACCAATGGATCCGGTAGCTCTGAAATCTTTCATGTTTCCTTCTTTCATTCGGATGTCTAATACCGATGAAAGGCGACCTCCGTAGCGGGCAGGGAACCCGCCCTTTACCAACTCTATATGGTTGATGGCATCGGGGTTGAATACAGAAAAAAAGCCGAATAAATGGTTGGCATTGTAAACGGGCACTCCGTCAAGAAGCATAAGGTTTTGATCCGGACTGCCGCCCCGCACATAATATCCGCTTGTGCCTTCTGCGCCCGCCTGCACCCCGGGAAGCAGTTGGATGGTTTTTAGCACATCCGATTCTCCCAAAAATTGAGGTAGCTCCCTGATTTTTGCCACAGGAAGTTCAATGGTGCTCATGCGTGTGGATTGTACTGACGAATGGGTATGGGTTGCGGTAACCTGAACTTCTCTCAATTGTATTACAGGCTCCAACTGAAAAGTAATTACCGTGTCGCGTGTAAGTACAAATTCCAGCTCCTGAGGATTGTACCCGGTAAAGCTGCAGCGTACTTTTACCACACCCTGGGCTGCACTCAAGCTGTAAAAGCCATAAGCGTTGGTAGTGGTGCCGGTATGAGCGGGTTCAAGGTAAAGTGTGGCTCCAATTAATGATTCGCCTGAACTGGCATCACGTACGTAGCCACTCAGGCTGTGTTGTTGGGCTGCAAGAATCCCTGAGGATAGCAACACCACGGTCAAAAGAAGATTTGCTCTCATGTGGGAGGTTGTAAGCTGAAAGGTTTTGGTTTTTGTTTTCCGGCTCAAATATACATTCTTAAAACATTCACTACATGTTAATTTTTTGCAAATGTTAAAAAAGTGCTCGAGCCTCCCGGGAATAGGCACTATTAGATGTCCTGACATGGAGTGCTGTATGGTATGTTAACTTTTTTACAAGTAAAATGATTGTTTCCTCATATCGTTAATGCAGATAATGAAAGGGAATGAAAAGGGTAGCATCGGATGAGTTTTGCAAAACGCCTGCATGGGTGCTTTTATGAGGGCTCTTGCTTCAAAAACCCTTGTGCACAAAAACCATAAGGTCGACTGTTTTTCAACGATTGCACGGATTTCGGACAAAAGAAACATCGGGCAGCATGGCTCATGCTAACAATCAAGGGCTAAATCAAACGGTGCTATTTCCTTAAGGCATAAACAAAGTTTACGTATTGGTTTTTAAGGAAATTTTTGTAGGTTGTTGAGCCTTTGGCTCCTGCAAAGTTCAGTGCAATTTTTTGCAGAAATTTTGGAATTAATCGCCTTACCAGATCTCTTCTGCGGGGATCATCAAATCCCAGTGCTTTAAGAATAAAGGGTGTGATGATTTGATAATGTGCAATCTGAAAGTCCGATTTTTAGATAGCCTTGTGGATTGCATCGTTCTCGCCATGGTTTCGGAAATCTGTTAACAGCAATTGACCATTTTGCTTAAGGGTGCGGCAAGCTTCCGCATGGAAAGCCTCAACGGATGGATGCCTGTGCGAGCATTCTACATTCAGCACAATATCAAATTCTTCTTCTGCAAAAGGCAGCGATTGTGCATCGGCCTGCATATGAATACATGGATTGTGGGCGATTACATGCAAAGTATTTTACTGGGGGGCTTCCTTGGGTTCTTTCTTACCAACAGCCCTTGCGCGCGCAACCAGTGTTAGGGTGCAACCGTTTTTGTTATACCCAAAGGTAATGATATGTGGTAATATGTTGTATTTCCTTGAAAATACGTGAGATACGGCTTAAGCCTTTTAATGTAATTTGTACATTGCAGTATAATCGGGAGGGGGTGCAGAGAATTTTTCTGCGGTATTATTCTCTTCCCCTAAAGCAATGTTGCAAATATGGCAGATATAAGGAAATTTGTTGCCCCTGAGATTATTTTTGGAAATACTGCCCTGGGCCACGTGGGGCGTTATGCAAGGAATTTTGGTGCCGAAAAGCCTTTTATTGTCACAGATCCCGGGGTGATGCAGGCAGGCTGGGCGCAGGAAGTGATGGATCAGTTAGAGGATCAGGGGCTTGCTTATGTTCTTTTTTCGGGCGTTAGCCCCAATCCGCGCGACTTTGAAGTTGTGGAAGGTGCTGAAATGTACCTGCAAAACCAATGCGACCTTATCATTGCCGTTGGGGGGGTAGCGTGATGGATTGCGCAAAGGGGATCGGTATTGTAAGCACCAACGGTTTGCACATTTTAGTTTTTGAAGGAATTGATAACGTTGATACTCCCGGCCCACCGCTCATCTGTATCCCCACTACCAGTGGTTCTTCTGCCGATGTTTCGCAGTTTGCTATTATCAATGATACCGGGCGCCGGATGAAGTTTGCCATCATCTCCAACTCCATGGTGCCCGATCTTGCATTGATTGATCCCCGTGTTTGTATGACCATGAGCCCCTACCTTACTGCTTGCACGGCCATGGATGCTTTGGTGCATGCCATTGAAGCTTTTGTATCTACAGCGCATTCTTCCATGACAGACTTGCATGCATTGGAAGCCATCCGGTTGTTGCGAACCCATCTTCCTTTGGCTGTAAATCAGCCCGATGATCTTTCGGCCCGAACCCAGCTGATGCTTGGGAGTATGCAGGCAGGGCTGGCATTTTCCAATGCTAGCCTGGGCGCCGTTCATTCCCTGGCCCACAGCCTGGGGGGCTACCTGGATTTGCCACATGGCGAATGCAATGCCATACTGCTTGATCACGTTATCATGTTCAATTACAAACATGCTCCCGAGCGCTACGACCGTGTGGCCAGGGAGTTGGGTATCGATATACAGGGAAGAACCAGCTCAGAAAAGGCCCGGTTGCTGTTGCAGGATCTCACACAATTGAAGAAAGAGCTGGGTATCGCTTATGGCCTGGCTGATAAGGGTCTAAAGGTTTCGGATGTGAAGATCCTTGCCCAACATGCTGTTAAGGATCCCTGCCTGATCACCAACCCACGAAAAGCTAAACAACGCGACCTGGAGGTATTGTATGAAGAGGCGCTCTGATAAACCCAAAGATCGGGATGCTACCCTGGAGCAGATCATGGGTCTGGGTGAGAAATCTATGCGCAAAAGCTATTACCCGGAATTGCAGAAGAGAATCAAAGAACTGGAGAAAAGAAACGAGCAGCTGCTTGAATTGATCCGGCAACAGGAATATGCGGAAAGGGAGCTGGCTGAAAGCAAGGAAATGCTCTCAGATATCATCGATCATCAGCCAGTGGGGATCTTTCGGTTCAGAGTTCCCGCAAAAGAAGATCTTAACCAGGGGCTGAATATCCGGATCAAGATTGATTTTATTAGTAAGAAATTTGCCGAGATGTTCGTTTTGAAATCCACAGATCCCAACCAGGATATCAAGCCCGTTTTTATGAAAGTTCATCCGGATGACAAAGAGCGTTTTCTTCAGTTGAATGACGCCAGTATCCGCAACTTTACCCCCTTTTTCTTTGAGGGGCAAATGAAAACCGGCAAAAAGTACAGTTGGTTGAATGTGTATTCGTTTCCCAGGGTGCTGAAAAATGGCGACCGTGTCTGGACCGGAGTAGTAATGGATATTACCGAAAAGGCCCAACGCAAAAAGCTCCAGCAGGAGGTGGTACTGGCAAAGAAAACAGTTGAGATCAAACAAAACTTCCTGGCCAATATGAGCCAAGAAATCCGTACTCCATTAACCGGGATCGAAGGTATGGCGCATATTCTGGCGCAAACACCTATGAGTGATCAGCAAAAAGACTACCTGGAAACCATCCTGATATCTACCCAGAACCTCCGCATGATCATCAATCAGGTGCTCGATTATTCAAAAATTGAAGCCGGAAAAATGCCTGTTCAGCAGATCTGCTTCCCTACCCAGGAGTTGGTAGACAGGCTTCGGCATCTTTTGGTTTCCTTGTGTGGCCAATCCATTCCCTTCGTACTGGAGGTGTCGCCTCATCTTCCGGAACAAATTGAATCGGATCTTCCCAAAATAATGCAGATTGCCACCAATTTTATTTCCAATGCGGTGAAATACGGGAATGGCAGCCCCGTTGTGGTAAGGTTTTTCCCTGTGGCAGATCATCGCAAAAGGTCCAGTCAGTTTCGGGTTGAAGTTACCGATCATGGACCCGGTATACAAATGCAAAAACAGAAAGATATCTTCACTCCGTTTTCCCAGTTGGAGCAAAACGATATGAGGCCTGTGGAAGGTACGGGACTGGGGCTTTATATCAGCAAGGAGCTGGCCGCATTGCTCAGGGGAAAGGTTGGTGTGAAAAGCCGGCTCAACAAAGGAAGTACCTTCTGGTTTACATTTCACTCTCTGGTGGCCACGGCCCGGATATCCAACCAGCCTGAAGTAGTCGAAACCATGCCTTCACCACAGAATTTGAACGTTTTACTTGTGGAAGGTAAGCAGGTGAACCAAAAGGTGATCTCCCTGATGCTCAAAAAACTGGGGCATAGTGTAGTGGTTGCCAACAATGGCGAACAAGCCCTCAAAACCTTCAAACCCGGTATTTTTGATGTCATCTTTATGGATATCCAGATGCCTGTTATGGATGGCTTAACTGCTACTGTAAATCTGCGGAAAGAATTCTCTGCTCTGCCTCCTGTTATTGGTTTAAGTGCCAATGCCTTTGAAGGAGATAAAGAAAAGTATATGAGTAAGGGGCTGGATGATTACCTGACAAAACCCGTTGCCCTGGAAGAGTTGTCACAGATGCTCTCAAAATGGTGCTGCCATTGATGACTGGTAATTGAGTATTGTCTGTTTGCCTTAAAGCTGTTGGTATTTGGAATGATTATTTTCCAGATAATTGTATATTTTTGGATTGCCCTTTCTTTCTTCACTTTTTTATCAGAAAAAAAACTGGTTAAGCAGTTGTTGTCGGAGAGCTGGCATAGTCTGAGGCTTTGACCTTGTCGGGCTTGGGGTCCTTGTTTTTTTGAGTGCAGTACTCTTGTAAGTTATATTCAAAAATATCCATTCGTCATGATCCGTACCTTCCTTCTTCTGTTCAGTCTTCTGATATTCTCCTGCCAGTCAGATTCAGGATATGAATCTCCCGCACCCTTTGCCAATCCTGAGAGAACCATTGTGCTGATGCACCCCACAGTGCTGAACCTGGAGGGGTTCATGTTTCTTACCTCCCAGGGGCTGTTCACTCTGCCCGGCAATTACCAGGTGGTGGGTGTATACCACAAGGCTGCCGCTTACGATTACTCGCTTTCTCACAAGTACCTGCGCGAAAAACAACCGGGCAATATTGCACTTGTGGGGCTGGAGCCGGTACTTGATCCTGCAGACCTGTTTGCAGAAAATGCCTTAAGCGCCGATTTCAGGAAAATTTTCGAACATAGCCAGGGGGTTATTTTCTTTGGCGGGCCCGATATACCTCCCGCAATCTATGGAGCTGAAACCAGCCTGCTCACTGTAATCACCGATCCGCAACGCCATCATCTGGAGTTGTCATTTCTGTTTCATCTGTTGGGTGGATACCAGGATGAGGCTTTTGCTCCGTTTCTGGAAGAAAACCCTGAGTACAGAATACTGGGTATTTGCCTGGGTATGCAAACCATGAATGTTGCTACCGGTGGCACCATGTACCAGGATATCCCTACAGAACTCTACAATGTTCATACAGTTGAAGGGGTACTGGCTCAGCCAGCCGACGAGCAGCATCGGAATTATTATATCCATTACAAAACCGAGCCCGAAGTGTTTCCCTATTCGTTTCACCGCATACGCCTGAAGGAGGGTAGCATAATGGCGCAGGTTGCCGGAGATGTATCGCTCATGCCCGTAATTGCAAGCTCTCATCACCAGGCATTGCAGAAAATCGGTAAAGGATGGGATGTAACTGCATGGTCTGCAGATGGAAGAATTGCAGAAGCCATTGAGCATAAGCATTATCCCAATGTGTTAGGGATCCAGTTTCATCCGGAGATCATCCCGCTCTACAATGGGGAGGTTTTGCACATGTATCCGGGGCAAACCCAGGGCAAGACTTTCCTGGAGGCCTTCCCGGGTGAGGAAGGAGAAGATTTTCACCGCAGCTTCTGGCGGTTTATGGGGGAGGTATTTCGTTGATGTCGAGCTGTTCGTAATGTTATTGCTCGGGACTTTGTGCTGGATTCAACTTCTTTTTCAAAGCATAAACAAAATATACAAACTTGTTTTCTGAAAAGTTATGGTAGGTTTTTGTACCTTTTGCTCCTGCAAAATTCAGTGCAAGGTTTTGTAATACTTTCGGAACAAGTCGTCTTACCAGATCTCTTCTGCGAGCATCGTCCAGCTCCAATGCCTTGAGGATACAGGGCGTAATAATTTCCTGATCCATAACCTGAAAATCGGAGGCCAGGATTGCTGCATTCATTGCATCCATATCAATGTGCCGCCTGAAATCGGTAAAGAGTAACGTGCCGTCATCCCTGAGAATGCGATAAGCCTCCGAAAGGAATAACTCAAAAGAGGGATACCGGTGAGAGGATTCAACATTCAATACAATATCGAATGAATTGTCGGTCAAAGGCAAAGACTGTGCATCACCCTTTTCAAACCGTAAATCCTGCATCAGATAGTATTGGTTGCAAAACTTTACAGCTTGGGGGTTCAGATCGACTCCGATACTGCTTTTGGGGTTAAACGTTTTATGTATCCAGGCAAGCCCGCCACCCCGGCCTGAACCCACTTCGCATATGTCCTTTGATTCAAGGTCTGCCCGAAGGGCCAACTGATGATAGAGCTGTATCGGGTAGCGGTTTTTTTCATCCCCAGGTAGCAGGGCAACCGTAACAGAATCATTATGATAACCAAAGTTCATAAACAATACCTCAGCTCGTTTATCCGTATTGCTGATAAACCAGTACCATTTGCGGAAAAACCATGTTCTCAGAATTTTTTTCATGCACTTTAGATGGGTATCGTTGGCTTGTCAGTCAGTATGTCTTTTGGGAGAAAAAACTCAAGAACTGATTTAAGAGAATTGTACTTTCTGCGATAATGAAGGGTTGGGTTTTGTGATAGGGTCATTTTGGATCGTGGTAAGGTTTTTCTCACCCAGCTCATAAACCATTTCACGCACAGTTTGTGCCCATTGGTGCGGTGTTTTGGAGTGATCAAAAGTGGTGTGAGGGATGGGGTCGCCAAAAACCACATCAATGTCACTTCCTCTTTTATTCAATAATTCCTGGGGTAAAAGCAATACCTCAACGGGCATTTTTATTCTGAAAAACTTTCTCCATCTGGATAATCGGTAGAACTTCTTCGAGTTTTTCCCGGAGATAAAGGCCGGTACCACAAAACGCTCAGTTTGGATAGCCTTGCTGATAAACGATTTGTGCCATTCAGGGTCCTGGATTTTTCCTTTTATGTGTCTGGAAACCAAACCCGCCGGGAAAATCATGATCTGAGAGTCTGATCGAAATACTTCATTGATTGCACGGATTTGTTCGCTGCTCGATTTTCCAAAAACATTCACACCCACAATAAGGGGGCGAAGGTTAGGACAGTAGTTGAAAAACTGATTGGAAGGTGAAACCACCTTACCCTTAAGTTTGTGTATGCAATGCAGTAAAGAAAGAGAATCTGCTCCCCCCAGGGGGTGGTTGGCTACGAAAATGCACCTGTCTGCTTTTTCCAGCAAATGCTCATTGTGTATTCTTATGTTGATCTTGAAATCGATCAACAGGGCATTCACGTATTCCATCCCCATTTTGTCATGGTGCCGGTTGTGCAGGATGTTGATTTCATCCTGCCGTACAACTCTTTTTAAGTATTGTATCAGAAAAGGGGGTAAGGCGCGGAAGAAAATACTTGTGCTCCCTTTTATCCAGGAGTCCAGATCAAGAACAAGTTTGTGCTCCAGGCTATTTGTGCTCATCGCGGGTGGTTTTAGGTGTGTGGTTCGATTGAAGGATGTTGTGGCTTCTGGTTTGTGCTGAGAATGGGCAGATGTGTTGCATGCTGCATAAATGCACAAAAGGGTACCCATGGTCCGGGTTATGGTAGTTGTGAATTTTGTTGTAAAAGTATTACAAAAAAGAGCAATGATAGAGGATTGTTGTAAAGTTATAGAAAGAAATAATCAACTTAACCTGTAAGGATGTAGTTTTCCGGCTGATTCCCTCTGCGTGCCCCATGTTTTTTCAGAAGTAAGGTAAGCCCGTTTCAGCAAAAACAGATCACCACATGTGGAAAATCAATAAAGCATTTTAACATAGACTGCATATCTGACGATTGCCAGGTACTTAGGGTAATTGCCATCGGAGGTAATGTCTTCGAATATGAAAACCTGCCCAGCTCAAATCCATTGCGCACAAGAAGGAAGTATTTACTACCTTGCCCAATGATTATTCGCAACTGAAGCAGTTGCTGATGGATGGTGAGTAGTAAAAAGGCTTATTCCTTCGTCGTTTGTAGAATATCTATCTGTTTTATTGTAATGGACTATCCCAACAATATTTTTGAAAGGGTAGTTCTGGGAGAAGAACACAAGAAAAACAACATCATCCAATCACCCCCGAGCCCACCACTTCATCATCATAGTACCATGCGGCAAACTGGCCGGCGGCAATACCGCGCTGCAGCTGATCAAAAAGAATATAAAGACCTTTTTCGCGCATGATAAGGGTCGCACTTTGCAATTCCTGGCGGTAGCGGATGCGCACCAGGCAACGTTTTTCCTGGCCGGGTGTAAGGGCCAGATCAGGCCGTATCCAGTGGATCTCTTCCGGGCTGATAAACAGTCCTTTGCGGTTCAGTCCGGGGTGGTCATGTCCCTGTCCCACATAAACGATGTTTTTCTCCACATCGGTACCCAGCACAAATAATGGCAGCGCTTTGCCTCCAATGTTTAACCCCTTGCGCTGGCCAATGGTAAAATAGTGGGCCCCGCGATGCTGCCCGGCCACCATGCCGTGCATGGAGGAAAAGTCAAAGTCGCTGCAAACAGCTTCCAGGTGTTCATCATTTTCAATGGAAACAGAAAACAGTTTGTGTTGTGTAAGAAGGGTAGTGTCGGCAGTGTCAATTTCAATCACATTGCCGGTTTTAGGTGCGAGCTTTTGCTGCAGAAAGGTAGGAAGATCAACCTTTCCCACAAAACAGATGCCCTGCGAGTCTTTCTTTTCGGCCGAAGCCAGGCCCAGGTGTGCTGCAATACGACGCACCTCAGGCTTTTCAATATCGCCGATAGGGAAAAGCACATTGCTCAACTGCTCCTGCGAAAGCTGGCAAAGGAAATACGATTGATCCTTATTGGGATCTTTTCCGGCCAATAGCCGCGTGAATTCGCCTTTCTCGGTGAGCACTTTCTCGGTTCGTGCATAATGTCCGGTGGCAATGTAATCTGCGCCAAATTGTTTTGCGGCTTCATGGAAGACGTCGAATTTGATTTCGCGGTTACAGAGTACATCGGGGTTGGGGGTACGTCCCTTTTCATATTCCGAGAACATGTATTCCACCACGCTGGCTTTGTATTTCTCTGAAGAGTCGACCACTTCCAGAGGGATTCCAATTTTCCGGGCCACCAGCTGGGCCAGAATGATATCTTCTTCCCAGGAGCAGTCGCCTGAGAGGGTCACGCTGCTGTCCTTCCAGTTGATCATAAACAGGGCCGTTACATCATACCCTTGTTCTTTGAGCAACCAGGCAGCCACACTGGAATCTACCCCTCCGGAAAGCCCGATGATAACTTTTTTATGCATGGCGCAAAATTACAACTTTTTACACAGCAATAATCCGGTGGTCTTGCCCGAATACTTTTCTGCGACGGCATTATATTCTGATTTGTTGGTTCGTGCCTTAAAAACACGAGACAATACGCATGCGAAGACCGTGTATTTACCTGGTACCTCTGGCCTGAAACTTGCTATCTTGCGCTGCGAAAACTGTGTACTCACTCAATCCACAAAAACTATGAACCGTTTTTTACCCATCATTTTTCTTGCCTTGATTTCCCTTGCCTGCAGCCGCACGGTATATGTGCCCGTTCAGCGCCCTGCACAGGTATTTGTGGGCCCGCATGTGCAGCGGGTGCTGCTGCTCGATCGCAGTGAAACCGAACGCCGCAATCTGGGAACCATTGAAAGCATCATTACAGGAGAAATACCCGGCCTTGACAAGGAGGGCGCCCAGCGTGCCATGGATGGGCTGTTGCGCAACCTGCAGGACAATCAGCGTTATCAGGTGGTTCGGGCCGACGAAAACATTAAAAGCCCCTCGGCTCCCGGGTTCTGGCCCCCCATTCTGTCGTGGGAGGAGGTGGAAAACCTTTGCCGCAAATATGGAACGGATGCCTTACTGGTGCTGGAGACCTTCGACTCCAACTTTATCGTTACCAATGGAAGCCGTGAAGTAGAACAAAAAGACCGGGAAGGCAATGTGAGGAAATCAAGAGAGTTTTATGCTGAAGGGGTGGCCACCGTAAACCTGGGCTTTCGCCTGTACGATCCGGCCCGAAAAGTGATCATCGATGAGCATCTTTATGGACACAATCGCAAGTGGGAAGCCAAAGGTACTGTTTTGCAGCTGGCCATTGGGGGTCTGATAGATCAGCGACAAGCCGTGCTGGAGGTAAGCCATGCAGCCGGAAGGTTGTATGCCAACCGCATAAGCCCCAACTGGTATCGTGCCAACCGCGATTTCTTCACCAAAGGGAAGGGAGATGCCAATTTTAATATCGGGGTGCGCCGTGCTACCGTAAACGATTGGTCCGGAGCCATGGAAGCATGGAAAAGATCCGCCAACTCATCTAAAAGGAAAACAGCAGGAAGGTCGTATTACAACCTGGCGCTCATGTACGAAATACAGGGCGATCTCGATACCGCTCTCAGTCATGCCCAGCGAGCCTATACCGACTATGGGGTGAAAAAAGCCCGCAGCTATTCCAACATATTGCGCCGCAGAATTCGCGATGCAGCTTTGCTGGATTAACTGAAATAATACCTGGCGAGAGGCAATACTAAGTGTTCAGGCTTGGTATTGCCTTTTGTATTATCTGCCAAACCTTTTCTACATGCTGCAATTCCGTATTGCGCTGCCCCACCGAAAGACGCAGGCAGTAGTTGCCATTGAGAACGGTATGGGTAAGGTAAACCTCTCCGCTGGCGTTGATTTTTTCCAGCAACGATGGGTTGAATGTGTTGAGTTCTTCCTGGCTGAATTTCTGATTCTTGTATCGAAAACATACCAGGCTCAGATTTACGGGAGCAAGTAATTCAAAATCTGGGTGGGCCTCTATCCATCCGGCAAAAGTGTTTGCAAGCTGAATATGCTTTCTTACCATTTGTTGCAACCCTTCCACGCCATAGGAGCGTATTACAAACCAAAGCTTAAGGGCTCTGAAGCGCCGGCCCAGCTGAATACCCCAGTCGCGATAGTTGTTTACACTTTCACCGGAAGCTGTTTTCAGGTATTCGGGCAAAATGGAGAAAGTACGTTTCAGTATCTCCGCATCCTTTACAAAGTAGGCTGAACAGTCAAAGTTGGTAAGCATCCACTTGTGAGGGTTAAAAACATAAGAGTCGGCCTTGTCTATTCCTTTCAGAAAATCCCTGTACTCAGGAACAATAGCCGCAGTGCCGGCGAAGGCAGCATCCACATGCAGCCACATATTATATTGCCGGCAGATTTTGCCAATCGTTTCGATGGGGTCCATTGCCATGGAAGAGGTTGTGCCCAGGGTAGCGGCCACGCAACAGGGAGTGAAACCTGCTTTTATATCCTTTTCGATGGCTTCCCTCAATGCGTCCGGACGCATGGCAAAGTTTGCATCAGTCGCTATATATACAAGGTTTTCGCGGCCAAAGCCTGCAATTTTCACCCCCTTTTCAATGCTGGAGTGGGTATGCTCGCTGGTATATACCCGGAGGGTTTTTTGAAACCCCTTTTGGTTTACCTGGAAATCAGTGATTGTTTCCCGGGCCGACAGCAGCGCACAAAGTGTGGCTGTGGAAGCGGTGTCTTGTATCACACCGGTAAAGTGAGGTGGTAAACCTGTAATGTCTCTCAGCCAGTTCATTACCACCTCCTCCAGTTCGGTGGCGGCAGGTGAGGTATCCCAGATCATCCCTTGCACTCCCAACCCGGCCGTGAGAATTTCTCCCAGCACTGAGGCGGGGCTGTTATTGGCCGGAAAGTAGGCAAACCAGGCCGGGTGCTGCCAGTGACTGATGCCTGGCAGGATAATCTTTTGAAAATCTTCGAAGATCCGGTCCATCGCTTCTCCTTTTTGAGGAGCATCAGCGGGGAGGTTGTTCTTTATGTCGCCCGGATTTGCTTTCGATTTTACCGGATATTGCTCAATCTGCTCAAAATAGTCTGCAATCCAGTCAACAAATTCATGGGCATATTTGCGAAAATCTTTGTTGTTCATGGGGTGATGGGTGTAGGGAATATGTTAAAGGTAAGAGATAAGAGTAAGAGGTAAGTGATTTTGTGGCTATGCCTGGGGGAGGTTGACCGCAACTCAGTGCTTCAATCCTGCATCATTTCAGTCGTGTGACATAAGGCAGAGCCCTTGGCGAATTCAGCAACTCAACTTCAGACCACCAGCACCTCTACCCCTTTTTCATTGCATTTTTCTATCAGTTTTGCCGGTGCTTCCTGGTCTGTAATAATGGTGTCTACCCGCTCCATGCCGCAGATCCGGCTGAAGCCCTTACGGCCGAATTTGGTAGAGTCGGCAAGCACAATCACTTTGTGTGCCGCTTCAAT
Source organism: Bacteroidales bacterium (assembly GCA_046291875.1). Taxonomy (GTDB): domain Bacteria; phylum Bacteroidota; class Bacteroidia; order Bacteroidales; family UBA7960; genus SKVR01. The sequence continues at coordinate 50,425 of JBKBSF010000023.1, read as the reverse complement.
CATAGCTTGATTGAGAGATGCCTCCAGTGCATTGGTGGTGGTAATGCCATACTCCGGGTCAATGCCATCAACTCCTATGAAAAGTCTGTTGCAATTAAACATAGAAAGCATCTTCTCGGCGTGAGGCCCGACCACCGATGAGGAACTTTTACGCAAAAGACCCCCCAGTTGAATGATCTCCACCTCTTCATGCGAGATAAGACTTTGTGAGGCTATCAGCGAAGAGCAAATTACCGTAAGACCTTTCAGAGGGCTGATCTGCCGCGCCAGTTCATTTATGGTAGTACCCGAAGCCAGGATGATGCTGTCGTTGGGTTCAATCAAAGTGCTGGCAAAGCGCGCAATGGACTGCTTCTGCTCTACTTGCAGCTTCTCTTTTTCATTTACAGGCCGGTTGCCCACATAAGGATTTTGAGGGGTGGCACTGCCATGACTGCGAAACAACAACTTCTTGTCTTCAAGAAGTTTCAGGTCCTTTCGAATGGTTACGGTAGAGACTTTCAACTCTTTGCTCAGCTCGGTTACACTTACGTATCCCAAAGCCTTCAGGCGATTCAGTATATGTTGATGCCTTTCTGCAATACTTAGAGCCATGATCGTTCTTTTTGGTTCAAACCTAATGATTTTTTTTGAGTTGGGAAAATGAAACTTACGCCATGGCTTCTTTTGCCTGTAAGGGATGTACCGATCTGCCTGTGCACTGACTGCATCGGACTTTCGGGCCTGAAAACAGGACTTTGGCAAGCCGGAATCCTTTCAGAAGTTTTTCTTGTAAGGCCTGACTTTGATAAACGAAAGGAAAGGAAAGTGTTCAATCTGTGTTTAATCAACAGATATAGAGCTCGCAAGAGATTTATCTGTAATTAGTCTAAATAAAAAGTAAGCAAAAAGAAAGAAAAAGAAACAAAAATAGTTTCGAAAGCTTGCAGAATTGTTTTTTTTATTTTAATATTGCATGGTGAGAATTTGTTTTTCAACCCAAAACCCAAAACCCAATTATTATGCAGCGCGAAAAAATTCTACAAAATGTAGAGCAATTTGAAGGTGAATACGATTTTATTGTCATAGGTGGAGGAGCCACCGGAATCGGAATTGCTTTGGAAGCCTCCACAAGAGGATACAAAGTGTTGTTACTTGAGAAATCTGATTTTACCAAATCAACTTCCAGTAAGAGTACGAAGTTGCTGCACGGTGGTGTTCGTTACCTGGCCCAGGGCGATGTGGCATTGGTGCGTGAAGCATGTGTAGAAAGGGGGCGACTGCTTCGCAATGCCCCGCATCTTACCAAAAACCAATCGTTTGTCATTCCCACTTTTGGTTGGTTTGATGAGTTGAAGTTCACCATAGGCTTGAAGATGTATGACCTGCTTGCCGGAACCTACAGTCTGGGGCGTTCGCACAGGGTTTCCAAAAAGAAAGCCCTGGAGATGATCCCAACCATACAACCTGGAAAGATTACCGCTGGAGTGGTTTATCACGACGGACAATTCGATGACAGCCGAATGGCTGTAAATGTGCTTCAATCGGCTGTTGAGCAGGGAGCACACGTTCTCAATTATATGGATGTAAAATCCCTTACCAAAGACACAAAAGGTTGGGTAAGCGGTGTAGAGTTTCAGGACACAGAAACAGGGAAAGAATATACTGCAAAGGGGAAAGCTGTTATCAATGCTACCGGAGTTTTTGCCGATAAGGTATTGCAGATGGACAAACCGGGAGCAGAAAAAACCATCCGTCCCAGCCAGGGTGTGCATATTGTTCTCGATAAGTCATTCCTGCCAGGAGATGCCGCCATTATGATCCCCAAAACCGATGACGGAAGGGTGCTGTTTGCAGTTCCCTGGCACAACAAGGTAGTGGTAGGCACAACCGATACTCCTGTTGATTCAGCTTCCCTGGAGCCGGTAGCGCTGGAGGAAGAAATAAAGTTCATACTGGAGACTGCCGGGCGGTACCTCACCAAAGCACCTCAACGGCCTGATGTGTTAAGTATTTTTGCCGGTTTGCGTCCGTTGGCTGCACCCAAAGCGGGTAGTTCCAAAACCAAAGAGATTTCCCGCAGCCATAAAATTGTAGTTTCCGATTCGCATCTGTTTACCATGGTGGGCGGAAAATGGACCACCTTCAGGCGCATGGCGCAGGATATGGTAGAAAAAGTGGAGCAAACCAAAAACTGGAAACGAACTGAAAGCAAAACCAAAAAGTTTCGTATTCACGGCTATAAGCGCGAGATAGATCTCAATGACCCGATGTACGTTTATGGCACCGATAAAGAAAAAATCCTAAATCTGGCCACCGCAGAGCCTGCACTGGAAGGGATGCTCAGCGAAAGTCTTCAGTTGCTGAAAGCACAGGTAGCATGGGCGGTTCGCGAAGAAATGGCCCGAAGTGTCGAAGATGTGCTTTCGCGCCGCACACGTTGCTTATTGCTCGATGCTCGCGAGTCTATGAAGGTAGCTCCGCAGGTAGCTGCTATTATGGCACAGGAGCTTGGCAAAGACAAAGCCTGGGAAGAAAGTCAGGTGGCGGAATTTACCGATTTGGCACTTAATTATACCTGTTGCGACAGGGTCAGGAAATCTGGCTGATTTTAAAACCTCTATAAACCCAAAATCCAACACACATGGAAAAATTTATCTTAGCATTAGACCAGGGAACTACCAGCTCACGTGCTTTGCTGTTTGATAAGCAAGGAAACATCCGCTCGGTAGCCCAGAAAGAGTTTCAACAGATCTTCCCCAAGCCGGGTTGGGTGGAGCACGACCCCAACGAGATATGGTCATCGCAGGTAGCAGTCGCTGCCGAGGCCATGTCTAAAAAAGGAATTAATGGTACTTATATTGCCGGTATTGGTATCACCAACCAACGCGAAACCACCATTGTTTGGGATCGCAGAACCGGCGAACCTATCTACAATGCCATCGTGTGGCAGGATCGCCGTACTTCCGGCTATTGCGATGAGCTTAAGGACAAAGGGCTGGCTACTACCATAAGAGAAAAAACTGGCCTGGTGATAGACGCTTATTTCAGTGGTACCAAGGTGAAATGGATTCTTGACAATGTGGAGGGAGCCCGCGAAAAAGCCAAAAGAGGCGAGCTCGCCTTTGGTACTGTCGATAGCTGGCTGGTTTGGAAGCTTACACAAGGGCGTACCCACATCACCGATGTAACCAATGCCAGTCGCACCATGCTCTACAATATCAATACCCTCGATTGGGATGAAGAGCTTCTCCAGCTTATGGACATCCCCAAATCCATGATGCCACAGGTGAAATCCTCAAGCGAGGTCTACGACCATACCAATACCACCTTCTTTGCCTCAAAAGTGCCCATTGCCGGTATTGCCGGCGACCAGCAGGCTGCCCTCTTCGGCCAGATGTGTGTGGAAGAGGGAATGGTAAAAAATACTTACGGTACCGGTTGTTTTATGCTTATCAATACCGGAGAGAAACCTTTTATCTCCAAAAACAATCTGGTAACCACCATTGCCTGGCAGATCAATGGAAAAACCACCTATGCCCTCGAAGGTAGTATCTTCATTGGTGGAGCTGTTGTACAATGGTTGCGCGATGGGCTTGGAATTATCAAATCCTCTGCCGATGTGGAGGCATTGGCCAGCCAGGTAGAAGATACCGGTGATTTGTACCTTGTGCCCAGCTTTACCGGCATGGGGGCTCCCCATTGGGATCAGTATGCTCGCGGGCTCATGGTGGGTATCAGCAGGGGTACAACCACTGCTCATATTGCAAGAGCAGCCCTTGAAGGTATTGCCTATCAGACCATGGATGTTCTCGAAGTAATGCAAAAAGATACCGGTTTGCAGGTGAAAGAGCTGCGTGTGGATGGAGGCGCCTCTGCCAACAATCTGCTTATGCAGTTTCAGTCGGATATTCTCCAGACCAACGTAGCACGCCCTAAAGTGATTGAAACCACTGCCATGGGCGCAGCCTATCTGGCGGGATTGGCCACTGGTTTCTGGGACGATCTGGAGGAGATCAAAAAGCAATGGCAACTGGATAAACAATTTAATCCGGAGCAGAGCCCTGATCAGATTCGTGAGAGAAAAGGAAAGTGGGCCGATGCAGTGAAAAGAGCCAAAGCCTGGACCCGCTAAACTGCATCACGATTTCCTAAACCAAAAGCGTTTCACTATAACCTGAGTATACATTTCTACGTGTATGCCTGCGATAGCCATATCTCTTTATTTTCTGAAATCTGGTCTGCTGCAGTTTGTTTTACAGGCATTTAAGCGTCTTATCATTAAAAAAAACACAACATGGACAAAGTACTTATTTATGAAGTGATCGGCACAGCCATCCTCATTATCATGGGAGGTGGGGTAGTTGCCAATTCCATCCTGAAGAAATCCAAAGCCGAAGGTGCAGGATGGGTCAATATTGTATTTGGCTGGGGATTTGGGGTTTTTATAGCCGTAATCGTTGCAGGACCCCATTCCGGCGCTCATATCAACCCAGCAGTGAGTATAGGACTTGCTGCAGCAGGGTTATTCCCCTGGGCCAGTGTACCCGGATATGTTATCGCTCAGATCATGGGTGCATTCCTGGGTGCAAGTATCGTATACATTGCTTTTAAAAAGCACTTCGATGCCACCGATGACCAGGGTGCAAAACTGGCTGTTTTTTCTACCATGCCTGCCATCAGCCATAGGGTGTACAATGTTATTACTGAGGCCATCGGAACATTTGTTCTGATCTTTGTAATCTTCTACATTGCAGGGCCTTCTTTTGACTCTGCTTCTGTAGAGGATGCAGTAATCGGGCTAGGATCACTGGGGGCATTGCCCGTAGCACTTCTGGTTGTGGGTATCGGTATGTCGTTGGGAGGACCCACCGGGTATGCCATTAACCCGGCACGCGATCTGGGTCCGCGTATTGCGCATTTTTTGCTGCCCATCAAAGATAAGGGATCAAGTGGTTGGCACTATGCCTGGGTGCCCGTTGTAGGGCCCATAATCGGTGCCCTGCTGGCAGCTGCTCTTTTTACTGCTCTGCATTAGGAGTTATCCTTTTATCAATCTTAAAATGAAACAGTCATGAAAAAAATAAAATATCATATTTTAACGCTTTTGCTTCTCCTGCTGGTGGGCAGTGTGTTTGCCCAGGGCAATTTCAACGTTCATCTCGATGCAAAGAATATGCACTACTGGAGAGGGCTGCGGGTGAGCGATGGTTTCGTTACAGCTCCCATGGTGGGCTATTACAACCAGGGATTTGCCGTTTTTGCATGGGGAGGACTCTCGCTCGATGGTCAATACAAAGAAGTGTCTCAGATCATCAGTTATTCTTCAGGAAATTTCAATATCACCCTTTTGGATATCTTCAACTTTACGGGAGCCCCTGAAGCCGATTATTTTAATTTCAAGGCCGATGAGACCAATCATATTGTAGATCTTTCGCTGGGATATGATTTTACAGAAACTCTCCCCTTGCGACTGATGCTGGCAACCATTGTTTACGGAAATGACCGCGACTCCAGGGGCGACAACCGTTATTCCACTTATCTTGAGGCCGGGTTCCCTTTTCAGCGGGAAGGATATACTGTGCAGCCCTTTGCCGCACTGGGCTTTGCGCTCAACGCTGAAGACGATAATTCTCTCTATGGGAATAATGCCTTCGACCTGGTAAATATTGGACTAAGGGTGGGGAGAAGGGTAGAGATCGGATCTTATACACTTCCAGTTACAGGCACCCTCGGGTTTAATCCCTCCTTAAAACAGGCTTCTGTAGAGATCGCACTGACTTTATTCTGATATAACTACGATAATGTGCCGCTGCACATGTTTTGGGTAAAGCCTGCAGTCAATTTTGACTGCAGGCTTTTGTGTTGTTAATCAGAGAATTAAACAACGGTATAAAATACCGGCCAATTTAGAATTGTTTTAAATAACATATACAAAGAAAAAAATATTTCATTGGGCGTACAAAAAGCGCTGTTGGACTTAGCAAAAGTGTTACCTTTATGTTGAGTTGTCGAAAATCGATCGACTTAAGTTAGAAACGATCAAAGGTTTAACAAAAAAAAGGTAATTCTATGAAAACTACTTTAAAAATGCTTCCCCTGCTTGCAGGGATTTTACTTTTCTTTACACAATGTGAGAAGGAAGCTGAGCTGAAAGATCCTGCACAATTGGAAGGAAGTCTTACGCTGAAAATGGAAGAGAATGATTGCTATGTGGTACAGGATCTCTGGGCTGGAGCAGGTCAAAACAATACTGCAAATGGTACGTTGGTTGGATCTGTATCCGCACTTATCGAAGGCAATACCCTTACAGTGCAGTATCTTGTTGATGTTGCCCCCTGGGCGCTTACCGAAGCCCATCTTTGGGTAGGAAAGAAGATCAAGGATATCCCGCGTAATGCTGCTCCGGGTCTTTTTCCCTTTAGTGCAAATCTGGACTTTGAAAGCTCCAAAACCTTCCAGGTAGACCTGGCAGCCTTGGGTATTCAACCAGGCCAACCCGTTTACATTGCTGCGCATGCAGTAGTGGCCAGTGGGTTCTCTGGGTTAGAAGGAGTAAGTGCTGCATTACCATCTGATTTCGATTTCCTGGTGAGATTCTTTACCAATGCAACCATCCAGCCTGAGAACAAAGGGAAAAGCTATTTTGAAACCACCGTTTCCAATGGAGGCTTTCTGGATGGAATTCACCAGGGCTGGTGCCTGGATTCTGATGTGCTAATTACCACCAACACAGTGCAAAATGGCACCATCTATTCCAGCTATGGCGACTTTGCTGGTGTTTTTGAGGGTTTGTTTGATTTCCCTGAAAATCTTAACAAAATCAACTGGATCATTAACTATGATTTTGTAGGAAAAGATGCTGGCGATGGTCTGGGGGTATATACCCTGGGTGATGTGCAAAAAGCCATGTGGATTTTGCTGGAAGAGTCTCCAAACCCCAACCCGCTGGGTGGTGTTGGTCCTTTTAGCAATGCCCGGATAGCCAGGATTGTATCCATGGCCAATGAGCTGGGATACAATTTTGTACCTGGATGTGGCCAGTTCTTTGGCATCATTATCGTATTGCCTGGTCAGCAAACTACCCTCATTCGTTTCCCCGTTCTTTGCGGAGGTAGTGATACCGCATGGGCCTTTGGTCCGGATACCTTTATTCAACACAAGATTGCCCGCAAATGGGGTTGGATTTTCAACCTCAGCTGCCCGGCAGAATAAATGTAAATTTCAACTTTTAGATGAAGAGGAGCTGTCGAAAGATGGCTCCTCTTTTTTGCTGGTTGGCTATGGAAGGGTTTTTCTTTTCAAAATACCCTGGAGGTGGTGCTTTTCAGAGAAAACAGAACCCAAAGATTAACCTCATTTTTACTACCTTTGCTCCTTCAAAAAAATATCCGAAAATATGATGAGGACACATACCTGCGGTGAGCTAAGGATCACTGATACCGGAAAAGAAATAACCCTTTGTGGTTGGGTGCAACGCTCGCGCGATCTGGGCGGAATGACATTCGTTGACCTGCGCGATCGCTATGGCATTACCCAGCTAGCTTTTAATATGGAAACCCATGCCGATCTTTGCAAGCAAGCCCGGCAGCTGGGGCGCGAATATGTAGTGCAGGCCAGTGGAAAAGTAGTCGAACGCAGCAGCAAGAATCTTAAAAACCCCACCGGCGAAGTTGAAATCATTGTAGAATCGCTGCAAATTCTCAATCCGGCGCTCGTTCCCCCTTTTACCATTGAAGACGATACCGACGGAGGAGATGACCTCAGGATGAAATACAGATATCTCGACATCAGGAGAAACCCTGTGAGACGCAACCTCGAACTGCGTCATCAGATGGCTATCGAAACCCGGAAATATCTGAATGATCAGCAATTCATTGAAGTAGAAACACCTGTTCTTATAAAGTCTACCCCCGAAGGAGCGCGCGACTTCCTGGTGCCTTCACGTATGAATGCCGGGCAGTTTTATGCGCTTCCTCAGTCGCCCCAAACCTTTAAGCAGCTGCTTATGGTGGCTGGTCTCGACAGGTACTTCCAGATCGTGAAATGCTTTCGCGATGAAGACCTCAGAGCCGACCGACAGCCCGAATTTACACAGATCGATTGTGAGATGTCCTTTGTTACCCGCGAGGATGTCCTCAGCACATTCGAAGGGTTGGCAAAACATCTTTTTAAGGTGGTAAAGGGCGTAGAAGATGTGAACTTCAGTCGTATGAGCTATGCCGATGCCATGAAGTATTATGGATCGGATAAGCCTGACACACGATTTGGGATGCGTTTTGCAGAGCTTGGCGACCTTGTGAAAGGAAAAGGATTTAAAGTATTCGACGATGCTCAGTGGATTGGAGGAATCAATGCCAGCGGCTGTGCCGATTATACCCGTAAGCAGATAGATGAGCTTACCGATTGGGTAAAACGGCCCCAGATTGGTGCTCAGGGCCTGGTTTATGTCCGGGTGAACACCGATGGTACTTTCAAATCGAGTGTAGATAAGTTTTTCCAGCCCGAGCAACTCGAGCAATGGGCCAAGGCCCTTGAGGCTAAACCAGGAGATCTGTTGCTGATAATGGCAGGCGAAATCGATACGACCCGCAAAGCACTGGGTGAGCTTAGGCTGGAAATGGGAAAACGACTTGGATTGCGCAATCCCAATCAGTTTGCTTGCCTGTGGGTGTTGGATTTTCCGCTTCTGGAATGGGATGCAGAAGCAAAAAGATTTTTTGCCATGCACCATCCTTTTACTTCTCCTTTGCCCGAAGATCTGCACTTGCTCCATTCTGATCCCGGAAAAGTACGAGCCAATGCCTATGATATGGTCATAAATGGTGTAGAGATTGGAGGGGGATCCATCCGGATTTTTGATAAAGAGCTGCAGGCTAAGATGTTTGAAGTGCTTGGGTTTTCAGCCCAGGAAGCCAGCGATCAGTTCGGTTTCCTTATGGATGCATTTCAGTATGGTGCTCCGCCTCATGGAGGAGTAGCCTTTGGCTTCGACCGCTGGTGCTCACTCTTTGGGGGCTCAGAGTCCATCCGCGATTACATTGCGTTCCCAAAAAACAATTCAGGCCGCGATGTAATGATCGACAGCCCTTCACCTGTTGATCTTAAACAGCTGGATGAATTGGGGCTGCAACTCAAGGGGAAAAGTTAGCACTCTTTATATTCAGTCCGAAACCCCCAACACCTTTTGAGTTATGAGCCATGCTCTAAGCAATCTTTACTGTATCCTTACGAATGCGTGATATTGCACAAAGCCCCTAGCACTAAACGATTCAACGTCTCAGCCATTCAACAGATAAACCCATAAGCAACACCACACCCGATGTTTTCAGTCAACAACCTGTCAGTTCAGTTTAACGGCGAATACTTGTTCGAGGATGTATCTTTCCTGATCAATAAGCGCGATCGCATTGGGCTGGTAGGAAAAAATGGTGCAGGGAAAACCACTATGATGCGGATCATTACCGGGCAGATGGAGCCTGAATCGGGCAGGGTAGTGCTGCCTTCCTCCGGTACTGTGGGTTACCTGCCCCAGGAAATGAAGTTAAGGAGTACCAAAAGTGTTCTTGATGAAACTTTTGCCGCCTTTTCTGAGGCCAATGAACTTGAAAAACTGATTGATAAGCTTACTCTGGATATTGCCAACCGTGAGGATTATGAATCAGACTCCTATCACAAACTGGCAGAGCGTTTGGCCGAGGCCAATGAGCGTTTTGCCATTATAGGTGGTAGCACACAACAGGCCAGAGCTGAGAAAGTGTTGCTGGGACTGGGATTTGAGCACAAGGATTTTAAACGAAGCATGTCTGAATTCAGCGGTGGATGGCAGATGCGCGTTGAGCTGGCAAAAATATTGCTTCGTAATCCTGATTTGTTGCTCCTGGATGAGCCTACCAACCATCTCGACATTGAGTCCATTCAGTGGCTCGAAGGCTTTTTGCAGGATTATTCCGGAGCCGTGGTGTTGATATCGCACGACAGGGCGTTTCTGGATAATATTACCAAAAGAACCATCGAAATTTCCAAAGGGAAGATCTACGATTACAAAGCCAATTATTCGGATTATGAATGGATGCGGGAGGAACGCCTGGAGCAGGAAATGGCTTTATTTACCAATCAGCAGAAGGAAATTGCCCAGATCGAAAGGTTTATAACACGCTTCAGGGCAAAGGCTACCAAGGCCAAACAAGTGCAATCGCGTGTTAAGCTCCTGGAGAAAATGGAAAAGGTTGAAGTAGACAGCCTGGATAAATCTGCCATTCATTTTCGTTTTAACATAGCTCCTCCCTCCGGCAAAATTGTACTGGAGGCACACGATATTGGCAAAAGATATGGCGAAAAAACGGTGCTTGAGCGAATAGAGTTCTCTGTGAGCAGAGGAGAACGGATTGCCTTTGTAGGCAGAAATGGTGAAGGAAAAACAACCCTTTCGAGAATTATTATTGGGGATCTGGAGTATACAGGAGATCTGAAGCTGGGCCATAATGTTCAGATAGGCTATTACGCCCAGAATCAGACCGAATTGCTTGATGGGGAGAAAACAGTTTTTGAAACCCTTGATGATGTGGCCGTGGGTGATATCCGTCCGAAGATACGCAGTATGCTGGGTGGCTTTCTGTTTCAGGGCGATGATGTAGACAAAAAGGTGAAGGTGCTCTCGGGAGGAGAAAAATCGCGCCTGGCTATAGCACGGTTGCTGTTATCTCCCGTAAACTTGCTGGTGCTTGATGAGCCTACCAATCATCTCGATATGCGCTCAAAAGACATCCTCAAAAGTGCATTGCTCCAATTTGAGGGTACGCTTGTGATTGTGAGCCACGACCGCGATTTTTTGCAAGGTTTATCAAACAAGGTATTCGAATTTAAAGACAGAAAGATCAAGGAATTTATCGGCGATATTTACGATTTCATTGAAAACCGTAATATCCAAAACCTTTCTGATCTGGAGCAAGCCCGTAAAGCTTCTTCTGAGCTTTCTGCCACCATCGACTCTGACAACAAGCAGCAGTGGGAACGAAAAAAAGAAATGGAACGTGAGGTTCGGAAGGTCCAGTCGCAGATAGCACGTGTTGAGGAGCAAATACATGCACTTGAAACCCAGATCAGCGATGCCGAGAAGGTAATCTCCAATCCGGGCGATTATCCAGCCGATTTCAACAATGATCAGTTCTATAAAAACTATTCTGATATGAAAGCCCAATTACATGAGGCCGAAACTCTCTGGGAAGAGTTGCACCTTAAGTTGGAGGAAATTGAAAGGAGCTGAAGAAATTAATGCGTGGATAAACCTCAGATTTTTACAATCTTATGTTTGATGGCATACACAACAAGCTCAGCAGTACTGTTGAGCTTGAGTTTTTTCATAATATTTGACTTGTGGGCCTCAACCGTGCGTACGCTGATGTGAAGGTTATCGGCCATTTGCTGGTTGGTCATCCCTTTGGTTATGGCTTGAAGTATCTCTATTTCCCGCTCTGTAAGCTTGCCATTCTGGCCTTCTTTTTTGTTTTTGTTTTTCAGGAAGTTTTCAATGAGGATTTCTGAAACGAAACCTTTGCTGTAGTGCTCACCTTTTACCACCGAATGGATGGCTTCGATCAACTGGCCGGGTTTGAAGTTTTTGGGCACATAGGCCATCGCACCAGCCTCAAAACCTGTAACAATTACATCCTCACTCACCGATGACGAGTGAAGAACCACTTTTGTGTCCGGAAACTCTGAAGCAATTTTTCGGGTTAGCTCAATACCTCCCATCCCGGGGAGTATTACATCGAGAATTACTACATCAGGTTTAAGCTCTTTTATTTTTTTGTAGGCTTCGTCGCCGTCACTTGCTACCCCTATGAGTTTGATATCCGGTACTTTGGAGAAGATCTGGCGAGCGGCCAGCACAATAAGGTCGTGGTCATCAACAACAAGTACTTTGATTTTATCCATTGATAATCGTGGTTTTTGAGCAGGTTGTCTTGTTTTTACTGTATTAGTCCGACAAAAATAGCAAAAAATATAATAAAAGCCTAAAGTTAGTATGTAAATTCAAAAAAAGCAAAAGTAAAATACTTTTCACGCCCCTATTCGTAGCGGAGAGATTCGATGGGGTCGAGCCTGGAAGCTTTGGCGGCAGGATAGTAACCTGCTACAAGTCCTACCAGTGAGCAGAGTAAAATGCCGGCTCCAATCCATTTCCATGGCACAATAAAAGGGTTGCCTATAACCAAAGACATTATATTGCCCACCAAAAGCCCGAATATGATACCTGCCACACCACCCAGCTGGCAAATCACGATGGCTTCTGCCAGGAATTGTTGTTTGATGGTATACCTGCTGGCTCCCATAGCTTTTCGGATGCCGATTTCACGTGTACGCTCGGTCACAGATACCAGCATAATATTCATCAGCCCGATTGCGGCCCCCAGCAGGGTTATGATTCCAATTGCTGTGGCAGCCAATGTTACCAGGCTGATGTTTTCGATCAGGATCCGGGCAAGATTATCACTTTTTCTGATGTCAAAATTATTGCTTTCTCCGGGTCTTAATCCGCGTGTTAGTCTGAATACTCCCGTGGCTTCACCTATAGCAGTTTCCAGTTGAGCAATGTTTTGGGTTGATATGTTCAGACTGTGATTCATGTTGGGGCGATAGTATTGCCCCCGGGCTGCCAGCACAGGAATGATCACATGCTGATCGCTGCTGAAACCAAACCCGGCGCCCCTCTCTTTCATCACTCCAATTACCTGGTAGCGGCGGTTGGCGATATTGATAAAATTTCCAAGCGGATTTTCATTGTTAGGGAAAAGAGTACGAGCTAACCGTCCGCCGATGATAGCTACCGAAGCGCCTGTTTCCACTTCCCAGGGCGAGAAGTTGCGCCCTCGTTCCAGTTCATTGCCCGAGGTAAGGAGGTAGTTTTCGTCTGAACCATTTACTGCAATATTAGGATTGGTTTCCCGCGATCCAAATCTTACAATAGCAGTACTGGTACCCCAAAGCGATACAGAAACAGTGGCAGGGAAATGATAATCACGTTTAAAAGCTACAGCTTCATCATAGCTGATGGGAGGATACACCCTGGGTTGTCCGCTACCTTGCACTACCATATCGCGGTTTACAATGGTAAAGGAGTTGGCTCCGAGGCTCGAGAAACTACTGGTAATGGAAATCTTGATGGATTCGATGGCCGTAAGGATCCCCACGATAGCCATAATCCCGAAGGCAATAATAAGAATAGTGAGCAGGGTCCGCAGCAAATGGCTGCGAATGGAAATGAGAGAGATTTTTATGTTTTCTGATACTACAACCTGCTTCATTGTTTTCAGAGTTTGTTGCCATAGGCCAGATCACCGGCATCACCCAATCCGGGCACAATATAGGCTTTGGCGGTAAGTTCGTCATCCACAGCTCCTGCCCAAAGGGTAAAGCTTCCTGATGGAAGATGTTTTTTCAGGTAATCTACCCCCTGTACACTGGCCAGGATCGACACGATGTGAGTATGAGAGGGTTTGCCCTTGGTTAGCAGCTCCTTGTAAGTAAGAACCATGGAGGCACCGGTGGCCAGCATTGGGTCGGCAAGGATCAGTACCTTGTTGTCGAGTATTGGGCACGATGCGTATTCAACCTGAATGGTAAAAGAACCATCTTTGTGATGTTTGCGATAGGCCGAGATAAAGGCATTTTCGGCCTTGTCAAAAATATTCAGAATGCCCTGGTGCATGGGAAGGCCGGCGCGCAAAATGGTTGCAATTACTGGTTGCTGATCCAGAACCTTGCATTGAGCCTCTCCCAGGGAGGTTACTACCTCAACAGACTGATAGGAGAGCTTTTTGCTGATTTCGTAAGCAAAGATCTCGCCCAGCCTTTCCATGTTGCGCCTGAAACGCATACTGTCTTTCTGTATCTCAACATCTCTTACCTCTGCGATATACTGGCTGAGTATAGAGCTTTTGTTTTCCAATACATGTACCATATGAATTATTGTTTAGGTGGTCAATTTCTTACAGACCTGCGCCGCCAACTAAGGTAAAGATCTGTAATGGGTTTTAAAATTAGTGGAAAATTATGGATTGTCAACTCATAATAGGAGCATTCTTTTGCTCCAAAGCCTTTGTAAAACCGAGCCAGGCTATCCTGATCGGATCCTTCAAAGTCAAGGGTAAGGTTTTCTCCGGCATGATCGCTGATAAATCGATCTACCAGGGCAGCCATAGCACCATTCTGGCGAGCTTGAGGCATACTTCCTGAGAACAACAGGATGCTCTTGCGATGCGACTGCATAAAAACAATGCCTGCACAAAAACTATTGGTTTCATCCCAGGCAGAGTAAATGGTAGCATTGCCACGATGCAGTCCTGAATAGATCAGGTGCTTTAGGGTCAGATAGTCTGCCTCCGAAAAACTGGCAATGTCTTTACCCCTATTGTTGCGAAAGCTCTGTATAATGATATCCGGATCGGAGTTGATAGTGATAAAAATGCCTGATTTCTGTGCTTTTTTCAGATTGCGCCGCGTATTTTCAGCATAGTTGGCATACAATTGTTCATAAGGTGCAATCAGGTCCAGTTCAAAATTCCTTCTCTTTCGCACCGATCGGTTCCTTCCACCCCCAATCGTATTGTAAGTGTTAAAGTTCAGCTGGCAAAACCTGAAGTGTATTGGAATGGCATCAATAAACCTCTCAACAGTATCTGCCCCCATGGGTTTACTTGAGAAAACCCCCAGTTGTTGTATGAAAAAGGGTTGGAAAACATAGCGCACACCCCATTTTGTGCGGTGGGGCAGGGGCATTACGGCTTCATAATCATTATAAACCAGAGCCTCCCAACGGGGTGCAACCTGGTCAAGATAGAAAGAATAGGGGTAAATGATTCCGTTGAGAGCCTGGTCGATGGCGGCATCCCACTTTTCCTTATCTATCTCGTTATGCGTCAGGTACCTGATCATGCTTTTTTCTCTCCCGAAGGGTTGTGTATAAAATCGATAAGATGTGTGTATACTTTTCTCCAACCCTTCCAATAGCCGTATTCGCTTAGTGCATCGTTGTGCCAGAGAGTAATAAAAGTGCCTTGTGCCTGCATAACTGATTTTGCAAGGGCTTCACATTTTTGTATTGCCTCATCGGGTGATAGCTTCAGATAATCGCGCAGCGATCCATCCATTACGGCAAGAGGATGCACCTTAAGCCGGGTTTCGCTTTCTTCCTGCAGGTTGAAAAAATTAAAGGGAGTACAGGTGCCTGCCCTGAAACCGGGGTGCGAAGCAAATCCCATGCTGTAATCATTCCAGATGTTGTAGCGCATGAGTCGGGTGTAGGTTTCGGGCAAATGCAGCTTCAGATAATGCTGCCGGCTTTTTTCTACCGTACGGTTCAGGATTGAGGCCAGGGTTTTGATCTCTTCCAGCAACCGGGCCGGTTTTTCGTGGGAGGCAAATGAGGGATGAATACCCGTTTGCGCGTAATCGCCCAATCGTTTTAACAAATGGCTGAAGTGTCTGGAATAGATGGAGATATTTTTGTCGCGAGGTCCAAACTGGGCCGACAGGAAGAAGTAAATAGGGTCAAGCTGATAGCGTTTCTGCAAAGACAACTGCAGATCGTAAGTATCGAAAGGGTCAGGTAACCGGTTCAGCAGCACCTGGATACGGTGATGAAGATTTTGAAAATTGAATGTTAGCACATCGCGCACAATGGCCAGTACGTTCCGGGTGGTGCCCCGTCCTTTGTATGCATAGGCTACATCAATATCGTAAGTGGGTATAAACCGGAACTTCCTCTCTCTCACCTCCAGGAAAGGAAACTGGTGGAGTAGTTTCTTTTGCAGCTCCAGTGCTTGCAGGTCGGTAATGGGAAGTTCGAGAAAACCATGCTGAAAGGCAAAGCTCTGATCGGCCTCAAAACGACCGTACCGATCCTCCAGAAAGGGGAGGTATTCTTCATAGCGGCTCATCAGGTAAAAAGCCGAGGCAAAAATATCATAATCTACATGATATTCTCTTCCATCATCGATTGCCGGAAAAAGACAAGGCCAGGGCTCTTGCTGCCGGATGGGGGGTGCAAACTCACGCACTCCCTTCTGAATAAGAAAACCAGAGAAAAAAACATGGATGCAATCTACCGGGAAGTGCCTGTCAGAATAATTGATCCGTGCCCCTTTGAAGTTGATAAAATCTTCCGATGATGAAGTTACGCTGTATTCGAAACCCCCGATCTGGCCCAGAATAAATTTCACGGCATATTGTATTCTGCTGGTAATTTTAGGGGTATAGAGCAGGATCATCGGGTGGTAAGATAGAATTCGTACAAAGATAAAATATATTTTTTAAACCATGTGGGCTTACAGGGCAACCCGGAGTATAAGTCTTTGTGGGCAGGAATGGCTGATGGGTTCTTAAAGCAGACCTTCGTCAGCAAAGCTGAAATAAGAGTCGGCCCCGATAATGATATGATCCAGCACAGGCATATCCAGAAACAATCCGGCACTTTTGCACTTCTGGGTTATTTCGGAGTCTTTTTTACTGGGAGTGAGGTTGCCGCTGGGATGATTGTGGAAAAGGATCAATGAGGCTGCATTGTCTTCCAGTGCCATACGAAAAATCTTCTTGGGGTCGGCCACGGTGCCAGCCAGGCTGCCTTCGCTGATCCGATGAATTTTCTTTACCATATTTCCCCTGTTAAGGGTAATGATCCAGAACTCTTCATAATTGTTGTCGCTCAGCAGTGGATGCATTATTTCGAAGGCATCCCGGCTGGAAGTGATCTTTTTTCGCTCGAGCCCGTCTTTTAAGCGCCTGCGCCGCCCCAGCTCCAGAGCCGCAGCAATGTTGATGGCCTTTGCTTCTCCGATACCTTTGAACCGGGTAAGGTCTTTTATGGATAAGCGGGAAAGCTCAGAAAGACTATTCTGCGAAGCCAGAAGGATTTCCCGTGCCAGATCTACAGCAGAAAGTTCGCGGGTGCCACTGCCAATAAGAATGGCCAAAAGCTCTCCATCGCTCAATGCAGCCACTCCTTTGGCAAGAAGTTTTTCCCTGGGGCGCTCATCTTCTGCCCAGCTTTTAATCCCACCCATACGGGATACCTCGGAGGAGTTTAAGGGTTTATTCATAAATTTAAGGATTTGGTCTAAATTAATGAATAAACGGCATAAAAAAAAGGCTTTTGATCAACAAAAGCCTTTTTTAGTAGCCCGTAGGGGATTCGAACCCCTGCTACAAGGATGAAAACCTTGCGTCCTAACCCCTAGACGAACGGGCCATTTTTTTTGAGCAGTGCAAAATTAGATTTTTTTTTTGAAACCCAAATAATTTTTGCACCGGGCTCGCAAATTTTCTAAAGCGTGTTAACGTATTTGGTTAACTTCGACTTCAGGTTAGATGCTTTGTTCTTATGAATCACTGATCTCTTGGCCAGTTTATCAAGAAGAGCAACTACCTTGGGCAGTTTTTCTACGGCATCGTTTTTATCGGTGGTCATTCTGAGCCTTTTTACGGCATTGCGGGTAGTTTTCGCATAATAACGGTTGCGAAGTCTTTTAGCATTGTTTGACCGGATCCTCTTTTTTGCTGATTTATGGTTGGCCATGATAATTTTTTTTTCTTCTCAGGTAAATAATAATCTATTTCTATTTGCTGGTAGCCCGTAGGGGATTCGAACCCCTGCTACAAGGATGAAAACCTTGCGTCCTAACCCCTAGACGAACGGGCCTTGTTAAAAAGGAGTGCAAATGTAAAACTAATTTTCATTTTGGCAAAAAGATTTTCAAAAAATATGTTCTGTTTTTCAAAAGCCGGACTGTGGGAAATCCTGATTTGTTCGTATCGCCAAATTGTACGGTGTATTTCAATACATTAAGGAATCGTGATAGCTGATAAGCGTTTTATTATTTTACAAAATTGCTAAAAATTGCAATAGACGGGTGGATTTCAAACAATGATTTGATATTTTTTGTTACTTTGCAGCCTGAATAAAGGGTATATATTGTCTAAAGGAATTGAAACCCGCAATAAACAATGCACGTAAAAATGCAAGTGTGGTTAGATTTTTTTATATATTTGTACTTGTTATTCATTTTTGAGAGAATTTTCAAAATCAATATGTTAAATCGAAAACCCCAAAACCTGGAGATTAATCTATAAATTAAAAACTATGAAGAACGTTAACGTAAAAGTTTTAGCCGTGCTGCTTATAACGGCTGCATTTTTCAGCAGTTGTGGACTGAACAAGATGATCAGGGATTATGGCAATGGAGTAACCTATACTCCCCAGCAGAATCCTTTGGAAAATCATGGTGGTGAAATTGCTGTAAATGTGAATGGCCGTGTAAGCGAGAAGTATTTCCATGCCCGTGCAAAAGTTGAGCTTACTCCTGTTTTGAAATTCGAAGGTGGAGAAAGAGAACTTGCTACCATTTACCTGAGAGGAGAAAAAACCTCCGGGCAAGGTACCGTGGTAAACCGCAATGCACCCACAACTTTCAGCTTTGCTGATGCTGTTGCATTCGAAGAAGGCATGCAGGCCTCTGAGCTGGTAATCCGTGCAAGAGTGTATCGCGAAGGCCGCGAAGGTGATATTACCATGCTGCCCGAGAGAAAAGTAGCAGATGGTGTTATCAACACCTCACAGCGCGTTGACCGCGATCAGGATCTGGCTTTGGCTCCTCACGGTTACGAGAAGGAAACCACCGTTACCAGAAAAGCTAATATTTATTTTGCCTATATGAGGCATAATATTGACTGGAGATTGGCTCTCAACCGCAATGAAGAAGCAAGAAAAGCTATTGCTGATCTCAACGAATTCCTTAAGAAGCAGTGGAAGATCAAATCTATCGAGATCAATGCCTGGGCTTCTCCCGAGGGTGAAGTAGCTTTCAATGAAAAGCTTTCTGAAAACAGGGCCAAAGCCACCGAAACTTATGTTAACGACATGTTCCGCAGACTGGAAAGAGAACTCAGAACTACCATTGAAAGACCTGCACTGAAGGTTACTGCCAAGGGTGAAGATTTCGACGGATTTATGACTGTTCTCAATGCCAGCAACATTCGCGATAAGCAAGCCATTGCCAATGTAATCAACTCTCAATTGCGTCCTGCTGAAAGAGAAAGAAGAATCAAGGATATGACCATCATTTACGCTGAGGTAGAAAAACTTCTTGAGCCCCTGCGTCGTGGTGAGATCGTTGTAACTGCTTTCGAGCCCAAGAAAACGGACGAAGAGATTGCAAGACTTTCTACTGAAGACCCTTCAAAACTTGATGTGAAAGAACTTCTTTATGCAGCTACTCTTACACAAAATCTGGATACCCAGCTGGCTATTTACAAGTCTGCTCAGAGACTTTTCCCCCAGGATTACAGAGGCTTCAACAATGCTGCCTATGTTTACCTGAAGAAAGGTGATGCTGCTTCAGCTGCCAGAGATCTTGAAAAAGCCAACCAGCTTGCTCCTAACAACGGACACGTTCTCAACAACCTGGGTGTTGTGGCTGCATGGGAAGGCGACAAAGAGAATGCTCAGTCTTATTTTGAGGCTGCTCAGGGACAAGGCATCAGGGTTAACTACAACGTAGGTATTCTGATGATCCAGAAAGGTGACTACCAGGCCGCTCTTACTTCTTTTGCCGGTCGCACCTGCACCCATAATGTTGCTTTGGCTCACCTGATGGCTGGCAACGAGTCTGCTGCAATGACCAACCTGGAGTGTGCTCAGGAAACAGCTTCTGTAGCTTACCTGAAAGCTATCATTGGTGCCCGCAGGCAGAACAACAATATGGTATTCGAAAACCTCAGGAAAGCTGTACAGCTGAACCCTGCTTACAAAGAAGAAGCCAGAATTGACCGCGAATTTATTCGCTACTTCAATGTAGCTGAATTCCAGGAAATCGTAAGATAATCTGCGGTCCTGAATAAGATTCCGAAAGCCACTCAAAACACGTTTTGAGTGGCTTTCGCCTTTTTAACCAAGTTTTTTTCGCTTTTGCTTTTATTTTTATTGAGGCATTTACTATTTTTATAGAACAATACTGCATTGCTCATACCTGAACGCTCCTTTTTATTCCATTCTTTTTCTGACCACTAATCAAATTCGATTGAAGCGTATTTAATATTGAAGGATCATCATGAGGTTTAAAATCGATTTAGCCGTTTTGGGAGATGCTCCCTACAATTTGCCGGTAAATTATCAGAGTGAAATTTCCTCCTGGATACATAAGGTGCTGCATTTTGAAAATCCAAAATTCATTTCATGGCTTAAAGAAAAGTCCTATCTGGATGCATCGGGAGAGTACCGCCTTTTTACCTTCTCCGATTTGGTTTTCAGCGGGCACAAGCACCAGGACGATAAAATATCTCTGGAGAAGCCTGTGGCGGGTATTGTGCTCTCTTTTTATGCCGATAAAGGGATTGGGGAATTTATCCCCGATATGTTTGCCGGAAAGGAGTTCAAGATCGGCGATATGAGGGGTAAAACTGCCTTCCGGGTAGAGAAAGTAAGTGCACTGGATATGGAAACCAAGGATAAGTCAGGTATGATCTCGCTGAGTTGTCTCTCTCCCATGCTTATTGCAGAGCCAGGCAAGACCGACGGGTCGTATCTCTCTCCCGATCAAAAAGATTTTGATAAGGTGTTCTTTAAAAGCCTCATGGCAAAATATGCCCACATGATAAGAATACTGCCCGATGCGGCAGCCGGGCTTAGCGGTTTGCAGGATTTGAAGTTTGAACTTCTGGGTAAGCCCAGGGCCAAAGTAGTGAAAATTAAAACGGATACCCCGCATCAGAAAGCCGTGAAGGGTTATTGGTTCGACTTTCGAATCCAGGCCCCGGAACCCTTATTGCAAATTGGGCTACAGGGTGGTTTTGGCGATCTCAATCATCTGGGCTTTGGGTGTTGCGAATTCAAGATGCAGCCCTAACTTTTTTATACTGAGAAATCGTTATAGAATGGGGAAAACCCAAAAGACGTAAAACAAAAAAAGCACAGCTGAATTTTCGCTGTGCTTTTTTTGTTTTCTCTTGGCGGAGAGAGAGGGATTCGAACCCCCGGAGGTGTTACCCTCAACGGTTTTCAAGACCGCCGCAATCGACCACTCTGCCATCTCTCCGGGGGCAAAAGTACAAAAAAAAATATTCCCGGCAAGTAAAAAATAATACCTCCTCTGAAAAATGTTTAATGGCTGCATACGGCCTTTTATATCAGTTATTTATAGGGTGGATGAATGCCTCCGGAAGTTCAGAAATTTTAAAACTTGTAAGAATTGACTACCTTTGAGATGCTTGTAGAGGGCAATTTTCCATAACAATCCTCAAGAAAAGCCGTTTTATTTTCATACCTACCTCCCAGATGTTTTTTATGAAGGAACCAAAAGTTGCCGTTGTTATCCTGAACTGGAACGGAAAATCCTTTCTGGAAAGATTTCTTCCTTCCGTATTGAAATACAATCCTTCATTTGCAGAAGTATTTGTGGCTGATAACGGCTCCATTGATGGTTCTCTTGCTTTCCTGAAGACGAGATTTCCTGAAGTGGCTACCCTTGACCTGAAGGAAAATCATGGTTATACCGGGGGCTACAACCTTGCCCTGGAGCAGATCAAAGCTACCTATTATGTGTTGCTCAACTCGGATATAGAGGTGGAGGAAGGGTGGATAGATCGTATTGTTAGTGTAATGGATCAGGATCCGGAGATTGCTGCCTGCCAGCCCAAAATCCTTGCTTATTCCGATCGGGAACGATTTGAGTATGCTGGGGCTGCGGGTGGTTTTATCGATTACCTGGGTTATCCTTTCTGTCGTGGAAGAGTTTTTGACCATACCGAGGAAGATAAAGGGCAATACAACAGCACTGCGCAGGTGTTCTGGGCTACGGGTGCTTGTTTATTTGTCAGGGCTTCAGATTTTCATCGTGCAGGGGCATTGGATCCTGTGTTTTTTGCGCACATGGAAGAGATCGACCTTTGCTGGAGGCTCGGGCGTATGGGAAAGAAAATCATTTGTGAGCCCTCTTCTGTGGTATACCATGTGGGAGGAGGCACTCTGCCACGTAACAACCCCCGCAAAACGTTTCTGAACTTTCGCAACAACCTGCTTTTGCTTGCAAAAAATCTACCCGCCCGTCGGTTTTACCCTGTTTTGCTGCAACGATTGGTCCTTGATCAGGTAGCTGCTGTGGTATTTTTGCTTAAAGGGCAGAACCAGGATTTTCTTGCAGTGTACAAGGCTTTGTTCGCTTTTTTCCTCCTCATGCCAGGAAAAAGGAAACAAAGCAGGCAGCTGACACGCTCCAACGGAAGTCCGGTATATCACCGAAGCATAGTGTTTTCCTATTTCCTGAAGCGGATCAAACGTTTTGATCAACTTAAACCCAAAGCATTCCGAGGTATCTGAAACGCTTCGATGTTTGTGTTGAGGGTCTGTGATTAGCTTGTTACCCGGTAATTTTCTTTGCATTTATAAGGCTTTCAAGTGCCAGCCTGTATCCATCGAGCCCAAACCCTGCAATAGTACCCATGCATGCAGGTGCAATCATGGAGGTGTGCCTGAAGCTTTCTCTTGAATAAATATTGGATACGTGTACTTCAACAACCGGTGTATTGATAGCCATTACGGCATCTGCAATGGCAACGGATGTGTGGGTATACCCACCTGCATTGAGAATAATACCATGATAGGTAAAGCCTGTTTCGTGCAACTTGTTGATGAGCTCTCCTTCTACATTGCTGTGGTAATATTCCAGGTTTACTTCAGGATAAGCTTTTTGTAATGCTTTGAGGTAATCTTCAAAAAAGGTATTGCCGTAAATGGAGGTTTGTCTTGTACCCAGAAGGTTCAGATTGGGTCCATTGATTATAATGATCTTCATCGCGTTAGTATTAGTTTCAAGCTGCGGCAAATATAGCCAAATCGGTGAAACTGCACCGAAAAGGTTAAAAACAAAGGAAAATATTTCTTTTTTGCACAGGAGTATTTACCTTTGCACAGCAATACAGCCGCAATGTAGTAAGTTCTTTTGGCGGAATATTGCTTTTTCTTGCTAGGGGTGCCCAAAAGTAACGGGCTGAGATCAAACCCATTGAACCTGCTCCGGGTAATGCCGGCGAAGGGAACGGGATAAGCTTTAAGGAGGCTATCTACCCCTACAGCCTCTATTAGTTAAACCCATTAATTAACAAATGTTTATGAAACAGTTTTTTGTCTTGCTTGTATGGGCTTGCTTTGTTTTGCCTGTATCAGCACAAAACGTGCTGCACGGAGTCGTTACAGATGCAGCCGATGGTAGCCCCTTACCCGGGGCCAGTGTAATGGTGGAGGGAACATTTCAGGGGGTGCATACCTCCAGCAACGGAACTTTCCGTTTTGGCAATATTGCCGGCCCATTAGTAAGCCTGCGGATTTCTTTTGTGGGATTCGAACCCCAAACGGTAGAGGTTGATATGAGCCTTCAGGGAAATCAGCCCCTGGCTATCAGCCTGGAGCGATCGATGCTGATGTCGCAGGAAGTAATTGTACAGGCCACCCGGGCCGACAGCCGCACTCCCTCAACCCATACCAATGTGTCGGCCAGCGAAATTGCAGCCCGCAATCTGGGGCAGGATCTCCCTTTTCTTTTGTCTCTTACCCCCAGCCTGATTACCAGTTCTGATGCCGGTGCCGGCATTGGTTATACCTGGATGAACATCAGAGGAAGCGACAATTCAAGGATCAATGTTACCCTCAATGGTGTTCCCATAAATGATGCAGAGTCGCATGGGGTTTGGTGGGTCAATATGCCCGACATTGCTTCCTCCACCGAAAATATCCAGATACAGCGAGGAGTGGGTACCAGTACACACGGTGCTGCCGCTTTTGGAGCTACCATAAGTTTGTCTACTACCGGCCTCAATGCCGATCCGTATGCAGAGATCGTTACCAGTGGAGGTTCTTTCAATACTCTGCGCAATACTGCCAACTTTGGCACTGGGCTGATGGCTCAGAGGTGGGCATTTGATGGAAGGCTATCCAGGATAAGCTCCGATGGATACATTGACAGATCTTTCTCTGATCTGAAATCATTTTACCTTTCAGGGGGATATTATGGTGCAAATACAGTGGTTCAGGCCATTACCTTTAGCGGAAAGGAAACCACCTACCAGGCCTGGAATGGAGTGCCCGGTTCAATGCTCGAAAGTCAGAGAACATTTAACCCCTCAGGGATGTACTTTGACACAGAGGGCAATATGCGGTTTTATGAGAATGAAACCGATAACTACCAGCAGGATCATTACCAGCTGCATGTAACGCACCGGCTGGGGCTCAATTGGGTAGCCAATACCTCTTTGCATTATACCTACGGCAGAGGCTACTACGAGCAATACCGGCAAAACGACCGGTTCTCGCGTTACGGATTGCCCAATGTGGTGATCGACAACCAGGTTTTCTCACGTACAGACCTTGTAAGACAACGTTGGCTCGACAACCATTTCTACGGTTTGACCTGGGCGCTGGACTACTCCGGACGGCAAGGATTAAACGCTGTGTGGGGGGGTGGATACAATATCTACGAAGGAGATCATTTCGGAAAGATCATCTGGGCCAGGTTGGCAACTGATTTTGACAAAAATCACAGGTATTACGATAATGGAGCTGAGAAGAAGGATTTTAACTCTTTCCTGAAGTTCAACTTTGAGCTCAACCCGCAATTGTATTTTTACCTCGACCAGCAGTATCGCCATATCAACTACACTTTTGTGGGCAGGGCCATGGTAAACAATGAGGTGGTGAATGTGGACCAAACAGCGGTTTTTCATTTCTGGAACCCCAAGACCGGCTTTATGTGGCAAATGAACGAGGGGCAAACCCTTTCACTTTTCGCCGGGATGAGCAATCGCGAGCCTGTTCGACGCGATTTTACCGAGTCTTCTCCCGATAGCAGACCCCGCCACGAAACCCTTCGCAATGTTGAACTGGGCTGGCGAATGAATACTTCAAAAACCCTGCTTGCCGCCAACCTCTATCTTATGGACTATAAGGATCAGTTGGTACTTACCGGACAGATCAACGATGTGGGAGGTTTCTCCAGAACCAACATCGACAGGAGCTACAGGGTAGGAGTGGAGCTGGAAGGGGCTTATCGTTTCTCCAGGTTGCTCGGGTGGTCTGGCAATATTACACTCAGCCAAAACAAGATCCGCGAGTTTGTTGAGTTTTCTGACGAGTACGATGCCGATGGCAACTGGCTTGGTGAAGCCACTCACCAGCAAACCTATTCCAATACAGATATCGCCTTCTCTCCCTCGGTTGTGGCTGCAAGTAAACTGGAAATCAGACCTCTGCCTGCTTTCTCTGTAAATCTGATTTCCAAGTATGTGGGCAAGCAGTACATTGATAATACCAGCAATGCCAACAGAATGCTGGATCCTTACCTGGTAAATGACCTGTTGTTTGGGTGGTCGTTGGAGAATGGTCTTTTCCGGCAACTGGAGCTGACCTTTGGCATCTGCAATTTGCTGGCTGAGCAATACATTACCAATGCATGGGTATACAAAGGTGCTGTAGATGGCCTGGTGCAAACGCTCGATGATGGTTATTTCCCCCAGGCGGGCCGTCATTTCCTGATGGGATTGCGCCTGAAGATCTAAAGGAATTGGTGCATAATTAATCAATAGGCTCTGCAGAAGGATCAGTTTCTGCAGGGCCTTCTGTTTCTTCAAAGGCTTTATGCCGGGCGTAGTGCCTCCATTTTTCAATCAACTGTTGCATATCCGGAGCGAGCTCAGAGTCGAAAAACATGGGCTTGTGTGTGGTAGGGTGCACAAAACCCAGTGTTTTGGCATGTAAGGCATGTCGAGGGCAAACCTTGAAGCAGTTTTGCACAAACTGCTTGTATTTGGCAAAAGTGGTACCCTTCAGGATGCGATCGCCTCCATAGGTTTCGTCATTGAACAAGGGGTGGCCAATGTACCTGAAGTGGGCCCTTATCTGGTGTGTTCGGCCTGTTTCGAGCTTGCACTCCACAAGGGTTACATAGCCAAAGCGCTCCAGCACACGGTAATGTGTAATGGCGGGTTTGCCATAATCGCCATTGGGGAAAACATCCATTACCTGCCGGTTCTTCAGGCTCCGCCCGATTTGCCCGGTAATGGTTCCTTCTTCCTGCTTGATATCTCCCCATACCAGGGCATGGTAGAGCCTGTCGATGCTTCGGTCGAAAAACAGCTTTGCCAGTCTGGTCTGAGCCAGCTCGGTTTTAGCGATCAACAGGATCCCCGATGTGTTTTTGTCTATACGATGCACCAACCCCGGCTTCACAGGTTCGTTGTTTTGCATGGGAAGATCCCTGAAATGGAAAACCAATGCATTCACCAGTGTGTCGGTATAGTTGCCATACCCCGGGTGTACTACCATTCCTGCCACCTTGTTAACAATAAGCAGGTCGTCATCCTCATACATGATGTCTATGGGGATGTCCTGGGGTATCAGTTCTATTTCGCGTGGAGGAAAAGCCAGCACGATGGTGATTACATCCTGAGGCTTTACTTTATAATTTGCCTTAACAGGTTTGTCGTTCACCAGGATGTTACCTGCCTTGGCTGCATTTTGAATTTTGTTGCGGCTGGTAGATTCCATGCGGGCCATCAGGAATTTGTCGATACGCAGCAACCCTTGTCCTTTGTCGGCAACAAAGCGAAAATGTTCAAATAACTCCTGTTCTTCTCCTTCGTTTTTTAGTTCGTCGTCTTCAAAGAAATTGTCGTCCTGGGGGTGGGTCATGTGGTAAGTTTATTATCGGGCAATGATAAGTTTCGTGGTTTGCAGCGAATTGCCGGCAGCATCGCTGATTCGTATAAGATACATACCGTTGGGCAATGCAGAGATATCATTTTGGTCCTGCAGGGGAAAGGTGCCCAGCAATCGTCCTGTAGCATCAAAAACACTCAGGTTTGCACCCGGGTATTGTTGGTGGATGTCTGGCTGAACCTGGAGCGTATTTCCCCTTACGGGATTGGGATAGATGCTGAATTGCTGAGGCTGGAGAGCAGGGGTGGAGGTGAAAAAAGCCTCCCCAAAAACAGGGCGGATCATAAGTGCCCCCTGGAAAATAGTGGGCAACCACTCTCCAGAGGTATTGTAAAAGATATGTGCGCCTGCATTGTTACTGGCATCAAAACCAATATTAAGAAAATCGTTGGTGATTTGCCTCCAGCCAACATACAGGGTGTCGGAAACAATCAAAGGGAAATCCAGGGGGTATTCTGCAAACGTGTTGATCCCTTCAGGAAAGGTTGTACTTACCACCGCAGATTCGTAGAGGATGATTTCCGGGTCAAGGTCTTTCCAGATGGTGAGGATAAAGTTTCGCTGGTTCTGGTTGCCCAGGGTAGGGTTGAAGAAGAACCTTACAGCAGTAAGGGTGTCGGGCTGGTTGAGAATAAAACGCACTGCTCCCCGGGCCTGGTTGCCAACCAGACCGTAGCCACTTTCGGGGGTGCCATCATCATAGGCATAATAATTATCGAAGATCTGCCTGAAGCGGATGGTGTCGTTGCGGCGGTTGTCATCGCCGGTCTGTCCCTCCCTTATGAAGTGTGTGATGGTAAATTGCCTGGCTTTGGCAGGTGCCACAGGAAAGGGGTTGGCTAACACCAATGGGTTGGTGTGGGGCGCATAGTTCTGGTAACCAGAAGTGGAAAAAGGGGCAATATTCCAGAAATTACCCACATAATTCCGGATGGTGGTTCCGGTCTCATCCTGGATAAAATATCCATAGAAATAATTGTGGGTAACATTGTTGAGGTTGGTAATGGTGTTGTCGAAGCGAACCCTGAGGCTTTGCTGTGGGTTGGCGATGTATTGTTTCCATGGCATAGCCTGATAGTTTCTTAGGATCGATTGTGCCGGGGCCGCAAAAGCAATATCGTAGTAGTAAGGATCTGCAGAGCTTCTTCCAAAATCGAGCGAAATGTAGTCGATATTCCAGATGCTTGTGTTTCCGGCGAAATTGGATGGGGTTTTGGCAATGGGGAAGCTTGCATAATTGCGGAACCGGAACCGGAAATCGGGTCTGAAATATTCCACGTCCTCAACGGCAATAGCAATTCTTTTAAACCACTGGTTATTGTTGGCCTGGTAAAACTCATTCAGTGTAGTGCCTGTGGTGCTCCACACCCTTATCCAAAGATCCTCCACCCATAGGTCTTCACCCTCGTTTTCAGGGTCAGGCATGTAGTATCCGGGGGTATGCAGAAATTCCAGTGCAAGAGAATCTCTTTGGCGGGGAGCACTTCCCATACCCTGGGGTTGGAAATAGAACGTAAGGATAATACTGTCGGCAGGGGTCAGGGCCATAGGGGCGGGGCTGAAAACCGAATCCAGCCGTATGGGCTGCGAGGTGAGAAAATCGGCGGTAAACTGAAAAGGGGTCTCCGAAGCTTGCTCATAAATGGCTCCCCGTTGGTTGAGTGCATCAAAAGTAGCTGTGCCATTGGTAACAGGAAACCTGGCAAAACTTGAATTTACAAATACGAAACTATCGGCCCAGAGGCGATGATCAGGGTAAGGCCCCTTGTGAGAAAAGTCTTCGTGAAAAGGCAAGGTAAGGGGGGTGGAAACAGCATCTTTGGGGCTGCTTTTGTGGCTGGATTGGGATTTTTCCGGATTCTGAACCAACGACTGAAGGATCTCC
The DNA here is from genome assembly GCA_046291875.1 of Bacteroidales bacterium. Lineage (GTDB taxonomy): Bacteria > Bacteroidota > Bacteroidia > Bacteroidales > UBA7960 > SKVR01. Next base: position 21,803 of record JBKBSF010000023.1, on the reverse strand, counting down.
TGAGAGCTGGCTGGCAATACACAAAAGATGATTAGTGTTGTAAGGAGGAAAAAAGGTTTTATCATGGTCTTGGCTTCAGCTGATGTTTCTTCATTGGCGTTTGAAAGGGGCTGTTTGCCCGGGATATTGCAGCAGCTTAACAGGCTGATTCGGGTTTGAGCAACTTACCCATACTAACACTTTTAGCCCCTGATTATTGTATGTTAAGGCTAAAAAAAGCGAGGTTACTGGCGGTCGAAATCTTCAATTCTCCTGTACCAAATATTGAATCGAGTACCCCGGGTTACCTGTGGCTGATCCAGGGCATCGGGGTCTTGTCTGAAAACCCTTGCCTGGCTTGCCGGTACATTGAATTCGTAAACCTCTTTGTCGAGTACAAGGAAATTATCCTGAAGTATTTTAAAAACTTCTTCAGGTGTTTTTCCTGTAAGGTCGGGGGTGGTCACCGAAAGGTTTTCTGCCAGGTAGGTGTCGAAATCGAAAGCAGCAGCAGATCTGTAGTACAGGTCCACAGCAGTTCCGGGGCTTACCCTTAGGCGCCGTTGCTGCACGCTGGGGCTTTGACGGTACACCCTGAGGTCTTCCTGATCGTCGTCGAGGAATATCTCCTGGCCCAGGTTCAACGATGAGCTGTTGAGCAACTGGATGGCTTCTTCACGGGTTTTGCCAATAAGTAAGGGAACCAGCACCTGGTTGTCGGAAGTGCCCGCTCCGTCGCCAAGTACCAGATCAATGGCGGTACCTTTTTCTACCAGGGTGCCTGCCTCAATGGTGGCCCGGTTAAATTTCTGCTGCAGCACCGCATTAAGGGCAATATTGGGCACATACTCCAGTCTTCCGGGTTTCAATCCGTAGGTCTCCAGTACGGCCAGTGCCTGGCGCAACGAAAGATCGGTAAGATCGGGCATGGCAACCATCTCGGGTAAGATGGCTACAGTAGTAAGATATACGGTCCTGTTTTTCTTAACAGCTATGCCAGGTGCGGGATTTTGCGATGCGATGGTTCCTTTTTCGCGCTGACTGTCGAAGATACTATCATTGATAACCGCCCTGAGATTGGCCCGCCGAAGCATCCGCTCTGCCTGTTCGGTCTGTAGCCCATCAAGGTTGGGTACTTCAATGGTGCGGCCATGCATGGTGTATATGTCAAGAACCTTGAGCGACAACCACAGCAATACGATAACCGCTGCTATGGCGTATAAAACATGATATCGAAAGGTTTTGCTTTTCAGAAAGGAAAGTATACTCATGAGTGGTGATTTTTTTCAGCCTCAAAATTAATAATTAATTGACGATTATTTTCGCGATTTGAGCATGTTGTGTAATATGGGTAGTATGGAAACTCTTTTTCATTCCGTGTATTGCGATGGAATGGGCAAGTCTGTTAACTTTGTGCAATTATTTTCTGAATCTATGAAGAATATAGCGCTTGTTGCAGGAGGCGACTCCGGAGAGTATGTAATTTCGGTCAATTCTGCCAGAATTATTGCACAAAATCTTGATAAAGAAAAGTTCAGGGTTTACCTGATTGTGATCAGCAACAAGAAATGGCTGTTCATTGACGATCAGGGAGTGGAGCACCCTGTTGATAAAAACGATTTCTCAGTGCAGCACCAAGGGGAGAAGGTGTTGTTTGATTGTGCCCTTATTACCATTCATGGTACTCCGGGTGAAGATGGGAAGTTGCAGGGCTATCTGGATCTTCTGGGGATTCCTTACACCACTTCAGGGTTGTTGCAGTGCTCCCTTACTTTCAACAAGCACTTCTGCAACAGTCTGGCCGGCCATTGGGGCATAAAGGTGGCACGATCGGTGAAACTGACCCGTGATCAGAAACCCGCTACCCCGGCAGAAGTAATGCAGCACGTTGATCTGCCCGTTTTTGTAAAGCCCAATAAGGGGGGATCCAGCCTGGGTACCTCTTTCGTAAAGAACCCAGATGAGCTTTTGCCTGCCATTGATCTGTGTCTGCAACACGACAACGAAGCTCTTATCGAGGAGTATATCGAAGGAATTGAACTTACCTGTGGTGCTTATATGAAAAAAGGTGAAGTGCAGGTGCTGCCTGTTACCGAAATTGTGAGCAAAACCGAGGCACGTTTTTTCGACTATCAGGCAAAGTATACGCAGGGAGCAGCCGATGAGATTACACCGGCACGGGTACCCGATGAGGTAACCCACAGAGTGCAGCAAACCACTGCATTTCTGTATAAAAAGTTTGAACTCAGAGGGATTTGCAGGCTCGACTACATCTACAGCAAAGGTGAATTGTTTTTCCTGGAAGCCAACATTACCCCGGGTATGTCGGAGCGAAGCATTGTACCACAGCAGGCTGCCCATGTGGGGATCAGTCTGCAACAGCTTTTTACCGATGTAATTGAAGAAGCCCTGGCAGCCCAATAATTGCTGGCTACAGGTAATTTACCGACATAAGATATTCGGCCAGCATTTTCACTGCACGGAAGCGGTGGCTTAAGGTGTTTTTCAGTTCGAGTGGCATCTGGGCGAAGGTTTGTGAATGACCCTGAGGAACGAAAACCGGATCGTAGCCAAAACCCTCTGCTCCCCTTCTATCCCGGATGATCTCTCCTTCCACAATTCCTTCAAAGAGCATCTCCTCCCCCTGGATGATCAGTGCGATGACGGTTCTGAAACGTGCCCTTCGGGAGGCTTTGCCTTCCAGTTGCAACAATAGTTTGTCGATGTTGTCTTCACTGTTTTTATGATCACCCGCATAGCGGGCGGAAATCACCCCCGGGGCTCCATCCAGGGCTTCCACCTCCAGCCCGGTATCATCAGCAAAGCAATTGCAGCCCAGGCGCTCATGCACATAGCGAGCTTTCTGCAAAGCATTTCCTTCCAGGGTAGGCTGGGTTTCAGGAACCTCTTCCGTGAAATTGAGATCATGAAGGCCCAGCAACTCAACACTGGCAGGTAGCATGGCCTTTACCTCATAAAGTTTGTGAGGGTTGTGGGTGGCAAAAACAATTTTAAGCATAGCGTTCCAGAAAAAGTTTCAGCCAAAATACTGCATGGGCAAATATTTTGGCTGAAACATGATTATAGCAAAAAGATGGTTTATTCCAGCTCCAGAAGTGCGAAATTCTTCGGAACGGTATCGCCCAGCTTCACGTTGATAGCTTTAACAGCTCCATCAAAGGGGGCAATGATCACATTTTTCATTTTCATGGCCTCAAGGATCAGGAGTTTGTCTCCTTCCTTAACCTTATCGCCAGGCTTGACGAAGATCTCAGGTATATTTCCCGGCATAAAGGATCTTAGTATTGCCGGGTTAATGGGTTCCCATGGTTTGCGTTGCCGGTACATTTTGTTGGTGGTGGTTTTAAAAACCCCCTCCTCCAGCGACAACTCCACAAACATATCTTCCCGGGTTTCGTCCGCTTTTTTTTCAATATCCATAGGTATACTTTTTTCGGATTAACATTGCATTGAAGTTTTCAGACAGCCTCATAGAAGGTTATCAGAATGGAGGTATACCATGCTTTTTGTGCGGTGTGAGTTCCGACTTTTGTGCAGAAACTTCCAGGGCGTGTACCACAAATCGGCGGGTTTCAGAGGGCTCGATTACCGCATCAATATACCCGTGGGCTGCAGCCACATAGGGGTTGGCAAACTTACGCTTGTACTCTTCCACCTTCTCCTGGCGCATCTTTTCGGGGTCTTCTGCCGATTTGATCTCATTACGGAAGATAATGTTGGCAGCCCCTTCGGGTCCCATAACGGCAATTTCTGCTGTGGGCCAAGCAAATACGAAATCGGCTCTCAGGTGGCGGGAGCACATGGCAATGTAACCTCCTCCATAAGCTTTACGCAATATGATGGTAATTTTGGGTACGGTAGCTTCTGAATAGGAGTAAAGGATTTTGGCACCATGACGAATCACTCCGGCGTGCTCCTGGTCGATTCCGGGCAGATAGCCGGGCAGGTCTACCAGTGTTACCAGCGGGATGTTGAATGCATTGCAGAAACGGATAAAACGTGCCGCTTTATCGGAAGAATCCACATCCAGTACACCGGCAAGCACCAGGGGTTGGTTGGCAACAAAACCCACTGTATCGCCATTGATCCGGCCAAAACCAATTACCATGTTGGCGGCAAAAAGTTCCTGCACCTCAAAGAATTCGCTGTCGTCGGAGATAGCACGGATTACGTCGCGCACATCGTAAGGCTCGCGCGGGTCGACCGGCATGATATTGTCGATTTTATACTGGCGGCTTTTGGGCGCTTTTTTGGGGAATGGATCTGCCTTTTTGGTATTATTCCAGGGGATATAGGATACCAGTTGTTTGATCTGCTGGAGACATTCCTGCTCGCTTTGGGCAAAGAAGTGTGCATTTCCGGTTATTTCGGAGTGAACCCTGGCACCACCCAGCTCTTCCATGGTGATTTCTTCTCCCAGTACCGATTTAATAACTTCGGGCCCTGTGATGAACATCTTGGAAATGTTGTCTACCACAAAAACAAAGTCGGTAAGAGCAGGCGAATACACAGCACCACCGGCACAGGGGCCCAGGATCACTGAGATCTGCGGAATAACACCCGAAGCCTGGGTATTTCGGTAAAAGATCTCACCATAACCAGCCAGTGAGTTTACACCCTCCTGGATACGAGCTCCACCAGAGTCGTTGATACCAATGATGGGGATCTTCAGGTTCATGGCATGATCCATGATTTTGGCAATCTTTTTGGCGTGCATTATACCCAGTGAGCCGCCGGCAACTGTAAAGTCCTGTGCGTAGATACAAACAGGAAATCCGCTTATGGTGCCCGTTCCGGTAATAACCCCGTCGCCGGGAAGACTCTTCTTATCCATGTCAAAATCCCGGGCTGCATGTTCCACAAAAAGGTCGTATTCGTGGAAAGAGTTGGGGTCCAGAAGGGCAATAATGCGTTCCCTTGCGGTCATCTTACCCATAGACTGCTGTTTTTCGATGGCTTTCTGGCCACCTCCCAGCAAGGCTCCCTGCATCCGTTTTTTCAGATCTAATGTCTTTTGCTTAATCGACATATTCCTATCATTTTGAATTAAAACTGCGAAAAATTACATTTAAGCATTGTTTTTTGCTTGTCCTCTGTTGATTTTTTGCTCGAAAAAATCATCCAAAGTAATGAAAAAAAAACGAGACAGCCACCTTTTTTGTGCGCTGCTGGCATTTCCAAAGCTTTGTGTTGTGTGGTGTTTTTCGTGCCTTTTGTGTCCTGGCAGGATTCTAAACAGATGATTACCTGCCAATAATCAATTTTCTTAACATGAAGTTATTCTCCTGAACAATATGCAAAAAATAAATCCCGTTGGGTAAACCCGCCAGGTGGAGGGGGAATGCTTCAGAAGTGAGGTCGGTTTGAATATTCCAGGATTTCATGCGTTGTCCAAGGCTGTTGAATAAAACCACCTGCGCCGTACCCTGAAAATTGACCAGGCGAAGCTGCACCTGTTCATGTGCGGGGTTAGGAATAAGCATTACCGATCTCAATGTATCCTGCTCGTTAACATGGGGTTGTATCTCCGCAAAATTGGCTCTTAGGGTAATTTCCTCATCGGGCATTACGAAAGTATAGGTTAATTCTTCCGACAGAGGGTTGCCCAGGGTATCGGTCCAGTTTACAAATTTAAACCCTTCGTTGGGTATGGCTGATAATTGAACCGGTTCATTTTCGGCAAAATATCCTGCCCCGGAAACTGTACCTGAAGAAGCTGGTTCAACCCACGCGATCACGAAATTTGTAATGGCGTTGGGGTCGTATCCGTACAGACGCAGAGGGCTTTGGTTGTTTGGGTCCAGCCAGGGTTGTAGTTGTCGCTCAGCCAGTTGCCCGTTGGCTTGCCAGTGTCGGTCAAATTTCCCGTAGAAATCGGGCAAATGGGTGTTGGTACAGCTGGCGCTCCCCCCTGTAAGGGTTCCAATAATCAGTCCGTCGGAGTCAAACAAAGGTGAGCCGGATGATCCGCCTTCAGTAACTCCATGGCCACTCTCGGTTTGAGCCCAGGTAAGACGCCAGAAAGAACCTGACATTCCTCCGGTAAAGGTAGCAGTTGTTGGGGCTTGGGTATAGGTGGATATTTTTTTTGCGTCGCCCGAGGGGTGATGTATTCCTACACCGTTTTCACCAGCCATAGGAAACCTGCTCCAGCCGTTGAAGTAAGGGTTCCAGTCCAGAGGTATTTCATCCTGCAGTAGCAGTAGTTTAAAGTCAGTTCCCCCTTGCAGCGGACCTTTGGCCACCAGGGTGCTGCCGGTAAGCATCATGTTGTTGGGCAATACGCCTGATGATACACAGGTCTCAAACTCATTGTTGAAATAAAACTGCCATACCAGCAGATCCGCTGCCGAAGCACTTGCTCCGCAATGGTCGGCGGTAAGCAGATAAGGAGTGCCATCTTCCAGGGTATTGTTTACCAGTGAGCCACTGCAATTGAACCAGGTTGATCCTGAGCGCAACAATATTCTTACAACTCCTCTTTTTTGCTTTTGCCACATGGCTCCTTCAGGGCAATTGATGTTAACATTGCAACTGCCTGAGTTTTTTAATCCTGTTTTCTCCAGTACATCGTCAGAAAGCAGGTAAATCAATTCGTCGATAACCAATTGAGGAGGGGTTGGGTTTGAACTTTTATATTCGATTATCAATCTGTGGGATGGGAGGGGTGTAGCTGATAATAAACCGTGGTTTCTCGCATCCTTCTGGGTGTAAGTAAGAAGATGCGATCTGTCAGGCACATAAATATATAAGGTGTCGCCTTCCTCAGGTTCAAAGGAAGAGAGAACCAATCCAAGCTTATGGGCACCTTCGGAGGCCACTTCCATTCTCCAGGTTGCCGAACCATCGGGGAGAGGCAAGCGCTTTGCATTGCCGGCAAATTCATGTGAGGCTTCAACGGAGAAGCCCTGCAGCATGGGGGCGTGTTCCATGCGGGCCTCCCATGCCTGGATAAGCTCAGATATCCCGGTGTCAAGCTGCAAAAGAGGAATGTCCTGATTTATTTCCTGTAATCTCCAGCTCATGGGTGGAGTCGGATTGTGGGGTTGGGCTAAGCCCATAAAGGGCAATATTGCCAATGCCAGAAACCAAAAGGAAAAACCAGACCTGCTCATCATGGGTATGGGGATTAGAGTGCTGAAAACGTATTTTTTTAAATCCTTTGCCAGGAGCAAAGGATAAAGTTACACAATTAATCCGCAAAATATTTAGGATTTATCTGAAGATTTTCGTCTTTTGAGTTCAACCTGAAACACTTTTACCTCAGCCTTGCGTGGTTTATCAGGTTCGCTAAGTCTTTCCAGCAGAAGGTTCATGGCTTCCTGGCCCATTTGATAACCTTGTTGTTCTACAGTGGTAAGAGGAGGTTCTACAATGGAAGCAATGGGGTCGTCGCCAAATCCTGCCACTGCAATTTGCCTGGGGATTTCGAAGCCGTGGTTTTTCAATAGATTCATTGCAGCAATGGCGGTAAAGTCATTTACGGCAAAAACCGCATCGATACGAGGTGCCAGGGCAAGGATTTGCGCTTTGTGGGTTTCTACATCCGAAGGAGTATCGCATTTGATGACAAGCTCAGGATCCGGGGCGATTTGGTTGTCGCGCAAAGCTTGCAGGTATCCTTGCTGTCTGTCCTGGCCAATGAGCAGTTGCGGGAGGGTACCCAGGTGCAAAATCCGTCTGCAGCCCATTTCGATAAGGTGTGAGGTGATAAGCCGGGCCCCATTGAAATCGTCGGTGATAACCCGATCGGTTTCAATTTCTTTGCATACCCTGTCCAGAAATACCATAGGCACCTGGCTTTTAAATACGGTTTTAAAGTGACTAAAGTCGGTTGTGCTTTTACTGATACAAACTAGTAAACCATCTACCCTGTGGTCGAGCAGCGCCTGTACGTTCATTTGCTCGCGCCCGGAGTCTTCGTTGCTCTGGCAGATCATCACCCTGTAGCCTTTACTGTAGGCTATATCTTCGATACCACTGATAATGGAAGAGAAGAAGTGATGCACGATTTCGGGAATTACAATACCAATGGTGCTGGAAACCTGCTTCTTGAGGCTTAAGGCCAGTGCATTGGGCCTGTAATTGACCTTTTCGGCAAACGCTTTGATCCGGTTGCGGGTGGCTTCACTGATATCCGGGTGATCCTTAAGTGCTCTTGACACCGTTGAAGCTGAAACGCCCAGAGCTTTGGCAATATCGTTAATGGAGGTGAGATGTGGCTTCATCAGATTTTGAGGTTTCTTTGGTTATTGTTAATAGCCCCACCCTGCAGTGCGTTTGGCACTGTTGTGGCACTTGTGGGCAGGTTTGTAGATTCTTTGCCGGGTATCATACATTACTTTTCCGGTTTTGGTTTTTAATGGGCCGGAAAATGCAGTATCGGGCAAACAAGGCAATGTATCCAACAGGGTATAAAAATACGAAAAATACCTTATTTACAGGGGAGATTCATTTTTAATGCCAGAGAATCAAGTGGGGGGGGGAAATGCAGGGGATTTTCATATGGCAAATAGTTATAATACAGTTGAATAGGTTTTTTTGGCGCAATCGAATTCGCAAACGGATCCGCAAAGGATACCGCAAACGATTGCGGTAACGTTTGCATGAAAAAAACAGGTCAAAATATTGATTACCAAGGGGAGAAATTACCCAAATGAAAATTTTTTGTTATACATTTGCCTTCGGCAGAATTGATATAAAATTAACGTTCGGCAAACAATCAGTTAAAAAAACTTGTTTAGCTGACAATACAAAATGGGGACGAGCCCAACAAGAACAAGCTGGGGAGCTTTTCAATGGTTTCGTTAAAAGTGAGAAATTATGTTTGCAAAGCTGCAATCATAGTATCAGCTTGTTGTATGCTTACAAACCAAACTAAACTATTATTATTCATTAAAAAACAACTAAAATGGTAAAGAGAATTGCCAGATTAACTGCTTTACTGTTCGTGGCCTTCAATTTGACAGCCTTTGGACAAACAGGCCGCATCAGCGGTACTGTTACTGACCGGGCCACAGGCGAGACCCTTCCGGGTGCCAGCGTATTGGTGGAAGGTACTACCACCGGTTCGGTTACAGGCATGGATGGTCGGTTTGAGTTTACTGCTCCGGCAGGTACCGTTACTCTGATTGCTTCTTTCGTTGGCTATGATCAAAGCCGTCGAGAAGTTACTGTACCTGATGGTGGCAGTATTACTGTAAACTTTGAGCTCTATGGCGATATTACGATGCTGGAAGAGTTCATTGTAATTGGTTACGGTGTTCAGAGACGCTCTGATATGACCGGTTCCATTGTAAGTGTATCAGGTGCTGATATGAACCGGGGTGTACTTACAGATCCTATCCAGGGACTTCAGGGAAAAGCTGCAGGGGTAATGATCACTAAACAGGGTGGTGACCCCAATGCCGGTTTCTCTATCCGTGTAAGGGGAGCTTCTTCTATGGCTACCAGCACAACACCCTTGTTTGTGGTGGACGGTATTCCAGGAGTGGATCCTACTACTATTTCTCCCGACGACATTGAGTCCTTCAACGTACTGAAAGATGCTTCAGCAGCTGCAATTTACGGATCAAGAGGGGCCAATGGTGTTATTATTATCACCACCAAAAGGGGTAAGTCTGGAGAAAGAACCAATATCGACTTCAGCTCCTTCTACTCTATCGACAACGTTGCCAACCGCCTGAACCTGCTATCTGCCAGTGAGCTGCGTTCCTTTGCAGATAGAAATGAATTGGATTGGAATGATGCAGGTGCCAGTACCGACTGGCAGGATGAGATTTATCGCACCGGAGCTTCTCAAAACTACAACCTTTCCATCTCTGGCAGTGAAAACAACCTGAGCTACCGTGCTTCTGTGGCGCACAGTATTTTCCAGGGTGTAATCCTGGGTTCGGATAAAGAGAGAACTACGGGTCGTTTGAATATTGACCACCGTGCTTATGACGATCGTTTGACTGTTTCAGCGGGTCTGTCGGGTACTTTCGAAAGGAACAACTACATTCAATATGGTGGCTGGGGTATCAACGATGTGCTCTATCAGGCATTTCGCCGCAACCCCACCGATCCGGTAAGAAATGAAGATGGCTCTTTCCACGAAGATACCCGTGGTTTTAACTACCGCAATCCGGTAGGTATTATCGATGCCATTCACAATGAAAGAGATGCCAAAAGATATTTCGGTTATCTGAAAGCCGATCTTGAATTATTTGAAGGATTTGTAGCAGGTATCAACCTGGGTTACACACGTGATGACCACGAGAATTTCTACTTTGAACCTTCCAAAACCGGTATCATTACCCGCGAAGGGGAAGGAAGCCGTTCTTACAGCAATGCCGAAACGCGTCTTCTGGAAACCACTCTCCGCTACAACACCATGTTTGATGCCCATACTCTTGAGGTATTGGGAGGATATTCTTTCCAGGAAGAGTTCTACACAGGTTTCTCTGCCTTCGGCAGAAGCCCCTTCCTTAATGTAACAGGACCTCATGATCTTTCTATTTTGCAGCAGATTAACCCTGGAGATATCAACTCGTACAAATCTTCCAATCGTTTGATCTCCTTCTTCGGACGTAGTATCTATAATTACGACTCAAAGTATTTCGTTACTGCTACCCTCCGTCGTGATGGTTCATCCAAGTTTGGAAAGAACAACGAATGGGGATGGTTTCCCTCTGCTTCTGTTATGTGGAATATTACAGGCGAAGATTTTATGAGTAATGTTTCAGTGATCAATAACCTGCGCCTCAGGGCGGGTATCGGTATTACCGGAAACCAGGAGTTTGGTAACTATCTGGGTATTCAGTATTACCAGTCTGCCGGTAACTCCCTCAACTTTGAAACCGGCGAAGAGGCTATCCTTTTCCAGTTTGCCCATGTGGCCAACCCTGATCTGAAGTGGGAAGAAAACCGCGAAATCAATATAGGGCTTGATTATGGTTTATTCAATGACCGTATCTCAGGTTCTCTTGAGCTTTTCCGCAAGAACACCTACGATCTGTTGGGTCAGTTCTCGGTACCTGTTCCCCCCAACCCTGTAGGCCGTATCTGGGCCAATGTGGGTGAGATCCAGGTGCAGGGTCTGGAATTTACTGTACAAGCTTTCCCGGTTGATCGCCGCAATTTTGAGTGGAGGACCAACTTCGCTTTCTCACATTTCTCGCAGAAAGTTATAACGCTCTCCAATGACAAGTTTGAGTGGGCTCGTATGCAGGAAGGCTGGGTAAGTGGCCCTGGCCTGGTAGGTACCTGGACACAGATTGTGCAGCCTGGCTACGAGATCGGAACCTGGTTTATTCCTGAGCTTGCAGGTATTCAGACCGACGGCGCATTCCTGTTCTATACCTCAACCGGAGGTGTTACACGCGAGGTAGCCAATGCTGAGCGCAGAGCACTGGGTAGCGCATTGCCTGATTTTGAGATTGGCTGGTCCAACTTTTTACAAATCTATAATAACCTGGACATAAGCTTTGCGTTCCGTGCAGTTTATGGTTTTGATGTATTCAACGTTACCCGTATGGTGTTTGGTAACCCCAGTACACTGCCTGCTCTCAACGGCATTACTGATGCAGTAGATGACTATGAAGGTGTTCGTTGGAATGGTGTTAACTTCCCTGGTTTGCGCGACGCACCCAAGGTTAGCAATTACTACCTGGAAGATGGTTCATTTATCCGTCTGGATAACCTGGCCATTGGATACAACTTCAGAAATGTAAACGGTATCCGTAACATCCGTGTGTACTTTGCTTCCAACAATGTGTTTACCCTTACCCGCTATACAGGTATTGACCCGGAGATCAGCTTTACTGGTTTGTCTTTCGGTCTTGATCAGTACAATGTATATCCCAAGACCCGTACCTTTACCTTTGGTGTAAATCTGTCCATCTGATCCTACAAATTTAACCGATACAACCTGGTTGAGCAAAAGGTTTAGATTTTCTTGAACAATAGCTCAAAGTTGCATCCGATGTTAACTTAAACAAATTGAAAAAAATGAAAAAGTTTATAAACACCATACTGGCAGTAATGATCTTCATGGTAGGTTGCACCAATCTTGATGATGTACTGTACGACAGAATACCCGAGGATGCCTATACGGCAGACCCGGTATTACAAATGAGCCCTATTTACCGGCCCATGCAGGACCATTTGGACTGGGGTGGCTGGTGGTTTGCCCAGGAAATTACGGGTGATGCCGTTGTAATTCCTATTCGTGGTGAGCACTGGAACGACGAAGGCAAGTGGGTTGCTTTGCACAAGCATTCCTGGACCAACGAAACCGAAGCCATTGCCGCCATGTGGGGGCGCTTCTACGAAGGAGTGGTAGCGGCTAACCGTTTTATTGAAACCCAGATGCCACAAGCGGGTGATGAAGTAGTTGACCAGGCGATTGCAAAAGCAAGAATCCTGCGTGCGTATTACTATTACCTGCTTATCGACAATTATGGAGATGTTCCTTATGTAACTCAGTTTCTGGATGCACCAGATCGTCCTACCAAAACGCCCCGGGCTGAGGTATTCAATGCCATTGTGCAGGAAGCAGAAGAAAGTGTTGCCATACTTAAGCCTCAAACTTCCAAAACAGCTGTTACCCCCGCTGTGGGTCATGCCTTGCTGGCAAAACTTTATCTCAATGCCCAGGTTTATACCGGCACACCCATGTGGGATAAGGCTGAAGAGCATATCGATGCAGTGCTTTCACTGGGTTACACCCTTGAAGCCGATGCTTTGGCCCCTTTCGTAACCAATAACCAGGATTCTCCTGAGAACATCTGGGTTATTCCTTACCATGAAGATCGCTATCATGGTTTTAACCTGCACATGCGTACATTGCATTACCAAAGCAATCAAACTTTCCGTATGGCCGTAGGCCCCTGGAACGGTATGGCTGTGGTGCAAGATTTTTTTAATTCTTATGAAGAAAATGACCGCCGTAAAGAGGGTTATCTTGTGGGGCAGCAGTTCAGTGCCACTGGTGAGGCGCTGAAACTTAGTTCAGGCGAGCCTGTGGTGTTGGATCCTTTTATTCCTGCTCTCGAGATGCAACCTGGTACCCTGCCAGCTGCAACCATTGAGCTGGCCGGAGCCCGTTTTGTGAAATTTGAAGTAAAAATGGGTGCAAAGGAAAACCTCAGCAATCATTTCCCGGTATTCCGCCTGGCAGATTTCATCCTCATGAAAGCCGAAGTGCTCATTCGTAAGAATGGTGCCGGAGCAGGTGATGCTTATATCAACCAGATCCGTCAGCGTGCCGGTTTAAGCCCCATCACAGGCGCTACCCTTGAGGATCTGCTGAAAGAGAGAGGCTTCGAAATGTTATGGGAAGGCCATCGCCGCCAGGATATGATTCGCTTCGGCGTATTCAATAAGGCCTGGTGGGAGAAAGAGGCCAACGGACCTGAGTGGAATACTTTCCCCATTCCTCAGTGGGCCATTGAATCCAACCCCAATCTGGCTGATTAATTTTTATTGCTCAACTTTTTTGACTTTATTTTACAATCATTTGAGATAACAACCCTTTAATTAACAACTAAAAACAACACCTATGAAAAGTATGAATTTTTTTAAGTATGCATTGTTTATGGCGCTTGCTGTAGTCATGATTGGCTTCACAAGCTGTAAGGATGATGATGAAGATGATCCCACCCCTCCAATTTTTGTTGAAGATGGTTTCTACATCAAAGGAGCTGGTACTGCTCTTTCTGAACTGGATTTCAAAGGTATGCTCAGAGCCGCTGTTAACGAAGCAGACGGAAACAATGAGCGTCCTGGATTGTATGAGATCTACGTAGCCGTAAAAGGTGGTCAGGGTTTCAACATTATTCAGGTTGCAGGCCAGGAGCAAAAGACCTGGGGACCTGGTAGTGACTTCGCTGAAGTAGCCATGGAAGCACGTCATCAGGACGAGCCCCGTCTGGCTTTCTGGCGTGGTTCATTGGCTGAAACTGCTACTACCTTCACCGTTGAAGAAGATGGTCTGTATCATGTAGCTGTGGATACCCAATTAGGTACCGTGGCGGTTGCCAAAGTAGTTTGGGGCCTTGTGGGCGCTGCTACTCCCGGTGGATGGGGTGGAAGCACTCAAATGGCTGCTGATTTCGACCTTGAAAAAATGACCTTCGTTATTGAAGGCATTGAAATGGAAAATTCCGACTGGAAATTCCGTTACTCCAATGGCTGGAAAATCTTCCTGGATGCTCCTGACAATACCATTGCTGTTAATACCAACTTTGGTAAATCGGTAACCGATCTGGAGCCCGGTGGTGCCAATATCGTTATGAGCGATCGTGGTGTTTACAAGTATACCATGACCTGGGAACTGGGTAAAGCTTTTGTTGCTACCGAAGAAAAAACCGGAGAACTTGAGCCCGCTCCCGAATATCCTGAAACCATGTACATCGTGGGTGCCGCAACCGCTTTCGGTTGGCATACTCCCGGTGATGACGCTAATGCATTAATGCACAAAATCGCCGGTGGCCCCAGCAATGATGGTATCTACTGGAGAATTCTCCACCTGGAAGCCAATGAAGGCTTCAAGATCGCTGGTGCTGGCTGGACTGAGCCTAACCTCGATTATGGCAAAGTTGATGAGTGGGATGCTGAAGGTGTTGAAGTAATTGCTGCCGGAAACGACTGGACGGTTGCCAACAGTGGTATGTACATTGCAGTGCTCAGCCTGCAAGACAACATCGTGAAGGTTTCTATCAGACCTGCGCTTGTTTACGGTATTGGTGATGCATTTGGAGGTTGGACTGAAGGAGAAGAAACCAACAAGTTTACTGTTGACAACGCAGCAAAAACTGTTGTTTCTCCTGCTCTTCCAGCAAACGGAAATATTCGTATGTATGCCGATCACCCCTGGATCCCAGCTTGGTGGCAGGCAGAATTCAATGTTTTCGAAGGTGTAATTGAATACCGCGGTGCTGGCGATGACCAGGCAGCTGTTCCCGGAACTGCCGGTCAGGTGATCACACTGAACTTCGATGATAATACTGGTACTATTCAATAATTCTTCGGATTATTGATCGAAGCCTTATGAATAAAAGGGCTGTTCTCCGCAAGGGGGACAGTCCTTTTTGAGTATTTTATAACCTGTCAACTTTGTCAGTGTTCATTTCGGTAATCGGGTAGGTTGAGGACGTATGGTATCCTTCAGGTAATATTTACGGTGCAATCGTCATCGCAAACCTGTTCGCAAACGTAACCGCAAACGATTGCGTTAAAATATTTAGCAAAATGAGCTGTTTTTGGCGGGCAAAAAGAACCAAGCAACTTTCTTTTTTTTATATTTGCTCTGCCAACACAAGATTAATGGCTTAATTTTCTGTAATTTAGTCAAAGATCTTGTTGCTTTTTAACCAAGAAACCAATACCCATACTACTTACGTTTTTTTCGCCTCAGGTTTTGTATCAGAAACCTTTGTGATGCATTCACGCAAACCGCAAAGGTAAACCAAGATACAAGAAAGGAAGGCATACACCCCAGGGGTCAGTGTTTTAACATTGGGGCTTCTGGATAAACTAATTACTAACTTAAAACAAAACAAAATGGTGAGAAAAATTGCCAGATTACTAACGATGCTGATTATGGCGTGCAGCATGACAGCCATGGCGCAGCCAGCACGAATCAGCGGTATGATTACCGACAGGGCTACGGGTGAGACCCTGCCGGGTGCCAGTGTGCTTGTGGCAGGAACAACCACAGGTGCCGTAACCAACATGGACGGCCGGTATGAGTTTACCCTTCAACCAGGTACTTATACCTTGATTGCAAGCTTTGTAGGTTACGACCAAAGCACACGTGAAATTACGGTTGCTGCAGGTCAGTCGCTTACCGTAAACTTCGAGCTTTTTGCCGACATTACCATGTTGCAGGAGTTTGTGGTGATCGGTTATGGTGTTCAACGCAGAGAGGATGCCACAGGAGCTATTTCTGTTGTTGGTTCGCGCGATTTTAATCGCGGAAACATAACCTCTCCCGGCGAATTGCTGATGGGGAAAATGGCTGGTGTTCAGATTACCACCGGCGGTGGTGCTCCCGGCGCAGGCGAAGTAATCCGCATCCGTGGAGGTTCTTCGCTTTCTGCTCTCAACGATCCACTTGTGGTTATTGATGGGATTCCGGTTGATAGCCGGGGGATTACTGGGATGCGCAGCGCCCTGAGTATGATCAACCCCAACGACATCGAAACCTTTACCGTTCTTAAGGATGCTTCTGCTACCGCTATTTATGGTTCAAGAGCCTCCAACGGGGTAATCCTCATTACCACCAAAAAAGGACGTTCGGGAGAATCACCCCGCATCAACTATACTGGTACCTTCAGCCTTTCACGCAACACCCGTACAGTAGATGTACTCAGTGCCGATGAGTTCAGAGGGTTTATGAACGAACGCTTTGCCGACCGGCCCAATATTCTGGGTTTGATGGGCAATGCTTCTACCAACTGGCAGGATGAGATCTACCAGGATGCCATCGGGCACGATCATAACGTTACCGCAACAGGGGCTTACCTGAATGTTCCCTACAGGTTCTCACTGGGTTACGGTTCCAATGATGGTGTGTTGAAAACCGATAACATGACCCGTACCAATCTTTCCATGGGTTTAAGCCCCACTTTCCTCAATGACGATTTGAAAGTGAATATCAATGCACGCGGTATCAATGTACAGAACCAGTTTGCCCCCCAGGTGGCCATCAACAATGCTGTGCAGTTTGATCCTACCCAGCCAGTAAGGACCGATAGCGATCAGTTTGGTGGTTACTTTGTGTGGGCCGATAATCAGACAGGTTTGCCCAAAGGAACAGCTACCCATAACCCCGTAGCACGTTTGGAGCTCACCGATGATAACTCTACCGTAAACAGGATTTTGGGGAATACCCAAATTGAATACTCCAACCCCATCGTACCTGGCTTGCGTGCCACACTTAACCTGGGTATGGATTACTCGCAAAGTAAAGGAGAGGTAAATGTACCTGACTTTGCAGCCTGGAGCTATCTGCGGGGGGGGGTGATCAGAGAATATGAGCAGGAAAAAAGAAACGAACTGCTGGAGTATTATATGACCTACAACAGGGAACTTCCTTCCATCGACAGCCGCATCGAAGTGATGGGTGGCTACTCCTGGCAGCACTTCTGGCAGTCAGGTTCGGCTTTTGAAACCAGTATTCCCAACAACCTGGCCTTCCGTAACAATCACAGCTCCGATAGCTTAGTGATACACGAAGACAGAACGTTTAAAACCGAAAACTATCTGATTTCCTTTTACGGAAGGATCAATTACAGCCTGATGGACCGTTACCTGCTTACCTTTACTCTTCGTAACGATGGTAGCTCTCGCTTTGCCAAAGGCAACCAGTGGGGTTTGTTCCCTTCAGCTGCCTTTGCCTGGCGGATAGACCAGGAAGACTTTTTGCGTAATTCCAACCTGATCTCTGAGCTTAAACTGCGTGCCGGTTATGGTATTACCGGGCAGCAGGAGCTTTTTGCAGGCGATTATCCTGCCCTTGCACGTTATACCCTGGGTCGCGAAGGGGCTTACTACTTCTTTGGTAATGAAAGGATCCAAACCTTGCGTCCCGAAGGATATGACGCCAACCTGAAGTGGGAAGAAACTACCACCTACAACCTGGGTCTGGACTATGGCTTTGCACAGGATCGCTTTACCGGTTCGCTTGATTTCTATTTCCGCGAAACACGCGATCTGCTCAATTTTATTTCCATACCCGCAGGTACCAATCTCACCAACGCTATCCTTACCAATATTGGAAACCTGGAAAACAAAGGGGTAGAATTTACCATCAATACCCGTCCTGTGGTTACCAATGACCTGGTGTGGCGTCTGGGCTTTAATGCAACTTACAATGATACTAAGATCACTAAACTCACCCAGGCTGTTGATGAGAATTACCTGGGCGTATTTGTGGGAGGTATTGACGGTGGTGTAGGTAGTAACATCCAGATTCACAGCACAGGGTTTGCTCCCAGTACCTTCTTTGTGTTCCAGCAGGTATATGATGAGAATGGCAATCCCATCGAAGGACTGTTTGTTGACAGAAATGGTGACGGACAGATCACCGACGAAGACAAGTATCACTTCAAAAGACCCTCTGCCACCTATTACATGGGTATTAATTCTGGTATCGAATACAAAGACTGGGAATTTAACTTTGCAGGCCGTGCCAATCTGGGCAACTACATGTATAACAACGTAAGCTCCATGAATGGAAACTTCAGCCGCTTGTATCGCTCTGAAGGTCCTTACCTTAGCAATACTGCAGCCGATGTGAACGTTGCCAATTTTAACAACCCACACTATTGGTCGGATTTTTACATCCAGGATGCCTCCTTCTTTAAGATGGATAACATTACCCTGGCTTACAATTTCCGCAACATCATTAGTAACCGCTCCAACCTGACGGTTTCATTTACTGTACAGAATGCTTTTGTGACTACCAATTATAAAGGGCTGGATCCGGAAATTGCATCGGGTATCGATAATAATTTCTACCCACGTCCGAGGAATTTTGTATTGGGGTTAAACATGCAGTTTTAATCTTAGCAAGGGTTCCTTAACGAGCATGGTTCGTTTAAAACATAAGGAAGAAAATTCATCATGCGGATTTTCATGCCTGGTAGCCATCGGGCATCCGACTTTAAAATTTAAAAAAAATAAAATGATGAAAAGACTGTTTCATATACTACCTGTAATACTGGGAGCAGCGCTTCTGTTTACAGCCTGTTTGAAAGACCTTGATGTGGTGCCGATTGATGATAGCGAAATAACATCGGCCACCGTATTCGATGACCCTGAGGCCTACCGCCAGGTATTGGCCAAACTGTATGCCGGACTGGCTATTTCGGGCCAGCAAGGACCTTCTGGACAGCCAGATATTTCTGGTATCGACGAAGGGTTTAGCCAGTACATCCGCCAACTTTGGGTGCATCAGGTGCTTACCACCGACGAAGCGGTTGTGGCCTGGAACGACCCCTCACTGCCCGAAATGATGTTTCAGCAGTGGTCGCCCAGCAACGAGTTTGTAACGGCCATGTACAACCGAATTTTTTACCAGATATCCCTGGCCAATGAGTATTTGCGTCAGACCACCAATGCCCGCCTAAATGATCGGGGAGTAGGTGCTGATTTGCGTGCCAAAATCCAGATTTACCGCGCCGAAGCACGTTTCCTGCGTGCCCTTAGTATGTGGCATGCCATGGATTTGTTTGGCAATATTCCTTTCGTTACCGATGCCAGCCCAATTGGATCTTTTCTGCCCGAACAGATCAAAAGGGCCGACCTTTTCCTTTTTGTGGAAAGCGAACTGAAAGATATCATCGACGACCTGGTGGCCCCAATGGCCAATGAATATGGAAGAGCTGACCGTGGTGCTGCCTGGACCCTGCTTGCCAAAATCTATCTCAATGCTGAGGTTTATACCGGCACACCGCGCTGGGCCGATGCACTGGAATATGCCGAAAAGGTTATTGCAGCCGGTTATGATCTGGAGCCCAACTACGCTCATTTGTTCAATGCCGACAACAATCCCATTCAAAACCCCGGCATGAAGGAGATCATTTTTGCTGTGCGCTACGATGGTATGCATACCCGCACCTATGGTGGAACTACCTTTATCATCAGCGCAGCCATTGGAGGCGATATGAATTCACTGGACTATGGTACCTCTGGCAAATGGGGTGGCCACCGTACTACCAAAAACATTGTTAATCTGTTCGATTATAACTCCAACGACTCTCGTGCCATGTTCTTTTCCGAAGGGCACAACATCGAGATTCTCGACCGCACAGAGTTTACCGATGGCTATGCTGTAGTTAAGTTTACCAACCTGCGTCGTGATGGCAGTGCCGGCAGCAACCTTGAATTTGCCGATACCGATTTCCCTGTATTCCGTCTGGCTGATGTGTTGCTCACCTATGCTGAAGCCCATGTTAGGGGCGGTGGCGGAGATGTGGCCACTGCTGTGAATTATGTGAACAGGTTGCGCGAGCGTGCCCTGGGCGACAACACCGGCAACATTACCTCTGCAGACCTCACCCTCGACTTTATCCTGGATGAACGTGGAAGAGAATTGTACTGGGAAGCTCACCGTCGTACCGACCTGATCCGCTTCAACCGATTTGCAGGCCCCAACGATTATGTGTGGCCATTCAAAGGCAATGTGGCTGCCGGTATTCCTACCAATGTAAGGAATAATCTTTTCCCGCTGCCTTTCACCGATATTACGGCAAATCCCAACCTTGAGCAAAACCTGGGCTATGATTGATAACCCCTTGCTGTTAAAGGTGTTTGAAAAGTATATATTGATGAACTTAAAAATCAAATAAATGAAGAAAATATTTTTTGTAATCGCAGCTCTGGCCATTTTGGTTGTCTGGACCGCCTGCGAAAAAGAAGAAGAGAAAGTTACCCTGGATTTGTCCCAGAGTGTGGCTCCGGTTCTTGCTGATCCTGGTACCATCGTGCTGAGCGAGGAAACCGCCGACGAACTGATAACATTTCAATGGTCTGCAGCAAGCTATGCCCTTGATAATTTGCCTGATATCACCTATCGCCTTGAGTTTAAGCCGGCCGGTGGCTCACAAATTTTTGTACTCACCGAAACTGACCTCCTTACATTCAGCCTTACCCAGAATGCGCTCAACGCGCGCCTGGTAAATGCAGGATTCGAAACGGGAGAGGAAGCGGAGTTCCATTTTATGGTACATTCTTTTATCAGGGTTGAGGCCAATGGCACCAAACTCACCTCTGCGCCCCGTGCCGTAGCTCTTACTCCCTTCGAAGCCAGTGTAATTGAAACAGCTATGCTTTGGGTGCCCGGAGCCTACCAGGGATGGTCGCCAGCTACCGCTCCCAATGTGTTCTCTCCCACCGACAACAATATCTACAATGGATATGTGCATTTCCCCGAGGGTACCACCAGCCTTGAGTTTAAGTTTACTTCTGCTCCCAACTGGGATAATACCAACTACGGATTTGCAGGCCCAGGATTGCTCGACACTGACCCAGGTGCCGGAAACCTTTCTGTTACGGCTGTGGGTACATGGTACATGACTGTAAACACCGATGAGCTCACCTGGTCAACCGAAGCACGCAACTTTGCTCTCATAGGCACGTTCAACAACTGGGCCGCTGATGAGCCTCTTACCTGGGATAACGACAATAAAGTGTTTACTGTTACCCTCGATTTTGTTGCTGGCGATAAGTTTAAATGGCGCGCCAATGGAGGTTGGGCCATCAATTATGGAGCCAATGACCCCGATGATGGTACACTGGTGCAGGACGGAAAGGATATCGAATTGACCGAAGCTGGCAATTATACCATCATACTTAATCTGTATACTGAAGTTCCCACCTACGAAATCATCAAAAACTGATGTAATGTAGCTGGTTAATCGATTTTGACTCTTGCCGGGGTTGTCTCAATTGTTTTGAGGCAACCCCGGTTTTTTTGCCGTGGCGGTCTATAGGGTTGTGGGAAAATGGGAAATTGACTATATTTGCAATAATGTTGCAAACGCAAAACAATTGCAATATTGTTGTGTTTATAAAGCCATGATCATCCCCAGAGCAAACTGCAAAACCTTTATGACCCAGATGCGAGGATTGTTTTTCGTAATAATTTTCACCAGCACACTATACGCATGGAGTGTTTCACCAGATTTGTTTTGGGGGGATAAGCAGCTGAAGGGTATCGTTTATGTGTTGCAGGGTGGGGAGCCTCTTGCGGGTGCAGCAGTTGTATTGCTCGAGCGCAATACCGGTACTCTGACCGATCAGGAGGGCCGTTT
>JBKBSF010000022.1:0-74915 GCA_046291875.1 Bacteroidales bacterium | reverse complement strand
GCCTACGCTCCAAAGCCGTACAGGTTCATCCTTGTTTTTGTTCTTAAACAGGTTGGGGATAACCTGTTCCATGATGATTTCAAAGCTCTCGGAGTCGCGAAAGAATTTAGTAACTCCAATAAGCAGCTCTTTATAAAGTATATTTACCTCGGTAGGGGATTGCTCCAGGAAACCAATATATGCCTCGAAGCTTTCTATCTGGTTGATGCTGATGCGCCTTTCGAGCCTCCTGATGATGGTATTGGTTTTATAGTAAGTAAAATCTACACCCACCCGGTTTCGGATAATGGAGAGGATTTTGGCCAGAGCGTTTTCATGAGTAGTATAATCATGTGCATCTTCATCTTTCGATGTAAGCGGGTGTTTCACGTATTTAAGAAGCTCCTGTGGCATTTTGTCGGCAGGCAGTATGTAGTCGACCAAGCCGGTGGCAATAGCGCTGCGCGGCATCCCATCGAATTTTGCACTGTTGTCATCTTGCGCCATGATCATTCCACCTCCACCCTTAATGGCTCTGATGCCCAGAGTTCCATCGCTTCCTGTGCCCGAAAGAATAATACCAATGGCTCTGTCGGCATAGTCTTCTGCAAGCGAACGAAAAAATATATCGATGGGCAGGTTTATCACATGATGATAATCTTGTTCTGTAAGGAAAAGTTTTCCATGAAAGATGGTCATGTTTTTCTTGGGCGGGATCAGGTAAACGCTGTCGGGTAGAATCTGCATTCCATCCTCAGCTCTGAATACTTTCATGGGTGTATGCTTTGATAAAAGCTCCACCATAAGGCTTTTATAATCAGGGGAGAGGTGTTGCACCACCACAAAGGATAGCCCACTGTTGGGAGGCATATTTTTAAAAAATTGCTCCAGAGCCTCCAATCCTCCGGCCGATGCTCCAATACCTACACAAAATCCATTGCGGGTTTCGCTTGACTGATCATGAGGTGCCTCATTTTCTGTAGGTTGTTTCTTACGGGTTGATCGAGGTCTTGTTATAGAGGAAGTTGGTTTTTTTTTTGCAGGAGCCATAAGGGGTAGGGGTATAGCTTATTGTACTTTAATTTGCGTACTTAAAAATAAGAAAAAACCGCAAGGGTTTTTTCGGCAAATTAAAAAAAAAGCGGGCTAAAAGCCCGCCTTTAGTTTTTTAAGGAGTTTTATCTCTTATGATCGATAAGAAAGGTTAGATCTTCAATACTCTTTTGCAATGTTTCCATACATGTTTCGCTTTTTACCAGGTAATTGTAGATCCCCAGTTCCTGAAGCCGTGCAATAAGATCTATATCCTTTTGTGCTGACACAACAATAATTTCGGTGTTGGGGCTCTTTTCCCTTACCGTTTTTACCAACTCTTCCCCTGTAATGTCTGGAAGCATCATATCCGAAATCAGTATGTCAGGTTGTTCGGCAAGGTTGTGCAGCAATTCTTCTCCGAAGGTAAAATTGGTTATCGAAACATTTTTTATGGAACCCAGGCAAAGTTTGAGCAACATTCCTTCGGTTTTGTTGTCTTCTACTACAAAAATCTTTTTCTTTCTGCTGTTTTCCATGTTTTTTCTGAATTAATCACATTACCCGAAATTAATTAAAAACCAGACTGAAAACATCCTAGTTTTACGTAAAAACGGGAAGGTCAATCTCTCTGGTTGCGGGTTGAGAAATCAGTTTACACTGGATACTACCCCTACGGCACATCCCTCTTTTCCGTCTTCAAAATAAAAACTGAAAGTGTAGATTCCACTCATGGCAACAGGAAACATGATCATTGGGATATGTCTTTTCTGTTCTACCATATAGGAGGTTACAACCAGGTCGTCATTTTGATTGCGGATACTGATGATTACCTTTCCGGGCAATTCTTCGGCATTGCAGGCAAATATTTTATAGGTAGTACCACTTGTAAGGGGCATTTTAAAACTTACCTGGGGCAGTGGTTCTCCACGACCCTGCTGAGGGAGCTGCACAGGCCAGCTTTTCAGGAACCGTGCATTTTCCAGTCTGCCATGACAAATATTGAGCAAGCCATCGCCACACTGGGCATTGGTGTTTCCACTCAACATAAACAGAAATATAAAGCCTGTAAGAAAAAAATACTTTTTCATCTGTATAAGTTTATTTAAGTTTCCGGTAAGAACAACTTTCCATGAATTGCCACAACCATTCTCTTCAAGAGCTCTGGCATTTAAGGCAAGTTGAATTCTATACCCTTTTTGTGTTTGATTTGATTTTTTACCTGTTGAATTTTTCAAATTCCCAAGGAAGCCTTTATCCGGGATGGGATCAGTTGATTATTTTATTGCGGATCCTGGCAACCACCCTGGTAATACCCTCAATAGCATCGTCAGGGATATTGACCTCACTGCGTGAGTTATCCACCAAAACAATCATCCCATCAATCTCTTTCATGGTTGGCTCTGCGTAGACATAGGAAATGGTTACCTTATCGAATTCGCGTTTGAGCTCCATCAGATCCTGGATAAGATCTTCAAAGTTGGGGTCTCTGCGGAAAGTATGGAGCAAAAGCAAGATATTATCAAGCACTTTCTTCTGCTCTCCAATACGCATATTGATAGTTTCGCGATTGGGAGGCATGGTTTGCACGTGCGTTGCGATATACATGCTTTGGATCCAGGTACCGTAAGAGATCAATACTGAAATGTTGCTTCTCCCTTGTTCGATCAAATAGCGCGACATGCGGTCGAACCCTGAGTTGGTAATGAAAAGAACGGAGTCGATATTGCGGCTGCTTTCAGAGAGGCGGTTGAGGGTTTCATAATCAAAGAACTGTTCAACTCTAAGATCGGCAGCCAGGTCTCTTACGTTACTCAGGTAACGCAAGGTTGAAATAGTACGATCGTATATGTTCATGTACACAAGGTCCGTGCCATAAACCCCCAGATTAAGTGCACGCTTAAAATTGGTGTTGTAATTGTTGATATTTCCTACTGGGTTCAGCAATTCCTGAGAGTAAACCACTCCCGAACGCTGCAAAAGAGAGGACATCTCAACAGGGTTGGGTATGGAGGAGATCATTTCGCCAACCATACGGTCGTCAAGTCTTATTTCGTTGGCTACCAATGAGTCGCTTAGCAAGTCGGTGGCTTCCTGACGCTGGCCTTGTTTACAGGCAGTGAAAGTCAATCCAACCAATGCAACAAAAAGGATGGAAAAAAAACGAAGGTTCTTCATAGTTTTAGTTGTTTATGGTAACTGTATAATTTCTAATTGTGAAATGAACGGTATCAGTAATTAGAGTTTTTTTAAAGGTTTCAAAGCCTTGCCCCATACTTACAATTTATTGTTCTGATGTATTTGCTTCCGGGGGACTTACACTTTTCAGAGGTTGCTCTTCTTTGTCTTCTTTCTTTTTCTTGCCAGGCAAAAGTCTTTTTACAACAGGCTGCAATCGTTCGAAAGAAATCAGCAGTTTACTGAGCGCATTGTAATAAAGTGCCACATAGGCAAAAATCGTGAAAACCCAGATAACAATCACATTAAAATAGAAGGTTGGCACCAGCCTACCCAGGAAGTTTTTGTTGGGAGCCAGGAAGTGTGTTCTGAAACTCAACAATCTGCGGTCCTGAGGATCGAGATAAATGGGGTCTATCTTTTGCACCAGGTTGTTTCCAAGCCTTACCAGGTAAAGGGGAGCCATTTCGTTGCGGGCAAATTTCGACAAGTAGTTGTTGAAATGATCATTGAAAAGCTTCTGAAAGGCTGCCCTTCCTTCGGGAGTAGCTACCATGTCTGATATTCGCTGATCTATGATGCCATCCATTCTGTTAAAACTCTCCCGGTAGTAGTCCTGCAGTTTATTCAGATGCATCAGAATCTGATCTGCAATCTGCATATTGAAATCCAGGGGGTTGATCTTGTCTAAGTTTTCAAAAACCAATTGATGATGTCTTACAAACTGAGAGTTGTTTTCCTTTTTCAACTCATTGTAGATGAGCTTCAGGTTGTCTTCAGTAATGGTAACTTCCTCGCCTGCAAGGGTTCTGGATTTGAAGTTTTCAACATATCGCCTTACTTCAGGAATATAGTATACGTTTTTATAATTGAAGATACTGGCCAGTTTACGCATTTCATAAAAGGGCCTTTCGTAGGCATTGTTGGTAAACTGGTTTACGATGAGTGCTTCAAAGGCCCATCTGGAGGGCATCACTTCGGCAATAACCGGCACTTTTTCTCTTCCTCCGCCAATACTTCTGTTGATCTTATCAAAGCTAAACATGGCCCCGGTTAGAACCATCTGCGGAATGATCAGAAAAGGAATAAGGATATAAATGGTTACGGCAGAGTTAAAAGCTGATGATATATTCAACCCCAGCACATTGGCAAGGGCTGCCAGGGAGAAGAACATCAACCAGTATTCAAAGTACATCCCTTTTACGCCCAATATGGTATTTCCTACCAATACAAAAAGGATGGCTTGTATGGCAGAGATCATGAACAGGATGCTGATTTTTGAGCACAGGTAACTGCTACGGCTCAGATTGAGAAAGGATTCTCTTTTAAGGATCTTTCGATCTTTGTAGATTTCTTCAGCACTAACAATCAAGCCCACAAAAAGTGCCACAATGGTACACATAAACAAATAGGGCATGATGTTTTCGTTGTCTCTGAAAATGTAAACACGCGAAGTGGGATCATCAATGTAGCGTATCACATAGGCAAGCAGGAATGCAAGGATGGGTGCTTCAGCCATATTGAGCACCATGTACTGCGTATTGGCCAGTTTGCTGAACAGATCCCGGGAGAAGAATATCTTAAGCTGCTTAAGCCAGTTGGGCTTCAGAAACGCTTCGGGAAGCTGATCGTAAGTTTCAGGTGCTTTCTCTTCTTTGAGTTGTTGCTGATAGTGTTTAGACCATTCCTGGGGCACCACTTTGCGTTTGCCGGTGGAGCGACCGTATTCGTCAACAATACGCGATTCAATGATGCTGAAAATAGTTTCGGGGTTTACATTACCGCAACGCGGACACTCCCCGATATCGCTGTTGATCTGATTGTCGAGTTGCTTGAAATAGATAACAGCCTCTACAGGATTGCCATAATAGATCTGATGTCCGCCTTCATCCAGGATAATTACATTGTCGAACATTTTGTAAATCTCAGAAGAAGGCTGGTGGATCACCACATAAATGAGTTTACCACGCACGGTAAGCTCGCGCAACAATTCCATTACATTTTCGGAGTCTCTGGAGGAAAGCCCCGAAGTAGGTTCATCAACAAACAAAACAGCGGGTTCGCGAATGAGCTCTAGTCCAATATTGAGCCTTTTGCGCTGACCTCCGGATATTTTCTTGTTGAGAGGGCTTCCTACTTTAAGGTCTTTGATATAATAAAGCCCCAGGCTGGTAAGCACCCTGGAAACTTTCTCGTCTATTTCCTCTTCGCTCAAGTCTCTGTAAACGAGCTTGGTAGAGTAGTACAGGTTTTCGTACACGGTTAGCTCTTCAATCAGCAGATCGTCCTGCGGGATATAACCGATAATACCCTTTACCAGTTCTTTTTCCTGGTGGAGATTGATGCCATTGATGAGTACCTGCCCTGATGTGGGGTTGTCGATACCTGACAGGACATTGAGCAGAGTGGTTTTACCTGCACCACTACCTCCCATAATGGCTACCATCTTGCCCGATTGTTCCTGAATATTTATATTGCGAAGGCCGATGTGTCCGTTGGGGAATTTCAGGAATACATTCTGAGCACGGAAAACCACATTGATGGCCGATGAGTCCGAAAGAAACTTGGCGGCCACATCGGTATAGAATACCGGTTTGCCCTTGGGTTGCTTAATTACACTACCATTGGCAAAAAGGTAAATCCTGTCGTTGTTGATAGGAAGTCCGTTGAGCAGTATCTCATTGGATCCGTCGTATTTGAGAAAATAGAGGTCAACACTATTGATCCTGAGGATACAGATATGGCCGTCGAGTTGAGTGGATTCGATGAAATGAGAGTTCTGGTTCTGCATTCCACCGGAATGGATTATTAAAACATCAGAAAAATCGAGTTCCCTGGTGTCATCCTGAATAACGAAAGATGAAATGGCATTATACTCTTCTTTGGAGATATTGAAAACCTCCGCCGCAGTGTCGATAATGGCCATGCGTTGTGGGGTAAAGTTTTTGTCTGAGTTGATCAACTCAAACAACCTTACCAATACCACCACTTTTTGCTTCTGGGTAAGGGTTTTATTGATTTTTTTTGCAATCCCGAGGATCTTTACCGAATCTTTAACCGAGGTAAGCCGGGGCTTTTTGGGTTTATCCGGGTCATCTTCCTTTTTGTCCTTGTCAGCTTCAATGAAACTGTCAAAAAGAGCCAGATACTCTTTTACGGAGCTTTCGTTGAGCTGCTGGCGGAGAAAACTCTCTACAAATGCACGCTCACTGTCAGACAAACCAACATCCTGCTTTGCTATAATAGCAAAGAGTTGCATCAATGCCTTTAGGATTTCTTCACTCATTTATGACAAGATTGGGAGGAGGGGACTGCAGAAGAATTAATAGCTATGCATTTCGAAAGGAATATCTACTATCTCAGAGTATTCCTCACCGGCTTCCTGCATATCTTCATCGTCTTCCTGGAAGTACCACTGCACCACCACTTCATTACCTTCATTAAGTATGTCCTCAAACTTCAACAAAATATCAAGCAGAATTTTAGATGAAGCTGTATTGAAATACTCCAGCCTGAAAATTACTTCAGTTTTAGGATTGGGAGATTTGGCATATTCTTCAATCCACTGTAAAACAGGAGCATAAAAAGTAACTACGTCTTCGGGCAATGATCTGCCGGAAAATTCAATGATATTACTTTCTGCATCGAGTATAACGTTTGGAGTATCTTCAGTTCCTTTGATTTTAATTACTTCCATGATACTTATATAGTTTAACAGTTAACGTTGGTTGTTACTTACGGGAGATTATGGTTCTGAGCAGGAAAAATGAAGTTTTATCGTCAATTTCCACAAAGTTGTATTCAAGCTTTTCGCCGGTTTTCCGGGCAATATCAATCAAACCCAGACCCGCACCCCCTTTATCAGAAAGAGAGCCTTCGCGCATTTGCTTTTTAAAAAGTTCTTTCAAACCATCTTTATCCAGTTGGTTGATTTTTTCAAGTAAAGCTTTCAGTTCAGGAACCTTGGCGTTTTCAACGGCATTGCCGGTAAGAACATGATAATCCTGATTGTCATTGCCCAATCTGCCAACAATGAAGATGCCATTGCCCGAAAACCCTTTCCCATCGGGGTTTTCATAATCCTCAGCATGTTTGCTAAGGTTTTGCAAGCATTCTACCATTACATGAAAAACCTTCTTTTTCATGGAGGCGTCTTCACTGTAGCTATCCATTTTATTCTCTGCCAGAGAGGTAAAAGCTTTGGTAATCTGATGGGTTATCTCTCCTTCATATACCAGGGTGAACTTATTGGCCAGCATTTCATTATGAAATTCATAGACCAGTTTCATGTAATCCACATTTTCCATCTTTCGGTTTTTTATCAATTAATATAGAAGCCTTTTTGAAATTCTAATAAAACAGATTAATACAATCATTAAAACCTTATTCCAATCAGCAGCACATCATCGATAGGAGTACCCTCGCCAAGCCATTCCTGGTAGTCTTTCTTGAACAGATTGTACATTTGGTTCATGGGCATATCTTTATTGGTAATGATGTGTTCTTTGATCCTTTTTGGGAAATATTTTCTTCCTTCCGGGCCACCAAACTGATCGGGCAAACCATCGGAGAAGAAATATACACAATCATCTTTGCTGATCTTTATAGTATGATTCTCAAAAACAGGTTCTGGCTTTCCCTCTTTGGGTATTCCCCCGATGGCCGACCGGGTTCCCTTGAACTCATTGAGTTCTCCGTTGCTAACATGATAAAGGGGGCGGTGGGCTCCGGCAAATTGCAATTCCATTTCTTTGATGTTGATTTTGCACAACGCAACATCCATGCCATCGCGTGCGCTGGCTCCTTCCTTATCCTGACGAAGGGTTTGCTGCACACCTTTATGAAGCTGGGTAAGGATCTCACCGGGAGTGAGAACCCCAGGCTGGCTTACAATCTGATTCATGATAAAGTACCCAATGAGCGATAGCATTGCCCCAGGCACACCATGCCCGGTGCAGTCGATAGCAGCAATATAAACGTCATCATCCTTCTCGTATAACCAGGGGAAGTCACCACTTACAATATCGCGGGGCAGGTAAAACATGAAGGAATCCGGAAAACACTGCTTGATAAGTTTCTGGCTGGGCAGAATGGCATTCTGCAACCGGAAAGCGTAGTTGATACTGTCGGTAATCTTCAGGTTCTTTTCCTTGATCTCTTCTTCAATCTTTTTGAGCTCGGTGATATCATGAAGAATAAACAGTATGGTTTCCAGGCGTCCCTCCTCATTGAATTCGGGTATGGCATTGAGGTTCATAACCCGTTTTTCTTCTTCCATCGGGAAGGTTATCTCTTTCTGGATCTTCAGCTTATCCCGTTTAATCTCATCAGCAATCTCATCAATGGTCTTAATAACCTCATCATTCAAACCCACTTCATCAAGTTGTTTTTTATTGAAGTCATCAGTCTTGATGCCAGTATACATTTCGATAGCTGGGTTGGCGTAAAAGATAAGCCTGTTGAGGTCGATACGCAGGATAATATCGGGGGAGTTGTCTGAGAGGGTTTGCATTTGTCCGCGCATTCTCTGCTCTTTCTCTGCCCGCTTACGTTCGGTAATATCACTGGTGTTAAGGATCAGGCCATTTATAGCAGGGTCGTCCAGCAGGTTTCGTCCGGTAGTTTCCAGAAACATAATGGCACCGGTTTTATTCAGGTAAGAATACTGAACCTTTTGCGATTCTCCCGGAGTTTGAAGAAGGTCTTCAAACATCTGGTTTATAATGGTTTGTCCTTTTTTGTTTACACGATCGAAATCTTTGCCCGAAAACATCTCTTCTTCAGAATACCCCAGAATGTTTTTTACGGAGGGGCTTACATATTTGAGTTGTCTCTGGGCATCGTAGATGGTAATGAGCTCGGAGGCGTTTTCCAGCAATGAATAGAGCCTTTTCTGACTTTGGTTTACCTCCTGTATCTTTTCCTCAAGATGGGTATTGGTTTTTTCGAGCTCCTCCTGGGTGAGGCGCATTTCTTCTGCATTCTGCCTGAGCTCTTCTTCATTTTCTTTGAGCTCCTGGGTCATTTCCTGCGATTCGCGCAGCAGCCTTTCTGTTTTTTCAGTAATCTTAAGGTTGTATATGGTACGCGCTACGATTTCCGCGATGTTTTTTACAAAATCAACCTCCTGGGGTTTGAACTCCTTTACAGAAGCAAACTCAAAAGCTCCCTGTAGTTTTTCTTCCATAAACAGGGGCACAATGAGCAGGCTGTCGGGTTTTTTCTCGCCCAGGATTCCCGAAGTAATGGTAAGATAATGTTCGGGGATTTCGGTACGATGCACTATATCGCGTTCTATGGCTGCCTGTCCAACCAAACCTTCTCCCACACGTACTTCATCCTGAAGATATTTCTTCCGGTTATAGGCATATGAAGCGGAAATTCTGAGCAGTTGGGAATCGTCGTCGAAAATATAAAATACACCCTGTACTACATCTATATATTGTATAAGAGCTTCGAGCACTTCGTACGAAAGGATATGAACATCATTGTGCATGCGCAGGATCTGACCAATCTTGTCTTTGCCACGCATTTCCCAGTTTTGCAGCGATTCTTTCTGATTGTTATCATAAAGTTTATCACGCAGGTTTTTCAGGGTTTTTCCAAGGGTATCAGAATCATCTGTAACTTCAAATTCAATATCGTACCGACCGTTTCCGATTTGTTCTGCAAAGCTTGCTACCTGACTGATATTCTGTGTTTGGCTGAGTAGCTGCTGGTTGATCTGATCCAGTTCCTTACTTTGCTTCTCCAGAAAAAGATATACGATGTAGCCCAGCAAGGCAAACAATACCGGAACCATTGTAATGATAACTATGGCAGGAGATTGCTGGTGGATTTCGAGGATCCCGGAGGTAGTAAAACCAAGGTTCTTCCGGTTCAGCTCAATGACCCAGGCGATTAACGGAAAGCATAAGCCTGCCAGAAAAGAAAATAAAACAACTTGCTTTTTGTCGAAAAACCTCATATATCGTTATGTGTTTTACAGCTACAATGATCAGTTAAGGGTTTTCAGATGAAGCATTTCAAACTGAATACCGGCAAAAATACACTTTAAAAAAAACAAAAACCCCTGTGTTTTACGCAAAAATGAGTTTTAGGTGCTTTTTTCAAGCATAAAATTCAGCAATTTTTTCAGATAATCTTTCAATGATCTGAATATCGTGCGGATGGAAGGGTTTGAAGGATGCAATTTCCAGTACAGCTACCACCATATTTTCCGGGTTTTTCCATGGCACAATAAGCAAATGATTGGGTGTGGCAGATCCTAAACCCGATTTTACAGTAACATATCCCTGGGGTAATTCATCCAGATAAAGAAACTTACCTGCTTTGGCCACCTGGCCGATGAGGCCTTCTCCGATTTCAAATTCAAACACTTTCTCTTCTGGTACATAAAAAGCAAAAGATGCAGAGAATACCAGTTTATCAGTTTCTGCCAGGCGCTGGCGAACAAATATCTCTGCCTGGGTTATTTCATATACACTGGCAATGCAGCTCAGCAATTTTTCAGAATCCTTCTTTTGATTGGGCTCTTTCCGATCGCCAAGCATTTTCTGAATACATGCTACAAGTTTTTGCTCTCTCTCCAGGGCTTGTTCCATGGCCAACCGATCTTTCATCCGCTGAGCCTCTTCGGTATCTTCGGTTTCCTCTACCTGCATACCCAACAATTCTTCTGTGGCCAGTTGAGCTTTCAAAGCACGGGCTTGTTTCTCTTTCCATATTTCCTCGATGATAAACCCCAGAAATAGTATGAAAAGAGGGAAGATAAGTATGGCCAGCCAGATGAAAAGGTTGTTGAGGGGCGAAGTGAGGGTTTCGGCAAGTTCGCCTGCCGATTGCTGCAAAGCTCCCAACTTGCTGAAGGTTATCCAGGCCATCAGGAGTATAAAAACCTCAACACCTATATAGAGAAAAGTTCTTTTGTTCATGCTGCAATACTTATAAAGTTTATGATCAGTAGTCCCTTTTAAAAAAAGCTTTACGCAATATGTAGTTTAATTTTGTTTTCCTTTTTTCTGTCTTATAAGTTGGTCAGTTGGTTTGAAAAGCTACTCAGGCTTTTGTATTTTTCTGCCAGCCAATGCGTTTAAGCCACAGCAAAACTAAGATTTTGTAAGAGAAATCAAAAATTTAATTATTTCATCCACTTTGAGAACCTGATCTACGCTTCCGGTGCGTTCCAGAGCCGCAACGGGCATGGTAGGCATTTGAGCTTCTGTGGGTTCCTGCACGATGGTATATCCGCCATAGTCTTTTACTTTCTTTAAACCCAGTGCGCCATCTTTGTTGGCCCCTGATAATATAATTCCCACAGTCTTTTCCTTATAGGCATAGGCACCCGTTGCAAAGGTAAGGTCAATGGCAGGCCGGGAGTGGTTTACCGGTTCTTCGGTAGAGAGGGCAAATTTGCCGGCAAGCTCCACATACAAATGATAGTTGGCCGGGGCCAGGTATATTTTTCCTGGTTTAATGCTTTCTTTGTCGTGGGGTTCTACAACCGGAAGAACAGATTTGATGGATAAGGCTTCCACAAACCCATGCCGAACATGTTTCAGCCTGTGGAGTGCCAGCACAACAGGTATGTTGAAATTCGCCGGTAGTTTGGATAGAATTCTGGTTACCAGTTGAAAACTTCCTGCCGATCCTCCGATTATGATTAATTTATACCTCATTCTTCCTGGTTTATGGTAAGCTTACTTTTTCAGTTTTTTGTGTGGTTTCAATCATTATGGACAAGCCGCCTTAATTAAAGACAGAGGGGTGCGTTAACCTGGTTTGCGATACATTTTTTCGTTTTCGTTGATAAGGGAATACTTGCCCGAATCTTTGCAGAAGTCGATGGTTTCTTTGTTTCCAATGGCAAGGTACCCGTTCAAAGAAAGGTTGTCGGTAAAAATTTCAAGCAGTTTTTCCTGAAACAGCGAGGAGAAATAGATGAAATAATTGCGGCAAATGATCATATTTACAGATCTACTCCTCGACATATTTTTGTGGTCATGGGTTTCAAAAACCACATTGCGATACAGGTCTTCCTTAAAGCGAAATCCTTTGTCCTGCTTGATGAGGTATTTCGACATATCAGCTGATTCGTCTTCCTGAAAGCGTTTGTAGTTGTTTTCAGAAATTTCCAGTTTATTGTTGGAGTATAGCTTATCCCTGGCAGCCTCAACAGCCAGGGAGCTTATGTCGCTGGCTGTAATGGTACACTTATCGTAGATGCCGGCTTCCTTCAAACAAATGGCAGTGCTGAGCACCTCTTCTGCACTGGAGCATCCGGGTATCCATATTTTTATCTTCATATGGTTGCGTGCCAATACCGGACAAATTTCATCACGCAGATAGCGCCAGAAGGCAGGATCGCGAAAGAACTCGGTTCCCTCAACGATGAGTTGTTGCTTAAAATGTTGAAAAAAGTCTTTTTGGGTTGCAAGCTTATCAATGAGTGCTTCCAGGTCTTTCAGACTGTTGTGGTCCATAATCCGGGCCACTCTTCTTTTTAAGGAGGTGCTGGCGTATATACTTAGGTCGAAGTCGTAATGACTTTTTACTGTTTCAATAAGCTTTCTGAGCCCCGATATCCCTATCTCAATTTCTTCGTTGGCTAACCGATTCATTCCATGGTTTTTTATTTTCCGATGCCAACAAATATAAAAAACTTTTTATTGCGGGTTTCACGGTACTTTACTGCATTTTATATGCATTTTTTCACATTTGCAACGATAATTGTTAACAACTGTATTGATTTCAATTGTTTGCCCCTTAAAAATTGCAACAAATCCTGGTACAACTTTTTGGGGAGCACCGTTCCTTTATTATATATATTTGCAGCGCTTAAGTCTCCCCTGGCATGGCAATGCCATCTTTGTGGCTGCGCACCAAACGTAAGGGTACCAGGAGTATGAGAAAATATTGTTAACGGTTAAATTTATATCATGAAGGCATCTGTTGAAATTAGCATGTATCCCCTGGGAAGAGATTATATTCCTGACATTAAAGATTTTATAGATCGTTTGAGTAAGAACCCCAGGCTTATTGTGGAGGTAAACGGGATGAGTTCGCAGATTTTTGGGGATTATCGGGATATCATGGCAGCACTTACTGATGAAATAGAAAAATCATTTCAGCAAAACGGTAAAAGTGTGTTTGTTTTGAAGATAATCAATGCCTTTTTGCAGCAATAGGAAAAGCGCCACAGGTGAAGAAAACCTTACGAATAGCCATTACGGGTCCGGAGTCTACGGGAAAGTCAATGCTTTGCCAGCAATTGGCTGCACAACTGGGCCAGGTGTGGGTGCCTGAGTACGCACGGGACTATATCGATGGCCTTAACAGAGATTACAACCAACAGGATATTCTGGCCATAGCAAAGGGGCAACTCGCGCTTGAAGAAGAGAGTGCACGCCTCAGTCCGCGAATCCTGTTCTGCGATACCGACTTGCTGGTAACAAAGATCTGGAGCCTTCATAAATATGGCAATTGTGATCCCTGGATACTTGAACAGATTCAGTTGCACCGCTACGACTTTTATTTGTTGTGCAATGTTGATTTGCCCTGGGAGTATGATAAGCAAAGAGAGCATCCGCATTTGCGGGAGTTCTTTTTTGAATGGTACCAGAGAGAGCTGCAGCAATATGGTTTTGCGCATGGTATCGTTTCAGGGCATGGTGACCAAAGGTTGCAAAGAGCGCTTAATCTCATTGAACATCTGATAACCTGATTTTTCGTTATGCACCTGCTCAAACAGTATATTCATCTGCATTTTATTGTTGTTTTGCTGGGCTTCACGGCTATTTTGGGAGCTCTTATTACTTTAGATGCCATCGATTTGGTATGGTACAGGATGTTTTTTGCCGCTGCAGGGCTTTGGGTTTACCTGAAACTCAAACGCCGAAACCTTTCTATGGCGGCCAAAGACCAGTTTCACCTTTACATGATAGGAATTGTGGTGGCTTTGCACTGGATCACTTTTTTTCATGCCATCAAGGTTTCCAATGTTTCTGTTACTCTGGGGGTTTTTGCCTCCACTACGCTGTTTACCAGCTTCCTTGAACCCCTAATCAATAAAAGGCGGGTATTGTGGCTGGAGGTAATCATCGGGCTTGTCATCCTAGCCGGTATTTACCTGATTTTTCAATATGAGATGGAATATGTGGAGGGGATTATTTTCTCTCTTTTGTCTGCATTGCTCAATGGGTTGTTTGTGGTGCTCAATCGCCGCATCAGCCGTCGCTGGGATCCTGCCCTGATCAGTTTTTATGAAATGATCGGGGGCTTTGCAGCCATAAGCGTATTCCTGCTGTTTACGGGTGGCATATACGTGGGTCTGCTGGCTCCACAAACCACAGATCTTTTCTGGATACTGGTGTTGAGTTTTCTGTGCACCTCCTACGCATTTGCTGCCATAGTGGAAATCATGAAGGAACTGTCAGCCTATACCGTTGTGCTGGCAGTTAATCTGGAACCAGTATACGGGATCTTGCTGGCGCTGTTTATTTTTGGAGAATCAGAAAAAATGTCGGGAGGTTTTTACCTTGGTACCCTTGTTATTTTGGTCTCGGTTTTTTCATATCCCTTCCTGAAGCGGAAATTTGCTTCGCAAAGCCTCTAAATCTTTTCTCGAACTGCATGCCACAAAGGCGGGGTTTCGGAGATCTTCCTTGTTGTAAACAAGTTCCTGCCCCGAAGGCCAGCATAGCAGATAGCCTCCTGCAGCCAGCAAAACAGCATGCCCGGCTGCGGTATCCCACTCCCATATTTTATCATTGCGCATGTAAAAATGGGCTGCACCTTCTGCCACAAGACCAAATTTGAGTGCACTCCCCCTCGATAGAGTATGATAAGGTTTTCCTTTCTCTAAAAATGTATCAATCATCAGTGCATTTCCCTGGTCAGTATGAGATCGGCTAACGGCTATTGTGGGATCGACAGGAGGGGGAGTGGGGCCCAGCGGGATCATATGGCTGCTGATTTCCTCAAGCTTGTCAGACCAGTTGGTTTCAAGGGTTTGCAAGCAAGAAATCCTCCAGGCTCCTATACCCGTTATGCCCAGGTAACCCATGTTAAGGGCAGGAGCTGTAAGGATACCAAGGATGGGATGGCCCTTGTAAATCAATGCTATATTTATGGTAAACTCTCCATTCTGGTTCACAAATTCTTTGGTGCCATCCAACGGATCTACCAGCCAGAAATATTCCCACTGCTTACGAATGCTCATGGAAGCAACG
Source organism: Bacteroidales bacterium (assembly GCA_046291875.1). Lineage (GTDB taxonomy): Bacteria > Bacteroidota > Bacteroidia > Bacteroidales > UBA7960 > SKVR01. The sequence goes on along the minus strand of JBKBSF010000022.1, from coordinate 59,496 downwards.
GGGGTCTCCTCGCTAATTACAGGTAATCCTGAAGAAGTAAGGTGCGACAGAATGATTTTTTCGGATTGCCGGTCGGCTTCTGTTATCGGAGATCCGTCAGGTTTACGGGTTACAAAAAAAGAATCGCGGTACACTTGCATTACAGCATGGCCGGCTTGCAAAGCGGCTCTCAAAGCCAGCAAAGCGTTTTTCTCTTGGGGATTCAATGCTATGGTTGTTTCAGTTTTAAAATGAAAGCAAAGGTAAATCAATCCTGCAAAAACTTTTTCATACGATGGATTGTTTACAAAGTTAGAATCTCAAAACATCTTGTACATTATTAATTTTCAAATCATTAAATCAAGGAATATGGACCTGAAACGAAATTTTAAAGTTTTACTTAGCTCTGCTCTTTTTTTGTTGCTTATCCTGCCGGGGGCATTGCATGCCTCAGGGCCTCGCGGACTTCATGATTTTACTGTAACGGATATATTTGGGGATGAGTTTAATTTTGCAGACCTCAAAGGCAAAAGGGTAATGATTGTAAATACTGCCAGCAAATGTGGTCTTACACCCCAGTATGAATACCTCGAAAAACTTTATCAGCAATATGGTGGAGAAAACTTTGTTGTGATAGGTTTTCCTGCCAATAATTTTATGAACCAGGAACCTGGTACTGATGAGGAGATCATTACTTTTTGCCAGGAGAATTTCGGGGTAACCTTCCCCATGATGTCAAAAATTTCCGTAAAGGGCAATGACATTCATCCTCTTTATCAGTGGCTTACCCAAAAAGAAAAAAATGGTGTGATGGACTCTGAAGTGTCCTGGAATTTTCAAAAATACCTCATAAATGAGCAGGGGCAACTGGAGAAGGTCTTTTCGCCTCGTACCAATCCCATGGATGAGGAAATCGTAGCCTGGATTACACGATAACACATGATTTTATTTGGCGAAATCTCTGGTGTGCAACCCACTGCAACACCAGAGATTTTTGTTTGTATGGGTAATCAAATTGCCGTAATTTTGCAGGTTTGCATTACATAACAGGTTATCGGATCCATGCAAGATCAAACTCAAAAAGAAGTTTCTGATACCAGGGAACTGGTGTTTGCCCTTACGCTTCATCCTGTTTTAGGATGGTTGATAGAACCATTTGCGGTATCGCGCAATGCCAAAGGGCTTTTCGAATATGATTTCAAAAAATTGGCACGCAATACTGTCTGGGATTATTTCGATACTTTATCGCCATCGCTGGAGGCCCTTTTTGCTCTTACAGATCGCTACAGCGATGAGAATCTTCATAAACGGTTTGCCCGCGGAAAAGTAAGGTTGCGCGATTTCTTTGAATCTATCGACGATGATTTGATCAAAAAACATATCCGCCCCTTTATTGAGAGGAGCTTGTATGAGGTTGTTCTTGCCATGACCCTTCACAATATCAAACTATATTTAAAAGGCGAAAGCAGGGAAAGGATTCAGGAAAAACCTATCCGGATACATCCCCGGTTAGCTGAAACCTGCTTTCATTTCGAAAAACTGGAACAAAAGACCCATTATCATCTGGAGGTTTTATATGATGGTCGTCCATTGTCACTTTATAAGAGCAACGCGCTTCTGATAACCTACAAACCTTGTGTGTTGATGTTGAATCATGAGGTGTATTGTTTTGAGCGGGAGTGGGAAGGACAAAAGCTGAAACCTTTCATTAATAAGGAATATCTTGAAACTCCTGCTTCCTCAGAGAAGGAGTTTTATGAGAAATTTGTGCAAAAGAGTATTGCAAGGCACCCTTTTATTGCAAAAGGGTTTGAAGTACTCAGCTTTGAAGGAAATCCTCAGCCTGTACTACGTATAGAACAGCATTGGCAGGGCGATGTGGTTTTGGGATTGTATTTTGGCTATGGGAAACAAAGATTTGCGGCTGGCGACCCATTGTCAACCCAGGTAAAATTTGTTCATAAATGGCCCGAATTTCATTTCCAGATGATTTCGCGGCAGAAGGATTTTGAAAATGCCCTGGTCAGCTTTTTGAAGGATCAGGGATTGAAACGGCTCGATGGCCCATTTTTCAGGATCCCTGATGAAGAAAAACCTTTGATGGCAGATGAAGCCTTTAAGCAGCAGTTGCATGCCTGTGTAGACTGGATCAGCGCAAGAAGCGATTTGCTTGGACAGAAGAATTTTTTGCTGGAAAAAGAATTGGCCAACAGATCATTTTATACCGGTTTTTCTAATCTGGCTTTCGAAACCACGGAAAAGAACGATTGGTTTGATCTGTACGGTAAAGTTTGGTTTGGTGAGTTCGAGATACCTTTCTCCAGTTTGCGCGATAATATCCTCAGTGGAGATCGTGAGTTTGTGCTACCCAATGGTAGCATAGCACTTATCCCCGAAGAATGGATGACCATGTATCATGATCTGCTGATGTTTGCCAAACCCAAAGGCGATGTGCTGGAAATACGCAAGCACCATTTTGCACTGATGAAGAGCATTCCTCAGCAAGGGTTGCAGTTGCCCGAGTTTCAGCCCATGCGCGATGATGAAACTTTCGATTTGCCAGAGGCATTGCATGCCGACTTACGGCCCTACCAGCAAGCAGGGTACCAATGGATGATGTTTTTGAGGCAGAATGGTCTGGGAGGTTGCTTAGCCGATGACATGGGTCTTGGGAAAACGCTGCAGGCACTGGCTTTGCTATGCAGGGTGCACCTCCCCGAAAACCTTAACGATCCTGATGGAGGAGTTCTCAGGGAAGATAGCAATGTATTTCTGAAAGACCAAAAGACCAGTGCAATACAGGGGCAACTCAGCATGTTTGATGATGATGCTCCGGAAAATGTAGTGCCTGACAGCCACATTCATCCCTGCTCGCTGGTGGTAATGCCACTTTCGCTGATCCATAACTGGAGTGAAGAAGCGCGGCGATTTGCACCATCCCTGAAGGTGGGCCAGCACACCGGGGTAAACAGAAGCTCAGATATTAGCTTCTTTAACCGGTACCATGTGGTACTCACCACTTATGGTACCGTACGAAACGATATTGATCTGCTCTCTTCTTATCCTTTCAGGTATGTTATTCTTGACGAAAGCCAGATCATAAAAAATGCGTCTTCGAAAGTTTTTACAGCCATCAAACGCTTACAGTGTATGCACAGGCTTGTATTGTCGGGTACACCTGTAGAGAATTCCCTTACAGATCTTTGGTCGCAGTTTTCTTTTATCAATCCTGGTATGTTGGGCAGTCTCAATTTCTTTCGCAACGAATTTGTAAATCCCATTGAGCGGAAACAAGACGAAATAGCCGGAAAAAAGCTTCAAAATCTTATTCAGCCTTTTATTTTAAGGCGTACCAAGGAGCAGGTAGCTCCCGAATTGCCTGAGCTGACTGAAAAGATTCATTATTGCGAGATGACCCCTGAGCAGCAAAGCTACTACGAAGCCCGAAAGTCGGAAGTGCGCAATGCTTTATTGCACGGACTGGAAACCCACGGTACTGACAAATCCAGATTTCTGGTATTGAGTGCCCTCACCAAACTGCGGCTCATTGCCAACCACCCTGCCATCGTGGATAGTGAATTTGATTCCGAATCGGGCAAGTACAATGAGATCATACGCAACGTTGAAAAGTTGTTATCTGAGAACCACAAGGTGCTCATATTCTCTCAATTTGTAAAGCATTTAAATCTTTTCGGGGAGTACTTCCGGCAACGAGGATACGAATACAGTATGCTTACCGGGAAAGTGCAGGAAAAAGAACGCAAGAAACTTATAGAGCGATTTCAGACCCAACCCGATAACCGGCTGTTTCTGATTTCTCTCAAAGCAGGTGGGGTAGGGCTGAACCTTACCGGTGCCGATTATGTGTTTTTACTCGATCCGTGGTGGAACCCCGCTGTGGAGAACCAGGCCATAAATCGTGCCCACCGCATTGGCCAGGATAAGCATGTGTTTGTGTATAAGTTTATTACCCGCAATACAGTTGAGGAAAAGATACTAAAGCTGCAGGAACGTAAAAGCCATCTGGCAGGCATGTTTATAAACGAAAATAATCCCTTAAAAAGCCTCAGCCTGGAAGAACTCCAGGAGCTTATCTGATTTCAGCCTGTCATACATTTATGGATAGGGACAGCAGGCGAAGGAGTACATGTTTTTTATAGAGATAATGCTGGACGGTGGGTGGCTGTTGATTAAAAAAAACGGATGCATATGAATTGCAACCGTTTTTTTTGTTCCGTCCTGTAGTTAGTATCAGGCGTCGATTTTGGCATATTTAGCGTTTTTCTCGATGAATTCGCGACGGGGTGGCACCTCATCGCCCATAAGCATCGAAAAAGTACGGTTGGCTTCAGCAGCATTAACAATATCGATCTGGCGGAGTTTGCGATACTCGGGGTTCATGGTTGTTTCCCATAGCTGCTCGGCGTTCATCTCTCCAAGACCCTTGTAGCGCTGGAAGTGAATTCCGCTGTCTTTTCCTCCCTTTGCCATTTCTGCCATGATGGCTTTTCTTTCATCATCGGTCCAGGCATACACTTCTTCCCTGCCTTTTTTAACCAGGTAAAGGGGTGGGGTGGCAATATACACAAATCCTTTTTCGATAAGTTCGCGCATGTAACGGAAAAAGAATGTGAGGATCAGGGTGGCAATGTGGCTTCCGTCCACATCGGCATCCGTCATAATGATCACCTTGTGATAACGTAGTTTCTCCAGGTTCAGAGCTTTGGAGTCTTCGGCAGTACCAATGGTTACACCCAGTGCAGTAAAGATGGTTTTGATCTCTTCATTCTCAAATATTTTGTGGGGCATAGCCTTTTCCACGTTCAGGATCTTACCCCTTAGCGGGAGTATCGCCTGGAACTTTCGGTCGCGGCCTTGTTTGGCCGTACCCCCTGCCGAGTCTCCCTCCACAAGGTATATTTCGCATTTTTCAGGATCTTTTTCGGAGCAGTCGGAAAGCTTTCCGGGAAGACCTCCGGAGGTGAGTACACTTTTGCGCTGCACAAGCTCGCGGGCTTTGCGCGCAGCATGGCGTGCAGTGGCTGCCAGGATTACCTTGTTTACGATCGTTCTGGCCTCCTTGGGGTGCTCCTCAAGGTAATAACTGAGCATTTCACTGACAGCCTGGTCTACTGCACCAGCTACCTCGGAGTTACCCAGTTTGGTTTTGGTCTGCCCTTCGAATTGTGGCTCGGCAACTTTTACAGAAATCACTGCTGTAAGTCCTTCGCGGAAGTCATCGCCACTGATCTCAAATTTCAGCTTCGAGAGCATACCCGATTTGTCGGCATAGCTCTTCAGGGTTCTTGTAAGTGCCCTGCGAAACCCTGCCAGGTGGGTTCCTCCTTCAATGGTGTTGATATTGTTTACGTAAGATTGCAGGTTCTCTGCAAAAGAAGAGTTGTACTGCATAGCTACTTCCACCGGAATACCTGCTTTTTCGCCATCCATGTAAATGGGTTCGTCGATGAGCTTTTCGCGGGTATCATCCAGGTATTGAACAAATTCCTTAAGTCCTTCCTCAGAATAATAGGTCTCGCTCAGAAAGCTGCCATCTTCGTCGGTAACTCTTTTGTCGGTTATGTTGAGCCTTACGCCTTTGTTCAGAAACGCCAGTTCGCGCAATCTGTTGGAGAGGATATCGTAGCTGTATTCGGTGGTTTGAAAAATGGTATCGTCGGGCCTGAAGGTTACTTCGGTTCCCCTGTGATCTGTTTTCTGGTCGGTCAGCCTTACAGCATACAAGGGTTTACCCATGCTGTATTCCTGCTCCCAGATCTGGTTGTTTCGAAAAACCCGCACATGCATATGGGTAGAGAGTGCGTTAACACAGCTTACACCCACACCGTGCAATCCTCCGGAAACTTTGTAGGAGTCCTTGTCGAATTTTCCGCCGGCATGCAGCACTGTCATTACTACTTCAAGGGCACTACGGCCTTCCTTTTCATGAATATCGGTAGGGATACCCCGTCCGTTGTCCAGTACAGTAATGGAATTATCCTCGTTAATGGTTACATGGATGGTATCGCAATGGCCACCCATGGCTTCATCGATGGAGTTGTCAACAACTTCATACACAAGATGATGAAGACCTTTGTTGCCGATATCGCCAATGTACATGGCCGGCCTTTTTCTTACTGCCTCCAGACCCTCAAGTACCTGGATACTGGAAGCGCCATACTCGGTTTTTGCTACAGTGTTTTCCTTTGTCTCTTCGCTCATATTTTTTTTGTTCAGAATAACCCCCAAAGATAAGATTTTTTGCCGGTTTCAGCCTCTCAAAAAGGTATAAATAGCGGGTTTTTATTAACAAATTGCCCTTTAATTAAAGAGCTGAAAGTCAGATATTAGGAGATATTTCGACAAGTTGTTGAAAACTTCAGAAGGGGAGAGGCTAATTACGAAGAATTCAGGGCCGGTTTTACTGTGGTTTTCACCTCTGTTTTAATCCCTGCCGTATTTTTTTATTTGATGCTTTGAGAGGTTGTTTTACATTTCTGAGAAAAAAACCGGGGCCGGTTCTGATGGTCAGAACTGCCCCGGAGGCGAATGAGGAGATGTGATTGATTGCGTTGTGTAAGGATTAGAATGCGTAACTAACGCCTCCCATTATGTTGAACCGCTGCGAAGGATAGTTGTACCATCTTTCGAGGGGTTGGTTCTGCACATTGTTCAGATTAAGAAATACCGAAAGAATCTTGGTATACCTGTATTCAAGACCTATATTGGTATCAACATGAAACCCATGAATTTTGTGACGATCGGGTTCGCCCAGTTCGTTGAAAATGCGGGCATACACCGAGTTGCGGGCAAAGGCATCGGCGGTTAAAATGATCTTGTCCTGCATACTGTATCTGAATGAGACCGTAAGCCTGAGGGTAGGTTCGTGCCAGGGCTCCAGTTCATTGTCAAGGGTGTACTGGTAATAGTCGGAAGCAAAGCGCAGTCTTACTCTTTCACCTATGTTACTGAAAATCTCGGTGCGGAAATTGAATAGACGCATATCGTCGTAGATAACCTGGAAACGGTTTTGCAGCAACGATTCTGGATCCGTAACAAAGAAGGGCTGATTGGCGATCGAGCTATTGGAAATGGAAATGTTGTAAGAGGCAAAAGTGCTGATGGAGCCTTTGAAACCCCCTCTTATCTCCGATTTTTTATTGGTAAAACCCAATGTGGCATCGGTGTCGAAGAAGGGATTGGTGCGGCTGAACTCTCTGAGGGTATTTTTGCGCATTTCGCCCGATAAAGAGGCATATGCAAACAGAACGTTATTGATAAGATTTACCTCCGCTCCGGCCAAAGGATAAAACCGTGCATGGCTGTTTTCTTCCACCTGTGCCGTGGCATTCAATCCTACATAAAAAGTAAATTCTCTGAATCGTGAGGATAGGGTGGGGGCCACTGAAATCAAAGCCGAGTTAAGTGTATCCAGGCCCGATTTATTGTGATAATAATCTACACCCAGATCCAGGTGGAAGTTTTGTTTTTCGGCAAAGCCCAGAGGGTCTTCACGCAGGCCCTTGTCAAGGCGGGTTCGGAAGCTTACCTGGTGTTCTGTAGCATCGTACCGATCGGTAAGATAATGATACTTCAACCTCAGGTCGTGTTGGAGTTTGGTGCTATCCAGGTAGTTGCTGCGGAAGGCTACTCCAGGAGAAAGGTGCTGGAAACGCTGGCGGTAGTCCTTTTTGTCAAGGGTGTCAATATGGGCCAGCAGAACCTCATCGTTGAGAAAATCATCGCGCCTGAAGCCATAAAAATGCATCATACTTCTTTCGTAGGTAAGATCGCCCTCCAAAGTGTGGTTATTGATAAATCTTTTGCCATCCAGTCTTATAAGGTTGTCAGAATATCCGCTGTGGGCATATTCATCGATACCTCCTCCTGAAGAGATATGCCGCGCATGTACTCCATAGGCATACTCGTTGGATCGGAGGGTGTTGTAAAATACTTCTCCATATGGAGTGGTGTAATTACCAATACCCACGCGCGCGAATCCTTTGTAGAGCTTTTCCAGGGGTTCACCTCTCATACGGGCAGGGCTGAGAGGGTCCAGCGAAAAACGGGTAGGGATTTGTATGGGGTTGATGCTGTAATTGAAGGCAATATCAACCTGGAGAGTATCTTCAATGCGAGGATTGAAATTGATTTTGAAAGCATCTGAAATGGTAGGTTCGTAGGGAGCAATTACCTTGATCTCATCGAAATCGAGCTGCTGAGCTTGCAGGGCAGGGCTGATCAACAGCAATAAACCTGCGCCTGAAACCGTGATGATACTGCGGAAAACTTGAAATATTTTTTGCATAGGATTGTGATTTGCTGTTAGAAAAATCAGAAATTACCTGATGAATTGGGTCTGCGGTTGTTGAAATCAATTTCGGGAGCATTGTCGCCGTTGCGTTGATCTCTCTGCCGTTCGGCCCTGTCAATTTCTTCGAGTTTCTGGCGGGCTTGTCTTACCAGGTCTTCTCCCTCATAGTTTTCAATGATACTTTGCAATGTATGACGGGCCTGGAAGATATTGTCCTGCACCAGGTAATTGTCTGCCAGCAAAATAAATATTCTTGCCAGCCAAAAATCGTAGGGAGCCAACAGGTTAATGTAATCAAAGATGAGTTTCTCGCACTGGGCATAATTGCCACGTCGAAACTCAATGAGCGCCAGGTAGTATTTGGCCTCAGCAGCCATAACATTTTCTGCAATACGGTTGGTTCGGCTGAAAAAATCACGGGCCATATCCAGGTTATTCTGCCGCATGGCTGCCCTGGCAATCATCAGGTTGGCTTCCTGTGAGATTTCCTGGCTGATACGATCGTCCTGCAGTATGGACTGAGCTTTTTCAATAGTGGCCTCGTTGCGTTCCAGGTGATTGAGCGAGCGCATTTGCCCTATCTGGGCCTCCAGGCGGTTGTTGCGGAATTCTGCAATCTGCTCCAGGGTCTGGTAGTGTGCCAGCGCCGCTTCAAACTGATTGAGCCCAAAATTGATCTGTGCAGCCCGTAGTGCTGCATTTTCAGAAAATTTTGATTTGGGGCGGTTGAGCACAAATTCATAGCTGGACAAGGCGCGCTGGAATTCGCGGGCGCGATATTCGCATTCCGCTTTGTAGAAGTGAGCATTGAGTGCGAAAATACCATTGGGGAAACGCTCCAGGTAATTGCTGAAACCGGGTATTGCATTCTGGCAATCGCCTTGCATATATCTGTTTTCGGCAGCAACATAGATCAGCGAATCCTGCTGAGCCTGACTTACACTGGCAAAGCCTAGCCCTTCAGAATAGCGTATGAATTCTTCTACTCTGTTGTTGGCCACATAAATGTTGCGCATACTTGTGAGAGCTTCCTGCGATTCTGGTGATCCGGGGTATTTTTGAATTACCTGCCTGAATACCTGCAGGGCCTGTTCATCCTGGTTGAGGTTATAATGGATCAGACCAGATTTAAGCATAGCACTGCGCACATAGCTCGAGTTGGGAAAACGATTGATGATCTCGTTGTAAAATTGCAGTGCCCTGGCGTTGTTGTCCAGGATAATGTATGTGTTGGCCAGTTCGTAGCGGGCATCCACAGCAAAGTTGCTGTTGGGATGGGCCTGCAGGAACCCCAGCAGGGTAGTTACCTTGTTTTCAAACCGTCCGGTTACACCCAGTACCAGTGATTTCTGGAAAATAGCATAGTCCTTATCCGGAGCATTCAGTGCAATGGCACGGTCATAAAAGTTGAGCGCGGCAGGATAATCCTTGGTAATAAAGTAGCTGTCGGCAATGCGCAGGTAAGCATCGTTGCGCAGACGTGGCTCAATGTTGCGTTCGGAGATGAATTTTCTGAAAGCTGTGATGGCCTGGCTGTAGTTGCGCAGTTTAAAGTGTGAATATCCGATGGTGTAATTGGCCAGGTTGAATTCGGGCAGGCTGAAAGCTCCCTGTGTAAGCAGGAAACGATTGTGTGTGGCAATGGCTTCAGCATATTGTTCCAGTCTGAATTGTGCCTCTCCCTGCCAGAAAAGTGCCTGAGCTCTGATGCTTCTGTTTTCCGGGAACCTTGCCGAGAGTTCAAAATGCTCTATGGCGCCTCTGAAATCGCCGTTATTAAACAACTCGATGCCTCTGAAATATGCCACCCGCTGATAGGCAGAACGCAACTGGGGCGTATTGGGGTTGAGTGCCTCCAGGCTTGCAAGTGCATCTTTGTAGTTTCGGGTGGTAAGGTAAAGATCGATCAAATGCCGGTATGCCTCCTCGCGACGTGGAGATTGAGGATATTTCTCAATATAGCGCTGGAAGGAGATGATTGCCTCGTTGAATGGGTTGAGCGACAACTCGAAAGAAAGCTTTGCATAATTGAATAAGGATATCTGGCTGATCTCCTCTACAAACTCCATACGATGGGCCGAAAGAAATGCATTACGAGCAGAGCGTTTCTGGTCTGTTTTCAGGTAGCTGTCGGCCAGATGATAGAGCGCATTTTGGGCCATGGCATCCTGAGCCTGGGCTGCCTTCTCAAAATTGGGTATTGCCTTTGCGTATTGCCCGGCCATGTAATAGGCATAACCGAGCTGATAGTGGTCTTCGCGGCTTATGCGGCTGCGGGTTTGGCGATGAAAATCTTCCAGGTAGGGAATGGCCGCCGCAAAATTTCCCATGGCATAATGTGCCTCTCCAATCATGCGGGATATCTCGGCAGCCCTGCGTGTGCCAGCCTCTTCAAGCAATGGTGGAGCATAAGCCAGAAGCTCCTCATATTTTTCCTGCAGAAAATAAATGTGGGTAATGTAATAGGGAACTATGGGGCCAAAGTTGGAATCGTCCTTGAGCTTTAAGAAATTGATCAGAGCAGTTTCGTAGTTGCCTTCCGAATAGCTTATGTGTCCATAGTAGTACGTTGCAGGCCCGAAATAGAGCGATTGTGGGTTGCGGATCTCAAAGAAAAACTGTTTTGCTTGCGCAAAATTGTCTTCCATAAAATGGCTGTAGCCGGTTTTAAAGATCAACTCTTCGCGTTGTGCAGCGTTCAGATCCCATGTATCTACTCTGGCATACCAGATCAAAGCTTCTTTGTAATTGCGTTTGCGGTATTGCAGGTTGCCCATCTGGAAGCTTGCAATACCTTGTTTGGGGTGGGTAGGATGATTGTAAATAAAAGCAGTAAGACGAATTTCGGCATCCGGATGAAAGAGTTCCACAGCACAAATGGCGGCATAGTACTCGGAGGTTATTCTTACTTCAGACTCCGGATTGTCAATGGCTTCAACTGTTTTGATAAAAAGGTTCTGAGCAGCACCATACTGTCCTTTATTGAAGAGTTCCAGTGCCATTCGATAGTCATGCTCAGGTTGGTCATACACAGAGGTTTGCTGTGCCTGTGTACCCTGCAGCAACATCAGGAGCATCAGGCTAAGGGCGAAAATGATCTTTTTTATCATAGATTGGGGGATTTTGCAGCGAAATTACAAAGAAAAAGGGTACAAGACCATGGCTGCTTTTCAACAAATACGGCTATTTTTCAACAGTTTTACAATCGTTGGTATGGGCAGGCAAGGTGCCATGATTTTTCAGGAAAACGAAATCCTGGGTTGAATATTGGGAAGAAGGAAAAAAAAGACAGGCTATAAGCCGGATTCTGTAATCCCGCTGGGCGGGACTCCTGCCATTTATCTGGGAGCAGGTTCGCACCTGCCCTCTAACGACCTACCCTCCGGGATTGGACGGGCCGCCCTCAAGCCCCGGTATATTTGGTCTTTCAACGCATAAGGTTTACCCCCATGCCCGGTCGCCCGGGCACAGTGTGAGCTCTTACCTCACATTTTCACCCTTACCCTGCACAAGGCAGGGCGGTAGTTTTCTGTGGCACTCGCTCTTGCCTGGCAGCCCAAAAGCTACCAGGCAGCTTCCCGTTAGGAAGTATGCTGCCCTGTGTTGCCCGGACTTTCCTCTCTACCCCCTGGGGGCATAGCGGCAGGAAAGCCTGTCTTTATTTATTGCGGTAGAAATGTACCTCTGTTGCTCCCATGCCATAGCGGGCATAGGATGCATCATAAAATTCTATTCCTTCAGTCTTTTCAAGAAGTTTGTTGATCTCCGTTTTGAGTTTGCCATTGCCCACTCCGTGTATAAAAATGATCTTGTTAAGCTTTTCCTTCACAGCTTGTTGCATACACTTCTTAAAATAATCTAGCTGCAGGCTCAGCAGATCTCCTTTCTCAAGATTGGAAAAGTTATCTACCAGTTCTCCGATATGTAAATCAACTTCTGCTATGCTATCGTCGATCTTGTGCTTGTCGAGAAACGAGGTTTTTGCAGCAGGTGAGGCCTCGGCCCGTTGGTTGCTGCTGATCTTTTCCTGCAAGCTTTTAAGGTTCTCCTGGGTAAGACTTTCTTCGAATATATGTTTCCGGCTAAGTTCGCTGAGCTTGCATACCTCTACAAAAAAGGCTTTCTTTCTCAACAGGCTTTCGTAGCGGAAACTCTCTTCCTTGTAAATCTTTACCGGTTTAAAAGTAATCAAACCACTGAAGGGGGCAAGGGGTGTTGCTTTTTCGTCCTGGTAAAAAAGTGCCTGCAACAAAGCATTGGCCCATTTTTCAATTTCAGACCTGCCAATGGTGCCCAGAAACAGACGGGATTCCGATTTTAAAAAACCGTACTCAGTACCGTGCCATGCTCCGGAATGGTTCTGGAAAATGTTGAACAGCAACTCGTAGGGAGTATGATTGATCAGGTATAGCTCCAGTGAACCCGAAATCGGGTTGTCCTGTATTTCAGGTACAAGGCAAAAATAAACTCCTGCCTGCCGTTGGTCGGGATTGTTGTGGGCCAAATACAACGGCAGAATGTCCTCATCAACTTCTTCTTCCTCCTTGCCGTAGATCCGCTGATAGGCTTTCTGTATATCAGAGCTCATCTCCGCAGTACCTGTCTTGATAAGGTTGGTGGTTACTACCGGGATATCGAAACCATCCTCAATGGTAACATGAACCAGATTTTCATTGATAACCTTGCTTACTATACCGCCTCCCTGTTCGTTGAGAAAACTTACTTTATCGCCTACTTTGAATTTCAATGGTTGTCGTTTTTAAATATAATATTACCCGGGATTTGGGTATGCATGAGTTCACAAAACTATTGCTGTTTGTAGCTTCAGACCCTCCCGGAAATCTAAACAGCAAAATTATGCTTTTTACTGCAAACCCTGGTAAAAGGTTTTTAACTCTTTTAAAAAACACATTCGAAAAAACAATTAAGAATATGCTGATTAAAATCATTATTGTCCGGTTAAAATGTTCCGTTCCTATGGAACTCATTTGGGTCAACACTTTCGCATGCTACAAACATTTCATCCCTACGGGATTAGTTCTCTTGCCAACATCATTTTTTAACTCCGTTAGGAGTGAAATGTGTATAGTCGTAAAGTATACTTGCCTGACCCTAATCCCTAAAACCGGAAACCAAGTTGGATTATACCTGGTTTTCTTAATCTTCAGCATATATATGGAGCAAGCCTGGGGGTGTATCTGTTTTCTTCCAGACTTAGCTGGGCATGGAACAAAAAAGAACGGCTGTATGCAGAGATTTCTCCGGGATACAGCCGTTTTATTTTTATAAAAACGCTTACTTGCTTCGCAATGCTGCCAGTTGTTCTTCTATCACTTTGATGCGGGCACTGGCATCGGCCTGCTTTTTCTTCTCCATTTCCACCACTTGCGCAGGGGCACCGTTTACGAACTTCTCATTGCGGAGTTTCTTTTCAACCGACATGAGAAAGCCCTGCTGGTATGTGAGCTCCTCTTGCAGCTTTTGTATTTCGCTTTCTACATCAATGTTTTCCGACACAGGTACATAAAACTCTGTGGTTTGAACAATGAAATTAAAAGCACCCTCTGGCTTTTGATCAATGTATTGCAGGCTGCTGAGGTTGCAGAGTTTGGCCACAAGACTATCGAATGTAGTATCGGGGGTATCGCTGTTGTTTTTCCTTATGAGCAGCTCAATGGCTTCCTTTGGAGCCAGGTTTTTTTCCTGTCGCAGGTTGCGAATGGCCATGATAACCTGGGTTGCAAAATCGAAACGGTTCAGTAAGGTTTCTTCAAATGCTTCCGGCACAGGCATGGGGGCAATCATGATGCTTTCGGGGGCATCTTCGCCTTTTATGTGCTGGTAAATCTCCTCAGAAATAAATGGCATAAAGGGATGGAGCACTTTCAAAAGTTTCTCAAGCAACCCTATGGTAGCATCGTAACTTGCACGATCAATGGGTTGCTGGTAGGCGGGTTTTACCATCTCAAGGTACCATGAGCAGAAGTCATCCCAGATAAGTTTGTAAACGCTCATCAGGGCATCGGTGATACGGTATTTGATGAAATGATCCTCGATAAGGGCCAGTGATTTATTAAAGTTGGCTGTAAACCATTCTACGGCAACTTTGCTGGATTGGGGTTGTGGAAGGTTTTCATCTACCTGCCAGCCCTGTGTAAGACGAAAAGCATTCCAGATTTTGTTGCAGAAATTTCTTCCCTGCTCGCACAAAGACTCATCGAAGAGCAAATCGTTTCCTGCCGGAGCTGCGAAAAGCATTCCCACCCTTACTCCATCGGCACCATACTGATCGATCAGGTTGAGAGGATCTGGCGAATTCCCCAGCGATTTCGACATTTTACGCCCTTGCTTGTCGCGTACGATGCCATGAAGGTATACATTTTTGAAGGGGATTTCCCTGCGATATTCAAGACCTGCCATAATCATACGGGCAACCCAGAAGAAAAGGATCTCCGGAGCCGTAACCATGTCGTCGGTTGGGTAGTAGTATTTTATATCCTCGTTTTCGGGGTGCCTGATACCATCGAAAACCGAAACGGGCCACAACCATGAGCTGAACCATGTATCCAGTACATCTTCATCCTGCTGCAAATCTGCCATTGTAAGGGCGGGGTCAAACTCCTTCCGGGCTTTCTGCAGAGCCTCTTCAGCATTGAGGGCTACCACGATTTTGCCACCGGGAAGATACCACGCAGGTATGCGGTGTCCCCACCACAACTGGCGGCTGATGCACCAGTCGCGAACATTTTCCATCCAGTGGCGGTAAATGTTCTTCATGCGGGGAGGATAAAAACGGATAGTATCGTCCATTACCACATCAAGAGCGGGTTTGGCCATATCTTCCATTTTCAGAAACCATTGCATAGACAGCTTGGGTTCAATTACCTCGTCGGTTCTTTCGGAGAAACCCACTTTGTTTACCATTTCCTCTACCTTAATCAGGTGCCCCCTGGCTTCCAGTTCTGAGGCAATCTTTTTGCGCACCACAAAACGATCTTCGCCGATATAAATCTCGGCCTTTTCATTCAGGGTTCCATTGTCATTGAATATATCGATGCTGGGCAACTGATGTTTTATTCCCAGGTTGTAGTCGTTGATATCATGGGCCGGGGTAACTTTAAGCGCACCGGTACCGAACTCACGTTCAACATATTCATCAAAAATGAAGGGGATGGGTCGGTTGATAAGAGGTACCAGAGCCTTTTTGCCACGCAGGTGCTGGTAGCGCTCATCTTCAGGGTGAACACAAATGGCCGTATCTCCCAGGATGGTTTCAGGACGGGTGGTAGCAATGGTAATATACTCATCGGCAGTGCCTTCAATCTGGTAGCGCAGGTAATAAAACTTTGAGTTTACCTCCTTGTAGATCACTTCTTCGTCGCTGAGGGCTGTCAGTGCCCTGGGGTCCCAGTTTACCATTCTTACTCCCCTGTAAATAAGCCCTTTGTTGTATAGATCAACAAAAACCTGTATTACAGACTCCGATAATGATTCGTCCATGGTAAAAGCAGTGCGGCTCCAGTCGCAGGAGGCTCCAAGCTTTTTGAGCTGCTCCAGGATGATGCCACCATGTTTTTCTTTCCATTCCCATGCATGCTCCAGGAACTGATCTCTGGAGAGGGTGTTTTTATCGATGCCTTCTTCCCTGAGTTTGGCAACAACCTTGGCTTCGGTAGCAATAGAAGCGTGGTCGGTGCCAGGTACCCAGCATGCATTCTTTCCCTGCATACGGGCACGACGTACCAAAACATCCTGGATGGTGTTGTTGAGCATGTGCCCCATGTGCAGTACTCCTGTAACGTTGGGTGGCGGAATGGTAATGGTGTAGGGCTTGCGTTGATCAGGTACTGAACTGAAATAGCCTTTTTCCATCCAGTGCTGGTACCATTTATGCTCGGTAGTGATGGGTGAATACTGCTTGGGAAGTTCTTGCATCAGATTTTTCTGTTTTAATTATGGTGATGGCAATTGTTTTTTGTACAACATGGAGTGGAAAAGGAGCAAATTACCAGGGGATTGTACTGTTTTTACTGCTGTTTCTCCCTTCCAAAACGACTGGCAAAGATAAGGAGATAATTTTTTTGTTGCAGATATTTTTTGCAGACGGAGTAAGCAAGAGGAATGTTTATTCTTTTGATGTGTAGATATTTTAAAAACATCTTTGTAAAGGCAGTAAATATCTTTGAAGTTACCGAATATTTCAATTAATTTTGTTTTTTATTTTAATCCCAAAAAACGAAAAACATGCAAACCATTAAGTATCTGATCCTCTTTTTTGTTGTGATGCTACTGGCAGACATAGGAGGATTGCAGGCCCAGGGGCGGTTTATCCGGCGTCTGCAGGAAGAAGCCGAGAAGAAGGCAGTTGAAGAAATCTTCAACAGGGGCAATCAGCCGGAAACATCTCCTGAAAGGAGCGAAGATCCTGATGCCCGCCGACCGGCAAGCAATCAAAGTGGGGGAGGACTCACCCAGGAAGTACCTGATGTTAACAAGGCCATTTCTGATGCATCTGCTTCTTTTTCCTCGAAAGATTACAGGGCAGCCAAGCAGGCCTTACGCCAGGCACTGTGGGGTGTTGAACTGGAAATGGGGCAAAATGTGCTTGCCTCCATGCCTACCCGGGTAAGTGGTCTTACTTATATCGAAAGCAGCGATAGGGTAACCAGCACAGGAATAGGATTTGTAGGTCTGGTAATAGAAAGGGTCTACTCCGACAATAACGACAAGGAGCTGTCGGCTGCAGTGGGCAACGATGCCGGGCTTCTGGGGCTCGCTGGGGCCTTTGCTGCCAGTGGTATGTACATGCAATCTACGGATCAGACTCAGCAAAAACAGATCCGTTTCCAGGATCATACGGCTTACATTCAATACGATGACCACACAGGTTATTCGTTGACTGCACCCTTTGGTCAGTCATCTATATTTGTGCTCAAAGGAGTAAATTTCAGCTCTGAAAGCGAATTTATGCAAGCAGCCAACCAATTCAGTTTGCAAACCATCAAACAAAAACTTGGAGAGAAATGAAGACATATAAAAAAGCTTTACTTTTCGTTATCACCGCTTTATGCAGTCTGGGAGTGCAGGCTCAGCAAGTAGATCAGGCGCTCAATGAGGCGCGCGGACATTATCAAAGGGGCAACCTGGAGGAGGTGCGTTTTGCCCTTCAGCAAGCCATGAATGAGCTGGATCAGGCCATTGGACAAGAGATACTGGCCATGCTTCCACAGCGTATGGGCACACTCAGCGTGCTTGAGCAGGATGAAGTAATAGGTTCTGCTGCCATTTTGATGGTAGGGTTGCATGTGAGCCGGAGCTGGGGCGGTAATGATAACCAGCAAATTGATTTGCAGCTCATTGCCGATTCTCCTTTGCTTACAGGTATCAATGCCATTTTGGCTTTGCCCATGATTGGCAGCGATCCAAATCAGAAAAGAGTAAGAATATCAGGCTACAGGGGTTTGTTGCAGCGCGAACAAGGCTCTGACGGCAATGTGCGCTGGGACCTTCAGGTGCCCATCGGTTCCTCGCTGCTAAGTATGAATTTTAATGGTATTACCGAAGAGCGAACCGTAGTGGAAATGGCAAATACATTGCCCCTGGAAAGGATTGCCCGGATGCTTCAGTAAGTAAAATCTGGGAAATAATCATAAAACGGGTTTTACCAAAGGATGTAAAACCCGTTTTTTTTTGCTGCCTTCGCACAGATGAAAGAATTTTATGTATTTTTAAATTCCCAAATTCTGCATAGTTTTGGGGTTCTTCGCTCAAACTACTATGCAATAAACAAAGCAGCATGGAAACCACAGGAAACAATTCCGGCGATCCGGCAGCCAGCAGGCAACAGGAACTTATACACCAGGTATTTAATGCCGCAGATTATTATGACAGGGTAGACGCCCTTAAGGAAATTGATGATCAGGAGGTACTGCGTAAGGTTGCTGCCAATGATCCTGATTATTATGTGAGGCAAACCGCCACAGAGAAAATCATTGACGAGAATGTGCTTATGCAGATTGCCCTCAACGACAGCGACTATTACGTAAGGGTGGCTGCGGTGCGGAAAATATCCGATTCTGCAACCCTGGCTCATATTGTGCTGCGCAGCCAGGAAGATTACTATATCTGTAAAGACGCCATTGCAAAGATCAGCGATGATCAGGTGTTGTTTAAACTGATCAAGGAAATCACCGATCGTGATATTATGAAATCTGCTGTGGAGGCCATCTCCAACCAGGAAATTCTTACCCATATTGCCCGTACTCACGACGATTTTTATGTGCGTTCTGATGCGCTCAAAAAGATACACGACCAGCCCGTTCTGGAAGATATTGCCCGAAACGATGAGGATTACTACGTAAGGGCACTGGCTGTAGAAAGAGTTAAAAACCTCGATGTTGTTGCCGGTATTGCCATTAACGACGAAGATTATTACGTCCGCAATAAAGCCGTAGGGCGTCTTGAAAATGCCCAGATACTGGCAGAAATCGTACGTAAGGATGTTGATTTTGAAGTGCGCAAGAAAGCAATCTCACGTTTGCAGGATCGCGACATTCTGCAGCAGTTACTTACAGAGATTGATGACCATTACATCCAGCGCAAAATCAACAGCCGACTGATGGGGCTTTGAAAAATCCATAGCCCCCTTCTTAAAACTTTTCCACTGATATGCTTTTTGTCGAGAACACCTCTCTGGATCCATGGCTCAATATCGCTCTGGAGGAATACCTTCTTAAAAATTATGACCAGGAAATTGTAATGCTTTGGCGCAGTAAGCCTTCTGTGATTGTAGGAAAACATCAGAATACCCTGGCCGAGATCAACCTTCCTTTTGTGATAAAGAATAGTATTCCGGTGGTAAGACGATTGTCAGGGGGAGGCACGGTTTTTCACGATCCGGGCAATATCAATTTTACCTTTATCCGCAGGGCTCCCAAAGAACGTCTTGTGGATTTTAAAAGCCATACCCAACCCGTGATAGATTTTTTACAAACCCTGGGAGTGGATGCCCGGTTTGAGGGCAAAAACGATATCAGAGTGAATGGATTGAAGATATCAGGCAATGCGGAGCACGTTTTCAGGGATAAAGTTTTGCATCACGGCACTTTGTTGTTTGATGCAGACCTTGGCCACCTTAACGAAGCCATCAGGGCCAGGGAAGAATTGTTCGACAGCAAGGCCATTAGATCAGCCCGCAGCATTGTGGCAAATATTTCGGAGTTCCTCCCACAAAAAATATCAAGGCAGGAGTTTATGCTGCAACTGAAAACCCATCTGAAAAAGCACTTTGCCATTGAACAGGATTATATACCCGGGCCGGAAGACTGGCGACATACAGAAGAGTTAAAAGCCAGCAAGTATTTGAAATGGGAATGGAATTACGCCTGGTCGCCGGTTTATACCTTTCGCAATGCAGGCAATTACCATGGGGTGGAATGGATCGTTGAACTAAAGGTGGCAAAAGGGATTGTAGAAAGTGCACAGATTGTAGTGGAGCATAAAAGACTTTCTGACCAGCATCCTTTGATCTGCTCAATTACTGGCGCGGAGCATACACCAGACCGCATAGCTGAATTGCTTTACACCCATCAGATGGGTTATGCACCCGCATCGGGCTATGACTGGGATTTGCTGGCTCTTTTCTTCTGATGCTACTTCCAGCCTATTTCTACCCTGAGTCCTTCTTCTGCCAGCATGGTATCGGGAAATACCGATGAGGCTTCAAGAAGAAACAATTGCATGTCGTCGTACCGGGCTGAGTAATGGCCAAGCATAAGCCTTTTTACTCCTGCCTTGCGGGCAATCTGGGCCGCATCTAATGTGGTGCAATGCGTTTTTTCCCGGGCTATATCTGCTTTGTCCTGTAAAAAAGTAGCTTCATGATAGAGCAGGTCTGCGCCACTGATCTGGTGGATGTATTGTTCAGTATAACCTGTATCGGAGCAAAATGCATAGGACCGGGGCGGGGGTGGGGCCAGGGTTAATTCCTGGTTGCTGATCCTTTGCCCATCGGGTGTTATGAAATCTTTTCCTGCTTTGAGGTTGGCAATCTGTTCTACCGGGATCTGATACCGTATTATGGCTTCTTTACGCATGTTGCGCAAAGATTCTTTTTCCCTGAAAAGAAAACCATAGGCAGGCAAACGGTGCATCATAGCAATGCTCTCAACTTCAAGGTTGCGGTCTTCATACACCAGGCTTTCGCCTTGCTCAATTACATGGTACTCGATGGGGAAAGATGGCACCAGACCCGAAATGGCAAACTGAACTTCAATGATCTCCTGAAGGCCCGGAGGAGAATAAATGGTAAGCTTTCTGGTTCTGCCCAGCAAATGGTATGAAAACAACAAGCCGGGAAGGCCCAGGTAATGATCTCCATGCAAATGAGAAATAAAAATATGATCGATGCGCATCATGGGGAGGCGCATTCTACGCAGTTGCATCTGTGTTCCTTCTGCACAATCCAGTAAAAAGAATTTATTGTGGTAATGCAGCAACTGCGCAGTGGTGTGCCTTAGCGAGGTGGGTGTGGCTGCAGAGCAGCCCAGTATATATACCTGGAATATCCTGTTCATGTAAAAGGAATTGAATACCTGGAGACCCTTGCTCCGAAAGAGATTTTTTGTTCCTAAAAAGGTTTCTTTGCCCGCAAATATAGCAATTTAGCGGGGATGGATTGTTGTATAGCGGATGAAACTTGCATGAGCACTTCGGCTCACAAAAGACAATATACCGATCGGGCAGAATTCGAAAAAATTGAATACCAGGGTTGTAATGGATCAGGTTGTTGTCTATATTTGTGAAGTAAAAAGCACACAATATGAAAGCCACCAAAGTACAGATTGAAGAGTTTTTAACTCAACCCCACATTGCTCTTGCAGGGTACTCCCGGAAAACTTCCGGTTTTGGGCACCAGGTTTATAAATCTTTAAAGGAAAAAGGCTACAACCTTTACCCTGTAAACCCGGCAGGGGGCACAACTCCTGAAGGAGAAAAGATCTATGAGAATCTTTCTGTGTTGCCCCATGAAGTAAGGGCGCTTTATGTAGTTACGCCTCCCAACGCCAGCCCGGCTGTTGTAGCAGAAGGATTGAAACAAGGCTTTACCCATTTTTGGGTTCAGCAAATGTCGGATAATGAAGAGGTAAAAAAGATGCTGGCGCATGAGCCCAATGTAGTAATGCGGCAATGTATCCTGATGCACACTTCTCCCTCGGGTATCCATAAATTTCACCGCTGGCTGGCTGGTGTTTTTGGAATGTTGCCCAAATGATAAGACACCTGTTCTGCTTTTGAGCAAAAATTCTGTAAACAATAATTGCATTCAACAAAGAAAACCAATACATGAAAGAACTCATGCGATGCCCCTGGTGCGGCAATGATCCGTTATATGTAAAGTATCATGACACAGAGTGGGGAGTGCCGGTTTATGACGATTTGCTTCAATTCGAATTTCTGGTTCTGGAGAGCATGCAGGCAGGCCTCAGTTGGATCACAATCCTTCGTAAACGCGAAAACTTCAGGTTAGCTTTTGAAAATTTCTCCCCGGAAAAAGTGGCGTTGTTTGATGAAGCAAAGATCATGACTTTAATGCAGGATCCGGGCATTATCAGAAATGAGCAAAAGATAAGGGCTGCTGTAAACAATGCCAACCGTTTTCTTGAAGTTCAAAAGGAATTCGGAACATTCAGCAAATACATCTGGTCGTTTACAGATCAAAAACCTGTTGTAAACAAATGGGAAAACCTGGACCAGGTACCTGCCAAAACACCATTGTCAGACAAGGTAAGCCTCGATCTTAAAAAAAGGGGTTTTAAATTCCTGGGCTCAACAACGGTATATGCTCATATGCAGGCAGTAGGAATGGTCAATGATCATATTACCGCTTGTTTCCGGCATCCCCAAAACCCTCACTTTTCATAACTGCCTTTTCGGAGCATCTTTCCGTTTTCTACCATCAGGGCTCCCATGGCTACCAGGTGCACTATTTCAAACTGATCGTTGATCAACACTGCATCGGCATCCTTGCCCGGGGCCAGGGTGCCTTTTTGTTTGAGCCATAATATGTTGGCTACATTGCTGGTTACAGGTTTCAGTGCATCTTGCAGGGGCATGTTTTCCTGTACTGTAAGATCTCTCATCTCATCGAAGATCGATTTAGGGTATCCCATTTCAAGGCGGCGAAGGTTGCCCTTTTCATCAAAATCGGGTAGTGAGCCACAGGCATCACTGGTCATGGTAATGTGCTCAATGGGCACACCTGCTTTTACCAGTTCGGCAATGGCCTTTGAGGGTTTTATTTCATATTCAGGAAAATAGGGATATGAGCTGGCGGTAATGTCTACATAACCTTTTTTTCCCCAGGTTTTGGCGTCTTCAAAGATGTAATCATTGCGGTTGCAATGGGTAGGCAAAAACTGGGTAAATTTCATATCGCTCAATGCAACGGCTTCGTAAAGCGGCTGAAAGGGGTTTCGGGCATCTCCCATATGGATGTTTACGATGCCGGCTTTACCTCCCAGCATACCACCTACACGGGCATGGCGGGCAATACGGATCAACTCCTGAGGAGAGGGGAAAGAGCTGCGATGATCTGAAATGGCTATTTCTCCGGCACCAATTACCTCATCTATCATGGCAATGTCTTTTCCAACATCGCCCAGAATGGTGGGGGTGGGAACCTGGTAGGAGCCTGTATACATCCATGCACTTACTCCCTCATGGCGCAATGCTTTGGTTTTCATCAAAACAGACTCCAGGTTGCGTGTCATTCCATCGGTACCCAAACAGCCCACCACGGTAGTAACACCGGCTTCAAGCATATGGCTGAGTTGCATTTCGGGTGTGCGACTGGCAGGGCCTCCTTCGCCACCAGCACCCGCAATATGCACATGGGCATCAATAAGACCGGGGATCATTCTTAATCCTTTTCCATCAATTACCTTTCCTTCAACTCCATGGGGTAATTCGAGATGTTCTCCGATGGCAACAATTCTTTGCCCGGCAATCAACACATCCCTGGTTCCGACATTTTCGGGGGTGTACAGTTCGCAGTTTTTAATGAGTATCATAAAAAATCCAATGAGTTTTATTTGTTACAGACCGGTAAAAATAAGAAAATAGGTTCAGGATGTGGTTAAACAGGCTCAATTTCTCAAGGATAATACCGCGAAATGATCTCAGGCAGGTACCGGTTGAGCTGTTCGAGTATCCTTTTATCTTTATTCTCTTCGGTATAGGTAACATTATCGAGTGTCTGACTGTTCATGCTGATTTTAATTTCCTGATCAGATATTTCCATGAGAATGCCTCCGGGCAATAGTTGATCTTTCAGTGTTTCTTCAGCCCAGTTGGCATGGTCGAGGATTACAATATCGGCGCCTTCATGAAAAAAACCATAGTCATATACGTTTTCACGCTGATGGGTAAATACCGCAAAACCGGTTTGCGGATGCCTGAGTATGATCTTTACATTTTGTTCATGGCTTTCATTTTTGAAAAAGTATTGGCCATTGAAGAAAATTCCTTCATCTGTAAGCACACCTACCATCAACCCGGGTTTTACTCTCTGTATATCAGCAGGTAGTGCTGCAGCAAGGGCATGGCTGATGTGGTTGGTTGCAATGATGGGAATTCGCGAAAGCTCAGGTTGCCTGAAGTGCGACAGGATGATTTGTTCGGGAATGTTCAGGCTCCCTCCATAGGCAGGAGAAAGGTGCATGAAAACCCCAGGACCCGCATTGATCTCAATGATGCCAAAGTGGCCCTCATTCCAGGGTTTCGAAATATCTTCAGTGAGTACATCTACTCCCAGGCATTTGATGTTGAAAAAAGAAGCAATGTTTTCTACCATCTGTTTGTTGCGGGGGTGTACCTCTGGAGTAACATTGACCGAAACGCCACCTGCAGATATGTTGGCCACCCTTCGCAGGAAGATCCGCTCAGCAGGAGCGGGTATGCTTTGCAGATTAAGTTTTTGCAATTGAAGATACTGCAACAGGTCGTTGTCTATTTCAATGCGGGTGAGAGGCGAACGGGCATTGTCGCGACGGATCTCTTTTTGATTTTCCATTGCTATAAGCTGTTCTATGGTATGATGACCCGTTCCGTCTACATAGGCAGGGATCCTTTTCAGAGCAGCGGCAAACTTTCCATCGATGGTAAGCAGCCGGTGATCGTTTCCGGCAATTTGCTGTTGCACAATAGCTCCATCGAAATAGTTGTCTTCAAGTCGGGCAAGATCTACTACCTGCTGAAAAGCAACCTTTAGCTCGGCCTCGCTGTTGATACCCGTAACAACCCCTTGCCCTTTGTGTCCTGCAACGGGTTTAACCACCACAGGAAAACCCAGCTTGCGTGCCTCTGCAAGGGCTTCATATTCATTGAGGCAGTTGCGGCCTTGTGGGGTGGGAAACCCGCACATTTGTAAAAACTCCGTTGCCATATCCTTGTAGACCGTAAATTCAGTGTCTTTGATACCATCGGTGTGAAAAGTGGTAGAACGGCCCCGGAGTTGTTTTATTCCATACCCCCACTGGTATTGGTTTTCTTCGGTAAGGTAAAAAACCGGAATGTCGTTTTTAAGGCCTGCTTCCACCAGGGAATAGAGAGTAGGGCCACCCAGCAGAGACCTATCGAATTGCTGCTGAAGCAATTCGAATTTCCTGGAGAACTGAAAGCTGTCAGCGGTTCCGGCATTCATGGCTTTAAACCAGTCGCTTACAAGGATTACGGCATCCTCGGCCGTATAATCATCCAGAAATTCGATGGCAATCACATAATCATCGGCATCTTCGGATATGGAGAAGTCATTGATGTAAAGATCAATATCCATGCGAAGTACTTCGAGCAGAGTGTGGGCAAAAAGATCGGCAACCGTTTGCAGGTTGAAAGACTTCAGCCTTGGGAAAACATCCAGAACATAGGGCAGATAATAGCTGGCCTCGGGGCCTTCGGGGGCAATGTGCAGATTAAACACCAGGGCTCTCTTGTTGAGATAATGGCTCGGCCCGTAGTAGAAATAAAATTTCCTTACATCAAAATCAATCTCCGGAGTCTTCATACGCTTAGGATTTTGGGTGGGATATGTAAACCTACACAAAATTCATGAAATATCCTTGGAAATTAGTGGGATATTGCAAGTAACTCCGGGGGCCCTGCAAAGGCGTGATCGCTTGCTGGCTTTGGGGATTTGAGGTAATAAGGCAGAAGGTATCAGAGGTTTTGCTTTTCAGAAAATGTCTGGCTATTCAACCACTGTCCAGGTTTTAAGATCGAATACAGAACCATGTTGCAGGAAGGCAAGCTTAACACCTTCGATAGAAATCTTCTCTCCATTGGTAATTTGATTGAAATTGGAATACTGCACCTGTTCTGTCGAAACCAGTGTAGTAATGCCATTTCCCGTAACCCTCATGAGCTGGTCGGGTGTAATGGTTATGGAAGTATCCTCGCCAATGCCAATGCCTCTGTGGGTGTATCCATGACAAAGAAACTGTGTGAGACGTGCCAGGCGGCCACGAGCCACAAAATGGGTGTCAATGGTTATGTTTTCGAGGAAACCAAACCCTTCGGTAAACTTCACCGTACCCTTGATCAGTCCGTGTTCATCGCCATCAAATGTCATGGGGTTGGCAGCTGCTGCGGCACCCGCAGAGGTGCCGGCAATGTGAAGGCCATCGTAGTGAAAACGCTCCTTAATGCGTTCAATAAGTGGGCTGCGCAACAAAATACGGGTAAGTCTTACCTGATCACCTCCTGTAAAGAAAACCATCTGAACCCTTTCCAGCTTACCTAGGTACTCACTTTTGCAAGCATCGCGGCTCTCCCTGATATCGAAAATTTCTATATCACTTACTCCCAGATCCCGAAAGGCATAATAGTAATCATCAGAGCATTCGCCAGGATAAAGAGTAGCTGTAGGTATTATGGCAATGCGGGAGACCTTGTGTTCCTCCACAAGAGATCGGAGTACCCATTTGGCATCACGTCGATCCTCTGCACCTCCTATGAGCACAAGGTTTCCTTTTCGGGCATCCAATGCTACTCTCTTATTGCTTGTCATACATTCAGGGTCTGAGTTGTTTGCTTTTGCGGGCAAAAATACACTAAATACAGGAAAATACCATTACAGATCGCACAAACCCTTTCCCTGGAGATAAGCCAGATTGTTTTAGATAAGTTGATTCCCCGGTTCTCGTACAAAACAATTTCTGCTATTAAGTGAAACACCCGTATAAAAACAGGTATTTATACCTGCTAATGCCGAAATGAGAGTGCGTATTTTTGCAGGGTGAGTTATCGGGTAAATATGCTGCTATGCAAGCAGGTTTTTTTACAATACTCACCATTACAAAATAGCAGGCGTGAACGATAATGCAGATTATTCAATTTCATGCAGGTTACATTGACAAGATTAACCAAAATGTTTTTCGATGAAGAAAGGTTTATTTTTCTTGTTTATCATTTTTTGGGTTGCTTTCAATTCGTTTTCCGTTCATCAAAATGAAGAAACCCTGCATCTTCTGGGTTGGGTTATCAAGGATGAAAAGCCCATGCGAAGAGCCTCTGTAGGTGTCTGGCATAACAATGAGCTGATCCATGAAACGCATACCAATCGGTGGGGGCATTTCTCCATGGATATGCCCCTGGAAGAAAACTTTACGCTTACCTTCTCGGCCGAAGGACATGTTACCAAAAGGATTTCGGTAGATACACGAACCTCCTCTGCTTACAAAACCGGCGAATATTTATTTTTCGAGTTTGAAGTGGAAATGCTTGAGGAGGCTCCCTGGATCCGCAAGGATTTCTTTGAAGATCCGGTAGCTATAGTCTTTTATGATTCCTACGAGCATCTGTTTGGCTATGACAGGCAGTATTTTGCATTCTTTCAGGCCCGATTTGAGGAAATGAAGAACCCAGGAGTTGTTATTCCTGCAGCAAGCTACATGGCTTCCCTGAATAGTGTGGTGTCTGATGTAAGAAGATTTACCGGGGAGCAGCCGGAGCAACCGGCTCAAGGTACTTTTACAGCAGCAGCGTTGGATCAGGTAGAATTTCCTTTGTTGCCACAACAGGCAATGACACCTGTTTTCAATACCCCAACCGCTACTGTAGCTTCCACTGAAACGAAACAAGAACAAGAGGAGGAGCCCATAAGAAGAAATACTTCAATGGCAGCAGCGGAGTCTGCTTTTGCAGATATCCGGTATGCAACACAGGAAAAAGTTTTTTTCTCGGTGCAGGTACTTGCTACAGCACGCCCTATCAGCAAAAATTATTTCCATCGTTTGGAAAACCAATTTCCCGGTGTCGAAATCCTCTATTTTAAGGATGAGGATAACCTTGACAAATATGCCGTTGGGATTTTTGCCAGTATGGATCAGGCCATGGAGAAACTCTGGATGCTCCGCAGCCTGAACTATGAAACTTACATTGTTGCATTTAAGGATGGCAAAAAAGTCAGGGTAAAGGAAGCTTTGGCCAGCTTATAAGTTCAAATGCACGCAATAAACAAAGGGAGGTTTCCTTGCGGACCCTCCCTTTGCTGTATCTGGTTGTTTGCTATCAGCGGAACAACCGCATGATATCGTTGTACTGAGCAAATATGATCAACCCAAGCAAAAGGATCATGCCCACGGTCTGGGCATATTCCATGAATTTTTCGGAGGGTTTGCGCCCTACAATGATCTCGTACATCAAAAACATAACATGGCCACCGTCTAATGCGGGGATGGGGAGAATGTTCATGATGGCAAGAATAATGGATAGAAAGGCTGTAATGGACCAGAAATGCAACCAGTCCCAGGTGGGAGCAAAAATGCTTCCGATGGTGATAAAACCACCGAGGCTTTCGCTGGCTTTTACTTCGGGTCGGAAGAGCAAACGCAGTTCACTAATGTAGTTTACGGTGGTTCTCCAGGCTTTTACCGCACCTGCAGGGATTGCAGCCAGGAATGAATACTCTTTTTGCTGAAAATCAAAAAGGTTGTCGAGGGGCTCAAGATAAACGCCAATAAGGCCTTCTTCTGGCACGCTCATAGGCAAATGCAGTTTTTCTCCATTACGCAACACTAACAATTCTATGTCTTGCCCTGCATAATTGCCAATGATGGCTCTGAATTCATCAAACGACCAGGTTTCAATTTCGTTGATACCCATAATGTGATCTCCCACAAGCACGCCAGCCTGCTCAGCAACTGATTCTTTTGTAAAGCCATGCGCAATAAAGGGGAATCTTAAACTCATAAAATTGGCACCCCGTGCTGAAATAATCCTGGCGAAAAATCCTTCGGGTACTTCAAGGGTAAGTAATTCACCATTTCTTTCCACTCCTACTGTGCGGGCGTTGCCCAGAATAAAGTGACGGGGTATTTCCATGAAGTCATCAATGGGCTCCTGGTTGATGAAGAGGATTTTGTCGCCCGTTTGCAGGCCTATCTCCAGGGCAAGAGAATCTGCTACAATTCCGTAGCGTGCATTTTGAGCAGGTAAGTATTTCTCGCCAACAAAAAAGAGCATCATTATATAAATGACAATGGCCAGGATTACATTAAAGGTTACCCCGCCCAGCATTACAATCAGTCGTTGCCATGCCGGTTTGGTGCGAAACTCCCAGGGTTGGGGTGGCTGTTTCATTTGCTCCTTGTCCATGGATTCATCGATCATTCCCGAGATCTTAACATAGCCCCCCAGAGGAAGCCATCCAAGGCCGTATTCGGTATCTCCGATCTTTTTCTTAAAGATCGAAAACCACGGATTGAAAAAAAGATAGAACTTCTCCACACGGGTATTGAAATACCGTGCTGCCAGAAAATGCCCCAACTCATGGATAACGATGAGTATAGACAAGCTGAGAAGAAACTGGATAATTTTAATTGCTACTTCCATTGAATTTGAGAGGTTATAATAATACTAGTGATCGCAAGGCAAATGAGCAAATCGCCTGGGGTCGTAAATGATCTCACGGGCAAGGCGACGGGTCTCTTTGTCGGTTTCAAAAAGCTCTTCCAAAGAAGGATCGGCTATAAAAGGTATTTTTTGCATGCATTGTTCAATTACATCGGGCATTTGCAGAAATCCGGCCTGATCTTTTAAAAAAGCCGCTACAGCTACCTCGTTGGCTGCGTTGAGTATACAAGGCATATTGCCATCTTTTTCCATGGCTTGGTAGGCCAACGCCAGGTTGCGGAAGGTTTTGGTATCGGGTTGTTCGAAAGTAAGTTGCGGATAATCCATAAAATTGAATCGTGGAAAGTCTGATCGTACCCTTTGCGGATAGGCCAGTGCATATTGAATGGGCAGTTTCATGTCGGGCAGCCCCATTTGTGCTTTCATCGAACCATCCTGAAACTGCACAATGGAGTGGATGATCGATTGTGGGTGTACAATTACTTCAATCTGCCGGGGTTCCAGCGCAAACAACCAACGGGCTTCAATTACTTCAAGGCCTTTGTTCATCAACGATGCTGAGTCTATGGTAATCTTGCAACCCATATCCCAGTTAGGATGTTTGAGAGCATCATCTTTACGCACCTGATGCAGCTCATGGGCTTTTTTGCCTCTGAAAGGGCCTCCGCTTGCCGTAAGGTAGATCTTTTCTATGGGGTTGTGAAATTCGCCTGCCATGCACTGAAAGATAGCAGAATGCTCCGAATCTACAGGGTAGATATTTACCCCCGTTTTCATGGCCTCGCGCGTAATGATATTGCCTGCTACCACAAGGGTTTCCTTGTTTGCCAGGGCAATTGGTTTGCCCGAGCGAATGGCTCTGAGGGTGGGTTTTAAACCTGCAAACCCCACCATGGCAGTAAGAACCATATCAATGGTATCGAACTCGGTAATTTCTTCCAATGCGTTTTCGCCACAAAAGACCTTTATCATTTGTGGCTCCAGGGCTTCTTTTACCTTCTCATAAAGGCTTTCGTTGCCAATAACAACCGCATTGGGTTTAAATTCGAGTGCCTGCCTGATGAGTAGACCAGCATTGTTTTGGGCTGTAAGGATTTCGGCCCTGAAAATTTCAGGGTGAGATCTGATCACATCAAGTGCTTGCGTACCAATAGAGCCGGTGGAGCCTAAAATTGCAATGTTTTTTTTCACAGCAGGAGCGGTATCTTTTTTTCCAGTAGGGAAGGAGGTTCAAAAAATATCAGAACACAATGTAATCAATGGGGTTCACGGGGTTGCCGTTGTACCATAGTTCAAAATGGAGATGGGTTCCGGTAGAAAGGGTGCCTGTCTCTCCGATAATGGCAATTACTTCACCCGCCCTCACAAGGCTCCCTTCCTCTTTAAGGAGGTTGCTGTTATGTTTATAAACTGACACAAGATTGTTGGCATGTTGTATTCCCATGGTATATCCGGTTGCCAGGGTCCATGTAGAGAAGATAACCGTTCCGTCGAGGGTGGCTTTGATGGGAGCACCCTGATCGGCTACGATATCAATGCCAAAATGCCGCTGTGCCGGGTTAAAGTGATTGGTTATAAGGCCTTGTAGAGGGGGGAAGAAGAAAAACTGTGTCATAGATACCGGGAAAGAAAAGTCGCCCCCGTCAGGCATAAATGCAACAAAGCGTTCTTCATTTTCAAATTGAGCCCTTAAGATAGAGTCTTCGCGCGATCGACTTAGCTCAGCTATTTCGCTAAAACTCTGATTGAGCAGGGAGTCGGGCATTTGTTCCACAATATCACGACCCTCAACAATGTTGCGTATGTTGAGCAGGTAAAGATCCTTGCTGCGCAGTTCGGCCTGCAGTGAGTCGGCTTTCAGATTCAGCTCTCTCAAAATTTTACGGGTATTGAAATCAGCATAACCCGGGATGTATTCGCGCAGAGGGGTAAAAGCAATAATGTAGCTGGTAGCCACCACCAAAAAAATTACCAGGGTACCGAAAAATATAAAAACATTGAATCGGGTCAGCCTGAATGATAGCTTTTCTTCAAAAGTATCATCATTCATCAGAACCAATCTGTACTTGTCGTGGAGTTTGTTGAAAAAGTTCTTTTCTTTTCTGGGATTGTCGGGCATCATTTACAGATTCTGCAGGTTTTGTTTTGCGGTTCAATGTTGGCATTACGCCAAAAGAAATGCAAATATCGGAAAATTAATGGTTTTTTCAGGTATTATATGAAGCAGAACACAACAGGGGGAGCAGGATTTAATTTTTTTTGTCAAAACAGTCTAAAAGGCTCACGGAGCGGGTGATTTCAAAAAATTGTTGAATCGCAGGGCAAATTAAAATAAATTTGCAAAATAATAGTTATTGTTGCAGTTATAGTAAAAATCTGTTCCCTTGAAAAAGTCAAACATCCGGGCCTACTTTCATCCCATCCTTGTCATTTGTGGAGTTTTAATGCTGTTTTTTGTTTTGGGGTGTTCTACCCAGAAAAACACCTTTGTCAACCGCAATTATCATAGCATTACCACTAAGTACAATGGCTATTTCAATGCACGGGAAAGCTACCGGGAGGGTCTTCGGCGACTTGCCCAACTGCACGAAGATAATTATGAGGATGTGCTGAGCGTGTTTAAATATGGCAGTGAGCAGCAAATGCGCACCATCAGTGGCAACATGGAGATTGCCTATCAAAAAGCCAGTACAGCCATCCGAAGGCATTCCATGAATATACGAGGGGTTGAGTACAACCGCTGGATCGATGACAGTTACTACCTTATAGCCCGCAGTCACTACTTCAAGAGAGATGTCAACCTGGCTATTCTCACCTTTGAATACATCATCAGGCAATTTGACTCCCCTTTGCAGTACAAATCCAAAATCTGGGTTGCCAAATCTTACATCCAGGCCGGGCAATTCGACAATGCTCAACAGGCACTGCTTCGGGCCACAGCCGATAAAGAGCAGGGATTGCTGGACCGGGAGGCCCTAATGCTTTATAATATGGTGTATGCTGATTTTCATCTGAAGCAAAACCAGTATGCCCAGGCTGCTCCCTACCTGGAGAGAGCCTCACAGCTGGCTCCCAACAGACGCATGCGCACCCGTATGGCTTTTATTCAGGCACAGGCCTACCATAAGGCCGAAAATTTTGCGCAGGCCCAGCAAGCCTATGCACGCGTTTTGAAGCTCAATCCCGATTTTCAGATGGCTTTTCAGGCCCGTATCAATATGGCCATGGCATTTGATACCCGAAGTGGGGATGCACGTTTTATCCAATCGGAGTTGGAAGGAATGTTGCGCGATAATAAAAACCGCGAATTCCGCGATCAGATCTATTTTGCCCTTGGCCAGTTCTCCATGAGACAAAACAAGGTTGACCAGGCTCTGGAGTATTATCAACTCTCGCTTGATCACTTCAGGGGAAACCGCTCTCAGAAAGGTATAACCTTTTTGCGGATGGGTGAGATACACCTCGACAGAAAGGACTATAGAACCTCTGCGAGGCTCTACGACAGTACCATGGTGTATTTATCGCGCGAATACCCTGAATACGAAGCGGCAGGTAAAAAGAATGTATTGCTCAGGGAGCTGGCAGCGCAGATGAGGATCACTCAAAGAGAGGACTCTCTGCAGCGTCTGGCAGCATTAAGTGTAAATGAGCGTAATGCCATCCTGGACCAGATCATTGCTGATTTGCAGGAAAAGGAGCGACAGGAGCGCGAATTGGAACAGGAAAGAGCCCGAATGCGGCAGGAAATGGCTCGACATGGACAAAGGGGTATGGCACAGGGTATGGGCGATGGTGGCTGGTATTTTTATAACCCTTCGGCCATGAGTTTTGGCAGGAATGAGTTTTTTGCCAAATGGGGTGAGCGGGAACTGGCAGATCTATGGCGCATCAGCAACAAACAAATTTTAGCTTTCGGCGAAACACCCGGTATGGGTGAGGATGATCCGGATCAATTGCAGGGAGGACGAGTAAACAGGGCTGCCTTATTGGAGAACATTCCCACTACCCCGGAAAAAATGCAACTTTCCAACAGCAGGATGTCGCAGGCCTACTATACTAAAGGTATGATCTTTAAGGACCGTTTCAGAGATATCCCCAATGCAATCAGTAGCTTTGAGACTGTAATCAATCGTTTTCCGCAAAGCGACAACAGACTTTTCAGCTTGTATTTTCTTTACAATCTTTACGAAAACCAGGGCAATACAAATCGGGCACAAGCATATAAAGACATGATCATCAGAGAGTTTCCTGATACTGATTTTGCCAGGATACTCTCAGACCCCAATTATGCCGAAAATGTAAGGCAACGCCAGAACCGTGTAAAAGAACTTTATGCACAAGCCTACGATGCGTTCCTGGCTGGAAACTATTCTTATGCCCTTGACCTGGTAAGTCAATCCGAAACAATGGAAAAGAACCTTGAACAGCAGGCCCAGTTCTTCTTTCTCAAGGCATTGGTGGTAGGTAAAACTTCCGATACCGGGAAGTTCATCCACGAACTGACTTATGTTACTGAAAACTTTCAGGGCACCAGGGTGCATGAACCCGCACAAAACCTTCTGGCATTCCTGGGAACCTCTTTGCCCGAAACGGCTCAGGCTGAAACTGAAAGTCGTGATGGACGAAGGCAGCGGGGTGATGGACAGGCAACCGCTGTGGAGTCTTCCATCTTTACCTACAAGCCCGAGGCAGTGCATTTTCATGTGCTGGTAGTTAACACACGCCGTTTGCAGATACGCCAGCTAAGAAGCGATATCAATGCCTTCAATCGCGAAAACTTTGCTGAAAACAATCTGAATATCAGCACCCTGTTTTTTGATGAAGGCAGGCAGTTGATTACCATTACCAATTTTGCAGATGCGCAAAAGGCTTATGACTACAGCCAGGCTCTGAAGGCTGCAATGATACAAAAAGGACACAACACAGATCATTACAATGGTTTAATCATTTCGGTCGACAATTATCCTGTGTTTTACCAGGAGAGAAAGCTGAAAGAGTATGAGGAATTTTTTGAAGCCGTTTACAATTTTGGCAACTAAATAATTTCCCCTTTCAGCATTTTTATTTTACTTTTGTTAAAATACGAAATGCAGTTTCAGGCTGATCAAACCAATAAGTACAGTTTGAAAAAGTTGTATGGGTAGCGTTAATGGCCGGAATAAAGAACTAAATCTATGCCCTAATGAGCAATGCACCCAGATAATCTTTCGCATGTAAATCATTCAAGAAAATCAATTAAAATGTTTGGTAATAAAAATAAGACTGATAAAACGATGGCAAAAGCAAACGAACCCGAACACACCTCCATTAACCTGATTGGATCAGGCACAACAATTAAAGGAGAAGTAAAAAGTAATGGAGATATTCGTATTGACGGAACCCTTATAGGGCAGGTGCACTCCAAAGGAAAGATTATTGTGGGCAACTCCGGCGTTATAGAAGGGGAGATTTACTGTCAGAATGCAGATTTTTCCGGAAATATCAAAGCCAAGGTAGAAGTGGCAGAACTTCTCAGCCTGAAGGCTTCCTCGCGTCTGCGTGGAGAGATTGTAACCAACAAACTTGCCATTGAACCCGGTGCAAGATTTACAGGAACCTGTACCATGGATAAAGGTTCTGAGAATGAGATCAAATCGGTAGGAAAAGATATTCCCGGAGCCAAGTAAACCAGCTCCTGCAATCAAATGACCGGAATATGGGCCAGGCTTCTATTCCGGTTTTTTAATTCTACCTGCCTGATAGGCATCCCTGGGATCTGTACTGGCTTTTTTCCGTGAGAACTATCATAGTTTGATTGTTTACCAGTTGTTTTAATCCAGATTGGATGGTTTAAGAATTTTACTTCTTTCAACAATGAATACAAACCGCGTACACTATGTAACCGTTACCTTGGTTGCACTTACCTTGTTTACTTTGTCTGTACTGGCCTATTTACTATTGCCCCAAGCCCTGGTAAGCGATTTTCTTTTATGGATTGTTCCTTTTTTCTTCATCATGGCCCTTGTGAGCCGATATATGAATGCAGGCAGAATAAAGCAGGACCCACGCAAATCTGTAGCTGTTTCCCTGGCAGCTTCAGGACTTAAGCTGGGGGTCTATCTTATTGTTCTGATCCTCTACGGAATCCTCAATAAACATGATGCACCGGCGTTTTTCATAAGCTTTTTAATTGTATACCTGGTGTTTACTTTTGCAGAAGTGAGGCTGGCACTATGGGAAGCATCTAAGTAAAACACGTAATTTTTTGATGGGGTAATTCCCAATGCTGCTCCAAGGGCATGTTAATCAATGGTTTGAAAACAACTCAACTCAAAGAAACCCTGATTTTATCCAAAAATTGCACATTGCATTATTTCGCGGACTTTTGCAAATGAAATAATTTATAAATTGCACTGCCATTTAAAGCAGAAAATTTTTTCATCGCATGGGAGACAAAGGGACAGGCCAAATGCCAAAAGATAAACCGGGATACTTGGGGCGTTTTTTTAAGATGTTGTTGTTTGCGCTGTGCATGATTAGTACAGTGCAGGTAAGTGCAGCATCCGACGAAGACAAAAAGGGATTTGATGCCGGAAAGGTAATCATTGATCACATCCTGGATGCTTATGATTGGCATATTGCCGATTATGGCGATTTGCACATCAGTATACCATTGCCGGTAATACTGGTTTATGAGGGTCAATGGCACTTTTTTCTCTCCAGCAAATTTCATCATGGTAAGGATAGCTACAAAGGCTTTCGAATAGCCAGTGAGGGTCCGAAGAAAGGGAAGATCATCAGGGTTCTGGAAGATGGGAAAACACCCGACCCCGAAGCCTCGTTTATCCTTGATTTGTCCATTACCAAGAATGTTTTCTCCATTTTCATCAGTTCTGTATTATTGTGCATTCTGCTGATCTCTGTAGCCAGAGGATATCAGCATTGTGGCCCAAGGCGTGCACCCAGAGGGTTGGGAGCTTTTCTGGAACCCCTTATTCTGTTTGTGCGCGATGATATTGCCGGATCGGCTATTCCCAAAGACCAGGTAGATCGCTTTTTGCCTTACCTGCTCACTTTATTCTCGTTTATCTTTTTCAATAATCTTTTGGGGTTGGTTCCTTTCTTTCCGGGAGGAGCCAATGTAACCGGAAGTATCAGCGTGACGCTTACCTTATCGCTGTTTACTTTTATGACGTTGCATTTGTTTGCAAACCGTGAATACTGGAAGCATATTTTCAATACCCCAGGAGTACCCTTCTGGCTTAAACTACCCATCCCATTGATGCCCATAATCGAGCTGGTTGGGGTGTTTGTTAAGCCCATTGTACTTACCCTGAGGCTTTTTGCCAACATTACAGCAGGCCACATGATCATTCTGGGTTTCGTGAGTTTGATATTCGTACTGGGCTCTGCGGGAACCGCCATGGGTTTAGCCATATCTCCGCTATCAGTGATATTTGTGATCTTTATGAATTTTCTTGAGCTGCTGGTGGCGTTTATTCAGGCATATGTATTTACCTTCTTTAGTGCAATATTCTTTGGCATGGCTGTGCCCGAAGAGCATCACTGATACAATTATTTTTACTAACAGGAAATCAATTCAGGTTTAACTTAAAACGAAGAAGTATGTTGTTATCATTATTATTGGAAGCGAATGTAGAAGTTGCAATGCAATGGATCAAAATGGGTGCTGCATTTGCAGCCGCAGCTGCAGTTTTTGGAGCCGCCTGGGGAATTGGAAAAATCGGACGTGCCGCCCTGGAGGCTATCGCAAGGCAACCCGAAGCTGCCAACGACCTGAGGTCTTCAATGATTGTTGCTTCAGCTCTTATTGAAGGTGCTACCTTCTTTGCAATCGTAGTTTGTCTGCTGGTACTTTTTGTTTAAGTAAACGGCGCTATTGTATTACCTCTGAAGGGGTAAAGGGTTAGATCGGCTTCATTGAAAACTGCTCTGCCCATGTGGTTTTTTGATTTATTTATCCAAACCTATTACTATGGAACTGGTAACCCCCGGAATTGGTCTCATATTCTGGATGACCTTGTCCTTCGGATTGGTGCTGCTGATTTTACGGAAATTTGCCTGGAAACCCATTCTGCAAACCATCAAGGAGCGCGAAAATTATATCGCATCTTCACTGCGGGAGAGCAAGCGTATACAACGTGAGCTGGCAGAACTGGATACCACCAAGGCCAAATTGCTGGCACAGGCCAAAGAAAAAGCCGATGAGGTAATCCTGCAGGCCAAACAAGATGGTGAGCAGCTTATCCGCAAAGCCCAGCAGCAAGCTCGGGAAGACGCTTCACGTATTGTGGAAGCTGCCCGCAATAATATCCAGGCAGAGCGAAGAGCCGTTGAACGTGAGATCAGGGAGCAGATTGTTGCCCTCACTGTGGAGATGGCCCAAAAGCTTCTTAAGGAAGAGTTTGAAGATGAAAACAGGAAAAATCAGTATGTTCAGAAATTGCTGGAAGAAATTCAGCTCAACTGATCTGCTGTGCAAAAAGAAAGAGTAGTTGTATGAAGAATTTGCGTGTAGCAAACCGGTATGCCAAGGCTTTTCTGGGGTTAGCAGCCGAAAATGACTTTTCGGAGCGCGCTTTCCAGGACATGAAACTGGTATATGAGGCATTTATGCAGAGTAAAGATCTGAAAACTGTTCTCAAAAGTCCCATTGTCAGGATCAGCCGAAAGCTAAATATTATCACTGCCATATTTGAGCAGAAGCTACATCCGGTAAGCATGCATTATCTTACTATTATTACCCGCAAAAAGAGAGCAGCCCTGATAGAGGGGAT
The DNA here is from genome assembly GCA_046291875.1 of Bacteroidales bacterium. GTDB lineage: Bacteria > Bacteroidota > Bacteroidia > Bacteroidales > UBA7960 > SKVR01. The sequence continues at coordinate 21,516 of JBKBSF010000022.1, read as the reverse complement.
TGCTTACGAATACCTGAAAATTCATCGCGAAAGCCTCGATATTGAAAAGGTTACCCTTGTTGCCGCTGGCCCTGTTGAGGAGGCCATTTATCAACAAGCTCATGCGATTGCTTTAAAACTTACTCCCAAGAAAAACATAGAGTTTCATGTAATAGAAGATCCCCGGATCATTGGTGGATTTGTGCTGAGGGTAGGTGATCTGCAATACGATGCCAGCATAAAAACAAAACTGGCTAAAATCAAAAAACACCTCATGGAATCATAACAACCGGTAATCACCGTTGAATTGGAAATGTTGTTAAAAATGCAATTATGGCAGAAATAAAACCTGCAGAGATATCTGCAATTTTACGTAAGGAGATGTCGGGGTTTCATGGCGAAACCCAATTGGAAGAAACCGGTACAGTTCTTCAGATCGGCGATGGTATAGCCCGTATCTATGGGCTTTCGCATGCCAAAAGTGGCGAGCTGGTTGATTTTGAAGATACCGACCTGCAAGGAGTTGTTCTGAACCTTGAAGAAGATAATGTGGGTGTGGTTTTGCTGGGAGAAGCCAGAAACGTGAAGGAAGGGCACCTGGTGAAGCGAACCCGCAAAATTGCTTCCATAAAAGTGGGTGAAGGGCTGCTGGGAAGGGTAATCAATACATTGGGGCACCCAATCGACGGGAAAGGTCCGGTAAAAGGAGAACTGCTCGAAATGCCCCTGGAACGCAAAGCTCCAGGTGTTATCTTCAGGCAACCCGTAAGGCAACCATTGCAAACCGGTATCAAAGCCATCGACTCCATGATCCCCATCGGACGTGGACAGCGTGAGCTGATCATTGGCGACCGTCAAACCGGAAAAAGTGCCATAGCATTGGACACCATTATCAACCAGAAAGAGTTTTTCGAAAAGGGTGAACCCGTTTATTGTATCTATGTTGCAGTAGGGCAAAAAGGCTCAACAGTGGCCAATATTATGGCCATTCTCGAAAAGCACGGGGCAATGGATTACACCACCATCGTTTCTGCCAATGCCAGTGAACCTGCCGCCATGCAGTTCTACGCACCCTTTGCGGGTGCCGCTTTGGGAGAGTTCTTTCGCGATACCGGACGCCATGCCCTGGTGATCTTCGACGACCTTTCCAAACAAGCCGTTTCTTACCGTGAAGTATCGCTGTTGTTGCGCAGGCCCCCCGGCAGGGAAGCCTACCCTGGCGACGTTTTCTATCTGCACAGCCGATTGTTGGAGAGAGCTGCCAAAATTATCGACTCCGATGAAATTGCAGCCAAAATGAACGATATTCCTGAATCCTTGCACGGAAGAGTAAAAGGAGGAGGGTCGCTGACCGCTCTGCCCATCATCGAAACCCAGGCAGGAGACGTTTCGGCATATATCCCAACCAACGTAATCTCCATTACCGATGGTCAGATCTTCCTCGAGTCCAGTTTGTTTAACTCGGGTATAAGGCCAGCCATCAACGTAGGTATCTCTGTATCAAGGGTAGGAGGGAATGCTCAGATCAAAGCCATGAAAAAGATTGCGGGTACACTTAAGCTTGATCAGGCTCAGTACCGCGAACTGGAAGCTTTCTCCAAGTTTGGTTCAGATCTGGATGCCACCACCAAGGCTGTACTGGAGAAAGGTGCCAGAAACGTGGAAATTCTCAAACAAGGACAATTCAGACCTGTACCCGTTGAAAAGCAGATTGCCATGGTTTTTGTAGGTACACGAGGCTTGCTAAGAAACCTGGAGATTGCCAGAGTTGCCGAGTTTGAGGAAAAGTTCCTTCACGAGCTCGATACCCAGCATCGCCCAATCCTTGATAAATTGCGCGCGGGAGAGTTCAACGACGAAATCTCCGGAATACTTGAAAAAACTGCCGCCGATCTGGTGACGAATATGAATGCTGTTTAATCCCCGAGAATAATTTGTATCGCATATGGCCAACTTAAAAGAGGTAAGGGTAAGGATTGCGTCGATCAAGTCTACAAGGCAGATCACCAGTGCCATGAAAATGGTATCGGCCTCCAAATTGCGCAAAGGCCAGAATGCCATTCTCAGCCTCAAACCCTATGAAGAGCAATTGCGGCTTATGCTCAACAATATCAACAAAGTGCTCAAGCCCGAAGACAAGAATGTGCTCTGCACAACTCGTCCGGTGAAGGATGTGCTGGTAATTGTAGTTGCAGCCAATAAAGGGCTTTGCGGTACCTTTAACTCTCACTTGCTTAAAGCTACCGTAAATTATCTTAGGGAACTCAAAGAGCAGGGTTTTAACATTAAGCTTTGGCTTATAGGTAAAAAAGCGGAAGACTTTTTCAAGAAAAGTAATTACCACATCCTGGAAACCCATCATGAGCTTATTGACAATGTAACTTTCGAAAGTGCCTTTGCCCTGGCTCGCAAAGCCATGGATCTGATCGAAAACGGAAGCTTCCAGAAAATAGATGTGGTATACAATAGCTTTCGCAATGCGGCAATTTACAATCTCACCACAGAGCAGTTCCTTCCCATGTATATGCCCGAAAGTTCAGAAAAATCTGATCATGAAGAAGCAGAATATATCATGGAGCCTACGCGAAAGGAGTTGCTCGAAGAGTTGATACCTAAGGTAATTCAAACCTACATGTATCGTATATTACTTGACTCCTTTGCCAGTGAGCAGGGAGCCCGGATGACGGCGATGCATAAGGCCACCGACAATGCCACTGAGTTGTTGAAAAATCTGACTATTACCTACAACAAAGTTCGCCAGGCTTCCATTACCAACGAGATTGTAGAGATCGTAGGAGGAGCTGAGGCTCTTAATCAGTAATAGTTTCGGAATAATTTGGTTTTTCCGCCAGGAGCCCCGGTATTTAAAAAAGTATCGGGGCTTTTGGCGTTTAGGGATAATAATTGCTAACTTTGTTTCATAAACAATGCATTATAAACCGTAAAACTCAGAAAATATGTTACCAAAGAAACTCGACAAAGTGCTCAACGAACAAGTTGAGAAAGAAGCTTATGCAGCGCAGCTCTATTTATCTATGGCTTCCTGGGCCGAAAGCAAAGGAATGGCAGGTATTTCAGGTTGGTTCTATGCACAGCACATGGAGGAGATTGAGCATATGCTCAAGTTTGTAAAGTATATCAACGAAAGAGGGGGGCATGCCCAAATACCTCAGGTAAAAGAACCTCCTCGTAAGTTCGACAATGTAAAGCACCTTTTTGAGGCCTCACTGGAGCATGAACAGCATGTTACAGCTGCCATTAATAATATTGTTGGCATCTCTTTGGAGGAGAAAGACTTTACAACCCACAACTGGATCCAGTGGTTTGTTACCGAGCAGTTGGAAGAGGAATCTTCGGTACAAGGCATCCTGGATAAGCTGGCTCTCATTGGAGACGGAAATCTCTATATGTTTGACCGCGACATCATGGGCATGCGCGCCGAAGGTGAAGCTGAAGAATAACATTTTGAAATTATATACCATGACCGGGAAAACAATAAAAGTATTTCCCGGTTTTTTTGTGTTATGTCTGGGAAGTAGTAATAGCAACAGAGCTCAGCTAAGCTAATGGCTTAAAAAACAATTGTTTTGATGAAGAAAAGAATTCGCTTTATCATCAATCCGGTATCGGGGATCAGCAACAAGGCACGGTTGCAGGAGATCATCGACCAGAGAATTGATAAGGCAAAGTTTGACACAGAGATCGTTTCAACTGAGTATGCCGGACATGCCAGGGAGCTTGCAGCCCACGCTGTGGCTCAGGACTATGATGCTGTAGTGGTGGCAGGGGGCGATGGAACAGTAAATGAAGTGGCTTCTGCACTGGCAAACACCTCACTGCCTTTAGGTATAATACCCTTAGGGTCAGGCAACGGGCTGGCACATCATCTGAAACTCCCCTTTAACCTCAACAGGGCATTGCAATCCATTTCCCGGCTCCAAACCCGCAGCATCGATACTTACATGGTTAACGGAAAATTTGGATGCAACCTTGCAGGAGTGGGTTTTGATGCACATGTGGCTGAAAAATTTGCAAAAGTAAAACGCAGAGGTTTCTGGTCTTACTTTAAAATTGTTGTACGGGAATACCCTGTTTATAAACCCATTCAATACCAGTTTACGCTGCAGGGAAATACCTTTACAAGGAAAGCCTTGCTTGTAAGCTTTGCCAATTCCGATCAGTTTGGCAATGGCGTTGCTATAGCACCCGAAGCTAAAATCGACGATGGCTTGCTGCATGTTTGCATCCTGTCGAAAGTACCCTTGGTAGAAGCCCCTGTGCTCGGGCAGGTAATGATGCTCAGGCTGATCAACCGTACGCATTATGTGGAGTATATCAAAACCAGCGAGATTATTCTGGAACAGCCCGCGAGTCTTCCTTATCATATAGACGGCGACCCAGCCGGTTTTTCCCGGGAACTTCATGTAAAAGTAAATCCACTATCTTTGAACGTTATTGTACCTTGAATGGGCATCCTGCAGCCCTGATCTTACCTAAAACAGTGACTGATGGCAAAAAAAACAGATAAAAGAACCTTGGGCAATATTGTATATTCAACCAACAAGGATTTTGATTTCAACATACAAGAAGAAGAAACCCAAACCCTGGCACCGCAGCAGCAAAATCTGAAGATCATGCTAAGCAAAAAGGGCAGAGGTGGCAAAACAGTAACGGTAGTTGCCGGTTTTGTGGGAGCAGAAAAGGATCTGGATGAGCTAGCCAGGCTACTCAAAAACAAATGTGGAGTGGGGGGGGCTGCCAAAGAGGGTGAAATTCTTTTGCAAGGCGATCACCGCGATAAAATTCTTGAATTCCTGACCAGGGAAGGATACAAAGCCAAAAAAGCCGGAGGGTGATAGCAGAATTGTTATCAATCAATCAATCATTCTTCCTTTTTCTAAAATGCTCGGAATCTCCCCATTCGCCATATCCAATCTGACCGCCGGCCATGTGGATACGTGCTTCCAGGCAACGCTTGCATTCGTCAGCATCTTCGTCGGTACAGGGCTTATCTTCATAAAGAAGGTAATCTTCACGGTAATGGGTCGGGGTAAGATTGGGCATGATAATATTAGCACCCACCTTGATGGCTTTCTCCCGCCCCATGGCGTCTATGGCTTGCATGGCCGTGGTGGCGGCAATGTTGATATCTTTCATCATAATACGCAGGATGGCAACCATCTTAAGGCCCAGATAAAACCTGTCGATGCGGGGCATGAGCTGATCCTTGTATTGATACATAGGGGTGTTTTCGTGCTCAATGTAAGGGCCCATTCCCACCATATCGATATCGAAATCCCGGAAAAAGATCAGGTCATCGGCCAGATCTGAAACGCTCTGAAAGGGCAGACCAATCATTACTCCGGTGCCTACCTGGTATCCGATTTTTCGAAGCAGATGCAAGCATTGTATTCGTTCCTGGTAGTCATGTTTCTTATCTTCAGGATGATACTTGCCATAGAGCTCCGGGTTTGATACTTCAATCCGCAAAAGATAACGATGTGCACCATTGTCGAACCACTCACGATAGGTCTCTTCCGATTGCTCTCCAAGGGATAGGGTAATACCCAACTCCCCGTTGGAAAATTCTCTTATTTTCCGGAGAATTTCAGATATGCGCTTAACAAAGCTCTTATCGCTGCGCTCTCCCGCTTGTATCACGATACTTCCAAAGCGGTTGTCGTAGGCGTAGCGGGCTGCTTCCAATACCTCTTCGGAAGTAACTTCATAACGATGTGTCTGGGTATTGCCCGCCCGAATGCCACAGTAGTAGCAGTTTTTTCCGCATAAATTGGAAAACTCAATCAACCCTCTGTAAAACACCTTATTGCCCACATACTGCTCTTTGATTTCTGCCGCCCTGGCAAAAATAAGTTTCCTCTCTTCTTCACCTGCTTGGAGAAGCTGAATGAGATCTTGTTTTTCAAAATGGTCCTGCAATAGTATTTCGGGGATCGTTTTTATCATTTCTGTGTAATGAATAGATTGGCGATTTACTGATAAGGTTTTGCTGTTCAGTGGGTTGTTGTAAAAGGCATTTCAGTGCAAAATTACAAATAATCTTCGGCACTGGCATCGATTTTTACAAAGGGAGCTACTGCACGGTGAAAAATTCCATGCATCCAGGCAATGGCCATTCCGTAATTGGTAACCGCAATGTTGGCATCCAATGCTGGCTTCAGGCGCGAAACCAGTTGTTTGCGTGTAATTACACATCCACCGCACTGTACCACCAATGCATACGACTCAATGGGGTGCGGAAGTTCGTTGAAACCCGCCACTACGTCATACTCCAGCTTTTTACCGGTATAATTGTTCATCCAGCGGGGTATCTTTACTCTGCCTATATCATCGCAGGCAACATGATGTGTGCAGCTTTCAAGCAAAAGAATCCGGTCTCCATCCTGGAGCTGCGATATCCTGGGGGTTCCCTTTACGTAGTTTTCAAAATCTCCTTTGTGCCGGGCCAGCATAATGCTGAAACTGGTCAGAGGGATATCTGCCGGAATGGCGGCATCTGCTTTCAGAAACACCTGGCTGTCGGTGATCACAAGGCTGGGCCTGGGGTTGAGCACTTTGATAAGATTATCAATTTCCCGTTCTTTGGCCACTACACATACACAGTCGTTGTCTAATATATCGCGTATTGCCTGCACCTGGGGCAATATGAGCCTGCCTTCCGGCGCTTCAATATCAATAGGCGTGATGAGCAGCACCAGGTCTCCGTAGCTCAACAGATCTCCCAGCAAAGTGCTGCTGCGGTAGGCCGATGGCGGAATGGTATCTCTGAGTGCCTGCACCAGAGACTCCTTCTGCAGGGGCTCCACACACGAAAATTCTATCAAAGGTACATTCCATTGTTTAATGATCTTTTGTCGTGTAGTATGCGAAATGGCTACCTGGTCCGATTTGTTGTGCACGATAAGAAAGGGAATATCCTGTCGCTTAAACTCAGCGATGAGTTGCTCTTCGAAGGAGTCCAGTGTGTTGGAGGTGATAACCAGCACAGCAAGGTCAACGGTTTTGAGCATGGCCATACTTCGGGCAATACGCTTGGAGCCCAGTTCGCCCACATCATCAATACCAGCAGTGTCAACCAGAATTACCGGGCCAATGCCGGAGATCTCCATTGACTTCTTAACGGGGTCGGTGGTGGTGCCGGCCACATCAGAAACAATGGCAATATCCTGACCGGCCAAAGCATTGATGAGTGAACTTTTTCCGTTGTTGCGCCGGCCAAATATGCCAATGTGCGGTTTATTTTCTCTTCCTTTTGACATGAATATTGTTTAAGCCCAATGGGTATTACTTTAGTTTAATCTGGCAGATCGCCAAGGGAGTAGCCCAGCTGCAATAATCTTTCAGGCTGGAGTAGTTGTAGCAGCAGATCATCATCAAGGAGCCTGAGTTTCTGATTGGCCTGGAAAATATCAAGGTTTTCCGATTGCATTAAATGGGCCATCTGGGTCGCTTTCTGGTATCCGATAGCGGGTAAAAGAGCAGTGGTAAGGGTGGGGCTCTTCAGCACCAGTTCCTTTGCAGTTTGCTGTTGCACTTCCAGTCCATTGAGCAGGTGGTGCAACATGCTCTCATTGACTTTGATAAGCAGATGAATACTTTCGAGCATAGCATGGCCAATGGTTGGCAGGTATGCATTAAGATCCAGGGTGCCTTGCCCGCAGAGGTTGCTTACAAGCATATCGTTGCTGTACACTTTGTGAGCTGCACTTATGGCAAATTCGCTGATTACCGGGTTGATCTTTCCGGGCATTATGCTGCTACCGGTTTGTTTGCCAGGCAAAATCATCTGAGGATTTCCGGAAATATCAGAGGCGAGCAATCTGAGGTCAGCAGCAATTTTCTCCAGGTTCACCGCATGAGCCTTTAGGATGGCGTGTACCTCTACCAGGCTGTCAAGATTTTGTGTGGTATCGCTGTGGTTTTCGCTGCGAGTAACGGGTAAACCGCTGATCTGACGCAACCGGTTGGTCACTTCCATAACAAAATAGCGGGGAATACCCAGTGCAGTGCCGGTAGCGCCTCCTCCCAGGTTGATAACCTTTATCCGCTCAAAACATTTGGATACCCGCCACCAGTCGCGCGACAAGGCATCGCTCCAGGTACTGAATAACATGCCAAAAGAGGACGGAACAGCCCGCTGCATTTGAGTATACGACAAACGAAGGTTGTTGCGATGCTGTCCTTCCATCTGTTCCATTTTGTTGCGCAATGCATTGATCTGTTGCTCCAGAAGATTGAACTGCCGCATCAGGGCAAGTTTCAGAGCACTGGGCACCACATCGTTGGTCGACTGGAATATATTGGCATGAAGAAAGGGGTCCAGTAAGTCATACCTTCCCGGTTCTGATCCTTGTTTTACAAGGGAGGCATTGCACAAAATCTCGTTTATATTCATGTTGATGGCAGTACCTGCCCCGCCCTGTATGGCAGGCACGATGAATTGGTCGAAATACATTCCCCGACCTATTTCCTCTGCCGTTTGCTCAAGCAATGTGAACTTTGCAGGGTCATCGCAACCCACAGGCAAAGACCTGCCGGGATACTTCTTAAGTGCTGCCTCAATAAATGCTGTTACAGTCTGGAAACAGGCCTGTTTAACGGTTCCTATGGCTTTATACCACTCCAGATTGAAAGCAGAGGAGTTGTTGAAATTATCCATGGCCCTGAGCGCATGTATGCCATAAAGCACCCCTTCGGGCAGTTCCCTGGTGCCTAAACTGTCATTTTCTGTTCGCATCGCGGAAAATTAATGGTCTTGTAAAATTAGCATTTTTCGTTGTAACCTGCCCCAAAGCTGCTATAATTGTATCTTTGCCGGAAATATCAAAACTTCTTAACCCGCATGCAACCTCAGATTGTACTGGCTCCATTCCATGGTATAACCCAAAAAAATTACCGCAATGCTTATGCAAGGCATTTCCCTGCGTTGGATCAGGTGTATGCTCCATTCATTTCGGGAGTAAATCCCGAAAAGCTTAATCCTTCCAAATTTGCAGATGTGGTTCCCTTGCACGAGAATCCTGTTTCAACCGTTCCGCAGTTTGTAAGCATCAACAGCGATGAAATAGTGGCCATGGCCAACTACCTGGAGCAACAGGGCTATGATCACATCAACTGGAATATGGGATGCCCTTTCTCGCGTCTGGCAAATAAAATGAGGGGATGCGGACTACTACCTTACCCTGATAAGATCCGTTCTTTACTCGATTCCATTATGCCACGCATCGGTATTAAACTCTCCATAAAGATGCGTTTGGGTTATAAAAGCCCCCAGGAGCTGGAGCATGTAATGCCCGTGTTGAATGATTATCCGCTGCATCTTCTGATCCTGCACCCACGCATCGGGAGTCAGCTTTACAAAGGAGAGGTAAACCTGGAGGGGTTTGAAATGGCCAGGCAGACGACCCGGCTGCCACTGGCCTACAATGGTGATATTTACCATGCCCAAAGGTTTGAAGAGTTAAAGAAACAGTTTCCGGATATCCATACCTGGATGATTGGCAGAGCTGCCTTAATCAATCCATTTCTTGCGGCTGAAATAAAAGGTCTTGTTTTGAGTGATGGGGAAAAAAGGGTTCGTCTGAAGGCTTTTCACGATGAAATTGCTGCCGGTGCTTTTGAGGGAAAAGCAAGACTGGGTTTCCTGAAATCTTTATGGTATTACATGTCTGGATTATTTGCAGATGGAGCACAATATTTCTCTGAGATCAAAGTTTGTCAGTCATCAGCCGATTATTACAGAGCGGCAGAGCGACTACTGGAGCAGGATTTTGCCGGTGCACAAGCCCATGAACATTATTTTCGTCATGTGCTCAAGCATGTTTAAAACTTCAACCGGCTTTCTCTTGTTTAAGTAGTTGGTAAGCGTAACGCTTATACAGGTAGTTGTTTCAGAAAAATTTGTCCACTAACAATTAAAAAAGAGAACGTATGCAAAAAAAACTGGTTGTATTTGCGGGTTTATTGTTGGTTCTGGGGGTATTACCCACCATAAGCTTTGCACAAAGAGGATTTACAGAGTTTGTTACAGAAGATCACATAAAGGTGATGTACAGATGGCAAAGGGCATCTGCCGTGCAAGCCGATAGCGATGCCGTGCTGGGCCTTCGTGTTACCAATACACATACAGTTCCTGTAAAATGGAGCTATAGCGTGGGATTTTATGACGGTGGAGTATTGGTGTACCAAAGCGAAACCTTTGAATTGTGTCTCAACCCCGGACAGAGCCGAAGAGGCTCGCTGGCCGGATTGCGGTTTTCTGTGGAAGGGCTGACCCTTGCCGATACGCAGAAAGAGAGTTTTTCCTGGGATTTTGGTGTTTTTGATGTGGATGAGGTGGAAAGTTGCAAATGATCACTTCGTTTGGCTATTTTACTCCAGATTGAGTATTTTTGCAGCCTTACACCCTTAATCAAAACATCTTACTATCATAATGGAAAAACAAATCAGTATTGAAGAGTTTCACCGGCTTGTTCTGCAAGGAATTCCAGAACAGTTGCCTGATCCCAAACCCCATGACCCCAGCCTGAATCATGCTCCCCGCAGAAAGGATATTTTGAGCAGGGAAGAAAAAAAGCTGGCATTGAAAAATGCTCTTCGCTATTTCCCGCAGCATCATCATGCTGTTCTGGCGCCTGAGTTCCTCAAGGAGCTGCAAGATTACGGGCGTATTTACATGTATCGGTTCCGCCCCGATTACTCCATCTTTGCCAGAGCCTTTGATGAGTTTCCTCATCGATCCAAACAGGCAGCTGCCATCATGCTTATGCTGAGCAACAACCTGGACTATGCTGTAGCGCAGCATCCGCACGAACTGATAACCTATGGTGGCAATGGTGCTGTATTTCAAAACTGGGCGCAATACCTGCTGTGCATGAAATACCTGGCAGAGATGACCGATGAGCAAACCCTTGTGCTTTATTCCGGGCACCCCATGGGTCTTTTCCCTTCTCATAAAGATGCACCCAGGGTAGTTGTAACCAACGGTATGATGATACCCAACTATTCCAAACCCGACGACTGGGAGCGGTTCAATGCTCTTGGAGTAACCCAGTACGGGCAAATGACGGCAGGTTCTTTTATGTATATTGGGCCTCAGGGTATTGTGCATGGCACAACTATTACCGTGCTTAATGCAGGCCGTAAGTTCAGCGCTTCCCCAGGAGGACTGGCAGGCAAAATCTTTGTTACCAGTGGTCTGGGGGGTATGTCTGGTGCCCAGCCCAAGGCAGCTGTAATTGCAGGTGCCGTGTGTGTGGTAGCGGAAGTAAATCCTAAGGCTACCCAGGTGCGGCATTCGCAGGGATGGGTAGACGAGGTGTATGATGATCTGGAGAAGGTTATGGCGCGCACTCGCCAGGCAAAAGCCAATAAAGAGGCTGTATCCATTGCTTACCAGGGCAATGTGGTAGACCTCTGGGAAGCTTTTGTGGAGCATGGCCTGGATGTGGAGCTTGGATCTGATCAAACCTCCCTGCACAATCCCTGGGCTGGAGGGTATTACCCGGCCGGACTCACCTTTGAAGAAGCCAATGCCATGATGGCCGCGCAGCCAGATCTGTTTCGCCAGAAGGTTCAGCAATCTCTGGTTCGGCACGTCAACGCTGTAAATGCACTTGCTGCGCGCGGCATGTATTTCTGGGATTATGGCAATGCCTTTTTGCTGGAAGCAGGCCGTGCAGGAGCGGATGTATTTGCCGGAGAGGGCAAGTTCCGCTATCCCTCTTATGTACAGGACATTATGGGCCCCATGTGTTTCGACTATGGCTTTGGGCCCTTCAGGTGGGTATGCGCTTCTTCCAATGCTGAAGATCTGCGGATTACTGACCAGATTGCTGCTGAGGTACTGGAACAAATGATGCAGGAGGCACCGGAAGAGATTCAACAACAACTTGCCGATAACCTCCTTTGGATAAGGCAGGCAGAAGAAAATAAGCTGGTGGTGGGCTCCCAGGCTCGTATCCTATATGCCGATGCCGAAGGACGTATCCGGATCGCTTCGGCCTTTAACAAAGCAATCAGGGAGGGCAAAATCTCTGCTCCGATTATTCTGGGCCGCGACCATCATGATGTGTCTGGTACTGACTCTCCATGGAGAGAAACTTCGAACATCTACGACGGCTCACAGTTTACAGCAGATATGGCCATCCATAATGTGATTGGCGACAGCTTCAGAGGAGCTACCTGGGTCTCCATTCATAATGGAGGTGGCGTTGGATGGGGAGAAGTGATCAATGGAGGATTTGGTATGATGCTCGATGGGAGCGATGACTCAGAGCGTCGTCTGCGCAGCATGCTGCACTGGGATGTAAACAATGGTATTGCCCGACGCAGCTGGGCACGCAATCCGGAAGCCATCTTCGCCATCAAACGTGCCATGCAGGCAGAGCCTCTGTTAAAGGTTACCGTTCCCAATATTGCCAGTGACGATTTGATTGATGGTTTGGTTTGATCTGGCCGGATATTTGCTAAAAGAAACCTGTTATTTGTCACCTGAGTTTATTTATGTAAAGTACCCTAGCCATGAAAAAGCCAACCCCACGTAATCTGTTTTTCCTTCTTCTGCTCTTTGTTTTGAGCTTTGCTGCCTGTACCGATGAGGATATTGATGATCTGTTCGGTGATCCTGTTGAGAAGTTCCTGGGAACCTGGCGTTGTGAGGAGCAGGGAAGTATTTCAGGTGGAGGATGGAATTACGAAGTACGCATCAGGCGAAACCCCTCCAATTCTTCGGAGATACAGATTGAAAACTTCAATTTGCAGGGGTTCAATGAAAGGGCCACTGCACTCGTTACGGGTAATTCCTTTACCATCCCCAGTCAGCGTATATGCGATAATACCCTTGAAATAAGCGGAAGTGGGAGTTTCTCCAATAACCAGATCAATCTTACCTACAGTACAAACGATTCGGCAACCCTCGAGAACTTTACAGCCCGGTATTATAAACCCTGAAAAAAGGGGCTGTTCCTTTCCGGAAATTTTATTGAACAACTTCCTTCGTTTCCTATTCAGGACTCATCGGAAGTTGTTCTTGTATTTCCCGGGGTTTCTCTTCTTCCTCTTTCTTTTCATCGGCCCTGCTGCGTGCAATGCTAAGTTGGTTGATAGATTCATCAAGAAGTTGATTCATCAGTGCACGATCAAGCAGATAACATTCCAGTGTCTTCTCAAATTCTTCGGGAGTGATGTTGTATTTCTGGAATAAGCCTGCATAAAACTCATGAATGGAGTCTCTGCCGGAGCTTTGCGAAGGGAGCAAGCCGAGGTGAGCCTCCAGTAAAAAAATATCTGTCATCATTTCTACCATCTCCTCCTTGCTCAGTTGTTTGCTGCAAGGGGCTGATGAGGTGAACCAGCTACAGCCAGCAAACAACAGTAGGTTCAGAAAAACAAAAGCAGGCAGAAAAAGTACTTTTTTTGACCTGAGGGATTTATTGCTCATACTTTGATGTTTTTTAGCTGCATAATGGTTTGTGTGGGATCGGCAGATTGAAATACAGTACTTCCGGCCACCAGTACATCTGCTCCTGCTTCGAGCAGCAAGGGGGCATTTTCAAGTCCAACCCCACCATCCACCTCAATGAGAGCCTTGCTGTTTTGTTGTATAAGAAGCTCTTTCAATTCGGTAATTCTGCGTAGTGCTCCCGTGATGAATTTCTGTCCACCAAAGCCTGGGTTAACCGACATGATCAGCACTATATCGGCATCGGCTACGATATCGCGCAGAAGCGATATGGGGTTGTGCGGATTGATCACAACTCCGGCTTTCATTCCATGCTGGCGTATTACAGCGAGTGTACGATGCAGGTGGGTACAGGTTTCGTAATGCACTGTAAGATGATCGGCACCACTTTTGGCAAAATCAGCAATGTAGCGATCGGGTTGATCGATCATCAGGTGAACATCAAGAGGCTTGGTGGCTACACTTTTGATCTGCGATATGATGGAAAACCCAAAAGAGATATTAGGTACGAAATGTCCATCCATTACATCTACATGAAACCAGTCTGCCAGGCTGTTGTTTACCATTTCGACATCCTTACGTAAATTAAGAAAATCGGCTGAAAGCAGGGAGGGGGCTACCAGATGTGGCATATGAGGGAAAGGTTAAGGATTAAAGAATGATCAAAATTAACAAGATTTCCGTTAGGCTGCCTGTATAAAAATATAAAACCCGCATTAGCCTTAAGCAGAATGCGGGTTTTGAGTGTTACGTCATCAAAGGACTACATGTGGTATCCTTAGTCACGTTTTTTGTCGTGTTGAACAGGCTTGTCGCGGGGCAGCAATACTTTTCTTGAGAGCTTCAGCTTTCCGGTTTTCTTATCTACATCAAGAAGCTTAACTTCCATTACATCGCCCACTTTAATATTGCTTTCTTCGATGGTTTCCAGTCGTTTCCATTCGATTTCCGAAATATGAAGCAAGCCTTCTTTTCCGGGCAATATCTCTACAAAAACACCAAAAGGCACAACACTCTTAACGGTTCCGGTATATACCTCGCCGATTTCAGGAATGGCAGTGATGCCTTTGATCTTGTTGATCACAAAATCGATGGCCTCTTTGTTTTCTGATACGATATCGATAATACCATACTCGCCCACTTCTTCGATCACGATGGTAGATCCGCTTTCCCGCTGCATCTCCTGGATCACTTTTCCTCCGGGCCCAATAATGGCACCGATAAATTCTTTCGGTACACTCATCTTCACAATACGTGGAACATGAGGTTTATAATCCTCACGGGGTTCAGAAAGTGTTTTGTTCATTTCGCCAAGGATGTGCAAACGTCCTACACGAGCCTGTTCCAGTGCTTTTTCGAGCAATTCATAACTCAGACCGTCAATTTTGATATCCATCTGGCAAGCAGTAATACCATCGGAAGTACCGGTAACTTTGAAGTCCATATCACCCAGGTGATCTTCATCACCCAGAATATCAGACAAAACGGCATACTTTCCGGTTACAGGGTTGGCAATCAATCCCATTGCAATACCAGATACGGGTTTTGAAATCTTCACACCGGCATCCATCAGGGCCAAAGTTCCTGCACAAACGGTTGCCATAGAGGAAGAACCATTTGATTCAAGGATGTCTGATACAATACGGATGGTGTAAGGGTTATCGTTACCATTGGGCAATACAGGTTTGAGTGCTCTCAGTGCCAGGTTTCCATGACCTATCTCGCGACGGCTGGTTCCGCGCAGAAATTTGGCTTCTCCGGTGGAGAAAGGAGGGAAGTTGTAGTGCAGCAGGAATTTGCTCTTGCCTTCTACAACGGCACCATCGAGGATCTGCTCATCGAGTTTGGTTCCCAGGGTGGCAGTGGTAAGCGATTGGGTTTCGCCACGTGTAAAGACCGCTGAACCGTGGGCCATGGGCAGGTAGTTTACCTCCGACCAGATGGGTCTGATTTCATCAGGTTTACGACCATCCAGACGGATCTGCTCATTTACAACCATTTCGCGTACGGCTTCTTTTTCCAGATCGTGGTAGTACTCTTTAATGAGTTTACCCTTTTCTGCAAGTTCCTCTTCAGTGAAGGTTGCCATAAACTCATCGCGAATGAGTTGAAATGCCTCATGTCTCTGATGTTTGTTGATGATGATAGCACGTGCAGTATCGTAAATTTTCTGATACAGTTCGTTGCGCATACGCTCCAGCAATTCTTCATCAGAAGGAGCGGGGATAATTTCACGTTTAACGGCTGCTTTTTCCACCATAGCGGCCAGCTCAATCTGTGCCTGGCACTGAACCTTAATGGCCTGGTGGGCGATCTTAATGGCTTCGAGCATCTCCTTTTCGCTCACTTCTTTCATCTCACCTTCCACCATTACAATATTGTCGAGTGTACCGGCTACGATCATTTCTATATCAGCTTCGGCAAGTGCAGAAATGGAGGGATTGATCTGGAATTCGCCATTGATACGTGCAACACGCACCTCAGAAATAGGCCCATTGAAAGGAATATCGGAAACCATAATGGCTGCAGAGGCAGCCAATCCGGCCAATGCATCGGGCATGGTATTTTTATCGGCAGAGATCAGGTAGATTAATACCTGGGTTTCACATTTGAAATCGTCTGGAAACATGGGGCGCAAGGCTCTGTCAACCAAACGGGAGATTAATATTTCGTATTCAGAAGGACGAGCCTCTCTTTTAAAGAAACCACCGGGGAAACGCCCAGTGGAGGCATATTTTTCCTGGTAATCTACAGACAAGGGGAAAAAATCCTGACCTTCTACAACATCTTTTTTGGCTACCACAGTTGCCAGCAGCATGGTGTTGCCCATGCGAACTATCACTGATCCATCGGCCTGCTTGGCAAGTTTGCCGGTTTCGATGGTAATTGTTTGACCATTACCCATATCAATGGTCTTCTGAACTCCTAATTGTGTACTAGACATACATTCTTCTTTTTATGTTTCTTTCTTCTTTACTTCTGCCGGTTTTTTCAAGCTGACCTTCAGCAGGAAAACCGGACTTTGATTTAATTGTTTCGGGGAAAGCGAATCCCTGGTTTTAAACACATTAACCCCAATAATGGTTTATATGGCCTTTTGGTTTTGCTGCAAAAGGAGGGTTAACAAGCGGTAAAGATAAGCTTAATGCAGCATTTTGAGGTGCAAAGGATGTAAATTAAACCTTAAAAAAAAAAGGCAATTAGTTGTATAATTGCCCTTTTCTGTTTTTGAAGGATTATTACTTCCTCAAGTTCAATTTCTTAATGATCTCACGATACCTTTCGATTTCGTTTTTCTTAAGGTAATCGAGCAATCTTCTTCTTTTACCTACCAGGTTAATAAGTGCTCTTTGGGTGCCTTTATCTTTTTTGTTTCCTTTCAGATGTTCGGTCAAATGCTTGATGCGATGGGTAAAAAGAGCGACCTGGCTTTCTGCTGAGCCGGTATCTGATTCTGATTTCCCGTAGGTTTTAAAAATGTCTTTTTTTATCTCCTGGCTAATGTACATGATATTGAATAAGTTTGATTTTCAACAACTTTAGTGTAATTCTGTCTGTTTTCAGGCTTGCAAAGATACGATAATGTTTTTGAATGACAAAGCAAATATCCGGGAAAAATACGGTTTTTTCAATATCTCTCCAGGGAGGTTAGTTGCAATGAAGTGATCTGTTTGGTCAAAGGTTGAATTTAAGGCTTTTTAATGGACCAAATCGTTCAAAATCCTTTATTTTTGGGGGGTAAAACAAAAGGGAACAGGTGGGGACCGGTTTGGGTTTTCCAATCTATCCCAAAAACATCATCAAAAAACTAAAAAATGAAAAGATTCTTACTAATTGTTTTATCTGCTATCATGCTTATGAGTGCATGCACAACTACGCAGGAAAATCCGTTCTTTGTGGAATGGAATACTCCTTTTGGCTCACCGCCTTTCGACAAGATCCATGAAGATCATTACCTGCCTGCCTACCAGGAGGGCATCCGTCAGCACGCCGCCGAAATTGATGCCATTGTTAACAACTCTGAGGAGCCTACCTTTGAGAATACTATCGTTGCCTTTGATCAGTCAGGGGCTCTGTTGCGCCGCATCAGTCCTGTTTTTGGTGGATTAAGAGGTGCCGAGACCAATGCCAGGCTTCAGGAAATTGCAAGGGAAACCACACCCATGCTTACCCAGCATTACAATGCCATCCGTCTTAACGAGAGATTGTTTGAGCGTATTCAGACTGTATACAACCAAAGAGCGGAGCTCGGGCTGGATAGGGAACAAATGATCCTGCTGGAAAAGACCTATGAAGATTTTGAAAGAGGTGGAGCAGCCTTGCCTGCCGACAAAAGAGAGGAGTTTAAGAGGATCAGTGAGCGTATGTCTATGGTCTCGCTGCAACTCAATGAAAATCTTTTGGCTGAAAATAATGCCTTTGCTATTGTTATTGAAGATGAAGCAGATCTGGCTGGACTGCCCGCCAATGTAATTGATGCAGCCTCCGAGGAGGCCCGCAGAAGAGGTATGGAAGGCAAATGGGTGTTTACTACCGCTTTCCCCAGTCGGGTACCTTTCCTTCAGTTTGCTGAAAACCGTGACCTTCGAAAGGAAATGCTCATGGGATATGTAAACCGAGGCGACAATGACAACGATAATGACAACAAAGAGTTGTTCGTTGAATTGATGATGCTGCGTCAACAAATGTCAGAATTGCTTGGCTTTAATAACTATGCTGAGTTTTTTACCGCTGTGCAGATGGCCGAAAATCCTCAGAATGTTTATGATTTTCTTTATAGGGTATGGGAGCCTGCACTGGCACGCGCTAAAAGAGAAAGAGCAGACATGCAGGCAATTATAAACAGGGAAGGAGCGGGTTTTCAATTGGAAGCCTGGGATTGGTGGTACTATGCCGAGAAGGTACGTAAGGAAAAATATGATCTGGATGATGAAGAAGTAAAACCCTATTTTACTCTGGAGAATGTAAAAAAGGGGAACTTTATGCTTGCCAACAAGCTCTGGGGACTTACCTTTAAAGCACGTCCTGATGTACCCGTTTACCATGAGGAAGTAGAAGCCTATGAGGTATTCGACCATGATGGCAGCCACCTTGCGGTATTGTTTATTGATGCTCACCCCAGACCTGGAAAAAGGAGCGGAGCATGGTGCGGAACCTACCGCAGCGGGGGATATGAAAATGGGGAGTGGGTTTCGCCCATCGTAACCATTGTAATGAACTTCACTCGTCCTTCTGGCGACAAACCTGCCATGCTCAGCTGGGATGAAACCACCACTTACTTCCATGAGTTCGGTCATGCTGTTCACAATTTCTTCGCTCAGGGAAGATACAGAAGAACAAGCAGAAGCGTACCTCGTGATTTTGTTGAGTTACCCTCACAAATCCTTGAAAACTGGGCCGGCGAACCTGAATTGCTAAAAACTTATGCAATTCATTATCAAACTGGTCAACCTATCCCCGATGAACTCATTGAACGTTTGCAAAGAAGTGAACACTTCAATCAGGGATTTGCCAATACAGAATATCTCGCGGCAGCTATTCTGGATATGGACTGGCATACTTCTCATATCACCCAGGATACCGATGTAAATGCCTTCGAAAGAGCTTCTATGCAGCGCATTGGACTTATTGATGAAATTATTCCAAGGTATCGTACTACCAATTTCGGACATATCTTTGGTGGAGGATATGCCGCAGGTTATTATGTATACCGGTGGGCAGGTGTGCTTGATGCCGATGCTTTCCAGGCCTTTAAAGAATCGGGCGATCTGTTTAACCAGGAACTGGCACAGGCCTTCAGGGAGTATATCCTTGCCAACAATGCCCTTTATGAAGGAATGGATGCATATGTAAGATTCAGGGGCCATGAACCTGATATTGATCCGTTTCTGCGCAGAAGTGGGCTGAAATAGATTTCCATTATATCTTGTAAAGTATTAAAAGGGTTGCCGGAATTCCGGCAACCCTTTGTTTGTATATCCAGGATTGTATAAATTGGGGAGTAATCAATTCCTATGGTATGGATATTTATTTGTATCGTTTGATGGCACGATGGAGGAGGAATGAATTTGTGTATTTGCTGAATGGAGAGGTGTTGCAGAGATTGTGTCGCTAAAATTCATGTTTGGCCCGACAAGAGAATCGAAATTTATTATTAATATTGTGGATTCATATTGTGGAAATCCCTCATGCCTTTAAGGAATGCCCACAATAACTTTTGATTACCTTCTGTAGCACAAAATCAAACTATCATGAGCAGTATTACCAAACATCTGGCTTTATTATTTTTTTGTTTTTTTACATGGACAAATCTTACCTTCTCACAAAGTACCTTACAAATCAACATTCAGGGTAATGGAAGTGTACTGGTGAATGGGGTGCTTTATACTGAACCCGTGGTTTTTGTGGAAAGCGAGCTGGTTCTGATTGAAGCAATACCCGGAAGTAATTTCGTATTCGACCGGTGGGAAGGTGATTTGCAGGGGAATGTAAATCCAGTTCAGCTTCTTGTGGATGAGGATAAAAATGTGGAAGTTGTTTTTCGAAGGTTCTATTTCTTAAGTACAACTCCAGTGGGAGGCGATCAACGGTTCAATATTTTCAATGTGGGTGATAAAACAGCTCGCAAAGAGACTGATTTTACTCTCACGGCAGTAGTTTGGGGGCCTGATGCCCATGAGGACAATACCATTCTGGAATTTGGATACAAAAGGCCTTCTGAGGGTCAATACAATTGGTTTCCAGCCACTTTTGACCTGAAATCGGGCAATGATCTGAAGTACTTCGGTATTTTCAGCAACCTGGATTTCCCCGGAGGAAAGACCTTGTATGCTGTGAGGGTAAGAGATATGGTTTCGGAAATTTTCCAGGTGCTTACTCCGGATGATTTCCCTAATGTTGTAACCGGAGATAACTGGTTGAATTCAGACCAGGCTTTTGAGGTTGAATTTGTGAAAGCCCATCCTGTTGTAGCCTGGCCCGGTGTGTCTTCAATTGTTTACGGACAATCCCTCGCCGAAGTGCAATTTACAGGAGGCTCAGCGGCTTTTGGAAGCCTTGATGTTCCTGGTCAGTTTGGTTTTGAGGATCCTGATTGGGTTCCCGAAGCAGGACAGCAGGAGTTTAACCTGACTTTTACACCCGATGAAGAGGAAAGCTTCTGGGTACAGTCTACATTGGTAGAGGTCACTACGGCTAAAGCCACAGCTACGGTGCAGATCACCGAACTGGAAGCGGTTTACAACGGATCACAGCAGCAGCCGGAGTTTGCGACCGTTCCCGAAGGACTTACGCTGATCATTACCTACAACGGAGGCACAGACCTTCCCCTCAATGCCGGCACCTATGAAGTTGTGGCCACAGTGGATGATCTTAATTACCAGGGCACTGCCACTGCAACTTTTGAGATCCTGAAGGCCCCGGCCATAGTGCAAATCACTGAACTGGAAACTACCTACAACGGACTTCCGCAGCAGCCGGAGTTTGCGACCATTCCCGAAGGTTTAACGTTGATCATTACCTACAACGGAGGCACAGACCTTCCCCTCAATGCCGGCACCTACGAAGTAGTGGCCACAATGGATGATCTTAATTACCAGGGCACTGCCACTGCAACTTTTGAGATCCTGAAGGCCCCGGCCATAGTGCAAATCACTGAACTGGAAACTACCTACAACGGACTGCCGCAAAAGCCGGAGTTTGCAGCCGTTCCCGAAGGACTAACGTTAATCATTACCTACAACGGCAGCACAGACCTTCCCCTCAATGCCGGCACCTATGAAGTTGTGGCCACAGTGGATGATCCCAACTACCAGGGCACTGCCACTGCAACCTTTGAGATATTGAAGGCCGAAGCTACGGTGCAGATTGCTGAACTGGAAACCACGTACAACGGATCACAGCAGCAGCCAGAGTTTACAACCGTTCCCGAAGGACTTACGCTGATCGTTACCTACAACGGAGGTACAGACCTTCCCCTCAATGCCGGCACGTACGAAGTAGTGGCCACAGTGGATGATCCCAACTACCAGGGCACTGCCACTGCAACCTTTGAA
>JBKBSF010000021.1:43304-76442 GCA_046291875.1 Bacteroidales bacterium | reverse complement strand
ACAGGCTCAAGGACCTTTAGGCAGGCTCCCTTCGACAGGCTCAGGGACCTTTAGGCAGGCTCCCTTCGACAGGCTCAGGGACCATAAACTTCATAAACACACTTAACCTTCTCAGTTTAAATCCCGGTTTTTTTCCAAGAATTCCCCATTTGGTTCTATTTTTGTCGTGCAATGACAACTCCATGTTGTTTTCACACCGAAAAACTGAGCCTATGAACCGTTTTGTATACTCTTTCCTCTTTGTATATGTGCTGCTGCAGCCTGCTCTCCTGGTGGGGCAGACCCCGGTGTTGTACAGTCATAACCAGCAGCACACCTTTGTGGTGCACTGGCAAGCGGGCAACGATCCGGCGCACCAGATTCCCAATGCCATACTGCGCGAGCTGGCCCGGGGTAACAACCAGCGCCCGGAGCGTACCGAGTTCTCGCTTCGTTTTCGCAGCGACCTGCAGCTTACCCGCCGGGGCAACCGCCTGGTGAGCCAGGTGGAGCTCAGGAACTTCCGCCTGCAGGGCGACTTCCGCTACCGGGGCTTCGACATGAGCGATGTGCTGCTGCCCCAGGTGGAGTTTGTGCTCAGGCTGCAACAAGGCAATACATTGGTAACACAGTTCCTTCAGCGCCCCCGCAACCTGGAGCCCGAAAGCAATACCTTCCGGTTCGAATTCCAGGATACCCTCTCCAACGACAACAACCTGCGCCTGGTATTCGATGCCCTCGACCTTAGCTATACCCAGACCCAGCGCCGCAACTTCACGGCACGGGTAGAGCTTATCAACGATTATTTCTCTTCTGATGCACTGCTGCAGCGGATGTTTGGCGCACTGCAGAGCTTCGATATGTATCAGCTTGATTTTCTGCGCTTCCACCAGCAGCAGATGCACGAGATCGGTGCCGACCTGCGTCGGCTGCAAGGGCGCAATTTCCCCGGACAGTTGGCATTGCACCAGTACGATCCCATTGCCTTCCTCCCCAAGCTCAACGATATTGCCCATCTGTACGATGAGCAGTCGAGGCACCTGGCTTTTGTGATGGAGAACCTGCACCTGCTTTACTACGAGCGTGGCCTTGAGCTGGCCGCCACCAACCCGGCTGCCGCCCGGGTCAACTACCAGCAGTCGCTGGATGTTAATGCGCGGTTTGCACCTGCCATGGCAGCCCTGGCGCATTCTTTCCTGTACGATGAGAATGATCTGCTGCAGGCCATCGCATGGATACGCCGGGCCGCACAGCTGCAGCAACTGGATGTGTCAACCCTGCAGCAACTGCAGCAGCTGAGCACCGAGGCCGACAGGCGCCTGCAAGGCGAAGGCAGGGCTGCCGAGCGACGCAACCAGTATCGCGAAGCTCTGCGACATTGGCAGATGGCCCGCGATTTCTGTATGAATGTGCATTTCATCGCGTGTTCGGAAGCCATCGAACAAGCCATTGCCCGCAACCATACCGCACTGTACAATCAGCTGTGCGACCAGGCACAGCAGCTGCTGGAGCAGAACCGGCTGGCAGATGCCGAAGCCCTGGTGAGGGAAGCGGTACAATACCAGCGTGAGTATGCTTTTTATCTCCCTGTGGCCAATAGGGCATTGACTCTGCTGCAACGGGTGAAGAACCAGCAGTACCAGCAACATATCGAGCAGGGGACTGCCCACCTGCAGCGCAACAGCTTCCGGTTGGCCCTTGAGGAATTCGAAGCGGCGCAGGCCATCGGGCAGCACTACCATGTGGAGGCTCGTCCGCACCTGGGCGAACTGATAAAGACGGCCAAACGCCCGCTGATCATGGCAGAGCTCGACCAGGCCCGTGCTGCAGTACAACGCAACGATCTGGCCACCGCCCGCCGTCTGCTCGACAGGGTTGATCAGGATGTGCAACACTACGACTTTCAGCTGGATCGTGAGATGAACAACCGGCGTTCGGAGATCCGCATGGAAGTACAAACCCAGCATTGTGCCAATATTCAAAGCCGTATGGACGAGCTGATGCGCCAGACCAACCAGCATATCCTCCAGGGGCAGTTCCTGGATGCTGAGGAGCTCTTCGCACGGCTGCGACAGCTGCATGGGCAGAACCTGGAGTGCGGACTGAGCCTCCAGCCCATGGAACGCCGCCGTGCAGAGGTGATGCCGGCCATCACTTACCAGCAGATGATCGTGGAGGTGGAGCAGTCGATCCGCGCCGGACGCTACCCACAGGCCACCGACCGCTACAACGATGCAGGCAGACATTTTCAGCAGCATGGCGTAGAACGCTTCCGCCTGGAGCATAAGCCCCTGGACGCTTTCAGCCTGGCTTTTCATCCCGACTTTATCCACCATGTGGCGCGGGTGTATGCCAGCCAGGGGGAGGCACATACCGCATTGCAACTGATCTACCGCCTGGATGAGCTGGGCTATAGGGCCAGCCAGATGCGCAGCCTCCAGGAGATCACCGGGCGGGTGCTGGCCCGTCAGGATGCCGCGCAAAATCCCAACCTGAACCCTCGGCAGCAAAGCCGCCAATACAGCCAGGGAAAATGGAACCTGCGCCACCTGCGCAAAGCCTATGCGAAACAATACAGGAGGAGTAGGTGAGGGGGGGATAGGTAATGGGAAATACTGGGTTGGGAAACGAGATGAGTAAGGTTGCCAGATTGCTGGCAGGTTTACTCTGCTTACACTCTTTTCAGAACCAAAAATTTCCAAACTCCAAGCAATATGAGCCCATGCAGGGTTATGCCTCCGGCAATGGCCAGGAGAAAGAGTGGGGGAGAGGCTACCTGGATGAAGGCGAAATAGATCCACCATGCAGGAAAGATCAACATCAGCCAGCTCCAGGTTCCGGGAAACAGGAAAGCGGGGATCGGCAGCATGATCAGAAAATTGAGCATTTTGGTCATGGCAGCGCCTTCAATTTTGTTGGAAGATAAGAATGCAGGAAGAAGCGACATCAAAGGAGCCGATAAGGAAACAAGGGCAGAGAGCAGAAGGTGTTGAACAAAGGTGCCCACTCCAATGCCAGAAAAGGTCAGCAATAGCATCACCATCAAAAAGCCAAGGGAATACATGCTTACCATGCGGTACAGAACAATCCTTCTGAGGCTCACAGGGGTAATCCTGAGTACTGTTTGCAGGTTGTTGTCTTTTTCGTCGAGCATTACAAATGCAATGGCTATGCCCGGCATTATGGCTATGGTAATGGAAAACATTGCCAGGCCATGCATCACGTAATCTGCTGCCGGGGGCCACACCTGCAGCAGGGCCGGAAATCCCCAGCGCACCAGTGCCATCATTACGAAAGGAACAAACAGAATGATCAACAGCGATGGGTCGCGGAAAATGTTTTTCAGGTCGGTTTTGATGATGGAGAACATGGGGCTGATTGTTGATTTATGATTGAAGATTTCTGATTTGAGGAACTCTCAGCTTTCTAAAGAGTATACCAGGTCGACTTTTGATTTTTGACTTCTCACTTTTAGCTTTTGCTTGCCCCCTTCCACATGCGTCGGGCTGCCAGGTAGGCCAGCCAGGTGCTCAGGGGTAGCCAGGTGAAAGCATACGTGAGTTCTGTTCCGGTGATTTCTGCTGTACCTTCCAGCGCTGCCTGGAAAAGGAGCAGCGATGCCTGGGTGGGTATTACATACCATATCCATGTATCGGTGATTTGGAAGAAATTCAAAAAGGGCAAAACGGCCGGAGCCATACAAATGGGGATTACAATAAAATACTGGTTGAAGGTTTTTACCCGGCTGGCACCCGCTATCCCGATAAAAACAAACAACACAGAAGTAAATATCACTGCAGGCAGGAAAAAGATAAGCCCGAAGCGGGTGCCTGCCCCAGCCAGGGTCATCCCCAGGCTCATGAGCAGTGCCAGCAATGTGAGGCTGAGGGCTTTGCTTGCAAAGTATTCTCCTGGTCGTACAGGAGTAACCGCAAGGGCTTGCAAGGTGTTGCCCGACTTTTCGAATAGTATCATTACTCCGGTAAACATAAAACCCAGCATTACCGGATCGGAAAACACCAGCGCAATAAGCACCTCGTTGAAGTTTTGTACAGGAAGCACCTGCAGGATTGCAGCATAAAGCACGGTGATCAGCAGCGCAATGTGCAGTATGCGATTTCGGACGATCATCAGCAGATCCAGTTTTATAAGCGTGAGAAATCTTGTCATCTTTTAAGTGAGCTTTTGTCCGGTAGTTTGGATGAAAACCTCTTCAAGGCTTGCTTCTGCCGAATGGATAGAGTGAATGTGCTGGCTGCGGATAAGGTTCAGAAATTCGGCATTCTCGCCCAGGTTGTCGAGGGGGAATTCACGACAGATGAGCTGGCCGTTGCCATATTCCAGGGTGAGTTTTCGGGTGCCATATTGAAGCTTTAGATTTTTTGGGCTGTCAATAAGGCTGATCTTGCCTTGGGCAATGAAAGCTACTCTCTGGCAAAGCTCCTCAGCATCGTGCATGTTGTGGGTGGTGAGGAATATAGTTTTGCCCTTTTGGCGCAGTTGCAGTATAATATCTTTGAGTTTGCGGGCATTTACGGGGTCGAGACCAGAAGTGGGTTCATCAAAGAACAGTATATCGGGATCGTGTACCAGTGCCCTGATGAAATTCAAACGCATTTTCATCCCTTTTGAGAATTCGGTAGTGGGCTTGTGGGCATGATCGTGCAGGCCCACCATTTCGAGTAGTTCCATCAGGTTTGTGGATCTGTTTCTGTAGAATGCCTGAAAAAACCGCAGGTTCTCCAGTGCCGTAAGGCGTGGATAGTGGTTGGGAAGCTCAAAACCTACCCCGATCTGGTTGTAGAAATCGTTGTTCAGGCTGCTGAGCTCCTGGCGGTTGATGGAAACAGTGCCCTGGTAATTGCCAAGCAATCGGATCAGGATTTTCTGGGTGGTGCTTTTGCCGGCCCCAGAGGGCCCCAGGAAACCAAAGATCTCTCCCGGAGCAACCTCGAAGCTGATGTCGTTCACGGCAGGCTGGGCTTGTCCAGGGTAGGTAAAACTAAGCTGGGTTGCTTTTATCATAACGTTTTTGTGTGTTTAGTCATTCTGTGTTTTTATCCAGTTGTAAAGCTCCCGGATCATGCGGCGTTCGCGTTCCAGGGTAAGGAAATTCTCGTGCAGAAGTACCCCGTGCATCTCTGTGCCGTCAAACAAGCGCATGAGCATTTCTGCAAGAAAGGTGGGTTCGATATTGTCTCTGATCTCACCCTTTTCGCGGGCCAGGGCAATGATGTTTTCCAGTTGCCGCTTTTCCTGCTGCATGAAAAGCTCTGTTTTCTGGCGGGCTCCCGGCAGGTTTGTTATGGCATGCATAATGAACATGAAAAAGTTGATCTCACTTTGCTCTACCCCAAGTTGTTGCGCAAATAGCTTAAAAGCCATCTCCTTTTGCTCCAGGAAAAGATCCATGTTTTCTATAAAGTTTTTTTCGGGTAGGGGCTGAAATCCTTCATTGGAAGCTACTCCGAAGAAGAATTGCTCTACTACCTGCTCAAAAAGAGCTTCTTTGCTTTCGAAATAGTGGTAAAAACCACCCTTTGACAATCCTGTTGCTTTGAGCAAACGGCTGAGGGTTACCTCTTTGTAGCCGTCTGTCATAAACAGGGCGAAAGCTTTTTCGATGATTTGTTGTTGAGTTGCGTGCATAATAAAAACCGACCGGTTGGTTTGCAAAAGTACATATTTTTTTCCAAAAACAAGATAGTTTTAAAAAAAAGGTTGATTTTGAAAGAGTTATTCAGCAATAACCTTTTTGATGATCTCTGCCGAGCGGTGCCCATAGGGGATAGCGGGCTCCTGCTCTTTTACTTTTTGCCAGGCACGGGCAATGATAACCTCATCGATGTCGTCCTTGTCGCAGGGCACTTCCACAATATAGCTGTCTTCAGCGTAGGTGGCAATCATGCATTTTACAATGGCTTTTCCCATGGTATCTGTTTTTACGCACTGACAATATTACGAAAAATATTGCTTCGGTGCTCACCGGGTTTGAAGAAGTAAAACAGTGTGTTGCTTGGTGGTGTCTTCGGCGGGCTCAGACACCGGGGGGTGCAGTGAAAGGTGTCTTTGACGGGCTCAGACACCGGTGGTGCACAGAGAAAGGTGTCTTCGACGGGCTCAGACACCGGTGGTGCACAGAGAAAGGTGTCTTCGACGGGCTCAGACACCCGGGGGGGTGCAGTGAAAGGTGTCTAGAAGGTGAACACGAAAATATTCTCGCCTTCAGAAATGGCGAACGTGCTGAACTCGGCCATTTGCCTCTCTTTATCATAAGTAAATGACACTGCCTCTCCGTTGATGAAGGCAGATTGTGGTTCTGCGGAAATATTCCTGGCGCGTACGGTAACCCTTGAAAAACCAGCATCTTCAAACTGCTCTCCCCTTTGGGTTTCCAGCCTGAAACGCACATGGTTGGTATGTGCGCCGCCCACGGAGGGTTCAATGGAGAGATCCAGCATTTCATACATGCCCTTTTGGTAGGCATCTGATGTTAGTCCGTCGTCATGGTAGATCCTGGTCTGGAACCGCGATGCACCTTCATCAAAAAAGAATTTCAACGTTATATGCTCCACAGAATAATCGGCGGTGGTTTGAACCAGATCTGCCATCGGAATGGCTGCACCTCCGCGCACAAAGGTCGGGATACGGTCTTTGTGTGTTTGCACCCGGTGCTGCTGACCTCCCTGGTACATCTTTCCGGTGTAAAAGTCGAACCAGTTTGCAGTTGTGGGCATATGAACCTCAACTTCGCGCTCACCCTGCCTGAGAACGGGTGCAACAAGAATGTCGTCTCCGAAAAGATAGGTGCTTGATACGCGATAGAGTTCAAAGTTGTCGGGTTCTTCAAAAAACAGTGGCCGCATGAATGGCAATCCAGTCTGTGAATTCTGAAAAGCCGCTGTATAGATGTAGGGCATCAGTTGATAGCGCAGCTCAATGGCTTTTTTCGATAACTGCATAGCTTCTTCACTTCTGAAAACCGGCTCTGAGGGAACATCATCCTGTGCATGTGGTCGGTATACCGGTTGGAAAACCCCGTATTGCATCCAGCGAACATAGAGTTCATCGTCGACCAGATCGCCAGCAAACCCTCCAAGATCCGAGTGCATGTAGGCCAATCCCTGCAGCCCCATCTGCAGGGATATCTCGGGTTGCGGCATTAAACCGCCCCAGCTCCTGCTAACGTCGCCGGTCCAGGGGATCATGCCATAGCGTTGTGAGCCGGAGTATCCGGCACGCATCAGGTTAAAGGCTCTTCTCTCGGGGAAATCATTCCGGAAACCCTCAAAAACCATTCTGGCCCACTGATGCCCAAAGATGTTATGAACTTCGCGTGCTTTAAGGTTGCCATAGTGGCGCAACCAGTCGGGGTGTACCTCGGGTTCGCCCAGATCTCCCCACCATCCATGAATGCCATAGGTTTCCATCATATCCCTGTAAATACCCCAGAACCACTCTCGTGCCTGCGGTTTGAAAAGGTCTATCAATCCCGTCTCTCCAAAGAAGAAATTGTATACTGCAACAGCGCCAAGGGTGTCAAGGGCAAGCACTCCCTCTTGCACCGCTTCATCCCACCTGCCCGATGTAGTAAGTACAAATGGTTCGGTGATCAAGACAGTTTTTACACCCTTGCTTTCGAGCTGTTGTACCATTTGTGCCGGATCAGGGAATGTTTCTTCATCAAACCGGAGATTTCCCATTGTACCCAATACTTCCTGTCCGAACCAGTAAAGGTCTATAATGATAGCATCCACCGGGATCTCTTTTTCGCGAAACAACGCAATGGTGTTTACCACTTCCTGCTGAGAGCGGTAGCCAAAACGACTGGAGAAATTGCCCAGCGCCCAGCGCGGAGGCAATGGCTGGCGGCCTGTAAGCTGTGTGTAATTGTCAATAATGCTTTCCCAGGTATCACCCGCGATGATCTGATAGGTCTGTCTGCCTGAAAAAGCTTCGAAGCCCAGTGTGCCATCGTTTTGACTGTCAAGATCCAGGTATCCGGTGGTGGGATTGTCGAAGTGGATGGCATAACGGCGTGAGGAAAGCACCATAGGCAGGGTATAGTTAATCAACTCTGAGCGGGTTTCGTATCCGTAATGCGCCCGGTTGTATAGCTCCAGCCGGTGTCCGCGGCGGTCCATTCCCAATGCGCGCGAACCCCCACCCATAAGCATTTCTGTGGCAGAGATACGAAAATCAACTCGATAGCCATCGTTATCCGGGTTCTGCACAAACCCGTTGTGCTCTTTCAATAATCTTCGCCCGTTGTGGTAAAAGGAGAATTTTGAATCTCTCAGGTCAAAAACAACACTTATCCCATCAGTACTTAAACGAATAATATCATCCTCAGTTCTTGTAACCTGCACATCTGTATGCCGGGGCTCCATGATAACCGCATGTGAAGAACGCAATACATTATCCCTGACTTCCTGTTGCGATTCGCTCAACGTTAACCCAACATCAGAAGGGCGCTTGTTTTCTTTCGGAAAAAACTCAACCTCCAGGATTTCCTGCGAGAAAAAGCGCAACACGTAGGTGCCATTATCGGTATTAAAATGATAGGAGCCCTTTTCTGCATGAAAGTTTGCCGGTTTTTCTGTAAGATCGGGTAGGTGGGTCAGCGCAGTTTGAGCACAGAAAAGAAATAAGCCTGATGCCAGGATCAGAGACAGGAATGAAGAAGAAGTTTCTCGCATGGCAGTGGATGTCATGTTAAATATTGAATAATACCGGGGCAAAAATAACTATTCCGGGTATAATAGCTTCAATGCTTTCCCGGTTTAACGCCTTTTTAAGAAGCGGACGGGTAGTGTTTGCAGGAGAGAGGTCCTGGCGGTTGATACAATACCATTAAGGGATTTGCCAAAATGAGGTTTTGGTGACGAACAGGTTGTGATGTGTTATGTGTTTGATATTGTGGTAGTTTTTGTATTGGTCAGGGGAAATGCGTCAATCCAGACAAAAAAACGGCACATGAGCAACCCATTGCTCATGTGCCGTCAGAAAAAGGAAAACGATGTATTATACCAGCTCTGCTTCCAGTTTGATGGTAGTGCCGGCAAGTGCTTTGGAAACGGGGCAGCCGGTTTTGGCAGCTTCAGCAATCTCGAGGAATTTTGCTTTGTCAATACCTCCTACTTTACCTTTGGTTTTGAGCAGGATCTGGCTGATGGCGAAGCCTCCCTCGGCTTTGGCCAGGGTTACCTCTGCTTCAGTTTCTACTTTTTCAGGAGTGAAGCCTGCCTGGTCGAGGGCGTGGGAGAAAGCCATGGAGAAGCAGCTGGCATGGGCTGCACCGATAAGCTCTTCGGGGCTCGATGCACTGCGGTCATCTTCAAAACGGGTAGTGAATTTAACTCCGCCCTCATGGCCACTGGTCTTCAGTTTGTATTTTCCGCTTCCCTTTACCAGGTTGCCTTCCCACTGTGCACTTGCATAATGTTTACTCATGATTTTGTTCTTTTTTGGTTTGTGAATGAATTGTATATAATTTTCGGAAGGGCTTTTTTGCCCGCTGATTTGCTGTTTACTCTTCACATAACTGCTCAAAGGGGCTCTTTGTTCAGGAGGAGATGCTTTTTTGAAGTTTGCCGAAAGAGAATATTCTCCGCCGGAAAATGATATTTTTGTGTAGTAAAAACATCATATATGGCCGATTCTCCTCATGTGTCGCGATACCATCGTCAGCTCATTCTACCCGAGGTAGGTGCTGAGGGTCAGGGTAAAATTCGTAAAGCCAGGGTCCTTGTGGTGGGTGCCGGTGCCCTGGGGGCCGCTGTATTGCTTTACCTTGTGCCGGCAGGAATTGGCACCATCGGCGTTTTGGATAACGATGAGGTGGAGCTGAGCAATCTGCACCGGCAGGTACTGTATGCCATGGATGATGTGGGGCATCCCAAGGCAGTGGCGGCAGCAGAGAGATTGCGACGGGTCAATCCCGATGTGGAAATAAAAGTTCATTTTCTGCGCCTGCACAAAGAGAATGCCCTGCAGCTGATATCGCAATACGACCTGGTGGTGGAATGTTCTGATAATTTCCCAACCAAATTCCTTGTAAACGATGCCTGTGTGATGCTGGGTAAGCCTTGCATCATCGGTGCTGCCTTGGGTTTCTCGGGGCAGCTGTCGGTCTATAACTACCAGGGTGGACCCACCTATCGTTGCCTGATTCCCGATCCGCCCGATCCGCTTACCATTCCCACCTGTGCCAATGCCGGGGTAATGGGTATGGTGCCCGGCATCATTGGCAATTTACAGGCACTGGAAGCCATCAAAATCATTTTGGGCAGGGGTGATGTGCTGGCAGGCAGGTTGCTGCATTTTGAGGGGATGGATGGTTCATTCATGGAGCTTCCCATACAAGTGCATCTTCCCAACCTCCACATTAAAGAACTCACCGAATACGAATACACTTGCCCCGATTTCCTGCTGCGGCAATACACCCTTCAGCCTCACGATTTTTTTCCGTTTCTCAAAGATCATTCTCCGCACGTACTGGCTTTTTCTGATGATACCGAATGGCTTTCGATAGGCGAACTGCAATGGAAAACCATCCCTTTGTACCAATTGCCTGAAGCCGTTTCCGCTGTGGACCAGGATAAAAAACTGGTGCTGGTCTGCGAAAACGGCTTCAAGAATTTCGAAGCCCTCAAATACCTGCTGGTAAAGGAGAACTTCACCCGGGCATGGGCATTGAAAGACGGGCTGGCAGCCCTCAGGATCCTGGGGTTGGTATGATCACTGAAAACCAATGTTGTTGATGGCTACCACTCCGTTGGGGGTGCGGTCGAATACAAAAGAGATGCTCACGATCTGCTGGAAATCAAAACCGGGGTGTGTTGCGCCGAATGCTTCAAGAGGGAAATAGAAGAACTGCAGGATGTTTTCCGATTCTGCTGCAGATTGCATAAATTTCAGTTTGGTGAGCTGCCTGCGAAGCCTGGGCTGCAGAGGTGAGCAATCACTCAGAGGGAATTCCAGAAGATTGCCTGCCACGTCGGTAAGACGAATGGTGAAATCTATGAACTCTGGTTCCTTGTCTTTTTCTTCCGGCCCTTCACTCTCCCCGGTTTCCTGGTCCGCTTCCTTCTCAACATTGTTCTGTTCTTCTGTATCATTTTCATCACCGGTGCTCTTTTTGCCAGGAGGATCGGCCTTGTCGCCGGTATCAGCCATGGAAAAGACGAGAACCGATCTGCTGTGGGTTGCAAGGGCACCTGCGGGCCAGCTGATCTGGTAGCACGGCTGCAGGGTATCGCTTTGGGTAGTGTTCCATCCCAGTATCACCATTCGTGAGTCGTAATCTCCCCATTGCAAGGGCAGGGTCTGCTCTTTCCATACACTCAGGTCGGCAGATTGAATGGTGCTGCCAGGCAGGCTTGCTGTGCCCAGGTTGATGTCTTCCTGGAAATGGGCTATCATGCGGGTGCCGGCCTGTTCGTACTGGTTCAGATAAACAGTTTCGGGTAGCCAGTGCCGGCCATAGCGATGGTCCATAAACAAAGGCTGGTATTGCTTCTGGTCCTTGAGGGTGGTTTCGAGGAAGGCACTGATGTAGACCCTGGCAATGGTTTGCTGGTCCTGTAAGGACAGCAATTGCCCCAGGTTGAACAGGTTGATGCCCGGGCTGCTTCCATCCTTGTTGCCCCATACGCTGTTGAACTGGCCGTGGTTGGCAGCCCAGATGTATAAGCCTGCTTTGAATCCCGGGAAATCTTCGCTGAAGGTGGTGCGATGAAACTGCCGCATGCCCATGAAAGAACTTACGTCGGCATCGTGTGAGCCCTGCAGTACAAAGTAATTGACATCCTGCAGTGGAGTGCGTGTGCGGGCAGGCTGGTATTGCCCGTCGCTGGGGGCAATGGCAATTACCGCTTTGATATTGAAATGGAAGTCGAACTCCTCATTGGCATTGTCGGGATAGAAGGGCAGGGTGTTGAAGAATGCTGCATGGGCAGCGGCCTCTCCGCCGCGCGAATGGCCGATAAGTCCAATATTGTTCATGTCGATCTTGCCATTGAACGGGTGTCCTTCCTCCTCATTCCATTGTTTCCACAGTTGCAGGTGTTTCAGCAGCAGCCAGCCCCGTGCGTCATTCTCATTGCTGAGCCCTTTGGGTAGGTTGGTAAAGGAGCCGTTGAGGAAATTCTGATCCACCGAAGCCAGGATGTATCCCCTGGAGGCGAGCAATTCGCCCAGGTAGGCGTAGCCGGGATCGGAAAAATCCTGCGCCAGGTGGTTGCCATGCACAATCAGTACCAGTGGGAACGGGCCTGCACCTTCAGGATACCACACACGGGCATTCAGGGGAAGCGTTTTGGCATCAAATCCGAAATAGCGGGTACGTAGTTTTCCGCTGAAGCCGTTCCAGGAGTCCAGGAAGGTGGAGCCATCCACACTTTGAGTAACCCATGTTGCTTCATGAGCATATTCTGGCCGGTGTTTGTCTTCTCCGGAGCCATAGCTCAGGAATGCCACCGGATAAGTGCCCGGTAATGCGGGGTTGGGCAAAGCAAGGGTGTCGGGAAGTTTTTCTGTCTGCATGGCGGCAATGGGAGGCATCTCAACCGGGTTGCCCGGCAACAACAGCCATACAAGGCTGCCAGCAAACCCCGACAAACCCAGGGCCAGGCACAGGGTAATAAGGGTTTTGCGCAACTTGTCGGCACGGGCCCAACGTGGCCGGATCAGCCAGAGAGCACCGCCGGTGAGAGAGGCAAGCAGTGCGATGTGGGTAAACAGAATAAAACCGCTCTTTGGATTGGGCGACAGAAACATCATGGTTACAGGAAGTCCGGAGAGCAGTGCCACCAGCAGCCAGTAAGGAATGCGGGCCAGCAGGCGCAGCAGGGATACTGTGAGCAGGGAAAGTAAAAAAAACAGTCCCGAAAGTGCAATACTTATTACAATTACTGGTCCCCAGCCCAGGTAGGGAAGAAACAAAAAGGCTGATGTCACAAGGATCAGCGCAAAGGTGATGAATATGCCGGCCGTTGCTCCTCTGCGGGCTTTCTGACCCGGGAAAATATTCTCCTTTGCCTTCTGCCAGAGACGACCGAAGGCAGTAGTAGTTTTTTTAAATAGTTTTCGCATGTGGTTTTTTTGTGGATTGTGAATGAGAGTTTGACGCTTAGGTTGGTGAAATGTTACAAGTGCCTGTGAAAAGTACTCCTCTTACAAGGAAAATGATAGTACGGATTTACAGCTTTTGTGTTAGCTGAATTGGTTTTGAATAGTTCTGCTTTTCATCTTTCTCTAGGTCCTTTAAGGAGGAAGGGCAAAGAAACTACCCGGGAGCCTGAGGACTTTCTCCCCTTAACGGAGAGAGCTCAAGCAACCGGGCAGCAGAATTGTATTTGAAGGAAGTAGCTTAAATTGGATTGGTATGCAAATTTGCTATGATATAGGTTCTAATTTAAACCTCACAAGCCTCAGGGGTATGCCCTGTGTATTTTTTTGAGTAACCAGCGCATAAATAAAACCATTGTGGAATACCATTTTAGAGGGTTTGATCTCCAGGTTGTAGCCTTCGGCAGAAAAGCTGCTGCGCGCCACAAATCCACCTCTTTCCTTGTAAACCCAAACATTGAAAACATTGCCTCCTTCTTCTTTGGGGAATTCAAAAAACAGCAGGTTGTCGTCAGAGTCTTTTATCATGTGGGCAAAATAGGGCATGGGGATGGGGCTGGTGATGTTGTTGAGGTCTTTCTCCATTTCTCTAATAAAGTGATCGCGGGCTGCTATGTTTTCTGCCGGGCTGGCCCACGATGCAAATGAGGGATTGCGCAGGTTGCGCCAACGGGTAATGGCTTTCTGCTGGATCTCACGTTGTTCTTCCACTGAGATGAAACCTTTGGCCCAGTCAATGGTTTGTGAGTCAATGAACCGGCCATTGAGGTCGTACCTGCGAATCTCGCCAGTAGGAGGGATGGCCACAATCAGGTATTGCCCTACGGTGGCAATCTGCGGAGGATGGCTCATGCTCAGGGCCTTGCTGAAGGGCATAGTGGTGATACTGAACATCCCCCCGCTGCTGAAGTTGTAGCTGTAGTTGAATTTGTGTGTGCCCGAGCCGAAGGTGCGGGGGTTAAAATGGTCCCAGATGATCTTTTCCTCGTTGGTTTCGTAATTTACAATGGCAACAAACTCTCTTACACGATCGCTCCACAGTACCCAGCCTACCACTGCTAAATTGTTGTTGGGCAGCGCAATGATCTGCCGGGCCATGTAGTCCATTTTAAGTGTTTTGATGAGGTTGCCCCTGATGTCGAAACACAGCATGTTGCCCATATTGTCGAGCCCCGAGAACAAGATGTTGTTTTTCAGTACTCCCTGAATATGGCGCAGGCTCCGGAAGTTGCCACCCCCGGGTCGTTTCACGGCAAACTCTTCCACAAACCGGCCTCTGGCATCAAAGTGAGTGTAAAAGTCTTTGTAGGTGTGGCTCACCACAACAGAACCATCGGGCAATACCATAAGGGATTTTTCATCGCCTCTCCATCTGCCGTAGAGAGTGTCGTGGTAGGAGGCAAATACTCTGTCCCAGTTTACGTTCTGGCCAAAGGTGGGGTCGGCTACCAGTCGGATTTTTGCCGACTGGTAGAGAGAAGCCGGGGTTTGGGCACTTATGCCCAAAGGGAATAGCAGGGCCAGCAGGATTGCGGTTTTAAGTTTTTTCATGGGGGTAATGTGGTTTAAGGGTTAATTGAATACAACCTGCGATGTACTGCCATCAGGAGCAACTACTGTCATGATTAGAGGTTGGTCGGTGATGGGCTTGTTGGCATCGATTTCTCCCGACGATACATACAAAAGATGACTGTCGTTGGTGGGATTTATATCGGATGAATCAAAGGGCCCGAGAAATACAAACAGCAGTAAACTTGCTGCAACGGCAAGGGGCCAGATGTAGTGTATCAGGCTGCTGTTGGGGGTCTGTACTTTCACGGGGAGTGGAGGTATCTCAGGCTGATGGGTAACCAGTAAGTTGAGCGACTGCACCAGTTCGTGGGCCCGCTGGCGTTGCTGTGCAAGGGCCTCGCGGCAGATGGAGCAATCCTGCAGATGCTCCTGGATGGCGGACTGGAGTTGCTCATCGCATTCGTTGTCGAGATACAGCTGGATATCTTCTTCTCTAAAGCAATTCATAGCCTTTGACTTTTAGTTCTTTTTCCAGTTTTTTAAGGGCACGCGACAGGGTTTTGCCTATGGAGGTAAAAGGGATTCCGGTTATCTGGGAGATCTCTTTGTAGGAAAGCCCCTCGCTGTAAAGCAGGGTAAGCTCTCTGTCCTTGTCGCCCAGGGTGGCCATACATTGGCTGATGCATTGTCTGGTCTCCCGATTCTCATACTCCAGCAGGCTGTTGTTAACCTTTTCGGGTATCTGGTCGCCGGCAAACTTGCTGTTCTTTCTTTGTTGGTCTATGCATTTATTGAGGGTGCTGCGGTACAGATAGCTTTTGGGGAAATCAACCTTAATGCCTTTCTTCGATTTTTCGAAATAATCCACGAAAACATCCTGAACGATATCATGGGCTGTATCGTGGCACAACATTTTTTGTGCAAGGCGATGCAGGCTCAGGTAATGCTGTTTGTAGAACTGTTCGAAAGTTTCCAATGACAAGTGCTTTTATGTAATAGTCGTATGAGTGTGAGGTTTTGTGACAAGGACCTATGGATATTTATTTGAAAAAGCAATTGATGTTGGATGGGCATGCCGGAGAGGGGGATCGGCAGGAGAGAACCCCCGAAAACCCCCGCCAAAAGATAACGGAAAGTGGATGAACCTTATTTTAAATCCTCCCCTTCAGGAAATTCTGTCTTGTTTCCTCGTCAAATTTTTCTATGGCATAGCGAAGCATGGTGCGGGGCATGGTGTGGTAGTGCTTTGCCAGGAACTGGTATTCTGTGGGGTAGCTGCGGTTGCCAATTTCGCGCAGCATCCAGCCTACCGCTTTGTGAATAAGGTCGTGGGGGTGATGGAGCAGGATCTCGCCCAGGCGAAGTGCGTCATCGTATTGCCGTTTGGAGATAAAGTGCATGGTAGTAATGATAGCGATGCGTTGCAACCATAAATCCTGCGAATGAGCAAAATCATACAGCAGGCTTTTGTCTTTGTCTATCAGCCATGGGCCAAGAATTTTGTAACACGATGAATCAACGATATCCCAGTTGTTTACCCCTTTTATGTTTTTTAGGTAGCAATCCACCACGGCTTTTTTCTCATCTGTGGTTTTGGCCTTTTCATACTTCAGCACCAGCATAAAAACAGCCGTTAGCCTGTGTTCATGAATATTTTCACTGAGCAGAACGGCAATTTCGTCAAGACTTATTTGATTGAAGAATTGCTTTGCCACGGCCCTTTGGTCGGGAACTTTAATCCCCAGGAAGGTGTCGCCTTCACCGTAACCGCCGGGGAAGGCCTGGAAAAAACGAGCCAGTTCGCCGGCCTTTTTCTTTTGGTCGGCATGGGTCAGGAGGCTTTTCTTGAGTTGGGTAAGCATATGGGTTTTGTGTTTTCAGTTAAAAGGGTCTTAACCTTATCTTAATCGTTTAATGCTTCTGTGTTAGGCTTCTCAGTATTGAATTAAATTTTTCAGGTTCTTCCATTACCGGGCTGTGCGCCGAATTTTCAAAAGTAAAGAATTCTTTTTGCGGGGCTGCAAGCTGATTGTAAAAGTCTTTGGCTACGGGGTAGGGGGTTGTGTAATCATGAATTCCATGAAAAATATATACCGGTATACTCATACTGTCAATTTCATTGAACAGGTTGGTGTGTATTACATCAAGCCACAAGTGCTCCAGGGAGAACATGCTGGATTTCATGAAGTTCAGTTTTTCGCGCAAGGTATAGATTTCTGACTTCAACACAATCTTTACCAGTGGCCACATCCCGGTTACCTCTTTGATGGTGCCGCCTCCATAACGGTTCACATATTGTCTTTCTTTCATTAAAAAACGTATCCATTCCTTTGCGGTTGACTCCTTTTCGGGGAATTTAAGGGCGTTCAATTTCCTGATGGCCCGTGAGTCATTCCGTTCCTCAGCCCTGGCTTTGGCCCATTCGAAGGATACCCTCTCTCCTTCAAGCTGGTCGGCAACCTGCCCGATTCCAAAATAGGCATGGTAGAGCTCAGGGTGCTTATAGGCCGTAAGTATGCCCAGCAGCGAGCCCCATGAATGACCCATAAGAAAGATTTTCTCCCGATCAAACCGATGGGCAAGATATTCACTGAGTTCGCGGGTATCGGAAAACATTTGATCAAGATTCATGCTCTCTGCCGGGATGGTTTTGGACCAGGACTTGCCTGCTCCTCTTTGTTCCCAGTAAACCATCACCTAATCGTTTTCAATTTCACGGTTGTAATGATTCATAAAGGCAACCTCCGGACTTCCCGGGCCCCCGTGCAAAAACAACATGACAGGCTTGGAAGCATCCACTCCCCGGATAATAATATACTGTTCCTGACCGCCGAGCCGGATTGTTTCGATGGTTGAAATGCTTTCTTTTACCGGATTCCCTTCCGAATCGGTAATAGGTTTAGAAACCCCCGGGCTTTTCACCCACAGGGTCATAAAGACAATCAGGATGGCTAAAAACAGAAGGGTTGCTGCATACAGAAAGATGGAGATCATTTTTCGGTTCATTTGGAGGGGTTTGTTAATGGGTTATGTGTGCATTGCAAAGGGTTGAACTGTAACCAGTGTTTGTGTTGATATGTTGGTTGGATGTGAGGGATGAAGAGCTTACTCCGCCCTCAAAAAATCAGAAGGATTTTTGCCTGATACCCTGAATGCATGCCACGAAACAGTGCCAATGGCAATAAGCAGGGTAATGAAGACTGCAATTATAAAGGGGGCAGCGCCTGTTTGGATACGATAGGGGAACTCATTCAGCCAGTTGCTCATAAAGTACCAGCCCAAAGGAATGGCAATGAGGGATGCAACGGCAATAAGCAAAACAAACTCTTTCTGCAAGAGCATGTGAAGGTTTAGAAGCGGAGACCCCAGCACTTTGCGCAGGGCAATCTCTTTGCTTCTTTTTTCGATAAGAAAAGAGGAGAGCCCAAACAACCCCAGGCAGGCAATAAGAATGGCAAAAAGGGAAAAGAAAGTGAGGATGGTGCTGGTGCGCTCTTCTTTGGCATAGAGTGCCATAAGGGTATCATCGAGAAAAGACCAGTAAAGGGGCTCATGGGGATAAAATTGTGTCCAGGTGCGGTTGATGTGCTCCAGGGTTTCACTGATGTTGTGGGGATGCAGCTTTATGCTCACCATCTGGCAACGTTCCTCATGCCAAACAAAAGCCATGGGAGCAATGATCTGATGCAGGGAGTTGAAGTGAAAGTCACTTACGATACCAATGATATTGATTTTGCCATCTCCCCAAGGAATGCTCTGGTCAATAATGCTTTCATAATCCTGATCCAATCCCATGAGCTGGAGCCATTGCCGGTTTACGACCATGTTTTCCCGTTGGTCTGTAGCCAGATTGCGATCGGGCCACCTGCCCGCCAGCAGCTCAGCTCCCAGCAGGGTGAAAAATTCAGGTGTTGCCGGCCAGTAATAGAACTGGCGCAATTGCCCTTCAAGGTAAACGCTTTCCTGCCATCCCACATTTCCCGGAATGGCATTGGTAAGGGCTACTTCCTGGATACCGGGCGAGCTTCGAAGTTCATTCTTAAACTCCTCCCATCTTTGCAATATAGGTTGGTTGGCCCGGAAATATACAATGTTCTGAGGATCGAAGTGCAGGTCTTTGGTTTTCATGTAATGAATTTGCTGATATATGATCAGGGTGCCGGCAATAAGACCGATTGCTGTTGCAAACTGGAAAACCATAAGGGTTTTTCGCAGCAAAGCAGCTCCTTTGCTCTTGGTGAGCTCGCCCTTGAGCACCCGTGCGGGCTCAAATCCACTCATGTAAAAAGCCGGGTAGAGCCCATTGAGAAAGCCCAGTACCAGAGCAGATGCCGTAAACCCTGCCAAGAGGCTGCCCACTGAATATTCCCTCAGATTTAGGTCTATTTCGGCCAATGTGTTGAATGATGGCATGAAGATTTCTACCAGTGCCACGGCAATGAGCATTCCGGCAGCGGTAATGAGGACAGACTCAACCCAGAACTGTATCATCAGGCTGCTGCGGGTGCTTCCGAGCAATTTGCGGATTCCCATCTCACGGGCTCTTGAGGTAGAATGGGCAGTGGAGAGATTGATGAAGTTAACCACAGCGATCAGCAAAATAAAACCTGCAATAATCATAAAAGCGATGCTCAGGGTCTTATTGCCACGCATTACCCTGCTTTCTATCAGGTCTTCGCTGGTATAAAAAATGTCTTTTACCGGACGCAGTTTTATGGCTTTGTCGAAGTCAATGCCGGAAGTTTCAAGGATAAACGCATCGGTACTTTCTTCAATCTGATTGCGAACCATTGCGGGGTCAGATTCCGGATGAAGTTTTACAAAAAGGAAGTGGTTCCAGTTGCCGGGGCGTTCAAAATAATCGTTGCCAAAAAATCTCCCAAACAACATAAAGGATACCAGGGCGTCAACCTCCACGTGGAAATGGGTGATGTCTTCTATTACACCTGAAACCATCAGGTTGTAACTGTCGTTGGGGCTCAGTACTTCCCCTATGGGGTTTTCTTTGCCAAATAAGCGAAGGGCTTCGCTGCGTGTAAGTACGATGTTGCCAATGTCGTCAAGGGCCGTTTGGGCATCCCCATGGATAAAGGTCAGGTCGAAGAAATCAAATACCTCCGGATCGGCTGCCACCAGGTGATGGATGCGCATCATCTCATTGCCTATACGCACAGGGGTGTTTCGCAGTTGGTTGTTGTTGAGCATGAGCACCTGCTCAATGCCGCTGCTGGATTGCTCAACCACACGTTTGAAGGCCGGGCCTGTAATGGCCCATTCCCCAAACTCTACGCGGTAGATTCTTTGGTAGTCGGCATACCAGCGGTCATATCTGTGCTGATGGTGCAGGAAAAGTGCAATGAAAATAACCAACGCCAACCCTACACCCAGCCCCACAACATTGAGTAGGTTGTAGAAACGCTGTTTAAGAATGTTGCGCAGTCCAATGATAAAGTATTTCCTGAGCATTGCGATGGATTGGAGTTTGTTTTTCAAAAGTAGTTATATGAAACTTGCATGAGCACTGCGGCTCACAAAAAACAATGAACCGAAGCTCGATGCAGTCAAAAATAGCATGCAAGTTCCATTAGACCAATGAATTAATCAAATTATTTTCTAATGAATTGTTTTTTGAGAATCGGGTATGTGTTTTCGTATTCCAATATCAGGCCATATTTGTTAAGTGCTAAAAATACAGTGTTTTGGAAAATGTGGAAGGCGTTTGGTCAAAGAGTTTTGTCCGTATCCGTACAGGTGGTTAGAGGGGTGAACAGTGGATAAAAGAATGAAGGGGGGATAGGTTTCTTTCAACCCATCATCAGGAGATGATGAAGGATGCCTTGGTGCAATAGTCTGCAGCCACAGGGTGGCAAGTACAAAGAAGCGTTACAAGGAAAAAGCCAGCCTGAGTCCGGTGGGGGTAAGTCCTATTTGTGTGTGCTGGAGAAAGCCTTGCCGGTGCCTGTATTGTATGCTGAACTTTGTAAGGTCGAAAAGGAAAAGAAATGCACCCTGGAGGATCACCGACTGGCCGTATCCTTTGAGCATGTCGGCATTTTCTGTTGAGCGGGAAGAGGCGTGTATCATCCAGGCACCCCCGGCCATATAGAGCAGGTCGAGCCCTGCATTGATCAGGTAAAGTTTTTCTGTGCGGATATGCTTTCGCAGCAACTCCCGGGAAGAAAGCCCGGAAACATCCTCCCGGCCCATGTCGAACAAGGCCCAGGTAGCAATACCTGCATTTACCAGATTCCAGGCGGCATTCATCTGATGGAAGTAGCGGGTGTGACCTTCGTAACGCATCCACCCGTAGGTGCCTACGGCCATATTGGCTACCGCCCATCCGCCCAGAAAGTACATGCCCGATTGGTTGATCTGCTTGCTGCGGGTGTAAAAGTCATTGTGGGTTTGCGCTGAAGCAGCAATGCCCAGCAACAGCGTAAACATGAAAATACCTGCCGTTTTGCCCATGGAGGTAAGTTTTGGGGTTTTGCCCTTACAAACGGCAGGGGGAGTGAAATTGTTCAGGCATTATGGAAATCGAGGGTGCAGAGAATACAGGGGTATTGCTAAAGTTGTTTCCTGTAAATAATCTTTTTGCCCGGTACATCATAGATCTCCATCACAAAGCCATCTTCGTTGAGGTTGTGCTTACTTATGTATCGGTTCATGGCAGGATACACCCGCATGATGCCCATGAAGATTGACAGCTGGTTTTTGTAAGGAAATTCTGCCACAAGGTACTGCTGCCTTTCCAGGGTTTTGATGGTATATTTGCCATCCAGTTGCTCCAGCAATGCCGGTGTTGGGTTTTCCAGGATGTTGCCCACTTCGGAGCGGAGTTTGCTTTTTTCCACCTTCTGCGGATTGTCGTAGTAGATACCAAATCCCCTGAAACATTCCACTTTCTCTTCATTCAGCAGGGCATAATACATGTGATCTATTACTTTGCCAACATTTTTGTAGTCGCCAATATGGGTTTCATAAATCAGGGTTTCGCCCCCGGCTTCCTGCACAGAGAAACGGATTTTTTGAAAACCGCCCAGCCAGGCATAGAGTAAACCGATTAATCCCAGGATAGGGGCCAGGATAATAATAAAAAGTTTCATCTGTTCATTATTTGTTTTTTATTTGTCAGATGGAATTCGCATGTTGAACATTTGCATGGGTGACAAGATTTGTTGTCATGCTTATTTCATGGTTTTGTTTTTTTTGATCTTCAATGGGTAGTGAAGGAGAAACTCAGGCTGTCTGGTATGCACAACCTGGTTGTTGAGTAGCTGGGTTATTTGCCGGAATCATCTTTAAGGAAATGGTGCACGTTTTTCTCTCAGGTACCCATTTCAACAAGCATGCTCAGTGTACAGATAACTTTTATGCTTTTAAGGCAGCCCCTTGATGAGAGGACGCCCGGTGTGCGCTTAGTTAATTGGACCTGCGTTCGAATCGCTCATTCTTCTTAACCTTTGAACGGCGGATGATCAGGACAATGATACCGGCAAAAGCAGCCAGTATGCTCAGGACATAAATGCCCAGTACAATCTGCCAGG
Source organism: Bacteroidales bacterium (assembly GCA_046291875.1). GTDB lineage: Bacteria > Bacteroidota > Bacteroidia > Bacteroidales > UBA7960 > SKVR01. The sequence goes on along the minus strand of JBKBSF010000021.1, from coordinate 54,273 downwards.
CTTCCATATCACTTAAGTTTTACTGCTGTGCCGTAGGCCAATATCTCGGCGGCTCCGCGGCTTACCATGGCAGTGGTTATCATTACACCCACTATGGCATCGGCATTGAGGCGGCGGGCATCGTCCATCATACGCTGCAGTGCTTCTTCGCGGGCATCGGCCTGTAATCGGGTGTACTCTTCAATTTCGCCACCTACAATGTTTTTCAGGCCTGCAACGATGTCGCGACCCACATGACGCGCCCTTACTGTGCTGCCTCTTACCAGGCCAAGTACTTCTTCGGTTTCCCTGCCGGGAATGCTGTGAATGGTTGTCAGGATCATTTTTCTAATGATTTAAGGTTAAACTTTAGTGCCAGAAACATTTCCGATCTTTTGACAATCTGATTGCCAATTTACAAAAAATACTTTGCATCAATGCTTATGCCATATCTTTTAATAATCGAGATAACAGGATGTTGTGTTTTTGCCTTTAAGTTGGTCATTATTAATCTGTTCGGAGGTGATCATAAACTGTTCGTAATCGTACGATCTGTCTTGCAGGGATTTTATAAGAGGAAGCCAGCACCTGGATGGATTCAGATCGTTGAAAAAAGGATTATAAGCAATCCTGTAGGCACAAATTTGATTAGAGGGATTTCTTGCTTCGCTGCGTATTGATAGTCTGGCCGCAAAGAATGTTTTTCGGCTTGTCCTCGTTCATAATGCCAACTGGCAAGATTGCAGGTAATCACGCTACAGATTGATAGTAAGAATATTTTTCTTGCTTTTCCCCGGTCTTGCCCAGGATGCTGCACTCCATTGTTCGTTAGGGTTTTATAGAGTCGGTCGGAACCCTGCGGGGTTGTCCGTTTTTGGGAATAGTTGTTCGCTATTGAACAACAGGAAGGGTTCGGGTTTTAGGGGGTGTTACGGCAATGATCAGGAAATCAGGTGTCTGTGACTTTTTGCATATGCTTTGATAACAGGGGGCTGTTCCTCATTGGGGTACGTCCTCATTTTTTAGTCAGGAGAATTTTAAAGGATAACCAGAATTGTGTTGAGTTTGTCATAACGTTTCATGGTCCTTACAGGTGGCCTGAAATGCTGTGAATGCATACCATGATGGGCTTCTTTGGGAAAATGTCCTATGATATTAGGGCTATGACGGGAAAAGGAATTTTTGTTAAACAGGTAATTTGTAAAATAAACAAGTGTATGCGTAAATGTCTGATGGAAAGAGTGCTTTTTTTATTGCTGGCCGGAAGTTTTGCCTTGTGCCAGGCCCAAACCCTAAGGCTGGAACATCCTGTTCCTGTGATGACCCTGGGGGTATTTCATTTTGATTATCCAAACCTCGATCTTGTTCAAACAGCCGAAGAAGACCAGGTGGATGTATTGCAGGACCCCTGGCAGACAGAAATTGCAGCCATTGCCAATGCCATTCGCACATTCCGACCCACAATAATTGCAGTGGAGCGGCATCCTTCAAGGCAGCAAATTACCGATTCGCTTTATACCCAATATCTTGCCGGAACATGGAGTTTGGGTAAAAATGAAATTTACCAGCTGGGTTTTCGCATTGCTGCAGATTTGAACCTGCCAAAAGTTTATTGCGTGGATGATATGGGGCAACCTTTTGGGCAAACACTTGAGATACTTTCTGACAACGACAGAAGAGCAGCCTTCGAATTTTATTACCTGAACTCGCCTTATATGCAGTATTCGAGAGCAAGAACACAAGGGCGGGAAAAGGTGCGATCTATCACAGATGAATTGTTGTATCTCAACCATCCGGAGGTCATCCGAAAAGGCCTTTCCTTTTATCTTACACATCCTTTTCAGTATGAAGAGCAACCCGGTGACTTTGCAGGGGTGGATTTTGAAACCGGTCGATGGTTCAATCGAAACCTCCGAATACTCAGGAATGTGCAAAGGATTGCCACTACCCCCAACGATCGCATTTTGCTTATCATAGGGTCTGAGCACCTGAATCTGCTCAACTATTTCTTTGAGATTTCTGCCGAATACCAGCTGGTGTCACCACTGGGATACCTGGAGGATTTGTAAAGAAAATCCCCGGTTTCGTTGTTGCAGGAGAGCCAAGGCAATAAGCAAATTCTTCATTTACCCCACATTACTGATATCCCCTCATGGTTGCAATAGAGAAAGATCATTACAGAGTTACCCTCGCCGATGCCAGCATGGATGAATGCGATGCGCTTCAGCAAATCTGCCATACGTGGGAGGACAAGGAATACCTTGAAGGGTCTGCTTTTGAAAAGGATTACATTCGCCAATGTCTTGCCCATGGCGATCTGCCTCCCATTCCTGGTGCCTCCATCGAGAATTACCGGCTGAAAAGTATCCGGCTTGTAACCTCCCGGCAGCTTGTGGGGTTCTCAGATATCTATCTGGGCTATCCGGATGAGCAGACTGCATGGATCAGCATTTTTCTCATTGACACTAAGTTTCGCAAGCAGGGGTATGCCCGGGAGGCTCTGGAGCAAATTGCCCACTATTGTGCTGGCATGGGGTATGAGAGCCTGGCCATTGGTGTACATCTTAAAAACTGGAGAGCACTGCGCTTCTGGTATAGTGCCGGTTTTACTTCCATTTGGGGTATAAGTGGAGATAAGGACTATGCAAATGATGCCTTTGCAGTAATCAAGCTGGGAAAGAAAATAGTATAAACGAATGGAAGAGGAAATGTTTTATGAATCAGTTACTTGAAAATTCTGTCTTAGAGGCAGCGTTTACGGAATCTCCGGAAAAGAATCCCGGGGCCTTACATCATACCTCTATGCCGAAGAGCTCTCCATTGGATTTTTTGTTTCAGCGAATCGAGCACTACATCACTCTGACCAATGAGGATCGTGAATTGATTCTGCAGTTGTTCAAAGAGGAGCATGTTGCAAAGAATCAGGTATTGTTGAAGGAAGGGGAGGTGTGTCGAAAAGTTTTTTTCATTGCAAGGGGTGTTTTGCGTTTTTCCAAAATGGTAGAGGGCGAGGACCGAACTTTCGTATTCAGACCTGAAGGGGCTTTCGTGAGTGACATCGAGAGCTTTCGCCGAAGAACCCCTTCCTCAAACACCATTACTACGGTGGGGCCCTGTATCCTCTTCACTATATCGCACGATGATATGGAGTACTTTTACCGGAATATCTGCCAGGGAGAGCGCTTTGGAAGGCTGGTGATTGAGGAGGTTTTTATTATGGCAGTTACCCATTTAACTACCTTCTATTCTGACAGCCCCGAGCAGCGCTACCTCAGGTTTGTGAAACAGCACAAGAACCTTTTGCAGCGTATTCCTCAGTATCATATTGCCTCCTACCTGGGGGTTACTCCACAGGCATTGTGCCGGATCAAAAAAAAACTCCTGCAATCTGATTTATGAACCTGGGTTCATACTATTGGCAGAATAACTCAATACTTTTGCCCACCACAATTAGAAAACCCAACCTGAATTTAACCACTTCAGGGATACAGGGGGCAAATGATCCGGAGGGCGCAATATTGCGATAATTGATGGATCGTTTTCCCCTTTGTTGATTTCAGTGCAGGATGGGCTTTTATTCCGGTTGTTGCTCCTCACCCGGGGATATGAAAGGATACAACAAGAATATATAATGAACCTGGCCTTACTCCAGCCCAAGGCCGCATTGAGATAAAATAGTACACAAATCAATCGATTACAAAACTCCTGATTACATGTTGGCAAGTAAGATTAAATTCCACTCCAGTGTTATTTTTGTTGAGGATATGGAAGAAATGAGATTTTTTTATGAGCGCGTTTTGATGCAGAAAGTTACATCGGATTTCGAAACGTGCATTAGCTTCGAAGGGGGATTGAGTCTCTGGAAACTCAAAGAAAGCTACCTTATAGCTGAAAAACTGGGGAGTACCTGGCAGAAAGCCGGAAATAAAAACCTTGAACTTTGCTTCGAAAGCGAGGATTTTGAAGAGGTAGTAAAAGAGCTCGCCGGTTTTGATCTGAGTTATTTGCACAAAGTTCATGAAGAACCATGGGGCCAGCGCACCGTAAGGTTCTTTGATCCGGAAAACAACCTGGTGGAACTGGGCGAAAGCATGGCTTGTTTGATACGCCGGTTGTATAAGTCGGGGCAAAGTGTTGAGACCATTTGCCGCAAAACATCCTTGCCTTCCGATTATGTACGCTTCCAGATCTTTCATAATGGGATGTAACAATTGATCAGGGCAGCCAAAGGAGAGAGCAGCACAGAGGGCATTGGTAAAGAGTATGCTTTGGTTTGGCCGATGCTGCTTGCCTCTGTAAAATAATACTCAGATTTTGTAAAGCAGAGAACTCATGAACCCAGGTTCAGAAAATTCTGTAGAGACAATGCTACTTTTGTTGTCGCGCATCATGAAACTGATGGATCACAAGGTTTTGCAGATGTGCCGCTCGCTAGATTTTTGCAGTTTTCACTTAAAGGATTTTCATAATGCCACCAAGAGTTACTTTGTTTAATGCAGTAGATATAGATGGACGTGCCGGCTGGGAGTTGGATGATTTTCCCTCCCTGGTGAGAAGCTATGCGCAGTTGTTTGGCTTGCGAACCGATGCAGTAATTCTGGATGGAGAGCGCGTGCATCGAATGGGGCATCATGAGCAAAATCCAGAAATGATAAAGACAGCTGTTCCGCCTGTGGTTCCTGGTCCGGGAAATGCATTGGCAGGCCACCCCAGACCTCTGCTGGTAGTGCTGGATAATACCGGTTGTAATTACAACTGGAGGTATTTGCAGCAGCAGCCATGGTTCAGGCATATCCTTGTGATTTGTCCCACTGAAACTTCTCCTGCCTATCTGTCTTACCTCAAAATGCGCGGTGTAAGCTACCTGCTTTCCAGTTCCGGACCGATGGATTTAGTAAAAACATTGGACACCCTCCATCAGGGGTTTAATATCCAAACCCTTGCCGCGGAGTGTGGAGGGCCTGTTGCGGATGGCTTGCTGGCCTTGGGTAAGGTAGATGCTATGAAAATTGCGCTTGCTCCGGGTGCACTTGCCAGCAAATGTAATACTGATCTGCCGGGTATACCTCACAACCTTTATCCCTTTGAATTGAGCCACTGCAGCATCGCCGGAAATGAGGCAATGCTGCTGCATTACAGGTTTAGGGTTGCCGGGAGAACTCGCACCTAATGCATACTACTGCTGATCGCTACCCCGCAGAACGATGGATCGCATATTTGAAATAAAAGAATATGAAAATTACGGCTTTGACCTCCTTTTGTGTGGATTTTTAGCCGGAACAGGATAAAGTGTTCGTGGGTGGGAATTCATTAAACTTTGCCACACAATGTAAACTGTCGGGCATTGATGGTATATCTGTTATTGGAGCAGTTGGGAATGATAGATTTGGTGAGCTTATAGTACATCACCTTGATAGAATGAAAATTAACCATTCTCATTTGTATAAAATTGAGGAGACTACAGCATCCAACAAGATTTTTATTAACCAGAAGGGTGATCGCTATTTTAAAGCAGATAGCTGGAATGGAGGCGCATTTGATGTTTTCAGGCTTTCTGAGAATGACTGGGGTCATATTGTTGATTCTTCAATAGTTGCAATGCCTGCAGGAGATCCCAACTTACAAGAACTGCTGAAAAGAAGGAATAAAAACCAGTTGGTTGTCATTGATTTTCTGGATTATTTCGGGGTGGACCAAATCAAACAGCATATCGACAGTATTGATATTGTATTTTTGAGCGGCAGGAAAGATATGCTTGGTGATTTAAGAGACCTTTCAGCCCAATCGGGCAAAATGATAGTTGCAACAATGGGGGCTGAAGGAAGTATTGCTTTCTTCCGCAGGAAAGAATTTTATTCTCCTGCTATTGAAGTGGATGCCATCATTGATACTACGGGTTGCGGTGATGCATTCCAGGCTGCTTTTTGTATTGAATGGGTTAGGACAAAAGACATGGATCAATCCCTGAGTGCAGGTTCAGTGGCCGCAAGTAAAGTTTTAGGATTTATGGGGGGTGTAGAACAATTTTTTTAATAGCTCTGGTATGATCACATTATTCAGGAGAAAAACAGGTGCAATTTTACCTGGTATGAATACGGTTAAAAAGATACTTCTCGATATGTTTCCTGTGGTCTTGGGAGTGTTGCTTGCTTTGCTGATCAATAACCTCAATGAATCGGTCAAAGAAGAACGAAAGATCCAGGAGATAAGAACTCTTATCGTTGCAGAAATTTCAGGCAACTACATCGCCTGCTTGGAGTTTATCCAGGAACAGGAAGTGCGCAATACTTTTTTTGAGGTATACCGCGACAGCCTGGATGCTTTTTCTGAAAGAGGCTATAGTTTCAGGCAATTGCCCTACCGTGGGCTTATAACGCTCTCGATAAGTCATACAGCATGGGATGCAGCACAGTATTCTGGTGTTTTGAGCAGCATTGATTTTGAGGGTTTGCAGGGGTTTACTGCGATTTACCAACGGCAACAATTTTTATTGGACTTCCATAAACAAATGGTTGCAAGTATTTACAGTCAAGCCATGTATAATCCTTCTTTATTAAAAAGCACATTCTATCATATTCAGGAGTTGAATGATGACTATATGGCTTTTGCCCGGAGTCTGCTCATGAATTATGAGTATTACCTGAATGAGTATCAAAAGGTGCAATAACCTGGCCCATTATGCAACAAAAATAATTGAAATCAAAGGTTTTGATAATCGCAACTAAGAGAACATCTGTAACTGCATCCTCCATTACCCCTCCCTGCGAAAGTAAATTGCAGTAGAAACGAGTATTCCGGAGTGGCTCTGCATCACAAAATGTGCGACGATCATTTCAGGATTGTCAAATTTTGATTGTAAATGTAATAACAAAAATAGTGAAGAGGTGATCCGATGCCTTGGCCCCCACGGTCAAACCTGTTCTTCAAATTGTAGAATACGCTCCTGGTTATCTGTTGCTTACGACAGGTTCAACAACCCCGTTTATTACTATCTCTCTGATGATCCGGCACTTCTCTTTCGAATTAAATTTTCAATTACTTTTACTCCTGGTTTGCTCAGGCAGAAAGTTATCCATTACCAAAGGACATAAATAAATGGCAATTGTACTTCTAGCAGGTTTTTTTATGTCACTTTTTTTCTTCGTCTTACTGATGGGGAAGAAGAACAAAACAAAGGCTGACAAGGCACTCCTCTGTATTTTCGCTGTTTATGCCCTGACCATTGGTGGGCCATATATCGAAATTTTTAACCGTAACAATGGTTTTCCATATCCTCACCTGATAAACAATGCCTGGCTGTTTTTGCTGTTGCACGGACCACTGCTATGGCTTTATGTCAAATCGCTGACGATTAAAAACGTTAAGATAAAACCCGTTCATCTGTTGCACCTTTTGCCATTTGCCGTATTTTTAGGGCTTCATATGCATAATTTTCTTTTCCTGCCCGCTGATGAAAAAATACTCCTGACGAAAGATGAACTATTCACCCAAACGGGTTTATTCAAAATCAGGGGCATATCCATCGGGATTTTCAGTATTGGTTACAATATCTGGGCTTTAAGGTTGCTGCGAAAACACAGGACAACGATTGAAAATCATTTTTCCAATATCGAAAAAATCGACCTTTGGTGGTTGAAAACCCTGGTAGTTGCTTCGTTAATTGTGTTTTCGGTTAACGTTGCCCTGTTCAATATCAACAATTTCTTTCCCTTTGCCGGATTTTATGAACTTGCGCAAATTGCCTACAGTTTTTCCACTGCTTACGTGTTTTATATCGGTTATTTCGGGATCAGGCAGGGGCGCATTTTTGTGGATTACCCCATTGCTGAGATTGAGCAGGCCCTTGAACCGACGCAACTGCATCAACCTGAAACAACCAAGCAAAAGAACCATTCTGATGTTATCGCCAGACTGACTCAATTAATGGAGTCTGAACAGCCCCATTTAGACCCGGAACTGAATTTGGCCAGCTTAAGCAATTTAATGAAAGCCAAACCCGAAATCATCTCCGAGGTTCTCAACGCTTCTCTGAATCAAAATTTCTTCGACTTTATCAACAAATACCGCATAGAGGAATTCAAATTAAAATGCCTGAGTAAGGAAAACAAGCATTTATCCGTAATGGGCATAGCCTACGATTGTGGTTTTAACTCAAAAGCGGCCTTCTACAGGGCATTCAATAAGTTCGAAGGAATCTCGCCAACAGCCTATATTTCCTCTGTTCATACTATGAATAAATAGGTCAGATGGAACTGGCATAGTCTTACTTTTATATTCTTTTGGAATGCAGTACTCATGCGCGTTTCAAGGGTCTCGTAAAAAGTGGGACACATGTTTCCTGAAAACGGAACCTTAAATCTGAAAAGTGGAACCCCCAAAAATGTAATCCGAAATAGTTTTGCTGCATTCAATTTTTAAACGCAAAACTATGTTACGAAATCCATTTTTGAATTCAGCCAAAGTGGCATTGACACTTTTGATTTGCCTGAATTTGTCAATTGTACAATCTCAAAACCCCTTAACCCAAACGGTAAGAGGTACCATTAAAGATGCCGATGTAAAAATCCCCCTGGTTGGGGCAACTATTATCGTTGAAGGGATCGATCCTGTAATGGGAACTACCGCCGACCTTGACGGGAATTTCCGTTTGGAAAGTGTGCCTGTTGGCAGGCACAATTTTAATGTATCCTACGTTGGTTATGAGCCTTATACGGTAACTGAGGTGCTGGTTGTATCCGGGCGGGAAGTTTTTCTGGAAATTGGCCTGAAAGCAACCTCAATAGACTTGGGTGCGGTAGTAGTAAGTGCTTCCACCAACAAAGACCGCCCGGCAAACTCCATGGCAAGCCTTAGTGCCCGCACTTTCAGCGTGGAAGAAGCGAGTCGCTATGCGGGCGGTTTAGATGACCCTGCCCGACTGGCTGCCGGCTTTGCAGGCGTTGCCACAACACAAACCACCAACAATGCCATTATTATTCGCGGTAATTCACCCCGTGGCGTTTTGTGGCGTGTTGAAGGTGTTGATGCACCGGCAACTTTCCACTTCCCAAATGTGGATTTTGTGGGTGGCGGTGGCTATACTGTATTCAGCAGCCAGATGCTTCGCAATTCCGATTTTTATACCGGGGCATTCCCGGCTGAATATGGCAATGCATTTTCCGGTGTCTTTGATGTTAAAATGAGAACCGGGAACACTGAAAAACGCGAATATACCGCCGGAATTGGAATCCAAGGAGCTGATTTTGCGGCAGAAGGCCCCTTTGTGAAAGGCAAAAATGCTACCTATCTTTTCAACTATAGATACGGAACCCTTGGCCTTATGGGCAAACTGGTGAATTTCCCAAACTTGCCAACATTTCAGGATTTTACTTTCAAGTTAGATTTTCCAACACAAAAAGCGGGAACCTTCACATTCTGGGGTATGGGTGCCGACGACATCAATAACAAAGATGCAAAGGATGATCCGGCGGAGTGGGTAACTTCCATCGATTACATGACCCAAAGGTATAAAAACCGATTTGGGGCCCTGGGTTTGTCGCACCGGATGATTTTTGGGAATAAAACTTTTCTTAACACTATTCTCAGCGCTGATGGGATGAGATACACCTTCGATAAAAGAGAGTATTCAATTGATATGCACATGCTCCCGGTAATCTATTCGCAAAGCACCGAAGGAAAATACTCATTCAGGTCAACACTCAACCACAGGTTCAGTCCAAGGATTAGTTCCCGCACTGGGATTACGGTGAATAGCCTGTTCTTTGACAACACACTGAGGCTGGCTTTTTTCAACCAGCCCGACGATTTGATCAACTTTGTTGACAATAAAGGAACTGCATTGTCTACCCAGGCCTTTACCCAGTTTAAAATAGACATCCTGCCCAATCTGTCAACCAATATTGGGGTTCACTCTATGTATCTCAATGTAAATGAAAAAGCCACCCTTGAACCACGTGCAGGTGTGAACTGGGCTTTCACCAATAGAGATGAATTCAGTGCTGCTTACGGCTTACACTCGCAAATGGAGGAGTTGCGAACTTATTATTCAGAAGTAGAGAACAACGGTATAAGGGAACTGCTAAACAAGAACCTTGACTTTATGAAATCGCATCACTTTGTGGTGGGCTACACCCGAAAAATCAATGATGTAGCCCGCATTATTGTTGAGCCCTATTATCAAATTCTCGAAAACGTTCCGGTATATCCCAACAGTTCCTTCTCAATAATTAATGTTACAAACAACTGGGCCATTGACCGCAAATTGGAAAACACGGGCACCGGCAAAAACTACGGAATCGATTTTACCCTTGAACGCTTCCAGAAAGACGGCTATTACTATCTTTTTACCGCTACCATCTTTGATTCGAAATACACCGGGGGCGACGGAAAACAGTACAATACGGTTTACAACAGAGGCCATGTGATCAATCTTTTGGCAGGTAAGGAATGGATGATTCGGGGTAACAATATACTTGGTGTAAGCGCTAAAGTTACCTGGATGGGCGGATTGCGCTACACCCCTGTGTGGTATGAAGAATCCATTGCTGCTCGTTATGCATTGCCCGACCATTCCAGGGCTTTCGAAAGCCAGTTCCCGTCAACAACCGGCGTTGATTTATCCATCACCTATAAAGTGAATAAAGCAAACCATACAGGCACATGGTATTTCATGATTAAGAATGCGCTGATGCAACCCGATTACAGTGATCCATTCTACAGCAGGATGAAGAATGATGTAATCGTTGATGAAATGAAAATGCCGTTTCCTTCTCTGGGGTACAAAATTGAATTCTAATTAACTGTTGTCCGGTAAATTATAAATAACAAACCATTTGTAATATGAGATCCCTCACTCCACTTTGTTACGTTCGGGATGACAGGTACTTACGTTGGTGAAGGATGGGGTTGGGGGGGGGGGGGGGGGGGCCCGCGCCCCCCCACCACACAAAAAAAAAAAAACAAAAAAAAAGAAAAAGAGGAAAGACAACAA
>JBKBSF010000021.1:0-43294 GCA_046291875.1 Bacteroidales bacterium | reverse complement strand
TTCGTTTCTGTTTTCTTTTTCATTTTTTTTGTGTGTTTTTGGGGGTGGGGCGGGCCCCCCCCCCCCCAACCCCATCCTCTTAACAATCCATGAATGCCCTGTCATTTCGACCGAAGGGAGACCACGAAGTAGCAGCGAAGCTAAATCTCTTAAATTTTACATTACAACGGTTATTTTAATTGATACTTGCAAAATAAGTAAAGGTTAGATTCAGAGAATATTTAAAACATAATCAAAATGATACCAGATGATATTTTTCTGAAAATTGTGCGAAGTGCCGTTAAAGCACCTTCAGGACACAATACCCAACCCTGGTTGTTTGCCAATGAAAAAGATGGTATAATTATAAAACCAGACTTTAGCCGTTCATTGCCCATTGCCGATCCTGGAAACAGGGAACTTTACATCAGCCTTGGCTGTGCCGCCGAAACAGCAATAATTGCAGCAAGGTTTTATGGTTACAATGCAGAATTACATCTTGATTTGATTGAAAACCAGGGTTCAATAAGAATTGTCCTGTCTAAAATTGATCATCCAGAACAACCGGAGCTTTTTTCATTTATCAACGTACGGCAAACAACCCGCAATCTGTATAGCGGCAGATGGGTTTCAGATGAAGATATGGAAAACCTGACACAAATAGTTCCGGAACAGGGTGTTGATATGGTATTTTATATGGGACAAGAAGGAATTGAATCTCTCCAGCCTTACATTATCCTGGCTAATGCCATACAAATGAACAACCCTGACTTCATGAACGAATTGATACAATGGATGCGTTTCAGCGAAAGAGAAGCTATGCAAAAGGGGGATGGACTCTACACCTCTTGCAGTGGAATACCCTCTTTGGGGCGCAGAATAGGAAGTTTTGTGATCAGAAATTTCGTAACTGCTAAAAGTGAAGAAAAGAGACTGCTAACGCAAATGAGCAATACCCCTTCGCTTGCCCTGTTTACCTCCCAAAATAATACGCTTACGGACTGGGTGAAAACCGGGATGGTTTTTCAAAGGGTTGCCCTTGTTGCTACCCGGTTGGGCTTGTGTCATTCATGCCTGAATTTGCCCTGTCAGATACCTAAAGTCAGGGATAAAATGATGACTGATCTTGATTTGGATGGCTTTCCTCAGCTAATCATCCGAATGGGCTATGCACAAAAAATGCACTATTCTTTCAGGCGTAGAATAAATGATGTTATACTTAGATAGGGTAGTAGTCGTCAGACGAGTACTTTTTGAAAAGGCAAATAGAATTCTAAGTTTTTCTCTTTTTACCATCGGATTCGTCAGACGACTTTGATGATATAAATTACTTCCGCAAATTCAAATATTAAATAGACCCATTAAAATAATACTTTCATTCTAGGCTTTGGGGTTGAGTATTTTTGTTATCAAACAAGCAATTTTTTTTCAACAAAAAGCATCTCTGCCTTTTTTCTTTAAAATAATTACAATGAATGCACCAAACTGTTTTTACGACTTTTTGATTTTAAGAATCAAAAATTACATTTCGCTCAACGACAGAGAAGTTGTATATGTTAAAGGCCTCTTTGAAGAAGAGCATTTTAAAAAGAATGAAGTTATTCTTAATGCAGGTGATGTATGCAGGAAGTTGTATTTTGTTGCAAAGGGAATGGTCCGATTTTCTCAGTTTACAGAGGCAGAGGAGAGAACTTTTGCATTCAGGTCAGAGGGCGATTTTTGCAATGACCTGGAAAGTTTTATAAGAAAAACACCTGCGGAATACAACATTATTGCCTTAGAACCTACTTCGGTTTTTTCCATAACCTACACCAATTTGCAGATTTTCTACAATGAGTTGCAGTTTGGTGAGCGCTTTGGCCGGATAGCCATTGAGTGTGTTTACACTAAGTTGATTAATCAACTGATTGCTTTTTATTCCGAGACTCCCCAACAACGATATACCAGATTTGCCAGACATCACAGGAAGCTGCTTCAACGCATCCCCCAACACTATGTTGCCTCCTATATAGGCGTTACTCCTCAAGCATTATGCCGGATAAAGAAAAATATGCTCAATGAAGAAAAGGTTTCACCATTCGCTACACAGGTCGTTAGTTTAGCGAGTTAGATACGCAATAAAACACCATGGATGAAAAACAGGTAAGACAATAACCCAATGGACTGTTACGATCAGTTCATTAAACACAAAACACATCTACACTATAAAATATGCTTAAGCAAAACTTTTACATTTCTCTTTTATTAATCATCTGCATAGGAAACCATAATGTATTAGCACAAACAACCCAAACCATCCGTGGTGTTGTGGTTGACAGGCAATCGGGGCTATCTTTGCCAGGAGTGAATGTTTATATTGAGGGAAGCGAGCCCTTAATTGGAACGGCAACCGATTTTGATGGCAAGTTTATAATAAAGAACGTACCGTATGGTCGTTACAATATTGTTGCACAATACGTTGGGTATGAAATGTCTGTTCAATCAAATGTACAGGTGGGTTCAGGAAGACAGGTGGAGATTAATTTCTCAATTCAGGAGAATTCCTCAACAATTGAAGGGGTGGTGGTTTCTGCAAAAAGCATTTATAACGAAACGATTAACTCCATGAGCATGATTAGCGGCAGAACTTTCTCGGTTGAAGAAACAAGGCGTTTTGCTGGAGGAATGGACGATCCGGCCCGAATGGTTTCGGCTTATGCGGGAGTTAGCACAGGAAACCCACAGGATAATGCCATAATAATCAGAGGAAACAACCCAAAGTATGTTAGCTGGCATCTGGAAGGGGTAGAAATCCCTAATCCTAATCACTTCTCAAGCATCAATGTAATTGGAGGGGGCTTTGTAACCATCTTTAGCAATCAGCTTTTGGCAAACTCCGATTTTTATACAGGTGCTTTTGCGGCAGAGTACGGTAATGCAATTTCTGGAGTATTCGACATGCGATTCCGCTCTGGGAATAATCATAAAAGAGAATATACCTTTCAGGCAGGGGTTATGGGCATTGATTTTGCCGTAGAGGGTCCTTTTGTTGATGGGAAAAACTCATCTTATTTAGCCAACTACCGCTACTCCACCATGTCGTTAATCTCACCGCTTATCCCATCCACCCAGGTGCCAAAATATCAAGACTTATCGTTTAAGTTGAATTTCCCAACCCAACGTCAGGGGACATTCGCTGTATGGGGCATTGGGGCAATTGATGGAAACATACAGCCTATAGATAATGATTCAACAGAATGGGTTTCCGATTTCAGTCGTATGGGTTACGATTTCACCCAGCGAACGAGTGCGGCAGGCTTTTCACATCGAAAAATATTTGGGACTAATACATTCGTTAACACATCGCTTGTGGCTAGTGTAAATCAGTTTATTATGGATATGAAAAGGGTAAACAATGATCTTTTAATCGATGATAACTGGTATGGGAATAACATGGAGGGCAAATACACACTAAAATCGTTTGTAAATCATAAGTTTAGCGAATGGCATACCAATAGGACTGGCATAGTTTTAAATAATCTTTTTTACAAACTTGAGAATAGAGCAGCGCTGAATAATGAGTTGCCCGTTGTAACCCTATCCGATGAAGATGGCAGCACCAATCGATTTCATGCATTTACTCAATCGCAATTGCGAATAGGAAATAGTTTAAGAGCCGATTTGGGAGTTCACACAAACTATCTTCAAATGAATAACGAGTTTGTGGTTGAACCTCGGTTAGGGATAAATTACAGCATCAACAAATTGCACAGGGTTGGACTTGGATATGGACTGCACAGCAGCATGGAGCCTTTACGTATTTACTTTTTTCAAACTGACGTAGATGGCTTTATAGATCAACCCAATAAGAGCCTGAAACTAACTAAAGCACATCATTTAATTGCCAGCTACGATTGGGCTATTAGCCCCAATCTTCGCATCAAAGTTGAACCTTATTATCAGCAACTTTTCGATGTTCCGGTTATTGCCGATAGCGTTTACTCCATGATAAATTTTGAACAGGATTTCTACTTTAACAATACGCTTACAAATCAAGGGAAAGGCAAAAACTATGGGGTTGACTTAACTTTTGAGAAATTTTTCCATAATAGCATTTACTACTTAATCACCACATCGTTTTTTAAATCGGATTACGAAACCAGTTCAGGTGAGGTCTATCCAACCAGATACGATAAGGGTTACGTGGTAAATCTGCTTGGAGGTAAAGAGTTTACTTTCAAAAAGAAGAACAGAAATACCATTAGTTTAAACGGAAGGCTTACCATTTCTGGAGGAAACAAAATTACCCCAATAAATTTCGAGCTTTCAAATAGCCAAAGATCAGTAATTCATGATTGGTCAAGACCCTTTGCCGATCAAAATCCAATCGATTATTACCTTGATTTTACCATGAATTGGAGAATTGATAGAAAAAAGATTGCCAATATCTTTTCATTTCAGGTAATGAATATGTTAGGCAACCCATCGGGGTACCAGTGGACTTATAATTATCGCAAGCAGGAAATTGAATTACAATCTGTAGTTGTGGTTGTTCCAAACTTTAGCTATAGAATAGAGTTTTGATAAGAGTTGATACAGATTAATAATACATACATAGTTAATTGATTTAAATGCAAAATATTGTGATACTCTTGATAACACATTCAGTTCCCAACAGAGAGATAATAGAAATTTTAAACGCCTATTTTTCAGCTGCCAGGAAAACCCAAAAGATGTCTACACGAAAAATATTCTTTTATGAACCCAGGTTCATAAGTTTCCTGTTTTCGTTGGATATTTTTGCATACATCTAAAAATATAAGTAATCCATTATGAGATTAACGCTGTTGAGTATCTTTTTACTCGTTTTTTCAAATGCCTGCAATCAAAAACTTAAAGCCAACGAACCCGGTGTGTTTTTACCGGCAGACTCTGGTGTGATTGCCCAACGTATCGATAGCCTGATGCAGGGCTATGATTATTACAAAAGATTTTCGGGCACCGTGCTGGTGGCCCGCAAAGAGCAGGTGTTGTATGCCAAAAGTTTTGGTTATGCAGATGCGGGGAGGGGGCACTTGAATGCAAATGCCTCCGTGTATGGTATCGGCAGTCTCACAAAGCAATTTACCGCAGCAGCCATTTTAAAACTGGCAGAAGAGGATAAGCTATCCCTTAGCGATAATCTCTCAGGGTTTTTTCCCGACCTTGGCGATGCAACCGAAAAAGTCACCATTCACCACCTGCTTTCCATGAGCTCGGGAATACATCAGGATTTTGCCCGAAGCAAAACCTATGATGTTTCGGAGATAATCTTTCCCGAAGAAACCCCCATCGGGATAAAAGAGCTTGTGTATTACTTTGATGAATTGTCGCTGGACTTCAACCCCGGCAAAAAGTTCGACTACAGCAACATAAACTATATTCTGCTGGCGGCCATTATTGAGCAGGTGAGTGGTAAAACCTATGATCAATACCTGTATGAAACCTTCTGGCTACCCCTGCAAATGCACTCTACCTCTTTTGGGTTATTCAATGCCGACACCAGCAGGGTATCCAATCCCTATTTGGGTCTTCCCAATACGCATGATGTACCGCCCCTGTGGCACGACTCATGGACAGTGGGTGCCGGCGGGGTTTTCTCATCGGCACCTGACTTACATCAGTGGATGCTGGCGTTGAAAAACGAAACGGTGCTAAGAAAAGATTTGAACGAAAAATTATTTGAAAAGCATGCCAAAGCCGGAAGAGATTACTATGGCTACGGATGGGAGATAACCACACGAAATGGCAATACTTACATCACACATCCGGGCGGAACATTGGGCTATGTGTCCGAAGCCGGGTTTTATCCAGAGCATGATCTCTATGTAATTGTCCTTTCCAACCATACGCATGAACTTTGGGAGTTAGGACGAAGCGTTCGGAATATTTCCGGATTGTCTGACCAAATCCATCATATTCTTTTCCAAAAGCCCTTTGAGCTCCTACCTACGCCAACAAATGAGCCTGCTGTATTGAAAAGTGGATTGTACACCATCGGTGGCTTTCCATACCAAATAGAACAGCAGTACGACTTGATATTGATTTATGCCCGGGAAGGAAGCCCGTCCATTCTCGATTTGTATTACCATCAGGAATTGCACGAAGATACCCGCCGATTTCAGAAAGCCGAAAGACTTGCCCTGGCATTTGGTGAGGGAGATTATAAACGGATATTGAAGAGCTCTGTACCCTTAATGAGGATTGTCCTCTCAGAGAAGCGCCTGAGAGAAATATGGGATGAGATTACAGGCGACAGAGGTGATTTTATTGGCTACAATTTTTACCGTTTACAAAATGAATCATCCGCCTACAGAGTAAGGTTGGTTTATGAAAAAACAGAAGTCGGCGTGCGATTAAATTTGAAGAAAAGAGGCAAAATGCGCGGTATGCATATCGATCAGCAATTTTCCTATAACGGGCCGCAAAACTTAGAAGCGACCGTCATTGATGGCAACCTCATTTTTGTGGACGGGTTTCGATACAACTACCCCGATTTCAGGATGGAAAGAATGGAAGGGCAGTGGATGTTTCGTACATTAGCAGGAGATTTTCCTTTGATGGGCCCTCAATAATAGCATAAACACTTGTTATTTAGTATTTATGCCGGGCCGCACGAATGTTTTAGTCCGAACGATCAAATTAGTCTGGATATGAATTATCAATCAGATATCGACGCAATCATTGCCAGGCGCTATGATAATGGGGCCGATTTGTGGGCTACTGATGATAAGCGGATTTGCAAGGGCTCTCCTTTTTCAACTGTAGAAAGTTTGTTGATGCTCTCTGAGCTGGGGGAAACCTCTTCTCCCATCATGAAAGATGCTACGGATTTAATTTGGAGTTTATGGCGCGAAGATGGGCGATTTCAAAATGCCCCAAAAGGAGCTATTTACCCTTGTCACACAGCGGGGGTTGCCAGGGTTTTATGCCGCTTGAATTATGCCCATGACAGCAGGCTTAAAAAAACCTTTGAGCACCTGCTGGACATCCAGCATGATGATGGTGGATGGCGTTGTAACACTTATAAATTCGGCAGGGGACCGGAAACGGCTTTCTCCAATCCGGGCACAACCTTACTGGCACTGGACGCCTTCAGGTTTACCCCCTATCTAAATAAAGAACCACGTTTGGATAAAGCGGTTGAAACCTTACTGAACCATTGGGAAATCCGTAAACCCTTAGGCCCTTGTCAGTATGGGATTGGTAAACTGTTTATGATGGTTGAGTACCCTTTCTCCCGCTATAATCTGTTTTATTATGTGTATGTGCTTTCCTTTTATGACAGCGCAAAAAACGATCAAAGGTTCTTGAATGCACTTAATGTTTTGACATCCAAAACGGTTAATGGTAGTGTTATTGTCGAGAATCCAAACAGAAAGCTGGCAAACTTTGCCTTTTGCAAAAAGGGGGCCCCAAGCGAACTGGCAAGCATGCTATACAAGGAGATTTTAAGTAATCTGAAACCATCCTGAACCCCCAGGCATAACGCTAAACGATAAGGTTTTAACCCAAGGCTGCAAATCCAATCACCCATGAAAATTTCCAAAATCATCCTCTTTGCCGGAGCCCTGATATATTTTGCATTCGGCTTTTTGTTTTTCCTGAATCCCGATATCATTACCACTATGGATGGCATCATACTACCCACCAGAAGTAGCGCCAATCATATACGGGCTCCGCTGGGCGGAATGGAAATCGGGCTGGGCTTTGTGCTCGTGTTTTTTGCCCTTCGCAAGGAAACCGTGATCTATGGCCTGATCGTACTATCGGGTTCCATTGGGTTTACTTCTCTTGCCCGGCTTTATGGGATTTTGTTTGACGGAGCCGGCGATATGTCGAACTGGCTGAGCTTTGGGGCTGAATTTGCCTTTGGGCTTGCGGCTTTGGTTTGTTATGGGCTGGAGCGTAAAAAACAGGGTAAAAGTAGTGATCCCATGACCAACATAACACCACAATCCTAATGGGAAAAATATTTCTGATAGCACTTTCGGCTTTTGTTTTCATGGCATGTTCCCTCTCCAGGCCAACCAATGACACCATCTACATAACCGACCAAAACAAGGAACGAATAGATAGCATGTACAATAGGAGGCTTGAAATCTGGTCGGAACCCTACCAGATTAAAGATATCGAAACCTCATACGGAAGAACCAATATTATAGTGAGTGGTAAAGAGGGTAGTCCTGCCTTGTTTTTAATACATGCCATGGGAGTAACGGCGACTATGTGGTTTCCGAACATTCACGAACTTAGCAAATCATTTCGGGTGTATTCTATAAACACCATAGGAGATATTGGGAAAAGTGAATATAGGTTGGACAAACTGGATGACTATCCAAAAAATGGGGAACAGTATGCTCATTGGTTGAGTGAGATTTGTGATGCGCTAAATTTGAGCCGAGTACATGTTGTTGGGTCATCCATGGGTGGGTGGATAGCTATGAATTTTGCTGTTTATCAGGCCCAAAGTATTGATAAATTGGTATTGCTGGGGCCCATGGGCTTAAAAGCAAACTACCTGAGAGTGATGGGTAAGTTATTCAAGGTTTTAATCAACCCTTCTGATAGAAACAAAAGGGCGTTAATCGCATTCGCTTTAGGCGAAAATGAAAAGGTCGTGACAGAGATGCATGAATACATGTTTGTAGCAACGAATTGCAAACCAAGACTTTCTCCTCCCAAAGGATTAACCCGAAGAGAGTTAACGCGTGTAAAATCAAACACCTTGCTGGTATTGGGTACCTGGGATGAATGTATTGGAAATACGGATAGAAATGAAAATTTTGCAAGAAAATCTATTTCGGATATCGATGTAGTTATTCTCCCAACAGGACATTTAATGAATGTGGAACAGCCTGAAATTGTGAATGCATTGATAAGAAAGCATTTAAATGACGAATGAATCACAGGATGTATAAGTCCATAGCTAACCCAGTTGTAAATCATTAAGAATTCAAATTTTCAGTTATTTAAAACAAGCACTTTCCGGAGTGAACTCATAATTCAAAAATATAAAAACATGGAGCTAAATTGCATCAGACTATTGGTCGAAGATTTCGATGGTTGTTTTAAGTTTTACTCAGAAACCCTCGGATTGAATGTTACCTGGGGGAAAATCGGTGATGATTATGCCAGCTTCGATCTGGGCATTCCATCTGTGCTGTCAATCTTTAAATCAGATTTAATGGCGCGTGTCATTGGAAACGCTGAAAAGGCATTGCCTTCTGACCACAGAGAGAAAATGGCCATCATTCTTAAGGTAGAAAATGTGGATCAATCCTATCAAGACCTATTAGAAAAGGGCGTTCATTTTATAAACAAACCCTCCGATATGACCGGTTGGGGATTGAGAGCATGCCATTTTCGTGATCCGGAAAATAATCTTATTGAAATATGGTCAGAACTGGCAAAAGAGAAATGGGATCAAGATTTACAAGACAAATAAAAGCGAACAAATAGGGAAAGTATAAGCCATAATTCATAATCCAAGATTCATGAATTGTGGATTATGGTGTTGTCCTTTTGCTCTCAATTAAATTCAAAATGCTTTGATGTGAATAGGATACAATCCATAGATTTTATGCGAGGCATCATTATGATTATAATGGCCATTGATCATGCCAAACGAAGTCCTTAATCCCCAGAGCTTCATGCATGTAACCATTAGCCGCAAGCATGAGTGATAAGGACAATGAAATCGGAAATTGAATTTAAAAACATAAAAATTAAAGAAGGAAATCCCATGCAAAAGAAGTCCCTGGTGGTAATTGACATTCAAAATGACATTACCAAAAACTACAAAGAAATCATTGACAATGTTAATCGGTCAATAGACTGGGCAGTGGAAAATGAAATTCATGTCGTTTACATACGACATTATAACCTATCTGACGGCACAAGGACTTTCAAGCCTGATACTCATGGATCTGAATTCGTTTCGGACATGAAAGTGGTTTCCGAAAATATTTTTGAAAAATCCAAAGGCAACGCATTGACCAGCGAAGATTTCGCAGATTTTATCAAGAAAAATGAAATAAGCGAATTTTACATTACCGGAGCAGACGCCATTGCCTGCGTGAAATCAACCGTATTTAATATGTGCAAAGAAAACTACAAAGTTACAGTCATATCTGATTGTATTACAAGTTATGATAAAAGGAAAATTAACGAAATGCTGAATTATTACGAAAAAAAGGGCAGTAAAATAATTTGTTTGAATGACTTGTTAGCTTCCAATGCCAGTGCCTCATAGAAGCTGGGGCGTTATTAATATTAAATAGAAATGGCTCATCAAGCCACAAACTTTTTTTGTCATCATCAGGAGGCAGAGTTCGCCGAAGCAGAAATCTGACTCCTGAATTGATCTGGTTTTGACAGTTAGCAGGGCGAGATTACCCAACCGCGGATGGCACTTTTAAGACAGCCTCCTGCTCCTCTTTAGATCTTAATCTTATCCGTACTTCCCACGGCAAATATCAGTGATCCTGCCGATGTAAGGGTAAGAATCGTCAATCCCAGCAGAAAGAACTCCTGTGTTGCCGTTCCTCCAAGCAGGTACCTGTTGGCCTCCAGCACATAGGTCACTGGGTTTGCCCACGAAACTGCCAGTAGCCACTGGCTTGTGATGAGTTCCCTCGGAAGGAAAGTGGTGCTCAGAAACAGCAGGGGGAAAATAGCATTGGTTACAATGGAAGCACTCTGGTGCTGGCCCGTTCGCAGCATAATACCGGCCGAGAAGCCACAAAGGGTAATGGCCCAAAGCAGAGAAAGCAACAGTATGCCTGCCACAGAAAGAACTCCAAACTGGAATGGCAGCCCGAACAAAGCACCAATAGCCAGGATGATACCTGTGAAGAACAACGATGAGAAAGTGTCGGCCAGCATGGGTGCTATTACCAGCATCCGGCGCGAAACAGGGGAGAGGTACAACCGTCTGAAGTACCCTGACTGCATGTCAGCATTGAGGGTTTGCCCCGCACCTGCCGACGAACCCATGGCCAGCGAAATGATGGTAATGGGAAAGATAAATGCCAGATAGCCTTTATCTCCAAAGGCTTCCAGGTGCCCGATCCCGCCAATGCCTGCATTGTAAACCAGCAGGAAGAACAAGCTCATGGCGAACCCCATGATGGGGGCAGTGGGCTGTTTGGCAAGTTTGAGAATACTGCGTGTAATGATTAGTGTGTTTGTTGACATTTCTTTAAGTTGAAGAGTTGAAAGGTTGAGAAGTTTAAGAGTTGATTTGTTTCCATTAATTGACCGGGAGCTCCGGCTTCGATTTAAGATCCATCCAGGCAAGGTAGCTTTCTTCCAGAGAAGTTTGTTTTTCGGCATTCACCAGTTTTTTGAATGATTCCACTGTACCGCAATAGTGAATTGTACCGTCTTTTATGAGCGCCATCTGGGTGGCGTGTTTGTCGGCTTCTTCCAGGTATTGGGTAGTGAGAAATACGGTAACCCCCTCCTTTTTGTTGAGGTGGGTAATCACTTGCCAGAATCGGGCCCGTGCTTCCGGGTCCATTCCAACGGTAGGCTCGTCAAGAAACAGTACCCTTGGTCGGTGCACCAGTGCCAGCGCACAATGCAGGCGTCGTTTGTTTCCGCCGGAAAGGGTTTCGCATTTTTTAGCCCGTTCAGTTTGTAGCTCGAAGGCATCCAGGAGCTCCTCTGTCCTTTGCTGTGCCTGATTTCTTGTCAATCCAAACAACCGGCCCTGAAAAGTAAGCAGGTTTTCTGCAGTTTCGGTCGGGTCAAGCTCGTTATCCTGAAGGGCAACTCCGATATACCGCCTTATGGGAGAGAAATCCCTGTGGGGGTTATGCTCACCAATGGAAAACTGCCCGCTGTCTTTCCGGATAATGGTGGTGGCAATTTTTACCAATGTCGATTTGCCTGCTCCGTTGGGTCCCAGGAGTGTAAACAGCTCTCCTTTGCCCACTTCCAGGTCTATGCCCCTGAGGGCTTCAGGACCTTTGCGGTACTTTTTCGTAATGCTCTTGAAAAGAATTTCTACAGTCATTTTTTTGGGTTTTACAATTACCGGACAAAGGTAGACTGGCGAAAACCCTTGGAATTGTAAAAAAACGACATTGTGAGAAGGGCTCAGAGGTGCCCGATATCCTGGCTGAGATCCGGGCAAAAATGGCCCGCCAGTAATTCCTTTGGAGTATACCCTGAGTAGGTTTTGAAATCCCTGATAAAATGTGCCTGGTCGAAGTACCCGTTCTCAAGGGCGTGTTGGGCAAGTTTTCCGGGTTTGGCTGACGTAAGGCTGGTCATTACCTCATGAAAGCGAACGATGTTGATGAATTTCTTTGGCGTGTTTCCGACAAAAGTGGCAAATTTTCTTTCCAGGGTTCTGGGAGTTACGCACAGTTTTTCCGACAACTCAGAAGCCCTTATCTGCCCTTTTTGCTTTTTGATCAGTTGCACTCCGTGCTGCACCAGCCTGATGTCATGAGCAGGTACCGGGCGTAACCTTTGTATAAGAAAATCTTCCGCAATCCTTACCCGTTCAGCTGTGGAAGGTGCTTCGGCCATTTGCTCTTCGACCAGGTTTGCTTCATGGGTAAATAAATCGCCAAGGTGGAGGCTTTTATCTTCCAGTTCCATCATGGGCAAATTGAAAAAGCACGCAGCGGCTCCCGGTAAAAAGGTTACTGCCAGTGCACCTGATTCGCCCGTTGTGCTCACATCAAACCAGGAATGGCTGATGCCCGAAATCATCGACAAGGATTGCGCCTCTGAATTTCCGGAGGGAGAAATGGAAAGGAAGGGTTTTCGGTAATGAAACATCATCTCGATATTGCCGGTTGGCACCACTCTTTCCTTTACAATGCCATCGCTCAAGGTTGTTTCAAGCACCCAGAAATGCCTGATGTAGGGTGCCAGTGAGGGCGATGGCTGGATTATCTGAAAGTGCATATCTGGGCGTTGTTCGGTTTGATGCTGTTGCCGATAGGTTGATCCGGGTAAATGGACAGATTACCGACACTATCTTTAACGATTGAATGGAAAAACTGCAGGCTGCATTGTAGTGATTTCAGAAAATGCATCCTGTTGGTTTTTATGATGTTGGCCGCCCTGGAGCAAAGCTCACGGAGTGGAATTATGCAAAAGTAGGGTGAAAATCCTAATCAGGAGTATTGATGATAATTATTAGTGTAAATTTTGTGCCATAACTTATAAGGTTGTGAAGTAGAGTGGTTTATCCGGCAGATGGTGTTGTAGGTGCCGGGTGATATTGTTCGTTGCAGAACAGGTTTTGTGCGAACTCGAACAATTATAGCAGTAGTTGGGGTTAACAGGGCTCAAAAAAAACTGTTTGCCGCAAGATGACTGGTTCACTTATTTCTTCAAGATCCATTTTTATTGCCAGGCAGCAGTCGCATGGTTTGGTATTAGAGCGAGCGTTTCAGTGTGTGTTGTGGAGGAAGTCTTTACAATGGCAGGTGTACGTTGTAAACCCATCTGGCTATGCGTCTGAAGAAATTGCTGCTGAAATCATTTTGATGAACCCAGGTTCATGGGTTTTATTTTTTGAAGGGTTATTTTTGCGTTGATAATCCTTGATGCCGAATATGTTACTTTCAACACAATCGGTAGTTGCTGGTTTGCCATGCATATTGTTTCGTTGTAATAGAAGTTGTGTGGTGATCTCAATTAAACAGAAAACCCCATGAAACTTGCATGAGCACTGCGGCTCACAAAAAAAGATGAACCGAAGCTCGACGCAGTCAAAATAGACATGCAAGTTCCATCAGGCCAATTACTTAAACAAATTACTTTCTGATGAAACAAAACTATCTGAAGATTGCCTGGCGCATCCTCATGCGCAACAAAACCAATACAGCCATCAACATCATCGGTCTGGGGCTGGGTTTTTCCATATCTATCCTGATGATGATTTACGTGTGGCACCAGCAAAGTTTTGATAAGTATCACAGCAACTGCGACCGTATCAGCCGGCTGGTAATCGATCTGAATATGCCTGATGGCACCTCTTCGCATATGCCTTTTACCGCTGGCGATATTGCAGGTTATTTGAGAGATGAGGTGCCTTCGGTGCAAGCCACCTGCCGGTTCTATGATGAGGGTTTTATGGAAGTGCTGATTGTAAGTACCGAAGCCCGGTTTCCCGACCAACCCATTTTTTATTCCGATGCCGGGATTTTCCAAATCTTTGATTTCCCGCTGATTGCCGGCGATCCGAAAACAGCCCTTGCAGAACCCAATACACTGGTAATTACCCGCACGCTTGCCGAAAGATACTTTGGAGAAGAGGATCCTATGGGCAAAACAGTGGTGGTGGGCCGGTTTCAATACCGGGTTACCGGGGTGGCAGAAGTTGTGCCATCCAACTCGCATCTGCAGTTTGGTATGTTGGCTTCTTTCAGTACCATTACAGGGCCCCGGGAGAATCTTGTTGAGAGGAATGGGATTTCATTTTTCACCTATTTGCTTCGCCATCCCGAGACCGATGCGAAAACCTTTGAGATTGATGTGGCCAGGGTTGCCGACCACTATGCCAATGAGCGCTTTGGTCCACGAGGGCTCAAGATTGCCCACTCCCTGCAACCCCTTAGCAGGATTTTTCTGCATTCCGACTTTACCCATGGTAACAATGTGGCTACCAATATGGTGAGTGGCGATATCCGCAATGTGTATATTTTTTCTTTTCTTGCGCTGGTGATTGTCCTTATTGCGGTCTTTAATTTCGTAAACCTTATTACTGTGCAGAGTGAGAAGCGTGCCCGCGAAATTGGCATGCGCAAAGTGATGGGAGCACACCGTAAGGATATGGTATTTCAGTTTATCGGCGAGTCTTTGCTGCTGACTGCCATTGCCCTGGTGTTTGCCCTGATGCTTAACGAACTGCTGATACACCCTTTTTCGCAATTGCTTGACGAGAACTTCCGCCTTACCTATTGGCAGCAGCCGGGTCTGTTGCTGGCCGTGCTGGGATTTGTAGCCTTTACCGGGGTGCTGGCCGGACTGTATCCCGCCCTGTACCTGTCGCGCTTTCAGCCAGTAAAAGTTCTCAAAGGGGTTGCCGCTTCAGACGGGCGCACTTACAAGCTGCGGAAAGTGCTGGTGGGTGTACAGTTTGCCATCTCCATTTTCCTTATAGTTTCGGTATTGCTGCTCAACCGGCAGGTGAATTATATGCAGCATAAGGACATTGGATTTGATCGCGAACACATGGTCCGCCTGGGCAATTTATCGATCGCAACACAAAACAGCTACCCAACTCTTAAAGCGGAGTTGTTGCAAAATACTTCCATTCATAATGTTACGGCTTCCATGGTAACGCCGGGATTGGCCAGAAGTACAGCTCCCATTCACAAAAGGGGAGACGACCCCAGTGCATCAACACGCATTTACTGGAACCTGGTTCACGAAAATTATCTGGAGGCTTATGGGATGCAGATTGTGGAGGGCGAAGATTTCCATCTCCTCATGCGCACCGATGTAACCCCGGTAATTCTCAATCAGGCGGCTGTACGCCGAATGGGGCTGGAAAATCCCATTGGCCAGGAAATTATTTTCTGGAATGAACCAGCACGGGTGATTGGTGTGGTTCAGGACTACAACTTCCTTTCCATGCATCATGTAATTGAGCCATTGATGTTGGTGTACCGAACGGATGTTATCCGGCAGATCAGTCTCCGCATATCCCCCGAAAATACGGCGCAAACGCTCACCTTTATCAAAGAGCGGTTTGAAGTGATCGATCCAAATTTTCACTTTGATCCTGTTTTTGTGGATGACGCCTTTGCTGCCATGTACCGTAAGGAGGAACGCACCAACAAGCTGATGACAGCAGGGGCCCTGCTTGCCATTATCATCTCCTTTATGGGGTTGTATGCACTTACCTCGTTTTCTATTCTAAAGCGCATCAAAGAGATTGGGATCCGCAGAACCCTCGGCGCAACGGCCATCTCCATTCTGTTGCTGCTGTTTCGCGATTTGCGCAACTGGATATTGCTGGGCAACCTGGTGGCATGGCCCCTGGCCTTTTATGTGGTGAGCCGCTGGCTGGAGAATTTTGCGTTTCGTATTCACCTTTGGGATTACTGGTACCTTTTTGTGGCGGCGGGCATCCTTGCCGCCGCCGTAGGCGCCATGGCCACCCTGGTGCATGCCCTGGGCGCGCTGAAGGTAAATCCGGTGTATAGTCTGAAGTCGGAGTAGCCCCCCGGAAGCAGGAAATTGCTAACGCAAGTTTCCAGTTCCTCCGCAGTCCGGGAACTTCCAGCTTGCGCAGCAACTGGAAGCTTCCGGGTTAAATACCACCGCCCCCGGTGGGGGCAAAGAACGATAGGAACAGGCATTGATGGCAATGGAAACGGGCACCCCGGAGCGGGTGCAATAGGATTTGGATTATCTGGAATGGTGAATGGGTTATTTCACCCCGCCGGAAGGACGGGGTGTTGCCTGTTTTAATGAACCCAGGTTCATGATTTCTATTCTGTGAAGGGGTAATTTTGCCCCCAGTTCCGTTGATTGAAATCCGGATACTGTGTAAAGCAGGGTGCTGTTTTTACAAGTTGAGCAAAATGAATTATCTCATTGTATTTCTGAAAAGCGATTAGTAAAACGAAAGCATGCCAGGAAAAATCTTAATTATCATCTTATCCCTGGCCCCATTGGCGGTGTTCAGCCAGGGGAAAAACAAAATATCCTTCGGATCGGGCTTAATATCTGAAAGGTACTCAGACCAGAACTTCAGCTCACTGGTTTATACCGGTACAGGCTACGACATGGCATTGTTCTATCAAAGGCAGCTGAATAAAAAAGTGCATGCAAAAGGAGAGTTTACTTTTCAGTCATCAGAGATCGCACATAGGTTAGGAAAACAGCCCATCAAAAGTTCCAGTTCCGGGATGGATCTGACCCTGCTCTATCAGTTATTCTGCATGCGTCAACACAAGATCAACATCGGCGTGGGTTACAGCAGGGTTTTTGAAACCAGAAAATCAGAATATGGCTATTATTCACAGATACAACACTGGATGCAGGGATTGGCGCTGAGTCCCGGATATGTATATGAGCATCCGGTTTTTATACTGGACTTTTCTTTGGTTTTTCCTGTTTTTTCGAGGGTGTACTCTCAGACCTATGCAGCCAACGGGGCTCACAATTTTTTTTACGCTTCTTTGCACAATTATTCCTCTTTTTGCACCCGTTCAAGCATTTTCTTCCGCATTGCACCTTCGCAATATGTGGGCATGAATTATTCATGGCGGTTTAATAAGAATGAAGTTGCCAAAACCATACTCACAGCCTCACATGGGATAAAAGTATCATATAGCTTTCATTTTTAACGATCCACATAATGCATAAATACTTTACAGTAATCCTGATAATCCTTTCATTCTGCGGATTAACTTCCTGTGAAAAGCTCATCTTTCCCGAAAGTAAAAATGACAATTTATCGGTGTTTGATGACATTTACCGCCACGCAAACGAAAACTACGTGTTTTTCGAATACAAGAACATCGACTGGGAAGCAATCTACCATACATACAGGCCGCTTGTCACCAATGCGATGTCGGAAGAAGACTTTTTTGAGCTTTGTACAGCCTTTGTGCACGAACTTCGCGATTCGCATTCCAATATTCGCAATGGCCATAAGGTGATATGGTGGCCCGGACTAATTAATAGCGCAAAACCCAACTTTAACAAAAAGCTGTTGTTTGAAACCTATCTGGAAAACGACTACCAGATTTTTGGGAGACTGATTGCAAAAAAAATGTATGATATAGGCTATGTCTATATCGAGAATTTCTGGCATGCAGATGAACATAAACAGTTCGACGAACTGCTCACATACTTTCATGACACCAGAGGATTGATTATCGATGTGCGAAACAATGGTGGGGGTAATGATGCCGCTGCCAGGATAATTCCCGGCCATTTTACCACCCAACGTTATGCAGCAGAACAATGGTTTTTAAAAAATGGAAAAGGTTGGAATGACTTCAGTGAGCCCAGCTGGATTTTTATTGAGGAGGCAGGTACTGTAAAATACTTTAAACCTGTAATCGTGCTCACCAACAGGGGCTCTTACAGTACAACCAATTCTTTTGTGAACTTCATGCGATACCTGCCCAATGTTATCCTTATGGGCGATACCACAGGCGGGGGTGCGGGTGTGCCACGTCCGTACATGCTTGCCAACGGCTGGGAGTTTTATACCGTGGATACTTTTATTCTGGATGCAGAAGGAAACCAAATGGAACTGGGTATTGCTCCTGATATCTATGTTGAAATGGATGAAAACAACCCCGGGGTGGATGAAATTCTGGAGCGGGCTATCATGGAATTGCGCAAATGACTTGAGATGCAAAAAAAATGGCGCTGTTGTTTTTGCATTATTATTCCCTTGGTCAATGATAAAGCCATTGATTATTGTCGTAACTTTCCCTGAGATATTCGCTGATGAGATCCATCTCATGACGTAAGCCATACTGCATGTTTTGTGCAGGCAGTTTTTGGGTGCTGATGGAGATATTGCATTCAGGGGTTCTGGTTGTAAACAATTGCCAAACAAAAAAAAATTTCAGATGTAAATTCTGCTAACGGGTGCAACGGGTTTTCTTGGGTTCAGAACCCTTGAAAAGCTTATTGATCTGCCTTGGGTTTCAAAGATTGTTGCCACCGGAAGAAATCTGCTGCCATACCGAACCATTGTACATCCCAAAGTGGTTTATGTGCCCGGAGATCTTCAGGATAAAGAGTTTGTGCATAGCATTGCAGAAGGTGTCGATCTGATCATCAACACCGCAGCTTTATCCTCTCCATGGGGGAAAAGGAGCGATTTTGAAAAAGCTAACCTTCATACGCAGTCAAACCTGTTGGAAGCGGCAAAGAAAAGCAAGGTCTCCAGATTTGTTTATATCTCCAGTCCGAGTATTTACTACAATGGTGCCGACAGAATAGGCGTGAAAGAATCGGACCCATTGCCCGGAAAGTTTGTTAATGAGTATGCCCGCACAAAGTTTGAGGCTGAGCAAATGCTTGAGCACAGCCATCTTCCTTATATCATTCTAAGGCCCAGAGCGCTTGTGGGAAGGGGTGATAGCATTATTATGCCCAGGCTGATAAGGGCTCTCGACGAAGGGCGCTTGCGCATCATTGGCAATGGAGGAAACATCGTAGACCTTACTGGGGTAGAGAACGTGGCTGACGCCATTGTCTTGTCGCTGATGGCACAGGGCGAGGCTCTCAACCAAGCCTACAACATCACCAATAATGACCCGGTAAACCTGTGGGATAAAATCCGCTATGTGCTGGCGGCACTTGACAGACCCCTGGGCAACAGGAAAGTGCCTTTCGCTGTGGCCCATGGCTTTGCTGGCCTGATGGAGCTCATGGCAAGGGTTGCCCATCAGCATGAACCCTCCCTGACCCGATATGGCGTGGGGACTCTGGCAAAATCTTTTACTCTTGATATTAGCAAGGCCCGGGATCTTTTAGGATATATGCCCAAGGTTTCTACCGATGCCGCCATTGATGAATTTGTAAACTGGTACCGGATCCATGAAAAAGTGTAAGCTTTACCTGAGCAGTGCCGGCTATTGTACGGCAAAGGCCAGCCATGCCGTGAGAGGCGACAGCAACAGAGATATCTCGTTCAAGGCGCTTTTTGGGTTGATACAACACCCCGATCACGGCTGGATCCTTTTTGATACAGGATATACACGCCGGTTTTATAAAACTACCCGATATTTCCCCAACAAGATCTACGCTTTGATAACCAAGGTTTTTGTTGATGAACAGGATGAAGTAAAAGCGCAAATCGAGAAAGCAGGAATCCATTGCGATGATATTCGCCATGTGATTATTTCCCATTTTCATGCAGACCACATTGGCGGATTGAAGGATTTTAAAAATGCTGTTTTTCATTGCTCGCAAGCCGCTTATAACCAGGTGAAGCAAGTGAGTGACTTCATGGGTTTTTCCAAAGGTATTCTCAAGGACCTTATTCCTGATGATTTCGGCAGCAGGGTGCAGTTTGTTGAGCAAACGGGCGCCCCCGTCAAGGATGATATTTTTGGTTATGCCATTGATCTGTTCAGCGACAATTCTATCCGGGTATACCCTTTGCCCGGGCATGCAGCCGGGCAGATCGGGATCCTGCTGCAAACGAACACCCGGAAGTATTTCCTGGTGGCCGATTCCTGCTGGGACCGGAGAGCCTTTCTTGAGATGAAGCTTCCGCACCCTATTGCAAAACTCATGTTTCATTCCTGGAATGACCATGTTGAGGTGGTCCGCAAAATAAGTCTTTTCCACAAGCAATATCCTGATGTTTTGATTGTGCCCTCCCACTGTTCTGTTTCCACCGATGCTCTCATTTCCAAAACCTTTGATCTCCATGCACTTTAAGCTTAAAATCCTTGGATACCTAATGGTTGTAAAGCTGGCCCGGTGGCTTTACCAGTATAAGCTGCTGGATGTGCCCCGGTTAAGGTTCAGAGCATTAGCAAGGCATTTGCGGAAGTCGCCCTATTACAAGGCACTTTTGCAACCTCAGCCGGAGCTCAACCATTTTCCATTGATAGATAAGCAAGCATTCATGCAAAATTTCAACACCATCAACACTGGTGGGTTCAGTCTGGATGAATGCATGGAAGTGGCCCGCAAGGCAGAGCTGTCAAGAGATTTCAGCCCCATGATCCGGGGCATATCTGTGGGGTTGTCAACGGGCACAAGCGGCAACAGGGGGGTGTTCCTGGTGTCGGAAAATGAACGGGCGGTTTGGGTGGCCATGGTGCTCGACAGGGTTATTGGGCTTTCCTTCAGAAAACGCAAAGTGGCGTTTTTTCTGCGTGCCAACAATAACCTCTATCAATCCACACAATCCAAAAGGCTTGCCTTTCATTTTTTTGATATTTTCAAAGAGATGGAAGAACACATTGCGGGTTTAAATGCATTGCAACCCTCCATTGTTGTTGCCCAACCCAGCGTTTTGTGCATGCTCGCAGAAGAACAGGTAAAAGGAAATTTATCGGTAGCTCCCCGGAAAATTATCTCAGTGGCTGAAGTATTATCTGTGGAAGACAAAAACTTCCTGCAAGAGGTTTTCAATCAGACCATCCACCAGGTATATCAATGCACAGAGGGTTTTCTGGCATCGTCGTGCAAGTATGGTACACTGCATTTCAATGAAGACTTTCTTATTGTGGAAAAGAAGTACATCGATGAAGAGAAAACCCGGTTTCATCCGGTTATTACAGACTTGTTGAGACGGACCCAGCCTGTTGTCAGGTATGAGTTGAACGATATTATCTCCCAAAAGCCTTATTGTGCCTGTGGTTCACCCATGCTGGCCATAGAGAGCATCGATGGGCGTTCGGATGATATACTGATTTTTGAGAACGGGAAACAGCAGCGGGTTAAACTCTTTCCTGATGTTTTTCGCAACACCTTGGTTTTGTGTGATGAGCTTGTTTCAGACTATTGCCTCATACAAACGGACTTCAACCGACTGAAGTTGTACGTAAAAAGCACTGACCAGAGATCCTTCAGCAGAGCAAAAGATGCCCTTGAGAGGTTGCTGGCCAGCTATGATATTTCTCAGGTTGCCATAGAGCAACTCGAACAGGATCCTTTGAAGACGGGAGAAAAGAAAC
Source organism: Bacteroidales bacterium (assembly GCA_046291875.1). Classification (GTDB taxonomy): domain Bacteria; phylum Bacteroidota; class Bacteroidia; order Bacteroidales; family UBA7960; genus SKVR01. Next base: position 21,653 of record JBKBSF010000021.1, on the reverse strand, counting down.
GAAGAGTAAGAAATGAACTATGAAGAGTAAAAAACCCATAAGAATAATAGCTTCGGGACAATATCTGCCTGCGCAGGTAAGCTCTGAGGAACTGGAGGTGAGGTTCAGCCTGCCCAGGGGTTGGGCAGAATTGCATTCGGGCGTGATCAGCAGGCACCATGTAAGTTTTGAAACCATCGGATACATGGGTGCCAGGGCCATCGAGGAGGCTTTGGAAAAAGCAAACCTGGGCTTGGGCGATATCGATCTGATCATCTCGGCAGGGGCAAGCTTCGATTATCCCTTGCCATGCCAGTCCAGTATCATAAAAAGTGAACTCAGGGAAGGGTTGCATTGCCATGTACCTGCAATTCATGTCGATACAACCTGTTTGAGTTTTGTATCTGCCTTCGAGATCGCTGCCAAAATGCTCGATGGAGACCAGTACAAAAGGATTGTGATTGTGAGCGCCGAAATTGCCTCCAAAGGTTTGAATACCCATAACCTGGAAACCCTCACATTGTTTGGCGATGGAGCTTCAGCTTTTATTCTGGCTTTCGATGACAGCAGCCCCTCTGCTTTTTATAAGGCATATTTTAAAACCTATTCTGAAGGCGTATACCATACCATCATAAGAGGTGGGGGTGCAGTGCATTTTTTCAGAGATTACCCTTACGATGAGAAACTGCATTCTTTTGATATGAATGGCATGAAAGTGCTTAAGCTCGCTGCCCGAAAACTGCCTGATTTCATGGATTTTGTATGCAGCGATTTGTCCGTTTCCCTTGCCGATGTGGATGTGATTGTGCCTCACCAGGCTTCAAAAGCAGGGCTTAGCCTGTTCAGAAAGATGTTTCATCTGAGCCAGGACCAGGTAAAAGAAAATATTGCCACCCATGGAAACTGTATAGCTGCTTCCATTCCGCTGTTGCTTCATGATACCATTATGAAGGATGAAATCAAAAGAGGAGACCTATGCATGCTTATAGGCACATCTGCAGGTTTTTCTATCGGGGCGTTGCTGTTCAGGTATTGATTAATGCTTGATAGCCAGTTCATGCCATTGCAGAAGGGCTCAGTTTTTTATTCTTGCTACGATACCATAAAAAGATGGTCGTTGGTGTTGGCGGAATTTTGTTGAAGGGTTATGTTTTTAAGGTAGACTGTCCGAAAACGAAATCAAATATGTTTATATCCGAACAGTTTTTAAAGCGAGTATTTTGGAGTTCTGTCTTTAATCGCCCTGATGTCAGGTGATTACCTTGAATGGCGCAAGAGTTGTTTAAAGGTTTCTCAATGAGCTGGATAAGTGAATGATGGCATGGGTGAAAAAATGACAAAAAAGATGTGAGAGAAGGTGTTGAGATATACGAAACCTTAACCATTGATTGATTAACCACAATTACATGTAACCACAAAAAAGACATGAGAGTATTTATTCTTACGATTGCTTTGCTTTTTTCAAGCCATCTGTTGCGGGCAGAAAATTCTGTCTCCAACCCCGAAGAGAACCCTGTTTTAGATTTGCACCCTTCTGCTCAGGATATCTTTGCACAACAATCTCCACAGGCCCAAGACCTTCCCAAATGGTCGTTGGAGACGAGTCTCACTTTTCCTGCTGCCCGGATTTATATGCTAAAGGCTTCGGTGAGGGTTTCAGAAAAATCGGAATGGGGCTTTGGTCCTGCTTTTCAAAACTGGAATAACCTGGACAAATCGCCCAGGGGTCAGGCCAATGCCTATACTTTGCTGCTTTCCTACCGCTATTACTTTTGGCGCAGTTTTAATGCTGAGCTGGAGCTCTGGCCCGCCTACAACCATTTTAAATCGCATGTAGACAACTTCACCTACAAAGGGTTTGAGCTATGGGTGGAGTATAAAGCAGGGTACAAACTGGCATTATCGCCAAATATTTATATTAATCTTCAGCCGGGGTTTGCCCATGGCCTCTGGATGCAAAATATATGGCCCGGCCTGAAGGCCGATACCACACGGGACCTTGTGAAAAATTCCTTCGTTTTTGTGCCTCAGATTTTACTGGGATGGACGTTTTAAATCTGCTCCCAAAGAGAGCCATTTCACGATACGTGATTAAGAATTGCTGAAATATTGTTTTTGAACATCCGATAGAAAACAAGTCAAGGGTCCATAATCAGACTTTGCGGTCTGCTCATTAACCCCAAATTCTATGGGTTGAGCAGCAAATAACCTTTTAAAGGAAAGTTGGGGATTTTCAATCTAAAGATCACATAATGATAAAATACTTTTTTATCCTTACCCTTCGCAACTGGAGGAGTGAGGCAAAAATTACCCTGATCAACTTGCTGGGTTTGTCTATGGGTATCGCCGCGGCCATTCTGCTGTATTTGTTTGTTATGCATGAATACAGTTTTGAAAGCATGTATGCCAGGGCAGATAATATTTATCGGTTGTATACAAAGGTGGAAGGACAAGATGGCGGTCAGACTCCGTTCAGCTCTCCGGCTATCGGCCCGGCTTTAGCTGAGGAAATACCCGAAATAGTAGCCTACACAAGGATAGCGCAACAGAACACATCTCTCAGATATGAAGACAAGCAATTTCAGAATCTGGATATGCTGATGGTTGACACCACCTTTTTTGATTTCTTTGATTTTTATTTTCTGGCAGGAGATCCGGGCTCAGCCCTTGCTCACCCCACCTCTCTTGTATTAACGGAAGCCCTGGCGCAGAAGCTTTTCCCCGAAGGAGATGCGCTCAACCAACCGGTCGATATAAGCCTTTCGGAAGTTAATCTGTCAACGGGTCAGATGAACCAAACCATTGCCCGCTTTCATGTGCGGGCGGTCATCAAAGACCCTCCCTCCAACACGCATTTGCAGTTTGATTTACTGGCTCCGATTGATGCAGTGGATAAGGTTTACTTCACCATGGAGTCGCATATATTTTCCACATATTTACTCCTCCGCAGCCCTGCAACAGAGGATTTGCATGAGAAAATTACCCTACGTGCAAGCGAAATGGTTTCAGAAGCCCTGAAGACCCATTCCATTGGAACGAAAATCCGAATAGGAATGCAAAGCCTGAAAGATATCCATTTGGGGCCAGTCATGGTTGATGATATCAGCCCTCAGGGAAACAAGCAAACCATATGGGTGTTTATTATCCTGGCTGCGTTTATCATTGCCATCGCCATTGCCAACTTTATTAATCTCTGCACGGCACGATCCGAAAAAAGGTTGGTGGAAGCAGGCATCAAAAAAGTTCTGGGGAGCAATCGTTTTCATCTTATCTCTCATTATATCGGGGAGTCGGTTCTGATAACCTTTGTGGCTGTTTTAATTGCTTTATTTGCCATTGAGATTACCCTGCCAGTTTTTTCAAGCCTTTTGGGGCAAAGGATGACACTGGCATCTTTATTCTCCCCTAATCTGGTTCTTTTCTTATTGTTGTTTTCCTTTGGCGTTGGCCTGGCAGCAGGTCTTTACCCTGCATATCACTTTTCAAGGTATGAGCCTTCCACTGTGCTGAAGGGAAAATTCTTTTCGGGAGGCAAAAAACCCTGGTTGCGCATTACCCTGGTTGTTTTTCAGTTTACTATCTCTGTTTTTCTGATGGTGTCAGTTTGGATTGTGCACGACCAAATCCAATACATGAATAATGAAAAAAAGGGGTTCAACTCTGAGAATATTCTTGTGTTTCGCAATATTACCCCCGGGCTGAAAAACTCCTTTGCTTCAGCGAAAGAGGAACTACTCATGCTGCCACAGGTGAGCAATGTGGTAGCAAACAACGGAATGCCCGGTTTCTATAGCTTTGGGTTGGCACTTCGTGGAAAAGAACACAGCCCCGATGCGGATATATCAGCCGTATGCTTTGAGCCCAGTGGTGATTACCTGGGCTTGTTTGGTATTGACCTGATACAGGGGCAATGGCTGGAGGATAAAGTGCAGACCTCAGATTTTAAGTTTGTTATTAATGAAACTGCGGCAAAAAGGTTGGGATTTGAAAACCCTGTAGGCCAGGAGGTTATTCTTCATTCTTTTCCCGGGAAAATTATTGGTGTGGTGCAGGATTTTCATTTCGAGTCAAGGCATTCTCCCATAAAGCCTTTGGTTTTTACGCGTTTTCTGGCTGATTTTCAGCGAATAGCCATAAAAGTGGAAGGAGATAATCTTTCGCAGATGCAGCAATCCATAACCTCTGTACTAAGAAACGTCGACGATGCTTTTGTGGATGAGGGCATTTGGTTGGATCAGCTTATGCGAGAAATGTATGTAAGGGAAGAGAAAATCTTTCAAATAATCAGTTGGGCATCCCTGATGGCAATTCTTATCGGTTTGATAGGACTTACCGGGCTTACCAGCTATCTGATGCTGGCACGCAAAAAAGAAATTGGTATTCGTAAAGTTTTGGGAGCGAGTTATTCGCAGATTATGGGTGTATTGCTTGGCAGCATGATGAAATGGGTATTGCTGGCCAACCTGATTGCCTGGCCACTGGCGTGGTATGCTGCCGGCATCTGGCTCGATAATTTTGCTTACAGGATAACGATCTCTTTGCATTATTTCATCATCGCCGGGTTGGCTTCCGCGCTCATTACAGCTTTGGTTATCATTTCGCAGAGCTACACAGAACTGATGCAGAACCCGGTGGAGGGGTTGAAGGTAGAGTGATCTTGCAATACAGAAAAAGCGATTGTGAAAACACATAGCAAATGAGCAACAGGATGTTGTTTCTCCTTACAGGGTTGATTTTAGGGGTAGTGTCAAGCTGATGACGGAAGTTGGCAAACCTGTTTTTAATATCTGCAGGATTTCTGTTCTGGAAATTGTTGGACCGCCCGGTTTTGCTGAATAGACCAGATCAATTCTTTATGCAAAATATTTAGCATTTATCGCTAGCTTAGCATCTCCTTCTTTTGGTTTCTGAAACTTCTGCTATGGAAAAGTCTTACAAAACTCACAGTATTCCTTCCTCGCGCCTTGCCACTTTCGATGTGTTTGCCATGGGCCTTGCAAAGCATCATGTAGTTGCATTGCTGGAAATGGACGTTACACATGCACGCAAACAGTTGCAGCAGTTGAGGCGTTCAGGCCGGAAAGTTTCTTTCAGCGGTTGGCTGGTGGCCAGTATTGCACATACGGTAGCACAGCACCCGCAGGTGGCAGCTTTCCGCAAAGGGAAACGCAGATTGGTGGTGTTTGAAGATATCCATGTGTCGATGCTGGTGGAACGCGACCTGCACGGACAGAAGGTGCCTTTGCCAATGGTAGTGAGGCGGGCACAAACAAAAAGTCCGGAAGTCATCAGCGCCGAAATAGACCAGGCCAAAAGCTACTCCCAACCTCAGAAGGTGTTGGGGAAAGAAGCCGCATGGCATGAACGTTTGTATGATTTGCTACCCGGGTTTTTGCGTCGGATGGTATGGCGGTTTATGCTTGCTAGCCCCCATTTTGCTCACCGGCAAATGGGCAATGTGGTGGTAAGTGCGCTGGGCGCAACGGCCAGTATCAACGGATGGTTTATTCATCGCTCTGTACACCCGCTCTCCCTGGGTATCGGATCCGTGATTTCCAAGGCAGTGGTAGTGGATGGTGAGGTGCAAATCCGGCAAATGCTCAATCTTACCCTGCTGCTAGATCATGAAGCCGTAGATGGCGCCCCCATGGCACGCTTTGTTAAGCAGCTTACACAGTGTATCGAAAGAGCTGAATTGCTTCAGGAATAGTTCCAGTGCTAAGTCCTTTGGTTTGCTCATGGGCCTTCAAAATGGGCTGATCTGTTTGAAGCAATTTGCACATTCATGCTAGTCATCGGCAGATTCAATCCTCTCTTCTGCACCTTTATCCTCTTTGAGTTTTTAAGGCAGGTGCTTTACCCTACCTTTGTTTTGTCAGGCTCTTAACTGCGACCTTACCATTGCCGGATCTACTCGCAATGTGAGCTTGAACTACCGCTCACCAGGTATTGGGATTGCCAGAACTCCCTGAGGTGTCCAGCGGGATGCTCATCGATCTGGATGATTGTATTTTCTGCGGTTTCGCCGGCAAAGTGTCTTTTTGAAAGACTGGCAGCGAAACCACAGAATTATCAGCAATAAACAAGATGCTTTTTGTGATGGTAATCTCTTTCTGACCTAAATTTGAAATCCGTTTGGGGATGCTCTGCAAAAGAACTTCCCCGAGAAAAATTCCGACCATGAAATTTAAAGACTCTCAAAAACTGTTGTCGCATTCGGGCTTGGTGAAAATATTGCTGGGACTGGCTATGGTTCTTCAGTTTATCATTATTTCTCAGATGTTTTTTTTTCGCCCCGACCTTTTAACCGATCCTTTGTTGCTGGGCACTCGGATGTTAAGGGGGGTGGTGCTTTCGTTCATGGCCGGGTACATGCTGGCATACCCAAGTGTGGCGCTCATTCATTTTCTCAATGGCAGGTACACCTGGAAGCTACATCCTGTAAAGCGGTTTCTTATACAGTTTCCATTTTCCTTGTTGAGTGGAGCCATTATTACACCGCTAATTCTATTGCCTGCCAGAATTATTTTCAACCTTGAGGTCAGTCTTCAAATCGTTATAAACAATGCCTATTATCTGATTGTGCTAAGTCTTTTTCTGATGATCATCCTGGAGGCAAGGATTTGGTTTAAGGAAAATGTGGATGCCAAGGTGAAGGAGATGGAGCTGGAAAACCGGCTTGTGAAAGAGGAGGCCGAAAAGGCCTTGCTGCAGCAACGCGCCAGGCTCGAAGAGGAGAGAAGCCTGCTTACCCTGCAAATGATGGAAGAGGAGAAGGCGCTGAACCAGAGCCTGAATGAAGAGATTCGAAAAAGGGAAGAGGTTGCACGCCAGTTGCACGAAAGCCGCGAGCAGTTGCACTCCCTGTTGTCGCATTTAATGGGGGCTGTGTATCGTTGCCGGCTCGATGACGCTTTTACCATGGAGTATATCAGCGACCAGATTGGAGATATTACCGGTTATCCCCCCTCTGATTTTAAGGATAACAGCATCCGAACCTATGCTTCTATTGTGCATCCGGATGATGCACAAAAAGTAAGTGAAATCATCGAAGACAGCATTGCCGCCCGCACACATTATGAAATGGAGTACAGGATTGTACATCGAAACGGGAATGTGGTTTGGGTAATGGAAAGCGGACAGGGGATCTTTTCTGAACATGGTGCACTGGTATACCTTGACGGTATCATAGTAGATGTAACCAATAGAAAAGAAGCCGAGATAGCAGCCCGGGAAAGTGACCGGAAATACAAAGAATTGATGGACTTTTTGCCTCAACCCATTTTCGAGCTTGATATTGAGGGGAATATATTGTTTGTGAACCGGGCCGGAGAAGAGTTTTTTGGCATTAAGATCCATGAAAACTCACCGCAGAAACTATCAGCACTGGATTATATGGTAAAGGAAGATGTTCCACGAGTGATCGAGAACATTAAAAAATCAAACCAGTCGGTTATCGTGAGCCCCAATGAATACACTGTAAAAAGGCCTGATGGATCACACTGCCCGGTGCTTATTTATGGTTCTCCTATCTTTCGAAATGGGCAGGTGGCTGGTAGAAGGGGTTTTATTATAGACATTTCGGAGCGTAAAAAGTATGAAATAGGTTTACTGAAGGCGAAGCAGGATCTGGAAATGTTGAACAACAACCTGGAGCAAATGGTTGCTGAACGCACCCATGAGTTGATGACGGCCAACGACCAGTTGCTGAGGGTGCAAAAGGAAAATCTCCAGTCGCAATTCGATATTCTGAGGCAGCAGATTAATCCCCACTTTCTTTTCAACAGTCTCAATGTGCTTTCAGGGCTTATCAGCAAAGATGCATCGCAGGCGCAATTGTTTATTGATGAGTTTTCGCATATTTACCGCTATGTGCTCGAAACCATGGAGCAGCCGGTTTCTACCCTTAACAAGGAGCTGGATTTTATGCGCTCCTACCTTTATCTGCAGCAAATGCGCCATGGTGAAGACCTTACCTGGTCGGTAAACATACCCGCCGGAATTCTGGATCGGGTGCTGCCGCCTCTTTCCTTGCAGGTAGTGCTCGAAAATGCCCTTAAGCACAATATTGTAAACGAAGCCAAACCCCTGCAGATTGAAATTTTTGCCCACGATAATTCCCTTGTGGTGCGAAACAGGCTCCAGCCCAAAATATCAAAAGGGGTATCTACCGGGTTGGGGCTGAAAAACCTGGTGAAACGGTATGCCCTTATCAGCGACCTTACACCGGTATTTGCCATTGAGAACAACCACTATGTAGCTACCCTTCCACTCATAAACATTGAAAGTGATGAACGTACTGATCGTTGAAGATGAAAGCCTGGCAGCTGATAAGCTGGAGCAAATGCTTGCAGAGATTGATCCTTCCATCCGCGTGATGGCCAAAACGGGATCCATAACCGAGTCGGCCCGGTGGCTTATGCAACATACCCCCGATCTGATTTTTCTTGATATTCAACTGTCAGACGGAATCAGCTTCAGTATTTTCGAACAAGTAGCAGTGAATACCCCCATTATATTTACAACGGCTTACGATCAGTATGCCATTAAGGCATTTCAACTCAACAGTATTGCCTACCTGCTGAAACCCATCCGGCAGAGTGATCTTGCTGAAAGCCTCAGGAAATACCATTCCCTTAAATCGGCTTTTACCATCGATTTTGAGGCATTACTGGCCACCATCCAGGGCAAAGAACCCGAATACAGAAAACGATTTCTCATTCAGATCGGCGACAAGATCCGTAAGGTGGAAGCCCCGGAAGTGGCTTATTTTTTTGCACTGGAGCGTGGGGTTTATCTGCGCACCTTCAGCAACCACACCTATCCGCTGGAGTTTACCCTCGACAAGCTGGAGCATATGATCAATCCTGCCCACTTTTTCCGCATCAACCGCAAATACATTGTGCATGTGGATGCCATCAAAAACATGGTGGCCTGGTCGCGCAGCAGGGTGAAGCTGGAACTCAACCCCAAAGCCGATGATGAGATGGAAACCATTGTGAGCATTGACCGGGCTGCAGAGTTCAAGAAGTGGCTGAATGGGTAAGAAAACATATAGAATGCATTGTCTCGCCCGAAAAGAGAACTGGCATCCTGCAGCCTTTTTGTGAAAGGTTAAAACTCCAGAAGAAAGTTCATGACAAGCCCGGTAACCATTGCCAGGCCTATACTTAGTAAGGTGCCAATAAGGAAATACTCCGTAAGCTTACGATCGGGATTACCCTTGATATCGGCAAAACGGAATATTGATTTGGCAGCGATAAGAAACCCGATCCCTTCCCAACGCCCCAAAAGCACAAAGGCCAGGATAAGAAGCCTTTCCAGCATGCCTATGTAGCTTCCTGCATTTTGCAGGCTGTCATCGTCGGGGGTTTTAGCAGCATCGTACCAGCGGGAAACAAGGATGCGAATAATCACCGAAGCGGGCAGGGTAACAAACACAATCCCGGTGGCAAATATCAGAAAATCAGCACTTTGAAGAAAAGTGAGCGATACATTCGCATCCTGCCACCCAATGGCTATCCCTGCAAGAACCAGTATATGCAATGACTGATCAAGCAGAAAGAAAGTTACATTATTGTTTTTGGCTGGAAGATGTAACCTCATAATATCGATCAAAAGATGTGTGCCCGTAATCAAAAGGGCCGGCAGCCAAAAATTCAAATCCCATACAAACAGCATTACCAGTGCGCCATGCAGCAAAACATGCAGATACAAATGAACAGATCTGAGTTTTTTCTTTTGCTTACTCTTTACCCAGGTATTTGATTGAAACACAAAATCGCCCAGTATATGCGCCAAAAAAAGTTGCAAAAACAAGATCATACCTTTAATTTTAGGTTAATCATTTCGCGATATAGGATTTCCAGTTCCATGATTTCATCATAGCAGGCCCTTTTCTGGCGCGCACTCACCGATGACTGGCTTATGCCCAGTTTTTTGGCAAGTTCCACCTGAGTCAGCTGGGGTGAATTCATGCGTATGGTCACAAATTCGGCAGACATCCGGCTCCAGGAATCAATAGCAATCAATGCGAGACGGATACTCACGTTGAGTTGCCTGTTAATATCAGCCCAGGGGGTTTCAATGGCGAGGGAAATCTTCTCTTTCTTCAGATTTTCATACCTCTCACCCGACAAAATAAATGCCTCTCCATTGCTTTCCGTTATGCGGGATGCTGTATAATCTTTATTGCCTATTCCAATGGCCATCCTTGTCCCTACTCCTGCTTTGCTTTTTACCAGGGCTTTTATCCTGAGTGCTACCCAAAGAGCATTTGCCGGATCGGTTACCTCCAGTTGAAAAGCATCACCCCGGTAAATATCCCATGCGGACGGATAGGGTCCTATCTGTTCTAAAAGATTTTTCAGAGGATCCATCCAGGTATCCGGAGATTTTAAATCGCGTGAACTGATTATGTCACCTGTTATAACACTCGTCATAATGCAAATATAGTCTTTTTTGCAAATAACTGTAAATATTTATCAATTAAACTATAGGTTACGGTATAGTCTTTTTAGTCAATATTTGCAAGTATTGCTCATAAAGTAAATAAAAGAGCTGTCGTTAACACATGTAGCGGCTTGTTTCAGATTAATTGTCCATTTTGCACTTTCATTTCTCAAAACAGCACCTTCATCACCTTTCATTTTAAATACTTGTTAGCCAGGGCTAATTTTGTCCTGTAATTGAGTTCATTTAAATGGATTGCAATATGAAGACAACTGTATTACCCAAACATCAATCATGGCAAATGGGAAGCCTGCTTGCTGTGACCCTGATTTTTTTGAGCTCCTGCGAGACAAAATCCTTCAATAGGTATGGTTTCGACTGCATATTTGAAAAGAGCTCAACAGGACTTACTCTGTTGGAGGTAAACAGCAATGCAAGCACTATCAGCCTCACTGGCGAAGTGTTCATGGACACAGGCGAAATGAAAGTGGAGCTTGTCGATCCCGATGGATACATTGTTTACACCCGGAACTTTTTTGCCCCGGGCAATTATTTCATCAGTGAAACCTTCAAAGCATCACACGGTGTCTGGAAACTGCGCTATACCAGTAATGCAGGAGCAGGAACTATTGACTTGCATGCTTCATTCAGATAATTTCTGTAGGCCCAAAAAATTCAGGTTTTTTGAAATTGGCTAATCAATGCCCACACTCGAACCAACGAACAGGTTGTAATCCATTAAGGAATCAAAAAACTTCCTTAATTGTCAGTAAGTATGTTGAGCTTAATAATAATTTAAAAAAGTCCTGAAAACATGGAGGCTGAAATGAAACTAGAGGATTTAGGATATAACAAAACACTGGAAGAACTCATCGTAAAACAAAAACTGGAAGGCTTTGAGATCGGAAGAGTTATTTCCGAACACAAGGAAAGATACATTGTTAAAACGGCTAAAAGTGAATTTGAATCAGAAATTACCGGGAATATGCGCTTTTCTGCTGTTAGCCGTGAAGATTTTCCAGCCGTAGGCGATTGGGTTGCTTTGACAACGTATGATTCGAATTCTGCGATAATACATAAAATCTTACCCAGGTTCTCCATTATTAAACGGCAGGCAGTTGGCCACTTTGGAGAGATTCAGATAATAGCAACAAACATTGATTACGCTTTTCTCATTCAGGCAGTTGACAGAGATTTCAATATTAACAGACTTGAAAGATACCTGACCATTTGTTATTCATCCAATGTCAGCCCAATAATTTTACTCAATAAAACTGACCTTATTGATGAGCAAAGATTAAAAGAGCTGGTGCAAAGTATTCAATTACGAATTAAAGATGTTCCGGTTATTGCCATCAGCAACGAGACGCAAAACGGATACGATGCCTTCAGAAATACTATTGAAAAGGGAAAAACCTATTGTTTGCTAGGTTCTTCAGGCGTTGGGAAATCAACCTTGTTGAACAATCTTTCCGGCAGAAGCATAATGAAAACGGATTTGATCAGCCAAAGTACCCATAGAGGACGACATATCACAAGCCATAGAGAATTGATTGTGCTTGAAAGCGGTGGAATTCTTGTTGACAATCCAGGGATGAGAGAAGTAGGAATTGCAGACTCTGCATACGGCTTAGAAACCACCTTTGACAAAATTATCAGTCTCTCTCATGATTGCAAATTCAAGGATTGCACCCATACAGGCGAGACTGACTGTTCCGTTCTTGAAGCCGTTGAAAAAGGAGAAATAGATAAAAGCACCTTTGAAAATTACCAGCGTATGGAAAGAGAAAAAGCACATTTTGAATCAACCGTTGAAGAACGACGCAAGAAAGATAAAGAATTTGGGAAAATGCTGAAGAATTACAAAAAGGATATGAGTAAAAACAAGAATCTTCGATAATTTATCGCCTGCAGACAAAAGAATGGTATCCTCAATTTGCCGAGAACCAGGTATTCAGGAAAATAGTGTGTCAAAGCAAAACTGGTAAGGCCATAAGAATGATTATCAATTAATCGATTAAAATTGAATTTTTTTATATGAAACTTGCATGAGCACTGCGGCTCATAAAATAACATGAACCGAAGCTCGACGCAGTCAAAATAGACATACAAGTTCTCTCGCCACAGTCGAGACAAGCTATTAGGCCAATGAATTAACCAAATTATTTTCTGATGGAACTTGCATGAGCACTGCGGCTCACAAAAAACAACGAAAATGAACATGAAAGTTCTCTCGCCACAGTCGAGACAAGCTATTAGGCCAATGAATTAACCAAATTATTTTCTAATGAGTTTTATTTGGTTCATGTACGGACAAAGTTTAAATTTGATGATGTTATTTCGACTTATAATGTTTTGACAAGCATAAGACGTGTAAAAATTTATCTTAAGTATTAAATTATTGGGTAGAATAGTACATCACATCAAAAAAACTAAAGATTATGAAACGAAACCTGTTTTTTACTACCGCACATTCAGTGGTCTTTGCAATACTCCTTTTGAGCAATATATCATTTATTCAGGCTCAACTCTCAACTGAACAAAATGTGGAGGCTGTAGCTGAGCTCATTGAAAAATTTAACAATACTTCCACCCCAGGGGGTGCAATCATGGTGATTCGTGATGGCCGGGTCATTTTCGAAAGATCTTTTGGAATGGCAAACTTAACGCATAGCATCCCCTTTGAAATTTCCACACCCACCAACATTGGTTCTACCAGCAAACAGTTTACAGCCTTTGGTATTGCATTGCTTGAGCAAAAGGGACTTTTATCAATAAATGATGACATCAGAAAATATATTCCCGAATTGCCCGATCTGGGGGATACTGTTCGTATCAGGCATCTTATTTCGCATACCAGCGGATATCGCGAATACCTTAACTCTCTGCTTATGTCTGGCAGGCAAATGGGTGATATGGTAAGGCCTGAGGAGATCATTCCCATCGTGCAAAACCAGCCTGCATTACAAAACAAGCCCGGCGAATCCTACAATTATAACAATACGGGTTATGCCCTGCTGGCCATGGTGATTGAGCGGGTTACAGGTGAGAAATTTCCTGAGTGGATGAAAGAAAACATTTTTATGCCACTGGGCATGACCCAAACCCTGGTTCGGATCCGTCCTGGTCAGGTAATTCCGGGTAATGCCCAGGGATACATCAAATTACCTGATGAAACTTTTATGGAGGTGATGGACATCCCGGCTTCTGCCGGAGCCGGTGGGATTTATACCACATTACCCGATCTGGCAAAGTGGATTGATAATTTCTACCATCCACGGTTAGGAAATATGGAACTCATTCGAAAGGTTCAGACTTCTTTTACACTCAACAGTGGCGATACTATGAACTATGCATGGGGGCTGGTATTGGGAGAATTGAATGGGTTGAAAATGATTGATCACGGAGGTGCAGATATTGCCCATCGGTCTATGTTTCTGTTGTTCCCTGATGTAAAAGGGGCAGTGGTTACCCAAAGCAACAACAATGAGTTTTCAGGTCAGATTGCACGTAAAATTGCTGAAATATTTTTTGCAGATGTAATGGACATAAAAGATGAGAAGAAACCCACTGACAGCCCTGAAGATTTTGTTTATGATGTGGAGAAGTTTGACGAACTGGCCGGCAGGTATGAACTGGAAGCTGCTCCCGGTTTTATTCTTGAATTCAGAAGAGAGGATGATAAAATACTAGCCCAGGCCACCGGACAACCTGTATTTGAAATATTTGCCAGTTCCGATTCTACTTTTTACCTCAAAGTGGTAGAAGCGGCAGTAACCTTCCATCGCAATATCCAAGGAAAGGTAGACCATATTACGCTTCATCAGAATGGAGACCACCGTGCCAATAGAATTCTCGAACCCGCTTGGAAACCCAATGAAGAAGATATTGCAATGTATGTTGGCAGGTATTTCAGCCAGGAACTGGAGGCATTTTACACCATTGCGTTTAACGATGAAAACAAACTGGTGCTTCGTCATCGACGTATTGATGATCTGGAACTAAATCCGGAGAAGAAAGATAGTTTTATTGCAGCTTTCCCCATACCGGAACTTAAATTCATCAGGAATGATAAAGGTGTAGTTATCGGTTTTGAAGCTTCAAGCGGAAGATCAAAAGGCATCATTTTCGAAAAACAGTAGCAAGGGGTATTTACTGGAATAATTTCCTTGATTTGTGAAAAATCTCTACGATTCTATGTTCTTGTAAATCAGTTTTTTGAAATACACGTTAGCGCAAAATTATCAGTCTGGAAGCATTGATGTGTAGGTGTTGGACCATTAACAATCAACGCTTTTTTGTAGCAAGGTAATCTGCGCACTATTAAAGTCTGTGTATAGGTAATCCAATTTGCCAGATTCAGGAACATTAGGGTAGAATTAAACTGTCCGAAAATGGAAAACATCATAAGTAGAATCCGAAACGAATTGAAGAATAGTATCGATGAGAAAACCCTCTCCACTTCGCAGAATTACTTTAAGGAAAAGATCAGTTATTACGGTGTGAAAGTACCCACGGTAAACCGGATCAGCAAAGAATGCTTTCCATATGTGGAATCGAAATCAAAAGCTGAAATACTGGGGCTTTGTGAAAATCTATGGCAATCGGGCTACCTCGAAGAAACATTCATTGCCTGCAACTGGTCGTATTCTATCCGGCAAAGGTACGAGCCTGATGACTTTCGGGTGTTTGAACGATGGATCGGCCAATATGTAAACAACTGGGCA
This sequence comes from Bacteroidales bacterium, assembly GCA_046291875.1. GTDB lineage: Bacteria > Bacteroidota > Bacteroidia > Bacteroidales > UBA7960 > SKVR01. The sequence goes on along the minus strand of JBKBSF010000021.1, from coordinate 6,495 downwards.
TCGTGCGATACCCTTTGCAACCATACAGTAGGGGAGTTTATTGAGATGTATCCTGAGTTTTTAAGCCGGTTGAAAGGTTTTGCCACTTCAGAAAACCGGTGGATGCGCAGGGCAGCAGCAGTAACCCTGATCATTCCGGCACGGAAAGGAAAATTTCTCGAAGACATAATAGATATCGCCGATCTTTTACTCACCGACAGTGATGATCTGGTGCAAAAGGGCTACGGCTGGATGCTCAAGGCGGCCAGCGAAGCACACCAGCAAGCCATTTTCGGATTTGTGATAAAAAACAAAGCTGTAATGCCCCGCACTGCACTGAGGTATGCCATTGAAAAAATGCCTAAGGATCTGAAGGTAAAGGCTATGGTGAAGTAAGAAACCACTTTTCAAAAAACATCCAATCCATAACTCCCATGGAAAAGAGCTTTTCCGGCAAAGGGATATTCCCCCACCAATGGGCATTTACGCTGCTGTTTCCATTGCGAAACATCTTCCTTTCGCCCAGGCAACTCATGGAGCGCATGGAGCTTAAGGAAAACCATATTGTGCTGGAACTGGGTCCGGGACCAGGATTTTTCAGTGTTCCGTTTGCCAGAAAGCTAAACCACGGAAAACTGGTACTTGCCGATATTCAGCAGGAAATGCTGGATTATGCAAGAAAGAGGATGGCCAAAAGAAAGCTCGAAAATGTGGAATATTATCTTTGTTCCGGCACCAGCATTGAGTATCCTGATAACACCTTTGACCGCACTTTTATGGTCACAGTACTGGGTGAAGTGGAAAACAAAGAGGTTTACATGAAGGAGTTGTACCGGATGCTGAAGCCGGGGGGAATCCTTTCCGTTTCAGAACAGGCAGGCGATCCGGATAAAATGTCGGTGAATGAAATACGGGAACTTGCAGAAAGACATAATTTCGTATTGCACAGGCTTTTTGGAGGCAAAAGGAATTTTACGATTAGTTTCATTCGGTAGGATAGGTTTGAATTCATAGCAGCCGGTAAGTATAGAGAAGTCAGTACACCCCACACCAAATTGCTAAAGGTCGCATTTAGCATAGAATCATCAGTGAGAGTTGTGGTAATTATTTTTTACTGCCAAAACGACCTTCCATGATTCCTGTTACCGAAAGATCTTCATCCAGTTCGGGCCAATGAATGCCTGTTCCATTGCAAACAATCTCGATGTTACTGAGTTGCTCTGGAGTCGCATTTCGGAGCTTTTTATTCAAATCTACCGGAAAGGAAACTTGCTTCCTGTCTGAAAGCAACAAATAAATATACCCGTTATCATACCAAACCTTCAATGCTTTAAACATCAATTCAGCTACCATGTATTTCATGCCATTTGTCCTTTATTAAGTTAATGTGTTCAAATATCAGATCCTCAGCCTGCTTAATATCCTGTACTTTTAATCCCTGAGAAAAATCAAGTTCTACAGGTTCCATCCAAAACTTTGCGAAACCACCAGCCTTTCTTACGTGAACATGCATGGGTTCTTGTCCTTCATTAGAATAAAAGAAAAATACAAATCCAAACTTCCGGAAAATCTCTGGCATAGTAAAAAATTATGATACTCAAAATTAACCAATCCGAGCGATATTATTTCAGATTTCACATGATTTTACTCAAACAAAAAGGAATTTTACTGTCATCTTCATTAAACCGATTAATGATGGATTTCATGGAAGCAGGTTTTCTTCCTTTCACCCTCATCACTCCCAGCTGCACTTTCATGTCTGAAGTTTCTGCTTTGGTTGTCAATTAGTTTTCTCTGGGAAACCGCTATACTACTTTTGCTTTCGTAATTCTATTCAGTAAAAGAAATAACCATGAAAGTAAAAGGAATACAACGCATTTCGGGTGTAATAACAGTTTTGATTATCCTGATCTTCTCTTCCCTGGCAAGTTCGCAAGGCAATCTAAGTCAAACGGTTCGCGGGTATGTTCTAGATGCTCACACCAAAACCCCGCTGCCTGGTGCTACTGTAATTGTGGAAGGTATTGAGCCGCTGCTGGGAACCACCACGGACCTGAACGGTAATTTCCGGTTCAATGACATTCCTGTGGGACGACACAATTTCAGGGTCAGCTATGTGGGGTATGAGCCTTTCCGAATGTCGGAAGTGATGGTGGGAACCGGCAAGGAGGTGGTATTATCCATCGAACTTCGGGAATCTACTCAATCTCTGGGAGAGGTTGTGGTAAGAGCCGGCTCAAATAAGGAGAGGCCCACCAACTCCATGGCCACCCTGAGTGCACGCACCTTCAGTGTGGAAGAGGCAAGTCGGTATGCCGGCGGTCTGGACGACCCTGCCCGGCTGGCGTCTGGTTTTGCAGGCGTGGCCACAACCCAAACTACCAACAATGCGATTATAATACGTGGTAACTCTCCCCGTGGCGTAATGTGGCGCGTGGAAGGGGTTGATGTGCCTGCTACCTTTCATTTTCCCAATGTGGATTTTGTGGGGGGTGGAGGCTATACGGTTTTCAGCAGCCAGATGCTTCGCAATTCCGATTTCTATACCGGCGCATTCCCTGCCGAATATGGCAATGCCTTCTCTGGTGTGTTTGATGTGAAATTGAGAACGGGAAACACTGAAAACCGCGAATTTACAGCAGGAGTTGGGATCCAGGGGGTTGATTTTGCCGCAGAAGGCCCTTTTGCGAAAGGGAAAAAAGCTACCTATCTTTTCAACTACCGCTACGGAACGCTTGGCTTGATGGGTAAAGTGGTAAACTTTCCCAATTTGCCCGCTTTCCAGGATCTCACCTTTAAGTTTGACTTCCCTACTGAAAAAGCGGGCACTTTCTCCTTATGGGGTATGGGTGCCGACGATATTAATAACAAAGATGCAAAGGCCGACACCACACAGTGGGTTACTTCCATAGATTATATGACCCAGAGGTATAAAAACCGTTTTGGAGCCATCGGGTTGTCGCATCGTATTACCATCGGCAACAACACTTACCTGAATACCGTGCTCAGTGCTGATGGGATCAGATATACCTATGACAAAAGAGAGTACACCCTGGATATGAGAATGCTGCCTGTGTTGTACGCGCAAAGCACCGAAGGGAAATACACTTTCAGAACCACTCTGAACCACAGATTTGGCTCCGCAGTTAGTTTCAGAACAGGCTTTACCCTGAACAGGCTGTTCTTTGATAATGATCTGAAGCAGGCATTCTTCCATGACCCCGACAATCTGATGCGTTTTGTTGATAACCATGGCACCGCTTTTTCCTCACAATCCTTTGCCCAGTTCAGGATCGAATTATTGCCCGGTTTATCAACCAACATCGGTGTGCAATCCATGTACCTGGATCTTAATGGTAAAGCTACCCTTGAACCACGGGCCGGCTTAACATGGGGTTTCTCCGGCAATGACGAATTGAGCTTCGCCTACGGATTGCATTCGCAAATGGAAGAGCTCAGGACATACTATTCGGAAGTGGAAAATAACGGGGTAATTGAGCTGCCTAATAAGGACCTCGGCTTTATGAAATCGCACCATTTTGTGCTGGGCTACAGCCGAAGGATCAACGATGTGGTTCGCATAAAAGTGGAGCCCTATTACCAGATGCTCACAGACATCCCTGTGTATCCCAACAGTTCTTTTTCGATCCTCAATGTTACAAACAACTGGGCCATCAACCGTAGACTTGAGAATACCGGTACTGGCAAGAACCTTGGGATTGATTTTACCCTCGAGCGTTTCCTGAAGGATGGCTATTACTACCTTTTCACGGCAACCCTTTTCGACTCCAGATACACCGGCGGCGACGGTATAGAGTATAATACCGTTTACAACAGGGGGCATGTGGTAAATCTTCTTGCAGGTAAAGAGTGGCTCTTGAATGGAAAAGATGTACTCGGTGTAAGTGCCAAAGTAACCTGGATGGGCGGATTGCGCTACACTCCTGTTCTGTACGAAGAGTCCATGGTTGCCAAATGGGCCATGCCAGACCATTCCAGGGCTTATGAGAGCCAGTTCCCGTCCACTACCGGCGTAGATGTTTCCATCACCTACAAGATGAACAGGGCAAGGTATAGCGGCACCTGGTATCTGATGATGAAAAATACCCTCATGCAACCCGATTACAGCGATCCGTTCTACAGCCGTATGAAAAATGATGTGATCATTGATGAGATGAGAATGCCTTTCCCGCACCTGGGGTATAAAATTGAGTTTTAACCACATTAATTCTTTAAAGAGATGCTGCATTTCAGGTTCCATTGCCGTCTTCCAGTCTTCATTCCTGTATTGCTTGTATTCATAAGTTTACAATGTAACGCGAACGATCCAGAGGATTTTTACAATAATGGTGAAAAGAGGTTTCAAATAACCACCTTTGCCTTTGGCGGAACCGGTATTCTCTTTACCCGGGTTAACAACCACACGGGTGTGATGACGGGTGGACGTGGTTCAGCTACTTTTAATAACCGCTATACTTTTGGCGGTGCAGGATGGGGAATGCCCAAGGGGATTGAATTAGAAACCAGCAAGACTGATACCCTGGAGTTTTTTAAAATGGGGTATGGAGGGCTGGAGTTTGGGTATATATTTTCTGAAGGGCGAAGGATACGGTGTGGCTCAAACCTTCTGGTGGCCATGGGGGCAGGGTTTCAGGAGATTTACCCCAGATCTAAGGGCGAGATCAACCTGTTTCCCCTGCTGGAACCATCGTTGTATGCACAGATCAGCTTTGGCAGGCTCCTGAAAATTGACCTGGGGATAACCTATCGTTTCGTTACAGGTTCACAATTCACTTTTATCAACAACCGACAACTGAGTGGGCCTTCCTTCTATGTAGCTTTTTTGGTAGGCACCTGTAGTTGCGATTAAATAGGATACAAGATGACAACAAGCAGAAAATCAACAATAAAAATGGGGATGAAGGCCATGATACTATTTGTATTACTTCCATTAGCAGGGTTCATTATTTCGCTTTTCGTTTACCTGATTATCGTTAGCCCTGGCAAACCCGCAACCTTCCTTGATGAAAACGGAAACCTGCTGGAAGGGAGCATTTCTGAAAAGATTTTTGTTACCATAGGTGGGGTGGAGCAGGGGATGATTATCCGCAGTAAAAACATCGACAATCCGGTTTTGCTTTACCTGCATGGTGGGCCCGGATTCCCCATCTACCACCTTATCGAAAAGTACAACCCTGGTCTCGAAGATTTTTTTACGGTTTGCTACTGGGAGCAGCGCGGAGGTGGGCTTTCCTATACCTCTGCGGTTACCGTGGAAAGCATGCATATCGACCAGCTTGCCAGCGACGCCATTGAAGTAACGAACTACCTGCGCGAGCGTTTTGGGCAGGAGAAGATCTACATTCTGGGCCATTCGGGCGGAACCACCATTGGTCTGCCACTGGTGGCCAGGGCGCCTGAGCTTTTTCATGCTTACATTGCTATGGCCCAGCTCACCCGGCAAAGCGAATCCGAAAAAATCGCATGGGATTTCATGCTGAAAAAATACAACGAAATCAACGACAAGCGGTCCGTAAAGCAGATGGAGAAATACCGTGTACATGAATCTGATGCCGATCTGCTGGCTTTCTACAACTCCGGTTTTCGCGATGAGGCCATGCACCAGCTGGGTATAGGTACCATGAAAGAAATGAGATCAATCATCAAAGGCATATTTCTGCCGTCCTGGACCTGCAAAGCTTACACCCTGAGAGAAAAGCTCAATCTGTGGCAGTCGAAATTCTCCTTTTTGCCCAAAACCAACCTTCGGAGCGAAACGTTATGGACCGATTTTGCTGCCACCTATCCATCCCTGGATATTCCGGTTTTTTTTATGTGTGGCAGGTACGACTTAACCGTAAACGTTGACCTTACCAGAGATTATTACGAGCAGCTGAATGCTCCTGTGAAGGCTTTTTTTATCTTTGAAAAATCGGCCCATAGCCCCCTGTTTGAGGAGCCTGAGAAATTCAGGGAAATTCTGGACAAAGAAATTCTCCGGCAGGATAGGGTCTCTGTAAGATAGGTTAATCAAAACTGAAAAATATGTCCGTAAGCTTCTTTTCCGACAAAGCCATCCTTCCCGACGAAGCCCGGTTTGCTGATGCATTGGGCAATAGTTATGAATGGTATGACAAAATCAGAGCTTTCATTGCCACTAAATATGCTACAGCCACTCCCGAATGGAAATACTACGGTGCTAAATCGGGATGGGTGCTTAAAATGTTGCAGAAAAAGAAAAACTTATTCTTTGTTATTCCCTGCAATGGGTATTTCAGGGTGGCTTTTACCCTGGGTGAAAAAGCATTGGCTGGAATATGGGGCAGCGACCTGCCCGATCATATAAAAGAGCAATGGAAAGAAGCTACAAAACATGCAGAAGGAAGGACTGTGCAATTTGATGTTAAAGATCAGAGAGATTGCCATTTTGTAACCCGCCATTGTAGTGGTCTAAAAAATTTGGACAGAATTTAATAAACTATTAAATTTCTGTTATGAAAGACACAAGACGAAAAT
>JBKBSF010000020.1:0-86552 GCA_046291875.1 Bacteroidales bacterium | reverse complement strand
CTTTCTGGGTGGCCGTTAGCAGTTGCGCAAGCTTGTTGTTGCGCAAAGCATCGAGGGCTTCCAATACGCCGGGATCGCGCTGGTTCATGACAGGGAAAAAAGCCTCATTGCCAAAAATATTTCTCCCCACATAGGCCTTAATGTGGGTTTTGATCAATTGCATGGCAGCACGATACTCTTCTTCATTCATTCGCACTCCTTCTCGGGTGGCAAAACGGGTAAATTCTGAAAGAGTTGCCTGATCTACCTGAAACTCATTCACAAAACGCTTAGCTGTTTCATAGTTCTTAAGCCTTTCACGATGGTTGTCGGCATAATCGAACGCAAACCGGTAAATAAGGCCCCTGTTGGCTACTTTGATAAAATAGGGGCTGCGCTCTTCGTTGCTGATGGGCACAAAGATATCAGGAGTAATACCTCCTCCTCCAAATACCACCCGACCGGCGGCCGTTTCAAAGCGCAGGGAGTCGTTTTGCCGGATGCTGTCGGCATTGTCAAGTTCGCCATCCAGGAACCGTTGCATAAAATCGGCGAAATACTCATCCGAACCATTGTCGTAGGGCTTCTGGATACTTCTTCCGGAGGGAGTGTAGTAGCGGGCTACCGTGAGCCTGATGGCGGAGCCGTCACCCAGTTGCACCTGTTCCTGCACCAACCCTTTTCCGAAAGATCTCCGACCAATGATAAGCCCACGGTCATGGTCCTGCACTGCACCCGCAACTATTTCGCTGGCAGAAGCCGACCATTCATCAATAAGGATTACCAGGGGCTGGGTTTCGAACATTCCATTACGACGGGCACGTGCTACCGTTTTGGGGCGCCGGCGTCCATCGGTATAAACAATGAGAGTTTCCGGGCGCAGAAACTCATCTGAGATCTGAATTGCAGCATCCAGAAAACCACCCCCATTGCCCCTGAGATCCAGTATCATCTGTTCCATCCCTTGCCGCTTCAACCTTTCAACTGCCAGTCTGAATTCCTGGTGGGTGGTAGCCGAAAACTGGCCAAGTTTTATGTAGCCAGTAGTTTCATCAACCATGTAAGCTATATCCAGGCTGTAAGAGGGAATTTTATCACGCGTAATGGTGAAATCGATCAACTGATCTACTCCTCTGCGCAAAACAGAAACGGTAACCTTGGTTCCTTTGGGTCCTTTAAGTCTTCTCACCACATCCTGGGTTGCCATTTTTACACCAGCAATCAATTCGCCTTCTACCTTGATGATCCTGTCGCCTGCACGCAATCCGATTGTTTCGCTGGGCCCACCAGGTACAGGGTTGATCACAACAACGGTATCTATCATCATATTGAACTCAATGCCAATTCCTTCAAAACTGCCCATCAGGGGGTCGTTCAGATCGCGAAATGCGGATGCCGGGATGTAAGAAGAATGAGGGTCAAGATTGCGAAGCAGCGTTACAATAGCCTCCTCGGTAAGTTCTTCCCGATCCACCGAATCCACATAAGAATCGGTAATGTAGTTGATGATATCATTGATCTTGTTGTAGCGGTCGAACCCGATGGAGAAGAATTTCTTTTCGCTGCTGGGTTGTGCGCGGTTAAAGTTTAACGATAATCCCAGCAGCACACCTAATGCAAGAACAATGGCAAATATGAATGGGAGAAATGGTTTTAAACTGATCTTATTCATGGTTTTAGCAATTTTGAAGAACCCACCGGTCTTCATGATCTATTTAACAGAGGTAAGAGAACAAAGGTATTACAAAGTATTGAACCATCCTTGCCTGGCCGCCTAAATGATTCGATGTATAGGTAACGATTATGCAGGGTGGTTGTTTTGAGCAGGAAAAAATATCCTGATATGTTGCGAAGGTAGTGAGAAAACAACCCTGCGGTTGTTATTTTTTATTAAAAAAGTTGATGATCAACTACTTAGTCTTTTTTCACCTTTCGGATGGTATCACATAGCTTTGGAAAGCCTGCACGCGCCAGGGGTGATTTTGTTTTGCGGAAATTCTTATTGAAAACGGCAATGTCCATTTGCTGCCACTCCTGGTTACCCCAGTGCTGAATGGCAGGCAGGGGCTGGAAAAGTGGCTCTGCGCAAGGTCTGGCAAAGCGTTGATTATGGGGACAAACATCCTGACAAATATCGCATCCGAATACAAAGCCATTCAAGTGGGGTGCAACTTCCGGCGAAACCGGATCTTTCTTTTCAATGGTCTGGTACGACAAACACAATGGGGCATGCACCTTGCCTGGTGCTGTAATGGCAGATGTGGGGCAAGCCTCCATACATCGGGTGCATTTTCCACAAAGATCGCGGGCGAAGGGCTTATCGTACTCCAGTTCGATGTTGAGAAATATTTCTGCCAGAAAAAAGTAGCTTCCTTTACCCGGAATGATCAGGCAACTATTCTTACCCATAGCCCCCAGGCCAGCTTGAGTAGCCCAGAATTTTTCGAGCACCGGTGCCGAATCCGTGAAAACCCTGAAAGCAGTTTCTGCCGGCAATATGGGCATGAGCTGCTCCATCAACTGGTACAACCTGGTTTTGATCACTACATGATAATCTACCCCGGCAGCGTATTGCGAGATCCTGAAGGAGCAGTCTGCAGGTTGAAAATCCTTTTGATGATAATTGAGAGCCAGGCATACGATAGATCTGACCCCAGGCATGAGCCGATCCGGATCAGTACGTAGCTCACGGTTGCGATCCATATATTGCATGGAGCCGTGGCCATTGCTGCCGAGCCAGTCTTCAAGCGCCTGTATATGCTTTTCATCGGCTTTACGGGCAGAAGCTATGCCACAGGCATCGAAACCCATTTGCCTTGCAAGGGCTTTGATCTGCTGGCTGATATGATGGTTTGATGGCAACATGGGTTGTTTTCAGTCGAACAGGCTGCCCTGCGATGGGTTTTTGACCCTTCCCAGATGCCGGAAAGCCATCTCAGTGGCTTCCCTACCGCGGGGTGTGCGCATCAGATAACCCTCCTGTATGAGGAAGGGCTCATACACCTCTTCAATGGTTCCGGGGTCTTCACCCACAGCCGTGGCAATGGTAGTGAGTCCCACAGGACCTCCCCTGAATTTATCGATGAGGGTAAGCAGGAGTTTGTTATCCATTTCATCCAGACCATTCTTGTCTACATTGAGGGCATCGAGCCCATAGTTGGCAATGGCCATGTCAATTTTACCATTTCCCTTCACCTGGGCAAAATCCCTTACCCTTCGCAGCAGCGCATTGGCAATACGGGGGGTTCCTCTGGAGCGCCGGGCGATCTCAAGAGAGGATTCCTCACTGATCTCCACCCTGAGAATAGAAGCAGAGCGCTTTATGATACGATTGAGCAGCGCAGTATCGTAGTAATTGAGCCGTGCATTGATCCCAAATCGGGCCCTGAGCGGAGATGTGAGCAACCCCGAACGGGTAGTGGCGCCAATGAGTGTAAAAGGATTGAGGGAGATCTGTATGCTGCGGGCATTGGGCCCGGTTTCAATCATAATATCAATCTTGTAATCTTCCATCGCCGAATAAAGATACTCTTCTACCACCGGGCTCAGGCGATGAATCTCATCAATAAAAAGCACGTCGTTGGGTTCGAGGTTGGTAAGCAAACCGGCCAGATCGCCGGGTTTATCGAGTACCGGACCAGATGTGATCTTGATCCCAACATCCATTTCATTGGCAATAATGTGGGCAAGGGTGGTTTTTCCCAATCCGGGAGGTCCATGAAACAACACATGATCGAGAGCCTCTCCCCTTTGCCGGGCCGCATCTACAAACACTCTTAAGTTTTCAATGATCTTTTCCTGCCCGGTAAAACTGGAAAAATTGTCGGGCCGCAAGGCTTTTTCATATTCTCGCTCGGCAGTGCTCATACGGGAGGGTTCAGGATCCAAATGTTCGTTTCTGGACATACTTTTTCAATTGCAGGTGGAGTATTCTGAGTTGAACAAAATTAGTGTTTTACAACAAATAATAGGGGCAAAGCCTAAACAATTGCCAAAGACCCTACATCAGCAACCCTCTGTTTTCATAATATCGTTTTGGGTTTTTGTGGTAGTATTTTCATGCATCAGTCAAACATTTCTTTATTTTTTTTATTTTTACTAGTGTAAAAGAAATTAGCAACCTAAAAACAAACACCATGAGTGAAATAGTAGTTGCCATTGATTTCTCATCGTGCTCGGTAAATGCACTCAAGCATGCTGTAAAAATAGCCAATGCCTTTGATGCCAATATGACCCTGGTGCACGTTTGCAAACCCTGCAGCGATGAATCTGTATACCCCGACACCAAGGATGCACACTACCTGGAAGCGGAAAAGCGACTTAAAGAAATGGTAGGCGACTTTGCCCCCATGTTGAATAACAAAATGCGATACCGGATCCGCGAGGGCAAAGTATATTCCGAAATTGTTAACGAAGCCAAATACAATGAGGCCATATTGCTTATTGCCGGCACCCACGGAATTTCGGGCTTTGAAGAATATTTCATAGGAAGCAATGCGTACCGTTTGGTTTCTATGTCGCCCTGCCCCATGATCACCATCCGCACTGTTTTTCAGAAAAAGGAAATAAAGAAAATCCTGCTGCCCATCGACTCCACTTCCGAAACAAGGCAAAAAACGTCTTTTGCTGCCGAAGTGGCTCAAAAACTCAATGCAGAGATACGCATTCTGGGGGTTTACGATACCGGCCTCAAAGACATTCGCAAGCGTATTCGTAATTATGCCCACCAGGTGAAAAGCATTTTTGACGAGAAAGGACTGCCCAACTCCATCGATTTTGCAGAAGGGAAAAAGGCCTCAGGCATTATTCTCGACTATATCGGTGTACACGACATGGATATGGTTGCCATGATGTCGGACAAGGATACCAATACCATGATCATTGGCAACGAAGCCCAACGGGTAATCAATTATGCCCCGGTGCCTGTGCTGAGCATTCATCCCAAAGAGACCTCCTCGTCCAGTGTTTCTTTCAGCGGTACAGGTTGATGTATTTCAAACCCATTAACAAAAAAGCCGGCTCACTGTGAACCGGCTTTTTTGTTGAATTCTGAAATTACCTTTCTTCTAATACCCAAAAACCTCTTCCAGAGTAAGGAACCGAACGGGTCCGTAGCTTTGCAGGGTTTCCATATCCAGTTCATCCTTTTTCCCCAATACCAGAATGGCATACTTTTGCCCCTTCACATATTGTTGCTGAAATGCAAGGATATCTTCAAAGGAAAGGCCCGGAACCTCGTTGTAAATTACCTGCCGGATATCATAATCACGGCCCATGCGGCGAGCAGTTTCGTAGTTAAATAACACGCTGGCTCTTGTAACTCTCTCGGTGTTGATCCTTTCGATGATTGACTCTTTGGCTGCGTGGAAGGACGTTTCCGACAAAGGCATATCGTTGAGCAGGTTGGTCATTCCATCCATCGCTTCCCTGAGTTTATCGTTTTGTGTGCCGATAAAGGAGTACATATAGTGGCTTCGATCCGGGCGCGAAGGAGTGGTATAGAATGCAAAGGCACTGTAAGCAAGTCCTTTGGCTTCGCGTAGCTCCTGAAAAACGATAGCAGACATTCCGCTGCCAAAATAGGAGTTAAACAGGTTGATGGCGGGAGTTTTCCCGGGGTTGAAATCATCCACCCTGGCTATCTTCATAAGATCAACCTGTGTCATGTCGAAATCCACAACAAAAACTTCAGTTTGCTCTCTGGTAACCTCGGTGAAGAGGGTTTCCTGAGGTACAGGACGCAGTTCCCTGGGAGCTCTCCGATACTGCTTCAACATAGCAAGCAGATTGTCGGGGGTATGAGGTCCGTAATAGAGAATCCTGTGCTCATAGCTGCTCAGTCCATGTATACGATCGATAAGCTCCTGGCTTTGCACTGCCATCAGCTCCTCTTCAGAGAGTATGTTTTTCAATGGGGAGTTTTGCCCAAACATGGCATAATCCATCATGGCAGTGCGCAAAATATAGTTTTTGTTGAGCTTGTTGTTTTCGCGCTGGCGCAAGATATCTCTCTTAAGGTTTTCGAGGGCCTGATGGTTGGGTTGCGCCTGTGCAAGAAGTTCTTCAAACAGACGTAATCCCTGCTCCATGTTTTGGCTCAAACCTGTAAGCAAAACATAGACCTGCTCGTTGGAGTTGAATACATCAAAGCTGGTTCCGGTACGATAAAACTGTTGCTTGATCTCCTCGGGGGTATAGCGGTCGGTACCTAAATACTCGAGATACCTTATGGCCAATCCCAGCTTCCGGTCGTGGTTGTTGCCCATGTCGAACAGGTAATACAGCGTAAAGGTTTCATCTTCGGTATTCTGGTTGTAGTAAACCGGGATGTTTCCATTGAGAGTAAGCTCTTTAATGTCTTCTTTGTAATTTAAAAACACAGGGCTGACAGGCTCAAAAGACATGTCGGCAATTTGGCGGAAGAAATCGCTCTGGTGGTCGCGATTGAGTATTACGGGAGTAATCTGGGGTTTATCAACCTTGATGATGTTATCGTCGATACCTCTCCTTTTGTAAACTACGGCATAATTGTTTCCCAGATGCTCATTGGCAAAGGCCACAATATCTGCTTTGGTAATTTGCTCCCAGCGGTTGAATCGGTTTACATGATCTTGCCAGCTCACTCCCCGGGTAAAGGCATTTACAATGGCGCTGGTTCGGCCCGGATTGCTCTGCATCTGGCGGATCTCACTCAGTTTCATGTCGTTGATAACTGCTTCTACCAGCCAGTCGGCGAATTCGCCTCTTTTGAGGGTTTCAATTTCAGCCAGTAATATATCTCGTACCTCTTCCAGTTGCTGTCCGGATTTGGGGCTTGCCATCATTTGCAAGGTAGAATAATCTTCTTTCACGTACAATCCGGCACTGGCCCGCAACACTCGCTGTGCCTGATTTACATTGAGGTCGAGAAGACCTGCAGTCTGGTTGAATAATACCCGAGCCAGCAAGGTAGCTACATCGGCTTCACGGCTGTTTACACCGGGCAGTCTCCACCCCAGCCTGATGTTCTCGGCACTGGGCCCATACACGTCTGCTTCAATGGGTTGAGTAATGGGCTGAGCTGCGCCAAAGGTAAACTGTGGCACCGGCGAAGGCTGAAATCCTCCAAAATGACGATCGATAAGTGCAATTACCTGGTCAGGATCAAAATCGCCCGAGAGTACAATGGCCATATTATTGGGCACATAGTAGGTGTTGTAAAAATTGCGAATGGTTCGGATGGATGGGCTTTTGAGGTGCTCCTGCGAACCCAGTGTGGTTTGAGTGCCATAGGTATGATGGGGATACAGCAGCTCAAAAAATTTGTCAAATACTTTACGCCCATCGTTATCAAGGCTCATGTTTTTCTCTTCATACACTGTTTCCAGCTCGGTATGAAAAAGGCGGAAGATGGGGTTGCGGAAGCGTTCGGCTTCAATACTTATCCATCTTTCCAGCTGGTTGGCAGGAATGTCGTTGATATAAACAGTCTGTTCAACACTGGTGTAGGCATTGGTGCCACGTGCCCCGATCACCGATAGCATCCGGTCGTACTCATTGGGTATAGCATACCGTGATGCTTCATAGGACAGAGAATCGATAATGCGGTACACAGCGGCACGCTCGGCATCGCTGGTTAAGTAACGGTGAACCTCATAAAGACTGTCAATTTTTTTCAGATAGAAGTTTTCCTTTTCGAAATCCAGGGTACCGAACCGATCGGTTCCTTTAAACATAAGATGCTCCAGGTAGTGAGCCAGGCCGGTATTGTCGGAGGGGTCGTGTTTACTTCCTGCCCTAACGGCTATGGAGGTATATACCCTGGGTTCGTTTTGATAAACGGTAAGATAAACCTTTAACCCGTTTTCCAGCTGGTAGATCCGGGTGTTCATCGGGTCGCCGGCTACGCTGCGATAGGTATACTGTGCTACAAGGCTGTACGACAGCACAAGGGTAAGCAATACAAATACAAAGATACTGCGCCCCATAAGAGGTTCTTTTTGCTTCATGTGTTTTTGTTTTTTATGAAAAAATGCAATCAACAGATATAGTTTAACGGCATAAAAATAGAATAATTATTGCCCGGTCCTTGCAACTCATTTTCAATTAACATTTATTAACACTCCGAAGCTTCGAAAACTTCCTTTTCTGTGCTGCAACCACTCCGAATTAAGCCCTGCATGCTTTAATTTCATTTCTGTCAGCACTGATCTGGATTATCAAAATTATCAGTTGGAATAACTAAGCCCTGGAGAGGTTGCAATGTGCTATGGAGAAAAAGGGTAGCGTATTGTTAAAGACTATGGGTCCAAAAGTCAAGGATTACCGGCCCGAAAAGAGAAGGTATAGGGGAAATCTTTTCTGCATTTACCCTTTTGTGCATATCATTCGATAAATTTGCATGCAGAAAAGACCCTGGGGTATATGGCCAAAAAGATATCACTTAAGCTTGTTTTTGAAACGGAGTACCGCATTGTGGGTGTCTTTTGCCCTGAACGCGACTATCGTTTCTGCTGGTTGCTCAACAACCACCTGAAGCTGGGATTTCGGCGCACCTCCGACTTTTCCTTTTTTCTGCCCAAAGAACCGGCAGCACTCAATTTTTCGGTATTTCATTTTGCCATTGAACACCTTCAACAGAGCTTCTACCTGGTGAACAATCGTTCCAACGAAGGCACCCGTTTGTTCAGCACACCTCCCGGGCTTGATTATCTCTTTGTGATCAAAGCAGATGAAGATCGCTTCGACATGAGCAATCTTCTGCGCCAGATCAGGTCTGTTCCCCAGGTTTCGGCAGCTTATCTGCTGGAAGATGCCCTTGGCAAAAACCGAGAAGCATTTCTTTACGATTTCGAGGTATTCGTTGCGCAAGAGTTAAAGGTATAGCCTTTTCAATACCCTCAACAACAAGGATCAGCTTTCTCTTATCATCTTGTAAACCTCAGCCCAGGAGGGTTCTTTACCGCTGATAAGTACCGACACCCTGAATATTTTGGCAGCCAGTCTGCGCAACAGGTAAAAGGTGGTGGTAAGTAAAATAAAAGATCCGGGCAAATTGATCCAGTGAAGATCTGTGGATATCCAGCGGATTGGCATTGCAGAAGCAGAAGTAAGCGGAAACCAGGACAGGAACACCGCCATAGTGCTGTCGGGGTCTGCCAATACCAGCAAGGAGGCTATAACAAACAATACGGGCAACATCATAAGACTCCCCTTGCCAGAGTTGTTTGGATCCGTAATCACTGAGGCAATTGCCGCCAGCAGAGCATTCCACATTAATACACCCATTAGAGTAAAGGCAAGATAAACACCAATGGAAGGCAAATGCAGATATTGAGCGATCTGCGATACCGGAGCGCCGGAGAACATAAAAAAGAGCATTCCACCCAAAACACTCAGGAAACTGTAAAGCACTACCGAGGATAACCCTGTAAGGGTAATACCCAGGATTTTTCCGTCCATCCACACCTGAGGTTTGATGGCCGAAACAATCTGTTCGGTAATTTTGAGTTGCTTTTCACCTGTAATGGCAGTAAACTGGTAGGCGAAACTCATAAAAACTGCCATAACCATAAACCCAATGAAAAAATAAGCCACTGTTGCATTTTTCCCTCTTCCGGGCACATAGAAATAGGTCGTTTGTAAGGGTGCATCGGCATTGATGTATTCATAATCTTCGAGGGTTAACCCTTTTTGTTCAATGGCATTGTTTCGGTGATAGTCATTCAGTCGATCCTGCAACCTTTTAAACCGATTGGGTTTTTTCCATGCATGCAACACGAAACCTTCCTCCGTTTGCATCAACAGCACCCCTTCCTGGTCTGCTTCAATGGACTGAATATAATCGTCGGCCTGATGTCCTTCCAGGATATTTACTTCAAAAGATTTAGACAATTCGTCCACCAACCCCTCAGAAACATCAACCACCGTGATGGAGGTGGTTCCGGTAACACTTCTTACGGCATATCTGCCGCCATAAAACCCAAAAACAAACATCAGAAGCATTACACCCAACCCGATAAGCTCGTTTTTTATCTTATAGAACCTTTGGTATTCCCAAAGCGTAACGGTAAGAACCTGTTTGAAATAGTGCATTAGAAAATAATTTAGTTAATTCATTGTGTTGATAAAACTTGCATATCAGTATTTAATGCGTCAAGCTTCGCTACATCCTTTTTTATGAGCCGAAGTGCTTATGCAAGGTTCATTTGAATTAGTAATTTGATGTTGTGTACAACAACCCGACGGTGGTTTTTCCCTAAGTTACTCTGGTAAAACACTTTTACCCAAAGGGTTGCTTTGATCCTGGTTGATTAAATGTCTTTTTTCTTCACCATATTAAGGTAAATATCATGCAGGGATGAGTTCTGGCTTTTCACATTGGCCAGTCCCTCCAGTTGTGCAATCTGTCCGAGTATCTTGTTGAGATCTCTGCCAGGGGCAAAACGTACCTTCACCCTGTGGTCGTCTTCCTGCTCAACAAACTCATTACCTTCCAGTTGCTCCAGGGCATCAAGGGGCAACTGCCCGTTGAAGGTAAGATCAAGCGAATGCTGCTGGCCATGGTTTTTGTAGATATCTGTAAGAGACCCATAAAATACCTCCTGCCCTTTATGCAACAAAAAGACCTTGCGGGCCACCCTTTCCACCAGCGACATCTGGTGCGAACTAAGCAATACGGTAGTACCTTGCCGGTTGATCTCCTGTATGTATTCGATAAATTTCTCCTGGTTAATGGGATCCAGCCCAGAAAAGGGTTCATCCAGTATGGCGAAGGCGGGTTTATGTAATATGGCCGCCACAAACTGCACCTTTTGCTGATTCCCTTTTGAAAGGGCCTGCAATTTCTCTTTTGCACGGTCTGCCAGTTCGAGGCGTTCGAGCCATTCCATGGCGGCCACCCGGGCATCGGCAGGGTGCATTCCGCGAATGCTGGCCAGGTATACCAGTATCCTGATTACAGGCAGATCAAGGTAAAGCCCACGCTCTTCGGGCAGATAACCCAACAGGGAAGGATCGGGCAGGGAGGCAATCTTTCCGTTAAGGTTCCAACGGATGGCCCCCTGGTCTGCCTTTATAATATCAAGCAAGATGCGCAGCGTAGTAGTCTTTCCGGCTCCATTGGGGCCCAGGAAGGCAAAAACCTCACCCGGGGCTATGGAAAAAGAAATACCCCTTACCGCCGCTACACTTTTGAAAGATTTTTTCAGCGTTTCTACTTCCAGAATGTTATTCATTAGAAAATAATTTAGTTAATTCATTGGTCGTATGCCTGCCCCGCCTTTGCGGGGGAACTTGCATGTCTATTTTCATCTTTTTTTGTGAGCCGCAGTGCTCATGCAAGTTTCATAATCATCAGATTTTCCATAAAAAACCAGGGGGTGAGATTACCCTGCCAGGCAATCCCACCCCCTGGCTACAAGTGTAAATTATCTCAGAATATTACTTTCGCGGCCAAACCAACTGGCACAAAATACCACGGAAATAGCGGCAAGGCCAACCAGTGAGCCCACTGTAATCAGATAATGGGGGAAATGGATGGTACCCGCAATAATCTCCTTGGTTGCCAGTGTAATGTTTACAACCGGAATCAGAGCCGTAAGAGCATTGTACTCCAGCCCGGGCATCATGGCAATGGCTGCAGGGAAGATTACCAGAAAGGTGAGAGGGGTAACAATACTTTGGGCCTCTTTGAAGGTTTTGGCATAAATGGTGAGTGGTATAAGCAATCCTGCAAAGAAAATGGTGAGCGGAATAAGCATTAGCAAAAGGTAAGCGACAAAGCTGAAGGTAAGTATGCCCATTACCACCGACATGATAAAATCCGGCAACCCGGCAGAGATCTGCAAGCCTACAAACAACCCCAGTATGGCCAGGATGGCAGAGGAAAGACCTGTAAGAGCTACCACCACCATTTTGCCTGTAAGAATTTCAATGCGCGATACGGGCGCAGTGAGAAGTGTTTCCATGGTGCGTCTTTCCTTTTCGCCTGTAAAGAGATCAATAGCCGGATACATGGCCCCGGTAAAGCAAAAAATGATAAACAAATAGGGTAGAAATCCACCCGCCAGTTTGCCAATCATCTCCTGACCTGTGGCAATATTTACAGATTCCTTCTCAAAAGGCTTTACAAACGAACGCTGAAGATCTTTGGCAGCCAGCCTTTGCTCCACAATCATGGTTTCATAGGCTTCCAGCAATCGGTCTATCCTGCCGGTTCCCTGTATACGTGTGCCGGAGAAGTAGAGCCTGAGGTTGGCAGGTTGTATGTTGGCAATAGCGCACTCAAACCCCGCAGGCACATATAGACCAAACTGAAGGCTGTCAGAACGGATCAGTTGCTCCAGATTGGCTGCATCATCCATGGGTACAAGCTCTACACGCTCCTGAGCCTGCAGAAATTCAGCCAGCGGGCTGTTGGCATCTTCACTTACAAATCCAATACGCAGCGTACGAACCTGCTCGCGCTCTGCAACCGACATCTGTACTCGGCTGCTTACAATAAAAATAACAGGAAACACCAGTACAGGTACCAGCACCATAATGATAATGGTGCGTTTGTCGCGCAATGTATCCAGGGTTTCTTTTTTTACAATATTGATAATATTCCTGATCATAATTGAATGTTTTTCGGTTTACATCATTTGGCTAATACACCTTTGCCTGCTAATAAAAGAACATCACCCAACGGCAGTGCCCCTTAAACAAGGCTTTCCTATACCAGTTGCTCACTTTGGGTAACAATCCGGATAAACTCTTCAGTAAGATTATCGGTCTGCATTTGTTTGCGGAAGTTCTCCATGGTATCATTGAAAAGGATATAACCATTGTGAATAATGGCCAGATCATCGCACAGCAGATCTACCTCACTCATGATATGAGAAGAGAATATTACTGTTTTGCCCTGGTTTTTGCAATCGCGAATAAGTTCAATGATGTTTTTTGCGGTAATCACATCGAGCCCTGAGGTGGGCTCATCGAACACCACCACCTCTGGATCGTGGATCATGGTGCGGCAGATGTTAACCTTTTGCCTCATACCTGTGGAGAGTTTGCCTATGCGTTTGTTGGCAAAGTCCTGCATGTCGAGCAAAGAGAAAAGCTTATCTTTTCTTTCTTCAATCAGGGAAGCAGCCATTCCGTTGAGGTTGCCGAAATAGCGAATCATTTCGTTGGGAGTAAGTCTTTCGTACAGACCTGTTGTGCCTGTGAGAAATCCCATTTTGCCTCTGGCGGCAGCAGGGTTTGCACCCAGGTCGATGCCACATACCTTTACAGTGCCCGAAGTGGCCTTTAAAATGGTGGCGATTATTCGTAGGGTAGTGGTTTTACCAGCGCCATTGGGCCCCAGCAAACTGAACACTCTGCCGGGTTGGCAGGTAAAGCTTACATCATGGAGCACTTTCAGGCTTTTGTCGTCGACACCCAATTCCTGTCGTTGTTTTTTTCCTAGCGGAAACTCTTTGCACAAATTATGGATCTCTATCATTGTAGTCGGGTTTATGAAACAGTTATCATTACCCGAGGTTAGTCGACAGAAAACCTAATTTGTTACATCATTCTTTCGATTTTGCTTCGTTCCAGAAAGCATCCATTTCCTCAAGGGTCATTTTTTTCATATCCTTGTTGGCTGCGTTGGATTGCTGCTCAAGGTAATTGAACCGGCGGATAAACTTTTTGTTGGTGCGCTCCAGTGCGTTTTCCGGGTTCACATTTATAAACCGCGAAAAATTGACCAGCGAAAAGAGCAGATCTCCAAATTCCTCCTCCACTTTTTCAGGCGAGGCACCTGCATCTACCTCATTTTTGAGCTCCTGCATTTCCTCCGCAACCTTATCCCAAACCTGATGGTGGTTTTCCCAGTCAAAGCCTACCCCCCTGGCTTTTTCCTGTATCCGGTAGGCTTTTACCATTGCGGGTAAGCTGGCAGGCACTCCTTCCAGAACCGTTTTTGTGCCCTTCTCACGGAGCTTGATCTTTTCCCAGTTCTCCTTCACCACTTCATCGTTCTCGGCCTTTACATCTCCATAAATATGCGGATGACGTCTGATGAGCTTTTCATTGATCCCTTCCAGCACATCTTTGATATCAAAGGCACCCTGCTCCTGCCCTATTTTCGCATAAAATACGATATGCAGCATCAGATCGCCAAGCTCCTTCCTGATCTCATCCAGATCGTTTTCCAGGATAGCATCGGCCAGTTCATAGGTTTCTTCGATGGTAAGATGCCTGAGGCTCTCAAGGGTTTGTTTTTTATCCCAGGGGCATTGGGCCCGCAGATCGTCCATGATCTTCAGTAGCTCAGCAAAAGCATTTTGGGCAGGATGTTCCATGAAAAGTAGTTTTTGTGCAAAGGTACAAAACAAACTGCGGCCACGGGAAGTCCTTTTGCAATGCAAATGAATCTGAGACCGTGACAGGCAGGTTTACGTGTTTTATGAGCTGTAACATCAGGGGCGCCGGCTATCCAGCACATGATAATTTACAAAGGAGGTTTGCCTTGGGCGAATGTTTACAGGCATCAGCCTTGTGCTTCCGGTATTTTGATTGGGCAGCAACAGCTCCAGCTGCAATTGGTGCTCGCCTGGAGGAAGGCTCAACCGGGTGTAGAAGATACTGTGGGGCAGGGTTTGCCAGTTGCGTGTGTCGGCCTGCTCTGTTACCGTATTGAGTATACTCAGGATGGCTCCAACATTTTCGTCTTTGCGTCGAACCATTTGTTCTGACGCCTGCTTAATGGCAAGTCTGAGCAAGGCACTTCCCATTTCGCGCATCATGCGATCCTGCAGCGACCTGAATGCGATAGCATTGATGTTTTGTGCTTTTTCAAGGGTGGTGGATTGGCTGCCCACCCGCAACCGGGCTCCTGAGAAAACCGGGCTTCGCTCTACATACCGGGGAAAAGCCACTCTTACAATACGCAGATCGCCCAGTTGTCCGGTGGCAGCATCACCGCTACCGGCAAAAAACGGGAACGAAAGTCCCAGGTCCTCATTTACAAAATCTACGCGCCCTCCAGCACCTCTTACAATGGTAAAATTTATACTCCACTCCGTTTTTACAGGGCCCAGTCCATTGGCCATAAAAAACACGAGATTTCCATTGGAGCTGGCAGCAGGCGGGGTAAACGGGATATCAAATTCGCGCTGAAAGAAATCAACCTGGTCACGAAATCCGGCACGGTGGGCCGCATTGAGCAGGTCAATCTTCAGTTGACGGGGAGCTTCCAGTCCAAACAACCGGCTGAAGTCTTCCTTGTAGATTGTATAGGCATTGCGATAGGCAATAAACGCATTGTTATGGTCTCCGGCAGCCTCATAAATAATGCCCATCAGGTTGTGTATAAAAGCATCGCGACGGTACCTGTTGTCTGAGGGAAATCTGTCGGCCAGGGCATTGAGTTTGATGTTGAGGCGGCGGCATTCAACAAGAGCCGCATCAAGATCGCCCAGTTGAATGAAATTCATGGCTTTGTAATAATGGATCATCAGCAATTCGTGATCCTCGCCACGGTATTCGGTCATTCGCGGATTGGTAATGAGAGAAAGGGCAATATCTGCAGGATTTCTTTGAAAATCTTCTCCCAGCAAATAGGCTCTTTCAAAGTACTGGTTGCTTTGGGCATAATTTCCCAACAGATGATGCACCACCCCCATGTTCATAAAATGAAGCAGACGAGTGCGCCTTCTCTCTCCTTTGCGGTCTGAAGCAAGAACCTGGGCTGCCTGATCGATACGACCACTTGCAAAATAATCATTAAACCGCTGCTGCTTCTGGTAGTAGGTGCGGCAACCGGTAAGCGTAATAAACACCAGGAATACGAATACGAATACTTTTTGTCTGCCCATGCTATTCAGAACCTCTTAAACAATGCTTACAGGTGTATCTCTCCCAGGCAGGAGAAACACACCTGTATGGCAAGAGTAAAAATTTTAGTTGGTGATAAGTTTACGGATCTGCTTTTCTCCAATCCAGACTTTTTCGTT
The DNA here is from genome assembly GCA_046291875.1 of Bacteroidales bacterium. Classification (GTDB taxonomy): domain Bacteria; phylum Bacteroidota; class Bacteroidia; order Bacteroidales; family UBA7960; genus SKVR01. The sequence continues at coordinate 70,608 of JBKBSF010000020.1, read as the reverse complement.
GGTCTCCATATCGGTAAGTTCGAGATTTACCTGGTAGAAAACTACTCTTTGGCGGCCATGCTGGTCAACGATAGAGTTGATGGTTCCGGTAAACATATAGTCGGCACCCAGTTCGCGCTGCCAACGTTTCATGGTTTCGGGCGAAGCAAATTCCTGCTGATCGGCACGCTCTTCGCGAATACTCTCGCGAAACTCGCGTCCTTGCACCAGGCGCACCATACCACTGTTGAGCAGTTCGCGCTCCATGTGCCTCATAAAAGTTTCGGCATCGATATGCTCATGTGTCCGGTTTCTTACATCGGCCACGATAAGCACAGGCCGGCGATTGTTGCGGTTTTCAAATCGGGCCAGCCAGGGACGGTTCAACACATCATTGATCATTTCCTGGGCCACCAGCCGCGAATCGGTGTCATTCCAGCGACCACTCAGGTCTACTGCAGTTTGGGTATCAATACGTGTTACAGTTCTTCTTTGGCAGCTACCCAGCACTACTACGGTGGCCAACAATACTAACAACGAAACTTTCTTCATGACTATCAAGATTAAATAATGGATATTGTGGTTTTTCGTATCAAAGCTTTGCTCAAAGATACTCGATAGGACATTCCCTGATGAGTATGAGCAAAAATTCCATGGGCTTTTAACAAAAAATATGCCGCAAGGTTTCGAAACCCAAAAAAATCCAGAATATTAAAAGGAAAGGGCTAGGCAAGGGGCAAAGAGAGGCGGAGGGTGAATACAGAGCCTTTTCCTGCTTCACTCTCTACAAAAATATCTCCTCCCATAAGCTCAATAAGTTCTTTGCTGATGGCCAAACCTATACCAACACCATCATGCTCACGTGTATAGGAATCATCTACCTGGTAGAATCTTTTAAACAGAAGCTGGAGCTGATCTGGTGCAATGCCAATACCTGTGTCGCCCACTTTCATCTCCAGACACATTGCTCCCAGATTACAGGGCTGGGCAGTGACTTCAATCCATACACTCCCTCCTTCGGGAGTGAATTTTACAGCATTGGCGATAAGGTTGGTAAGCACTTGCTGCAGGCGCAATGCATCACCCCTGAGTTGCATCGCGGTTGCATCGGGCAAAACAAATGTAAGTTCAATGTTCTTTTGAAAAGCGGCGGCCTTAAAAACATTTACCGTATCTTCCATGAGTGTGTCTAGCGTAAAGACTTCATTTTTAAGCACTACCCCCTTGGCATCGATAACAGAAAGTTGATGTATGTTGCCTATGAGCTTAAGCAGGCTGTCGGATGAATCTTTTACCACATTGAGCAATTCCTGCTGGGTTGGATTGAGCCCAGACCGCATCAACAGATCGGTCATCCCAATAATACCACTGAGGGGGGTTCGCATTTCATGGCTCATATTATCAAGGAACAGGCTTTTGGCCTGATCAATGCGATTTTGGATCTCCTTTAACTTCTCCTGTTCATTTTTTTCAAAGGCGGCAGTAGTGTCGGTGCTGATTCGGCACACATAGCGCCTTTCGCCCACATGAAACACAAAGTTGGATACCGTTACATGCCTGCGCTTTCCTCCTGCAGCCTCCACAATGAAGCCCCTTGAGTTTTTGTTTCCGTCACATACCGGATCGAAAAGTCTCAGAAAGCCTTTTTTGAGTTTCTCCATGGAATACTCCACGTTAACCCCAAGATGATCGGGACGGAACTGCAAACGTGTTTCTATTTCCCAAATCAGATTTCCTATGGCATCGTGGGCCTTGATTCCCGACAAGGCCTCTGCACTGGCATTGAACTCCGTTATTTTTCCGTCATCACTCATTATTATTATGGCATCGTGCGATTGCCTCACCAGGTTGGCAAAAAGAAGCTCTTTTTCATACAATTCAATACTCATCTCCCTGTTTCGCATAGCACTGGAAACCATGCGGGCAAATGTTTCCATCACAAAGGGATGGGCCACCATATCTGGTCGAAGCATAAGGGTGAGCGAACCGTAAAGCTTTTCATTGAAGAAGAGTCCGCAGGCATAGAACTTCTTTACATTGAGCAATTGTTCTATTTTTCTGGCCAACGGTGCAGGGATTGCACCCAGGGAAAGCTCTGAGATTCCATTCTGAATTTCAAACACAAAATTAGATGCAATGTGCTTATACACCTCACTTTGGGGGGTGAGAGGGTACTTCTTGTTTAGGGGATGACTTCCCATCATGCGCGCAATGGTATCAATGGGTGTGGCAAACCCTGAAACAAAGCGGGTTTGCAGAAAACCCTGCGGCGCATTGTAGCTGTTTACAAGGATGATGGCACCCGGAAACAACGAAACAGCTGCATTGCCAATAAACTGATAGATGTCCTCTTCAAGGGGTTGTATAAGCTGTATGGCAGTTTCGGAAAGGATCTGCAACTGACGATTGAGCTGCCTTTCGCTCTTCTCGTAATGGGTGATGGGGGTGATATCGTGAAGATTTATCAGCAGCAATGGAGCAGAAGCCAGAGGGTTTATACTGCCGCTGATATACTTGCCTGCCACATGAAGCGAAAACTCCCTGGATTGCAGGGGTTGAGAATGAGAGAAAAAATCTGTAATCTTATATCCATTTTCCCTGAAGTAGCGAAAAACCACATCGGAAGTTATCTTGTTTCGTTTGTTGAAACTTAGCAGTTGCGCAAACTTTTCATTGGCAAACAGGATCTGCCCACTGTGCCGATCATACACCGCCACTCCATAATCCAGACCTTCCAGCACCGGAGCAATACAATCAATGTCTGGTTGGTGAGCTATTAAAGAGGGGGGAGGGTTGCTCTTAGAAAGATTGACCACAGGCGGGGGCACACCAACCTTACCTGTTTGAATCTTCTCAAGCACAAGCCCTAAGAGCTCGCCTGCATCTTTAAGCAAGGCAACCTGTGTTTTACTCCATCGTATGCCCGGTTCACTCCAGCAAAACGCAAGAAAGCCACTACATTCTCCGGCATACATTACGGGCACCTGAAGGAACGCCCTGATATTGCAGGTCAGAAACAACTGCTTCTCCAGAGGATAATTATCAGGGATATTCGTGGCATCGGCTATCTGGAAAGTACGCTTGTTTTTTAGAATTCGCTCCCACAAGCGATAGTGGCTTAGATTGAGATCTCCAAATCCAGCCTGGAACAGGTGCTGCTGCTCATTGTCAATCAAATAAGCCAGCGCCAGGCTATGGTTGCGGGCAGAGGTTCTCCTTAAAAGGAAGGCCTGATCAGCTCCCAGCATCTGGGCACAATCCTGCATACACTGGAGCACTTTTGCCTCAAGTTGCACAGGAGAGTTAACCGAGATATCGCGGGTTAACCGGGAAAGGATGTCATAGGAGAGATGATTTTGAAACGCTTCCACAAAAAAACATAATTTTACGGGCTGAGAATCCCGGATATTAACCCAATGCTTCGAAAAAGCGTGTAGTTGGACAGTGTCAAAAATAGATAAATAGATAGGATGAAGATTGCGGACATTACGAATATCGTCTCAGGTAAAAATACTTGTATTTTGGCTTGTTCTGTTTTGATACATACAGTGTCCGAAAGCGAACGATTCGAATAAGACAACAACATTTGTAATTTCATATACTGCTGATTTAGTGAACATAGCGATGGTTGGCACAATGTTCGTTTACCCCTGATTACACTCCCAAACTAATAAAGAAATGGACCGCATTATTGAGAAGAAAAAATGGACAACTGGCAAAATTGCCTCCCTTGCAGGAGCAGCCCTGCTGGCCTTTTTCATTATCTACCTGATTTTTCTGAGAGATAAAAGTAGCAGGCTGTATGTAGATAAAGACAAGATCAGCATTGCCAATGTTCAGCAGGGCAGTTTCCAGGAGTTCATTCCGGTTGATGGGGTTGTACAGCCTATCGTAACCATATACATCGACGCTGTTTTCGGGGGTCGGGTGGAAGAGATTTACGTGCGCGATGGCGCCTTTGTGCGGGAAGGAGACCCCATTCTGAGGCTGTCTAACGCCTCCATAGAAATGGATTACATGTACCGCGAGAACAACCTGCTGGAGGTTCTCAACAATTATCAAAACACCCGCCTGGGGCTGGAGAGAAATAAATTTGTTCTGGAAAGACAAATGGCCGACCTGGAGTACCAGAAGGATATTGCCACCAAAGATTTTAACCGCAAAAGATCCTATTATCAGGCCGGACACATCTCACTGGAGGAATATGAAAATGCCGAAAGGGAATACAATATTGCCTGGAGAAGATTTGATATAGCCTATCGGGCTATGCAGCACGATTCTGTGTATACCCAAACCCAGATGATCCAGATCAGGGAGTCCATCGACCGGATGCAGGATAACCTGGAAATGCTTAACCGTAACCTGGAAAACCTAACCATAACCGCCCCCATCAGCGGACAACTCTCTTCGTTTAATGCAGAAAGAGGCGAAACCAAACATAGCGGTGAAAACCTGGGGCAGATTGATGTTCTGGATGGATTTAAGCTCAGGGCACGCATCGACGAAAGATATGTAAATCGCACCTTTGTAGGACAGCAGGCACAGTTTGAGTATGGAGGAAGTACTTTTCAACTGGAAATACATAAAATTTACAGCAACATTACAGCGGGTGCTTTCGAAGTCGATCTGCACTTTGCCGATCAGGTTCCGGAAGGGCTCAGACGCGGGCAAACCATTCAGCTGAGGCTGCAATTCAGTGGTGTAGCCGATGCCATCATCATACCCAGAGGAGGATTCTACCAGGAAACCGGAGGCAACTGGATCTATGTGGTTGACGCTACGGGCTCGCAGGCTACCAGGCGCAGAATCAGAATCGGACGCCAAAACATACACCACTATGAAGTGCTCGAAGGGCTTGCCCCGGGAGAGCAGGTAATAGTATCTTCCTACGATGCTTTTGGAGGAAAAGACCGTTTAATATTCAGGTAATCCTATCCCACAAAATACATTTTAAAAAAATCAGTACCTTTCACATAAATTAAACAACCATGATCAAGACTGTAGACCTTAAGAAGGTATTCCGCACTGAAGAGGTGGAAACCACTGCACTGAACAATGTATCGTTCGAAATCAAAGAAGGGGAGTTTGTAGCCATTATGGGCCCATCGGGCTGCGGCAAATCAACTCTGCTCAATATACTGGGCCTTCTTGACAACCCCAGCAGTGGAGAATACCATTTCCTGGGCAACGAGGTGTCGGGTTTCTCCGAAAAACAAAGAGCCAACCTGCGCAAAAAGAATATTGGTTTTGTTTTCCAGAACTTCAACCTCATCGACGAGCTCAGTGTTTATGAAAACGTGGAGTTACCGCTGATATACCTGGGCTATAGCTCCTCTGAACGCAAAAAAAGAGTGGAGGAAGTGTTGGGCCAGATGCAGATTATGCACCGCAAAAACCACTTCCCCCTGCAGCTTTCAGGTGGTCAGCAGCAGCGTGTTGCCGTTTGCCGGGCGGTGGTAGCCAAACCCCATATTATTCTTGCCGATGAGCCCACTGGTAACCTGGACTCAACCCATGGAGATGAAGTAATGAACCTCCTGGAGGAGCTTAATAAAAACGGTACAACCATAATTATGGTAACCCACTCTCAACGAGATGCCTCCTACGCCCAGCGAATTGTAAGGCTGTTCGACGGACAGATCGTAACCGAAGACAAGACCACAGAATTTGCGCTTACCTCGGTAGCTGGCCAATAATACAAACGGCAAATTATATAACAAAAGGCCGTCTTAAAAGCGAACCCCTCCCATGAGCCCTGAGGAAAATTCAGAAGAGCTCAGCGTCAGGACAATAATTTGCTTTTAAGACGGTCTTTTTGTGTCAAAGGCAGTTTAGCGAATGGTAGCACCCAATGCCGATAAAATGCTACGGCTGATACGCTCCATTGCTTTATCTATTTCTTTATCGGTAAGGGTTTTACCTTCATCCTGCAGTGTAAAACTTACAGCATAGGATTTCAGCTCCTTCCCCATTTTTTCATCCTGGTAGATATCAAACAGGCGTACATTCTTAAGTAATTTTCTCTCTGCATCGAAGGCAAGTTTCCTGATCTCTTCGAACCGGGTATTGCCAGGCAACAGCAGAGCCAGATCCCTTCGTACTTCCGGAAACTTAGATATTTCGCGATATACTACCGGCTTTTTGTCAATAAGTTCGAGCACAAGCTCCCAGTTTACCGAAGCAAAGAACACATCTTGTTTCAGATCAAATGCTTTCAGGAACCCTCGGCCCACTTCTCCGGCTTCAAACAAGATTTTTCCGCCAATACTGTATCGAAGTGCGGTATCAAAAAACCCTTCGGAGCGTATCTCTTCCATGGTAGCATTTTCGGTGGCCACATTCACCTTGCGAAGCAGGTTTATTACCTCGGCTTTAAGGTCAAAGAGGGAGGCTGCCTTTTGCTTTGCATACCAGGTTTCGGGCTGAAGATCTCCACTCATAAAAAGAGCGAGCATGCGCTGCTCCCTGTAACCGTCGAGCTTATCGGCACGGTGGTTGCCCGTAGCGGGTTCGCGGAAATACACATTCCCAAACTCATAGATCTTTGCGTCGTGTACGCGGCGATTCTGATTCCAGGCCAGGGTTTCCAATCCGCCAAAGAACAAGGTCTGGCGCATTACGCCCAGATCCTGGCTCAAGGGGTTGAGTATCTTCACCACGCTCTCGGGCTTGAAAAGGTCATTTTCGTAATAGGATGCCCGGGTAAGGGAGTTATTCATGATCTCTGCAAAGCCACGACTGCTGAGAAAATCTGAAGCAATATTCTGGATGCGTTCCTTGTCGGGCCTGGGCGAAGATACAATAGAAGAATGCAGGTGCTGGGGCAACTCTACATTGTTGTAGCCGTAAATCCGGAGGATCTCCTCCACCACATCTGCTTCGCGAGTAACATCCACCTTAAAGGGAGGGATCTCAAGCAGTAAGCTATCTTCATGCTCCTCCAGAATGGAAATCTCAAGCCCCACGAGTATCTTTTTAATGGTATCGCGGTCAATGACTTTGCCGATGAGTTTGTCTGCGGCACTGTACCGAAATTTAAGTTTCTGGGGCTGAACGGGCTCAGGATAAACATCCAGAACCTCCGACATAACCTGTCCGCCAGCTATCTCACAAATAAGAATGGCCGCTCTTTTGAGGGCATAGAGGGTCATTTGCGGATCGGCACCACGCTCAAAACGAAACGAGGCATCCGTATTTATTGCGTGGTGTTTTGATGATTTGCGAATGGTTGCAGCATCAAAATAGGCACTTTCCAGGAAAATGGAGGTAGTTTCTTCCGAAACGCCCGATTCTATTCCTCCCAGGATACCCGCCATACACATGGGATCGGCCTCATTGCAGATCATCAGGTCATTTCCTGTAAGTTTTATCTCCTCCTCATCAAGGGTAATAAAGGTAGTACCTTCTGCAGGCTTTCTAACTACCACAGTGTTGCCTTTTACCTTGGCAAGATCGAATGCGTGAAGGGGCTGGCCTGTTTCGTGCAGCACAAAATTGGTTATATCCACAATATTGTTGATGGGTTTCAACCCTATCACCAAGAGCCTGTTTTTGAGCCAATCAGGAGACTCCTGCACCTTTATCCCGCTGATGCATAAGCCAGCATACCTTGGGCAGGCGGAGGGGTCTTCGATCCGGATCTCTACCGGCGTGGCATTGCTAGCTACCCTGAATGCATCGAGCGAAGGGCGGTTGAGCGCTATATTGCGATGAGGCTCCAGGTGATTGATCACGGCAGCCAGATCGCGGGCCACACCCATATGGGAAGCAGCATCGATACGGTTTGGGGTTAGCCCGATCTCTATACACCAATCGTCTTCTATGTTGAAGTATTCGCGCGCAGGAGTGCCGGGCACTGCATCGGGCGGTAGTACCATAATTCCGTCATGGCTGTCACCCAACCCCAGTTCATCCTCGGCACAGATCATCCCCATGGATTCCTGTCCCCGTATTTTAGCTTTCCTGATCTGGAAACTGTCTCCGTTGGCGGCATAGAGTGTTGTGCCCACAGTAGCTACCACCACTTTTTGCCCCTGGGCAACATTGGGAGCTCCACACACAATGGGCACTACTTCATTACCAAGGTTTACGGTGGTTAAGGTAAGGCGGTCAGCATCCGGATGAGGACTGCAGGAAATCACCTCTCCTATCACCACACCGTTGAGACCTCCCTTGATGGTTTCTGTCTTTTCGAGCGATTCTACCTCCAGCCCGCAATCGGTGAGCCATTGCGCCACTACTTCAGGAGAATCGTTGAGGGAGATATAGGTTTTCAGCCAGTTGAAAGATATCTTCATGGAATATGCAGTTTTAATTCAGCTAATAAGGGGTCCGGTTTTAAAAAGCACAAAAGTAATAAAATTGAGGCACAAAAAAACCGGAAGTGCAAGACAGCACTTCCGGAGAGAGATGGTTTAAGACACTTGGGAAAAACGTTTTAGTCGAGCTGGAAAAGTTTATATCCAACCTCTTCACCTTCGCAGAATACCACCACATTGTAGTAGCCTTTCTGGAAACGTTCGCTTTGATTCCAGATCACACAAACATCCTGGGAGTTGTTCTGGAAGTTGATGGTTCGCAGAATGGAATACTGTATGGTTTCGCCCTCAAATAAAAGCGTGTTGTCGGGAGAGGTGGAAAGCACCTGATTGGAAGGATCGATGATTCTCACGTAGAAATTCCGGTTTCCGGGAGGAGCAACCAGGTTCTGGTTGATGGTAAAGCACACCCTGATTTTGTCTGCTCTGCGGGCCGAGGTAGTGGGTTCATCTCCTCTTCTTCTTTCGCGAAGCGCGGTGAACTCCAGATTAGAGATGGTGAGGATCGAGGCTTTCTCTACCTTTTTTTCCAGCTCCTTGTTTTTATCCTCCAGCTCCAGGTTACGCGCTGTGGTAAAATTGAGGGTTGAACGGATCTGTGCATTTTCTCCTGAGAGAGTAAGGTTTTCGGCCAGCAGCATATCAATTTGCTGACGATACTCCTCCAGCTGAAGTTCGAGTTCTTCAATTCTCTGGCGGTATACGTTGGCATCGGTACCACTCACCGGACCTCCCCCCCGTATCTGGGCGCGCAACTGGTTTACTCTTCTTTTTTCTGCGTTGAGCTGATCTTCCATTTCCTTATGCTCGGCAGCCATCAGGTCGTATTTGGCTTCCAGCTCATCCAGCTGTGCAAGCAGAATATCGCGTTCATCGGAAACCTCTTTTACCTTCAGTTTGGCCGCTTCGGCTTCGTAGCGTGCACTAAGGTTCTCGCGCAACAGGAAAGCGGCGCCAATGGCTAATAGAATGGCAAGGATGGAGAGAAAGATTACTACTCCTGAACCACTGCTGCGTCTTTTGGTGCCATTACCGTTCATATCAAGATTGTTTTCCATAACTAAAAGTTTGGGTCTCCGTAAAACAGAGATCAGTGAAACATTTCAATTTATCGCAGAGAGAATTGGGTCTCGCCCATTCTGTCGTTATCGGTAAAGATCGAAACAAGGTACATTCCGGGTTCAAACTCTTCTCTCTTATCCCAGTAGAGGCAAACCTGCTGGTCCATATTCTGGTAGTTAAACTGCCCTCTTACAGAAAACTGCAGGGTGTCATTGCCATACCTGAACGAATACTGGTCTGCATCACTTATACGGAGAATATTTCCGGAAGGTTCCGCAATTCTTATAAAAGCGTTTTTATTTCCTGAAGGAGCTACCGGATTGGCTGCTACAGTAAAGCAAACACGAATACGGTCGGTCCGGCGGGCACGATCGGTCTCTTCTTCCCGGTTGCTGCCCCTTAAACGTACAGGCGTAGCACTGATCTGGAAAGCTCGCAGTGCGGAGGCAATTTCAACTTTGCCTTCGAGCTCCTGCTTGGTTTGGGCCAGTTCTGTAGTTTGGCGGGTTACACGCTGAATCTCCTGCTGCATTTCAATGTTCTCGGCTTTAAGCACACGGTTCTCGGTATGCAGGCTGTCGATCTCACGCACATAGTTCTGGGTGATCTCGCGTAAAAGGTTCAACTGGCGACGGATACGATGGTAATCGCCCTGCTGCTCAATCAATCGCTGAATCTCTCTGGCATTGGCCTGAATAATACTATCCTGGCGGGTAAGTACACTGTCGTACTCCATTTTCACAACATTATATTCTGCAAGAAGGGTATTCAGTTCATCCTGCAGCTCTACATTGAGCTCGGTGGCTACGGTTCTTTCGGAAGATACATCTTTAAGAGACTGACGACTGGTGATCAGCAGGAATGTAAGCACACCTATGATAATTACCAGTACAAGGATGGTCCCTTTGTAAACGCTGTCATTGGCTTTCTTTTCTGTCATGTTACCGGATTTTGAATTGGGTTGATTTGTTTTGTTTGTGCTTTCCATTTTAAAAGAGCAAGTTTAACGGTTTGTAATTGATAGTGTATTTCTCTTCAAATTGATTTTACGCAAAATAACCTTATTCGGTTTCTTGTTCGTGCTACTTTATTTTCGTTGTACCATCTGTCTGCATTTCTGCAAATTAAGCCAGTGTCTTTTAAAAATCATGCAAATTTATAGTATTTTTAGGTAAACACTTCATTTGCACACAATTTATCTCAGGATGAACCTTATAGGCCATTACCTTCGCGATTTTTTCGGGCTGTTTTACCCCCGTTTGTGTTATGCCTGCAATGTGGCACTTATCAGCAATGAAGAATGTATCTGCAGTTTTTGCAGTCATCAGCTTCCTGAAACCCAGCTGCACCAGGAACGAGAGAACAAATTCACCCAGATTTTCTGGGGCCGGGTCGACATTGAAACGGCTACAGCTCTGTTTTATTTTCAAAAGGGAGGAAAAGTTCAGAAGCTTATGCATCAGCTTAAATACAAGGGAAAAACCGATGTGGGCAACTACCTGGGACGAATGCTGGGGCACCGTATCAGACAAAACCCTCTATGGGATCCGGTGGAGATGATCGTGCCCGTTCCAATGCATCCCCGTAAGCAACACCAACGGGGATACAACCAAAGTGAGGTCATAGCCCGGGGCATCAGCCAGGTTACAGGCAAACCCCTGATTACCCATCAGCTGATCAAGACCGAAAAGACACAGACTCAAACCCGCAAAGCACGTTTTAACAGATGGAAGAATGTGGAAACTGTTTTCAGAGTGAAGGACGAGAATGTGTTCAGAAGCAAGAATGTTTTACTGGTCGATGATGTAATTACCACCGGCAGTACCCTTGAGGCCTGTGCACAACAACTCAAAGCCATTAAAGGCACAAGGGTCTGGATGGCCACACTTGCCATGACCATCTGACAAAGATCATAACCGACCTCCCAGTACCGCTGTTTTGCGATAGGTGCGCACTACCCCCTCCGGATTAAACAATTCAATATGCACGATGTAAATACCCATATCGGCCTTCATGCCCTGGTCGGTGGCGCCATCCCAGATCATCACCCCCCGGACAGCCAGCAGCTCGCTGCGCGCCAGGGTGCGTATACGCCTTCCCCGGCTGTCGAAAACAACCACATTGGCAGTAAAACCAGGCCTGTCGAGCTCCCATGCAATATTCAGAACATCGTCTACTCCATCATTGTCGGGAGAGAATACCCGCGGATACAGCTCAAAAACATCCTCAACACCATCGGGGTCGTAGGTGAACTGCGAGTTTTTGTATCCGGGGGTTCCGAAGCCCACATTCTGTGCTGCCGAGTGCCAGTTCGACCGGCTCTGGGTAGGTCGGTGGTAGTTGATCCGCTCAAGGGCCACCCCTTTTTTAGTGGCGAGTAAAGGGTAATGCATATTTTCCTCGTAAACCAGCATATCGATGATTCTTTGCCCTTTGCTGGCCAATACCACGATACCTCGCGTATTGGTCATAGAGGGAAGTGTCATGGAGATAAAAGAGAGCGGGTTGGGGGTCATAAACTGACTTTGTACCACCATGGGGTTGGGGGTAAGCACGGCATAATCTCCCGGAAACAAAAGCCAGCTCTCCTCTGTGATATTGCGTGTGCCGGTGAGTACCTGCACCAATGTATCTTTCGATGAAAGCATATAGTTGCTCAGATCGATGGTTTTGTCGGACCGGTTGTAGATCTCCATATACCGTACACCGCGATCAGGAGGATTGAACAGGATTTCGTTGATCACTATGTCGAAGCTATCTGCAGGTTGAGGGATTGCCACCCGTGCCCTGTTTCCCTCAAGGGCATTACCGGCACAATCGGTAAGCACATTACTGGCGGTAATCTCATACACCTGACCGGGTTGCATTGCCTGTGGCAATACAAGATCGACTCTTCGAAATTCGGGCGAAAACACGATAGCCTGCACAGGTTGGCCCATCCCCTGATTCAGCACAAATGACCCCGGGTCTGCCAGCAGCACATCATCCATGGTTTCGCTGAAAAAGAGACTGACCCTGGTTTCGGATACGAACCCTGCCCGGAGCACATGCGGAGCTACCTGATCGGGATTGGATGCCCTTACAGAATTCTCTGTACCCGGTGTCCCTCCTCTTTCGTGGGTAGCCGCCCTCCAGTTGGAAGCCCCTGCACAGAAATTGTAGGGGTCGATTTTTTCCAGCGACCATCCACCTGAGGCTTTGGAGGGGTCGCCATACCATTGATCAGAATAGTGCACAAAGGTAATCAGCTGCCCTTGTGGGTTTTCGAGCTGCAGGGGTAGCCCGCCTATGGTAAGAAAATTGACAGACAGGCCAGGCACCCCAAAAACCGAAGGAAACTCCTGCAGACGGGCCGCTCCCGCCTCTGTGGCTATAACGGCATAAGAACGCGCCGGCACAAAAACAAAGGGCAATTCTCTGCGCGTGGTGCTGTGAGTCAACGCCCAGCCCCTCAGGTGAATCGGAAAATCGGTAGTATTGTAAACTTCCAGGTACTTCTCTGCTGGCAAACCTACCACCGGCGTTGGATCGGCCATGATCTCATTGAAAACAATATCGTGCCGTTGGGCTGTATAATCAGCAAATTGAACAACCCTTACCGCAAGAGCATTTCCGGCGCAATCGCTCACCTGACTATCGATACTGATCTCATAGACCCGGTCCTTTTGCAATGGGTTGGCCAGGATCAGATTGGCTATGCGGAAATCAGGTTCGCTCAGTGATACGGAAAGCGGATGCCCCACATCATGATTGATGTTAAACAGTTGAGGGTTGCTTATGCTTTCTTCATCCATGCTTTCGTTGAAATACAAGGTAATCTGCAACGGATTTTCTACGGCTACGCCAAGCAACCTGGGAGGCGTAATATCCGGATTGGAGCCCAATACAGAGTTGGCCACCCCTGGTGTGCCACCGCTGGGATGCGTACTGGCGGTCCAGTTTCCAGCCCCCTGGCAAAAATTGTACAGATCAATTTTTTCAAGCGACCATCCGCCCGTTGCCTTATTATCGTCGCCATACCACTGGTCGGAATAAGTCACCCAGGAAACGATTTCGAAATTATTGTCGTACAAAATCAGGGTTGTGCCAGCATTGGTAAGAGCTGTCGACGACAATCCGGGCACGGCAACCACATTGCCGAAGCTTTCCATTTCGTCGATGGCACCGGGGTGTGTAAGCACCAGGTACTCCCCTGGAGCAATGCTGGCAGCAGGCAAAGTACGCTGGGTGGTGCCGTGCTGAAAGATCCAGCCCTCAAGATTAATCAGAAAAGGTGTTGTATTGTAAAGTTCAATGTATTCGTGGGCAGGCAAACCCACCTGTGGAGTGGGGTTGGCCATGATCTCACTGAATACCACATCAAAACGCCCCGGAACATACCATGCAAAGTTCCCGGTAAAAGGAGCCATTACATTGCCGGAAAAATCCTGAATATTTAACACTGTAAGGGTATAAGATGTGCCTACAACGAAATTGCCTGAGAAGGTCAGCAGCACCCTGTCGGGGTTTTCGGGGGTTCTTACGGCAGAAAGAGGCGCCCCGATGCCCTGGTTAACAAAATAATTATTCACGTTTTGAGCAGTGGCAGGTTCTACTGCTTTTGAGAACTGTACCAAAAGCGTATTGGGGCTGGTAGCCAGTAAAGAGGCTACCTGCGGTGGAGTGGTGTCGGCAATGATGTCGCCCACATAAAAATCGTCGAACCAGAAATTCGTGGCATTGCTGACAGTGTAGCGGCAATGCACGCCAAACCACTGGGTTGTGGTGTGCTGATTGTCTGTTACCGACCCTTGCGGAAGATACAATGTGCCGCCACCCGGATCAGCCCAGAACTCCCAATTCCCAACCGCGTCGCGGGTTGCCTTGATCCGGATACGGTTGTTGGTGGTAGTTGCCAGGTTGGTAGCACCTGCCATAATCTCTGTGGAGGTTTCGCCAGTCTGCCGGTAAAAGTAAAGCCGTTTATTATCGGTGCCATCCTTGCCGATACGGATGTAATAACCATTGAGCGGACCTTGCAGATCGGGCGAATCGCTAACCAGGTAAATACGAGGATGGTTATTGTTGGATGGAGTAAATGCCAGTCTTACCCAAAACTCCCATTGGGTATTATGGAGCACACTGCTTTGGGTGGCCAGCCAGGCTTCTCCTGCCTGATTATCATTGAGACGCAAAACCTGATCCTCAACAACAAACTTTTGGGTAGTACCCACCCATGAAGGGTTTTGAGTAAAATTACCATCGCTGAAATCGTCGGTAAATTGTGCCAGGGCCATTGCATGCAGGCAACCTAAAGTGAAAAAAAGTAAAACTCTGAGCATGAAAATTTGGTTTCTGAATAGCGGGTAAATATACTATTTTTGCCAAACATTTGATCTGTCTCCCCCCTCATACCGAAAAGCAATGCAACCGTTCAGTCTAAGGGTTGCTATGCAGAAAACCGGATACAGGGGAGAAGCTTCCGGAAAATCAACAATAAACTTAAAAAAACAATCATATGAAGCTTGCTTTGGTAGGTGCCACCGGTCTGGTGGGCCAGGTAATGATCCAGGTTCTTGAAGAAAGAAATTTTCCTGTAACTCAATTTTATCCTGCTGCCTCAGAACGTTCAGTGGGCAAGGAGGTGCATTTTGGAGGCAAGCCTTATAAGGTATGCAGTTTGCAGGATGCCCTGGATGCGCGTCCACAGATTGCCATTTTCTCTGCCGGGGCCTCAGTATCACGTGCCTGGGCCGAGAAGTTTGCAGCCTCAGGCACCTTTGTCATCGACAACTCTTCTGCATGGCGCATGTTCGACCATATTCCTTTGGTAGTGCCCGAGGTAAACCCTCACCGGCTCAACGCCAACGACCGCATTATTGCCAACCCCAACTGCAGTACCATACAAATGGTTGTGGCACTGAACCCCATTCATAAAAACTATGGCATAAAAAGACTGGTAATCTCTACTTACCAATCGGTTACCGGCACCGGCGTAAATGCCGTAAAACAGCTTGACGATGAAAGAGCCGGGCTGGAGCCCCAGATGGTTTACCCCTGGCCCATTGATCTGAATTGTTTTCCCCATGGAGGAGACTTCCTTGAGAATGGCTATACTGCTGAAGAGATGAAGCTGGTAAACGAAACCCGCAAGATCCTGGAAGATCAAAACATACAGGTTACCGCCACAGTGGTGCGTGTTCCGGTAAAAGGAGGTCACTCTGAAGCGGTTAACATAGAGATGGAAAAACCCTACGAGCTGAGCGATGTGCGCCGTTTGCTCGAGCAAGCCCCAGGAATCATTGTCCAGGATAATCCGTCAGAGAATCTATATCCCATGCCGCGCTTTGCTCATCAACGCGATGAAGTATTCGTGGGTCGGATCCGAAGAGATGTATCGCGCAACAACGCCATGGATATGTGGATTGTAGCCGACAACCTGCGCAAAGGTGCCGCCACCAATGCCGTGCAAATTGCACAAATGCTGCTGGAAAAAAACCTGGTTCAGGCATAACCCATTTTTTTGTACTTTTGCAGTTTGTTTTTAATCAGGAGGATACACTCATGCCTTCTGTCATTGTAAAAACTAATACGTGGGAGAATTGGAAAAAAAGGAATTTGATAACAAATGGCTTGCGGTGGTTAACCCCAATGCCGGAGTAAGAAAATGTGAAAGAGACTGGAAAAAGATCTCTGAGTTGTTGCAACAACAGAATATTGACTACACGGCAGTATTCACTGAAAAGCGCGATCATGCAATATCCCTGACAAAGGAGTATATCGAAAAAGGATACCGCAAAGTGATCTCCATTGGTGGCGATGGTACCCTCAATGAAGTGATCAATGGCGTTTTTCGGCAAAAAGCAGTCAATACCACTGAAATTACCATTGCTGTAATTTCTGTAGGAACCGGCAACGACTGGGGCAGAACCTTTTTTATCCCTTCCGAATACAAAAAAAGCATTGCCCTGATTGCCAAAGAAGAAACCTTTGTGCAAGATGCCGGGATGGTAAGCTTTGCCAACAACAGCGAAACCCGCTACCGCTATTTTGTAAACATGGCTGGGCTGGGTTTCGATGGACTGGTAGCCCAGAAAACCAACAAGGACAAAGACCTGGGCCGTGCCAACGCACTGGTTTATTTCAAGAATATTTTTGCCTCACTTTTTTCTTTTCAAAGTGTGCCCACCCGCATCGTTATTGACGACACAGAGGTGAACCATCATATATTCAGCATGGGTGTAGCCATTGGCCAGTACAACGGCGGAGGCATGAAACAAGCCCCCAATGCAGTACCCGATGATGGTCTTTTCTCTCTCACCCTTATCAAGGATATGAGCAAATGGTCGGTCATTTACAATGTAAACCGCTTGTATAATGGCACCATCGGGAAACATAAAAAAGTAGAAATGCTGCAGGGCCGTCATATTATCATTGAGCCCAAAACACCGGTGCTCATGGAGGCCGATGGAGAGTCGCTGGGCCAGTCGCCCTTTACTTTTACCATTATTCCCAGAAGCCTCAGGGTTGTTGTAAACAAGGAGAAGCTCTTTAAAAAACCTGAACACAAATAATTCAATCACACAAGAAATTCTGTTTTATGCTTAAAGGAGACGATGTTTTCAAGAAAATCATTGCCCATGCCAAAGAGTATGGCTTTATTTTTCAATCCAGTGAAATTTATGATGGTTTAAGTGCTGTATATGACTATGGTCAGAATGGTGCACTGTTGAAAAACAACATCAAGGACTACTGGTGGAAAGCCATGGTACAATACCACGAAAACATTGTAGGCATTGATTCTGCTATTTTTATGCATCCTACCGTTTGGAAGGCCTCGGGCCACGTAGATGCATTTAACGATCCGCTTATCGACAACAAAGACTCCAAGAAGAGATACCGCGCCGATGTGCTCATCGAAGACCACATGGCTAAGCTGGAAGAGAAGATCAACAAGGAAGTTGAAAAGGCTGCCAAAAAGTTTGGCGATAGCTTCGATGAGAAGATGTTTCGCGAAACCAACCCACGTGTGGTTGCCAATGCCGAGAAGATTGAAGCCATCCGCAGCCGGTTTGTGAAGGCTCTGGAAGACAACGATCTGAAAGATGTGAAGCAACTCATTGAGGATCTTGAGATTGTTTGTCCGATTTCTGGCTCCCGCAACTGGACCGAGGTAAGGCAATTCAACCTGATGTTCAGCACCCAGATGGGTTCGGTGAGCGAAGATGCCAACCTGATCTATCTTCGTCCTGAAACGGCCCAGGGCATTTTTGTGAATTATCTCAACGTGCAGAAGACCGGCCGGATGAAGATCCCCTTTGGGATTGCACAGATCGGGAAAGCTTTCCGCAACGAAATAGTGGCACGCCAGTTTATTTTTCGCATGCGTGAATTCGAACAAATGGAAATGCAGTTTTTTGTGCGTCCGGGTGAAGAAATGCAATGGTACCAGTACTGGAAGGATGAACGCATGAAGTGGCACTTATCGCTGGGCATTCCTGAAACACAATACCGCTTTCACGATCACGACAAGCTGGCCCATTATGCCAATGCCGCTGCCGATATAGAATTTGAGTTCCCCTTTGGGTTTAAAGAGCTGGAAGGTATACACTCGCGTACCGACTTCGACCTGGGTGCGCACCAGAAATACTCTGGAAAGAAATTGCAGTATTTCGATCCGGAAACCAACGAAAGCTATGTACCCTTTGTGGTGGAAACCTCTATTGGTCTCGACAGGATGTTCCTGGCTATCCTGAGCCAGTCTTTCAAAGAGGAGACCCTGGAAGATGGTTCTGAACGTGTAGTGCTTAATCTGCCCCCGGTACTGGCTCCCTACAAGATTGCCGTGCTTCCGCTGATGAAAAAAGACGGACTTGCAGAGAAAGGACGCGAAGTAATGGATCTGCTCAAATACGATTTCATGTGCACCTACGAAGAGAAAGATGCCATTGGACGCAGATACCGCCGCCAGGATGCCATCGGTACACCCTATTGTATCACCATCGATCATCAAACCCTCGAAGACAATACCGTTACCATACGGGAGCGCGATACCATGCAACAGGAGCGGATTGCCATTGGAGAGATCCACAAGGTTGTGCTGGAACGTATCAGGGTAAAGAGGTAAACCCCATTTGTCAGACTTAATTATGATATGCAAAAAGGCTGCCCAGAATTTGGGGCAGCCTTTTTGCAAAAACAAAAACAAAACAAAAACAACATTGTATTATCGGGCAAACTTGGGTCTGTTGGCAACATTGAACCCCAGGGTTAGGCCCAATACTGAGCCCTCTTTGCGGGGCGAATAATAGATGTTTACAGGCATGTTGAGATAACCCGATCTGAACGTTTTGCCAACTGCAAAGATCATACCATAGGAAGCACTGAAGCTGCCTCTGCTGTCGAGTGTGCGAACCACAGGATAACCGGGGTTCAAATTATCTTCAACGTCCGAAAGGATATGCCACTTTCCGTTGTCATCGTAAAAGCCATCGGCCAGGCGAACCCCTCTCAAGACCGGGCCCAGGCCAAACTCAAAACCGCTCTGACTGAAGCGAAACCCAAGCATAGTAGAGAGAGATGGGATGATCATTCCGGACTCCATACCCACAATAGAGGGGATAAACTCAAACAACGCCTGGAAGTCGCCGGCACTGAGAAATCTTTTCTCGAACTGGTAGCCAATGAGCACGCTGGCAGGGTACATGTTAAATCCTCCTTCAGACTCGGGGGCCTGCATACGTGTGGCATAGCTACCCCAGAAATAGGTAACCCCAACGCGGGGTCCATCCAGGGCTAATGTGGTGCGCAGGCTGGTTATGGGCTGATCGTAGTTCACCAGCAGATCTACCAGATGACGGTCGTTCTCCACTCCCAGAATGTTATTCATCGACATGCGGAGCATCACTGATAGATAATCCGGCTGATCCAGGTACTCCATTACATCTGTTTTTTCAACCGACTCGGTGCGAACATCCACCAAACGCATAATAAAGATAATCTTACTGCCAAACTTCTCCACACTCCCGGTGAGCATCTTGTCGGCATTGAGCATCTGCCCAACACGCACCTGGCAGTTTTTTCCATAGCATCCATCACTGTCGAAGTCGTTTCTGCGCAGCACATCGGCTACGTCATATTTATCCATCACTTCATATTTGTCGGCTTTTTCAAGTTCAAGCAAAACCATATTGCGAACGGTTTCCTTGTCAATGCTAAGCCCTTTTACGTCAATGCCTACCACTGCAATTTTCTGACGCCCCTGCCCCCACAGGTTTTGTACACTCAACAAGCAAACCAGCAACAATGCAAACAGAGTTGATTTCTCAAAATACCTCTTTGATTTAATCCCTGACAAACTGATTTTTGAAGGTTGGATAGAACCCGGACTTTGTCGATCCGTGTTTGTGCAAATCAATTTACATACTCGTTTCATAGCTTATCCATTTTTGGTTTGAGTTACAAAAGTAGCCAAGGCGCAGACAGAGAAAAAACGGATGACACTCACCATGGCTCAAATTTTTAACAAATCTGCCAAAAAATAATCCATTGCAGCCAAAACCAGTGGGCTTTTTTTGGTCAATCCTTTCCCGGTCAAAAAATATTGGCATGATAACCCAAAAGAAAAGAACATTTTTGCAAAAAATGCAAATTTTTCAAAGCAATGAATATTTTACCCCTTTGCACAGGGATATTACGACGGCATAACAACTTTTGTGTCTACTTTTGTGTTAAGCAGGTTAAGATCATTATAAGCCCGGAAGCAACAGGGCAAATGAGCCATTACCTCTGCTTGCTTGTTTAGTATTGACTATAAAGACCCATTAAAATGAACCGACTTTTTCTCTCGCTTATAGTTTTTGTATTTGGGGTATTTACCCTTACTTTGTCTGGTTGCAAAAAGGATGACCCCACTCCCGACATCAGGAAGGAAGAAAATGAAGCCCTTTATGCGGGCATGAAAGACTGGTACTATTGGAATGAGCAGATCCCTCAGATTAATCCCTCTTCCTATGCCGATGTTTTTGCAGTGTTGGAAGCCATCAGGCAACGTCCGTTGGATCGCTGGAGCTACATCACCAACTTACAGGAGTTTCTTGATTTCTTTCAGAATTCGAGTTTTGTGGGCTACGGTTTCGGATCCAGCTGGGACAGTATGGGCAAACTTCGCATCAGCTTTGTTTATTCCTCCACACAGATGTATGCCCAGGGAGTGCGCAGAAGCTGGATCATTGAAGCGATCAACGGCACATCTGTGGTTCCGGGCATCAATGTTTCTGCATTACTGGGGCCTAACACCGAAGGGGTGAGCAATACGTTTCTGTTTCGCAAACCCGATGGCAACACTACCCAGTTGAGCTTTACCAAAGAAAAGATCAACATGAACACCGTACTTCATCATGAGATTATTTCAGCCGAAGATCGTAAAATCGGCTACATGGTGCTGCAAGGCTTTACCACCCCCACAGCAACTGAGCTTACTGGTGTTTTCAATGATTTCAATGAAGCGGGTATTGATGAACTCATCCTGGATATGCGCTACAATGGAGGAGGCTCAACGGCCATTGCCCTCAAGCTTTCCAGCATGATAGCAGGACCCTCACTGACAGGGGAGCCTTTTGCCCACTACCTTTATAACTCCTTAAAATCGGCCGAACACAATCGCACCGACCTTTTTACCAATGAGGCCAACAGTCTTTCCCTTAACCGCCTTGTTACCATCACCACGGGTGCCACAGCTTCTGCCAGCGAAATGGTTATCAATGGTCTGAGGCCCTTTATTGACGTACATATTGTGGGAAGCAAAACCTACGGCAAACCTATGGGTATGAATGCCTTTACTCTCAACAACTGGGCTTTGGTACCTATCACCTTTAAGATTGCCAATGCCAATAACGAGGGAGACTATTTTGACGGGTTGCCTGCCAATGTGCCGGCCCCCGATGATCTGACCCGCATGTTTGGCGATCCGCAGGAATCAATGCTGCAGGCAGCCATTGCCTTTATTCTAAGTGGTAGCACCAAAGGGGAAGTTGTGCCGGAAACACAGGTACGTCAGCCCTGGGAGGATATGCAAGGCCTGCGCCGCATTATCGGAGCATTCTGAACCCAGATCATCAAAGCTTCCGGAGGGTTATTCCTTGAGTTTATTGATAATGGAGGTGGTAGAATATCCTGGCAGAAAATCGATGGTAATAACTTCTCCTCCACGACCCTTTACTATGTCGTAGCCTACAATATCTTCGGCTTTATAGTCGCTGCCCTTTACCAGTATATGAGGTTGCACCTTCCTGATCAGCTCCAGTGGAGTATCCTCATCAAACAACACCACGGCCGAAACAAAAAACATAGATGCCAGAAGCATTGCTCTTGCCTGCTCATTGTTAACGGGTCGCGAAGGTCCTTTCAAACGACCTACAGAGGCATCGGTATTGAGCCCAATGAGCAGCACATCTCCCTGATCGGCCGCCCGGGAGAGATAGTCGATATGCCCCAGGTGCACAATATCGAAACACCCATTGGTAAAAACGATCTTTGTTCCCTGCGCATGCCACTTCTTCAGCTGCGCATCCAGCATTTGACCAGAGAGGATCTTCGACTGTATGATTTGATGTGATTGCATAGAATGATTACAGGAACTAATTTGTTAATCAGGGCTTACAAGTGTAGCAGATCCTTGTTCGTCGGGCACTACAGCTTTTTTGCGCATCCCTGCCGAAAGGATGATCCAGGATATACTCCCCACAACCAGTATCATGAGAGTTTGAGAGGCATGCGCTATATAAGCATAGGAAGTGGCCGACTCAGACATGATTCCAAAAAGCTCGGTAAGGGTAGTGATTACTATAAAATGATAGGTGCCTACTCCTCCCGGCACCGGTGCCACAATACCCAGGCTTCCCAGTGCCAGAATAGTAAAGGCTCCCCGAATACCCAGCGATGCAGTGGCATCAAGGGCAAAAAAGCTCAGGTAAACCATCATCAGATAAAAGAACCAGATCAACACGGTGTAGGTTACAAAAAGTAGTTTTTGTTTCAGCACTGCAAGGGAAAGAATTCCTTTCCAGAATGCCATTACCTGGCGTTTGATCCGGGCCGGAAAACTGTTTTTCTGGCTGCTGATCCCTTTCATGTATAGCAGAAAGCCCACCAGCATCGAAAGAAAAACCAATGCTACAATTGCCAAAAGCCAGATACGCCCATCCATCATTTGCAGGAAAGGAGCAAAGACATAAGTGTCCAGGAAGCCGCTCAGAAAGCTGAAAAGAATTATTACGGTAAGGAAGATAAGGATCAGCAGGCAAAACATATCAAACACTCTTTCCGCTACAACGGTGCCGGCCAGGGCGGTAAAGGGGGCACCGGTATGGCGGGTAAGGGTAGCACAGCGGGTAATCTCACCCAGGCGGGGCACAGCCAGATTGGCCAGGTAGCCCGTCATAAGGGCATGAAAAGAGGTAGAAGTAAAAGCGGGTTGGTTCATGGAGCGGATGAGTAAATTCCACCGCAAAGCGCGCAGATAATGGCTCATTAGTCCTGCCATGATTGAAAAAAGCACCCATTTGAAATCTGCTCCCAGAAACTCCTTCCAGATTTTTTCCAGATCCTGACCGCGGGTAACAAACCACAGCAGTAAAAGCCCCAATGCGGCAAACAGTGCTACACTAACATATCTTTTTAAGAGAGAGCGGGCCTGGGAGGGTTTTGGGGTCATAGCAGCAGGGGAGTTTTCAGCCCGTCAGGGGGGGTGTTCAGATCTTGTTGTTATCGTCGGGAAAAATGATTTTGGGTTGAAAAGTGCGAGCCTTATCAAACTCCATGGAAGCATAGGAAATGATGATTACCATATCTCCTTTTTGCGCCTTGCGCGCTGCCGGGCCATTCAGACAAATCACTCCGCTGCCTCTCTGGCCTTTTATTACGTAGGTTTCAAGGCGCTCTCCGTTGTTGATATTAACAACATGTACCTTCTCGTTCTCGATCAGATCCACCGCATCCATAAGATCTTCGTCAATGGTAATGCTGCCAATGTAGTGAAGGTCGGCCTGGGTAATTACAGCGCGATGGATTTTGGACTTAAGGACTTGTATAAACATGGGTAAGTGGTTCTGTACCTTCTGATGATCATTTCCTCATCCCCGGGATTGCCCGCTATACGTCGGAATGTATTGCGGGGCAGGGCTTCCCCTGGGATTGCATGCAAAATTACAAATTAAAAATCATATTATCAATCAGGCGCACCTCTCCCATATAAACGGCAATACATGCCACTACCGGTTCAGCTGGTTTGGTAGTGCCAATACTTTGCAGAGAATCCATATGGGCAATGTTGAAGTACTCCAGTTGCATGGAGGGGCAGCTGTTGATCATATCTTCTACTCTCCTGATCACCTCAGCAGGCTCGGCATGCCTGTATAGTTCGCGTGCCGTTAAAAGGGTCTTGTAGATCAGGGGTGCCTGGCGGCGCTCTTCAGCAGAAAGGCGCACATTGCGCGAACTCATGGCCAGGCCATCCTCCTCGCGAACAATGGAACAGGGCACAATCTCAAGATCCATAGCTTCCATTTTCACAAGGGCGCGTATTATGGCCAGCTGTTGAAAGTCCTTCTCTCCAAAGTAGGCTCTGTGGGGCAATACTATTTCGAAAAGCTTTTTTACAACAATGGCCACCCCATTGAAATGGCCGGGGCGAAACTCCCCTTCCATTACCTTATCGAGTTGTCCAAAATCAAAAACCCGGTGCTCAGGTTCGGGGTACATCTCCTGCACCGAAGGATAGAAAATGGCATCGCACCCCAGCTGTTGCAGCATAGACGCATCGGTTTCAAAAGTTCGCGGGTACTTTTGAAGATCTTCCGGATTGTTAAACTGGATAGGATTGACAAAGATGCTGCATACCACAACATCATTTTCACTCAATGCCCTGCGAACCAGTTCAAGATGCCCCTGGTGCAGAGCCCCCATAGTGGGAACAAAACCCAGGGATTTGCCTTGTGAACGACAGTTGAGACTAAAGTGCTGCATTTGTGCTATGGTATGAAATACTTCCATCATGCCTGATTTTAAGTTCATGTAAACTTTATCTAAACACCTGCAGCACAAAAAACAGCCTTACCTGGGCAAAAAGTTGTCCCCAAAAACCTGCTACTGGTATGTAACAACCTGAACATTAAACGGTTTATATGGCTACATGGGGTGTTTTTGAAGGGCGCAAAGCTAAAGGAATAATTTGAAAAATAGTAAAAAAAACATTAACTTTGCATAATATTTTTACTAACAGTCAATTAACGCATCTATGGAAAAACCCAAAGTTCTTTTCGTACAGCAGGAAATAACCCCATATTTGAAAGAATCTCATCAAGGCCTTATTGGCCGCTATCTTCCGCAAGGAATTCAGGAAAGGGGAAAAGAGATAAGAACCTTCATGCCACGTTTTGGCAACATCAACGAAAGGAGGAACCAGCTGCATGAAGTGATCCGTCTCTCAGGAATGAACCTTGTGATCAACGATACTGACCACCCGCTCATTATCAAAGTTGCCTCCATCCAATCTGCCCGAATGCAGATTTATTTCATTGACAACGACGATTTCTTTAAACGCAAATTTACCATTCTCGACAAAAACCACAAACTGTTTCCTGACAACGACGAAAGAACCATCTTTTTTACCCGCGGCGTAATTGAAACTGTTAAGAAGCTTTCCTGGGCCCCCAACCTGGTGCATTGCAATGGTTGGTTTTCAGCGCTTATGCCAGTATATGTTAAAGTTGCGTTAAAAGATTCCGGAATGTTTACCGACACCAAAGTGGTGTATTCCATCTACGATGACGACTTCGATGGCAGCCTCAACGAAAACCTGGCCCGCAAATTCCAAACCCAAGGTATTGGAGCAGAACACCTTGCAAAAGTTGCCGACCCCACCTTCGTTAACCTGAGCAAACTGGCTATCGACTTTTCTGACGGTGTGATTTTCGGAAGCGAAAAAATCAACCCTGAGCTGGAAGAGTATGCCCGCAAATCAGGAAAACCGGTACTTCCGTATCAGCCCGAAGAGAAATACATGGACGCCTACAATGAATTCTACGACGAAATTATTGTACACGAATCCGTTCTCTCACAATAATTTTTACCATACCTTTGCGTTTGTTTTGCATAGCATATGATAAAAATTGATAACCTTAAACCGCAAGATATTTTGAAAAAATTCAGCAATCCCCGGCTTGTAAGCCGGGGTTTTTTCCGTTTAAAACGGTTCAGCATCGTGCTGGCTGTTCTTTCAGGCATTTTCTTTCTTTCCTGCAACAAAGAACTCGACACCATTGGCATCGACCTGATCGACACCAAACTTCGCCTGAGTGTAGATACTATTTTGCCCGTTTCGGCCTTCACCCAGATCGAAGATTCGGTGCCAACCACTGTAACGGCCTCCCTGGGCAACAACAGCTTGCTGGGTTTCATCAACGACCCGGTGTTTGGCAAAACCAAAGCCAGTATTTATACCGAAATTCTGCCTCCCACATTGCCCTTTTCCATAGCAGGCACCAACGACCCCAACACACTATCGGTTGACTCTGTAGTTCTCAGCCTTGCCTATGGAGGCTCTTTCGGAGATATCACTTCCGAAATGCTCGTAAGGGTGTACGAACTGGATGATACCATCCCGGCAGGCACCGTTTATTCCAACCGGCAGGTTGCCCACAAACCCTTTGTACTGCACGAATCTACCTTTGTGCCATTGCCCAACGATACGGTGTTCTTCTATGGTGAGAAAGACACTACTTTCCTGCCCGCCCACCTGAGGCTCAACCTGGATCATTCATTGGCAAGAAAATTTATCGACAACCCCAACCTTACACTGGGTTTTACCAGCTATGACCCTTACCGTTTGGAGTTTTTCAGCGGTTTGCATATCACAGCCGAAGAAACCAGCGGCACAGGAGCCATGCTTTACTTCAACCTTCGCTCGCCCCTGTCGCGTCTGCAAATATTTTACAAGATTGGCGCAGACACCATCACGCAAGTATTTGAAATGTCTATCAGAGACCAGTTTGCCCGCAAATACACCCGTTTCGAAAACTTCGACCATCAATTTGCTTCATCCGACATTCTTGATCAGGCTGTAAATGGTGATACCCTGGCCGGAATGGAGAGGATATTTGTACAGTCCATGTCCAATTTCCGCAGCAGGATTCTGTTGCCCGACCCTCAAACCTTTATCAACGACAGCAAGGGAGATATTGCCATCAACACTGCCCGGTTGATCATACCGGTTGATGCTGACTTTCTGCAAGACACCCTCCCTGTAGCCAACCGTTTGGTACTGCTTCGTGGAGGTGAAGAAGACGGAGAGTTTTTCTCGCTGCAGGATCAGGCCGGAGGCGCTCTTTATTTCGGGGGAGCCCTCAACAAGGAAAAAATGGAGTATGTCTTTAATATTACCCAACACCTGCAAATGGTGATGATGGGAGTACTGCCCAACTATCCGCTTTACCTGAGGGTAAGCGGTTTTATGGAAAATGCCGAAAGAGCTGTGCTCAAAGGTCCGTTGCGTGAAAACGGAATGCGACTGGAGATCAGGTATACTGAACCGGTGCAATAATCATATGAAATACAAAGAATACAATGTGTGGAATTGTTGGATACCTTGGGAAGCGTGAAGCCTACCCTATTCTGATCAAAGGGTTGAAGCGTCTGGAATACCGTGGCTACGACAGTGCAGGGGTTGCACTTCTCAACGGCGATCTTAACGTATATAAGAGTCATGGCAAGGTTGCCGATCTTGAGTCCAAGCTTTTAAGTGCCGATCTGTCGGGCACCATAGGTATTGCCCACACCCGTTGGGCTACCCATGGCGAACCCAACGATGTAAACGCTCACCCCCATATGAGTGAGACGCGCAATCTGGCCATCATCCATAACGGGATCATCGAAAACTATGCTACCCTGAAGGAAGAGCTTATCAACCGCGGTCATCACTTTACCAGTGAAACCGATACCGAGGTGCTGATCCATCTCATCGAAGATATTCAGCTCAACGAAGAGGTGGATGTGCTTGAGGCAGTGCGTATTTCGCTCAACCATGTAATCGGAGCCTACGCTATTGTTGTTATTGACAAGAATCAGCCGGATCAGCTTATTGCTGCCAAAAAGGGTAGCCCGCTGGTGATCGGTATTGGAGAAGGTGAGTTTTTTATTGCTTCCGATGCAACCCCCATCGTAGAATATACCAAAAACGTGGTGTATCTGGATGATGAGGAGGTAGCCCTGATCAACCGCTCTGGCGATCTGAAGATCAAAACCATACGAAACAAGGAAAAAAACCCGTATGTGCAGAAACTTGAGTTACAGCTTTCTGCCATTGAAAAAGGGGGGTTTCCTCATTTCATGCTCAAGGAGATTTACGAACAACCGCGTTCCATCAAGGACTCCATGAGAGGCCGATTGAATGTGGAGAAGGGTCTGGTAACCCTGGGGGGTATCATTGATTACGAACAAAAATTTGCCAATGCCAAGCGCATCATTATTGTTGCCTGCGGCACTTCGTGGCATGCCGGACTGGTGGGAGAATACCTGCTGGAAGACCTCACACGTATACCTGTAGAGGTAGAGTATGCCTCTGAATTCCGATACCGCAATCCTATCATTTACGAAAGTGACATAGTTATAGCCATCAGTCAGAGCGGCGAAACAGCCGACACCCTGGCGGCCATAGAGATGGCCAAATCAAAGGGAGCTACCATCCTGGGTATATGCAATGTGGTAGGATCGTCCATAGCCAGGGCTACGCATGCCGGTTCCTATACCCATGCAGGGCCGGAGATTGGTGTGGCTTCTACCAAGGCTTTTACGGCGCAGGTTACCATCCTGGCATTGATGGCATTGTCCATTGCCAACAAAAAAGGGTCTATCCCCAAAACAAGGTTCCATCAGCTACTGGCAGAAATGGAATCCCTACCTGCCAAAGTTGAAAAGGCACTAAAAGTAAATGAACAGGTGCTGGAGATCTCGAAGATCTTCAAGTTTGCCAATAACTTCCTTTACCTGGGCCGTGGATACAACTTTCCGCTTGCCCTGGAAGGCGCCCTCAAGCTCAAGGAGATCTCTTACATACATGCGGAAGGGTATCCGGCAGCCGAGATGAAGCACGGCCCCATTGCCCTGATCGACACCAACATGCCTGTGGTGGTAATTGCCACCAAGAAGGGGGCCTACGACAAGGTGATCAGCAACATACAGGAAGTGAAAGCCCGCAAGGGTTTTATCGTGGCAATTGTTACGGAAGGAGATACGGTAGTAAGCCAGATGGCCGACTATGTGATCGAGATCCCCGACACCGATGAAGCCCTGGTACCCATTGTGGCTTCTGTTCCATTGCAATTGCTGGCTTATCACATCGCTGTGCTAAGAGGATGTAATGTAGATCAGCCCCGCAACCTTGCCAAATCTGTTACGGTAGAATAGACTCAAACCCGATACAAAAGATCCGAAACCCGCAATATGCGGGTTTTGTTTTTTACAGCCGGGTTGAGGCTTTCCAAAACCGTTAAAAATGATATCTTTGCAACTTTTACCCATTTTATCAACAATCCATTATGAGTCTGTTAGTTATAGGAACCGTAGCTTTTGATGAAGTAGAAACCCCCAGGGGGAAAACCGGCCGCATCCTGGGAGGAGCCGGAACTTACATAGGTTTGGCAGCAAGCCACCTCACCCACGATATCCGCATCGTTTCGGTGGTGGGAGGAGATTTTCCTGCCTCTCACCTGGATCTGTTCGACAAACACCAGATCGATACCCAGGGAATTAAAATCATACCGGAAGGGAAGACATTTTTCTGGGCCGGTCGCTATCATGAAAACATGAACATGCGCGATACCCTGGTAACCGAGCTCAATGTGCTTGCCGACTTCGATCCTGTGGTGCCCGAAAACTCGCGCAATGCCCAATACCTTATGCTGGGCAACCTCACCCCCGCCATTCAGAAAAAAGTGATCAACCAGATGCATCAACGCCCCAGGCTCATTTGCATGGACACCATGAATTTCTGGATGGATATAGCCCTGGATGACCTTCTCGAAGTTATTACCATGATAGATGTGCTTACCATCAATGATGAGGAGGCCCGTCAGCTTTCCGGCGAGCATTCCCTGGTAAAAGCTGCACGTAAGATTCTCACCATGGGCCCGCGCTACCTGATCGTGAAAAAGGGAGAACATGGAGCGATGCTCTTTTATGAAGACAAGATCTTTTATGCGCCCGCCATGCCCCTGGAAGATGTATTCGACCCCACCGGAGCAGGCGACACCTTCGCCGGAGGTTTTATGGGCTACATAGCCCGTACGGGTGATACCAGCTTCGACAACATGAAACGAGCCCTGATCTATGGTTCGGCCATGGCAAGCTTTACAGTGGAAAAATTCGGTACCGACCGATTGCTGGAGATCGATGACACCCAAATTCAAACCAGGCTGCAGCAATTTGTTGATCTGGTGGCATTTGAAATTTAAAGGGCTTTTTTGTTTATCCTTTGGAGTTTTTTCATAACTTTAGCCACTTTTTCAAAAAGCCCTTTAAAACCGGTTTTTTCAAGGGTTTTCCCAAGGTTTTCAGGAATAATTTAAACAAATCCAAAACATAACTTTTGAATTGATGCAATTGCAGTTCATAAAAATCAACGAAAGATGAAAGTATATCAAACGAACGAGATCAAGAACATTGCGCTTGTGGGTGGTACCAAATCCGGGAAAACCACCCTGGCGGAGGCTATGCTGTTTGAAGGCGGAGTTATTAACCGCAGAGGTTCTGTTGACGACAAAAACTCTGTTTCCGACTACAGGGAAATAGAACTGGAGCGCCAGGCTTCCGTTTTTTCTACCGTATTGTACGCCGAATTTGCTGGCAAAAAAATCAATATCATTGACACTCCCGGTTTCGACGATTTTATCGGAGAGGTGATTGCAGCCCTTAAGGTGGCTGATACGGCAGTAATGGCCGTAAATGCCCAGAATGGTGTTGAAGTGGGTACCGAAATCGTTTGGAGGCAGATCTCCAGGCTCGAGAAGCCTGTTGTATTCCTTCTCAACCAGCTGGACCACGAAAAAGCCAACTTCGAAGAGTGTATGCGTCAATTGAAAACACAGTTTGGCGATAAGGTTATTCCCGCTCAGTTTCCCGTGAATGCCGGAATGGGCTTCGACTCTGTGGTGGATGTGCTGGAAATGAAGATGTACAAATTCCCCAAAGACGGTGGAAAACCAGAAATCACCGACATCCCTGCAGAACATAAGGCACAGGCTGAAGAACTGCAAAACACCATCATTGAGGCTGCTGCCGAGAGTGATGAAGCACTTATGGAGGTTTTCTTCGAAAACGGAACCCTTACGGCAGAAGAACTCTCCAAGGGTATCAGCAAAGGGATTGCTACCCGCACCATGTTCCCCTTGTTCTGTGTTTCCGGAAAACACAACCAGGGTGTAAACCGCTTTATGGAGTTTGCCACCTTGAGCCTTCCTTCACCCAATGAGGTGACCAGAGAAAAAAGCACCGAGGGCAAAGAGTTTGAATTCAAGGCGGAAAGCCAACCTGTGGCCTTTATTTTCAAAACAGCCATTGAGCAGCACCTGGGCGAGATCTCCTACTTTAAGGTGTATGAAGGTACCCTTACCGAGGCCATTGACCTTATAAACAGCACCACCGAATCAAAGGAAAGACTTTCTCAGCTTTTTGCTGTTGCCGGCAAAAACCGCCAGAAGATCGAAAAGGTAATGCCTGGCGATATTGCGGCCACCATTAAGCTGAAAGACAGCCGCACCAATACCACCCTTACCTCTTCCAAAAATCAGGGTGTAAAGGTAAGCACCATTGTTTTCCCCGATCCTAAGATCCGCCAGGCAGTAAAAGCGAAAAACACTGCCGATGAAGAAAAACTGGCAGGCGTACTCAAAGAGATGCACAATATCGACCCCACCCTGCTTTACGAACATTCCAAGGAATTGAAGCAGGTAATCCTCTCTGGCCAGGGCGAATTGCACCTGAATGTGGCCAAGTGGATGATCGAAAACAACAGCAAGATCGGAATTGAATTCTTCTCCCCCCGTATTCCCTACCGCGAAACCATCACCAAAAGTGCCAAGGCAACCTACCGCCACAAGAAGCAATCGGGCGGATCGGGCCAGTTTGGGGAAGTACACATGATGATCGAGCCTTACTACGAAGGTATGCCCAACCAGACCGAATTCCCAGTGCGCGGACAGGATATCCACGAAATGGACTGGGGTGGAAAACTGGTTTACAACAGCTGTATTGTGGGTGGATCTATCGATGCCCGCTTTATGCCCGCCATCCTTAAAGGGATCATGGAAAAGATGGAAGAAGGCCCTCTCACCGGCTCCTATGCCCGCGATATCGTTGTAAACGTTTACGATGGTAAGATGCACCCGGTAGACTCCAACGAAATCTCCTTTAAGCTTGCCGGCCGTAATGCCTTCCGCGAAGCTTTCAAGAATGCAGGACCCAAAATCCTCGAGCCGATCTACGATGTGGATGTGATGGTACCCGAAGATAAAATGGGTGATGTAATGACCGATCTTCAAGGTCGCCGCGCCATGATCATGGGTATGGATTCTGAGGGCAACTACCAGAAGATCCGTGCCAAGGTTCCCCTGGCAGAGATGAACAAATTCTCCACAACCCTCAGCTCACTCACCAGTGGCCGCGGTATGTACGGGATGAAGTTTGCAGAATACCAGCAGGTTCCTGCCGATGTTCAGGACAAACTGCTCAAAGCTTACGAAGCAGAACAGGAAGAAGAAGATTAATCTTTCTCCTATACTATACCAAAGCCCGTTTTCTTGTTGGAAACGGGCTTTTTTTTACGGGATGATTGAGTATAAAAATGTATTCGCATGAGCAAAGAATGCTCTTGCAGAAACCTTGAAAATTGCTGGGATTCAATACCCCCTACTCCAGGTGCCCCCAGTTTTCTTTCCGGGCAATGCGGTAGATGGTAGTTTCGGACACATTGAACTGTTTTGCCAGCATTTTGACACGGGTGTTGCCCCGTGCCAGCTTGCGTTTGAGGTGCAGTACATCGGTAGCTCTAAGTTTTCGCCCATCGCGTTCGCGGTTTTTCTGCTGTGCCAGTTTGCGTCCGCGTTGTACCGCAGGGCTTTTACGGGTATGCTCGAGCATCTCCGCACGACTCACCCACTGCAGGTTGCTCACATGGGGCACCTGGTGGTTATGGTTCACAAAGATTACATGATCTGCGCCGGGAGGCTGCTCCAGAAAGTTTTCAGCCACCAGCCGGTGGATATATGCCACCCTGTGCCTGATCTTCCCTTCAGGGGTGTACTCCCTGTAATTGATGGCCTTATACCCATTCTTCTCATTTAACTTCAGAAGCTTGCCCTCATGGAGGTGCTCTGAAAAGCTTTTAACCCTGCCAAAATTCGACACTGCATAGCGCTGCCCGGCTTTTCCGCCCAACTCAATTTCTGCCCACCGTTCTGCAAACTGTTCCATTGTAATTATTTAAAACCCATTTGGGAGCATTAGAATGGCTGTTCCCGTTGCTCCCTGTGTACTGCTTTATTGTCCCGGCCCAAAGTGGATCTTCAGGTTATGCAACTCAATGTTGCCTCCCAGCGGATAGATGCTGATCCAATTGTTGTTGTCGGTAATCCAGCGGGCTTGTCCTGAAATATCAATTTTCAGGTCGGTAACCCCTGTTTGCCCGCCAATATTGATGGAAAAACCTCCAAGACGCTCATTGTCTTTGCCATAGTTGATAAAAAGGCGCATGGGCCTTCCATCGAGGTTTTCGGCCTGCAGCATCAGGTAGCTGCCAGTGCGCCGGCGATCGAAGGGTACAAAGTAATACCTTTTTTCCGAATTATTGAGGATCCTTTCTTTTACGTTGGAAACATCGAAAAATCCATTAGCATAAAACCGGGCCATCTCTTCGCTATCGGCCAGGATCTGGTTGATTTCGCGGATGCGATTGGAGGGATGTGATTCATTGGGACGAAATGACAAAGCCAGCTGATATGCATCGCGGGCGTTAAAAAATTGTCTGCGTTGAAACAACTGATCTCCCTGTGCAATGGCAGCATTATACTCCCGCTGGTTGTCGGCAGAGGAGGCAGAAGGCTGCGGGGTTTGTGGTCTTTGCTGGGTTTGCTGCTGAGCCAGAGCAGCCTGACGCTGTCGCTCTGCTTCCTGTTGCCGGGCAAGCTCAGCCTGGCGCTGCCGTTCTGCCTCCTGCTGACGAGCCAGTTCGGCCTGGCGTTCTCTTTCAACACGCTGACGTTCCTGCTCGGCCAGTCGCTGGCGCTCTGCTTCCTGCTGGCGAGCCTGTTCGGCCTGACGCTGCCTTTCGGCTTCCTGCTGGCGGGCTAGCTCAGCCTGGCGTTCCTGTTCCTGGCGAAGTCTTTCGGCTTCTTGCTGACGGGCTAGTTCGGCCTGACGTTCTCTTTCTAGGCGCTGACGTTCCTGCTCGGCCAGGCGCTGACGCTCTGCTTCCTGCTGGCGGGCCTGTTCTGCCTGGCGCTGCCTTTCGGCTTCTTGCTGACGAGCCAGTTCAGCCTGGCGTTCCTGTTCCTGACGAAGTCTTTCGGCTTCTTGCTGGCGGTTTGCAGCTGCTTGTTGTTCGCGCTGCAATCTCTGTCTCTCCTGTTCTGCTTGCTGCTCTCTTTCCCGTTCACGTTGAGCTTCCTGCTGTCTGGCAAGGTCCTGCGCTCTTTGATCGCGCTGCTCGGCGAGTATCCTGTCAATTTCTTCAATACGGCGCACCGGATAGGTTTCGTCAGGTAAAAACCCATTGGCTTCTACATAGGATGCCCTTGCCTGCTCGTAGCTCTGATTACGGAAAAACTGATCGGCTTGCACGATGGTTTGTGCATAAGCTTCCCTGCGCCGTATCAGGTCAACCACCTGTCGGTGTATCTCATTGGCTCTGCGCAAACGTGGTGAAGTTTCCGATTCCCGGAAAAAGAAACGGTTGATTTCGTCAATGAAAGCGATGGTGGAAAGGGGTTCTTCAAAAAATGTAAAATCGATTCCGTCAATCTCGGGGAAAAGGTCTACCACAAAGTCGAACTGAAATAACCGATCACGGGTTCTGCGGTCTTTGATGCTGGTGTCGAACATCAGCCTTTTGGTAACCAGGCCCGGAGCACTGAAAGCCACAATATATTCTCCCTCAAGGGGTAGCGTGAAACTGAACCGGCCTCTGCTGTTGGTGGTCACTGATCGTATCATGCGCGACCCTTCATAAATACGAATGGTGCCATTTCCTACCGGTTCGTAGCTTTGTTCGATACGTCCGGAGATCTCCAGTTCTCCATCTCGTCTTTGTCCTTGAAGGGTTTCGGGCAGCCAAAGCAGCCAGATAAGTAAAACGATCCATCCCTTTCCAAAGGGCATGCGTGATTGGGTCATTCCAGATGAATTAGGTTAGTGAGGGTCAATGTTTAAAACAATTCAGACCTTTTGGGCAAAAATACCTAAAAAAGAAGGCGGTTTTTTAAGAAAAACGCTGAAAAGCAAGCTTGCTGTTACTGGCAGGGGGTATAATAATTTATTTACCGCCCGAACGCTTTTTTTTTATAATTTTGCGCCTTTGAATTTAGCAGGAAGCACTTGTGATTTTCAGCAAATTAATCTGACATAGTAATCTCCGACAATGGAAAAAAAGTATACCGAATACAAGCACCTGAACCTGTCGAAAATAGGGAAAGAGGTTTTGGCAACATGGGAAAAAGAAGATGTTTTTGGTAAGAGCCTAGAGATCCGCCAGGGGCATAAGCCGTGGGTTTTTTACGAAGGCCCTCCTTCTGCCAATGGTTTGCCGGGTATTCATCACGTAATGGCACGTGCCATCAAGGATATTTTTTGCCGCTACCGCACCCAGAAAGGCTTCCTGGTGAACCGCAAAGCAGGCTGGGACACCCATGGACTGCCCGTTGAAATTGGGGTTGAGAAAAACCTGGGTATAACCAAAGAGGATATTGGCTCCAAAATTTCCATTGTTGATTACAACCAGGAATGTCGCAAGGATGTGATGAAATACAAGGATACCTGGGATGAACTCACGCGTATCATGGGGTACTGGGTAGATCTGAGTGATCCTTATATCACCTTCGAAAACAAATACATTGAAAGCGTATGGTATCTGTTGAGCAAGCTCTACGAAAAAGGTTTGCTTTACAAAGGATATTCCATTCAGCCCTATTCGCCCGCTGCGGGTACCGGACTGAGCACCCACGAGCTCAACCAGCCCGGATGTTACCGAATGGTAAAGGACAATTCTGTTACGGCCCAGTTTAAGGTTGTGCGCAATCAAACCTCAGAGTTTCTCTATGCACATGGAGAAGAGGATGTACACTTCCTGGCCTGGACCACCACCCCCTGGACCCTGCCAAGCAACACCGGCCTTGCCGTGGGAAAGAATATCGACTATGTGAAAGTGCAAACTTTCAACCCTTATACTTTTGCACCGGTTGCTGTGATCCTTGCCAAAGATCTTATGGCCGGGTTCTTTGACCCTAAAAATGCGGATCTGGAGATGCAGGCCTACCAGCCTGGCGACAAAAAGATCCCTTACAAGGTGGTGGCAGAATACAAAGGTAGCCAGTTTGAGCATATCCGCTATGAACAGCTGCTTCCATCTATCCTGCCCGAAGAGGGAGATCCCTTCCGTGTAGTTCTGGGCGATTTTGTTACCACCGAAGATGGTACCGGTATTGTGCATATTGCTCCCAGCTTTGGTGCCGACGACTTCAGGGTGGGCAAACAATACAACCTGGGTGCTCTTACCATGGTGAATAAGCAAGGTCGTTTTGTGGACGAGATGCCCGATTTCGGGGGTCGATTCGTTAAGCCTGAATACGATCCGGAATATGATGCCAAGAACGATCGCCCGGTAGATGTGGATATCATCATCAAACTGAAAACCGACAACAAAGCTTTTAAAGCAGAGAAATACGAGCACTCCTATCCTCATTGCTGGCGAACAGACAAACCCATCCTGTACTATCCGCTGGATTCGTGGTTTATCCGCACCACTGCATTGAAGGAGCGGATGATAGAGCTCAACCAAACCATACAGTGGAAGCCCGAGGCAACCGGTACCGGCCGCTTTGGCAACTGGCTGGAGAATTTGCAGGACTGGAACCTGAGCCGCTCCCGCTATTGGGGGATCCCCCTGCCGGTCTGGATGACCGATGACCGCGAAGAGATGATTTGCATCGGTTCACTGGAGCAGTTGAAGCAGGAATGCGAAAAATCGGTGAAAGCAGGCTTCATGCAGGAAAATCCGTTAAAGGATTTCGTGCCTGGCAACATGAGTGCCGACAACTACAACGTGTTCGATATGCACCGACCTGTGGTGGATGAGATTGTGCTGGTTTCTGCTTCTGGCAAGCCTATGCAGCGCGAAAGTGACCTGATCGACGTGTGGTTTGATTCCGGATCTATGCCCTATGCACAGTATCACTATCCTTTCGAGAACAAAGAGATCTTTGAGCAAAACTTCCCTGCCGACTTCATTGCCGAAGGGGTAGACCAAACCCGCGGATGGTTCTTTACCCTTCATGCCATTGCCACCATGGTATTCGACTCGGTGGCTTTCAAGACGGTTGTTTCCAACGGACTGGTACTCGACAAGAGTGGCAACAAGATGTCGAAACGCCTGGGCAACGCAGTAGATCCTTTCGAAACCATAGAGAAATTCGGCCCCGATGCAACCCGCTGGTACATGATTACCAATGCACAACCCTGGGATAACCTCAAGTTCGACATTGAAGGTGTGGCAGAGGTGCAGCGCAAGTTTTTCGGCACCCTTTACAATACCTACGCATTCTTTGCACTGTATGCCAACATTGATGGCTTTGCTTACAAAGAAGAAGAGATTGCTCTGGCCAAACGCCCCGAGATAGACCGCTGGATCCTTTCAGAGCTGAACACGCTCATCAGCAAGGTAGACTCTTGCTACCATGACTTTGAACCCACCCGTGCCGGGCGCCTTATACAGGAATTTGTAGATGAACACCTTAGCAACTGGTATGTTAGGCTGTGTCGTCGCAGGTTCTGGAAAGGCGAATACAGCGAGGATAAAATCTCTGCCTACCAAACCCTTTACCGGTGCCTGGAGGTGATCAGCCAGCTGACCGCCCCCATAGCCCCTTTCTTCAGCGATCGCCTGTTTGCCGACCTCAACAAAGTGAGTGGACGTTTCCCTGTAAGCTCTGTGCACCTTACGGATTTTCCTGTGGCCGACCCAGCTTGTATTGATGCCGATCTGGAGCAGAGAATGCAGCTGGCCCAACAGATCTCATCGCTGGTGCTTGGTTTGCGCAAAAAGGTAAACATCCGTGTGCGTCAGCCTCTGCAAAAAATCATGGTGCCGGTACTGGATGAAAAATTCCGCCATCAGCTGCAGGGTGTCGAACAACTGATCCTCTCAGAAGTTAATGTGAAGGAGCTGGAGTATCTTACCGAAACCGCAGGGATACTGGTAAAGAAGATCAAACCCAATTTCAAAACCCTGGGCCCCAAGCATGGCAAGCTCATGAAGCAGATCTCTGTAGCAGTGGCTGCTTTTTCGCAGGAAGAGATTGCAATAATCGAAACCCAGGGAAGTTATACTATTGAGGTGGAAGGCCAGGCCATTGTTCTGGCAACGGAAGATGTGGAGATCCTCTCTGAAGATATTCCGGGCTGGCTGGTAGCCTCTGAAGGCAAGGTAACTGTGGCTTTGGACATAACCCTGACCGAAGATCTGAAACAAGAGGGTATCGCCCGCGAACTGATCAACCGGATCCAGAATATAAGGAAGGAAAAGGGCTTCGAAGTGACCGATAAAATTGAATTGTCCGTTCAGAAACATAATGAAATATCTGAGGCAATACTCAACAATAATGAGTATATTTGCTCTGAAACGCTGGCCGTAAGACTTAATTATGCAGACGTACTGGAAGATGCCTCAAAAGTTGAAGTGGACATTGCCGATGACATCAAAACTTTTGTAATGGTTCAAAAAGCTAGTAATTAAGCAATAAAACCTTTTGACTATGGAAAATAAGAAAGAGAAAACCAGATACTCAGAAGAGGAGCTCCAGGAGTTCAAAGCCATCATCCTTAAAAAGCTTGATGAAGCCCGGGCTGGTCTGAAGATTCTTACTGAGGCCTACACCACCCAGAATGCCAACGATACCAACGATACTTCACCCTCCTTCAAGATTTTGGAAGAAGGTTCGCAGGTACTGTCGAAGGAGGAGAACAGCCAGCTTGCAGCCCGCCAGCAGAAGTTTATCCGTGACCTGGAGAACGCCCTGATCCGTATTGAAAACGGTACCTATGGCATCTGCAGGGTTACCGGCAAACTCATTTCCCCCGAAAGGTTGCGCAGCGTGCCCCATGCCACCATGAGTATAGAGGCCAAACTCAACCAGAATATCAAGAAGTAAATGAGCCGGTTTTCGTTGCAGCTCAGGCACATTCCCTGGATCATCATACCCCTGGTTCTTTTGCTGGATCAAACCACCAAGGTTCTGGTCAAAACCCGTATGACCCTGGGGCAGAACATCCCGGTAATTGGCGATTGGTTCAATATTTACTTCATAGAAAACGAGGGGATGGCGTTTGGAATGCAGTTTTCCGGTGAATACGGAAAGCTCATACTAAGCATCTTCCGCATTGTTGCCGTGATATTTATTGGATGGTATATCCACCGGCTGATCCTGCAAAGGGCACATGCCGGACTGATTGCCTGTATATCACTGATCATGGCCGGTGCTTTGGGCAATATCATCGACAGCGCTTTCTATGGCATGTTGTTTTCCGAAAGCTACTTCACCCAAACCGCACAGTTTTTGCCTGCCGAGGGTGGCTACGCCCCCTTCCTTCACGGAAAGGTGGTAGACATGCTCTACTTCCCCATTCTCAGAGGCAATTTCCCGCAATGGTTCCCCTTCTGGGCAGGAGAAGAATATATTTTCTTCAGACCGGTTTTCAACCTGGCCGATTCTGCCATTACCATAGGGGTGTTTATCCTGCTGATATTCCAGAAAAAACTTTTTGCGCATCCCAGCGATCCGGATCAGACACCTCTCGCACAGCCGGAATAAATTTCCAATACCCCACAAGTTATGAGTGGATTTTTGTTTGAACAAATCATCTTCGGCCCTGTGAAAAGCCGACGACTGGGCATTTCCCTGGGAGTAAACCTGCTTCCTACCTACAAGAAACATTGTACCTTCAACTGTGTATACTGCGAATGCGGCTGGACACCCCCCGAAGAGCCCTCCGCCCATTTCCCTACACGCCAGGAGATACAGGCTGCCCTGCAGGACAAGCTGCTGGGCATGCAAACCAAAGGATCACTGCTGGATTCCATCACTTTTGCAGGCAACGGCGAGCCCACCATACACCCGCACTTCGAAGGGATCATTCACGATACCATTCAGCTGCGCGATCTCTATTATCCCGACAGCAAGATCTCTGTCCTTACCAATGCCAGCCGTATTGCCCTGCCAGGGGTTTCCGATGCACTGATGCGTATCGATCAGCCCATCCTGAAACTGGATGCCGGCACAGAAGATACCTTTGTAAAACTCAACAAGCCTCGTATTACCACATCATTGGAAACCCTGGTGGATGACATGAAGCTCTTCCGGGGGAAATCGATCATCCAGTCGCTTTTTGTGCGGGGAAAACATGGAGAGGAAATCATCGATAATACCACCGACCGCGAGATTCGTCAATGGCTCCATTACATTGAGATCCTCCAGCCCCGCCTGGTGATGATCTATCCCATTGCCCGTTCCACACCCGTAGAAACCCTTGAAGTGATCCCCCAGGAGGAATTGATGGAGATTGCCCGAAGAGTGCAGGATCTGGGTATTGAAGCTGAAGTATTTTAGTGAGGTGTGAGTTGGTGTGAGGTTTAGCTTCGCTGAGCTCGCCTTCCCCTCAGTTAGGGTTTACTGCCCCGGTTTCCGTCTTCCGTCTTCGGTCTTCCGTCTTCCGTCTCCCTTCTCCCGTCTCCCGTCTTCCGTCTCCCGTCTTCCGTCTCCCGTCTTCCGTCTCCCGTCTTCCGTCTTCCGTCTTCGGTCTCCCTTCTTCCGTCTCCCTTAAACATTTCTTTAACACATCAGTTTAATATCTGAGCATGCCGGAGGATCCGGCCATTTGATTCATTACAAAAAACTTATTGCTATGTGGAAAGAAGAAAACAACAGCCTTATGCGCCAATTTGAGTTTGGCGATTTTATATCTGCATTTTCCTTTATGACCCGTGTGGCCCTGGTGGCAGAAAAAATGAACCACCACCCGGAATGGACCAATGTCTACAACCGGGTGCATATACGCCTGAGCACACATGATGCGGGCAATGTGGTAACGGAAAAGGACCGCGAGCTTGCCCGGAAAATTGATGCTCTGCTAAAGTGAGGTCAGTTGAGATTTACCCTTGAGTCGACCTGCCTTTGTTTCTCGTTGTGAATGACATTCACCAACTGGTTGATGGTGTGGATTTCATCTTCCAGCCCATTGCGCAGGCGGATGTTAAAATGGTCCTCCACGTTGTAGAGCAGCAGGTTGATCTCCCACTTTGACAATCCGTAGTCGTCGAAAAAATTGGCGGTGTCGGAGGGAGACTGGCGGAGCACCCTCATTTTTTTTCTGAGCAAGCCCTTGATGCTCATATTAATTTCGCGGTAAGTCATGGTAGTTTGTTGTGTTTGAGAATTGTAGTATTGAGTAGTTTGGTAATCCATTATACGGTAGCTTCGATGCTCCAGGAGAAAGCCCTGATACCTTGCATCTCTGCCTTTTCATTGAGTTTTCTGACACCCTCCAACAGTTTGGCGGCCAATACCTCATCTACTATACAAAGGGTAGCCGAGTTCATGGCGGGCCAGGTGTGTGTGCCCATGTGGGGTTCGCCTGTGTGGGTTCCCCTACCCATCACATCCTGCCACTGGGTAAAGCCCCTTACGTTGAGTTTGTCGAGCATTTGTGCCACCCTTTCGGAAATGGCCTGATTGTATACGATAAATACAGCCTTCATTACATTGTTTTTTTCTGTTTAGCTAATACGTTTCTGCCGGAAAAAGTGCTGCAGGAACCCAGTTATTTTCCTGCCCCTGCAGCACCTTTGCATCAGCCCTGAATTTCTGCCAGGGCAAGTTTTCTGATCCTTTTTCTTTCTTTCCTGATTTTTCTTGCTCCAAACAGGGTATATACCACCGGTACAAACACCAGTGTGATCAAAGTAGATACACTAAGCCCCCCGATCACAGCTACCCCCATGGGTTGCCAGATCTCTGAGCCTTCGGCAGTGGAAACTGCCAGCGGGATCATGGCCAGCAGGGTGGTAAGAGTGGTCATGAGCACGGGGCGTAATCTGGATTTCCCAGCCATCACCACCGCAGTGGTTATGCTTCTGCCTCTGGCCACCAGCAAATTGGTATAGTCGATCAGTACAATGGAGTTCTTCACCACAATACCCACCAGGATAATGGCTCCGATGAAGGAAATCACATTAAACTCGCCACCGGAGATGAACAAGGCAAGGAATACCCCTGTAAAGGAGAAAGGAACGGCCATCATGATAATGGTGGGCATGGAGAAGGATTCGAATTGCGAAGCCATCACCACATATACCAGGAATATACTCAGCAGGAGCAGCAACAGCAAATCGGCAAAGGCTTCCTGCTGTTCCTGTATCTGTCCTCCCAGTCTGATATGTACTCCCGAAGGTACCTCCATCTCGTCGATGGTTCTCTGTATGTCGGCAGTAACCTGTCCCAGGGAACGGCCAAAGAGCTGGCTGTTGACAGTGAGGTAACGCATCCGGTTTTTTCGTTCGATGTTGGGAGGGCTAAAGAATTCTTCCACCGTAGCAAATTCCTTGATGCGAACCATTTGCCCCATGGGGTTCATTACGGCAATGTTCTCAATTTCGGTGAGGGAATTACGAAACTGCTCCTTATGACGGATCACCACATTGTATTCTTCGCCATCCTCCCTGAAGCGGGTAGCGATCATACCATCCACGCGATTTCGCAGAGCTCTGGATACATTTGCGGTATTAAGGCCAAACAGTGCCATCTTTTCCTGGTCGGGCACAATACGCAGTTCGGGCTTTTCCGGGCCACGGCTCAGATCCACATCGCGGGTGCCGGGGATATTTTCCATGCGTCGGGCCAGTTCGGTAGCAAAGCCGGTGGTAACGTCAAAATCATCTCCATAGATCTCAATGGCGATGGGAGCACCGGCACCAAAGCCACCCCCTTCGGTTTCCACCGAAAAGTTTACAATCTCCGGATAAGCCCTGAGCTCATCGCGGATGGCATCGGCCACTTCCCACACCGAGCGGCTTCGCTCGTGCGGATCGGTAAGCCGCAGCACATAGTCGATGGTATGTGTACCCGCCCGGGCATTGCCAAAAATTCCGGCAGTGGTACTGTATCCGGCACTGGTGTTGAGAGTGCGGATCTCCGGGAAATTATCTTCCAGCATCTGGTCGATGGCCCTGGCGGTTTTTACCGTTTCCTCCAGCCGCAAACCCGTGGGAAGCTCAATGTTGATCTGCACCCTGCTGTTGTCGGCCTCAGGAAAGAACCCTGTGCCGATAAAGGGAAACAGGAACAAGCTGGCAAAAAAGATCAGGATGGCCCCCACCACTACGGTGCGTTTGTGGCCAACCCCCCAGCTCAGCAATCGGGCATAAAAATTATCTATGGCACCCAGGGCACGGTCGATTACCGCACTGGTGCGTGGCCCCAGGCCCGAACGCTTGGCAGAGGAAAACTTCAGAAACTGCGAGGACAGCATGGGGGTGAGCGACAACGCGGCAAGGGTAGAAACCGTTACCGTAATGGTTACGATCCATCCCAGCTGGCGGAAGAACATACCCATCAGCCCACCAATAAGGGTCATGGGCAGGAATACCGCCACTACCGTAAGGGTTGATGCTACCACAGCCAGCCCCACCTCGTTGGTTCCATAAATGGCAGATTCGCGGGCTGTGCTCCCCTTCTCAATGTGGCGGTTGATATTTTCGAGTACCACAATGGCATCGTCGACCACCATCCCCATGGCAATGGTAAGTGAGGAGAGAGAGATCAGGTTGAGGGTGTTGCCGGTAAAATACAGATAGATAAAAGCTGTGACCAGCGACACCGGGATGGTAAGGATGATGATAAAGGTGGCTCTCCAGCGTCCGATAAAAAACAACACCACCAGGGTAACAAAGATGGCTGCATAATACAGGATCTGCACCAGGTTGCTGATGGAGTTGTTGATGAAAACGGAAGTGTCGAACACTTCGTCGATTACAATATCAGGAGGCAGGGTGAGCTTGATCTCTTCCAGCATCTTTTTTACATCTTCGGCAATCTTCACGGTGTTGGCAC
The DNA here is from genome assembly GCA_046291875.1 of Bacteroidales bacterium. Classification (GTDB taxonomy): domain Bacteria; phylum Bacteroidota; class Bacteroidia; order Bacteroidales; family UBA7960; genus SKVR01. Next base: position 26,849 of record JBKBSF010000020.1, on the reverse strand, counting down.
CGGATTGTTTCTGTACGATGAGCCGCAGGCCCAGCTCACCATTGATTCGCTCTTCGATGGTTTGTTCGCGCAGGGTATCTTTCACTTCTGCCACATCGCGCACAAAAACGGGGGCACCGTTGAAATTTCCTATCACGATATTTCGAATTCGGTCGCTGCTGGCAAACTCACCTGTAAAGCGCAACGGGTAGTCGATCATACCCAGCCTGATGTTTCCGGAAGGCATGTTGATATTTTCGGCCGCCAGGATTCCACCCAGTTGTTCCACACTGATACCGAAGGCTTCCATCTGCCGGGGGTCAACATTAACCTGGATTTCGCGTTCCGGACCCCCAAAGATGCCCACTGCACCCACCCCTTCGATACGGTTGAGAGGGTTGATGAGCCTTTCGTCGAGGATTTTGGCCAGGGCGGGGTAGCTCTCCTGGGCGGTAGCTGAAAGCATCATCACCGGGATCATGCTGGAGGAGAACTTGAACACAACCGGTTGTTCGATACCATCGGGCAGGAAGCGCAGCAGACGGCCAATAATATCGCGGATCTCGTTGGTGGCTTCATCCAGGTTGGTTTCATATTCAAACTCAAGGGTGATGGCTGAAATATCATCACGCGACTGAGAATTGATATTTTTGAGGTTGGTAACCGTGCTGAGCTGGTCTTCCAGCGGACGGGTTACATTGGTTTCGATATCGGCAGCACTGGCACCCGAATAGATGGTGAATACACTGATAAACGGAGGGTCGATCTCCGGATACAGGTCTATGGGCATGTTGCGCAGGCTGAACAGCCCCATCACAATTACTGCAATGAAGATCACCAGAGTAGTGATGGGCTTTTTAACGGCGGTGCTGTATATACTCATTTTGTTAGGTTTGGGGTGTAAGGTATGAGGTGTGGGGTATGGGGGTTGAGGGTTTAGGGAAACTTAGGAAATATGCTGGTCGCTGATTGGGACGCTGAGCCTGTCGAAGCGTCGATCACTATCCCGGTCGCTGACCCTGTCATGGAAACCGGACGCTGAGCTTGTCGAAGCGTCGATCACTATCCCGGTCGCTGAGCCTGTCGAAGCGACAACAGCGCCACTCCGTTTTTTACTCCACGATTTCCACTTCAGACCCCTGCAACAGATTGTGCTGACCGGTAACTACCAGTTTTTGTCCGGGCTCAAGACCTGAAACGATCTCGGTATGTTCGTTGATGGTACGCCCCGGGATAACGGTAATACGCTGGGCCACATCATTCTCCACCACAAACACAAACCGTTCGTTGGATCCGGGTTGTTTTAGCACAGCAAGAGAAGGAACTGCCAGCACCTGTTGTTCGCCCAGCTCAAGGGCCACCCGTGCAAACATGCCCGGACGCAGAATCTCTTCACGGTTGGGGATGGCGATTTCAACACGGAAAGTACCGGAAGCACGATCCACTGTAGGGTAGATCTTGTTTACCCTACCTTCAAATACCCGGTCGGGAAACACATCGGAGCGCACTTCAGCAGTTTGTCCACGTTTTACTACTGGCAGAAACCTTTCCGACACGCCAATGAGCACCTTAACAGGTTGGATCTGGTTGATGGATACAATGGCAGGTTTGCCTACTGGTGAAGGAGCGCCGGAGAACATCTCGCCCGCGCTGAAGTAGCGTCCGGTTACCACCCCATCGAGGGTAGAGCGCACCTGTGTGTGTGAAGCCAGGTTTTCGATGTTGCTTTTGGCCACCTGGTATTGGGTTTTGAGCTGATCGAAAGCTTGCTGGGTTACCGCTCCGGCCCTAAGCAAAGTATCCATGCGTGCCAGTTCGGTTTCCAGATTGGCCAGCTGCACCTGTGCCTGGAACAGTTGGGTATTATCCATTTCTATGAGCAGCTGCCCTTTCCTTACCTTATCGCCCACATCTACCAGAATCCGGTTGATGCGCGCAGGCACAGCAGGAGCAATATGGGCCTCTTCGTAAGGCAGAACCACTCCGGTAAACTCAAGGTTGTTGGTGATGGTCTCCACCCGAGTGTCTTGTAATCTTACCAGCACTTTGCTGTCGGGGGTTTCTTCGGTGGTACTACCGGCACACCCTGCCAGCACAGCAAACACCAGCACCAGGCCTGTTTTTTGAATTTTTTGTAAAGCATTCATGGTTGTGCAATTATTATTTAAGGTTGTTATCTGTTCGGGTAATGATTAATTTACTTATTCTTTGGTTTGCCTTTTGCCCTGCATGGAGGGCTTCTCTGGCTGCGTATGGCAATGAGCCGGTCGAATTGCTCAGGATGACAGTTGGGCTGACTGGCATGTGTGGTGGCTTCGACAGGCTCAGCCACCAGAACTTTCGTCTTCCGTCTTCCGTCTCCCGTCTCCCGTCTCCCGTCTCCCGTCTTCCGTCTTCCGTCTCCCGTCTTCCGTCTTCCGTCTCCCGTCTCCCGTCTTCCGTCTTCCGTCTCCCCTACTTCACTCCCACCAGCCGGTCGTACTGCACTTTTGCCTGCAGCAGTTCGTGATGGGCCATGAGCAGGTTGAATCGGGCCTGTCGCAATGCCCCTTCGGCATCGTTGAGTTCGAGTTGAATCCCCTGTCCGGTTTCGTAACGCAGGCGGGCAATCTGGTGGCCTCGTTCAGCCAGCTGCACATTGTTGCGGGCATGCACCGCCTTTTCCAGAGCTACATCCATATTCTTGAGTACACTGGCCAGCTCCAGGGAGAGGTTATCCCTTAGGTATTCGCGCTGCAGCTGCAATTGCTCCATGCCGATCTGCAGCTGTTTTACCTGGTTTCGGTTGGTAAGGCCACGAAACAATGGGATGCTCAGTTGCAAACCCGCAGATGCGGTATTTACCCAGTTAAAGTCGTTTACTTTAAAGTCGTTGGATTCGGTGATGTACATGTAATTTCCCACGGCATTGAGCGAGGGCAGTCCGGAGGCACGCACCGACCGGGTTTGCTGTCGCAGCAGGTCCTGCTGCAACCCCAGGTTGATGTAGTCGGGGTTGTTGAACAGTGCCCTTTCGGCCTGACTGATGTTAAACCCCGACAGCATCTCTTCGGCATTCTGAGTAAGGCTGCCCACCACATCCACGGGTTGTTCTTCCGGCAAGCCCAACAGGGTTTTCAAAAAGCTGATGCTGTTTTGGTAATTGTTGCGTGCCTGCAGCAGGTCGGGCCTCATATTTTCGGTTTGTACCTGTGCTCTTATCAGGTCGTATTCGGGTACCAGGCCCTGCTGTTGCATCTGCCGGGCCCTTTGCAGTTGCTGTTGTGCATCGCTGAAAGCCATTTCGAGCACCTGCTGCGACTCGCGCGCCAGCAGCACAGTGTAAAAGGCACTTTGCACATTGAGTTGCAGCTGCAACATTTGGTTGCGATGGTTTTGCTCTGCCACCTGCCGCTCGGTATCAGCGGCCTGTATGCCTGCCCATAGTGCGGGGCTGTAAAGCGGCAACCCCATACTCAGCCCACCCATAAAGGAGTTGTCGCTACCTATCTCAAGGAAAGTGTTGCCACCAAACAGAGGTGCCATTTCGGGGGGGAAGAAGATCACCTGTTTTTTGAGGTTGCGTGTATAAGAGCCTGTGGCATTGAGTTGCGGAAGCAAATTGCCGCGCAGTTCATCGTAGCGGGCCTGGGCACGCTCTTTCTCCAGGTTGGCAATACGCATCATGGGGTTGTTTTCCAGGGCAAGGGCGATGGCTGCATCCCGATCCAGAAAGAGGGTATCCTGGCTGTGAAGGGGCATCATCAGGCCTAATAAAAGGAGTAGGGTCAGAACGGTTTTCATGAATTGCATGTGATTTTACTTGTTAAATTTTTCGTCGATCAGGGTAAGCCCATGGGGAGTGGCCAAACCGCGGATAAAGTTTATAAATACCTGCCGTACCACTTCAGCTCTGGGAAACCGGGTTTCGTTGAAAACAGTCCCCGCGGTCATCAACGGCATAACAGTGTGGATCATGCGGCTGAGGATCTCCATGTCGGCCTCCTGACGGAAAATCCCTTTTTGCACCCCTTTTTCCAGCACCTGTCGGGTAAAGGCAATACTGGAGTCCTGTTTGCTTCGGGCATGTTCTTTCCACAGACGTGCATGGTACTTTTGCAGGTCATTAAGGAAATTGGGATGCATCTGGTTGAGCACCATCATTACGTGGCGAAAATGCTGATGAATAATCTCCAGTGGATCATCGGCATACTGAGCCTCGATCTCATCGCGCAGTCTCAATCCTTCCTTATGTTTCCACTCCATGCACTCGCGCAGCAGGTCTTCTTTGGTGGCAAAGCTCTCGTAAACGGTCCGCTTGGACATACCCAGGCTTTCGGCAATCTCATCCATGGTGATGGAGCGTATTCCGTAGCGGAAAAACATCTCCGCGGCCTGCTCTGTAATACGATCTCTTGTATCCATAATGGGTATTGATTTTGTTTAAGGTTGGCACACCAGATAATGCGACAAGATGTGTCAAATTTTCAAAACTGAAACGGTTTTAAAAGTTTTCAAGCAACATTAACATCTTTCGTGCCATTTTGTTTTTTTGAATAATTAATTTTGATTTTCAATCAAGATAAGGGTAAATCATACTGATATATCAGTGGGTATTACCATATGAGAATACAAAGGTAGAAAACTTTAAACACCCCGATAGTTTTTTTGGTGAATTTAACAAAACGGTATTCTATGCTTACTTGTACACTATCGAACACACCCTGTTCGGATAAGGACAGATCTCTGCAGGAGGGCGAAAATCCACCTTGGGGAATCCAGTAGCAGCAGTTTAACAACACACTGAAAGAGAGAGCAGGGGGTTAAAAACCACCCCGAGGAAAAACAATAAGGATATCCCCGTACGAATAACCGGAAAAAGTTATTAACAATCACCTAGTTTGAAATAGGTAAATATACGTAGTGTTGCAAACTTCCTCTACTTTTGCAGCAAAAGAGATAACCTCTCGAAAAAAAGCATATTAAAACCGTTGAATTTACCTGAAAAAAGCAGGGTATTTCACCCCTTATGATCGCGAAAAAAACGAAACCTGTCTGTTGATAACTTTGAACCCATACAAAAGACGTAAACGCAAACAGGTTTTTTTACCTGGACACAGAACACTAAAACACTTTTGATGCAATCTGCATAACCCACACTGAATTCCTATGAACACACCTTATACCCTTTCGCACAGCATGTACAAATTCATTACTATCCCAACGGCGGTTTTACGCACCCTTTTGTTTCCGTTTCTTTTGGTGAGCATGTTTGTTTTGCCAGCTATGGTGCAGGCACAGCCTGTAGCCGGACCCGCAGGAGTGGGCAACAGCCATGGAACCAACGGCCAACCGCGTCTGGCACTTTGGCTCGATGCCTCTTCACTATCCCTGGCCAATAATGCAGACGTTGGAAACTGGATTGATATTTCGGGGAATGGCAATCATGCCACCCAGGCTTCTGTAAATCACATGCCCGTATATGTGAGCAACATGATCAACGGGAAGCCCGGTGTACGTTTCCGCCCCTCTACTCCCAATCGCTCAGAGACATTTCTGCAGTACGATGGAAGCCATTTTGTGGGTAATCCCTACGCTATTTTCTCGGTGGCGGCAAGGCGTAGTACCCTAAATAACTACATTTTGGGAGGGTCTCAAGGGCCTCCAAGTGCTATAAATAATTACAACCTCCATTTTGGATGGAGAAACAACACTACTTTTACACAGGCACAATATGGTAATGATATAGATGGTTCGTTGATCACCACAACACTCTATCAATTCTCTATCATTAGCTCATCGCGCAATCTTACCACAACACCTTTTACCCGTAATATTGCCATGGACGGCCAGGTATTAAACCTCTCCGGAAGCAATATCAACAACCTTACTCCTCTGGCTTCTTATCCCAATCCTTATATTGGAAGATACCGCGACAGCTATTCGCAGCTGGATATGGCAGAGCATATTCAATACTCTTCCTTTGTAAACCGTGCCCAGCAGATCGTCATTGAAAACTATCTTTCGCTGAAATACAACATGAGCATTGGAAGCAGTTTGTTCTATGCCCATGAAACCTTTACCCACGATCTGATTGGTATTGGCAGCAGTGATGGCTCACAGAAGCACAGTGCATCGAGCAAAAGCTCCGGTGGGCTGTGGCTTCGCGAATACAACAACAGCTTTGATGAGGCCTCCGAATTTGTTTTTCTGGCTCACGACAATACTGCTGCAGGCGAAACTGTGTCAGGGCTTCCTGGTCATCCTTCCTTGCAGGCCCGCAGCACACGCACCTGGTATGTGCAGCGCACACCCGACACCCACACCGAAGTAAGCATGGGCTTTGAACTGGCATCCATCGGACTTACTCCGGGAGCGTCCAACCAGGTTTACTACCTGTTGTACCGGGCAGATTCTTCTTCACCTTTCCAGATGATTGCCGGTGCAATGGGCCTTGTTTCTGAAGGTATCGTCTGGATCCACACCAGCAATACCATGCTTCAGAGCGGTTATTACACCCTGGCACGTTCTGCTGATACCGGAAGAACCTGGTACTCTTACAGAAACGGAGACTGGGATGCATGGGAAACCTGGTCGCTGGAACAAGGCGGAACCGATTTCGTTAATGACGATCGGCATACCCCCACCACCTCACCCACCGCAATGCTCGACAGGGTTGTGATCAATGCCGGACACCGGGTGCAGGTATCCACCCATGGAAAACAAAACATGCATCTGGAAGTAGAAAACGGGATCCTGGATCTGGGCACTACCCAACATCATTTTTTCCCTACCATTTCCGGGACCAGCCAGGGCACCATACGACTGGCTGCCGACCATTTCCCTGGTGGCAATGCCGAGGCATTTCATGCCGCTACGGGTGGTACTGTTGAATACAACGGCACGGGCTACGAGCTGGCAACGGAGAGGCACTTCAACAACGTACGGATCAACCTTATGGGTGCCGCTTCGCGCATCACCCTGAAAGCAAACTACTTCCTTAAAGGAAATCTCGTGGTAGAAAGGGGCAACCTGCAGATCAACGACAACAGCAGCACCCAGATCCTGACACTCGATGTGAACAAAAACCTGGAAGTTATGCATCAGGGGAGTATCAGCGTAGGGCAGGGCAATACTGTCGGATCGTTTTCCATTCCCTCCAGTATGCCCTCCGTGGGACAGTACCACAGCATTTTCCACCAGATACTGGTGGGAGGAGATCTTATCAATCAGGGATCTGTTCGTTTAACCAACCAAAGTGCCCCACACTATGGCCAGTTTACCCAAACCGGAGCGGCAACACTTATATTCAAAGGATTTAACCATGCCCGTGCAGAGCTGGAAGGCACCACTGATCTGTACAACCTGATTGTAGATAAAGGTGTAGACCAGACCTTTGTACTGGAGGTCTTTTCTCACGATTACAATAATTTCCGTCTTTTTGGCCCCAACAATGTAGGACGCAGGGAAACTGCACCTTTTACAGCTGCCGATCCTGAGATCCGCAAAGCCCTTTGGATTCGCAGGGGCACCCTGAAGCTCGATGGCTCCATCCTGATCCCTTCATTGACAGAAGGAAGCCAGGCGGGTGGCAATGGTGATTATGCCATCCCTGCCAGCGGTGCATTATGGATTGCAGGCCCCGATGTGCGGGTGTATACCACTGCCGTTGAAACCTCTCCGGATCTGATGCCGGGCACACAGGGGCTGAACAATGGTGGAAGCAACCAGGCTCTCTCCCTGCTGGGCACCTTCAGGATTACCCACGGATTTTTCTCCACACGAAACAGTGCAGGATTTATTTTCTGGAATTCATCTTCAGCAAGCGTAGAAATTGCCGGTGGCATAGTGGATGCATCACAGTTCCGCTCTACTTCTACTACCAGCAGCGATGGCAAAACCACCTTCCTGATGTCGGGAGGGGAATTGCTGGTGCGAGGAGACCTGAACAATTTCGAGCGCAACGGCACTACCTATGTTACTGCCGGAGGAGAAACCAGTGGTAGTTATCCTATCTTTGGTATGGTCGATTCCCTCGGTGTATTTAACATGAGCGGGGGTATCATTGCCATTTACAAAACCTCAGGCAACAACAGTTTCGGAAGCAATGCCCTGTACATCAACACCCGCCCGGTAAATCATAATGTTTCCGGCGGAACCATTGAATTGATCGGATATGGCGAGAACCGTGATTTTGATATCCTTTCCACAGGCAATCTTTTCAACCTTTCCATTCGTCAGACCGGCACCAGCCATACCACCCGCGCCTATATGGGCAGTCATTTGCATCTGGAAGGAACTCTCACCATCTTCTCACGGACCGAACTGTTCTCCCGCCGTCAGCATGGCAACTTCCGCGACAGGAGTTACGACCTTACCGTATCGCAAGGGTTTGTGGTACAGGAAAATGCGCAATACCATGCCTTTCAGAACACCACTACCCTTCTAACCCGAGGTAGCAGCACAGCATACTTCTTTCAACCCAACCCTCAGTTTTACAACCTGGTAATTCGCAGACATCCGTCTCTTCCCTCCACACGCCGCAACCTGAACAACAATGCCATTGTGGTGCTCAATGACCTTACCCTGGAAGAAGGTGCCGTGCTTCGTCATGGCAACCAGGACATCACCGTAAGAGGGAATATCTTCAATTCAGGAACCATTGAACATGAAGGAGCAGCCAACACCGGCCAGGTAAGGGTAACCCAGCGAGGTACTGTACGGCAAATCAACCTTAACAATGCCGGCAGCCATACCAGCATTCCCAACATTACCCTTGCGGCGCCTCCGGCAGGTGGCACACAAGCCACCGCTGTAGCGGTATTCAATGGTATTCCGGCGGCAGGAAATGCCTTGCCCCTGGCTGGCATCCTTATTACCAACCCGGGAAGTGGATATACAACTCCTCCTTCCGTTACCATCTCCTCGGGAGGCGGATCAGCCACTGCGGTACTTTCCACCAGCCATGAAATAGGAGGCAACGGGCAGGGTACATTTGCCAATCTGCTTATCGATGAGCCCCACCCCACCCCTGTAAGCACCAAGGTAACCTTATTGAGCGCCAACCAGCGCATAACCAAAACCATGACCCTGGCCAACGGAATCCTGGATCTGGAAACCTACAACCTGGATGTTGAGGGGACGCTTTCGACGCACGGACAAGCCAACGAAGAGACATTGTACAGCGAAACCAGAATGTTCAGGATGGCCGGCAACCATGGCGACGGAGGCCTTACACGCAGGATTACAGGCAACGGAACCTACCTTTTCCCCATTGGTACCTTTAAAGCATCTGCCAATGCCAACCGGTATGCTTGGGCAAAGCCTACCTTTAGCAATGTTACCTCTCCCGGCAAGGTACAGATCAACGCAGTACCCCGGAAGCTGGCAACAATGGGAGAGGCAAACCCTCAGAGATATTTAACATATTACTGGAGAATTAGACATGCAGATTTTTCAGCTATCCCTAATGTCCACAACTATTTTAGGTCATATGAAAGCGATTTTTTCAATGTAAATAACTGGGGACAGATCGTTGTAGGAAAGGTTATTGGTAACTCCCGTTCGCCTCAACATCCATCGACAATTGGAACACTAATAAACCAAAATCCTTTTAGGTTACTCAATTACAACGTAACTATTCTGGAGCAGGGAGAGTTTACTGCTGCATTCCAAACCATGTTCAATGGTACCATTACCACCTACTATTCTCGCGTAAACAATGGCAACTGGTCAGGCAACGCCTGGACAAACAGAAACAACTGGTCGCTGGTAGATCATTCACAACCCTATGCTAATCGTCCTGCTGCACCCGATTTCCCAAAACCGGGAGATATCGCTGTGATTGGCTTTGGAGGTCATAGCAACAACGGAGGTTATAATGTTATCGAAATTGGTTCCGGAGCAGTGGTAGAGTGCGCAGAATTGCGTTTTGTATCTAATACTGAACCAGGATCTTTCAGTTCCAGGTTGGTGATTGACGAGAATGCATCATTTACAGCAGGTATAGTTACTGGAAACGGAACTATTTATGCGGAATTGGCCTCTGGCAATTATCCCACCATTTCGGCAGATTTCAGTGAATTTGCCAATGTGGAAACCAGCTGGTTTATTTTTAAGATGGAAACCAACAATCGCACATACGAAATACCTCGATATGCAGATGTATTCCCTAATCTTCGCTTTGAAGGGGGCAATGCCAATATACAGAATAAAACTGCGTTCTTCTCTGAAGAGCTCAGAGTAAGGAGAAATCTTCGTGTAGACCAGGGTGCTCGTTTTGAAATCAGAACTCCAACCTTTGTGGGAGGCACATTGTTTCTGGGAGATGGAGGGAGCTCTGGACGGCTGCAGTTTTCAGAGACACAAGCTCAACTTTTGGAAACCGGCAGTATTTCCATGACCAACAGAAGTGGGAATGTAATTGAAGTTACTGGATCTCAGAACCTGGAACATCGTATCATTGTCAACGGAAGCATTACCCAAAATGATGGAAGGATAGATCTTTTCACGAACAACACCAATGGAAACAATGCCATCCTGGAATTAAAGAGTGCGGAACAAGCCTCTTTAGACATACTTGGAGGAACGAGACCTGAATTCTACCGTATCGTCCTCAACAAAGGCACCAACGCCACCCCCCGGTTCTCCTTCAACGCTCCTTTTGAACTTCTGGGCCCCACCCACGGTGCCACCAAAGCGCTGGAGCTGCAAAACGGCACCCTGGTACTCAACCACAACGATATCGACATTACTCTTTCCTCCGGAGGTGCCGACTTTTTGATCCCCTCCACCACCGCCCTTTTGATACATGGAGGCAAGGCAAGGGTAACTGCTCCCGGCTCCAACGGGATTTTGCTCGATGGGTTGCTGGAGATCCGCAACACCCAAAGCGAGCTGATCCTGGACGGTGGGGACGGATCTGACAACTACATTGAATACTCTTCTTCCGGCAATGCGGTGATACGAGTGGTTGGAGGCAAGCTGGAGGTGGGCAGCCAGATCCGTGGCTCCCTGGTAAACGATGCAGGGATACTACGCTTCCACCAGCTTGCGGGTGGCGGCACATCAAGGGTTGTGGTGGGTACGCGTAGTGCTCCCAATGGCAGCCGGGGTGTATTTGAAATCCACAATACCGGCAGCCATTTCCAGATGTACAACGGAACCTTTACCATTGCCCGTGGGCACGACAACCCTGCCACTGCCAGCCGCGCAGCATTGTTCCTGCACCCCGACAGGCAGGGACTCAATGAATGGGGACGCTTTGTTTTGGGCGACGGAACTACCACCACCCTGGGGGTAAACGCAGGCATTGAACTTCCTACAGTAGAGGTGCTGGCAAATACCACCGCACAGACACAGCTCAACCCGCTTGCCGTATTTGGCGATCTTACCATACAAAGTAATGGTGCCCTGGATGGCAACCAACTCAACCTTACCGTACGCAAGAACTTCATCAATCACGGCCAGGCATCGATCAACACCGATACACTGTTTATGCTCAGCAAAGATGCCAGCAACTATCTGCGAGGAAGCTTTGTTACCGGCAACCTCGTATTGGAGCCCACCACCAATGTTTACCTTTTTACTGGCACCGACCTTATGGTAAACGGCAATCTGCACCTGGCATCGGGTACCTTCGAAGACCGTGGCAGGCAGGTGCAGGTGCGCGGACATGTGCGCAACGATGGCAGCCATATCTCTGAAGGCTCTGGACGACTGCTGCTCAACGGCAGTAACCTGCAGCGCATCTCCGGCTACGGACAGTTTGGTCAGCTGGAACTTAACAATATTGCCGGGGCAGAGCTGCAAAACGACCTTAACCTGGACAACAACTTTACCCTGACCCAGGGCATCTTCAATCTGCGCAACCACGCCCTCAACCTGGGGCAACTGGCTCAGATTGTGGGCAGCGGCTTTTCTGCCAGCAAAATGATTGCTACCAGCGGCAGTTTTGCCGACAAGGGGATTCGCCGCTATGTGGGCACCGGAGCCTCCGAACTGCTGTTCCCCATAGGGGTAGTGGCAGGTGGTGGCAACAAGTATACCCCTGTTACCCTTAAGGTGAGCCAGAACCTGCATCAGGGGCATCTGCGTATCTATCCGGTAAACCAACCCCACATGACTGCCACAGGTCCCGATGTATTGCAATACTACTGGACACTGGAAAGCCAGGGCCTTACCGGTGTGGATGCCGAACTCAAATTCAAATACCTCAACAGTGATGTGCGTGGCAACGAAGCCGCCTATTACGCTGGCCGCCTGGTTGATGATGGCTGGGCCAAATTCCCCCCCGAATTTGTGAACCAGACAACCGACTCCATCACCTTCCTGTTTGCTTCTGCTGCCAATCTCAGTGGGGATTATACTGCAGGTATCGACCCACACCTTCCAACCCAAATCCCCGTTTTTGTTTCCACCGGCAGTGGCAACTGGTCGGATATGGGCCGCTGGATGCGCCTGGATGGCGGAGAGATCCCCGAAGGAGGCCCCAACGGGCATATCGTACAGGTACGCGAAGGCGATGTGATCCTACTGGATCGTTTCCGGATCCTTTCCTACCGCACCACCCTCAATGGCCGCATCGATGTAGGTACTGAGGTGGGGCACAACCTGGGCCGCATCGATGGCGGAGGTACCCTGGCAGTGATTGAAGGCAAGCTACCTGTGGGCAATTACAGTCAGTTCCTGGCCGCCGGCACAGGCAGTACCATCGAGTATGGTGGCCCCGATAGTTACAACATCCCCGATCTTACCACCTACGGCTTGAGCAGCAATACCTATAATAATCTGGTGATTGCGGGGGAAGGGGGTATAAAGACCTTACCAGCAGGTACAATAACCATAAGAGGCAATCTCCTTATCCAGCAAACTGCCACTTTGGAATCCAGGTCATCTCAAAGAATTATCCTGCATGGCAATATGTCAAAAGCAGTGGGTGCAAAATCACGATTTGATTTTTCATCACAATGGATTGAAATGAGCGGATCTGTCCCGCAAGAAATAAACGGAACCTATGTCGGGTCTGGGGATAGATTATGGAACCTGGAAATTAACAATCCATCTGGTGTATCTATTAATGGGGAAGTTGATTTAGGTTCTGGTTTACGATTAACCAATGGAGTGTTGACCACATTGACTAATCCCATTACTGTCAATTGGAGAGATAATGGAGCTGTGGTGGTTACAAATTCTGGCTCATTCATTAACGGAATACTCAGAAGAAATATAAATAATTCCGTTACAAATCCTTTCTTCCCTGTGGGCAAAGGCAATAGACGCAGAGATGTGCTTTTAGTAAGTCCTACAGCTGGTATGTGGACTGTAGAGTATTTCAACACAGATCCTGCCACAGCCGGCATGTATACAGATGAGCCACAAGCTCCTTTGGCAAGAGTAAGCGAAGCAGAATACTGGAGAATATCCCGACCCAATTCCGGATCAGCACGAATAAGGCTCCATTTCGGATTGGGTAGCATGGTATCGGTCGAACCATCAGACCTTGCCAATACTGTTATTGCTGAGTGGGATGCCATTAACAATCGCTGGTTTAATCGCGGAGGGAGCGGTATTGCTACTGGTGGTGATAATGGTTATGTTACGGCAGCCAATTCTTCATCCTTCAGCACCAAATACTTTACCATCGGCAGCACTTCTGACCTTAACCCCCTGCCCATCGAGCTGCTCTCCTTCACCGGCAAAGCCCACGAGGATGCCATACTGCTGGAATGGGTCACTGCTTCAGAGATCAACAACCACTTCTTCACCCTGGAGCGCAGCTTCAACGGCAGAGACTTCCACATCGTGGCCGTGGTGGCCAGCCAGGCAGAGTATGGCTTCAGCAACCAGAACCTCTACTACAGCAACCTGGATCTGCAGCCCCGCGAAGGGATGAACTACTACCGCCTCAAGCAGACCGACTTCGATGGCAGCTACGAGTACAGCAAGGTGATCGGCGTGCTTTACCAGCAACAGCAGCAGGTGAGCTTCAGCCTGTTCCCCAACCCCAACCGGGGCAATAGCTTCAGCATTGCCCTGAACCAGCTGCGCCCATTCGAGAACCTGGAGATGCAAATCACCGACCTCAATGGCCGCAGATACTACAACAACCGCTACAGCGCCGACGATCAGGGACAGCTGCGTGCCTATATCGTTCCCCCGGGGAAACTGCCCGCAGGGATATATGTGGTAAGCTTTTCCGGAGATTCCGGAAGGTTTGTGGTGAGGATGGTGGTGAATTAAGGGATGAGGTATGGGGTGTGAGGTTTGGGGGATGAGGAAATAGGAAATAGGGCTTAGTGGAGTTGGATTAGGGTGGCGAAAGTCCGGATTGTAATACCACCGTGGAACTGCAAGATCTTTTCTTAGGATCTTGCAGTTTCTTCCGTTTATAAGGTGTTGGGTTTATTTGCTAAACGCCAATCCCATACCCCACAGAAAATTCACCAGATAGTTTTCAACAATCTACCTGTTTGTGCACCGCCTTTTTACCTGAACTGGTTCTGTTTGCCTATATTTGCGCAAATAAGTGTTTGCCGAATCTTTCTCTATCATTTTTCTTCGGTTTTTACGTATAACCTTACCCGGGTAAATTACGTGCAAAATCGAGATTTACCCGAAAGGAGGATTGAGGTAGTTTTGGGAAAGTAAAAACACCCGCCAGTTTATCAGGTCTTTTTACTTGTTGTATTCCCCGGCAAAACCTGTAAGGGTTTACAGATCAGGAAAAATCAATACACAAAGAATTGTTTTAAAACAAGTTGCCATGTATTCCGCCCGTTTGTCACAAAAGGTTTTAACCACCGTCTCTTTGGGTCGCTTATCCTCCATCCACCTTCATTCCATGAAACACAACCCGTCGTCTCCCGCTAGAAAAAGCAAAAACTTTTTGTTTTTAGCCACCTTGTTTATGCTGCTTTTCCAAAGCACACTGTTGCTTGCGCAAAACCCCAACGATTTTCGCACCCGTGCCTCGGGCAACTGGAATGTAGCCGGTAACTGGGAGAGGTTTAACGGAACAGACTGGGAGGCGGCTGCCTACTGGCCCGGAAGTGGCGGATTAACTGCCAGTGTGGAAATTACTCATGCGATTATTGTTCCGAACAACATTACATTGATTATTCCCGGCAGTTTGAGCTTGTCGGGGAGTTTGGAACTATCCAACAGAGACTTTACTGTAGAAGGAGTTACTATCCTCAGTGGTGTACTTTCTGACAGAGATAATGCAGGAGCCAACACTTTTCATGGTAAACTAAATATAATTAATACCGGAGCTCTCGACAATCTTCGCGGAGCTTTCTTCTTAGAGGGCATCGACCAAACTAGTTCTGGTAACTCAATTATTCAGGGAACAACCAGGTTCAGAGAGAATGATCAGGCAGTTACAGGAAATGGATCTGGTATCTTACGGTTTTATACCGTGACTATTGATCTGGATGTTGAACTAACCAACGAAAGATCTGTTCAAATTTATTCAGCACTAAATGGCCTCAATGAAGCATCTGCTTGGATCAATGCGCATGGCTCAGTTCTGGATTACAGTGGAACAACAGCCCCTATGACTGTAGGAGAACTAATTGCCATTGATCTCAATAATCAGGTGCTGTATAGTCGAACTGGTGGTGATCAAGCCGTTAAGACTACCAATTACTTTCACCTACATATTGTCACAGGTGTTAGCGCACGAACTAAACGCCTTGAAAACATTGCTGGCGAAATCAATGTATTTGGAAATCTTTTTATCAGCGCCAATGCCACGCTAATGAATGGTACCGGCGTCCATCAGAAATTGACCGTTCATGGCAATATCAGCAATCATGGCTCCCTCCAGTTACAGACGAATGCAACCAGTTTCTGCGACCTGGAGATCCTGAGCGAGGGTACTGTCATCTCCGGGAATGGTGCCTACCGTTTGCGCAGCCTCACCCTGACCCACGAAAACCCCAAAACCATCCAAACCACTTCCGCCATAGACTTTTATGGTGGAATCGTTCCGGAGGGCAACCAAATCCTCAACCTGGGGGGGCACTTACTTTTTCTGACGGGAGTGTACGTTTTCTGGAGGCCTCACGGCATTATGTGCGAGGCACTGGCGCCATCACCTTTGCCGGTCTGCGTTCGGGCAACAACAACGCGCAGGAACTTGTTTTAGAACGCAGCGTCACCGTAATGGGGCTGATGCACCTTTATAACGCTGCCGGGTATCTGGATTTAGGAAACCACACCTTAAATGTGTTTGGTGATTATTACCGCCAGTCAGGCCAGTTTCGCGGTTCTGCCGGCGCCATCCTCAACCTGGGCAATGGCAACAACCTGGGAGGTACCAATGGAAGTGTTTTTTTTCAGGAAGGCTATCGGCAGTTGGCTTCTTTAAACCATAATGTGGTTAACTCTTCCATTCATTATGTATTGATAAGCCCTCTCTCGGTAGGGAATCTTTCCATTGTTTCCGGTGAATTGCAAACATCTCAAAACCTTGTTGTTACGAAGACTTACAATAACCTGGCAGGGTATCGGCAAACGGCAAATACTACCACTTTTGAAAACCCCGGCGGTACCATAGAAATTGCCGGTGCAGGCACCCATAACTTCTGGAACCTGGAGGTGGGAGCAAACACCTCGGTAACCACTTCGCAAAATCTCATGATTCAGAGAAACTTTGTTTCCGGCAGCGATGCCCCCGAGGCATTCAAAGCCAGTGCAGGTTCGGTTTCCTTTGTTGCCAATAACATCGAGCAGTTCATTTCCGGTACCGGAACAGGGGAAGTGGAATTCTTTGACCTGGATTTCCCCATCCGTGGCAACAAATTTATCTCACGCAACATCAGGGTTGCCAACAACCTTACCATCAATTCCCCCACTACCACCCTGAGTGTTTACCTTGACCACAATGCCAACCATACCCTTGATCTGAACCATGTTGTTCTGGGAGGCAGCGGCAGTGGCCGCTTTCTGGTGCGCAGCGGCAATACCATGGCCCATACTGTTACCATCAACGGTACCCTTACGGTAAATCCCGGCTCTACCTTCAGCACCTGGGCCACAGCAACTCGCTATGCCGATGTAACCATGACCGGCATCGGCACCCTTATTCAGGGCAACGGAGCCATCTCCTTCCGGAATCTGTTTTTAAGTGGTGCGGGAGAAAAAAGCTTTTCCACCAGCAGCAACATTCAGCTATACGGTGCCTCCAACAGCCCCAATATTTTCCGCAACGATGGGGGTGCCCTTACCACCCACCAGGGCCATATCATCTTCCGGGAAAATGACCGGGAATGGTTCCTTCAAGGCAATGGAGAAATTCACTTCCGCAATCTGCAGGTAGGTGCCAACACCCGCACCAACGTAATCCTTGAACGCGACATTCATGTAACCAACAACCTGATCTTCGACCTCAACAATGCCAACCATTACCTGGCTTTGAACGGACACCGCCTGCATCTGTCGGGCGATCACCGGAGGGTGCGCAACGGACGCATCAGAGGCGCTGCAGGCTCTTCCATCACCATCACCGGAGCGGGCAACTTTACTTCCACTTTTCTGTTCGATCAAACGGACAGCGGCAACAGCAACCGCGTGGACCATTTTGTTTACGACCGTGGCGAAAATGGAGAGATGCGTCTGGCCAACCTGCTGGTAATCGGCAATCTGCTGGAAGCCGAGCAAGGTGTTTTCAATGCCTTTTCGGGAAGCATCCAGATAAACCCAGGAGCCACTGCCCATTTCAAAGAGGCGACCTTTATGGATACCGACAATGGAGGGTTCAACAGCTTTTTGGGCTCTCTGCAAGTCGATCCCAATGCCGTTTTTCACCCCACTTCCAATTCCATAATGAACCTGGGTGGCACCCTTGAAGTGCAGGGCGGTTTTACCAAAGAAGGTTCAGGAATTGTGAACTTCTTACATAATACATCCCTCTCAGGCGATACTACTTTGCTTTTCCTGAACGGAGACCTCATGCTGGCCACCGCCGTAAGGGTGGTAAACCAAATGACCAGCGACAGCCTGGGTGTTATGGTCATGGGCCGGATCAATGGAGCCGATGCCACATCGGTTTGGGAAAACAGGGGTATCCTCACCTACCACAATGCGGGTGAACCCATGGCCACGGGCCAGCTGGATGCCTCCTCTGCAGGCAATAAGGTGTTCTACGCACGTGAAGCCAACAACCAGGATGTAAAAGGGGCCATCTACCACCACCTGATTTTTACCGGGGAAGGTACCCGTTTTATGAGAGGACTGGTACAGGTAAACGGCAACCTCAGCATTGAAGAAAACACTACTCTGGACACCCGTGAATGGCAGATCACAGGCAACCCCACAGGATTTCTTACTATGGGTGAGGAATCAAACCTGATTATCGGGCGCAATGTGGCAACCCCCAACCCGGAGTTCCCCTCCGGTTTTATCCGTGAAAACATACTTCTGGACGAACTGAGCCTGGTATCTTACAACGGCCAGCCCCAAACCATCTCGGCAGTGCCTATTTACAGCAACCTGGCCATCACCAATGGCGGTGGCGACAAAACATTGGGTGGCGATGTGACGGTAAAGGGGTATCTGCAAATAGCAACAGGCACCCTTGCCTTCGGTACCACACAAGCCCAGACCCTGCGTATTGAGGGTGACCTTGTAGGCAGTGGTGGTCGTATCGACATGAATCGTGGAGGACACCCCCACGAACTGCACTTGCTGGGAGTGATCAACCAGGTAAACCGGTTCAATTATGCTCCGGGAGCCATTGTAAGGTATCTCTCCAGCCAGGACCAGCAAATATTTGCTTTTAACAATTCCGCAGATTACTACTCGCGGCTTGAGATTGCCGGTGGCAGCAACAAATGGATGGAGGGGCATGTTCGTGTCAATGATGAACTGATTCTCACTTCAGGCCGGTTGCGCCTGGGCGATTTTAACCTTACGCTGCACCAGGCTGCCGTAAGCGGTGCATTTGGCCCCGATGCCATGGTGGAAACCAACGGAGAAGGATACCTCCAGAAGCAAGATGCAGGGAATTCCCCCTATACGCACCTGCTGGGCCTTTATCCGGTGGGTTCCAAAGGCAGGTATTCGCCGGTGGAAGTACACGAGATCTCCGGAACAGGATCGAACCGTTATTTCAGAGTTCGGGCCATCCCCGAAAGGCACCCTTCGGTAGTACAAACCTACGATGCACTGGTAAGATACTGGCAGGTGGAAACCAATGCAGGCAACGGCAATGCCAGGGCCACCTTCCACTTCTCTCCCCTGGATGTGATCGGAGACCCGGAAAAATACAAAGCCTACCGCTGGCACAGCAGCGACTTCCATCATGATGCAAACACCACTGTAGCCGAAACCTCCTTCTCTCTCAATATCCCCCTGGCCATTCAGGGACAATGGACAGCCTTTGATACGGAAACCATCCGGGAAACCTTTTACTCTTATATGGACGGTGACTGGAATTTCCTTGACACCTGGACCACCGACCCCTCCGGACAATTGCTGGAAGGCGACAGGATACCGGGCTCTTCCGACAACGTGGTGATCCTGCCCGGAAGAACCGTTCACCTTACCCAGAATATGGATATCAGAGGGGTGAACATCGACATACGAGAAAGTGGTGCCCTGGACATGCGCACCTACCAGTTCGATCATGTGGTTTCAACCCTCAAAGGGCAAGGATTGCTCAAGCTGGCCTCCAACGCCATGCCCCTTGTGGCACTCAACCTTTTTGTGGAAAATGAGGGAGGAACAGTGGAATACAATGTGGCTACTCCTGTATTCGAACTCAATGACCAAAGCCACTACAACAACCTCACCATCAACCTTCCTTTGGCTACCAGCAAAGCGATCCTGGTAAACAACCTGGAGGTGTTCGGCGATCTGCGCATCAGCAGAGGCGGACTGCAGATCTACCGGGATGATGCCACCTCTACGCAACATTTGCCTATCAACCTTACCATACACCACGACCTGGTGGTGGAAGAACAGGGTTTTATCAGCACGGGTACGGCAAGCACCTCCAATGGAAGCGTTCCCCCTGCAGGAACTACTCCGGGAGCTCTGGTACCCCGTTACTTCGACATGTACCATAAACTGCATGTGGGAGGGAGTTTCTTCAACGAAGGTACCGTAAGGCTCTTCAGCCCCGAGATCACGCAGATAGACTTTCAGAACCTCACTACCCGGGGAGCAGTTACCACCCGCTTTTTCGGCGATACCGATGCCGTGTTGCTCTGTGCGGGGAATACAGACTTTTACAACCTGATTATCGACAAGGGAACCGGGGCCGGTGCCGAGCTGGAGCTTCATGCCGAGCAGCCGCAATTCTTCCGGTTGTTTGGCCCGAACCATCTGAATGCGGGCAATTGGGGCATCAACCCCGAGGTGCGCAAAGCCCTCTGGCTGCGCAATGGCACCCTGCGCCTTACCGGGAATACTACCCTGGCCAGCCTTACCGAAGGGCGGGGAGGTACTCATAGCTCAGCATGGATCATCCCGGCCAATGCTGCCCTGATCCTGGACTCGCCGGGAGTTACCGTACTGGCTACTGCCGACACTCCCAATGAGGTGCAGGCAGCATGGGGGGTAGCCTCCCATGGCGTGCATAAAGACAACTTTCCTCAGGAGCTCCTGGTACTGGGCTCACTTACCGTGAACGACGGCTACTTGTCCACACGTATGTCGGGCGGGATTGTATATGCCCGTGCAGGGGGTGAGGTGATTATCAACGGCGGAGTGGTAAATGCCCGCCAGTTGCGCACTGCACATGCCGGCAGCTCCTTCTTTACCATGACCGGTGGGGTATTGGAATTGCTGGGAACCTACCACCACCAGACCACCCATATCAACACCCTGGAGGAGCTCCGCTCTGCTCCCATCGATATGACCACCTCCAACAACTGGCGTATGGGAGGACATGGTACTTTCAACCTGGGCTATGTAAACAATGTTTTCCAGATGTCTGGTGGGATTATAAATATTTACAATACCTCTGGAGGTGGTACCCAAAGAGCCTTACGCATCCTTTCGGAAAAAAATTCTTTTGAGGCTACAGCAGGAGATATTCATATCCACCTGATCCGCAATACCATCTATGATGTGGAAATCCCCCTGGGTACACTGCACAACCTGCATATTCACAAAACGGCAGATACCCACCCCAATGCCTACATCCGCCTGTTGTCGCCCCTGCGCATAGGCAACAATCTGCAATTAAACGGGTTTGCCCGGCTCAATACCAACACCCAGAATTATGATTTGTATGTGGGGAGAAACTTTACAATTGGCTCCCATGCCATGTACATTCCACGACAAAACAACACTTACTGGGTGGGAGAACAAAACAGCCAGTTGATCCTCCATGGCACCATCCAGGATGGGTTTTACAACCTGCACATGGCCAAGGATGGCGAACAAACCCTTTCGTTCAGCGGGCCAGCCTCTGCAATCGTGGTGAGGGGTGACCTTCATCTCACAGGCGGCGTACTGGATGACTCCGGAAAAACCTTACGGGTGCAGCGTCATGCTTTCAATTCTGCAAAACATACAGGCAGTGGAAAAATCCTAATGAGTGGAGCATCGGTAAACCGCAACCTGGGAGGAAACGGCCTGGGCATCTGGGGCAACCTGGAGCTCAATGAAACAGATGCTATCCTTACCCAGCTCACCGCCCACCAGCATGTGCAGGGCAACCTGACCATGACTCAGGGCAGGCTGCATCTGTCATCCCATATGCTGGAGCTGCAGGGCAGCCTTATCCCTGCCGACCCGGCGCATTACAATGCCAACCGGATGATCTCCACCGATGGAAACCACTCCGATGCCGGTTTAAAGAGATGGGCCCATACCGAAGGGGGGTTGCACTTCCCGTTGGGGACTTTGGATGAGGGAGAGTTTTTCTACACCCCTGCCCTGCTGAACATTGCAACACCCTCCTCTCCCGGATTTATTCAACTCAACCCGGTGGCAGGAGAGTTGCCCACCCTCAACCCAGATGCAGAACCCGCCTTGCAGTATTACTGGAGACTGCGTACCCATGATTTTTCAGAAACACCCCAGGGCTCTGTCATCTTCCACTATCTCCCAGTCTTTGTTGTGGAAGAAGGAGATGATGAGGAGTACAAGCCTGGTAAGGTGGTTTTCAACCAGCGTAGCTTCGAACCCACGGGTGTTGACACACATTTGAAAACCATTGCTTTTCCCGTTCATGAGCTCAAGGATGCTTCCTACACTGCAGCCCATGAGAACCGTTTCGACGGACTGGTACCTGTTTTTTACAGCCGCTTGCCCCAGGGACATTCCTGGTATGAGCGCAACTGGAACAATACATCCAATTGGTCCAACGTTTCCCACAACCCCGCTGCCCCTGCTGCCAGCCGCTGGCCCGGGGCTGGAGATATCGTGTATATTGGTTACTGGGACTATGCCTCCGGCAATCGTCTTCATTCCATGAATGTTCCCAATGGTTTTACCGCGGAGGCAGCTGAAGTAATCCTGCTGAAGAACCCTACAGACGGTGCTTCGCGCCTGGTGCTCCATCAAACCTCAGGTGCACGTTTTGGCAGCCTGTCAGGCACCGGGGTATTGCAAATGAGGCTTACTCCGGGCAACACTCCTCAACTGGTTGGCGACCTGGGCGAATACCTTGCCCATAGCGATAACCAGGTAATCTACCAGATGGTAGCCGACGGCACCATGGCGCTGCCCGATTACATCCACACCTATCCCAACCTGAGGCTGGAAGCCAGCAACAACAGCACCCTGCCCAACCGCATAGCGCTGATCAACCAGGACATCCGGGTGGAAGGTGACCTTAACATTGACTGGGGTGCCCGTATGCAATTCTCCAATGCCGTTGGAGGTACCTTCAGCGTGGGCGGAACAACGGTTCTGGGCACCAATGGTACCATCACAGCCGGTTCCATTGAATTCCCCGCGGGCCATGAATGGACTTTTGAAAGTGGCAGGATCGAGTTTCGTTCCAATGCCAGCAACCGCATTATGGTCCATAACAGCTCCGATGGTTTGTTGCACACCCTACGCATTAACGGAACCGGCATAAGCATGGAGAACGGGAGCATCAACCTATCCCACACAGGAAGCGGTAACAATGTACAGCTGGAGTTCACCGGCACTGAAGCTGCTGTGTTCCATCGTACAGGGGGCAACCCACCGCAACTGCACAACCTGGTCGTAAACAAGGGCATCAACCCGGATGCACCTCTGCACATTACCACAGATTTTGTTCTGAATGCCCTTACCGATCTGGCCCAGAAGCCCATCGTGCTGCAAAACGGCACCCTTATCCTGGATCATCCCGCCTTCAGTCAGGAGATCTCCACAGGAGGAGGCCTGTGGCAAATTCCTGCCACTGCTGCACTGGAGATCAGGCAAGGTGCTCTGAACCTAACGGCCAATGGCATCAACCTGCGCGGAAGACTGGCCCTCACCCAGAACGGACAACTCCTTATGGGAGGACTAAATGGCAATCGCATTGTGATCCAGTACGAAGGGATCACCCCGCAAATACAGCTGGCCGACAATGCCCGCCTGGAGGTGAACACACAGATACGGCGTGCCACCAATACCCTCAACGGTGCATTGCGCTACCAGCAGAGTGGGGGCACCCTCATCATCCATGGCACCAACACCAACAACAACAGGGCCCGCCTGGAAGTAACCAATACGGGCAGTGAGTTCACCATGAGCGGCGGAAGCATTTACATCCGCAGAGGCTCGGGC
Source organism: Bacteroidales bacterium (assembly GCA_046291875.1). GTDB lineage: Bacteria > Bacteroidota > Bacteroidia > Bacteroidales > UBA7960 > SKVR01. Next base: position 3,170 of record JBKBSF010000020.1, on the reverse strand, counting down.
AACCTCTTCGGCGATCTGTGGCTTACACCCCAGAACATGATCGTTACAGGGGGAGATATTTACCTCTCACAGGGCACCATCCCGGAGATCAATGGTGTGCCGGGCTATCCGCTTATCAACAGCAATTACAACTTCAGGCTGAACAGTACCGGTGAGTTGCACAACCTGCACATTGGCAGCGACCCCGGCCATAACCGCCGGGCCACACTGATCCTGATGCAGAACCCGCTGCGCTTAGGCAACGACCTGGTATTCCTTAACCCCCTGGCACAAATCAACACCTCCAACCGTGATGTGGAGCTGCTGGGCGATCTGCACTTCCAGGGACAATGGATCCGCGGCAGCAGCGACCGTCTGATCTTCTCGGGAATCACCCAAACCCTGCATGGCTCACCTGAACTCACCCACTTGTGGGTACAAAGCACCAACAGCCTCTCGCTGGCACCCGGAGCAGAACCCCTGATCCATGGCAACCTTCAGTTGGTCAGCGGCCAGCTGGTGGATGGCGGTAACCCCATCCGCGTAAAAGGCGATGTGGCCAACCATGCCCAACTGATCTCCTCTGCACCCGCCAACCCGGCATCCGGGCTGAAGCTGGCCGGGGAAACTACCCAGCGAGTATCGGGAAGCGGTAGCTTCGGCCTGATGGAAATGAACAACATCATGGGGGCCAATCTGCAGAACAGCATTACCCTACAGCACAACCTGATCCTCACCCGGGGGACCTTCAACATTGGCTCGCACCTGCTTACCCTGGAAGAAAGTGCCGGAATTATCTCTGCACAGGAATTCTCCGCCCAAAACATGATCCTTACCGATGGTATAGCAGGCAACAATGCGGGAATCCGGAAACATTTACCTGCAGGGGCCTCCGCCTTCACCTTCCCCATAGGCGTTCACGGGAAATATACTCCTGTGGAGCTGGATATTACAGCCAGCACGCCCGGTCATGTACTGGTGAAGCCTGTAAACCTCTACCACATCACCGCACTGGATACCGCCAATGTACTGCGCTACCACTGGATCATGGAGAGCGCAGGCTTAGACAATCTGACCGGAGAAGCCACGATGCACTACATACAATCTGATGTTAGGGGTCCGGAAGACCAATACCTGGCAGCCCGATTCCGCGACAATGTATGGCAAAAATTTGCCAATGACGATGACTTTACCTATGTGGACATCCATGCCAACACCATCCGCTTCCTCTTCGGCGAAGGAGACAACCTCAATGGCGAATATTCTGCCGGGCTGGATGAGGCTTTCAGCGAAACCATCCTCACCTTCACCTCTACCAAGGATGGCCCCTGGGATGACCTGGATATATGGGAGCGCAGTGACGGCATGCCTGTTGTGTTCCTCCCTGCAGGGGTAAATGTGGTGATTGGCGGAAATACCCGGGTCTGGACCAATGGTAACCGCCGCCAGGCCTACTCGGTAACCATTGATGGGCGACTGGAGGTCGACCAGACCTACGGACACAATTTTGGCACCATCCGCGGATCGGGAACCCTCTCCTCACACCGCAATACACTCCCTGCCGGGAAGTATGATGAATTCTTCAGCACCCCCGGCAGCACCATGGAGTATGGTGGGCCGCTGAGCTTTACCCTCATCCCTGACTATACCACCACCTTCCAGAACCTGGTGATTGCAGGGAGTGGGGTGAAAACACTGCCAAATCAGACAATCATAATACTTAGTGATTTGGAACTCATGGGTAGTGCAACTTTACAGTCGAACCTATCCCAAAGAATTATACTGCATGGGAACTTAGTGAAAAGAGATGCTGCAAAAGCCCGCTTTGATTATAATGGTCAATGGTTGGAAATGGCAGGGAGTTCTCCACAAATCATTGAAGGTACTTTCCTTGCTACTCAGGACAGGTTGTGGAACTTAGAGATAAACAACCCTACACATGTCCAAATAATTGGTGCGGTTTTTCTGGGTTCTGGAATCAGATTAACACAGGGAATTCTGTACACTGATAGTCAACCCATCACCGTCAATTGGAACGCGGACAATGCAGTAATTGCTTCCGCTGGCTCATTCATAGAAGGTGGACTTGAAAGGAGATTATCCGGTACTATGTCTAATGCATTCTTCCCTGTGGGTCGTAACGGACAAAGAAAAGACGTTAGACTTCGCAATCAAACGGCTGGTTATTGGAGTGTTGAATATTTCGATCATACAGCTCCTTATGACACCGAGAGCATGGATAGTAACCAGTTAGAATGGGTGAATGATCTGGAATACTGGGCCATCACCGGGCCTGCCGGTGGCCAGGCTCGTGTGGAGCTCAACACCAGGATCCACGAAACCTACCCCTGGTACGGACACCCCGAGCTGCCCGATTACCTGCATGTGGCCCAATGGGATGCCGGCAACGGTCAGTGGATCAGCCGCGGACAGGCACAATATGCAGAAACCGCGGGAGGAAACTTCCGCCTGCAGGCAGCCATCTCCTCTTCCTTCTCTACACAATACTTTACCGTAGGGCAAAGTGCCGAAGTATCTGTGTTGCCCATCGAGCTGCTCTCCTTCACCGGCAAAGCCCAACAGGATGCCATACTGCTGGAATGGGTCACCGCTTCGGAGATCAACAACCATTTCTTCACCCTGGAGCGCAGCTTCAACGGCAGAGACTTCCACATTGTGGCCGTGGTGGCCAGCCAGGCAGAATATGGCTTCAGCAACCAGAACCTCTACTACAGCAACCTGGATCTGCAGCCCCGCGAAGGGATGAACTACTACCGCCTCAAGCAGACCGACTTCGATGGCAGCTACGAATACAGCAAGGTGATCGGCGTGCTTTACCAGCAACAGCAGCAGGTGAGCTTCAGCCTGTTCCCCAACCCCAACCGGGGCAACAGCTTCAGCATTGCCCTGAACCAGCTGCGACCCTTCGAGCAGGTGGAACTGCAAATCACCGACCTCAACGGACGCAGCTACCACAACATCCGCTACCAGGCCGACAACGCCGGTATGCTCTCCGCCTACCTGATCCCACCCTACCGCCTCCCTGCAGGCATCTACCTGGTTACCGTTTCGGGCACCTCCGGAAGGTTTGTGGTGAGGATGGTGGTAAATTAGGGGATGAGGTATGGGGTGTGAGGTTTGGGGGATGAGGAAATAGGAAATAGGGCTTAGTGGAGTTGGATTAGGGTGGC
>JBKBSF010000019.1:0-86924 GCA_046291875.1 Bacteroidales bacterium | reverse complement strand
CCCGCGGATTTAACAGTGGAATTTATTTCGTTCAGATCGTAACCAGCGAAGGTACCATCGTTACCAAGCTGCAGGTTCAGAAATAATATGAACTGATTTCCGGAATTTTCCTTTAACGGGCTGCCTCCTTCGGGAGGCAGCTTTTTTTGTGGGAATTTGTGTTCCTGTAAGCAGTGGTTGTATTGCCTGTATTTCAGTGGTTTGTATTTGTGTGCGGGTGAAATCACCCGGTAGCTTTGCGCAATTATAGACCTGAAAATTAGGGAAAATCCGATATTGCCAGGGGTGTAAATGAGGCTAACTTTGTTTCAAATAAATTATTGAAAGTGAACGAAATAAGGGGTTGAAATGCAAACTGTAGGCAAACTCCTGAAGAATTCAAACCGAAACCTCATTTATTCAAACAACCGCATTCAGATGAAGAGATTTGTTACCTTACTGCTCCTGATGCTTTTGCTTTTGGCTGTGCGGCCTGCCCAGGCACAGACCGATACAGAGTTTTGGTTTGCTATTCCCAAACTTTCGCAATCGCACGACTGGGGCAACCGGAAGTTTTTTTTCCGCTTTGCCACTCTTAATTTGCCGGCCACCATTACTATCAGCATGCCTGCCAACCCTGCCTTTGAACCCATGGTGTTTGATGTGGCGGCCAATGCTGCTCTTACGGTGCCTCTTGCTGCTGTGAATGCAGGTGATGTTTTTTTTCAGATGTGGAATGAAAACCCCAACCAGGTTTACAACCGGGGTATTCTTATTACAGCCACTAACCTGATTACAGCTTATTTTGAGGTAGGTACCAACAGCAACCCTGATATCTTTTCGCTGAAAGGACACAATGCACTGGGACTCGATTTTTTTGTGCCTTTTCAAAACATACACTACAACCAACCATTGGCCACAAGACCCTATTCGGCTATATATATAGTTGCCACTACCGACGATACCCAGATTCTTGTAACACCCACGCGACCTGTTTTCCCGGGACGACCGGCTGGTGTGCCCTTTACCCTTACCCTGCACCGGGGGCAGTCCATTGCCCTGGCGCCTGACAATTATAATGGTGTTGGTAATTTGGCAGAAAACCATCTAGGAGGCACTCGTGTGCAATCCAATAAACCTATAGCCATTGCCACCAGCGATGATTCTGTTCGCGGGCTTCCCGGCGGATGTTATGACCTGATCGGCGACCAGATCATTCCTACGCATATTATCGGTACAGAGTACATTGCCATGCGGGGGCGGCTTACCATCCCCGAAAACTTTTATGTTTTGGCAACACAGCCCGATACTGATGTATTTATCGATGGAGATTCTATTATTCGTCTTCAACCAGGCGAGATGTATCGTTATCTGTTTACCAATCAAACCCATTTCATCAGGACCACTCACCCCAGTTATGTGTACCATGTGGCCGGTTTTGGTTGTGAGCAGGGTGGAGCTGTTTTGCCTCCCATCAATGTTTGTACCGGATCAACACAGGTGTCATTTACCCGATCCCTTGCAGGAGCAAATGGACGGTTTTTCCTTAATATCCTGGTAAGGGCCGGAGCACAGGATGGTTTTGTTTTTAATGGTGATGGCCCCAATACCAAAATAAAGGCTGCTGATTTTCAGGTAGTGCCAGGTACCACAAAATGGTTGGCGGCTGAATATGAATTCAGTAATGTAGCTGATGTGCCACTCAACGCTGCCAGTTTGATCGAAAACATCAAAGATGTTTTCCACCTGGGCATTATCAATGGTGGACCCAGTAGTGGAACGATGTATGGGTATTTCTCTGATTTCAACGAGTTGGATGTAAAGGCCAATATATCAGGCACTGGTGCGTTGCACAAAACCTGTTTTGGTCAGCCTGTTCAGCTGGTGGCCCGTGGTGGTACGCAATACCTTTGGCATCCACCCGATTATCTTGATGACCCTACCAGTGCAACACCTGTTTCATTGCCCGAAAAACACATCAAATATGTAGTTACGGTGAGCGGCGCCTGCCAGATGATAGACTCTACAAGTGTATTCATTGAGGTTGCCGACCCTGTAATTGCTGCTTATACGGTTGACGAGGTGGTAGGTTGTGCTCCTTTTACACTGCATGTGAAAAACGAATCGGTTGGTGTTTCCAATTACTCCTGGCGAATGGGTGATGGAACGGTTTATACTACTTCAGCACAAGAGTTTCATCATACCTATAATAACCCTACAGACGAACCTATAGTAAGGCAACTGATGCTTGTGGGCCGAAACCCATTGCTTTGCCGCGATACGCTGATAACCAACATAACCGTTTATCCGGAAATCAGCGCGCAAGCCAGTGCCAACATTATAAGCGGATGTGCGCCGCTGGAAGTGGATTTCTCAAATTTCTCTCACGGCGCAGAAACCTATACCTGGCGGTTTGGCGATGGTAATTCCTCTACACAGGAGGCTCCCACCCATATTTTTCACAATTACAGCAAGCAGGACACAATCTTTACAGTTGTACTTAAAGCACGCTCTCGTTTTGGTTGCGAAGATACCGACACCCTGTATATTCATGTAAAGCCCTACATTGAAACAGGATTTCAGATTGACCCACCCAACCACTGCAATCCTTACCCGGCAACATTTACCAATACCTCTTTTGGCGCAGATCTTAGCCGTTGGAGTTTCGACGGAGGTTTAACCTTCGAAAATATTGAGGATACTCATTTTGATAAGTATTTCGATAACCCCTCATTTGTCGATCCCAAAAACTATGAGGTATGGCTGATCAGCGAAAATAACTATGGTTGTGCCGATACCTTGATCCGCCCTGTAACTGTTTATCCCCACATTACTGCCGATTTCAGTGCCAGTGTGCTGGAGGGGTGCAATCCGTTGCCTGTGCAGTTTACCAATCAATCCAACGGTGCACACACTTTTTTGTGGGATTTTGATGGTGCAGCAGGGTCCTCTTCCAGCGAAAGTCCTTTTACCTGGCTTCATAATCCCAGCACCACCGATACTGCTGTATACAATGTAAGGTTAACTGCCGTATCGCAGTACCTCTGCCAGGATGAAAAGGTGGTACAGATGAAAGTATATCCCAGGATAGAGGCAAGTTTTACGTTCGATTATACCTCCTATTGTACACCCCAGGAAATTACCTTCCAGAATACATCTGCCGGCGGGTTTAACTATTACTGGGATTTTGGCAATGGAAACACATCGCAGGAAACCGGCGAATTTGTGGTGCAGGAGTATATCAACCTTTCCCCCGATCTGGTAACCTACCCTGTGCAACTGGTCATTGAAAATGCCAGTGGATGTAAAGATACTTTGATACGTGAGGTTACTATCTATCCTCAGGTAAAAGCAGATTTTGAAATGATCACATCAGGCTGTCATCCCCTGGAAGTAAGCTTTGAAAACAAAAGCTGGGGAGCTTCTGCGTTCTTCTGGGATTTTGGCGATGGAGGAAACTCTCAGCAGGATGAACCCCTGAGGATTTTTACCAATACCGATCATTACAATATTCAAACTTACATGGTAAAATTACTGGTGGAATCACAGTTTGGATGCGTCGACAGCCTTGAACGCCAGATAACGGTTCACCCTAAGCCGAAAGCCGATTACACTGTTTCCAAAAGAACCGGCTGTGCCCCACTGTTTGTAAATTTTGCGGAGACCTCGCTGGGGGCAAATAGTTTTCTGTGGAACTTTGGCGATGGTTCTCAGGAAGTTACCACCACAGGAGGAGTGAGTCATACCTATTTCAATAACACTTCAGAGGCTATTTCTTTTCAAACCAGGCTGATAGCTACCAATACTGAATATGGTTGCAAAGATACCCTTTACAACAGCCTGACGGTATATCCGCAGGTTGTGGCAAGTGTATCAGTGTCTGACTTTGAGGGGTGTCATCCGCTTGAAGTAACCTTCACCAACAACACCCAGGGGGGAGCCAGTCCTTTCCTGTGGAATTATGGCGATGGAAATTCATCCACTACCGACAGTACAACTCATACTTATGTGTTCTCCAATTTCAGTCATACCCATGATCAGCCCTTTGTTGTAAAGCTTAAGGCAGAGTCTGAGTTTGGTTGCAAAGACTCAACGCAGGTGAATATCCTGGTGTATCCTCGTCCCAAGGCACAGTTTCAACCGGATACTGTGGTGGGTTGTTCACCACTGCTGGTTTCTTTTGCCGATGCCTCCGTAGGAAGTGCCACCTGGCGTTGGAATTTTGGTGATGGTCAAACCTCCATCCAGAATTGGGGGAATACTGAAAATGAGTACCATCAGGCGCATGATCAGGGTCTTGGCGTATTTACTGCTTTGCTTGAAATTGAGAATGACCGGGGATGTATCGATACCGCTTCCAGGCAGATTACCGTATATCCTGATATTACTGCAGATTTTAATGTAACCACCGAAGGGTGCCATCCTCTTGCGGTTCAATTCGAAAATCTTTCACTCGGGGTGCTCCAGCATACCTGGTCGTTGGGAGATGGTACTATTGTTAATACCTCCGACCCTGAATACATTTATTACAATGAGAGCTACACCCAAAACAAAGTGTACCAGGTGAATCTTCACACCCTGTCGCAATGGGGTTGCGAGGCATCCAGGAGTTTGCCCATTACCGTGTGGCCGAGACCCAAATCTGATTTTTCACTCAATCATACCTTTGGTTGTTCTCCTTTGGAGGTAACCATCGAAAATCATTCGGTAGGAGGGAGTGCTTTTCAGTGGAATCTTGGTGGAACTCCCTCAGCCAACGGACAGATCAATTTCGACCATACCTTCCGTAACCTGGAAGAGGAGCCAGTGGTGCTGGATCTTACCCTTGTTACCAGCAACGGTTTCGGGTGCACACGCCAATCGCAGCAGCAAATTACAGTATTTCCGGAGGTGCAGGCACTTTTTACAGCCGATAACTCCATAATGGCAGGTTGTAATCCGCTGCATCTGCAGTTTCAGAATCAATCGCAACGTGCCCATCAGTACAGTTGGAGCTTTGGCGATGGCACTGCCTCTACTGCCTCCAACCCGGCCAATGTATTTTATACAGGCAGCACACAGGAGAGTTTTTACAATGTATTGCTGGAAGCTCGTTCTACCTTTGGGTGCAAGGATACTATCAGTAAACAGGTGCAAGTGTATCCGGTACCCGTTGCCGACCTTTTTGTAACTCCCCATAGCCAAACCTACCCCAACACCTCTGTAGTTGCCCACAACCTCAGCTCTGATGGCAACTGGCAATACATATGGGATCTGGGGGATGGCACTCAGCTGGCCAAGCTTGATAAGTCTCCGGTATTTCATAACTATGTGTGGGAGCCCGGCGATTACGCCACCCGCTATTATACTGTGAGATTGTTTGCCGGAAATGACTTCTGCAACGACACCATCAGTCAGAAGGTAGAAGTGCTGGCACCATTCCCTATTGTTGGGTTTGAGCCATCTGCACAAGGTTGCCCTCCCCTTGAGGTGCAGTTTAGAAACGAAACCGAGTATGGTAAGGTCTTTTTATGGGATTTTGCCGATGGCAATTTCTCTGACCTGGAACACCCAAGACATATTTTTCATGACCCGGGTGAATACCTGGTTAAACTTCTGGTAAGCGGCGAAGGCGGTGTAGACTCTGCCTACCAAACCATTACAGTGTTTGAGCCTCCCACTGCCGACTTCAGAGTAACCCCTCCTGTGGTACAATTGCCTTACGAAAGTGTAAGAATGGTTAACCTTTCCAGTCTGGCTGCGTATTATGAATGGCATATGGGAGATGGAACCGTTTATTACGAATTTGAACCTGAGCACAAGTACGAGAGAGAGGGCAATTACGACATTACACTGATAGTTGGTTCGGATACTCAGCCACAGTGCTTTGATCAGATTACCAAAGCAGGTGCTGTTATGGCAGAGGAGAACTGCAGGATTATATTCCCCAATGCTTTTACGCCCAATACAACAGGGCCTACAGGAGGGCAATATGTGGTGAATGATCCGGCCAATAACGTGTTCTATCCCATACATACCGGGGTCCGTGAATACCGACTTGAGATTTACAACCGATGGGGTGAGTTTCTGTTCCGATCTACAGATATCAATATTGGCTGGGATGGATATTACAGAGGAGAGCTTTCGCCTATGGGAGTTTATGTATGGAAGGTTTGGGTAACCTGCCACAGTGGTAAAAAAATAGAAGATATTGGAGATGTCACCTTATATAGATAGAGGAAAATCCTCGTCATCCAAAAAGAATTATTTACACAGAAAACCCGCAACTTGCGATGAAAACAAATAAGAGCACATATGGTATCAGGAAGCTGGCATCGCTCATGTTGATGTGGTTTTTTGCATCGGGTGCTGTGCTGCAGGTGCAAGGGCAGGCTCCGCAGTTTTCGCAGTTTTATGCTGCGCCTCTGTATCTGGCTCCATCCTTTGCCGGAGCTACCAATGGTAGCCGTATTGTAATGAACTACCGCAACCAGTGGCCTCAAATCCCCGGGGCTTTTGTAACCTATGCTTTCTCCTTCGATCATTATTTCCATAACTACAAAAGTGGTGTGGGTGTATTGCTGTTTCGCGATCAGGCAGGCTCAGGTCGATTGGCTACCACACATGGGGGTTTGGTTTACAGCTATAATTTTAAAATCGATCATCGCTGGACACTGCGTCCGGGGTTGCAGTTCTTGTATGCACAACGTACCGTAGATTTTCACCGGCATATCTTTGGCGACCAGATCTCTCTTGATGGCATCGCACCACATACCCTTGTGCCCCAGCCCATCGAAAGGATCGGATACTTTGATGCAGCGTCTTCTCTGCTGGTTTATAATACCAATATGTGGGGAGGGTTTACCATAGATAATATGATGCGCCCCAATCAGTCCATGACGGGCGAGGAGAGCCGTATCCCAATGAAAACATCGATTTATGCCGGTTATCGCTATTACTATGGAAGCACGTATGCCACCAAAATACAGGAAAGCATTTCTGTGGCCACCATGTATCGCAACCAGGGAAGGTTCAACCAGATCGACCTGGGGGTCTACTGGTCCAAAGATCCTATCTCGCTGGGGTTGCTCTACAGAGGTATACCCATCTTTAACAATCAGATTCACGGGTTGATGAACAATGATGCACTGGTGCTTACCGGTGGTCTGCGTACCGACAACCTCAGGTTTGCCTACAGCTACGACTTTACTGTAAGCCGTATGATCAATTCTACAGGCGGTGCACACGAAATATCCATTATTTACCAGTTTAACCAGGGACCACCCAACAAAAAGCAGGGGGCAATTCCTTGCCCGGATGGGCAAATGTAACCTGATGGAAAGATATAAATTTAAAACCCCGGCGGTCATCCACCGGGGTTTTCATGTATCTGGGGTTTGCAAGGGGGTCAGGCAGTGAGGGCAAGCTCTCTTATCAATGGGCGTTTGTATTCCTTGCGGAGTTCTTTGTAGTTTTTGAATTTCAGTGTGTCGTAGCTCAGAGTTTCGGTGTCGATAATAACCCCCTGAAAGCGACCCATGGAGCACGATCCGCTGTTTATATATTGCTTCCTTGCGTTGAGATAGTAAGTTTTGTGTGCTTCTATCTTATGTGTATGACCCAAAACTACCAGGTCGTGGTCTTTGAGCAGGCGCAAGGCATGGGTGAGGTACTTTATGGAATGATACTTTTTGGGAATTTTGTTGATGGCTTCATCCAGTTCTACAATGCGGAAATAGATGTTGAGTACCCAGGGCGTTTTACTGATCCATCGCAGAAGATTAAACCCCAGGGTCTGTATTTTTCTTCCCAGTTGTGTTCCATTCATAAAATCGGCACTATGCCCATGCTCAATGTAGATGCTTTGGCCTTTGCTGTTGGTGGTTTGGTAGCTTGATTCGCCGAAGGGGCAAATGGCATCGTGATTTCCCTTCAGATAAATGAAAGATGATTGATTGAGCAGGTAGTCTACCAGGTCTTTGTTGGAGTTGCAAATCTCGTCAAAGCTGTATTTGTAAAGCTCAAAGATGTCGCCGTTGAGCACCACCTTGTCGATACGTTCTTCATGTATTATCTTTTGCAATGCTTTAATGAAATCGTGGCCATTCCATCCGAAAGTTTCGAAATGGTCGTTGTTGCCTATGTGCAGATCAGAAATTACGAGCAGGTTCATAAGCAGGAGATTGATGGATGAGGAATTCAGAAACCATGGGGGTGCCGTTTTGCAATGACATGCTTTCAATATTCGATTTGTAGACGTTGTAGATATGAGGATTGTAAATGATCTCGCTGATCTTTTCGGGCAATCGTTGGGGATTGCTTTCGTAAACTCCCAGCAGGTTGTCGCGCACAAACTCCATATTCCCCTTTTCCTGCTCCCAGATGTAATGGTTGATCACAGGGATCTTTCCGGAAATAAGGATCTCCATAAAAGTGCTTGCGCCGCATTTGGTTACCACCACATCTGCAATATTGATGAGTTCGTAAATAAAATCTACATAGCCGTATACCTTAAGTGCATCGAAGTTGTGCTTTTCTTTAAGTTTAAGGGCCTTGCTGTAGAGTTCCCGATTATTGCCGCATACTATGGCTACTTCTGCTCCTGCATTGTTCCTCAGGAAGTTTTTCAGTATCTTTTTTCCTTTGGGGATACCATCTCCACCACCCAGGATCAGGATGATGCGCTTGTGTGGGTCGAAGCCAAGATTTTGCCTTATTATTCCGCCAAGCAAAGGGTCAGCGGGGCGGGTAAATTTTTCGTCGAGGATAAACGGAAAGATGGAGAGTGATTGAGGAAGAATTCCCCTGGTTACAGCATAGTCTTTTACTCGCTGGGAGAAGACAATGAAAGAGGGCCTTTTGTCGAGAAACCATATGGGATGCGCCGTAAAGGGGTCTGTAACCACCACACTTACCGGAATATCGAGCTTGTGTTTTTTTAGTATGGCCATTACAGGCCGTATCAGGAAAAAATGAAAAATCACCACCCTGGAAGGTTGTGCCGACAGGATCTGCTTCTCCAGTGGATCAACGATAAAATAGCTTAATAAAGCCGCAGTGAGCCTGGCAACGAAAGGGATCTTGTTCAGAGCGTAGAGCGTTTCGAAAACCCATAATGCGCTGGCCTGAGATTTTCGGTATCCATCCTCCACAAGGGCTTTGATGCCCCTGTTTACTCCTTCGAATCCATCCAGAAGCAGGGGGTTTACTTTATCGCCATGTTTTGCTTTGAGATAATTGGCTACCGACCTGGCTGGAGCAAGATGTCCGCCTCCGGTTTTAAGGTAGAGAAACAGGAAATTTTTCTGCATAACCTTTTTGGGTAGAAGTTTTGCAATATTACCCATCCAATGTTAAGTGATCCTGAAGATGCAATTACCTTTGCGTTAAGTTATTGTATCGGAAATGTTAACGGATGAGCTGGCTGTGGGAGTTTATGGTGCCATCTTGCAGAAAATCGATGATGTTGAAAGTGCCACGTTTGCGTGCCTTCAGAAAACCGGCCCATGCTGCTTCTGCCAGCCTGCCTTTGTTGATAAGATCGAACAACCACTGATCGGTGTAGCGGGGATCTTCTTGTTTGAATCCCGCTTGTATTTCTCGCAACCATTTACGGTTTGCCCTCTCCTGTGCTCCTATAGTAGGTGTCATAATAATGGGTATGCCCAGGGCGCAGTAGAAGGAAAGTTCACTGGGTTTGCTCCACAGGATATCTGTGGTTCGGAGTGTCTGGTTGAATTTTGCATAGTATTCCGGAAAATCCTTCCCGAAAATCACTTTAATACTTTGGCTGTTGATCTCTTCCTGTACATCGAGGAAAAAATCGATCACTTCGGTGCGGGTGCCCGCCACAAGGTTAAGTTGGATCTGATTTGCCATGAGTTTTTCACGCAGACTCACAGCAATCTTTTTGCCTATATGTTTTTGAGCTCCGGCACCTCCAACTGCGAAGGTAATGGTGAGTTTGCGCTGGTTGAGAAACCTGCAGTTGTCTTCTCCTAGAAAATAGTTGACATTGCGTTCGTGCAGAGGCCAAAATCTGTTTGCGGGGTCAAGGTAGTGCAATCGCTGGCCCAGGTCTGCTTTCAAAACATCCAGATCAGTGTTGCCCAGTAATTCTAAGGGAAGTGGAAAGCCGCTGAGATGTATCCGGTTTTCTGGCACACCATACGCTTTCAACCGGCGTGCAGCCCGACCGGTAGGGGCAAAGTATTCGATCCGGCTTTCCCATGGGTCTTGGCTTACCCATACACGGTTGAGGTCGGTATCGCAAATGATACAGAAAACCCTCGGATGTCCTTGTGTGTCGGCAGCAATGGCCGGAGCATAAAAACTGGTAACAAGGGGCAGTGGGCTTTGGGAAATCCGCTCCAGCATACCCTTACACAATCCCTTTCTGATGCTGGAAGTTAACATGCGAACCTGGAAAGTGCTTTTGGAAAGATCCCGAAAAGGATAGAAGGATGGAATACGCAGGAAAAAATCAAGCAAGCGGAAAAGACTTCTGCCTATCACCGGAATTGATTTTGCCCGCGACAGAAACTCGTACAATCGGAGGATGCGCCGCCATAGTTTACGCTCCGTATGAGGGGTAGATGCATCATCGCCCACTTCTATGATTTCCGATGGCGAGATGCTGCGAACAGGATACAACGCCCGCAAATGACCATACCCCATATTGGCAGTGGCCAGCCAGGCTTTTGAGTTTGATGGCTCTGCAGTTTCACGGGAAGGAGTTTCTTTTTCTGTTTGCGATGCAACATTGCCTTGCCGAAGTGTCATAGAAGAAGGGTTTTGGGGTTTTCTGAACAGTTCATTCTTAAAAAAGCCGGGTGCTGGGCCCGGCTTTCCGTTTATTCATCAAAACACAACATGAAGAGAGAATCATCAGAAGAATGGAAACCGAAGAATAATTCAGATGATATCTACATTGCAAAGTTACCCCAGCTACAATCAAAAGCTGTTAAGACAGCATTAATTGATGGTTAGCAAAGTATTAATTATGGTGTTGTTTTGCTCAAAAACCAGCGCTGCAGTACGAGCAATTGCCATATCCGGTTGTAGAGATAGTGCTGATCTTTGTTGTAAAAGTTTTTCAAAAGCGCATCCACGGCTTTTGGGTTCAGCAATCCGGTTTGCCGGATGGCATCGGGATGGAGATGATCCATGGCAAAACTTCGAAGATCTTTTCTGAGCCATTTTTGCAAGGGAATGGCAAAGCCTCTTTTGGGGCGTTGAAAAAGATGAGCCGGTACGTATTGATACAATACTTCCTTAAGAAGCCATTTGGCCTGTGAGTTGCGTTGCTTGAGACTGGGGTGCAGGTTCAAAGCCCATTCAACGATCCTGTAATCGAGAAGGGGAACCCGGGTTTCCAGGGCGAAGTGCATGCTGGCACGGTCTACTTTTACCAGCAGATCGTCGGGCAGGTAGTACAACAAATCGAACAGCGCCTGCTCTTCTGCTGCATTGAGTTTTCGTGCGCCAACCGAAAGATTTTCTCTCATCGGGAAATCGGAGAAGTATTCTGGGTTGAGGTATTGGGCTATTTCCTTCCTGCTGAACAAATATTGCTCCTGTGAGAAAATATGGCTGTGCAATGTTTTCATGGCTGGGTTTTCGAACAACCTGGCAGCTCTTCGATATTTTGCGGGCCCGAAAGGCAGTAAGACTGCTGCCGGATAGCTCAATAGTTTCACCCACGGGTTTGCCAATCGTTGTGCCCATTTATAGGCTCCGTAGCCCATAAATAGTTCATCCCCTCCATCGCCAGAGAGTGTCATGGTAACATGCTTGCGTGCCATTTGCGATACCAGCAGGGTAGGTATTGCTGAGGAATCCGCATAGGGCTCGTCGTATATGTCGTTGAGCAGTGGCATCCAGTGAAGTGCATCCTTCTCGGTTACCATAAACTCGTGGTGGTGTGTGCCCAGGTGTTTTGCCACAGAACGTGCATGATCGGCCTCATTGAACTTCTGGTCCCAGAAACCGATGGAGAAGGTATTGATGGGCTGTTGGTGCAGGCTCTGGGCCACTGCAGTTACCAGGCTGGAGTCGATTCCTCCGCTCAGGAAGGTGCCATAGGGCACATCGGAAACCAATCGATATCGCACTGAAGATTCAATGAGGGCAGTGAGTTGTTTGCGGGCCTCCAACGGATCTTCCATCAGAGAGGCACCGATTTTCTCTTCTGCCTGCCAGTAGGGTTGTATCTGAAATTCACCCTTTGCCAAAACGCCCATGCAGCCAGCCGGAAACTTTCTGATCTGGCGATAAATGCTCAAGGGTGCCGGTATGTAACCCAGGTGCAGAAAGGCATTTACTGCCTGGTAGTCTACCTGTAGCGATTGATCGAAGGAGGCCTCCAGTACCTTGAGTTCCGATGCAAAGCCCAGTCGGCCCTCAAGGTGGTAATAATAAATGGGCTTTATTCCCAACCTGTCGCGGTAAAGATAAAGGCTGTTTTGCTCTCTGTCCCAGATGGCGATGGCAAACATGCCATTGAGTTGATGCACGAAATCGGGCCCGAATGCAGCAAAAGCCTCCAGGATTATCTCGCTGTCGGATTGGGTGCGGGCAGCAAAGGAAGGATTTTTTTCTTTCAGCCGGGTCTGGATCTCGCGAAAATTGTATACTTCTCCATTGTAAACCATTACGTATCGTTTGCAATGAGAAAACATAGGCTGGTTGGCGTCATCGCTAAGGTCGAGGATGCTTAATCTCAGGTGAGCCAGGGTAGTATTGTTTTCTGCAAATACACCACGGGCATCGGGTCCTCGATGGGCCAGCAGCAATGCAAGGGTGTCAATATCTTTTCGGGGTGCACGACCCTCACAAAAGCCCAGTATTCCGCACATACAGTCAGTTTTGAAGGTAAAAGTAAGAAAATGGCGAATTTAGGAAGGTTAAAAATTTTTTTTCATTGGGTGTTTTTTTAATTTAGCCGCAAGGAATAACCACAAAAATCTCGTGTCCTTATATGAAGCAATCATCTAATAACGAAACAACTAAGCAGTTGGAACAAGCCTGGAAGAAGTTCGACAAAGGAGATTTTGCCGGGGCAGAAAAGCTTTTTTCAGCTATTTGCGAAGAGGAGGAAGAGAATCCGGAAGCTCTGCATGGGTTGGCGGGTGCCTACTTGCGGCGCAAAGACTTTAACAACGCTCTGGAAACCCTGGATAAGCTCGAAGAACTTAACGCCAAAGATGCCAAAGCCATTCACCTCAGGGGTCTTACCTATGGTGCCGACGACAGTCTTGAAGAAGCCATTGAGGATCTGGAGAAGGCAACCTCTCTCTACGATGATCCCTTTGAAGCATACCTGGATCTGGGGGGTGCATTCCTTGTGCAAAAGGATTTTGTGCGAGCTGCCCAATGTTTCGAAAAATGTATCAATATTGATGGAAAGTGCAATGAAGCCTGGACAGGCAAAGCCCTGGTAGCATGGTATAACAAAGAACTCAAGGCGGCACTTGAATATCTGAATATTGCCCTGAAAATAAACCCAAAGCATTTATTGGCTCTTTTGCTGAAAACCGAAATACTCCTGGAAACCGGCAAAAAAAGCGATGCAGAAAAGGAAGTGAAGAAAATTCTGGCCATCCAGCCCGATATCTTCAAATCTTCAGCACGGGATGAAGATAAAGATGATGATGAAGATGATGACTTCGACAAAGATGAAGATGCCTATCGAAGTGAGGATGACGAGATAGAAGAGTTTGAGCTGGACGATTGATCCAGCTTTTTTTTGCATCAGGTAGTTTAAAAAAACAATTTGATTTGCCCGGTAGCTTTCTTGCATTTATCATAAGTGCTACAAAATTAGGTCTTTATGATCTTGTGTTTGTTCGGATAAATTTAGTTGAACACCCCGAACTCCAGACCTACAAAAAAAGCAGAGCGTTCATAGCAAAAATGACTTAAGTTTGTCGATAAATAAATTATGTATAACGACAAAACAAATCGCTATGAAAAACAAACTTTATACCCTGATTTTTGCATCAGTAATGTTGGCCCTACCTATGGGTGTTTTTGCCCAGAAAACCATCCATGATCCTTCCATTACACCAACCGTTACTCCAGAACAGTTGCAGGCAGCTACACCCACTCCTTCCAAATCCGGAGTTGTAGTGCTCGACTTTGAAGGCCTGGGTAATGTGCAGCAGGTGCTCGATTATTACAATGGTGGCTTTGCCGGAGGCGGCATTGGGCCAGGACCCGATTATGGTGTTACCTTCTCTGGATCTACCCTTTCTATTATTGCCGGTTATGCAGGTGGTACAGGAAACTTCCAGAACGAACCCAGCCCTTCCACCATCATGTTCTTTCTGGATGAGAATAATGCCATCATGAATTATGCGGCAGGTTTCGAAACAGGGTTTTCGTTCTTCTACTCTTCTATTGATCGTCCTGGTAGTGTTGAGGTTTACGACGAAGTAGGAGGAATGGGCAATATGATTGCTTCCTTAAATCTTGCCCCCCTGGGCTCATTGAATATTCCCGGCGGAGCATATAACATCTGGCAACCCATTGGTGTGAGCTTTGAGGGTGTTGCCAAGTCCATTAAGTTTATCGGTGCCGCCAACTTTATTGGCTTCGACAATGTAACTTTTGGTAGTGAAGTGCCCGGCGGTGACGATGGTGGTGAACCACAACCCGTGCCCCTATCCAACTGGGCTTTGATCCTGGGTCTGGGTCTGATTGTATTGTTTACTGTGCTGCGGATGAAAAGAATTGCCTGAAGGTTTGTTCTGGCAAATTGAGAGAGACAAGGAAAAGGCTGCTTCATCATGAAGCAGCCTTTTTTAATTAGAAGGAGGTATAGTTGATTTTACATTTTAAAAGTAAGCCCCAGTGTGGCAGATATTCCGGGTCTGTACCGGCGTAGGATCTGGTCGTTGTTGCGATCAAAGATGCCATCCTCATTGGCATCTTGCAGGAATACAACAGGCTCATTGAGGATATCGATGATCCCTGCCTTCATGCTGATGTGTCGGCTTAGTCTTTTAGAAACGGTCAGTTCAAGGTGATTGCGGGGCATTTCATAGATGTCAGGATAGGTTATGGTTACTTTGTCAAGCTCACGTATACCTCCCGTAAACAGACGTTTCCCTATGATATTGTACAACAGGTTTACCTGCAAATCAGCATCTGTATTGTTGTAAAACAACCCTGCATTTACAATGTAGGGCGATTGACCCTGCAGGGGGCGTGGGTCGGTATCTCTGCCTGCAGAGCGCGATCCTGAACCAATGGTAACGGTACTTTTGAGTAAAGACGTATTAAAGTACACGGACAGGTTATCGAAAAAAGTTATCCCGGTCATCCCCATGAGGCTTTTTCTTACTTCGGCTTCTACTCCATACACAAGTGCTTCATCGGCATTGCCAAAGGAGAAGTTTTTGCTGCCACCTGATCCGGCACCTACCAGAACCACTCTTTCGATGGCGTTTTCGAAAACCTTATAAAAGCCGGCAATGGAGATCACCTCCGAAAGGCTGGGGTAATATTCGAGCCTCAGGTCATAATTGTCGATCAGAGCTGTCTTAAGGAAAGGATTGCCCGACACTACCCAATTGTTGTCGAAGTCATAGAACCCAAAAGGGGCCATCTCTCTGAGCTCCGGCCGGTTTATAGTTTTTCCGTAGGCTGCACGCAGCAAAAGCTTTTGAGAGAGATTGTAGGTCATGTTTATCGAGAGCAAATTATGGGT
Organism: Bacteroidales bacterium; assembly: GCA_046291875.1. Lineage (GTDB taxonomy): Bacteria > Bacteroidota > Bacteroidia > Bacteroidales > UBA7960 > SKVR01. The sequence goes on along the minus strand of JBKBSF010000019.1, from coordinate 71,254 downwards.
TTCGTTGTTGTCGACATTTACAGGGCCTGTTGTGGTTGCACTTTTAAGGATGCGACGGTTTTGCTCTACTCTCAGTCCTGCCGACAGGGTGAAACGGTCTGCCATGGGCAATACCACCATCCCGTACCAGGCAAAAAGGTCGTTGGAGGTTTCATAAGAATCCTGGGGGTTGGATTGCTCGTCAAGTTTGATAAGGCCTGTGCCCTGTGTGATGCTTAGGTAGTCAGGATGAAACAGCGAATCGATAGAGACCCTGCGAAGGTCTTGCGGAAAGAATAAGGTGCTTGCGGTGTAACCAATGTTACGGGCAATAAATTCGCGCTCCATATAGTCTGTAAAAAAGCCGGCTTTGAACTCGGGCTTCAGAGAAGGGATTGCATTCAGGTTTATCGTCTGGCTTATGTTGCCAGCATAGGTGTGTCCTTTCTCTTCCATGGAGGAATAGAACCTTCCCATGAAATAGGGTTGCGCCCCCCCAATAGGTACATAGATGCTGAAATCGCTCTCGGGGTCGTTGATGTTGCGGTCGGTTCTGTATTGCTTATAGTCGGGCATTTCGCGGAAAGAGTTGCTCAGACCCGCAGTCCAGTTTAATTTGGTTGAAGAAGTCAGTTGATGTTTGCCGTTCATTTGCCCCGAATACAATCCGCGAAAGATCTGCTGGAAATTGTGGTTGTTCATGGTGGCACCAAAGTCAATATGATCGCCTTGCCGGTTTACATAACGATAGGTGCTGTTGTGGTTAAACAGGTTGATAATTTCAACAGAATGATCTTTGGATATATTGATACCCCAGTTGTGCAGCACTCCCAAACGGATGTTGTTTGAAAAGCGATCGTCGTAGAAATTGTAAATAGGCAGGCTTTGAGGAGCGATAATTACATTGCCGTTGGGGTCGAAAGTGCCATGGTTGTATGAGTTGTAATCGCTGCGGAATACCTCGTTGGTTGACTTACTATTGCTGTAGCTGAGGGTAGTGATATTTCCCACCTCCATGCCCAATAAATTGAACCGCAACATGCCAGCCAGTGAAGCACTTTGGTTGAGAAAGGCTGTTTCTTCAATGGGGATCCAGTTGTTTTTCAGGGATTTGCCCATACGTTCCAGTTCCGCATTATTATTGGTGATGGTGCGTAAATCGCGTGGAAAATCTTCAGGAAGGGAAAAATAGTCCGATCCAAATCCCATCCACGCGTTGTCAGATCGTTCAGATCGGTAGAAATTGCGAAATGTAGTGCCATCATCGTAGCGGTTGGTGTAGGAAATCTCAAATCCACTGCGGTCGGGAATGGCCTTGGTGATGATCTGGATGGCACCTCCGGCAAAGTTGCCGGGTAAATCGGCCGAGGGGCTTTTATGAATGAGCAGCTGCTCGATTTGTGAGCTGGGAATAATGTCGAACGAAAAGGAACGCACATCGGCCTCCATACTGGGGGCAATTACATTATGGAGCATCACCGTGTTGTAGCGTTCACTCAATCCCCGCACAATAATGAAACGATCTTCAATAATGGTCACACCGGGTATCCTTCTTACTACCTGGGCCGCATCGCTGTCTTGTGATCGGCTGATTTGCTGTGCAGAAATACCGCTGGTTACCACCTGGCTGTTGCGAAGTGATGTAATCAGTGCGGTTTCGGTATGGGTTGTGCGGCGGGCGGTTACGGTAACTCCTTCCAGTTGGTAGCTTACCTCATGCATCTCCACTTCAAGAGTTATGGTTCTGCCACGTTCTATGCGGATATTCTCGATCACAACCGGTTCATAGGAAATAAAGGAAACCAGAAGGTCGGCACGCTCATGGGGTATGTTTACCAACCGAAACTCGCCATTGAGGTTGGCGGAAGCACCTATGCCGGTTCCCTGAATTACGATCTGCGCACCCACAAGCCTCTCCTTGGTGCGTGCATCATAAACAATCCCCTCTATATTGCCCGACTGGCCAAGGGCCAAAAAACTGCAAAGGGTTAACAAACAAACGGAAAAAAGAATTCTGCTGTAATGGCTCATTATTGTTTTGTTGTAAGGTTTGTGGATGTTCAGAAACGTGTTTGCAAACTTCATTCAAACGGATGCAATACACCTTAGTATACAAAGGGCAAAATTAGCCTCCTGTGCAAGGGCAGATGTTAAGCCAATGTTATGATTATGTTATGGAAAGGTTAAATGCAGTGAGCTGTGAATGAGAATGATACGATTGTGTTTTTTAATGATTTGATCAGGATTTATTAACGTGAAGTTTACATTGGCCCACTACTTTTGCTACCATGAATTTTTAGTAAACCATCGGGCACTGGGCCCATAATAGCTAACAAAAACAATTATTTAAAAAACAAACAATGAGTAACAAAAAAAACAACACGCAAAAATTTGCAACATTGTTCATGGCCTTTGCAGTGATTTGCTTTGGCTTTGTAATGCAATCCTGCGATAAGGATGATGATACCGAACTGAAAGATCGTCCGGTCGTAACATTGTCTGTTGAGCAGGTTTCCAATGCCATCGGCAATAAAATTGGAGTCACCGTTACCATTACAGCCCCCGAAGGTCTTCAGACTCTCGAGATTGCTAAAAATGGTGTGCCTTACCAAACCGAAACCATTTCAGGAAGTCCTGCTACTTTTACCTGGGAGTTTGAAACCACCGTTAGCGACCCCATTGGCAGCGAGGTTAACTATTCTTTTGTAGCCAAGGATACCAGAGATCGTACTTCTGATGTGGTTATCCTTAAGCTCAGGGTTACTGCTAAACCTGTAAAAGAGATTCCTGCAGGAAGCTTGCTTGGCAACCACACCTGGTACAGCGATACCATTTATCGTTTGAATGGTTTCGTTCGCGTGGGAAGCGATTTGCCGCAAGGCGATGGAACCTACGTACAACAAACCGGAACCCTTACCATCCAGCCTGGTACCCTTATCGTAGGGGATAAAGAAACCAAAGGAACCCTGATTGTACAGCGCGGCAGCAAGATTTTTGCCGAAGGTACCAAGGAAAATCCTATCATCATGACCTCTGAGCAGCCGATAGGTCAGCGTCTCCCCGGCGACTGGGGTGGGCTGGTAATGTGTGGCCGGGTTAAAAACAACCAGGGCCCCAACGTGCAGCTCGAAGGTGGCTATGGTGCCTACTTTGGTGGTGATGTTGAGCTGGATGACGTTACTGAATCTTCAGGAATTGTTCGTTATGTAAGAATTGAATACGCCGGTATTCCTATCAACCCTAACGAGGAAGTAAACTCCCTTACCATGGGTAGTGTAGGTAAAGGTACTATCCTCGAATATGTCCAGTGTTCTTATGGTTTGGATGATGCCTTCGAATGGTTTGGGGGCTCTGTGGATGCCAAATACCTGATCGCTTACCGCAACCTCGATGATGATCTGGATGTGGATTTCGGTTACTCTGGTTTCGTGCAATTTGCACTGGTAATCCGCGATCCTAACCTGGCCGACCAATCTGGTTCCAATGGTTTTGAGGTGGACAATAACGGTGCAGGGAATGCACAACAACCTTTTACGCAGGCTCGCTTTGCCAACGTTACTGTGATTGGACCCAAGAAAACCCGCGAAACCCCCATTAACACCAATTATCAGCATGGTGCCCAGCTGAGAAGAAACAGCATGTTGCGTATTTACAACTCTTTCATTACCGGTTTCCCTGCAGGAATTTATGTGGATGACGAAAGGGGTTTGTCGAGTGGTCATGCATTGAATGATGATCTCAGACTTCGCAACGTAATCCTTGCAGGTGTTGATGGATGGGGTGGCAATGGCTACGGTTCCGCCTACAATGCCGATGTTGAAGGTGTTGTGGATGGCCTTCCCTTCCTGGATGGCTCCGGCAATCCCCGCCCCAATCACCCCAATGCTCCCAGAGGCATTTCTCTGAAGCAGGATAATGTAAACCCTGATTTCAATATCGTTAACTGGTTCAACAAGCCTGAATATGGCAATAAAAGGCTGGCCAAGTGGGAAGATGCGGGTATCAACCCCACCATTTTCGACCTGGTGGCTAATCCTGCTGTACTGCCCTTGAGCAACTCTATGCTGCTTACTGCAGCCAAATGGGATAACGTGCCCGAAGCCGATAAATTTGAGCAGGTTCCCTTCTCCGGTGCTTTTGGTACTGTCGACTGGACCGAAGGTTGGGCTGAATGGCTCCCCGGCGTACAGGTATATTTTTAATGGAATGCATTTTTCCATAAATCTATCATAAAAAATCTCAGGTGGAACGGATCAAGCAATCCGTTCCACCTCTTTTGGTTAAGCTCCCTGTGGAGCATCAATTTGCACAAAAAACACCCTGTCATGACAAAAAAAGCCGCACAAGGTTTTACCATCACCGTAATTGTGATTATCGTTCTCTCTGCCGCTGCATACTTTATTCTTTTTCCTCCTAAGGGCACCTATCATATCGATAGGTACATCCCCAGAGAGCAGCAGGACTCCCTGCTGGTAAATGTGGTTACCCTTATGGGAGTAAAACCTCGCTATGCAGATCATCTAACACGTATGGAGCCCCGGTACCGGCAGTTTTATATAGAACAATCGCGCAACTACTATTTTTACCGCTATTATGTGGATGACAACGGATTGCACTTCTTTTACATGATCCGCCCTGCCAGACACCCCCTGGGAAACCGGAGAGCCATTGGCGGAAGCTTCAGGTTGGGTGATGATCTTGAATTACTGGATTACAGAGAGGAGTTTGTTACACAAGTACTGGAAGAAGAGAGGCTCAGGGAGCTTGCAGATGTTCTGTTTCCTGCTCTTATTGCCGGTGATCTTCAGCAACACCTCAGTAATAAACTGATCATCGAATGGCCCGACGATCGCCTTCGCTATGACTTGCAAAAACGCGAGTGGCGATATGATGTGGAGCTATAACCCGGAATACTTTAAATATTCAGTTTTGCTTGCCTGTTTAGTTGCAGGGGGCCGATCTGCTATATTAAATTTGCTTTGCCCGGTTTCAGGGCAAAGCTTTTATTCGTATATTTGAGCAAACACGCTGTTTTAAACCACCTTGGGTCAAAATAACACTTATTCATTAGCCTTTACTTGTTAAAGCATTTAATGCCTTAGAACTCATGACCCTGAAAGGTTTGGAAAGCTGATAGGGAAAACAGAAAACCTAGTATAAATCCGGCTTCGGCTTAGAAATTCTCAAAGGAGCTTGCTTCCGGAATTTTCATAGCTGAATACACCCTAAAAATAAATTATGAAGCGATTGTTGATAACTATTTCTCTTATCCTGGCCCTGGGAATTACTTATGGGCAGGAGATCACCAAAGGTGCTGATGGGCTGTATTACAGCCCTGATCAGCAACTCTATTCCGGCCCCTGGAGAGAATACTATCCGGGCGGGCAACAACTCAAAATGCAAATGAGTATTAAGCAAGGACAGATTGACGGCCAGGTGATCCTTTTCTTCTCCAACGGACAGATCCAGGAGATTCGCTCCTATCAGATGGGGCAGATGCACGGTCAGTGGACCAAATGGAACGAAAACGGGCAGCAAATGGCCATTGCTCATTATCTGAACGGAAACAAAGACGGCAAATGGTATATCTGGGATGAAAACGGTACGCTGCTGTATGATATGGAGTATAAGAATGGCCAAAGATCGGGCACATGGCGCATGTTCGATGAGCAGGGCCAGCTGGTGAGTGAAAAATCCTTCGATTAATACCTTAATTTCCCGTAAAAAAAACCTCAACCGGGCGGTTAAGGTTTTTTTAGTATTGGGGCTTTTTTGTGGAGGGGTCGGGGGGTTCTGCAAATGCAGGATTTATTTTGTTACTTGTCCTATCCTAACTTCAATATTCTCCAGGTCTTGTGGGTTCAGGTTGATCTCCAGTTCATTGGATTGATAAGAAATGTAGGTGGTCGACAATTTGTAGGTGCCCGGAAGCAAACCACTGACAAGGAAATTTCCATCAAAATCAGAATAAGCAGTTTCTGTGTTGCAGATCTGAATTTTTACTCCGGCAAGTGCTTCGCCGGTGGCAATGTCAAGTACGGTGCCGCTGATGCTGAATGTCGTCTGGTTCTCTTTTAATTCGGCAACATTTCCGGCAATACCATTGAGGCTAAGGGCCAAAAAAGCAAGGGTGGCAAGAGCAAATCTTTTCATGATGTATCTGTTTTGTTGTTTCTTCTTAAGTCTTTTCTTGTTGCCAGCTCTTACTGAATATCAGGAGTAAAGAACAAGCGAATACATCACAAAAGTAGCATCCGAGTATTACCAAATTATTAATTCCATGTGATGAAAACATTAAGTTTATGTTAAGAAAAAGGTGTTTTCTCCAAACTTTTCTCTAAACAAAAATCACCCGAGCTGGTTTGCATGGGTTGGGTTTTCAGGCCATTGTCTCATGCATCAGGTCGGGTGATAGTGCAATGTTAGCAAAAAGCTATGGATCAGTAATTTTTCTCAGGGAATTGTTCGGTCCACCATTGGGGTTGGTCTTTAAGGTGCTTATCCCACCATGCCATGATTACGTTGTGCCATTGTTTTCGTTTGCTGTATGTTACAATATGGTGGTCTTCTCCTTTCACCATAACCAGCTCCACAGGGCGGTCAAGGATCTTAAGGGCTGTGTAGAGTTGTATGCTTTCGCCCGGAGGTACATTGGTATCACTATCGCCGGTTATCAGCAGCAATGGGGTGTTGATTTTGTCGGCATGAAACAAAGGGCTTTGCTCTACATAGAGTTCGCGATTGTTCCAGGGGTAGCTGTCGGCCGATGCTTCAGCGCTGTAGGCGTATCCCCAGAAACCCTCGCCCCAGTAGCTTGAGATTGAGCTGATGCCGGCATGGGAAATGGCAGCTTTAAAAATATCTGTGCGGGTCATCAGCAGCATGGTCATAAACCCTCCGTAGGATGCTCCTGCACAACCTACCCTGGAAGCATCGGCATATGGGTGCGCTTCAAGGAATTTTTGTGTCCCTTCAATGATCTCGTCTGCCACGGTAATCCCCCAATTGTTAACATGGGCTGCTGAAAACTCCTGCCCGAAGCCTGTTGCTCCACTGGGCTGAAAAACATAAACCAGATAGCCATTGCCAGCCCAGAGATTAAATGGATAGCGACCCCCAAAGGTTCTGCCCACAGGAGTAGTGCCTGCATAATAGTAAATAATAACCGGGTATTTGACAGCAGGATCAAAATCGGGCGGATAATATACCCTTCCCTTGATGGGCGTATTTGACGAAGAGGCAAACTCCCAGTTTTTTACTTGCCCAAACTCCACATGCCGGTAAATCTCCGATTCGGTATCTTCGAGCACAGTGCTGCGCTGGTTGCGCAAATTGAGCATGAAGTGCCTGGAAGGGGCATTGGTTTGCGATGCTGAGATGATGGCCCACCGGGCATTGGGGGCAAGGCTGACGGATGAGATGTAATCCCATCCAAGATCCAGAAAATCAATGCGATCGCGCCTCACATCATACCGGTACAACCGACGATAATCTTCATCGGTGGTAAGCAGGTAGATCATGTTGTCGGGTTTATGCCAGCGGGCGGAGGCAATATCGGGATTGAAATTGCGTGTAATGGGGTTTACCTTGCCACTTGCAATTTCGTATATGTAGGCCTGGGTGTCGTAGTTATTGGGTATCATTCCCTCCGGAACGTTTTCTCCGATCCCTCCGAAGGCAGAAGGGCCTCCGGTGGCAAGCAGGAAGCGGCCATCGGGTGAAAAGGAGGCACTCACCCCCCTGAGTTCATCCATCCACAAAGTATCCAGACGCATATCGGCCAGATGCAGGATAAACATATTCTGCCGCGAAAAGGGGCGCTGGGTATAATCTGGAAAGCTCTGGCTGAAGAGGATCTGCCTGCTGTCGGGGCTGATATCCTGCAGCGATGTGGTGAGGTTGCCGAAGGTAAGTCTTTGATGGGTGGCAGAAGCAATGTGGAAACGATACAAAAAGCTGCGGTGCCTGAAATGGGCCTGCCTGTCCTGCATGCCCAGCACCTGCCTTATATCGGTATCGGTTCTGCTGCCTTCCTCGCGAAGGGTATATATGATAAACTCCTCGTTGGGAGCCCAGCGGTAGCCACTGAAGTTTTCCATCTCTTCCAGCATTGTAATGATCTGCGAATTATCCAGATCCAATACAAACAGGCTGGATTTCCCTCCACTGGTGTTTACAAAGGAAAAGCGGTTGCTGTTGGGTAGCCATTGCCCCTGCGTTATGCGCGCATGGCGGAAGCTGTGCATCAGCCTGCGGTCGTCGGCACGACGTATCTCTGTCCAGCGTTCAGCCTGATCGGAAGGGGGCTGAGCTCGGCTGAAATTCACGCTGTAGTATTTGCCATCGTGCGAAGGCTCAATGCTGGTGATCTTCACACCATCAAGAATATGCGAAATGTTTTTGCGGGTGAGCGGCTCTGTGGAAATGCTGAGGTCTTCTATCTGCCAGGGGGCTTTTACTTCAAGGCTGGCCATTACTTTCCAGTCCAGGGCGGCCTGGGCAGGACGCAGGGTTTTGATCAGCAGCAGATGCTTGCCTCTTTCCAGCTTCAAGTCTCTGTTTACTTTGCCAACAGTGTTCTCTTCCTGCTCTGTGGTGCCTTTGGTGCCAATAGGTTCGCCATTGAGCCAAACCCTTAACATGTGGGGGCTTTTTATTTCAAGGTTGGTATGAATGTATCGGTCAGCCTGGATGTATACAGCCAGATAGGCCACTTTAATGTCAGGATCTGAAGTCTCTTGTTCCAGAAATACATATCCGTTGGCATCTGTAAAAACAGCATTCCAGGTAAGATCCCTTCCATTGATATGAGTAAGGACCTTGGCAGGAGCCGGAAAGTGGTTCTGGAATTGAATGTGATTAAAGTCGAGAAGGTTGCGGAGCTCAAAAGTGTTTCCGCGGGTGTTGGGCTGCTGGTGAAAGGTTGGCATTTCCACCGTATGGGGCTCTATGCTGAGCCACTGCGATATGGCCAGGCGGTTTTCGGCATGGCCCCTGAAAAGACTGGCTGCCACAAGCAGCAGAACAAAAAGGGATCTGATCATATGTACTGGGCGTTAAAGGTGATTTTTTGTTTTCCGGCGGTAAATTTAGAGTTTTTAGGATAATGCCCCTTGTTAAAATATCCCATTTGGAAAATATTGCTAATTTTGCCGCAGTTTTAACTGCTTATTTTTCAAAACACTAATACAAGATACAGTCACAATTATGGAAAGAGATCATCAAATTTTTGACCTTATTGAGCAGGAAAAGCAACGCCAGTTGCATGGTGTTGAGCTGATTGCTTCAGAGAATTTTGTAAGCGAGCAGGTCATGCAAGCCATGGGCAGTGTGCTTACCAACAAATATGCAGAAGGATATCCCGGCAAACGTTATTATGGCGGCTGTCAGATTGTAGATCAAACCGAGCAGCTTGCCATTGACCGGGCCAAAGAGCTTTTTGGTGCCGAGTGGGCCAATGTACAACCCCACAGCGGAGCCCAGGCCAATGCAGCGGTTTTTCTTGCCTGCCTGCAGCCTGGTGATACTTTCATGGGGCTCGATCTGAGCCATGGCGGACACCTTTCGCACGGTGCACCTGTAAACCTTTCAGGAATCCTTTACCGCCCGGTAGCCTATGAAGTTAAAGAAGCTGATGGACGTATCGATTACGACCAGATGGAGCAGGTAGCCCTGCGCGAAAAACCCAAACTCATTGTGGCGGGTGCTTCGGCTTATCCGCGCGACTGGGATTTTGCCCGTATGCGCCAGATCGCTGACAAGGTTGGTGCTATCCTGATGGCCGATATCGCTCACCCTGCCGGACTTATTGCTGCCAAACTACTCAACGATCCGCTGCCTCATTGCCATATCATTACTACCACAACACATAAAACCCTGAGAGGCCCCCGTGGAGGTCTGATCCTTATAGGGAAAGATTTTGAAAACCCCTGGGGCCACAAAACCCCCAAGGGAGAAATCAAAATGATGTCGCAAATCCTTGATTCGGCAGTATTCCCCGGCACCCAAGGCGGACCCCTGGAGCATGTTATTGCCGCCAAGGCAGTAGCCTTTGGCGAAGCTCTGAAACCCTCTTTCCGCCAGTATGGCGAACAGGTAATGAAAAATGCACAAGCTATGGCCCATGCTTTTATCAGCAAAGGATATCACGTAACTTCCAATGGTACCGACAACCACTTGATGCTTATCGACCTGCGTTCGAAGTTTCCGGATATTACAGGTAAGAAAGTAGAGAATACGCTGGTGCTTGCTGATATCACCATCAATAAAAACATGGTTCCTTTCGATAGTCGTTCTCCTTTCCAGACTTCAGGTATCCGTATCGGCACGCCTGCCGTTACTACCCGTGGGTTGAAAGAGGAGCATGTGGTACAGATTGTCGACTTTATTGATGAGGTAATCTCCAATATCGACAATGAGCAGGTAATTGCAAGTGTCCGCAAGAAAGTGAACGACCTGATGGGTCAGTTTCCGCTTTTTGCCTGGTAGGCCCGGTAGCAAACCTCACTGAATTTTCAAACCATGCAAGTCAGCTCTGATTTGCATGGTTTTTTTGTGCCCGTTTGTCTGGCAGCTGCTTTTTTTGGATAAACAATGGGATAGCATGATAGCGATCATGGATAAAAATTAATGTTATATTTTTTGTTTTTCCTCAAAATATTAGCATTTTTACATCCAACCAAACAAAAAGTACAATGAAAACGCTCTATCTTGTGAGGCATGCCAAATCCTCGTGGGAGGATCTGGCAAAGGAGGATCATGAAAGGGACCTGTTGCCCAAGGGAGAAAAAAGAACCCGGCGCATTGTTACCTATCTGAAGAAGCAGCAGGTTGCTCCTGACCTGATTGTTTCCAGCCATGCCCTGAGGGCTTATGCAACAGCATGTATTCTGGCCGAAGGGTTGGGTTACAGCAGGGAGGAGATCCTTATCGACAGTCAATTGTATTTCTCAGGAGCCCAGGCCATTGAAAATGTTGTGTATGGTTTGCCCGATAACAGAAACCACGTGATGCTGGTGGGGCATAACCCAGACATGACCCGGTTCGCCAATGTTTTTCTTGTCGAAAAGGTTGATTATATGCCCACTTCGGCAGTGGTTTGCATAAGATTTATGACCGATAAATGGGAGAATATCATGATGGCTGCACGTGAAATCCCTTTTGTGGTGTTTCCTAAAGACCTCTGATGTAATGCTTTGAGATGTGCTCTGGGTTTTGGTGCAGGCAACTGAAGCATCATCAAAAAAAAATTAACCGCGATTTAACATGTGGTTGGGCTTTCTTTTGCAATATTGCAGGCTTAAATTTTTAATGCTGCACAACAAAAAGACCTGTTCTTCCATTTTATTAGTGATTCCGCCACTTTAACCCCGATTGTACTATGAAGAAGAAACCCCTTATCAACCGCGAAATCAGTTGGTTGTCGTTTAATGAAAGGGTATTGCAGGAAGCCGCCGATCCGCGGGTTCCGTTGGTGGAGAGGCTGCGGTTTCTGGGGATTTTCTCCAACAATCTGGATGAGTTTTTCAGGATAAGGGTAGCTACCTGGCGGCGATTGCGCGATTTCCCTGACCCGGAACACTCCCTGCGCGAATCACCCGAGAAACTACTGGGGAAAATATCAAGAATGGATTTTGTGCTGCAACAGCGATTTGCAGAGATCTTCAGTCAGTTGCGTGTTGAACTGGAAAACGAAAAGATCTTTATTGTAAATGAAAACCAGCTCAGCGATGATCAGGGAGCCTTTGTGCGGCAGTATTTCCGCGACCAGGTACGTTCCAATCTTTTTCCCATCATGATCAAGAATTTCAGGAAAAGTACATCCCTGAAAGATAAGTCCATTTATCTGGCAGTGCATCTGCGCAAGAAAGACCGATCCATAAAGGATGATTATGCCCTGATAAAGGTGCCCACCTCTGTGGTGCCACGTTTCCTTATACTTCCCAAAAAAGAAGACAATAACTACATCATTCTGCTGGATGATGTAATTCGCTATAACCTGGCAGATATCTTTTCTATTTTTGAATATGATGAATTTGAGGCATTTACCGCGAAAATTACCCGCGATGCGGAGATGGAGATCGACAACGATGTTTCCAAAAGCCTCATGGAGCGCATGAGCGAAAGCCTCAAGCAGCGCAAAAAAGGCAGACCTGTACGTTTTGTCTATGATTCCCAGATGCCACAGGGAATGCTGCGAATGATCATGGACAGGCTCAGGATTTCTGCACGGGATAACCTTGTAAAAGGGGGGCGTTACCATAATTTCAAGGACTTTATGTCTTTTCCCAATGTGGGTGGCCCTCACCTTGAATATGAACCTCTGCCCCCGCTGCCCAACCGCTACCTTTCGGGCAGCAGGAGTATACTGGCGGCCATTCGCGAACGCGATATTATGCTGCATTTCCCCTATCAATCCTTCCAGTATATTATCGATCTGCTGCGCGAAGCCTCCATTGATCCCAGGGTAAAAGCCATCAAGATGACCTTGTACCGGGTGGCAAAAACTTCAAAGGTGGTCAATGCCCTCATCAATGCGGTGCGCAATGGCAAGGAGGTTACCGTTTACCTGGAATTGCAGGCCCGGTTCGATGAGCAGGCCAACATCTATTGGTCGGAGAAGATGCTGGAAGAAGGGGTTAATCTTATTCATGGTACTGCCGGGCTTAAGGTGCACTCCAAACTCATCCTTATCAAACGAAAGGAGGGCAAGGCCATGAAGATGTATGCCAACATTGGCACAGGCAATTTCAATGAAACCACAAGCCGCATCTATACCGATTGCAGTCTGCTCACAGCCAATCCTCAACTGGCCGAAGAAGTAGATCAGGTATTCGGGATGTTCGAGAAAGCCTATATGTCGCCTGTTTCGTTCAGGCACCTGGTCGTATCGCCTATCAGAACACGACAGTTTATTACACAGATGATAAACCGGGAGATGGCCCATGCAAAAGCAGGCTTTCCTGCTATGGTAACCATGAAACTCAACTCCCTGGTCGATGAAACCCTCGTGAAGAAAATCTATGCTGCATCAAAGGCCGGAGTTAAGTTCAGGTTGATTATCAGGGGAATCTGTGTGCTGGTGCCCGGTGTTAAAGGCCTGAGCGAAAATGTGGAAGTGATCAGTATTGTGGATCGTTTCCTGGAGCATGCGCGCATCTTTGTCTTTCACAATAATGGCGATCCTCGGTACTATATTTCTTCAGCCGACCTGATGGCACGCAACCTGGATCATCGCATTGAAGTGGGAGTACCTGTATGGGACGAAGATCTGAAAAGGGATATCCAAACGGTGCTCGATATCCAGTGGAAAGACAATGTAAAAGCCCGTTTGCTGGGTGAAGATACTCTGAATGATTACAGATTGGATGGACTACCCCCATTTCGGTCGCAAACCGAGACTTACCAGTATTTCAAGAACCAGTTCTATCAACATTAGCGCCCATGTTATTGTCGGCTATTGATATAGGATCCAATGCAGTTCGCTTGTTTTTCTCCAATGTATTTGAGCAGGAAGGACAGATCGTGGTAGAGAAAGCCTCACTAATGCGGGTGCCGATACGGTTGGGGGAGGATGTTTTTACCCAGCATAAGATCAGTGAGGAGAAGATCAAAAAGCTCATAAAAACCATGAAGGCCTTTCGGTTGCTAATCGAGGTAAACGAACCGGTAGCCTGGAAAGCCTGCGCCACCTCTGCCATGCGCGAAGCACGCAACAACCAGGAAGTGATCAGTCGAATTGCCGATAAAGCGGGCATTGACATAGAAATAATTGATGGGGTGGAGGAAGCACGTATTGTAAGTGCAGTGCAAAACCTTCAGGAGGTGCGCCAGCATCGGTATACACTGTTCATTGATGTGGGTGGAGGAAGCACTGAGTTGTCCATTATATCGCAACAAGGCCTTATTGCAAACAGCAGTTTTCGACTGGGTACGGTGCGGATGCTAAAAGGCATGGTACAGCAAGACGAATGGCAACATATGGAGCAATGGCTGCGACAATACCAGGGTCTCTTTCATGAAATATTGTGTGTAGGCTCCGGGGGCAACATCAATAAAATAGCCAAGCTTTATGGCAGGGTGCCCGAAAAAACCCTCCCCTTTGTCAACCTGGAATATGCATTGAAGCATCTCAACAGTTTCAGCCTGCAGCAGCGTATCGAGCTGATGGGCCTCAGACCCGACCGGGCCGATGTAATAGTGCCTGCTGCAGAGATCTTTCATTTTATCATGAAGATTATGCAGGCACGAGTCCTGTTGGTGCCCAAAATCGGCCTTAGCGATGGTATTGTGAGCCTGCTCTACAAACAGCTGAAAGGTAGCGTAAAACAACCCTGAATGCAGCATTAAGATTTCTGGCTCTAAAATACAATTGACCGTGCTTCAAGGGAGCCCCAAAAATGATTAATTTTAGGGCACAAATCTAATTGGTATTATACGTGTCAGACTCGGAAAGCATAAATATAAACAGCATGGAGCAGGAGCAGGAGCGACTGGAAATCCTGAAACAATACAGGGGTTTGCTCTCGGTGTGCCGCCCCAGCACCAAACCCAACGACAGAAAGAAAATCCGGCAGGCTTTTAATTTTGCCCTACAGGCGCACAAAGATCACCGCCGCAAAAGTGGCGAACCCTATATTTATCATCCTATAGCCGTAGGACGCATTGTGGTGGAAGAAATTGGCCTGGGTGCAACCAGCGTGGTGTGCGCTCTTTTACACGATGTGGTGGAAGATACCGATTATACCCTGGCCGATATTACCGAATATTTTGGAGAAGAGGTGGCGCGCATCATCGACGGGCTTACCAAAATATCAGGCATCTTCGATCAAACCACTTCGGTGCAGGCCGAAAATTTCAGAAAGATGCTCCTTACCCTTTCCGACGATGTGAGGGTAATCCTGATAAAACTGGCCGACAGGTTGCACAACATGCGAACCCTGGATTCGCTGCCTCCCAAAAAGCAACTTAAGATTGCCAATGAAACCCTCTATCTTTTTGCTCCCCTGGCCCACAGGCTCGGGTTTCATGCCATAAAAAGCGAACTGGAGGATCTTGCCCTCAAATATACCGATCCGGAAATTTACAGTGATATTTCACAGAAACTGGTCGACTCTGAAGAAGAACGTAACCGGTTTATTGCCAACTTTACCCTTCCCATCAAAAAGGCTCTAAACGAACAGGGGCTTGGCTACAAGATACTGGGACGCACCAAATCCATCAGCTCCATCTGGGGTAAAATGAAGAAACAGGAGGTGCCCTTCGAAGAGGTATACGATATTTTTGCCATACGTATCGTCCTTGATACTCCTGAGCAGCGAGAGAAGGCCGATTGCTGGCGGGCCTATTCCATTGTTACCGATATTTACCGCCCCAACCCGGATCGCCTGCGCGACTGGATTTCTACTCCCAAAGCCAACGGTTATGAATCGCTGCATACTACCGTGATGAGTAAGCAAGGTAAATGGGTTGAGGTGCAGATTCGTACCAAACGGATGGACGATGTTGCCGAAAAAGGATATGCTGCCCACTGGAAATACAAGGAATCCAAAGCAGGCGAAAGTGGCATTGATAAGTGGCTGAACAGAATCCGCGAGATCCTGAAAACTTCCGAGAAGGATGCTCTTGATTTTATCGACGATTTTAAACTGAACCTTTTCTCCGACGAGATATTCGTTTTTACACCCAAGGGCGAATTGCGCACGCTGCCCGTTGGTTCTACCGCACTCGACTTTGCCTACAGCATACATACCAAGGTGGGCGATCAGTGCCTGGGAGCAAAGCTCAACCACAAACTTGTGCCTTTGAGCCACCCGCTCAAAAGTGGCGATCAGATCGAGATCATTACCTCTGTAAAGCAAAAGCCAAAGCCCGACTGGCTCAATTACGTTACCACCGCCAGGGCCAAAGGAAAGATCAAGACTGCACTGAAGGAGGAGAAAAAGAAAATTGCAGAAGACGGCAAGGAGAAACTCGACCGCAAGCTCAAACAGCTTAAAATGGATTCTTCGCAAGAAACCATACAGAAGCTTGTGAACCATTTTAAACTGCAGGCTCCCCTGGATCTGTATTATGAGTTTGCCGTTGACAAACTCGATATCAAAGACCTGAAAGGATACTTGTCAGAGAACGAGAGGGGAGGGCTGTTGAGTTACCTGAAAAATCCCTTCTCCAAAAGTGGCCGTACACAGGCACCCGAGAAAGAACCTTTCGATCCCATCAGGGCCAAACTCAAAGAAAAGCCCGATACTCTGCTCATTGGCGATAGCATGGAAGCCCTGGATTATACCCTTTCGCCCTGCTGCAACCCCATTCCGGGAGATGATGTTTTCGGATTTGTTACCATTAACGAAGGCATCAAAATACACCGCAACAACTGCCCCAACGCGGTGCAGCTGATGTCGAAGTTTGCCTACCGGATTGTAAAAGCCAAATGGTATACCGGTAAATCCATTGCCTTTCTCAGTGGTATCAAAATACAGGGGATCGATGATATGGGAATTCTCAACAATCTCACCAATCTTATCTCCAGCGAGTATAACCTCAATATCCGATCCATTAATATCGACAGCAATGCGGGGACTTTCGAGGGTACAGTAATGCTCTATGTGAATGATACCCAGCATCTGAACAACCTGATCTCCAAGATCAAAAAAATTAAGGGAGTAAAACAGGTTTCGAGAATCGGCAAGTAGTCAAATGCCCCTGTATTGCCCAATTGGCGGGCAAAGCAATAATTATTTATAACCATTTCAAATAACCAAAAGATTTTATATCTTTATGGCTTGAAAGTTAATGTATTGTTAACAAACAGGGGAATTACTTCGTTTGAATTACCTGGCCAGATCAAAAATCTGCTGATGTACATGAAAGACCGCAAAGAAGACCCGGAAGTTCTGGAAACAGTAAAAAATATTTTTTCTGTTTACCTTGAAAACAATGGGCACCGTAAAACCCCGGAAAGGTTTACCATTCTCAGAGAAATCTACCTTACCGACGGGCATTTTGATGTTGAGTCGCTCTACATTAAAATGAAAAACAACAAATACAGGGTGAGCAGAGCTACCCTTTACAATACCATTGAATTGCTGCTCAATTGCAACCTGGTGATTAAGCACCAGTTTGGCAAAAACGTAGCACAGTTCGAGAAATCGTATAAGTACAAACAACACGACCATCTTGTATGCACTGAGTGCGGCAAAGTGCTTGAGTTTTGCGATCCAAGGCTGCAGGAGATCCAGAATTCTGTTGAGAACCTGCTGGGTTTTGATGTGGAGCATCGTTCCTTTACATTCTATGGGCGCTGCAAAAGTTGCGAAAATATTAAAAAGAACTGAAAAGCTGTTTTTTAGCTTTTTACCCAGCTTCCCATAGGCTGTATTGCCAAAAAAATTCTTACTTTTGACACACGATAAAAAGCCGGTCTACGGCTTTTTTTGTGCAATGATGAAAAAAATTCAGAGATGATCCATACAAAAAACAAGGCTGATGTGCTCCTGGGTTTACAGTGGGGCGATGAAGGTAAAGGTAAAATTGTAGACGTACTTACACCAGGGTACAATGTAATTGCACGTTTCCAGGGAGGGCCCAATGCCGGTCATACCCTTGAGTTCGACAATAAAAAATATGTGTTGCACACCATCCCTTCCGGCATTTTTCATGCGGGTTCGGTAAATCTTATTGGCAATGGAGTGGTGATAGATCCGATGATCTTTCGTAAGGAGCTTAACAGTATAGGTCTTGCCATGGAGGTGCTGCATCAGCGATTGCTGCTTTCGCGCAAAGCCCACCTGATTTTGCCCTCACACAAGCTTATGGACGCTGCACTGGAGCATTCCAAAGGCGATCTGAAAATTGGGAGTACCCTGAAGGGCATTGGACCCACCTACACCGATAAGATTGCTCGCACCGGCCTGCGCTTGGGTAATATGCTGCAACACGATTTCAGTGAGCAATACGACAGGCTTAAGGAAAGCCATTTGAAGAAAGTGATTGCCCTGGGGTTCGACCGCCAGAGCGTGTTGCTCGACGGGTTGAGTTTTGAAGAATATGAGAAAAAGTGGTTTGAAGGCGTGGAGGTTCTCAAAGGGTTCACCTTTGTAGACTCAGAGATCTTTGTCAATGATAGTCTTGAGCAGAATAAGAAAATGCTGGCCGAAGGGGCTCAAGGGTCGCTGCTGGATGTAGATTTTGGATCCTATCCCTTTGTTACCTCCTCAAATACCATAGCAGCCGGAGCATGTACCGGTCTCGGGCTGGCACCCTCCGCCATTGGCCAGGTTTATGGTATCTTTAAAGCCTATTGTACACGAGTGGGCAGTGGCCCATTTCCTACCGAGTTGTTTGATGTTGATGGCGAAAAGCTTCGCGAAGTAGGCAACGAATTTGGCTCAACCACCGGCAGACCACGCCGCTGCGGGTGGCTCGATCTGCCTGCACTTAAATACAGTGTCATGATCAATGGTGTAACATCGCTTATCATGACCAAAGCCGATGTGCTCAACGGGTTTGAACAGTTCCGTGTATGTATTGGCTATCGGTATAAAGGAGAATTGATCGATTATATACCTTTCGAGTTTGAAGCAGATCAGATAGAGCCTGTTTACCAGAATTTCAAGGGTTGGAACCAGTCGTTGGAGCATGTGAGAAGCTTCGATGAGTTGCCCGCAGCACTGGCCCAGTATATTCGCTTTGTGGAGAACTTCACCGGTGTAGGTGTAGATATCGTGTCTGTTGGGCCCGACCGCTCTCAAACCCTTATTAAAAAATGATTTTCCGTTAAAGGACCTGAAAAGTACATACAAGTGAGGATGCAACTCTTTTCCAGAAGATTGCATCCTCGTTTTTATTTAAACTGATTATAAATTACAGCAGGTCAGTGTTTTCCTGATTGTGGATGGCGGCAGGCTGAGTGAAATAATGTATATTTGTTTTTTAGATTAAAGCACAGATACCGTATTCATTATTAACACCAATACTACTACTATGGAAAAAAGCATAAAAGGAACGCGCACAGAACAGAATTTGCTTAAAGCATTTGCCGGAGAGTCGCAGGCTACGCGTCGCTATGAGATGTATGCCAAGATTGCCAAAGAAGAGGGATACGAACAAATAGCAGGGTATTTTATCGAAACTGCCAACCAGGAGAAGATGCATGCCAAAAGGTTTTATGAGTATCTTGAGGGCGGCATGGTTGAGATTACTGCTGCTTATCCTGCCGGAAAGCTCGGCACCACTGCAGAGAACCTCAAAGGAGCTGCTGCAGGTGAAAACGAAGAATGGGAAATTCTGTATCCGGAGTTTGCCCGTATAGCCGAGGAAGAAGGTTTTAAAAGGATTGCCACAACATTTAAACTCATAGCCGAAGCTGAGAAAAACCATGAGGAGCGTTACCTGAAACTGCTAAAAAGGGTAGAAGATGGCTCCGTATTTCAGCGTCCTGAGAAAGTGAAGTGGTACTGCCGCAAGTGTGGTTATATTTATGAGGGAGAGAAAGCCCTTAAGAACTGCCCCACATGTGCTCATCCTCAGGCCTATTTTGAGCAGTGGGTTGAAAATTACTAAATCGCCTCAGCATCATTGCAACTAAAAAAAAAAGAGGTCGTTCTACCCGATAGAACGACCTCTTTCCATATTAGTAAATGTCTTACTTAGTCAAGCATAAGGGCAACACCCACAGCACCGATTCCGGCACTGATGGCAAGTACGGGTGATACCTCCATGATATAGCGTGGTTTCTGGCCAGTGAGTTTTTCAAGCTCCTGTGCATACCAGTTCGCTGTATCAGGATCCTGGGCATGAAAGATACAGTATCCCCAGAGTTTTTGCTTGCCGATATATTTCTGGGCATGGGCCAGGGTTTTGCGCAAACTTCCCTTGTAGCTGAAAGCCTTGTCGAAAAGCTGAGCTCTACCGGTTTCGTCAACAGAAATAATGGGCTTGGTGTTGAGAAGATTGCCTATAAAACCTTTAGCAGGACTCACCCTTCCGCCCTTTACAAAGGATTTGAGTGAACGGGCACCCACAAAAAGTTTTACCTTATCGGTCCATTGCGGCACCCAGTGCAAAAGCTCCTGGTGGGTCAGTCCATTTGCAATAGCTTCTGCAGTGCGCAAAGCAATCAGCCCGGCGGCACCACTGGTCTGACGTGTATCCATCACATCAATGGGTTTGCGGCTCTCCTTCTGTATCTTCTCAGCTGCCTTTTTGCTGTTGGCAAATGTGCCACTCAGTACCGATGAGATATGAAGTGCAACAACTGACTCATAATGGGTGGAGAGGTAACTGAAGGTGTTGGTGATGTCTTTGATGGCGGGTTGCGAAGATGTGGGGTACACATCGGAGGTTTCCAGCAAGTGAAAGAATTTTTCCTGGGTAATGGTTAGGCGGTCAAGGAACTGACTTTCGCCGAAAAAAACATTAAGAGGAACCACGTGTATCTGGTGCTCTTCGATGAGCTCCCGGGGCAGATCGCATGTAGAGTCGATCACAAGGGCTATATCGTACTTGCGGCGATGGGCAATTTCGTTCTGGCGCACCATGTCATCCACCTTTTGGTAGAGAATGCTGCTCACATCGGCAAGGTGTGCAAAAACTTCCTCAGGGGCGTTGGTGTGGATGTGGATTCGCATACGTTTGTCGGGCCCTGCCATCACCAATGAATCTCCCATAGGAGTAAGAAATTCCTTCACTGTTGCCTTATCGGTATTTTTCAGGGAGATAAGGGCTTCGGTACAATACCTGAATTCACTCTCCTCATGTTCGTCAAGGATAACTGCGTCTTCGTGAACGGTGGTGGTTTTATAGCTCAGAATCTTCTTTACATTCTCTTTTTGAAATATCTGGTTGATCCCTTCCAGGAAAACCACAAAGCCCTGCGCACCGGCATCCACCACATTGTTTTTCTTGAGGATTTGCAGTTTCTCTGGTGTTTGGGCAAGCGATTCGCGGGCTTTTACCAGCGACTCGCCCATGAGTTGTTCGAAGGTTTCGAACTTGTCCTTTAAATTGTAGATAAATTCAGCCCATTCGCGCAAAACGGTAATGATGGTTCCTTCCACCGGATTGGCAATGGCCTGGTAAGCATAGTTTACTGCCTTCATTACGGCCTCTGCAAAATTCTGCAGGGTAATCTCCTTCTGGTCTTCAATTTCATTGCTTACACCATACAGAAACTGGGCTATGATAATGCCCGAATTGCCCCGCGCACCCGTAAGTGCCGCTTCAGCAATGGCCATAGTAGTTTCTTTTATGTGATCGCTGGGGGTAGTGTTCTCCACTATGGAGCGGAAGGTTGAGGCCAGGTTGGTGCCCGTATCAGCATCCGGAACCGGGAAAACATTCATCTTGTTGAGCATTTTCTGATTCTCAAAAACATTGAAAGCACCTGCCAGGAAACTGAAATATAGACGCTTGCCGTCCAGGAGGTTTTGGGCCGAGGAAACGTTGGTTTCGTTCATTTGAAAATTGTTTGTTAAACATGATACAGGTACCGGCCATCAGACCACTGTTTGTGCACCTGCCCTTTGAGGGGTGCAAAGATAAAGCTTTTTTTCTGACTTTTAATCAGTCGTTTAAACATGTATTTAAAAACATTACACAGGGTTCTGGCAAAAGAACCCTGTGTATATATGTGTTTTGCTACACCTAAGCTTCAGGCAGTCAGCCTGCTTTGTTATGAAAAATTAAGATTTCGGCCTGCTGTGAGGGTACAGGTCGGGGAAACGTTGTGGGTTGTATTGATGCATGATCTCGTAAATGGCATCGAATACATCCTCTGCATTGGGGTTGGAGAAATAGTCGCCATCTGTGCTGTAGGCTGCCCTGTGTTCTCTGGCGGTTACCGTGCCGGGCTTGGCATCCAGGTAGAGATATCCGTTTTGTTCTTCCAGCACTTTCTGCATCATATAGGAGGTTGCACCACCCGGCACATCCTCGTCGAAGAATACGATCTTATTAGTTCTTTTGAGCGACTCCACGATGGTATGATCGATATCAAAAGGAAGAAGGGATTGCACGTCGATCAACTCAACGGAAATTCCGTATTCGGCCAGTTGATCGGCGGCATCTTCTGCAATGCGCACACACGATCCGTAAGTAACCAGGGTAACATCGTTGCCCTGGCGGAGGATTTCGGGTTTACCCAGGGGTACTGTAAATTCCCCTATGTTATCTGGCATTACCTCCTTGAGCCGGTATCCGTTCAAGGGTTCGATGATCAATGCGGGGTCGTCGCTTTGAAGCATGGTGTTGTAAAAGCCTGCAGCCTGGGTCATGTTGCGGGGTACCAGCACATAAACTCCTCTTATAGAGTTGATCACCATGCTTAAGGGGCTGCCCGAATGCCAGATTCCTTCGAGTCGGTGCCCCCGGGTGCTGATGATTACCGGGGCTTTCTGGCCGCCGGCGGTGCGGTAGCGAAGGGTTGCCAAATCGTCGCTGATTACCTGTAAGGCATAGAGCAGATAATCGAAATACTGAATCTCTGCAATGGGGCGAAGTCCACGCATGGCCATTCCCAGTGCCTGCCCCAGTATGGTGGCCTCGCGGATACCTGTATCGCTTACCCGCAACTCACCGTATTTGGCCTGCATCCCTTCAAGGGTCTGGTTTACTCCTCCAATTTTTCCTACATCCTCGCCAAAAACCAGGGTCTGGGGATATTGGGTGAATATATGATCGTAATTGGCCACCAGAATCTCCCTGCCATTTACCTTTTTACTGTTTTCAGAATAAAGTGGCTTCACCTCTTTTACCTGCATGGCAGAGAGAGAGGTTTGGCTGTACAAGTGCGAACTGTATCGCTCATGGCTTTCCTGTAATGCGTTTTCAAGCCATTTGCTCACCTGCATCTTGAGCGATTCTTCGGTGGTGCAGGTATGACAAATCAGGCGGAGTATCTTTTTCGCAGTGCTGATCACATCTTTGCGGATGGGCTCGCCCACACGTTTCAGGTCCTGTATAAGGGTATCAATTTTATCAACCTTAAGGCATTGGCATTGGGTAATATTTACCATTTCGATGAACTCATCCCTCATTTTTTTAATGGGGTTCTGAAAGTTCTCCCAGGCATTTTTGCGAGCTTGCTTAACACGCTCAGTGGCCTCTGCCTCAATGCGATTCAGCTCTTCTTCATGGGCGATCTGGTTTTCGAGTATCCATTTGCGCATCTGTACAAGGCCATCAAACTCTTTCTCCCAGGCCATGCGTTCGGGCGTTTTGTATCGTTCGTGCGAACCACTGGTGGAGTGCCCCTGGGGTTGAGTTACTTCAGTGATGTGAAACAATACGGGCACATGTTGCTTTCGGCAGATCTCAACCCCATTGCGATAAACTTCCAGCAGGGTGGGGTAGTCCCATGCTTTGGCTGTAAGAATTTCGAATCCTTCGTGCTGAGCATCACGCTGAAATCCCTTGAGAGCTTCGGAAATGCTCTTTTTGATGGTTTGGTAATCGATGGGGACGCTGATTCCATAGCCATCGTCCCACACCGACATGGCCATGGGTACCTGCAACACCCCAGCAGCGTTCATGGTTTCCCAGAAGAGCCCTTCACTGGTGGAAGAGTCGCCGATGGTACCGAAGGCAACTTCATCGCCCTGATTGGAAAAATTTTGTTGAATGCTTTTGTCGGGATGATTGCGATACACTTTGGAAGCCTGCGCAAGGCCAAGCAACCTGGGCATCTGCCCTGCTGTAGGCGAAATATCGGCGCTGGAGTTGGGTTGCAGGGTAAGGTCTTTCCAGTTGCCCTGTGGGTCGAGGCTGCGGGTGGCAAAATGGTTGTTCATCATACGGCCTCCGTTGGAAGGATTGGCCTCCAGATCCGTATCGCCATACAGCTGGCTGAAAAGTTCTTCGAGGGTGGTCATGCCAGTGGCCAGCATAAAGGTTTGGTCGCGGTAGTAGCCGCTGCGCCAGTCGCCGGCACGAAAAGCACGGGCCATAGCCAGTTGTGGCACCTCTTTGCCATCGCCCATAATGCCGAATTTCGCCTTGCCCGTGAGTACCTCACGCCGGCCCATTATGCTGGCCTGCCGACTCTCATGAGCAAGGCGATAATCTTTGAGTATTTCTTCTTTGGATAAGGGTAAAGGAGGATTGATTTTTTTATTTTTTGCTGCAGACATTTTTTTCGGGTGTATGAAATGATGATTTTATGATTTGTGTGTTTTGACTATATACAAAAATAACCAAATTGCCAGATTGTTCAATCATCATTTCCCTACCTTAACGTTTTTTGTCCGGGGCCGCTCAAAACTATCTCTCCGACACTTCCAGATCCCTTCCCCATCGCACATACATGTTTCTTCTCATATTGTTGAGCAGCACCACACTCTTGTGCTCGGGCACATGCAGTATAAGATCCAGCTTCTGGTTGCGAAAGCCATGCTCTTTGCCATAGGAGAAAACCGGATCGAAAACAATAAGGGAGTCGTTTTGGTGAAACCCGAAGTCAATACTCTCTGCATTTTCTCTTGCTTGTGTGAGGGAGGCGCCACGGGCCTGCCTTACAATCTCCAGATAGAGGTCATTGTCTGTGCTTTTCTGGATGCGCATTTCCGGAACACCCAGTGCTGTGTTGTCGCTCTCATGCCACATTACCATAAACTTGTGAGGTCCGGCGTGGCGATTGATCCGGTGCGATGAGGGGTGGTCCGACTTATTGAGTGCCAGCAGGAGCTCGGGCCACTGGCCCTGCTCCAGTTGAATTTCCTGCACGGTTTGTTGCTGTACGGCAAAATTGCGTGCGCCGGCTACTGCTGAAATGGAGAGTGCACCCAGGGCGGCCAGCCATACCACAAAGGTGAAAATGCCCAGATAGCGCGACGAGGCGCGTACCGAAAAGAGCAGTTGAATGCCCGTTAGCAACATCCAGAAAATCGGAATCCCTACAATGAGCACTATGGCAAACATAGCCAGTTGCACCCACTGAGCAGAGGGCAGAAAGGCCGTTAGTAAATCAGGAAGAGAAAAGAAGGTAAAGCCTGTGCCCCAATGCAACCCTGCAGGCATCAGGTAAATACCCGAGATAAAGGCTACCATAAAGGAAAAGGCCAATAATATCAGGATTACCCCTGCTGCCTTGGCAAAAACCTTTACCAGGTTGGCTGCTACCTGCGCGTTGCGCTCACGCACATTCCGGGCCTTTTCTTTTTTTTTAAAACGATGACGGGTTTCTTCGGAGAACTCCTTGAGGTTATCTTTGATTTCATCGAATTCTTCGCGAATGGTTTTCTCTATATTGGAAAGATTTACTTTCTCGCCGCGCATTTCAAGTCGCTCTGCTGTAGTGCGCGCTTTGGGCACTACAATCCAAAGAATGATATACAGCAGGGGGCCAAAACCGTATACAAAGGTAAACACCACAAAGGCCACGCGGATCCAGGTGGGGTCGAGGTTGAGGAACGCTCCAAGGCCTCCGGCTACCCCGGCAATGTATTTATCGTCAGGATCGCGGTAAAGGCGTTTTTCTGAGCGCTCGTTCTCGAAGGATTTGCTTTTGTCCTTTTCTTCTTCTCCATCGCTCATTTGTTCGGGTTCGCCCAACTGGCTGATTACCTCCTTAACATCATCCAGGGTAATTACAGTTTTGCTGGAGGTGAGTTTCTGGCCAAACATCTCGGCAATCCGGTTCTCGATGTCAGAAAGGATTTCGTCGCGCCCCTGGTCGGTGCTGAAATGCTCCCGGATGTGGCTCAGATACTGCGAAAGCTTTTCGTAGGCATCCTCATCGATATGGAAAACCATTCCTCCAATATTTGCGGTTACAGTCTTTTTCATGGATCAATCTTTTTAGGTAAAGAAAAAGTTTTTATGGTTTAAAAATTTGTGGTTTTTTCAACGGCTCCAACCAGCTCATTCCAGGTTTTGCGCAATTCCTGCAAGGCTTGCTGGCCCAATGGGGTTACACTGTAATATTTCCTGGGTGGCCCACTACTGGATTCCTCCCATCGATAGCTCAGCAGGCCATCGTTCTTAAGACGCGTAAGCAGAGGGTAGATAGTGCCCTCCACCACCAATAGTTTCGATTCCTTAAGCGATTCAATGATCTCTGAGGTGTATGCCTCATGGCCCGATAGCAGCGACAGGATGCAAAACTCCAGCACGCCTTTTCGCATTTGTGCTTTGGTATTTTCTAAATTCATAGCCCTACAATTTCAATTGTGGGTACAAAGCTAAGCAAAAAACAGTACTATGCAAAACAAAGTACTAAAAAAATTAAATTACTTTGCGGTGCAAGGGAGTGGGGGTGGCAAATGATTTTGAAATTCAGGAAGTTAAAAGTGTGATGATTAAGGGTTAGCCCTGTTTCCCAGGCTCCGCTTGAGACGAAAAGGCTGAAGGTGCCACACCAAATTTGGATTTAAAGCTTCTTGAGAAACCCGCAAGGCTTGAGAAGCCTACTGCATACATGATCTCCGAGATATTTCCTTCGTTGTTGCGGATCATCTGGGCTGCCTTCTGCATACGGTAGTTCATGATGATCTCTTTGGTACTGTATCCTGTATTTTCCTTCAGTTTTCGGTAAAGGTGGGTTGCGCTCATTCCCAGTGATGCGGCAATCAATTCGACAGAAAGATCAGGGTTTGCCATATGGTTTTCAATGAGTGTAATCACCTTTTTCAGGAACAGTTCATCCTGGTTGCGATCAGTGTCAGCCTCTTGCAATGGTTTGAGTATGAGGTCGGTTCTTATGTACTGGGTTAGCAGATCTTGCCTTCTGAAGAGCGAAAGGAGAGAGGATTTGAGCACATCCATATCGAAGGGTTTGGTAAGGTACATATCGGCACCCTCTGTGAGCCCTTCTGTTTTATGCATATCCAGGCTTCTGGCGGTGAGTAATATAACCGGAATATGCATGGTGGCCCGGTTGCTTTTGATTTGCCTGCATAGTTCAATGCCATCCATTACGGGCATCATTACGTCAGACAAGATCAGGTCGGGTTGCAGGGTTTCGGCCTTTTCAAGCCCCTGTGCTCCGTTGCGTGCCAGGAAAACCTGGTATTGATCGCGAAGGTTCAATTCCACAAGCTCCAGGATGTCCTCATTGTCGTCAACTACCAAAATCTTTTTGGCTCCTGCCGGTGTTGAAACCGGCTCATTGCCTGGTTTTTGGCCGGAATACACCACTGAATTTCCGGTGGGGGCGATTTCCTGTGCGTGGGTTTCCGGAATGGGCAAAACCCACGTAAACTCACTGCCCTTGCCTGGCTGGCTTGCCACTGTTATATGTCCTTTGTGCAGTCGGGCATATTCCTGGGCAAGGGTAAGACCAATTCCACTTCCCTTTTTAAGCGAACGGCTCTCGGCAGTTTGGTAAAACTCCTTGAAAATATGCTTTTGTTCTTCTTCTGATATCCCAATGCCATTATCTTTTACTGCAATTTCCAGTTGCATGGGGCCTTCAGGTGGTTCTATGGTCTTCAGCGAAAGACTGATTTGTCCATTTACCGGAGTGTATTTAAAAGCATTGGACAAAAGGTTGAAAATAATGGTTTCTGCTTTTTCACGGTCAATTTCCATCGACAGCGAATCTACTGAAGTGAGAAAAAGGTATTCTGTTTCATTGCGGGCAGCCATGTCGTCGAAAGAGTTGAAGATATCACGGCAGAAATCCACCATATCGAGGGCCGATGGAGCAAGCTCAAGCTTTTCTGCTTCAATTTTGCGAAAATCCAGCAGCTGATTTACGAGTTTGTAAAGTCTTTGTGCATTGCGCTGAGCCAGTTTCAGCATCTTTTCATGATTAGGTTTGCCGGAGTTTTCTTTCAGTAATTCATGAATGGGGGGCAGAATAAGACTAAGGGGTGTGCGAAACTCGTGCGAAATATTGGTAAAGAAACGTATTTTGGCCTGGTACAATGCTTCATTGTGTTGCTTTTCAAGGCGTATGAGTTGCAGCTCGTTGCGAAGTCGCCGCCGGTTGCGGTAAACTCTGTAGGCGTATACACCCGCCGAAAGCACAACTAAAAAGTACAACAGCAAAGTGATGGGTGCCAGCCATATGCTGGGAATAATCCCTACCTGCACAGATCTTACCTCACTCCACTCGCCAGAACGGTCTGATCCTTTGATCTGAAAAGTGTATTGGCCAGGTTTGAGATTGGCGAAAACGGCAAAGTTCTTCTCTCCCGAAGTCAATGTCCACTCCTCCTGAAAAGGGAGCATGCGGTATTGAAACTGCACAAACTCTGGAAACAAATAGTCTAAAGTTGAAAACTCAAAAGTGAGAGAATTCTGGTTGTGCCTCAGCCGGAGTTTTTCCACAAATGCGATATCCTGGTTTTGGGGTGTTAGGGAGTCTGCCGGATGGATTTGCTGGTTGTTGATAAAAAGGCTTGTAATGTATACATTGGGAGTGCTGCCCCTTGAAATGGCTATGTCTGGTGAAATGGCAATGAAGCCGTTGTCGCCACCAAAAAGTACACGCCCGGTGGGGTCTGTGGCCGAACAAAATTGGTAAAACCCTTTCAGAGGCGAATTACGGTTTACCGGGATCAGCATCTGGGAGAGGTTTTGGGCTTCTATACGGATAATGGCGTCGGAGGTGGTTGCCCAAACATTACCAAGGGTGTCCTGTTGAAGGTTGATGATTTTTTGAGGTCTGCCGGTGTGTATATTGAGATTGATAATGGTGTCGTTGTCAGGATGGTAAATGATGATCTCCTGCAGGGCTCCCAGCCACAGCGCACCATTACTGGCGGCCATCATGGCAGATATCTGTTTGCCCTGCAGAGCCTGGTTTGCTGTTTCCACTGGTGTTTTCTCCAGGGTTTGGGGGTTTACCCTCCAAAGGGTGTTCATATTTGCATAGTACAGGTGGCTATGGGTGGAGGTTAAACGACCATCGCCATTGGAGTCTGCCAGTTCGAAGTACCACTGCTCGGGGTTCTGCGAAGGTCTGTGTGCTTTGAAAAGGCCTCCTTCCCAGGCGGTGACCCACAAATTCCCTTCCGGATCGAAAGCAAAACCACTGATGTAATTCGACAAAAGACCGTTTTCGCGATTGGCTGTAATGGCAAACATCCTCTTCTGTGTTGGATCCCATATGTTTATGCCTCCGGCGGTGCCAATCAGTATTCTGCCCTTTTCATCTTCCATGAGGGCATATACATTGTTGAGCAACAAGCGTTCGTTGGCAGGAGAAATGGTGCTGAAAGTCTGTTGTTTTCCTCCTGCCGGATCAATGGCCACGACCCCGTGAATGGTTGCCAGCCAGGTTTGCCCTGAGGTGGCTACAAGGATGTCTTTCACCTGGTTGCCTATTCGCAGGGGCTCCCTCGAAAAGTACTGTTCGTAAAACTGGTAATGGGGCTGTTGCTTGTCGGAAATGCTTACACCATTGGATGTAATAAACCACAGTCGCTGCTGGCGGTCTTCGAAAATCTCCCAGATTACGTTGCTGGCCAGGGAGTGCTCTATCAATGGGTCGTGGTAATAGGTTTCTACTGCCAGCGACCTTGTATTGAAAATATTAAGCCCGAAATCTGTACCTAACCATAACAGACTGTCGTTCTGATGGTATATGCTTTTTATCACCTCGTTGCTCAGCTGTGTGTTAGAGGTGTTGTAGAGCGTGTATCTGCCGTTGCGGGTGTCGAACCTGGCCAGTCCGGTTTCTGTGCCTACCCATAGCAGGGTGTCAGCAGCAGGTGTAAGAGGTTGAATGGATACAATCAGATTGTTTTCCAGCAGAGGCATGTAGTTGCCTTTAAGGTTGTAGGTGCTGAAATGCCCGTTTTGATAGCGGTTCAATCCATCGTAGGTGCCTATCCACATATCCCCATTGCGGGCCTGGTAAAAACTCCTGATGGTGTTGTGACTCAGCAAACTGTTCTGTGTATTGTAGCTTTTAAGTTGATTATCAGATTTCTCGTAAACGAAAACTCCGTTGGATGTTCCGATCCATACATCGCCCTGCCGGTCTTTGTAAAGGGCTCTGATAGCCCCCGATAAATGGCCGGTGAAAACCCGTTGTATCGCAAAGGTGTGTATGTTGATCCGGTTAAGTCCTTCCCAGGTGCCCACCCATATATAATCATCATCGTAAAGAAGTGTGCTTATGTTGTTGGACGAAAGGGAGCCCTCACTGAGGGTGTGCTGGAAATTGATCATCCTGAAACCATCATACCGGCAAAGACCTTCCTGGGTGCCGATCCAGATAAATCCATGCTTGTCTTGTACTATCGAATTGGTAATGTTCGAGCTTAACCCGTTGCGGGCAGTAAGGTTGGAAAAATACAATGAATGACTTGCATGCAGGTTGAAAAAAGCAACCAAAAGCATAGTGGCAGAGATGATCCTGTATGTAAAGGGTGTAATGGAGCCCGTCCGGCACATGGTGTACATTTTTTATCAAGATGCCAGGATAGATTAGTGCTTTGTAAATTGCCTAAAAAAAATCCGGGCAGGCATTGGATGTATGAAAAAATCAAGTGCATGAAGTTAGTAAAAACAATGCAAATGCCCCATCAGCAGGTGGGTTTTTTGGTAAATGTAAGATTTGGTCAATAATTGGTAAGAAGCCGAAAAGTGACTTATCTCAGCATCATTTATTTTTGGTGGCAGTAAGGATTTCATAGTTTTAAGATATCCTGATCATAAATTAATAAAACGGTTGCCATGATATTAAGAGTATTTATTCGTCCGGTTTTGTTTCTTCTTGTTTTTGCCTCCTGCGTATCATGCAAAAAAGAGGGTGTTAAGCCCCAGCCTGATGAAAATGGAAATATTCCTGCGGGATTTGCCATGGGAGTAGATCTGTCGTATGTAAACCAGGTAGAGGATCACGGAGGCGTATACCGCGAAAACGGCCAGCAGGTAGATCCTTTTAAGGTATTGGCCCGCCATGGTGCCAATACTGTGAGGTTGCGTCTGTGGCACAACCCTGATTGGGTTTTCGATCTCTATAATCATTCAGTGCCTTTGTACAGCGGGCTCGACGACGTGATAAAAAGCATGGAAAGGGCAAAAGAGGCAGGTATGGATGTTTTGCTGGATTTTCATTATTCGGATACATGGGCCGATCCGGGGCATCAGGATGTTCCCAGAGCCTGGCGCGACATTACCGATATTCAGGTACTGGCCGATTCGGTGTACCAGTATACCTTTAACGTATTGAGCAGACTGAGAGAGAAAGATCTGCTTCCCAAGATGATACAGGTGGGTAACGAAACCAACTGTGGCATGATGATGACCCATACACCGGCCGGTTTTCCTTCATTGAATGTTTGTCAGGGGCACTGGGCCAACTTTGGCAAGGTGGTGAATGCTGCAATCTCAGCCATCCGCGATATGGATGCCCTTGCAGGACATTCAACTCAGGTAATTCTGCATGTGGCAGATCCGAAAAATCTTAACTACTGGATGGGCGATGTTATACACAAAGGAAACGTAACCGACTTTGACGTGATGGGTTTTTCCTATTATCATATCTGGCACACCACTGTTGCTTTTAACGGGCTTGGCAATGTGGTAAAGCAGGTTAAAACCAATTACAACCGCGATGTAATGCTGCTGGAAACGGCATACCCCTTTACCACGGCCAACAACGATAACTATCCCAATCTGTATTACAATCAGCCCCCTGTTGCCGGGTTTCCCTATACCGTTGAAGGGCAGCGCGATTTTATGATCGCCCTTACCCAAAGTATGATGGATGCCGGGGCCATCGGGGTCTTTTACTGGGAGCCTGCCTGGATTTCCTCCTCAATGGTCGACTTATGGGGTACCGGCTCCTCATGGGAAAACTGTGCCTTTTTTAATTTCTCAGGTAATGTTACCGATGTGGTGCAATACCTCAACTGGGATTACCAGTAAACGGGTCAGATACTTTCATTTTACCGCAAACCTGGTTTGCCCTTGGGCCAAAACTCCGGATGCGGTAAAAAAATAAATAGTTCCGCAAACGATTTCGTAAACCTTGAAGTATGAAGAAAATTTTTGGTTACCTGTTCCTTTTGTTGTTTTTGGCCTCCTGCAAAAATATGCGGGAAGATGCTTCTTTCTCCCTCCGCGAAAATCTTTTCAACCAGGGATGGGAGTTTGTGAAAGATGTGGCAGATGATCAGGTCTTTGCAGGTTATGACCTGCCCTGGGAGTCGGTTGATCTGCCTCATACAGCTCATGTCGAACCTCTGGTGATTGAAGGCAGGCAATGGCAAGGTACAGCCTGGTACCGCAAGAAATTCTTTGTCCCCGAAAAACTTAACAACAAGCATCTGGCATTGCATTTTGAAGGGGCAATGCAGGTTAGTGATGTGTACCTCAACGGTGTATTACTGAAATCGTCCTACAGCGGGTATCTTCCCTTTTATGTGCCCCTGGCAGAATATATTCGGTTTGGAGAAGTGAATACACTGCTGGTTAGGCTAAACAACGAGGACAATCCGCAGGTGCCTCCAGGCAAACCACTTGACGATCTGGACTTCAATTATTTTAGTGGCATCTACCGTAATGTGTGGTTTGTGGTGAAAGACAAACTGCATATTTCTGATCCTATTGGCGCTGACAGACCTGCTGCGGGTGGTTTGCTGGTAACCTATTCTGATGTTTCTCCTCAGAAAGCTACTGTAAATGTACAGGTGGATGTGAGCAATGAGTACGATTTCTCTCAGCCTGCAAAGGTTAGGATAGTATTGAAGGATAAAGAAGGAAAGGTGATAGCAGAGCAGATCTCCGAATCTCAAACCCTTGAGGCGGGCAGCCATGCCCTCTTTCATTTCCGGATACCGGTTGAAAGCCCCGAATTGTGGTCGCCTTCAAATCCCTACCTGTATCATTTGCTGGCCGAGGCATACAAGGGAGAAAAACCAGCAGATTCTGATTTGGCAAGGATTGGCATTCGTACTTTCCGGTTTACCACCGAAGGGTTTGAGCTCAATGGAGAACCCTTCTTTCTGCGTGGCACCAATCGTCATCAGGAATACCCCTACATAGGATATGCTCTGTCGGACAACGCGCAGTACCGCGATGCATGGAAGATCAGAAGTGCCGGGTACAATTTTGTCCGACTGTCTCATTATCCTCACTCCAAAGCTTTTATGGATGCACTCGATGAACTTGGGTTGCTGTCAATGAATGCAATACCTGGGTGGCAGTTTTTTGGTGATGAGGTTTTTCAGGAAAGATCCCTCAACGATGTGCGTAAAATGATGCGAAGAGATCGTAATCATGCTTCTGTAATCCTCTGGGAGGCATCCCTGAATGAAACTGCCATGACAGATGCCTATATGCAGCAAGCTCATGATATTGTATATGAAGAGTTACCCTCCCCTGATGTGTATACCTGCGGCTGGTGGGAAGGAGTATACGATGTGTATATTCCTGCCCGCCAGCATGGCAAGCCTCCCCACTACTGGAATCATTACGATGGGGGCAAACCTCTCCTTATAGCCGAATACGGAGATTGGGAGTATTATGCGCACAATGCCGGGTTTAACCAATCTGCTTTTGAAGACCTTACCTCTGAAGAGCGGAACTCCAGACAGCTCAGAGGATTTGGGCAAAGAAGGCTGGCTCAGCAGGCACTCAATTATCAGGAAGCGCACAACAGCAATCGCAAAGGTGCCATTGCAGGCGATGCCAACTGGCTGGTATTCGATTACAACCGTGGCTATGCTCCTGATCTGGAGGCTTCGGGTGTGATGGACATATTCAGGCTGCCCAAGTTTGCCTATTGGTTCTACAAAAGTCAGGCTCGAATGGGAGAATTTCCGGTGCAGGAGTTCAACGAACCTTTTGTATACATCGCCAACTACTACCATGACCCAGATTTTCTCGAAGTGAAAGTCTACAGCAATTGTGAAGAGGTAGAGTTGTTTGTAAACGGCAACTCTTTGGGCAGACAAAAACCCGATGCCGATGTATACAGCACACATTTGCAACAACCCCCTTTTACATTTCACCTTGAAGCAATTGTGCCTGGAGAGCTCATAGCTGCCGGTTTTGCAGGGAGGGAAGAAGTGACCCGGATGGCCCGCCATACACCAGGCCCTGCCAGTTCACTGAAACTCTGGATCGATGAAAGCAACCGGCCTCTTGTAATTGGCAAAAACGATATTGTTTTTCTGTATGCAGCTGTGGTTGATGAAAGGGGAACTGTCCTGCCCGATGCAAGTCCTGCCATTCATTATACCCTAATAGCAGGAGATGGCGAGCTGGTGGGGCACAATCCGATGGAAGCAGAGGCAGGTATCGCCACCATTCTGCTCAGGGCAGGGCGAACTGCAGGCAGTATTGTTGTAGAGGCCAAGGCTGAAGGACTACCTGTGGCAACGATCCGGGTAAGTGCCCGCTGAGAACAATAAGATTTCCAACCCCCAGGCTGCATACAACAATGGGCCTGGCTGAGGAGGTACCCGTTAGGGTGCCTCTGGAAGGATCAAATAAAAAATATCTGTGATGAGCTACATCCATCATACCAGACCAATTCTCTTGAATCCAAAACTCAACTAAACAACAACACTATGAAAAGTAAATTACAGAACCTGAAGTTGCTGGGTTTGTGCTTACTGATCCTGGCTTTTAGCCTTCCGGCACAGGCTCAGCAGAGAACCCTCTCAGGGAGAATCACTGAGTACCGAACCGGAGAAACCATCCCCGGAGCTACCATTGTAGTGCAGGGAACACAACGAGGCACGGTGTCTGGCACCGATGGAACCTTCAGCCTGCAGGTGTCCGATGGCGAAGTCCTGCAAATAACTGTAGTGGGTATGGTGCCCGAACTGATTGTTATTGAGGGGCAAACCTCATTGAACGTACAGTTGATGCCCGATGTATCCACATTGCAGGAGGTTGTGGTGATCGGCTACGGCCAGGTGCGCCGTGGCGATGCCACGGGGGCCATTTCTTCCGTTAGTGCCAAAGATTTCAACCAGGGTGCGATTACTACCCCACAGGAATTGCTGGCAGGGAAAGTATCGGGTGTGCAAATTACCACCAGCGGAGGAGCTCCGGGAAGTGGTGCCACCATTCGCATACGAGGAGGCTCCTCTTTGTCTGCAAGCAACGACCCTCTTATTGTGATTGATGGAGTGGCCGTAGACAATGATGGCGTTTCCGGAATGAGAAACCCGCTGAGTACGATCAACCCCAACGATATCGAATCCTTTACCGTACTTAAGGATGCTTCTGCCACCGCCATTTATGGATCGAGGGCATCTAACGGAGTTATCATCATTACCACCAAACAGGGAGCACCTGGAAGAACCCGTTTTTCTTACAACTCCAATGTTTCGATGGGTATCAAAACCAATCAGATTGAAGTGTTTGATGCTCAGGCCTACCGTAGTATCATGATTGAACGCTATGGTGAGAATTCCAGTGCCGTTGCTTTGCTGGGAAATGCCAGCACCAACTGGCAAGACGAAATATTCAGAACCGCTTCCGGTACCGATCATAATTTCAGTATGTCGGGAGCTGCTCTTAATATCCCCTACCGGGTGTCTTTAGGATATTCAGGGCAATCGGGATTGCTGATGACCTCCTCCATGAACCGCTACTCGGGAGCCCTCAATGCTAACCCCTCGTTTCTTAATGATGATCTGAAGGTTAGCCTGAGCGTAAGAGGTGTTTATACCCACAACCGATTTGCTTCTACAAGTGCCATTGGCAATGCCATATTGTTCGATCCTACCAAACCCGTTCTTGACGAAAACAGCCCCTATGCAGGTTATACCACCTGGATGGATGGAGGGCGGCCCGCCAGCTTTGCACCTACCAATCCTGTTGCACAGCTCAATCTTACAGAAGACCTATCCGACGTAATGCGTAGCATAGGAAGCTTAAAGTTTGATTACAAGCTCCCATTCCTGCCCCAATTGCAGGCTACCCTCAACATGGGCTACGATGTTTCCTCTTCCGAAGGTTCGGTGTTTGTTCCCACCAATGCTGCCTTTGAATACCGTCGTGCTTCCGATGGCACCGACATCAGTGGTCTGGACCGCACCTACAGCCAGTCTAAAAGCAACTCACTGCTCGATTTTTATCTGAATTACAACACCGAACTGCCTGCATTGCGCAGTCGTCTGGATGTAATGGGTGGATATTCCTGGCAGCATTTCTGGCGCGAAGATTACTGGAAGGCTACCAGTGTAAACCAGCAGTATATTATTGACCCTGAAAGAACAGCTCCCACCGAAAGCTACCTTATTTCATTCTTCGGAAGGGTCAATTACTCCCTTATGGACAAATACCTGCTAACCATGACACTAAGGCATGATGGCACCTCGCGCCTGTCGCCTGACAATCGCTGGGGTACTTTCCCCTCCTTTGCAGCCGCATGGCGCATTAGTGAAGAGGATTTCATGAGCCGGGCCGGATCTCTTTCCAACCTCCGCTTAAGGATGGGGTATGGCATCACCGGCCAGCAATATATAACCAGCGACGACTATCCCTATCTGGCTCGCTACAGCTATAGTATGGAAACCGCCCGCTACCTTTTTGGCAACCGCTGGGTTACCATGGCGCGCCCTGCCGGGTATGATGCTGATCTGAAATGGGAAGAAACCACTACCCTCAATATCGGGTTGGACTATGGTTTCTTCAACGAGAGAATCAATGGTTCAGTTGAACTATATCACCGCGAAACCCGCGACCTGATCAACGAAATCCCGGTGGCTGCCGGTACAAACTTTACCAATGTTCTTCTTACCAATGTGGGTACCATGGAGAATCGTGGTATTGAGTTTAACCTCAATGTTATTCCTGTTGCCACACGCGAAAGAACATGGGAGATTGGCTTTAATTTCACCCGAAATATCAATGAAATCACCAAACTAACCATTGTAGACAATCCCAGCTACCAGGGTGCATTTCTGGGTGTTATCTCGGGCGGTACCGGAAACTATGCAAAGATTCATAGCGTAGGAAGGCCTGCCAATTCGTTCTTCGTTTTTCAGCAGGTGTATGATGCCGATGGAAATCCTATCCCAGGAGTTTATGTGGATAGGGATGGTGATGGCGAAATCACCATTGAAGACAGATATCACTTCTTCTCTTCTGCCCCCGATTATCTGCTGGGTATTTCCTCCAGGCTTCAATACGGTAAATGGGATTTTGCCTTCTCTGGAAGAGCAAGTATAGGCAATTTTGTGTACAACGATTTTGTGGCCTCCAATGCCAACTTCCAATACACCTACAATCCACCTTATATTCAGAATATGCCGGTAAGTGTGCTGGATACCCGTTTCAATTCGCAGCAGTTGCTTTCCGATTATTATGTAAGAGATGCCTCTTTCTTCCGGATGGATTTTGTGTCGCTGGGATATCAGTTTGGTGATATTGTCAGTGCCAACACCAACCTCAGATTGTCATTTACTGTACAGAACCTTTTCGTTTTAACCGGTTATAAGGGCCTCGATCCGGAGGTGTTCAATGGCATGGATATCAATATATATCCTCGTCCTACCACTTTTGTACTGGGTGTTAATTTTGAATTTTAAACCATAGAGCAATGAAGACACGATATATTTTATCCTTATCCTTACTCATGGGCAGTGTTATGTTGTTTACATCCTGCCTAAAGGATCTTGACACCGTACCCCTTGATGAGAATGTTATTACATCAGCCACTTTTTATAATGATCCGGCCAATTACGAGATGGTGCTGGCCAAGCTTTACGGCGGATTATCGCTCACCGGCCAGGTAGGGCCCGATGGAGACCAGGATGTGCTGGGGGTTGACGAAGGAGCTTCCAACTATATCCGCGCCTTTTGGTATATGCAAGACCTTACTACCGAAATGGCGCTCTGGGTTTGGAATGATCCGGGTATACCCGAATTGCAAACCAACAACTGGACCCCCTCCAACGAGGTGAATCTGGGGATGTATTCGCGCATCTATTATCAAATTACGCTGGCCAATGAGTTTATAAGAGAGACAACACCGGCCAAACTCGCAGAGCGGGGCTTCAGTGAAGCCATCCGGACCGAAATTGCACTCTACCGCGCCGAGGCTCGTTTGTTAAGGGCCCTGAGTTATTACCACGCCCTTGATTTCTATGGAAGTGTGCCCTTTGTTACGGAAAATGATCCCATCGGAGCCTTCCTCCCTCCACAGATATCCAAAATCGATTTGTTTGATTATGTTGAAAGCGAATTGTTAGAGCTTGAGGATCTTTTGCTGCAGCCCCTGGCCAATGTTTACGGGCGTATCGACCGGGCCAGTGCCTGGATGATCCTTGCCAAACTCTATCTCAATGCCGGAGTTTATACAGGCGCAACCCGCTATACGGAGGCCGTTACCTACGCTCGCAAAGTCATGGAATCGGCTTACGAGCTTGATCCGGTATACCAGAACCTTTTCCTGGCGGATAATCACAACGCCAAGGGTGTTATTTTTCCGGTGGTGGCCGATGGGCTCAATGCACAGACCTGGGGAGGTGTAACCATGATCGCATGTTCTTCATGGTCTTCTGATATGGATGCAGCTTCTTACGGCATAAACCCCTGGGGTGGCAATCGGGCAAGGAAACAACTCATCGAGAAATTTGATGATTACACAGGAGCAACCGACAAAAGAGCCATGTTTTTTACAGAAGGGCGCACCATTACCACCGACGACATTGCCCAGTTTACCAATGGCTTTTCGGTAATGAAGTATAAGAACATCACTTCTACAGGTCAGCTGGGATCCAACAATCTGCATATGGACATTGATTTCCCGCTCTTCAGGGTAGCCGATGCCTACCTGATGTTTGCCGAAGCAGTGCTCAGAGGAGGGCAGGGGGGTACCCCGGCTCAGGCTCTTGAAGCAGTTAATGCCATTCGCGACAGAGCCTATGGAAATACCTCAGGGCGTATTACGGCATCTGAGCTTACCCTGGATTTTATTCTCGATGAGCGGGCCCGCGAATTTTATTGGGAGGGCCATCGGCGCACCGACCTGGTAAGGTTCGGAAAATTTACCAGTGGCGATTATATGTGGGAATGGAAAGGAGGGGTTTACGAAGGTCGTGCCCTGGCCGACCGATACAATTGGTTCCCTATTCCAGCATCGGATATCGCCGCCAATCCCAACCTGCAGCAAAACGGGTATTAATAAATTTCCACGCTGCAGGAGCCTCTCTTCTGCAGTAAAGCAAAACATTATCAAAGTTCAAAAATATGAAACATCCATGATAAATCCCTTAACACACACGAGGATGACAATTCAGGATGTTCCATCAGACCAATTACTTAATCAAATTATATTCTGATGAAACGAACATGTTTTCACAATAACGCAAACCCGCATGAACGTAAAATCATGCAGGTGCTCCCGAAAATAAACCGGGATATGTTCTTCTCCCCATCTCTGGTAAGCCTTTTTCAGATGAAAAAGATCTTTCTGCTCCCCCTGGTGCTGATGCTGCTGCTTACAGCTTGCTACGACAGAGACATGGTAACGATGGGTGAAATAACCCCTCCGGTGCTATCCAATACGCACGCAAACTCAACCTTTGGTATCACCCAGGATAACATCGATGATGTGTTCGCTGCCTTCAACTGGGTTGCGGCAGATTTCGGATTTCAGCACCGTAATCCGGATTATGTATTGCGCATGGATCTGGCATCCAACAATTTCCAGCAATCAGTATCGCTGGGAACCACCAAGTTGCTCAATCATTCTATGCTGGTTTCGCGCATCAATCAATCATTGCTGGCCTTGGGGGCATTGCCCGGCGAAACAGCTGCAGTACAGTTTAAGGTAATTGCCAGTATAAGTGCCGAGCTGGTTGCAGAATCCAATGTGGTAAACATTAACTTCGTTCCGCTGGATGTGGTTCTTGATTTTCCAAAACTGTATCTGGCAGGCGATCATAACGGCTGGTCCTTTACAGATCACCTCTACTCTTTCAAGAGTAATAACATTTACGAGGGTTATATCTGGATGGACAATGGCGAAAACTGGAATGGCTTCAAAATGTCGTTCGTGCCCGACTGGGTGGAAGAAGAGGTAATTGGCGATCCGAACGAAAGTGGTACTTCCGGTACCCTGCAGGTAGGCAACTGGGGCGGTAATAATATTTTTGCCACACAAGGGGTTGGCTACTACAGAATCATTGCCAACCTCGACAATCTTACCTACCAGTTATATACTACCGAATGGGCTGTAACCGGCGACTTCAATGGATGGTCATTTACTCCTATGCAGTTCGATGTACAATCAAAAACCTGGTCCATTACCATGGATGTTACCGCTGGGGGCTTTAAATTCATTGCCAACGAAAACTGGTCATTGATTTATGGTGATGACGATCTGGATGGTGTGCTCGATCCCGGGCACGATGGTAATAATATCCCCATCAGCGAAGCGGGCAATTATACTATTGTGCTTGATCTGCACAATGTGCCTTACAATTATGAAGTAATAAAGAATTAATAATCCAGTGACGGGGTGATTAAATTTCACCCCGTCACTTTTACTCTTTTGCGATGGGGGACAACTCCGGTTGTTTTCACCGCTCTATGAAGAACTAATTAAACTTTTTAATGATGCTGAATAAACGATTTTTCCTGGCGGTACTACTGCTTGTTTTTGCCTTGCAAACGGTACTTTCACAGTCAGCAACAGAGCATTCAACTTATGTGGATGCACAGGGTGTGCTGCGTTGGAGGGCCGATAACAGTGAGATCCATGGATTTGGGGTAAACTATTCAACCCCATTTGCTCATGCCTTTCGCATGGCCAAAAGGATGGGGGTAAATCACGAAGAAGCTATCAGGCAGGATGTGTATCATTTTGCACGTTTGGGTTTTAATTTGTACCGGGTGCATGTTTGGGATACCGAGATCTCCGATACGCTGGGCAACTTATTGCACAACGAGCATCTGAGGCTTTTCGATTTTGCTGTTGCCGAGATGAAGCAGCGCGGTATGAAGTTCGTAATTACACCCATTGCCTTTTGGGGCAACGGCTGGCCTGAACCCGATTTCGATACGCCAGGTTTTGCACGCAAATATGGCAAGGCGGGTTGTCTTACTCATCCCGATGCCATAAAAGCGCAGGAGAACTACCTGTATCAGTTTCTCAATCATGTAAACCCATACACCGGCATTGCTTACAAAGACGATCCCGATGTGGTTGCTTTTGAGGTAAGCAACGAGCCGCATCATCCTGGTACTGTTGAGGAGGTTAAAGACTTCATCAATCGCATGGTGGCATCCATGCGCCGAACCGGAACACAAACCCCCATCTTTTACAATGTAACCCACAGCATACACCTCTATCGGGCCTACATGGAAGCAGATGTGCAAGGAGGAACTTTTCAATGGTATCCTACGGGCTTGGTGGCCAATCGCCAGATCAACGGAAACTTTCTGCCTCATGTGAGCACCTACCATATCCCCTTTGCCGATGATCTGGATTTCAGGAATATGGCGAAGATTGTGTATGAGTTTGATGCTGCCGACGCCGAAGGAAACTATATGTATCCGGCCATGGCGCGAAGTTTTCGCCAGGCAGGGATGCAGCTGGCAACTCATTTCGATTACGATGCCATGTTTCTGGCTCCCTTCAATACCAACTATGGCACACACTTTATGAGTCTTCCCTACGCACCTCAAAAGGCGATCAGTCTTATGATTGCCTCGCAGGTCTTTCACCAGGTACCACGCTATGCCGACTTTGGCAGCTTTCCACACAACAATACTTTCGCAAACTTCCGCATACGGTATGAAGAAGATCTGGCAGAATTGGTATCGCCTGAGAGGTTTTATTATACCAACCATACCCCAACTGTACCTCCCGATGTAAACCGTCTTACCTCCATTGCCGGATATGGCAATTCTGCGGTGGTGCGCTACGATGGCAAAGGAGCCTACTTCCTCGACAAACTGGCTCCTGGCGTATGGCGGCTCGAAGTGATGCCCGATGCCCATTGGATCGGCGACCCCTATGCACGGGTAAGTCCCCACCGGCAGGTTGCAGCAGTGCATCATACCCAAAGAGCAATGCAAGTTGCTTTGCCCGGGCTTGGCAGTGGATTTTCTGTAAAGGGAATCGATGAAGGTAACACCCTGTCTGCATTGGCCCGCAACAGTCAGTTCGAAGTCCTGCCAGGTGTGTATTTGCTCCAGGCTGCTGGAAACACCGTGCGAATCGATCCTCAATCTATGCTGGGAAATATCAGGATGAATGAGTTTGTAGCACCTGAAAGCAACCTGGAGGTTACCCTGGTGAAAAACTATTCTGCCCCACAGGTTACTGCCGGTGCAGAGGCTCACATCCGTTTCGAACTGATCAGCCCCCGCAAACCCGGGAATGTAACCATAGCCATGTGGGACAGACTGGGCAATCGCCAGATGAAAGCAGAATATCTGGGCAATGACATCTACCAGCTTTCATTGCCTTCTGAAATTGCAAAACACGGGATACTCCATTATTTCGTTGTGATAGATTTTGGTGATCACTGGAGAACGTTTCCTGCAGGGATCGACCGGAAACCCGGCGACTGGGATTTTTACGATCAAACCACCTATACCATGCATTTTATCCCCGAAGGGAAACCCATTGCCTTGTGGTGCGCCATGGCAGACAATGAAGAA
Organism: Bacteroidales bacterium; assembly: GCA_046291875.1. Taxonomy (GTDB): domain Bacteria; phylum Bacteroidota; class Bacteroidia; order Bacteroidales; family UBA7960; genus SKVR01. Next base: position 28,744 of record JBKBSF010000019.1, on the reverse strand, counting down.
ACCCTTCGCCCATGGGTAAGGGGAGTTGATTTACGGGCCGCTTTTGAAAAGGGGAAAGGATGGTTGTTTTACGATCTGGAGCAAATTCCCAACAACCAGGATGGTACCGGCCGTACGCGTATTCATACCATAAAGTATAACTTCCGCGATCAGGTGGCAGGCAGAAAGAGTGAGCTAAATCAGAAAGAGTACCTGGTAATGAGGGGTGCAAATCTGGGCAATGGCCCGGTTCGGCTTGAGGTTAGCCTGATAGATAAATCGGGAAACGTTTTTACCCATGACCTGATCCTGAACGAACAACAAGAAAACTATAGGCTTGCCCTGAAAGATTTCAAAGAAGGACAGTTTGCCATGATACCCCGACCTTATCCGGAGTTTAAGCCCTGGCATGCGGCCATAACAAATCACGGACCCTTGGTTGCCTCCGATCTGGAGGTTCTTCAGATCACCTTGCAGGGCGATGGATCCGAAAACAATATCCGGTTTTATCTTCAGGAAGCCTGGCTTGAATAGGAGGATGATCGGAAGGCCCCTGTGTCAGAAAATATTGCTGCTTTCAATTGAATCGTTTTCTGTACAATGGGGTTAAAAATGGAAGAGGCTGTTTGAGGAGTGCCCGATAGTAACCAGTGGGCATTCTTCAGACAGCCTTCTCCTTTGTGATATCTGTCAGGGGGTTGCTTTCTCCTTTAAATACAACTCCCATTTCCATGCCGACTGCAGCATGGGTTCCAGCCCCAGCTCTGCTTTCCAGCCCAGCACTTCGTTGGCACGTGTGGTTTCTGCCCAAACCTGCTCCACATCGCCCGGGCGGCGGGGTGCGATCTCGTAATTTAGGTTCAGGCTGTTTACTTTCTCAAAAGTCTGGATCACTTCCAGTACACTGAAACCGTTTCCGGTACCCAGGTTGAATACCTCAAACCGTTCCAGATTTTTGCCTTGCGTGAGTCGCTCCATGGCTACAACGTGGGCTTTGGCGAGATCCACCACATGGATGTAGTCGCGTATGCAGGTGCCATCGGGGGTGTTGTAATCATCTCCAAACACCCTGAGCTTGTCGCGTTTGCCAATGGCTGTCTGTGTAATAAATGGAACCAGGTTGTTGGGCACACCCAGAGGCAGTTCTCCGATGAGTGCTGTAGGGTGCGCTCCTATGGGATTGAAATAGCGCAGCGCAATGGCCTCTACCTTTCCGGTAAGACATTGATCGAATATGATCTCCTCCGAAACCTGCTTGGTATTGCCATAGGGAGAGAGAGCCTTTTTGATAGGAGCACTCTCTGTTACGGGCAATACATCGGGCTGACCATAAACGGTGCAGGAAGAGGAAAACACCAGGTTTTTGCAGTTAACAAGGGCCATGGCTTCCATCAGGTTGGCAAGCGAGCCCAGGTTGTTCTGGTAGTATTTCAATGGAAATTCGGTTGATTCTCCAACTGCTTTGTAAGCGGCAAAATGGATTACCCCCGCAATGTTGTTGTGTTGCTTAAAATAATCCAGTGTGGGCTGACGCTCACTCAGATCAAGCTGGGTAAAATGAGGGCGAACACCGGTAATCTTTTCAATCTGGCCTACAATGCTCTCTTCAGAATTGGCAAGGTTGTCAACTATTAAAACTTCATAGCCACTCTGTTGCAGTTCCACCACAGTATGAGAGCCAATATAGCCGGTGCCACCGGTAACGAGTATTTTTTCAGACATGCTTTTGCGGTATTTATTTGCAGATTTATCAGGTTTTAAACAAAGTTACAATTTCCCCCTGCAATATGTTTTCTGACGATGAAAATTGTTTTAACATTCTGTAGCTCCCTGGCTGAGGTTTACCTTGTAAAACAGAGGTTCGGTTCCGAATTGTTTTTTAAATCCTGAGTAGGCACTTTCTTTGAACTGCTCTGCCGCGTCAGAGCTTACCAGGTTGATGGTGCAACCCCCAAATCCGCCGCCCATCATCCTTGCTCCAAGTATACCTGGGGTGTTTCGGGCTATATCGACCAGAAGGTCCAGTTCGGGGCAGCTTACATGGTATTTGTTGCTCAGGCCATGATGAGAAGCAAAAAGAAGCTCACCTGCCAGAGGCATATCGTCTTCCTCAAGGGCCCTGGCCATCTCTTTCACCCGTTGGTTCTCTTCTGTAACGTACTCGCAGCGCATGAAAACCTCTTCGCCCATCATTTCTCTGTAAGGGTAAACATCTTTGGGTCTTACATCGCGCAAACTGCGTACTGCAGGCATTTGTGTGCGCAGCACCATTACACCTTCTTCGCATTGGTGCCGCCTCAGGTTGTACTCCGATGAGGCAAGGCTGTGTTTTACCCGGGTGTCTGCCAGGATCAGTTCAAATCCGTCCAGTTTCAGGGGGCGGTATTCATACTCCAGTGAGCGACAATCGAGCATCATTACATGGTCTTTCTTGCCATGGATGGAAGCAAACTGATCCATGATGCCGCATTTAACTCCGGCGTAGTTGTGCTCAGCCCTTTGTCCTATCCGGGCCAGGGTCATGTTGTCGATATTCAAACTGAAAAGGGTGTTAAGAGCTACTGCAAACACACTCTCGAGGGCAGCAGACGATGACAGTCCGGCACCCTTGGGGATGTCGCCTCCAAAAACGGCGCAGAAACCCTGCAGCGTATGGCCTGCTGCTTCAAGCTCTCTGACAACGCCATAGGGGTATTTGGCCCAGTGGGGCATATCGTTCAGAGCCTGGTTCAGCGAAAAGGTTACCGTCTCGTCAAAATCTGCTGAGTAAATTTCAACTTTATTGCCAGGCACAGGAGCAATGGCCAGATAGATCCTCTTGTCAATGGCTGCAGGCATCACAAAACCCTCATTGTAATCGGTGTGTTCGCCAATCAGATTGATACGGCCAGGGGCAGCAAAGATCCGGTGCGGCTGCTTGTGCTTTTGCTCAAATATTTGTTCTACTTGTTGTTGATTCATTGTATTGAATTTTGGATGAAGGGTGTAATGGGTAATGGGTGATCGGTGATGAGTGATGAGTGATTCACCCATTACCCATTACACCCGCCATTATTTACCAGAACACAGTGTACAGCACTACCAGTATCAGTACCACTGCATAGGCTGCCAGGTTGAAATTCTTTCCGGTTTTGAAAGTTTCCTTTGGCAGCGGAATTGCTTTGGGGTCTTCATCGTGGTCGGCAGTGAGCAGGCTCACCATAACGATGATTACAATGGTGATAAGGCAGGTGTACATCATTTGATCGAGGAAAGGCATTTCAAGGGGAAGAAGTTTGAGCAACAATGCCACAGGTATAGATGCAATTACACCTATGATAGCCCCTTTGCTGTTGGCTTTCTTGTAGAACAGACCCATGAGGAATACTGCCAGAATTCCCGGGCTTACCACACCCGTATACTCCTGGATGTATTGAAACATCTGGGGCATAGAATCGAGGGCGGGTGCCAGGAATACCGCTATGCCCAGGGCAACCATTACTGAAATACGACCTACCGGTACCAGGTCGGTGCCATCTGTCCTTTTAGAGAAGTAGGGTTTGTAAATATCCATGGTAAAGATGGTTGCTGTAGAGTTGAGCATAGAGGCAAGCGATGATACAATGGCTGCAGTAAGGGCTGCCACCACAAGGCCTTTGATACCCATAGGAATAAAGGTACGGATCAGCCAGGGGTAAGAGATATCATAGTTGATGGTGCCGTCGGCACGCAGAAAATCGCTTTGTACTCCATCAATCAGAGCTGTTCCGGCAGGTTGCATATACATTACATAGGCAATAATACCCGGGATTACCACAAAAATGGGTAAAAGCAGTTTCAGAAATGCAGCAAAGGCAAGACCTTTTTGTGCTTCTTTGAGCGATTTTGCTGCCAGTGCACGTTGAATAATGTACTGGTTAAAGCCCCAGTAGTACAAATTGGCAACCCACATACCTCCAATCAATACCCCAATGCCGGGTAAGTTGAGATATTGAGAATGGTCGCGACTGAGAATCATCTGAAACTTATCGCCAGCAGTTGCATAAATGTGCGAAACACCTGTAAGAATACCCCCCTCGGGTGTTACATGGTTGAGGGCAATCAGGGTAGTGATAAATCCGCCTACCACAAGCAGCACCACTTGTATTACATCGGTCCAGGCTACTGCCGATAAGCCACCCCAGATGGAGTAAGCGGCAGCAAAACATGCCAGACCTATTATGAAATACATGATCATGGAGCCATCGCCTGTGCCCAGAATGGTATCAAGGGCCTTTGCGCCCAGAAACAGCACAGAGGTCAGGTTTACAAAAATGAACAAGGCAACCCAGAAAATAGCCAGGATGGTTTTCAGGTTGGTGTTGAAACGTTTCTCAATAAACTGGGGTATGGTAAATAGCCCCTGTTTGATGAAAATCGGGAGGAAGAACTTGGCCACAATGATCAGTGTAAGCGCCGCCATCCACTCATAGGAGGCAATGGCCAGCCCTATGGCAAAGCCCGAGCCCGACATGCCGATAAATTGCTCTGCCGAAATATTGGCTGCAATCAGCGAGGCACCAATGGCCCAGAAGGGCAAACTCTTGCTGGCCAGGAAGTAGTCCTCGGCACTTTTCTTTTCTCCTTTTTTGCCCCTGGACACCCAAAGACCTACCGAAAGGATCAGCAACCCATAGGCCGCAAAAATTACATAATCGAGTGTGTGAAATGTTCCCATGATGTTATTTTTGATTTAGGATTTTTGATTAGAACCGCTGAAACGCTAAGAATCAGAGTTCTTGTTAAGGTTTATTGCCAAAGCTTTTTTGGATATTCTCCGCTGTTTGTTAGTTCTTTCAGGGTTTGCATTACAAGGGGTTTGTCATTTGCGTAGGTAACGCCAAACCACTTAGATGCCGAATGCAACACTTTAATTTTGCCCCTTCCATCTTTTATAATCTGGTCAACCAGCTGGGGTGTTACAAGTTCGGATTTGGGTAGGTGGATTTGTTTTTCTAGAAATCTGACGAAATACTCTTCAATGAGTTGAAATATTGACGGATTGAATGCCCATATATTCATGGAAACCGTTTCATCCGGAAGTAAAACCAAATTTTCTTCATCCTTGTAACTCACTATCATCCCGGTTTCATCCCGCCCAATATTAAACTGCTCATCCACCGATTCGAGGTATCCTTCCTGGTTTATTTTGCATATGCCGCGGGTTACATTACCATGTTCCGATAGTGTATTGTGTAGTTTGTAACCGCACATTGCGAAATTATTACTCTCATGTTCCGGGTTTTGCCTGAGATGGTCAGCCAGTACCTGGTAGGCTTGCTTTCCGTAAAAATCATCGGCATTGATCACCACAAAAGGTTCTTTCACCACATTGCGGCATACCCAGAGCGCATGTGCTGTGCCCCAGGGTTTGGTTCTGTCCTCCGGACACGCAAACCCTTCAGGGAGAAGATCCAGTTCCTGAAATACAATTTCGTAAGGAATTTTTTTCAGGAACCGGTCTGCAAATACATCAATGAAGTCCTTTTCGATGCTTTTGCGAATAACAAAAACAGCTTTACCGAATCCTGCCTGCATGGCATCAAAAACGGAATAGTCGATGATGGTTTCGCCCCCGGGCCCCAGTTTGTCAATCTGTTTGAGGCTGCCATATCGGCTGCCCATACCGGCAGCAAGTATCAATAGTGTTGGTTGCATTGGGGTGTTGGTTTAATGATTATGTGTTCTCAAAGCGATCCTCTTATGATCAGTCGCGATGGATTTTCAATACGTTCTGTTTTGTTTTCAGCCACCAGGCAGGCAAGGGTTTGTCCCATTTGCCTGAAATCAGTGGAAATGGTTGTAATACCGCTGGCAACCACCTCTTTCAGTGCTGTGTCGTTGTAGGATATCAATCCCAGGTCTTTGCCCAGTTTCAATCCTTTGGCAGCGGCTTGTTTTACCAGCCATACCAGGTCGCGATCCCAGATAACAAGGTATGCCTCGCCAGCCGATATTTTTCTTCCATCAAGGCTGTTGATGAGCTCGTGCGATGTTCCGGTATGATGGCAATACTCCAGAAATCCCTTGAATTGCCCTTCCGGTTCTTTCCCCCCTGGGTGCACCATGATCAGTTTATTGTAGCGATCCAGGAGCTGGCGGCCCGACAAAAGAGCTTCATAGGTGTCTTTCCGGAAATTCTGGTAAACCCCTGCATAGTCAGCCTCCAGGTCCTGGGGCCATTGGTCCAGTATTACAACTCTGCCCGGAAGATTGCGGATGTGCTGGGCCGCAGAGACAAGATTGGCGGGCATAATCACCCACGTGGTATACTTACCCTTGTTGTGGTCCAGCAACTGCCGGAACAAACCGGGGTTGAAATGATGAAAGAATATTTCGGTGGTAATCTCAGGTGGCAGGTTTGCCTTGAAAGATTGAAAAAGGTCCTCCTTGAAAGCATTTATTTCGTCAAATAAAACGAAAACGTTTTGTTCCACATGGGGTTGTGCTTTCTCCACATAAAATCCTTTGCCAGGAGCTGAGGATATAATCCCTTTCGACCGTAGCTCGTAATAGGCATTCAGTACCGTATCTCTGGATAGTTTCCATTGTTTGCACAGATGGTTGATGCTGGGCATTTTGTCGCCTGGCTTAAGCTGCCCACTGGCAATGGCCATGCCCACCGAGGCTATAATCTGGCGGTATTTGGATACCGACGAATCCTTATCGATATGGATGATTTGCCTCACGCCAACCTAACTGTTCTGTACTGTTATGATTGACAATATTACGCAAAAAAACCTAAATGCCAAATTTTTTCCTGAAAAAAGTAAGAGGAGGATTTGCAATCAGGTGGCAAGATGTGCTATTTCGCTCAAAAAGTGGGTAAAATCAATTCTTGCAACTAGTGGTTGTCAAAAATCATACGGGTAGTTTGGTTGTATTGCTGCCCTGGCAAGAGGAGGGTAGATGGGAAATGAGGCTGGTTGGGGCTGTCGGGGAAATGCTGTGTTTCAAGGCAGATGGCACTGTGTTTGGCATAAGCCATGCCGTTATGGCCTCTCAGACTTCCATCCAGAAAGTTGGATGTGTAGACCTGTATGCCAGGTTGGCTGCAAAACACCTGTATCCTCCGGCCACTCTGGGGGTGGTGCAAAACAGCTGCAGGAAGCGTTTGCCAGTCTCTGTCTTCTTCAAGTACAAAACAATGATCCAGCTCTTGCATTACAGGCATTCCCTGGTTGGCAAGTTTGCTGTTCTTGCTGAAATCCATGGGAGTATCCTGGCAAGGGATGAGTTTTCCGGTAGGGATCTGATGTTCATTGATCTCAAGATAGTGAGAGGCATGTAGCTTCAGGCAATGGTTTTGAATATTCTCTCTGAAACCGCTCAGATTGAAATAAGCATGATTGGTGAGGTTTACATGGGTGGCCTGGTCTGTTTGAGCCTTGTAGCAGATATCAACCTTATTGTTGTCGGCTACCACATAGGTTACCTCTGCCTCCATATTGCCCGGATAGCCCTCTTCCATATCCGGACTGAAATACCGAAGTGTAAGATGTGCCTCATCTTGTTTTTCAAGGAGAGAGTAATCCCAGAGTTTGGTATGAAAACCCTGGGGGCCGCCATGCAGGTGATTGGGTCCGTTGTTGCAGGCCAGGCTGTAGGGTTTTCCATCAATGCTGAAAGTGCCCCCGGCAATGCGATTGGCAAAACGACCCACTACCACTCCAAAGTAGGGGTGGCCTTGCAGGTAAGGACCCAACTGAGGAAATCCTGCAGTAACCTCTTCCGAATTGCCCGATTTGTCCGGGTACTTTACTGAAATGATGGCTGCGCCAAAATTGCTGATCCTGATCTGCAAACCATTGGAGGTTTTGAATTGAAAAAGCATGGCTATGCGGCCATCCTGTAAAGTGCCAAAAGGGGTTTTTGTTACAATCATGCCTTATTTATTTTAAAGCCTGTGACTTGCGAGGCTTGGTGTTGCTTGCCTCACCTGGGTGCCTGTTTGCTGTTATGCAGTATTGCGATGCAAAGTTAGATAAGCCTGAGGATGGAACACAAAAAAACCGTACTTTTTCTGGTTAATCGTCAAAAACGTTATATATTTGGCCGATACGCAACAGCGAACCTGTTGCTGATTGCCAAATCAAAACCTGCCAAAAAATGAAGCTTTCAGGGAACCGAACTGCCACACCCAGACCCACCCCTCATGTCCTGTTTTTGATTATTCTCTGGGCTCTGATATGGCACTCCTCCTGCAAAACCCCTTCAACACCAGGAATTGCGCACGACACCTGGTATATAAGTGAAGAGATGGGAATTGCAGTGAAGTTTGAAAGTGCGTCGCGCGGACAATACATTACCCTCAACAAGGCCATTGCCACACCCCAGCCTTTCCGGGTAAGGCAATCGCGCAATGTTACACGATTTCGTCTCAGCGGTCATGCCAACCTTCAGGGTCGACTCCAGGTATACCATGATCAGTTTTACCTGGTGGGAGCTAACCAACGGATCTCTTTCCGCCAATACTATACCCGCAGTTTCCCGTGCGCACCCTTTCGCTACCACGATGCGTTGTTCTCAATGGTAACAAAAGAGGAAGTTGTTTATGGGCATGCTCCCGGGTTTTATTCTTCCCGCTCCATCGAAAAGCGCGAAAACAAAAGCTACAATCAGGTATTGTTTGAAGTGGCAGAAGGTATCACTTCCAACCTGCTTCGCCGGTCCATACCTTTGCAAATGGATATTTACCAGCCTGAAGGTGATTTGCAAAACAACCGCCCCCTCATGGTTTTGCTGCATGCCGGGGCATTTATTGCCGGCGATAAAGGCGACGAACTTGTTTCCAAACTAGCCCAAGACTATGCCCGACGGGGATTTGTGGTTGCTTCTGTAAACTACCGCCTGGGATATATTTTCCTGCCCGGAAGGTATTCGAACCTGGAGCGCGCCATGTACAGCGCCATGCAGGATGTAAGGGCTGCCTTGCGCTACCTTTCGCACCACCACAACCGGTATCGGATCGACCCTCACTTTGTGGTTCTGGCAGGACACAGCGCCGGAGGAATTCTCACCCTGAAAACAACATTTATGGATGAGTCGGAGATATGGCCCAGTGCAAGGGGAAGTGTGCTGCGATTGCAGCCCGACCTGGGATGCCTGGATTGTGCCGTTAATGATCTTCACGGACCCTTTACCATAAGAGGAGCTGTAAACATGTGGGGCGCCCTCGACGATCTGTCTGTCATCAAACCCCACAATCGTGTTCCCTTACTATCTATTCATGGCGACCAGGATTATGTTGTACCCTATGGTTCCGATTTTCCCTTTGCCAATGTAAGCGCAAGGGCTTCTGCATTCTTTTCCAGACGCCTCCATGGCTCGGCCAGTATCTTGCAACATACTCAGCAACTGGGGCTTGAACACACCCTGTATACTTTCGAAGGATGGGGGCACGAACCTCATTTTGACCACGATCATGAACTTATTCCGGAAAACTACAAGATCATCGATGATCTTATCCTCTCTTTTGTAAACCATTTACTGATTCCTCCCTTTGGGCCCATCACAGGACCGCAGGCCATTGGAAGGCAAGATCCTCCTGCCAAATTCTGGATTGCCCAGGAAAACTTCAAAGAGTACTTTTTTCAGTGCGACCATTGCATTATTCTGCGGCAGACGCCCAATTCGGCCAGGGTGGTATGGCTCGATGCCGGTCAGCAGCCGCAATTTCGCATAGCGGGTGTAGGCGAACACGGGCAGGTGAAATTGGATACCCTCACGGTTAACATCCGGTAGGGCTTATATCCTGGCAGCCAATTTGTCAGTTGCTGCGTGCTGGCACAACCTTTGACACCCACAGGCGGTAAATTTCAAGTTAAACATATAAACCCCTGAATGTCATGAGAAAAGGTAAAATAAACGTCCAGACGGAGAATATTTTTCCTATCATAAAGAAGTTCCTCTATTCCGATCATGAGATCTTTCTGCGCGAATTGGTTTCCAATGCTGTGGATGCCACACAGAAACTTAAAACGCTCTCTTCCATGGGCGAGTTTAAGGGCGAAATGGGAGATATCCGTATCCAGGTAAAACTGGACCCCGAAGCAAAAACCCTTACCATCAGCGATAAAGGTATCGGTATGACCGCCGATGAGGTAGAAAAGTACATCAACCAGATTGCTTTTTCCAGTGCCGAAGAGTGGATAGACAAAGTAAAATCGGCTGGTGAAAACAATGGTATCATTGGGCACTTCGGACTTGGCTTTTACTCTTCATTCATGGTAGCCAAAAAGGTAGAAATACATACCCTGTCGTGGAAGGAAGGTGCTCAGGCCGTGAAATGGGAGTGCGATGGAAACCCCGAATTCCAGCTCACCGATATTGAAAAAGACCAGAGAGGTACCGACATTGTTTTGCACATTGCCGATGACTCAGAAGAGTTTCTCCAGGAAACCCGAATCCTTTCGCTGCTTAAAAAGTACTGTAAATTCCTGCCCATCGAGATTGTATTCGGAAAAGAAACCGAATATAAAACCGAAAAAGACGAAAAAGGAGAAGATAAAGAGGTTTCGTTTGAAAAGGACCGGGTTATCAATAACCCCAAACCCGCCTGGACCCTCAAACCCGCCGATCTGAAAGAAGAAGACTACAAAGACTTCTATCGCGAACTCTACCCGCTTACCTTCGAAGAGCCCCTTTTCAATATTCACCTCAATGTAGATTATCCCTTCAACCTTACAGGTATACTCTATTTCCCAAAAGTAAAACAGAACTTCGAAGTGCAGCGCGATAAGATACAGCTCTACTGCAACCAGGTGTTTGTTACCGACTCGGTAGAGGGTATCGTTCCTGACTTTTTGACACTGCTGCACGGTGTGCTCGACTCACCCGATATACCCCTCAATGTATCGCGCAGCTTCCTGCAAAGCGACGGAAATGTGAAAAAGATCAGCGGACACATCACCAAAAAGGTGGCCGACAAACTGGAAGAGCTTTTCAAAAGCAACCGCGAAGACTTTGAGAAAAAGTGGGACGACATAAGGATCTTTATCCAGTATGGAATGATCACCGACGAGAAGTTCAAGGAAAGAGCCCGCAAGTTCTGCCTGCTCAAAAACGTTGACAACAAGTACTTCACCTTCGACGAGTACAAAACCCACATCAAAAACAACCAGACCGACAAGGACAATAAAGTGGTGCATTTGTACACCTCCCAGAAAGAGGAGCAGCATAGCTTTGTAAATGCTGCCAAAGATCGGGGCTACGATGTGTTGCTTATGGACACACCCATAGACAGCCACTTTATCAACATGCTGGAATCAACCCTCGAGGAAGTCAGCTTTGTAAGGGTAGATGCTGATGTGGTGGAGAAACTTATACGCAAAGACGAAGAGATTCCATCAAAGCTTTCAGATGAGCAAAAGGAAAAGCTGAAGCCTTTGTTCGAGAACCAGCTGGAAAACAAATCTTTTCATGTGGTTTTTGAAAACCTAAGTGAAACCGATCAACCTGTTCTGATTACGCAACCCGAGTTTATGCGTCGGATGAAGGATATGTCGGCCCTTGGGGGGGGTATGAGTTACATGGGCAATATGCCCGACACCTACAACCTGGTGATCAACGCCAACCATCCTGTGGTGAGCAAAGTGCTTGATGAAGCGCAGGAAGAGTCGCAGGCAAAGCTGATCAGCCAGCTTATCGACCTTGCCATGTTGAGCAAGAACCTGCTCAAAGGCGAAAAGCTCACCAGTTTCATCAAACGGAGTGTGGAGCTGATCTAACGTACATTGTAATTTGCAACGAGCATGTTCGTATAAAATCCCATACAGGATGGCCTTCCACATGCGGGGGCCATCTTTTTACAAACTAAAAACCCATGTTATGATGCGCACCAAAATCAAAAGCCTGCTGCGTTTGACAGCCATATTTATGCTTATCCCGCTGCTGAGCGGATGTACCTATAATCGTTTTGTAAACCTTGAAGAACAAATCGAAGCCCAGTGGGCTCAGGTAGAAAATGTTTACCAAAGAAGAGCCGACCTTATACCCAACCTGGTGAATGTGGTGAGAGGCTATGCCGCTCACGAGCGTGAAACGCTGGAGGCCGTTATTGAAGCCCGTTCCAAAGCTACCTCTGTAAACATCGATCCTTCAAATCTTACACCCGAAGCGCTGCAGCAGTTCGATCAGGCACAGCAGGGTATTTCTTCAGCTCTCTCACGTCTGATGGTAGTGGTGGAGAGATATCCCGATCTGAAAGCCAACCAGAACTTCCTTGAGCTGCAAACACAACTGGAAGGTACGGAAAACCGTATTGCCAACGAACGCCGCAAATATATTGAGCTGGTGGGGCAGTACAACGCTTCCATTCGCAGGTTCCCAAACAACCTTATTGCATCGATGTTTGGATTTGAAAGAAAACCGAATTTTGAATCACGTCCGGGTGCCGATGTGGCTCCAGTCGTCGAATTTTAAACTATGGGAAATACAGCAAAAGATTTTTTTACAGAAAAACAAAAAGAAGACATTAAGATTGCCGTTCAGAACGCCGAGCTGGAAACATCGGGCGAGATCAGGGTGCATATCGAAAACGAATGCGATGGCGATGTGCTCGACAGGGCTGCTACTGTCTTCGAAAAACTGGGAATGTCAAAAACCCAGCAGCGAAATGGTATCCTGTTTTACCTGGCAGTAAAGAACCGCAAATTTGCCATAATCGGCGATGAAGGGATCAATGTAAACGTGCCGGAAGATTATTGGGAGATGCTGAAAATGAAAATGCTTAACCATTTCCGTGAGGGCAACTTCACCGAAGGCCTGGTAGATGCCATCAACAGGGTAGGCCTGGAGCTAAAAAAGTATTTCCCCTACCAGGCTGACGATGTAAATGAGCTTTCTGATGATATCTCCTTTGGAAAATAACCTTAATACAGTACCTCCATGCTAGCAAATCTAAAAAAAACAATCAGGGCTGCTGCCTTCTTTTTCGTGCTGGGGATGATGCTTGTATCGTCTGCCCATACCCTGGCTTTGCCCCAACGCCCCTCGCCACCCCGCCTGGTAAATGACAAGGAGAATTTGCTTTCTCCGTCGCAGCGCCAGATGCTGGAGCAAAAGCTGGTGCAGTACGACAATGCTCATTCTACCCAGATTGCCATTGTGATAACCAATAATCTCCATGGATATGAAATTTCTGATTTTGCTGTGCGCCTTGCCGAACACTGGGGTGTGGGCTCTGCCGGATCTGAAAATGGTGTAATGATCGCTGTAGCTCCTGCTGAGCGAAAAGTATTCATTGCTGTGGGTTATGGACTGGAGGGTGTTATTCCTGATATTACAGCCAAAAGAATTGTCGACAACGAAATCCTTCCGGCGTTTCGCAATGGAGACTATTACCAGGGCCTTGATACAGCGACCCAGGTTTTAATGCAACTGGCCGCGGGAGAGTTTGCCGCAAGCGATTACAACGGGGCAGCCGAAACAGTGCCTCCCGGCGCTCTTATTTTTCCGTTTCTGATGATTGTGGTGATTGTCTTGTTGCTGAGCAGAAAACGAAATGCATTCAACAGTCCTGGAAAGGCCATCCCTGCAGGTACACTGTTCTGGTTGTTAACACACGGAAGCCGGGGTAGCAAAGGCTCTTTCGGTAGCTTCAGCTCAGGCCGTGGTGGTTTTAGCGGTGGAGGCGGTAGTTTCCGTGGCTTTGGTGGTGGACGCTTCGGTGGCGGGGGTGCCGGAGGATCGTGGTAAAAGCCTGAAACCAGGGATGTATTTGATCCGAAATAAGTTGCCGGAAATCAATTTCCCTTCATGTAGTTAAGCGCAAGTCATTCAGATAGAAACATGGCAGCATCCTGTTTATTGATTTACCAGGGTGCTGCCATTGGTTTATCCGCCCGAACCTACCTCTGGTTCGCTCTTCATATTTGCTTTACCTAACCTCAGAAAAGTAATTGGCTTTTGTGCAAGGGAGGAGGCAAAACTCCGCAAAAAAATCAACCATTAACCTCAGCGAACATTTTATTGACCCGGTTTTGAAGTTCTTGTATTTCTTCAGTTACAGGGAGATTTTTGTCGAGAACATGAACCACTATGGTGTTTTCGGTGATTACAGAACTGGCTGTACCTGGCAGCAGACTAATTACCCATGCCAGAATAAGGGTTTTGCGCGTATCTCCGTCGTGTTCTATGGTAATAAAATCCGGGTCTATGGGGATGGTTCGGTAAAAAACCCGACGGGCCACATCCCAACCTCCACTCAAGGCCATTATGATAAAATAAGGGAAAAACTGCACAACACCCATCGGACGTAACTTCCATTGACCTGGGGGAACAGTATAAATGCTGATAAGGGTGGTAGCAACCAGGAAGACAATCACAAACCACCTGTCACCATATTGTTGCCCACCCACCAATGCCATCCAACCTGCTGCAAGTACTACAAAGCGAAGAATAAAGGTTGTGATGAGTGTGCTGTATTTCAGGTTTTTAATTTCTTTCTTCATTCGATAATAATTTAGTTAATTCATGGGTCGTATGCCTGCCCCGCCTTTGCGGGGGAACTTGCATGTCTATTTTGACTGCGTCGAGCTTCGGTTCATCTTTTTTTGTGAGCCGCAGTGCTCATGCAAGTTTCATGTGTTTGCAATTCGCCTAAAGATTGTAAACCTTTTGGGCTGATATTAAAAAAAGTTGATCCAATCCTGAGTAATCTTTGCTGCTGCGTCTAAAGCTTCTGCAAAACAAAATACCTTCAGCGGCAAATGAAAATTTTAGATGTTTATGTTGTATGTTAAAATGCTTCATCTTGAAAGACCTGTCTGCTGCCAAACAATTATTGGAGAAAGAAATACATGGTAAGGAAGAAGATGAAAAATCCGATTCCAACAAACTCCCAGCGGCGGAGCAAGGATTCTGCTGCTGTACTGATTTGTAAGGTTCGGTCTTCATCCAGTAGCCGGTAGAATATTTTCTCGGGGCCTTGCAAAGTTTGCATGAAAGATTGCAGCACAGAGACACCCCTCCGGAGAACCTTTGCTATCTGTTCACCAGCCGGTATTATTACAAAAAGAAAATCGCCAGGAGGTAACAAAGGCTTTTGCGTAGGCCACCAGTTGAGAGCCGCAAACCTTAGGCTTAAAACCATTACAATCACCCCTGTTGTGATTGGCCATAGCGCACCCCAGTTGGTTAGTATATTCCAGAAGAAGGCCATTATCCCTTTCTCTTTGGTGATGTAACTCATCAGCTCCATGGGCAATAAGGCGGGCGACATGGTCCACCATCCACCTGCAATCAGGAGTAGTATCCAGGGTAGAAAAAAGGCGGGTGCCTTATTTTTTGCTGGTGCTTCTATTCTGTGCAGAAGGTGTAAGAAACGGCTCAGCAACAAAGTGGTGGTTACAGCTGAAATTGTCAGCAAGATCAAAAACGTTTGAGCACCTGGCAGACTGCTTTCACCCAGGAAAGTTTTCACCATGTATTTGGTCCATAGCCCCCCGGTAAGTGGTCCTCCGGCAATGGCCAAAACGCCTGTTGCCAAGCCTGCCCACATAAGTATCCGCCAGTATCCACCCACCTTTGCGGGTAGCGCTGTGCCCATAAACAAAAGGGCTTTGGCCGTTCCGTGGTTAAATGCATAAAGGGCAATAGCCGTAAAGAGCAAGCTTGAAGGGATTCCTCCATACAATCCAATTCCCAGGAGTACTGTCATAACCCCCATTTGGCTGATGCTTGAATAAGCGAGATTGGTTTTGGGGTCTACCTGTGTTAAACCATAGAGTGCAGATCCCAATGCTGCTGCAAATCCCAGGGATACCAGCAGCATGCTCAGGGCAGGCCATTCTACCAGGCCAACCGGTGCAAGATGCATCCATCCTACCAACCCGGCTTTGATCATCGCACCGCTTAGCACTGCGCTGGCAGGTGCGGGGGCTGCCGGATGCGCCAAAGGCAGCCAGAAATACAAGGGGATTGCACCCACCTTTACTCCGAAGCCAATCAGACCAAGCACGAAAATAAACGGACCATCAGGGGCTTCTGCCAGGGCACCGGGGATGTCGGCAAGGAGCATACTGCCCGAAGTTTGCACGCCCAGGTATAATGCAGTAATCAGGAACAACTCACCGATGATAGCCATCACCAGGTAAATTCTTGAGGCTTGCCGTGCAGATGGAGTGCGCGTGTGGATGACCAGGCCGTAAGAGGCAAAAGTCATCAATGCAAAGAAAGTGTAAAAGGAGGCGACATCAGCGGAGACCAGAAGTCCGAAATTTCCCGCCATCGCAACACCAAAATAGAAAGAAAACTCATTGCTGCGCTCATCGTTTTTCAGATAGGATCCTGCAAAAAGACCCGCAGCAGCCCAAAGGGTGCCGGTCAGCAAAAGGATGATCTGACGAGGTGTATCCAGAGAAAAATGTGTCTCCAATATGAGCCACTGTACAGTAACCCCGGATACCTCCACCAGTCCGAGCCATAGGGCAGGGAGGGTGGCTCCGGCAAGAATATATCCGGATAAACGCTTTCCAGCAGATGTGAAAGCGCTGATTAAAGCGGCCAGCAGAGGTAGTAATATAAGTAGAAACCAGATCATAACTAGTTGAGATAAAGTCGTTCGGCAATTTCACGTGCAATAGAAAGGGGGCTGCCAGCGGACGAAGCAAATACTCCGGCGGCAAGGGAGAGCAGAGCGGTTATCACCACAGGTACCAACAGCAATGCCTGTGTCTCTAGGCGGCCAAGTGGATGCAGTGGCACTAACTCCTGCTCCGGCTCACAAAACCACGCCCTGTAAACGATGGGCAGGAAATAAGCTGCATTCAGCGCACTGCTGGTGAGTAACACCAAAACCACCCAGTAGCTTCCGGCATCTACCGCCCCCAAACCGAGATACCATTTGCTTACGAAACCGGCAACCGGCGGCAGGCCGATCATCCCAAACACAGCTATGGTGAAGGCTCCCATGGTAAGAGGCATTCGGCGACCGATTCCATTCAGTTGGCTGATTCTGTAAAAGCCATAGGTTTCAGCTACGTTGCCGGCTGCGAAAAACATGGTGATCTTCATGATGCCCTGGTGTACCAGGTGCACCACTGCGCCAGTAGTGCTCAGAACCCCCGTAATGGCTACTCCCAGGGCAATGTAGGAAAGCTGGCTAACCGTAGAATAGGCCAGGCGTTTCTTGAAGTCATCCTGAAACAAGGCCCGGACCGAACCATAAACAATAGTAAAGGCTGCTAAAATAGCCAGCGGAGTAAGCAGATTCATTTGTCCGGCCGTTTCAATACCATATACATCATATACCAGGCGAACTATGCCAAAGGCACCGGCTTTTACTACGGCTACGGCATGCAACAATGCACTTACCGGAGCCGGGGCAACCATCGAGATGGGCAGCCAGCCGTGCAGCGGAAATATCGCCGCTTTTACACCCAGGCCTGCCAGCATCAGGAAAAACAGAATGGTCAATGCGGTCTTGTTTTCAGCAGCAAGGCTTGAAATGATTTCTGTCTGTCCGAAGTAAACCGGGCCGGCAACAACAAACAAACCCACTACACCCAGAAACAGAAGTGTGCCACCTCCAATGGTATACCACAGGTAGGTTCTGCCCGCTTCCACAGCTTTATCGGTACCCCGGTGAACTACCAAAGGATAGGTTGACAGGGTGAGGAACTCATAGAATATGAAAAAAGTTACCACATTGCCCGAGAGCGCAATGCCGGTACTTGCGGTTACACAGAGACTGAAAAAAGCAAAAAACCTCCGTCTGTGCTCACCGCCTTCCAGGTATCCGATGGCATACAGTGTGGTAACCAGCCAAAGCACCGATGAGAGGGCAGCAAACAGCAGACCCAGTTGATCCACCCTAAGTGTAAAGGTGAGGTCGGGAGCCAGGCCGAAAACAAAGGTATACTCTTCGCCCCTTGTGTAACCCACAAAGACCCATGCTACCAAAGCCACTTTGGCAACGGCCCCGGAAAGGTTAAGAAAAGTACGGAGGGCAATTTGGTCTTCGCGCAGCAGCAGAATGGCTGTGCCGGGTATAAGGGAGCTGACAAGGATCAGCAAAGGCAATAGACTAGTTGTTTCCATAGGCACCTCCTTCCAAAATTGTTTCAATACCAGAACCAAAAACTTCACTGCTTCCCAGAAAACTGATCAGATTCTCTGCCGGAAAAACGATAAGAAATGAACCCAATGCCAGCACCAGGGCAATTATCTCCAGACTTTTGGGTACCGGGCTGAAAGTGTTCGTTTCGCGGGCAGGGGCAAAAGCCAGACGCAGTAGCATAAATACATATCCTGCGGTAAGCAGACTCCCTGTAAGCACCACAGGTGCCCACCACCACTGACCGCTGAGGAAGATCCCTTTCAGAAGCATCCATTTGGCCATAAAACCTCCGCTGGGCGGAAGCCCGATCAGACTCACTCCCGCAATCCCTATGGCCATGGCGGTAATGCGCATATTCCCAACCAGGTTGCGCAGCGATTCAATACGATCGTGCCCTACGGCCATAATGATGAGGCCTGCAGAAAGGAAGAAAGAGGCTTTGGCAAAAGCGTGGGCAATAACCTGGTATATTCCGGCAGTCCAGGCCGGAGTAAGCCAATCAGCCGAGCTAGCCTCCACCCCCGGTGCCAGCACCATGAGCGGGAAAACCATAAGCAAATAGCCCAGTTGGGCTACACTGGAATGGGCTACGATCAGTTTAAAGCTTTTCTGCAGCAGAGCTTGCCATGATCCCCAGATTACCGCAATGGCTCCTGCAAACCCGATAAGCTGTCCGGCAGCAAAAGTGAGGGAAACCCCAAAAACTTCCATCCAGAGGCGAAGCAAAATGTAAAAAGCCCCTTTTACCACCAATGCCGAAAGGAGTGCACTTACAGGCGCAGGTGCAGAGGAGTGTGCCGGTGGAAGCCAGAAGTGAAAAGGAAATCCAGCCATTTTGATCATCAACCCAAGGGATATAACCAACAGGGCAAAAGTGGTTGTGGAGCCTGGCTCCAAGACCTGCCCCAGCAGCCCGATGTCGAGGGTTCCGGTGCTTCCGTAAATAAGAGCTACCCCATAAAGGTAGGCCATAGACCCGGCAATTGCGGCCAGCAGATAGCGTAATCCGGCGAAAAGGGCAGTTGTTTTTCCGGATAAAACAGCCAGTGCCACAGCAGAGATTCCAATCACCTCAATGGTGACGTAGAGGTTAAAAAGGTCGTTGGAGAGAAATAGCCCGTTCAGTCCTGCCCACAGAAAAAGCCATAATGGCCAGAATAGGGGGTATCCACCGGTCTCGGGTTCCTGGGCGCGGAAATATCTCCACGCATAAAGGCTGATGAAAACTCCCACCACAGCGGTCATACTTATAAATACTGATGCCAGTGGATCCATTCTCAGCAGGATTCCCAAAGGGGGTTGCCATCCACCCAGAATATGGATAATCGTTCCCCGCTGGGTTACCTCAACAAGGGCAGTCAATGCCAGTGCTGCGGTGAGCAAGCTGCCAATAAGGCCCACCAGAGCCTTGCCCCGCGGCCTGAAAAAGAGGCTCAGGGTAGCAAACAAAATCGGTAAACCTACCAAAAGGGCAGGGTAGGGTGATGTAGGTAGTTCGATCATTTTTCGTTGGTAAAAGATTCTTCTCCGGTGAGTTGGTATATGCGACGAGCCAAAGCAAGGGCAAAAGCAGCAGCTGCTACTGCCACCACAATTCCGGTTATCACCAGGGCATGGGGCACCGGATCAGCAAAGGTGAGGGCATCGCGATCGGCAAAACTGACGAAACATAAAAATACTCCGCCCCCCATAATGATGGTTGCAATAATTTTCTTGATAAAATGCCTTGCCACAAATATTCCTCCTATACCAATCACAAATAAAACTGCGGAGGTTAAACTGTAAATCTGATAGCTTTCCATGGTTCACTGGTTAGTCAGGTAGTAGTTTCGGTTTTGTTGGGTTCTTCCTGCATCTGGTTGAGGTTGACATAGATGGCAGTCAGGGCCGCAGCAATGCTTATAGCCGCCAGTGTTTCTACCATTAATATCAACAGGCCGGCGTAGGCAGGAGGGTATTCAAAAAAGGCGTCTCCAGCTGCTATCAAAATAAAACCCAGTACAAGAAAGAATCCCAGCCCCATGGTGAGGAGGACTTGTGTAAGCCACCGGGGTATCATGGCGAAGACCGGTTTGCCACCCAGATGCAGAAGTATTCCGATTGCTCCCCATAGCACCGCAGCCTGAAAAGCTCCGCCGGGTCCAGATTTTCCGAAGTACAACAAGAAGGCTCCAAAAAGGAATAAAACCGGGGTGAAAAATAAAATCACCTGCCTCAACAAAGGATCTTCGTAAACCACGCCGGGCTTGCGGTAAAGCTTTATTCCGCCTGCTGCAAAGATGGCCAGAAGCCCCATGAGAATAACCCCGATTTCCAGCCAGGTGTCATAAGCGCGGAAATTGAGCAATACTGCAGTTACAGGGTGTTCAACCCCCGATTGGGGGAGCATCGCCTGCGTGGCAGCGGTAAGCCCTCCGCCCTGTGGTGTCTCCCAGACCGCTTCCATGGCAATGAGCAGGAAGAGACCCAAGCCCAATACAAGGGCCAGCCTGGGCAGGAATAGAGATTTGGGATTCTGTGTTGCCAGAGAATGGTGAACCACCTCAAGGTTATCCCATTTGCGGGAAAGCCTGAGAGAGAAGTCTCTTAAGGCATCAAGAAACAAAACTCCCAGAAAACCAGCTGCAATAGCCGCTTCAGTTATGGCCACATCCACAGCCCCCAGCCGCACCCATGCCAGGGCCAGAGCCAACCCGAATGCAAAGAAAAGAAAAACGGATTGTGTAAGCCTGGAAGTAAGCAAACACTGAAAGGCCAGGTAAATGGCAAGGATTGCCAGGATAATGTCAATCAAAATACTCATTCGTCCTCCTTTCTGTCCTTGGATTGGTCTTGATCTCTCTGGAAACGGGCGATCAGATAGCACGTAGTGGAGCTGGCCAGCAGCGTGAAGAACCAGATAAAGAAAATCTTAACCGCTATCCAGGGTGAGCCAAAATGCACCGCCATTCCGGCAGCAATAAAACCCAGCCCCAGATTGTCTGCTTTGGTAAGGGCATGCAAACGGGAATACAAATCAGGGAAGCGAAGTACTCCCAGTGTTCCCGCCAGAAAAAAGAAACAGCCCACTACCAAGAGTATAATGGTGATCAGTTCATTTATTGTCATGGAGTCTCTCCCTTCTTGTTTCTCCAAACCTGAAACAGGCAAATTACCAAAAGAACCGCCAGAACGTTAAAGGTAATGGCAACGTTGAGCAACGTCAGCTCATTCAATAATCCCGCAAGGACCAGTAATATAGCCATCCCCGTTGTGCCAAACAACTGGGTGGTCAGCAAACGGTCCGCTACAGTGGGTCCGCGGAATACTCGTAAAAGCCCCAGGGCAATATTGAGCAAAAGGAAAACACTCACAACGATAAAGAATACGTCCATGTGATTTAGTTTTATTAATAATAGGTTCAAAATCCACCAGCAAAGCGATTGTTTAAGTTTTCAGCATAATATCCAATCAACAGTTTCCGGCAACCAATACCGGGTTGCAAAGTGTAATGTTTCCGGCATACTCCAAAGCAATATGCTGGGCACTGCAACCAACAACTGCTCAAAAAAAATGTTCAAAGATATAATTTAATCGATAGAAATCCGATGTTTGGTCATTGCTTTTGCTGTGTCAGCAACAGTTGTGTTGCATGTTAGCATCCTGATATTCTGCAATATTCTTTTCTGAAGGCAAAGAAAAGAGATGGCTGATTTATTAAGCTCCGATTACCTGGTTTTGCAGCTCATACATTTTAGAATAGAGGTTATCTGAGGCAAGCAGCTCATGGTGGGTCCCCTGTTCCACAATTTGTCCCTTATCCACAACCAGTATAGTGTCCATTTTATCCATATCTACCAGGCGGTGGGTTACCATCAGTAGGGTACGGTTGCCTTTTAGTTGCCAGAGAGTATCCAGGATTTTTCGCTCGGTACTGGCATCAAGGTGGGCAGTTGCTTCATCAAATATCCAAAAATTGCTGTGGGTAAGCCATGCCCGCGCAAGTGCCAGCAATTGCCTTTCTCCTCCCGACAGGCGCATTCCCTGCGTGCCGGGTTCAAGGTTCAGGTCGTTTGCAAAGTGCTCCAGCCCTACCTGCCGAAGACTCTCTTTCAGCTCCTCATCGCTAGCATCGGGTTTGGCCAGCTTCAGGTTCTCGCGCAGCGATCGGTTAAATATCCAGTTGTCCTGAGATACCACTCCGAACAAAGATCTGTAGTGGGTTGTGTCAATCTCACTTATGTCAAGCTTGCCTGCCTTGATACTACCTGTGTGGGGAGGCCAGAAACGTAACAGCAGATTGATCAAAGTGCTCTTCCCGCTTCCGGTGGGCCCTACTATGGCAGTGCAGGAGCCCTCAGGCAGCGCAAACGAAATGTCCTTAAGTGTGGGGTTTTCCCCATCATACGAAAACGATACATCTTCAAAGGATATGGACTCCGGATTGCTCTTTAATTTCCTGTGATTGATGTGAGATGCTGGCGCAGCGGGTTGCTCTTCAGCAATGGAAAAAAGTCTATGGGCCGCCTCCTGGGAGTTTTCGTATTGGATCAAAGCATTTGCCAACCCCTGGAGTGCTTCAAAACTGCTCAAAACGCCCAGGGTAAGTGCAGCCAGCACTACACCCCCGATTTGGCCATTGATGACCAGCGGAATGGCTAATGCCAATACGGTAAACATGGCAAGGTGCGAAAGCAAATTGTTAAGGCTTTCTGCCAGTCCTGAGATGCCTGCATTTTTTCGCTGGATATGGTCGAGCTGGGTTTGCATGTCGTTGAAGCTGTCCAGCGAATTTTCTTGCTGCCCCATCCAGGGTAGCTCCTGCATGCCCTGCAAACGGTCCACAAGGAATACTTTTAGCCTGCTTCGGGTTTGCACTTCCGCTTTACCCCTTCCTTTTACAAGGCGCGAAACGATAAAGGGGGCGACCACCCCATTCAGGAAAAAGAACAAAAGTGTAACCCATGCAAGGGTCATGCTGAAGAATGTTAACCCCCAGAAAGTAAGTAAACCGATAGCAGAAGCCACTGCAAAGGGAGATACAATTCTAAGGTATACATTCTGCAGGGTTTCAATATCTGAGGTTACACCTGCCAGCAGGTCGCCCGGGCGGCGGGTCATCAGCCATTTCTGAGAGAATGAGTCGATCTGTTTGTAGAGGTTGATGCGCATGGAAAGCAGGATCTTGAAGGTAAGATCGTGGGATACCACCCTCTCGAAATACCTTACCACAGCTCTTGAAATACCAAAAAAACGTACCCCCGCTGTTACCATAAACAAGTCTACAATCATAGGGCGTTGGGCTGCCCTTGAAATGAGGTAACCCGAAGTGCTCATCAATCCAATTCCCGCCACGATAGTTCCGATGGCCAGTATTACAGCTCCTGCAAAAGCTGCTTTATGATCCCGAATATATCCTATTACCTTCAGCATAGCTCGCCTCTTTTTAGTTTATACCCAATGTGGCCAGGTAGCTGGCATACATTCCATTTTTGTTGAGCAGCTCCTGGTGGTGTCCTGTTTCGGCAATGGTGTCGTTGTTGAAAACCAGAATGTTATTGGCATTCTTCACAGTCCTTAGCCGATGGGCAATCACCAGTGTGCTGCGGTTTTGTGTAATTGATGCGGTGGCATCGGCAACCCGTTGCTCACTTTCGGGATCGAGGCTTGAAGTGGGTTCATCCAGGATAAGCAGAGGAGCATCCTTGAGCAAGGCCCTGGCAATGGCCAGTCTTTGTTTTTCACCGCCACTCAGTCGCGAAGCATTATCGGTAAGGAGGGTGTGGTATCCTTTGGGGAGTTGCACAATGAACTGGTGAGCCCCGGATTTTTGTGCCGCCAACTCCGCTTCATCCTGCTTTGCGTCAGGTCTGGCCAAAAGAAGATTTTCCAGGATGGTGCCATTGAAAAAGTGAGAATGCTGCGAAACGTAGGCAATATTTTTCTGCCACAAGTCTCTCTCCATGTCCAGAATAGAAATGCCATTGGCGCAGATTGTGCCGGAATCGGGGAGCAGAAATCCCAGCAACAAGCGGGCAAATGTCGATTTTCCGGAGCCGGTAGGGCCCACCACCGCAGTAAGTGTGCCGGGCTCCAGCTTGCAGTTAATGTTCTGCAGTACCGGCAAATGGGCATCGGGATAGGTAAAGAATACCTCCCTGAATTCCACAGAAAGCCCTTTAGCCGCGCTTGAAGAGGCTTCCGGAGATAGTATTGAGGATACTCTGTGATGGGCTTTCTTATCAGAACTCTTCAATTCTGTATCCAAACCCTCAAATATCTTTTGTGCTGCAGCACTCCCCTCCATGCCTGCATGATGGTGCGACCCCAGTGTGCGGAAGGGCAGATAAAACTCGGGAGCCAGAAGCAAGACAAACAGACCAGGCTGGAAAACCATCATCCCTTCAATAAGTCTGATCCCTACCTGCACAGCCACCAAAGCAATGCTGATACTGGCAGCAAGCTCCAGCACCATCCCCGAAAGGAAGGCTACCTTCAGCACCCGCAGGGTAATGATCCTGAAATCATCACTGCTTTTGTATACATTATCTGCTTCCCGCTCATTCATCCCAAATATCTTCAGCGTTTTCAATCCCTGCAGCACATCCAGAAAATGCGACGACAGGCGGCTCATTTGCCCCCATTGCTCCTCGGTAAGTTTTTTTGCATAGGTGCCTATTAACCACATAAAGAATAGTATCAACGGAGCGGTAATGAGCATGATCAGTCCGCTGGGCCAGTCAATGGAAAATGTAAAGAGGATGATGGTAATGGGCAGAATAGCGATATGAATTACAGAGGGTATGTACCTTGTAAAATAGTCATCCAGTTTTTCCACGGCCTCCATCAAAGTGGCGATCACTTCTCCGGTTTTTCCGGTACGGGTGTAGGCCGGGCCAAGCTTTATCAGATGCGAGAATAGGTTTTTTCGCAGATCCGACTTGATGGATACCGCTGTTTGCTGTGCATACCTTTCTCTGATCCATAACAGAACGCTTCTGGCTGCAATGCATGCACCAAGGAAATATAAATGAAGGGGATTGCTTACCTCAGCATGCAAGAACACGTCAGAAATAATAAAACTCAACAGATACATCTGGGCTATTACTACAGCAGCTATCAGCAGGCTGATTATGGCTATGCCCGGAAAAAAGCCATGCACACCGCTCGCAAGGGCAAACAACCTGCGATGGGTGTGCATGGTACCTGGGGTATTCATTCGAAAATAATTTGTTAATTCATTGGTCAAATGGAACTTGCATGAACAAGCTTTTCATATTTTTTTGTGAGCCGTAGTGCTCATGCAAGTTTCTTTTGTTGTTTTTTCACCAATATCAAAGGTAGTTTATTCCTTTGGAATGGCATCACGACCAATGCGCTGGCTGAATACATAATAACTCCAGCCCTGGTAAGCCAATACAATGGGAACAAAGAACAAGGCTACAATGGTCATGATCTTAAGGGTCATTTCACTGGAAGATGCATTGTAGATGGTAAGATTGTAGGCTGCATCAAGCGAAGAAGGCATTACATTGGGGAAAAGACCATAAAAAACAACTGCTGTACCCATTAAAATGGTCAATGCAATAAATCCAAAGGCATAGCCCTGCATCTTGAGCTTCATGAAAACAAAACATGCTATAAAGCTTAGAATGGCCAGCAAAGGGAAACTGCCTGGTATCAGTCCCAGCCCTTCGAAAAGTACCGTATTCCAGTATCCCAGAATGGCAAACAATCCGGTTATTACTGCAATGGGTATCCACAGAAACTGGGCGATCTCCTCAGCTTTCTCCTTTACCCTTCCTGTGGTTCTCAGGCTCAGAAACAGAGCACCATGCAAAACAAAAATCAGTACTACTACCAGACCTCCCAGCAGAGCATACGGATTGAGTATGTGCAAAAGGTTTCCTGTAAAATTCATATCGGCTCCAATGGGAAGACCTTGAACTATATTGGTAAAGGCTACTCCCCACAAAAGGGCAGGGATAAGACTTCCCCAGAAGATAAACTGATCGAAGGTCTTTCTCCACCAGGTTTGTTTCATCTTGCTGCGAAATTCAAATCCTGCAGCACGCAAAATGAGGGCAATAACCATAAGGAACAAGGGGATGTAAAACCCGCTGAACAAGGTAGCATACCAATGCGGAAAGGCTGCAAACATTGCTCCGCCTGCCGTTATAAGCCACACTTCGTTGGCGTCCCAGAAGGGTCCTATGGTGTTAATCACAACCCTGCGGTCTGTATCGTCTTCGCTCACAAAGGGCATCAGAATGCCTACACCGAAATCAAAACCTTCCAGTATAAAATAGCCAATGAAAAGGATAGCTATCAAAATGAACCAAATTACTTGAAAATCCATATCCTGTTTTTTTTAATGTTTTGAAATAGTCTTAATAGGCATGTGTCATTTTTTCGCTGTCCTCGGGTACGCCTGGTTTTGCATATCGGTGTATCAGGTATACTGCTACAGCTGCCAGGATGCCATAGATCAGGGTAAAAACAACCGTGGTAAGAAGCATAGAGCCTGCACTAACGTTGGGCGAAACCCCATCGCGGGTAAGCATAAGCCCATACACCACCCAGGGTTGGCGGCCCATTTCAGCCACAATCCATCCCAGTGAATTGGCTAACAGGGGCAGAAACATTACAATGGTTGCTGCCTTGAGATAAAATGTGCTGGTTTCAAGCTTCTTGCGCCACCATTGTACAAGGCCCACTATGGCCATCAGGATAAACAGCATGCCAAGCCCCACCATTAAACGGAAACTCCAGTAAACCACTGCAACAGGTGGAATGTAGTTGCCCGGTCCGTAGGCCTCCTCGTACTGCTGCTGTAGCTCTTTCATCCCTTTTACCTCAGAGGTAACGTTGTTGTAAGCCAAAACCGACAACATATAAGGTAGCTTGAGGTCGCGGCGGGTGGTTTGATTTTCCTGGTCAATGATGGCAAACAGCGAAAAGCTTGCCGGTTCTTCCGACTCCCAGAGTCCTTCCATGGCTGCCATTTTCATGGGCTGATGTTTCACGGTATGCTGCGCATGCTTGTGGCCGGTAGTGGCTACCAGTAGAGCAGAAACCGCTGTGAAAACCAGCGCAATCTTTGCTGACTTGGCGAAAATCTCTACTTGGTTTTTGCGCAATATCTGCCATGCACTGATGCCAAGCATAAACAGCCCTCCTGTAACGAAGGCAGCAATAATGGTGTGTTGGGCCATTACCAGCATTTGCTCATTCAGCATTACTGCTACAAAGTCGCTCAGCTCAGCACGTCCACCATTAAGAACATATCCCACAGGTACCTGCATCCAGGCATTTGCGATGATGATCCATAGGGCCGACAGGCTGGAGCCGATGGCTACAAGCCAGATGCTCAGCAGGTGAATGCCTTTGGGCAAACGGTTCCATCCAAACAGCCAAACAGCAATAAAGGTAGACTCCAGGAAAAATGCCAGCAATGCCTCAATGGCCAGAGGAATGCCAAAGATGTCTCCCACGAACCGTGAATAGTTCGACCAGGCCATCCCGAACTGAAATTCCAGTACGATACCCGTAACTACCCCCAAAGCAAAAATGATGATAAACAACTTGCCAAAAAATTTGGTGAGAAGCTTGTAATGCTCATCGTTTGTGCGATAGTAAAAGGTTTGAAGAATTGCGGTGAGTGCCGCCAAGCCCATCGTTAGGGGGCTGAAGAAGAAGTGGTATACAGTTGTTATCCCAAACTGCCACCTGGCAATCTCTAATACTTCCATAGGCTTTCGCTTTTTATTTGATAGATTAATAAATCATTTGGGTATGCAAAGAACGCTTTAGCTTAATTGGTGGGAGATGCCTGCAAGGGAGCAGTGCTGATGCAGCCTCATTTCCTATTAATATATGTCTCCAAAATTAACACAAAATTCTATTTCGGAAGTTAGATACCTAAATTTTTTTTGGAATTACGGGAACTTTTCGTTATATTATAGATTCCGTTTAACTGAACCTGGCGTTGGTGCTATTGCAATTGGAGCTTGCGTCTTTCTTTTCGTTGCCAGTTTGGGTGCTATAAAGGGTAGTGTAACCTGTATCAATTTTATCCGATAGTATTATATTAACAGAGCCTGTACTGCTTGGGTTGCCGGCTATCATCTCCCTATGTCTTCAGGGAGATGCCTGTTGTCTGTGTACTTTGGAAGAAAAAGCAATGATGTAAGCTTCTTATTTTCAGGCATATGATTTTCGATGTTGATTTATTTTTCATTTTCGCTATTTTTTTGGTTTGAAAAATGAAATTTTGATTACTTTTGCAACCCGCAACGGAAAAAACGATCTTTAAAATGGTGCACAAAAACTTGAAAAAAGATGATTTTTTTTCTTGTTCGCAACAAAATAGTTTTTACCTTTGCAGTCCCAAATGAAAAGATACCCCATCATCGGATGCGGAAAAAATACATAAGGACACAAGTTCTTTGACAAGATTGATAAAGACAAACAAGCAAGCGAGTACCCGGCAGTTACTTTACGAGTAAATGTCGAGAACACAACAAATGAATGGGTCAGGTAAATCTGGACAAGATTAACAGTATTAAATTTTCTAAACAACGGAGAGTTTGATCCTGGCTCAGGATGAACGCTAGCGGCAGGCTTAATACATGCAAGTCGAACGGCAGCACAGGTAGCAATACTGGGTGGCGAGTGGCGCACGGGTGCGTAACACGTATGCAACCT
>JBKBSF010000001.1:178540-408299 GCA_046291875.1 Bacteroidales bacterium | reverse complement strand
ACATGACCGTAAACACTTGTAAAACAATCATTAAAGAACAACGAAAATGCATTTTCTGTTTTTATCGGACATTAGTGGAAAAAAATCTGTTTGGCAACTCCTCACAATCGATTTTTGTAAAATAATTTTGTCATACGGCAGCCCCAAAACTATCCGCAGAAAGGCTGTAGTGGCTAAAACCGATAAATCTTCCATGAGCACTTCAGCTCAAAAAAAAAGAACCGAAGCTCCAATCAGTCAAAAATATTCATGCAAGTACCCCCGTAAAGGTGTGCAGGAATACGACCAACTGATACCGCACCTGCAGTAGAGCTCAGCGAAACTAAAGAATCAACCAGGTTATTCCCTGGTAAAACTTTTAAAAAAGGCGGGTAAGCTTGTTTCAAAACACATCTCCTTGTGTGTGTGGGGATGAACAATTGTAAGCGAATAAGCGTGCAATGCCAGACGCGAAATGCCTTTTGAGAGTTTTCCATAGATCTTATCTCCTACCACCGGATGCCCCATTTCCGACATATGCACACGGATCTGGTGTTTTCTGCCTGTATACAATACAATATCCACAAGGCTGTAATTGCCGGTTTCACGAATTACTTTATAGGCCGTATGCGAGTACCTCCCCTTTTGCGTATCACGCACAGAATAAACCCGGAAGGAGTCGTTTTCGAAAAGCCAGGATTCTATTTCTCCCTCTCTTTGGGCCAGATGCCCCTCCACCCAGGCGTAGTATCTTTTGTGAAAATCGTGCCAGTTGTTTTGCAAAAAATGCTTCGCCTGCTCACTTTTGGCAAAAACCAAAACCCCGGAAGTGTCGCGATCCAGGCGGTGAACCACAAAAACCCGGTTGCGCGAACGCATATTTCCTCGTTTTACGTAAGTATTCAGGTGAAAATGTGCGGTGTTTTCCTTATCCTTATCGGTACCAATGGTCAGCAAACCAGCCGCTTTGTCTACCACAATGATATCCTGATCCTCGTAAAGAATACTCAGCCCATGGGGTTGATGCTTTCGTGATGAGAGTTTGCGAGGTACCTGCATGTTGATCCGGTAAAAAGATAAGTGTAGCTATGATGGCTCAAAAATACAACAAAAGGAACACCCACCGGAACCCTGATCTGACAATCCTGAAACTTCCGGATGGCTCATTACAATCATACCCAAAAAACTTTTCTCCCTGGGGTGTATTTCCGCCTCGCACTTATTTCTCATAAAAACTTAAAAAAGACATCCCTTTACTTGACTTCAGCCCTCCACTTTCTTATATTTGTTTATTCTTAAACGAGAATAATTCTCGTTTGCAAAACCATATCCACATGAACCCTCAGGAGATCCGCAATAAACTCATGGCCAGTGGCTTGAAAGTTACCCCCCAGCGGATTGCTGTTCTGGAAGCTGTAATAAAGCTTAATAACCACCCCACAGCAGAACAGATCATTGCCCACATCCGGCAAAACCATCCCAACATAGCCACAGCTACAGTATACAAAGTATTGGAATCGCTCACCGCAAATGGTCTCATAAAGCGGGTTAAGACCGATAAGGACATTATGCGCTATGATGCCATCCTGGAAAAACACCACCACCTGTATTGCTCCGAAACCGATCGTATTGAAGACTTTTCCGACGAAAACCTTAACCACCTCATCGAAAACTATTTTGCCCAAAAACAAATACCTGATTTTCAGATACAGGATGTTAAGCTACAGATCATTGGCAAATTTTTAAAATAAAGTCATTACGGGCAAACCATACCCAGATGAGCGGGGATGAAAACGTGTTAAACCCTCTTCTGGTTGTGCCGGATCACGTATTTGATTTTAACAGAACCTTCTTACATTACAAACCCATACTTCATCAACATTCAAATAGAGAGTAAATATGGAAAACGACGCTAACAAAATGAGCAAATGCCCGGTAACCGGTGCTGTAGGGAAGCGCCCTGCCGTAATGAGCGGACCCGGAAACCAGGACTGGTGGCCCAATGCATTGAATCTGGATATCCTGCATCAGCACGATACCAAATCCAATCCTTACGGTCTGGGTTTCAATTACCGCGAAGAGTTTAAAAAACTCGACCTGGAAGCAGTGAAAAACGATCTGAAACAACTGATGACCGACAGCCAGGACTGGTGGCCTGCCGACTGGGGGCACTATGGCGGTTTAATGATCCGCATGGCCTGGCACAGTGCCGGCACTTACCGCGTTGCCGATGGCCGAGGAGGCAGCAATACAGGCAACCAGCGTTTCGCACCGCTCAACAGCTGGCCCGACAATGTAAACCTCGACAAGGCACGCAGGCTGTTGTGGCCTATCAAGAAAAAATATGGCAACAAGCTTTCCTGGGCCGATCTGTTCATCCTGGCTGGAAACATGGCCTATGAATCCATGGGCTTCAAAACCTTTGGCTTTGCAGGTGGACGCGAAGATATCTGGCACCCTGAAAAAGACATTTACTGGGGGGCTGAAAAAGAATGGCTGGGCAAAGACCGCTACTCCGATAAATCGGATGAAGACTCACTTGAAAATCCATTGGCTGCCGTTCAGATGGGATTGATTTATGTAAATCCTGAAGGGGTTGATGGCAAACCAGACCCGTTAAAAACGGCACAAGCCATGCGGGTTACCTTCAAAAGGATGGCCATGAACGATGAAGAAACCGTTGCTTTGACCGCCGGTGGCCACACCGTAGGTAAAGCTCACGGACATGGCGATGCATCCATCCTGGGGCCAAACCCCGAGGCTGCAGACCTGGAAGAACAGGGCTTTGGCTGGAAAAATCCCAAAGGCAAGGGCCATTCGGAAGATACAGTTACCAGTGGACTGGAAGGTGCATGGAGCAGCAAACCCGACCGTTGGAACCATACTTACTTCCATTTGTTGCTCAATCACGAATGGAAATCCGTAAAAAGTCCTGCCGAAGCCTGGCAGTGGGAGCCCGTTGCCATCAAAGAGGAAGACAAACCCCTTGATGCACACATCCCCGGGGTACGTCGCAATCCGATGATGACCGATGCCGATATGGCCCTGAAGATGGATCCGGAGTACCGCAAAATATCTGAGCGCTTTTTCAAGGATACAGCCGCTTTCGAAGATGCTTTTGCCCGTGCCTGGTTTAAGCTTACCCACCGCGATCTGGGCCCCAAAAGTCGGTACCTGGGTCCGGACGTTCCCCAGGAAGACCTCGTATGGCAGGATCCTATTCCGGCTGTCGACTACACCCTGTCGGAGGCAGAAATCGAAGACCTGAAGACAAAGTTACTGAACAGTGGTTTGTCGCACAGCGAACTGATCACTACTGCCTGGGACAGTGCACGGACCTTCAGAGGCTCCGACTTCAGAGGCGGTGCCAACGGTGCCCGTATTCGTCTTGCCCCCCAGAAAGACTGGGCTGGCAACGAGCCCGAGAGACTGAAAAAAGTACTGGCAAAACTGGAAGAAATCCAGAAAGGCCTTCAGAAGAAAGTAACCATTGCCGATCTGATCGTGCTGGGAGGCACCGCTGCCGTGGAAAATGCAGCCAGGCAAGCCGGAGTGGATGTTAAAGTACCCTTCAGCCCGGGCAGAGGAGACGCCACCGCTGAAATGACCGACAGCGAATCATTCTGCGTGCTTGAACCTTTGCATGATGGATACAGGAACTGGATAAAAGACAACTATGCGGTAAAACCCGAAGAGATGCTGCTCGATAGAACACAGCTCATGGGCCTGACCGCTCCGGAAATGACCGTTCTGGTGGGAGGTATGCGTGTGCTGGGAACCAATCATGCCGGAACCAATCATGGCGTATTTACCGACAAAGTGGGCGTTCTGACCAACGATTTCTTTGTAAACCTCACCGATATGCGATACAACTGGAAACCTGTTTCGGAAAACCTGTACCATGTGGTAGACAGGAAGACCAACCAGGTGAAGTGGACTGCCACAAGGGTAGATCTGGTGTTTGGTTCCAACTCTGTTCTCAGAGCTTATGCAGAGCTTTATGCCCAGGACGACAACAAAGAAAAATTCGTGAAGGATTTTGTGGCCGCCTGGACCAAAGTGATGAATCTGGATCGATTCGATCTGCAATAATCAATCCCCTTCAACGATGAAGGAACGGTAATACTTATTGAAAGGCTGCCTCAGAAGCATTTCCTGGTCGTTGAGCTTGTCGAAACGACCCTGCAAGTGCACCCTTGAGGCAGTCTTTTTTCACAAATCCTCAGGCCTGGGTTATGATCCAGCAAACACTTTTTGCAGCCAACAACTTTTACATGGAAACACCCACCACCAACAGAACCATCCGCTGGGCCATCCTGGGCCCCGGAAGGATTGCCCACAAATTCGCCTCAGATCTTCTGCAGGTGCCCCAATCGGAGCTTTGGGCGGTAGCCTCGCGCGATCTGGCCAAAGCCCAGGCGTTTGCTTCGACCTACCATGCGCCCAGAGCCTTTGGCAGCTACCTGTCGATGCTGGAGGACCCCGACATTGACGCCGTGTATGTGGCCACTCCGCACGCACTGCACTATGAACATACCCTTATGTGCCTGGAGCATCGAAAAGCGGTACTGTGCGAAAAACCTTTTGCCATGAACACCGGGCAGGTCAATTCCATGATTGCCACCGCACAGTCGCAAGGAATTTTGCTTATGGAAGCGCTGTGGACCGCCTTCCTGCCCCACTTCCAGGCGGCAGTAAAGCTTATCAGGGAGGGAGCCATCGGGGAGGTTCTGGGCCTGGAAGCCGCCTTTGGGTTTCAACCCGATTTCGACCCCCAATCCAGGGTGTTTGCCCGGAACATGGGAGGGGGCAGTTTGCTGGATATCGGCATTTACCCCATTTTTGCAGCACATGCCTTTCTGGGGATGCCCGAAAAAATCCAGTCCAGCGCTACTTTTTTCGAAAATGGAGTAGACTCTTCCTGCCAGATGACCCTGCAGTATCCGGATGGTGTATCGGCCCGGCTCTATTCCACCTTCCTTGAAAACATACCCATACAAGCCACCATCCAGGGCAGCAAGGGCAAGATGATCATCCACGCCCCTTTTCATGCACCCTCCGGATTTACCATCGACCACACCAATGGAGAGGTGGAGCATTTCACATTTGCAGGTTCTGCCCACGGCTACAATTACGAAATAGCCCATTTCAATAATCTCATCAGAGAGGGCAAAACCCAAAGCGAAGTCATGAGTTTCCTGCGAAGCAGGCAGATCATGGAAATACTGGATGGGGTAAGAGAAAAGATCGGATTGAATTATTGATATTTTTGCACATTATACTCCTTTTCTGTATCCATGGCATTACCTTTGCAAAACAGCCTGATTAATCTTATAAAAATCCCTTTTATGAAACGAACATGTTTGCGAATTAACACAAAAACTTTTAAAAATAGCAAACATGGAGTTCAATGTGTCCCATTTAAAACAAATTATTTTCTCATGAAAACCCGGAGTTTATTTCTTTTCATTCTCTTGATTTCCGCTTTGTTTAGCTCGTGCCGCAACACTTCACAAACCGCACAAAACATACCGCCAGACTATCACACCAGCAGGAATTCCCTCGACTGGCAAGGGGTTTACACCGGAGTTTTACCTTGTGCCGATTGCGAAGGCATTCACACCATGATTCGGCTTTTAGGTAACGAAACGTTCAGAATGGAAACCACCTACCTTGGCAAATCTACAGAAGTTTTTGAAGTTGAGGGGCGCTTCCGCTGGAACGACGATAACAACAGCATTACCCTGGAGCCCGCCAATACCAGGTCCATGCCAGTGATATTTGCCGTTGGAGAGAACAGGTTGATACAACGCGACATGTCGGGCGTTTCCATTGAAAGTGAGATGGCCGCTGCTTATATTCTTGAAAAGGAAAACAGCGAGATCATGGAGAAACACTGGAAACTCTTTGAAATTAACGGCAGGCGCATTGAAAACCCCGGCACAATGAATTCTGAGGCCTACCTGGTTTTTAAGGTGCTTGGAAACAGGGTATATGGCAGCGGAGGCTGCAACCGCATGGGTGGCACCTTTCAAATGGAGGCACCCGGAAGGATCAGCTTCTCAGAAATATTTGCAACCAAAATGGGCTGCCAGGATATGGAGGTAGAACAACTGCTGTTTGAAGTATTGGACAAAGCCGACAATTATACCATTGGTGGCGATACCCTCAGCCTGAACAAGGCCCGAATGGCACCCCTGGCGCGTTTTGTGGCCGTTCGCAACTGATCTCTCCCCTACCTTACTGCCACCTGAACCTGCAACTCACAGATGGCCCCCTCCAATTGCACCATTGTAGGGAAGGCGATAATTTTCAAACTTTTTTTTGACCCCAAAAGCCCTTTAGCAAGGGCTTTTGGCTTTTACAGTCAATCTTTTTTTTGAAATTTTTATCTCATCACATAGGGTATAACCCCTGGTTAAGGATCATAGCAGTAAAGAAGAAAACCGGCAGATTTCAGTTCCGGTATCAATAAAAAAAGAAACCTACTCATCAACCTTAAAAAATACACAGCTATGAAAACCAGATTTTATCCTTTTCTGCTGGTTGCAGTACTTTTTTTCACCACACTTGTGCCTGCAACCCTGGCCCAAACCGATGATCCCACCTTTATTACCATAACAGGAACCGTAAAGGATGCCCGTACCAAACGTCCGGTTTCTTTTGCCAATGTTTATGTGCCCAACACCCACATCGGAACGGTAGCCAACATCGACGGCGATTTCACCCTCAAGATTCAGAAGTCGCTCAATGCAACCTCTATCGGCATTTCGCACCTGGGCTACCGGGTAGCCTCTTTCAGCATCGAAGGAAGGAGCTCAGGCCAGCACGAATTTCTGATTGAGCCTCATTCCATTACCCTTCAGGAAGTGCTGGTTCGCCCGCAAAACCCACGTGAGCTGATATACAGGGCCCTGGAAAAAAGACCCGAAAACTATGCTACCACCCCCTACATGCTTACCGGTTTCTACAGAGAAACCATCCGTCAGCGCCGCGACTACATCTCCATCTCTGAGGCCATTATCAATATGTATCAGTCGCCCATAGATGCCATGGTTAGCCAGGATCGGGTAAAGATCGTTCAGGGGCGCAAAAGTGCAAATGTAAAAAAGGCAGATACTCTGTTGCTCAAACTCCAGGGAGGACCTCAGGTCTCAATTATGCTCGACGTAGTGCGCAATGCAGATCTGCTGATCTCCCCCCAAACCATAGACTTTTATGACTATGAGTTCCTGGATATCGTAATGATTGAAGACCGAACCAACTACGTGATTGGCTTTAAACCCCGGCTTATTCTCCCCTTTGCCCTCTTTGAAGGCAAACTTTACCTGGAAGCAGAGAACCTGGCCATTACCATGGCTGAGTTCAGCCTCGACCTTTCGGATCGCACCAAGGCCACCCAAAGCTTTGTATTGCGCAAACCTGCCCGCCTGCGCTTTACACCCACCAACACACGCTATCTGGTAACCTACCAGGAAATTGATGGTAAATACCACCTCAACTACATCCGCAGCGAGCTGGAGTTCTTTGCCGACTGGAGAAGAAGGCTTTTCCGCACAGGCTATACGGTGATGCTCGAGATGGCCGTTACCGAACGTGTGACCGGCGATATCCAGCCCTTCCCCCTGCGTGAAGCTTTCAACCCCCGCTCTATATTTGCAGATATGGTGCCTGTGTATTTCGAAGATGATTTCTGGGGCGATTACAACTACATTGAACCCGATCAAACCATCGAGTCGGCCATTCGCAAGCTCAACAGAGTTTTTGAAAGAGAGCAGAGTATGAACCAGCAAGAATAAAAAAGCAGCTTACCCGTGCGCATGGTTTGCCAAAACATTGCGCAGCTGCAGGGGGAAACCCCACTACCGGGCAAAACCATTTATCACACAGGCCGTGGGCCGGGAATAAACATTACTGTTATCTTTACACCCTGCAACCCATTCCCGGCATGTTTACCAAAGGCCCCGGCATCTGAATGGTGCCGGGGCCTGGCCGCAAGGGAAAAAAATGCACCCTGCAAGAGTACTTCAGCCCGCAAATGCAATCGCAAGAACCCTTGCAGGTTATCTCAAATGGGAGGTAAAGGCATCTTGGCCAATGAGTTACAAAATACAATGCTGATGAAGCTGTTCAATATCAATCCATCAAACAAACCCCTGAGCAGGAAAGCCTTCGAAGAGATATTCAGGCTTTATTACCAGCCCTTGTGTAGGTTTTGTTTTGGAATTGTAAAAGATATGGACACCGCAGAAGAGATTGTGCAGGATCTGTTTTTTCGCCTCTGGCAAGATCAGCAAAACACCCGCATCAGCACTTCTTTGAAATCGTATCTCTACAAAGCAGCTTACAATAACAGTCTGAAGCATTTGCGACAGCAGGCTGTAAGAGAAAAGTATGCTGCCTCGCAACCGGTCCAGCCCCAGTCAACGTCTGAGGGGATCCTGGAGCGTATGCAGGAGAAGCAGCTCATGGAAGTGGTGGAGCATATCCTGGAAACTTTACCTGAAAGAACCCGGACCATCTTCAAAATGAGCCGGTTTGAAGGACTGAAGTACCATGAAATTGCCAGCATACTCTCTATCTCTGTAAAAACCGTTGAAGCCAATATGGGAAAAGCTTTAGCTGTTTTTCGCAACCAATTCAAACAACACAAACACCATTTGCAGAATTGATTCTGTTTTTTGCATAACCGCATCTGATCATGGAAAAAGACTTTTTAACCCCCGAAGATCACCAGCTCATTGCCCGCTACCTGGCAGGCGAAATGAATTTCGCCGAAGCGAGTTCTTTCCGGGATTTCATGGGACGCAACCCGGACAAGAAACAGGCTTTTGAGGAAATTGCCGGACATTGGCATGCCATTGAGCTAAGCCCGATGCTGCCCGACACCGATCATGCCTGGGAAAAACTCAGCACACGGCTCGAAACAGCCCCCCAACCGCAACATGCCGCAACCCGTACCCTGCCACAATACCTCAAATGGGCTGCCGGATGGTTGTTACTAGTTGCTCTGGCTACCTGGATCTACATGAACTGGCTTGACCGCCAAACCCACGGAGAACTCTACAGCATTCAAACTTACGACGATAATGTAACCCTTGTGCATACACTGGAAGACGGAACAGTGATCTACCTGGGCAACAGCACCCTGGTATCCTACCCTCCTGTATTCGAACCCGGTTCCCGCCAGGTAAACCTGGAGGGCGAAGCTTTCTTTGATGTGGCTCATAACCCTCAGCAGCCTTTTGTCATCCAGACACAGCAGGCACGTATTGAAGTACTGGGAACATCCTTCAACCTGAAGACTACGGCACAGGGAGCCCTTGAACTTTTTGTAGAAACCGGAAGGGTTAAGGTAAGTGCTCGCGAGGGGATGCGTAAAAGCATGATCGCAGAAGCAGGAGAGCTGCTTATTCTGCATGAAAACTCTTTTTCCAAATCCCCCTTCCAGGGGCAATACAATACAACTTGGCGGAGAAATCACATGCATTTTAAAGATGAAAAGCTTGCAGTTATCCTGCATGTGCTCAACCTAAACCATAACACTTCCTTTATTCTGGACAATCCGGATCTTGAGCAACGCAGACTTACTGTTACCTTCTTCAACCATTCGCCCGATACCATGGCACAACTTATTGCTCTCTCACTGGATATCCGGTATGAGAAGCTGTCTGACACTTCCTATATTTTCAGTTCGCATTGATTGCCGGCCCACGACATACCACCCCTTTTGTCTTCTTTGCATACATTGTAATGTTTGCAGCGGGTGCGTTGTTGTTAAGCCCATGGCAACAGACCCGTGCGCAGGATTTCCCGCAGGTTGAAATCCGGCTTTCGCGGCAAACCAACACCCTGTACAACATTTTCAACCAGGTAAGCCGCCAGACCGGCTACTTCTTCATTTACGACAGTGAACTGGTAGACAGCGATCAGGTGATCCGTATTGGCAATACCCGGCAAGACCTCCGCAGTTTCCTGGAAGAACTGCTCAACGACCCCAGGTTAGGCTTCAGAATCATCGACCGCCATATCCTGATCTACCGGGCCCCGGAGGTGGTAATACCCGAAGCTTTGCAAAGCCTGCCTGTGCCGGCGCCAGATCCATTCATTACTCTACAGGGTCGTGTGCTGGATATGCAAACCGGCACTCCCCTTCCCTGGTCATCCATCAGCATAGCCGGAAAACCCATTGGAGTACCTGCCAATGCCGATGGTATATTCCGGATGCGGATCCCTGTGGAATATGCCCACGACACTCTGGCATTCAGCCATCTGGGATACTCTACACGTTGGCTGCCCGTTCAACTGCTCAAGGAAGGTTTTTCGGATGTAGGCCTCGAGATGATCTATATTTCACTGCAGGAAATCGTAATCACCTATTTCGACCCCCGGGAGGTATTGCTCAGGGCTCTGGCCGCCAGATCGCAAAACTACCCGGTTTTGGCGGTCAACTACCTGAGTTTCTATCGCGAAGGAATTCTACAGGAAGACCAATTGCTTAACTATTCTGAGGCATTACTCCGCGAATACGCTCCCCCCTGGGACAGCCGCCAGAACAGCCAGGCCATGTTATACAAATCGCGAAATATTGCCAGCGAAGACCGCCAGGATACCCTGATCTTTAAGCTCAAAGCGGGGTTGCAAAGTGCCATAGATCTTGACCTGATCCGCAATGCTCCCGACTTTATGGATCCGGAATTTCTTAACGATTACAATTTCAAACCGGCTGGGTTGGTCATTACCGATAATGGACTGGCCTATGTGATTGATTTTGAACAAAAAGAACACATTCGTGAACCTTTGCACAAAGGGAGTATTTTTGTGGATAAAACCACTCTGGCCATATTGAAGGTAGAGTTTGAAATCAACCGTCGCAATATTCGACGTATCCAGAGTCGTTTTATCCCGCGCCAGAGCCCAACCCACGTTACCCAGATACTGAGTGCATCCTATTTTGTGCAGTATCAGCCCTGGCAGGACCGGTATCATGTAAGCCATGTTCGCGGAGAGATACAACTGCGCGCGCGCCGTCGCAACCGACTGCAGTGGAGCGAATACAAAGTATTTTTTGAAAGGGCCGTAGTACAGGTGCAAACCGAAAATGTCAGTCGTTTTCGCCGGCGCGATACCTTCCGAACCCAAACCATCTTTGCCGATCAGGACTTTTCGTACGACCCTGAATTCTGGGGCGAACACAATTTCATTACTCCTGAACGGGAGATTGACCAGGCACTTCAGCGCATCAATGGCATCATTGAAAGCAGGGTGTTTGACTGAAATGTTATTTCACCACCACAGTTTTTACATTCATAAATTCTCTGATCCCCAGATAGGAGAGCTCTCGCCCATATCCGCTGTGCCCTATACCTCCAAAGGGTAGTCTTGGGTCGGATTTCACGAAGTCGTTTACGAAGCAGGAACCAGCGTTGAGCAAATGCTGAGCGATGTAGCGTCCCCGATCAGGATTGCGGGTAAAAACGGCAGCCCCTAACCCAAATATGCTATCGTTGGCAATACGGATGGCCTCCGTTTCGTTGCCGGCACGGATCAGTGCAGCCACCGGACCGAAGAGCTCTTCCTGCCAGGCAGGCATGCCCGGCTTTACCTCTGCCAGCACCGTAGGAGGATACCACGCTCCGGGTTGGTCCGGAATGTATCCCCCCAGCAGGCATCGTGCCCCCAGGCTGATACTGTCCAGCACCTGCTGATGCAACTCATCTCTCAGGTTTACTTGTGCCTGTGGCCCCAGGTCAGAGTGCTCATCAAAGGGATCGCCCATCTTTTTTTGCCTCATCTTTTCCAGGAAGATCGCTTCAAACTGATCGTATACTGCATCCACCACGATAAATCTTTTGGCTGCTACACAACTCTGCCCTCCATTGATCATCCGGCTTGCAACGCAGGCTGTGGCTGCCAGCTCCAGGTCGGCATCTTCCAGAACCAGGTAAGGGTCGCTACCTCCCAGCTCAAGCACCGTCTTCTTGAGCTGCCCGCCCGCTTTGCTTGCAACGGCAACACCTGCTCCAACGCTTCCGGTGAGTGTAACGGCCTTCACCAGCGGATTTTCAATCACAGCAGCTACATCGCGTCCTGCTATACGCAAGGTGCGGAATACGTTTTCAGGAAAACCGGCCTTGCGAAATACCTCTTCAATGGCCATGGCACAGCCCATTACATTGGAGGCATGCTTGAGCAAACCCGCATTACCCCCCATCAGGGCAGGAGCGGCAAATCGAAACACCTGCCAGAAGGGAAAATTCCACGGCATCACCGCCAGCACCACTCCCAGTGGGTTGTAAGCGATAAAGCTCTCCGTGTTTTCAGTGGCAATGGGTTCGGGTGCAAGAAATCTATCTGCATGGGATGCATAGTAGCGACACACCGAAGCGCACTTCTCCACCTCGGCGCGGGCCTGCTGGATGGGCTTACCCATCTCCAGCACCATCAGCCTGGCATACTCCTCCTTTCCATCAAGCAAAACCTCTGCTGTCCGCTCCATAAGGACAGCACGTTGCGAAAAAGGAACATCCTTCCATTGCATCCAGGCGAGGTGCACCTGGCTTATAATATCGCGGGTTTGCATTTCGTTGTGGGCCGAATAATCAGATACCCTGGCACCAGTGGCCGGATTTACAGATTGAAACATAGCTTTGGTTTTTGGTAGGATAAAGATAGAAACATTTGAATGCGGTTGGTAAGTACAACCCAGGGAAATTCACGTTTCAGATACGCTGAAACCTCATTTACATGCATTTACAATTTCAAACAACATCGATTTTGCCAGACAGAGATGTTTCATATCAAAAATTTTGAATACTTTGGCCCAACCTTTAAAACCAAAACCATTATGATGCACAAAAGAAAAATCATGCAAACCTGGAGGCAGTTTTTGTTTACTGTCCTGATGCTGGCCTTTGCGCTTTCATCCTGTGTACCGGTTTACCGCACCAACACTCTTTTTATGCCGGCCTTTGAGGAAAAAGGCGATTTTGTTGCAGAAGCCTCATTGGGCACCGGCGATCTAAGCGTTAATGCGGGCTATGCAGCGAGCCAGAATCTGGCCCTCTTTGCAGGTTATCAAAACCGCAGCCTTGATGATGGCACTTCCGGCAACCATTTCTTTGAATTGGGCCTGGGATGGTTTTCCGGCCAGAGCCAATCCATTTCGAGCGAGATCCTGGGGAGCTTTGGCTACGGGCAGTTCAGCTATTACAGAAGATACAGCCCCCTGTTTTCCGATAGTTACAGAGAACAGTTTATCAATACAGATTACCTGCGCTCCACCCTCCAGTACAACCTTCATTTTCACGTTAATCCTCTGACGTTTTCACTGGGCAGCCGGTTTGTATATGCCCATTTCAACGACTTTGAAGATTCCACAATGCGGGAGTATGACAGCTCTACCCTATCGTATATTACAGCCAGCAATTTTACCCGCACCTACCTGGAGCCCATGGGAACCCTCACCCTAAACGTTAAACAGATCAGTGTTTTTGCGCAAAGTGGATTCGTTTTCCTTTTGCACGGCGATACCAGTATTTTTAGCCATGATGTCTTTACAATGAATTTTGGCATACGTTACCGGATGAATCACCTAAACCGTTGATTCTGCAACTTAGCACTGATAAAAGCTAATACCGCTGCACATATCCTGCATGCAGGCCCCTGCATCCTTCTTAAACACAGAGGATAAGCAGGGGCCTGGCTTGTTAAACAAGTGATAAAACCTACACAAAACGAGCTAAATTACCTATACGCTACCCCAAAAAACGTACGTAGTTTTACTGAACCATAACCAACCAAACACACAAAAACTATGAAAGTCAATTACAAGAACTCAAAAGTAAGGGTAGCCATTGTTTTTCTTCTGGCGGGGATGAGTTTTTCGTCTTGCGTACCCGTTTACCAGGCCAATACATTGTTTATGCCGGGCTTTGAAGCTGCTGGCGACCTTGTGGCTGAGGCCTCCCTGGGCTCCAACGATATTTGCGTAAATGCCGGATATGCCATTACTGAAGAATTTGCAGTATTTGCCGGCTACCAGAACCGAAGTATAGATCAACGAATGTCGGCATCCAACTTTTTCTCCGAATTGGGTGGAGTTTGGTATTTTAAATCCCATTCGAACATTTCCAGCGAAATACTGGGCAGTTTGGGGTATGGGCAGTTCGATTACCATAACAACTACAAGCCCTTGTTTGCAGAACAAAACCATCATCAGTATATCAGAACCAGCTTTTTGCGCACCAGTTTGCAGTACAACATGCACTACAACCTGCGCCCGCTGAAGTTATCTTTCGGCAGCCGCCTGGTATATGCTCACTTTAACGATTTCCACGATTTCATTGTCCAGGAGGCATGCGGAAGTCTGGTAGATCTGAAAAAAGGCGCAAACTTCTCCCGGTTCTACCTGGAACCCATGGGAACGGTAACCTATCAGTTAAAACATGTGGACCTATTTGTGCAAAGTGGCGTGGTTCTTCGCATTCATGGCGATGTGAATATTTTCAACGATAACCCTTTTGTGCTCAACCTTGGTGTGCGCTACAGGATGAACTCCATGGGACGATAGAGAACATATTTCTGCAGGAATACTGATTTTCCTGCTTGCAACAGAAAGGCCTTTTGCCCCGTTAAACGCGGGAAACGCAAAAGGCCTTTCACTTTTTTGAAAAAACTTTTAAACCCAGGTTTAAAAGCAGTAATTTTGTATTCCGGTTAGAAAAAAGGAATATGTACCGGAGCGCCTGCCAGCCTCCACAAAACCCCAACAAATGACCGGAAACCCTTCTGCTGCCCCCGCAGCCCCCATCCCCCAACAGACAGCTGACGCCCAACTCATCCTTGCCGATGGCTCCATCCATCAGGGATACTCCTTTGGCTTCCGCAAGGCCATTGCCGGCGAAGTAGTGTTCAACACCGCCATGTCGGGCTACCCCGAAAGCCTTACCGACCCCTCTTACCGTGGTCAGATACTGGTGCTCACTTACCCCCTCATCGGCAACTACGGTGTACCTCCCATGATCCGCGAGATGGAACTGCTCAAATACTATGAATCAGAAAACATCCATATCTCAGGACTCATCATTTCGGAATACTCCTTTGAGTCGAGCCACTGGAATGCCTGGACCACCCTCAGCGAATGGCTTATACAGAACCAGGTACCCGCTATCGGTGGGGTAGATACACGCGCCCTGACCAAGGTACTGCGCGAAAAAGGAAGTATGAGCGGTAAGATTGAATTTCCCGGTCAGCAAATCCAATTTGCCGACCCCAACCAACGCAACCTGGTGGCTGAAGTAAGCACCCGAGAGGTAATAAACTATGGCAACGGCAAGCACCACATTGCGCTGGTGGATTGCGGGGTAAAGTACAACATCATCCGCAAGCTGCTCCAACGCGACACCACCGTTATACGCGTGCCCTGGGATTATGACTTTACCACCCTCGACTACGACGGGCTGTTTATCTCCAACGGACCCGGCGACCCCAAGCAGTGTGTGCCCACCATTGCCCACCTTGCCAAAGCCCTTGAGCAGGATAAACCCATCTTCGGCATCTGCCTGGGCAACCAGTTGCTTGCGCTGGCCGCCGGTGGCGACACCTACAAGCTGAAATACGGCCACCGCAGCCACAACCAGCCTGTGCTGCTCAAAGGCACCAACCGCTGCTTCATCACCTCACAGAACCATGGCTATGCCACCCTGCCCGACAGCCTTAGCCAGGAATGGGAAGAGCTGTTCATCAATATCAACGACAACACCAACGAGGGCATCCGGCATAAAGGAAAGCCCTTTTTTTCTACCCAGTTCCATCC
This sequence comes from Bacteroidales bacterium, assembly GCA_046291875.1. Taxonomy (GTDB): domain Bacteria; phylum Bacteroidota; class Bacteroidia; order Bacteroidales; family UBA7960; genus SKVR01. Next base: position 392,503 of record JBKBSF010000001.1, on the reverse strand, counting down.
GGAAGCCTCCAGCGGACCCACCGATACCGATTTCCTATTTGATGATTTTGTAAAAAGCATTGAGCAATACAAAACCACAAAGCACTGACCTCAATGGATGGGAACAAATTCTCTCCGTTTATCCACTTTGCGAAAGCTTTGCGTAAACCAGTCAAAAAATCAACATCCCCGCAAAATAACCTGATGCCCACCTGTGAGAAATTTCTGCGCCTCAGTTTATCTGCGGTTAAAAACACCTAATCTATGAAGTTAAAAAAAGTACTTGTTATAGGCTCGGGAGCCTTAAAAATCGGCGAAGCCGGCGAATTTGACTATTCCGGTTCCCAGGCCCTGAAAGCCCTGAAGGAAGAAGGCATACACACCGTTCTGATAAACCCCAACATCGCTACCGTACAAACCTCCGAAGGCATTGCCGACACCATCTACTACCTGCCGGTAACTCCCTTTTTCGTGGAAAAGGTAATCCGCAAAGAGAAACCCCAGGGCATACTGCTGGCCTTTGGCGGGCAAACCGCCCTCAACTGCGGGGTGGCACTCCACCAGAGCGGGGTGCTTAAAAAGTACAAAGTGGAAGTGCTGGGTACTCCGGTGGAGGCCATCATGAACACCGAAGACCGCGAACTGTTCGTGAAGAAGCTCGATGAAATTGACGTGCTTACCATCAAAAGCGAAGCGGTAACCTCAGTGGCCGATGCCATGAAAGCCGCCAACCGCCTGGGCTACCCCGTAATCATCAGGGCAGGATATACCCTGGGCGGACAAGGCAGCGGTTTCTGCAACAACGATGAGGAGCTGGATCAACTGGCTTCCAAAGCCCTCAACTATGCCTCTCAGATACTGGTGGAAAAATCGCTCAAAGGATGGAAAGAGGTGGAGTATGAGGTGGTGCGCGACCGCTACGACAACTGCATCACCGTTTGCAACATGGAAAACTTCGACCCCTTGGGCATCCACACTGGCGAAAGCATCGTAATTGCTCCCTCCCAGACCCTCACCAACAGCGAATACCACAAGCTGCGCGAAATTGCCATCAAAATTGTTCGTCATATCGGCATTGTGGGCGAGTGCAACGTGCAATATGCCCTCGACCCCCACTCGGAGGATTACCGGGTTATCGAAGTAAATGCCCGCCTGTCGCGCTCCAGTGCCCTTGCATCAAAGGCAACCGGCTATCCGCTGGCCTTTGTGGCCGCCAAGCTGGGGCTAGGCTATGGCCTGCATGAACTGAAAAATGCAGTAACCCAGACCACCCCAGCCTTCTTTGAGCCGGCCCTGGACTATGTGGTGTGCAAAATCCCGCGCTGGGACCTGGGCAAATTCAAAGGGGTATCCAAACAGATTGGCAGCAGCATGAAGAGTGTGGGCGAGGTGATGGCCGTGGGGCGCAACTTCGAAGAAGCCATGCAGAAGGGCCTGCGCATGATTGGGCAGGGCATGCACGGCTTTGTGGAAAACAAGGAACTGGAGATAAGCGATCGCGAAGAGATTGCCCGTGAGCTGAGCAACCCCACCGACACCCGCATCTTTGTAATTGCCATGGCCCTGCAACACAACTTCACCATCGACCAGATACACGAACTTACCCGCATCGACCGCTGGTTTTTGTACAAGCTGCGCAACATCACCAATATGAAAAACCGGCTCTCGGCTTTTGCAGGCATAGAGGACCTGCCACCGGCACTGCTGCGCCAGGCCAAGCAGCTGGGCTTCTCCGATTTCCAGATTGCCAAAAACCTGCTCAAGAACAAGGAGAGCGATGTTACCCAATACAGCCTGCAGGTGCGCCACCATCGCAAAGAGCTGGGCATACTACCCGTAGTGAAACAGATTGACACCCTGGCTGCCGAATACCCGGCCCGCACCAACTACCTCTACCTCACCTACCACGGTACCGAAAACGATTTGGTGCCTGAACGCGACAAACAGTCGGGCATTGTGCTGGGCTCTGGTGCCTACCGCATCGGCAGCAGCGTGGAGTTCGACTGGTGCAGTGTAAATGCCCTGCAAACGCTCAGCAAAAACGGGCTGCGCTCGGTGATGATCAACTACAACCCTGAAACCGTCAGCACCGATTACGACATCTGCGACCGCCTCTACTTCGACGAGCTCTCCTACGAACGGGTAATGGACATCATCGACTTTGAAGACCCCCATGGGGTAGTAGTATCCATGGGCGGGCAGATCCCCAACAACCTGGCCATGCGCCTGCACCAGGCCGGGGTAAACATACTGGGCACCTCTGCCCTGAGTATCGACAGGGCCGAAGACCGCCACAAATTCTCCTCTATGCTCGACGGCCTGGGGGTAGACCAACCCGCATGGCAAGAACTTACCACCGTGGAAGACATCTACCGCTTTGTGGAAACGGTGGGCTATCCGGTGCTCATCCGACCTTCCTATGTACTGTCAGGAGCCGCCATGAACGTGGTTTCCAACGCCCGCGAGCTGGAATACTTCCTGGAGCTGGCAGCCAATGTTTCCAAACAATACCCGGTGGTGGTGAGCGAATTCATTGAAAATGCCAAGGAGATTGAATACGATGCCGTGGCCCGCAACGGAGAGATTGTGGTGTATGCCATATCGGAGCATGTGGAGTTTGCCGGGGTGCATTCGGGCGATGCCACCATTGTGTTTCCGCCACAGAAGTTGTATGTGGAAACCATAAGGAGGGTAAAACGCATTGCACGGAAGATTGCGGCAGAACTCAACATTACCGGACCCTTCAACATTCAGTTCCTGGCCAGGGACAACGACATCAAGGTAATTGAGTGCAACCTGCGGGCTTCGCGCAGCTTCCCCTTTGTTTCCAAGGTACTCAAGACCAATTTCATCGACTTGGCCACCCGCGCCATGCTGGGGCAAAAGGTGGAGAAACCCTCCAAGTCGCTCTTTGAGCTGGATTATGTGGGGGTGAAGGCCTCGCAGTTTAGCTTCTCGCGCCTGCAAAAAGCCGACCCTGTGCTGGGGGTGGAGATGGCATCTACCGGAGAGGTGGGATGCCTGGGCGAAGACTATTACGAAGCCATCCTCAAGGCCATGCTTTCGGTGGGCTATACCATCCCCAAACAAAACATCCTGCTTTCTACCGGGCCGGCACGCTCCAAAACCGAATTGCTTGCACCGGCACGTCTGCTGCATGAGCGTGGCTACAAGCTTTTTGCCACCCGCGGCACCCAGCAGTTTCTGGAGAACAACCAGGTACCCTGCACCATGCTGCACTGGCCCGACGAAAAGCAACAGCCCAACACCCTGGAGTACCTCAAAAGCCGCAAAATCGATTTGGTAATCAACATCCCCAAAAACCTGTCGCAGGACGAACTTTACAACGACTATGAGATACGGCGAAGTGCCATTGATTTCAACATCCCACTCATCACCAATGCCCGCCTGGCCAGTGCATTTATTCAGGCCTTCTGCCGCCTGGAGGCCGATGAGCTGAGCATTAAAAGCTGGGACGAGTACAAGTAACCAGCTGATCTCCAGAAGACACCCGCGGATCGTTGGTCTATTCCCAATAGCTACTGTATATCCTCCCGGCACTTGCTTCCACAGGTGGCCGGGAGAATGCAGTGAACTGCTCAGCGATGGTGAGTTGCTAAAGGAGAGGGCTATGGCTTTTTTTTACATTTTCCCTTGGTCAATCCAAAAACTAAATTAATTTTGATACGACCAATATTACATTTCAGCAACTCAACGTTCTTTTTTCAACAACCAAAACCCTGCTTTATGAAAACCCTGCGAACACTTGCGTTTGCGGCAGCTGTGCTATTACTCACCAGCATCAGCATAGAGCCCGACGAACGCGACCTGACAGCCTACACCCCGGTGTTGATGAAAAAATCGGATCTTCCGGCCAGTGTATTCATGCAACCTCCCCAGGATTTCCGGTTTCCCGGAAAAATTTACATCTACGGCAACTACATTTTTATTGTTGACCTGTTTCGTGGCATTCATGTTATCGACAACCAGGATCCTGCCAACCCTCACTCCACAGGATTTCTGCACATACCTGGTGTAATGGACCTTGCCATTCGCGAGCAGGTTCTGTATGCTGACAATTCCATAGACCTGGTATCTATCGACATCAGTGGTTACCCCCAGATCAACATCCTGGACCGGCTGGCCGGTATCTTCCCCGAGCCTACCCCACCCGATCTGGACTTCATCCCATGGGCCTACTCAAGCCACAAGCGCCCTGCCAACACCGTAATTGTAGGATGGAAAAAGTAACCTTAAAGTGTATGGATATGACAAAAACAACAAACCTGGCACTGGCCGCCCTTTTGGTGCTGGCAGTGGCGTGCTCCAAAGATGCCGCAACGGGCGATACAGGTACCGGCGGCTCCATGGCCCGCTTTACCATCAAAGACAACTACCTTTACACGGTAGATCACGAAAGTTTGCTCACCTTCAGCATTGCCAACCCGTCCAACCTGCTCAACCTGAGCCATCAATACCTGGGTTTTGGCATCGAAACAATCTTTCCCACCGAAGAACACCTGTTTATTGGCGCGCGCAACGGAATGCATATCTACGGCCTTTCCGATCCGGCCAAACCCAACAAACTGAGCTTCACCCCTCACTTTGTGAGCTACGACCCTGTAGTGGTACAAGGCAACTATGCTTATGTAACCCTGCGCAGTGCAGAGAATATGACGGGAGGACGTAACGAGCTGCTTATTTTCGACATCAGCAACCCCAAAGCCCCTATCCTGGCTGCAGAATACAATATGGTATGGCCCCGCGGACTGGGTATCGATGGCGACAAATTATTTATCTGTGACGACAGGCTGAAAGTATTCATTCTGGAGACCCCAACCCAGATAAGATTGCTGGAGAGCTTCGACATCAGGGCCATCGATGTGATCCCTTCTGGAGGGCATCTCTTCGTGGTAGCAGAGGATGGGCTCTACCAATACAGCTACGACTCCAATGGTATTTCCCTCATCAGCAAACTAACCCTGCCCAAATCCTGAACCATGAATAAAATTTATATTTTACTGCTCATAAGTCTGTGCGGTTTCAGCTCGCTACGCGCCCAGCAGCAAGAAACAGAGAAGAGAAACAATGCCATATCCTTGGTTTCGGTACAACCGTTTTTTCTTACTGCAAACGGACTACGGATCGATTTTGACCGTAAGGTGGATAAAAAAAACTGGGTCGTAATCTCACCCATCGTTTATCTGCGCGACAACAACTCCAACTCCGATGCGTTCTCCGGCGCCAACTTTAAAACTCACCGAGGGGTAGGGTTGCACCTGAGTCATCGCTTTTACCCGGGGGGTATAACCTTCGGACACTCTCCCTACTATATCAGCTATGGTTTCGTGTGGCATTATCACGACCTGCAATACAACCACCGCGAATTGGGGGTAAGCTCCGAGGGTCGAACCATGATCAACCGCTGGGGGGGAGAGGTAACCATAGGCCTGATGGCATTTACCTCAGGCATAGCACACGTCGATCTGTATACCGGCTTGGGAATAAGGCATGCCGATTTCAGATTTTCGGGCAATGGAGAGAAACGCTTCAACAACAATTACTGGGACCCGGGATACAGCGGATCTATCATGCTACTGGGCATACGTCTGGGCATAGCAACCGGACACAGGCGCTGATGATGGCTTCGAAAGCTGGAAACAGCTTTATGCAGTAACCTCGTTTTTTAAAAATCCTAAATCGGAAACGAATGCAAAAATTTATATTTATCATAGCTATGACAATGGTGTCGATCCCGGCAACCCTCAAAGGCAGCCAGGATACTCTTGCTCATAAGCACCGCACCCTTATCATGGGGGTACCCCAACACCTGTTTGACAATGGGGTACGAATCGAGATCGACAAACGCCTGCCCCGCCAGAACCAATGGATTACCCTTGCCCCTACCCTATACTACCGGGGTCAGAGAGGAAACTATTTTGGAAACTACGACCTCTATGGCATGAAAGGCATGGGGATGGAAGTGTTTTTGCGCCACTTTTTGCTCGACCAGCCCGAACCCGAAGGCTTTTACCTGTCGGCAGGGGCTGGCTATCGTTACCTGCAACTCAGACACCGGGGCGACAGCTGGAACGAATACATGGAAAACGGGCTTACCTATTACGATTACAACGCCCGTGTGTGGGACCGGCAAACCCATTCCTTTACCCTGAAAGGGACACTGGGTTACCAGACCATCCTGAACAGACATCTCTTGATCGACCTGTTTATGGGGGTGGGTCTGCGATGGTCGGAACAGACCATTCCATCGGATATTGTTTTGATCCACGACACGGGCGATGTGTTCAGCTACAACTTCAGGGGTTTCCTGTATGTGGTGGGAGGTCGTGTGGGAATAGGCTGGTAGCCCCGGAGCTATTTATGCCGCCCGCGCAATACGTCAATCACTTCCTGCAGTTGTAAATCCTGTTGTGCCAGCAAAACGATCAGGTGGTAGAGTAGATCGGCTGCCTCTTCCTTAAACTTCTCCTTGTCGCCTTTCATGGCTTCGATAACACACTCCACTGCCTCTTCGCCCACCTTCTGGGCAATGCGTGGCAGCCCCTTCTCAAACAGACGAGCGGTGTAAGAGGTATCTGCCGATTGCCCCTTGCGCCCTTGTATCACTTTTTCCAGCTGCGAAAGGAATGCCAGGCCCGGACCCGGATCGCCATCGAAGCAGGTAGGGGTACCTGTGTGGCATACAGGACCTGCAGGTTCAGCATAGATCAGAAGAGTATCCTGGTCGCAATCGGCCAGAATCTCCTTCACCAGCAGGAAGTTGCCGCTGGTTTCGCCTTTGGTCCAAAGGGTGTTGCGGCTGCGGCTGAAGAAGGTCACCTTCCCGGTTTGCTGCGTAATGTCAAAGGCTTCCTGATTCATGAAGCCGGTCATGAGTACCTTGCCTCCCACAGGCTCTTGTATAATGGCAGGCACCAGGCCATTGAGTTTGGTGAAATTGATATTTTTCATATTTGATCTTCTTTATTGTTTTAAGATGTATCGCTGAAAAGGCCAACACAGATTTTGGTCGCTGAGCCTGTCGAAGCGACCGGGTGGTATTTGAACAGTTTCATCATGATACTGTGCCTTCGACAGGCTCAGGCACCAGGGGTTGGTCGCTGAGCCTGTCGAAGCGACCGGGTAGTATTCAAAACAGTTTCATCATGATACTGTGCCTTCGACAGGCTCAGGCACCAGGGGTTGGTCGCTGAGCCTGTCGAAGCGACTGGGTAATATTCGAACTGTATCATCATAAAACTGTGCCTTCGACAGGCTCAGGCAACGGTCTCCACAGGCTCAGGCACCGGAACTCGACAGGTTCAGGCATCGGAATTCAAAGGCCCTCAGTTTTATTTTCGCTTTTCGAAAGGTTAGGCAAGTCTTCGGGTTTTCCTCTGATTAAGGCTTCTTTTTTCTTTCGATTCCAACCCTGCACCTGCTTTTCTCTTAAAAAAGCGTCATCTATTCTTTGAAATTCTTCATAGTAAACCAGTTTCACTGGAAGTCGCTTTTTTGTATGATTTGATCCCTCACCCATTTGATGTTGTTTCAGTCTGAGATCCAAGTCATTTGTACTTCCTGTGTAATAGCTTCCATCTCCGCATTCCAAAATATACATAAATCCTTTCATTTTTTTTGATTGTAGGCATTTGACTTGATGTGCCTTCGACAGGCTCAGGCACCGGATTTTGGTCGCTGAGCCTGTCGAAGCGACCGGGTAGTATTCAAAACAGTTTCATCATAATACTGTGCCTTCGACAAGCTCAGGCAACGGGTTATGGGTTTTGACCTTGTGCCTTCGACAGGCTCAGGCACCAGGAGTTGGTCGCTGAGCCTGTCGAAGCGACCGGGTGGTATTCGAACAGTTTCATCATGATACTGTGCCTTCGACAGGCTCAGGCACCGGTCTCCACAAGCTCAGGCACCAGACTTTTATGTTATTAAAGTTAATCAACTCCGCACCTTGATCCCCTGTTCTTGCAGAAAACGCTTCAGTGTGGGAATGGGGATGGTATCGTAGTGAAATACGCTGGCGGCAAGTGCTGCGTCTGCCTGGCCTAAGGTAAAGGCATCGGCAAAGTGCTGCTTTGTGCCGGCACCGCCCGAAGCGATCAGGGGAATATTGAGCAGCTGCCCAAGCTCGCGCAGGGTTTCGTTGGCAAAACCATTCTGGGTGCCATCGTGGTTCATGGAAGTCCACAGGATCTCGCCGGCACCCCGTTGCTGCATCTCGCGGGCATATTCGAACAACTCGCGCCCGGTGGGGATACGCCCCCCGTTGCGGTACACCTGCCACTGCCCGTTCTCCAGGCGGGCATCGATGGCCACCACCACAAACTGGCTCCCGAATTGTTTGGCCAGTTCATCAATAAGAGGAGGACGCAAAATGGCAGCGGAATTGACAGAGATTTTATCCGCACCGGCCGACAGCAGCACATCGGCATCCTGCAGTTCCGACACACCGCCCCCCACAGTAAAAGGGATGCTGATGCTGGCAGCTACTTTCTCCACCAGGGCCTTGAGCAGCTTGCGCTTCTCGTGCGATGCCGTTATATCCAGAAATACCAGCTCATCGGCACCCTGCTGCGAATAGCGCTGGGCCAGCTCCACCGGATCTCCGGCATCACGGATGTCTACAAAATTGATCCCTTTTACCGTTCGTCCGTCGCGAATATCAAGACAAGGGATGATTCGTTTTGCTAAGTTGTTCATAGGATGGGTTTAAAACCGCAATGAAGGCAAAGTATGATCGTAATGGGTCAGCCATAAACAAACCCCTTCGTGAATGTTGCTTTTCCTCATGTTTAATGCGGTTGTTCAGCATAATTATTTTTTACTTTTTCAAAAACATGGCAATCTCATCCATTCCGATTTTGCCTTCATACAAAGCCTTACCAGTGATGGCACCATAGCACCCGATCTCTTGCAGGTCTGCGATATCCTTAATGGTTGCTATACCTCCACTGGCAATGAGCCGGATGGTTGGGAAACGTTGCAGTACCTTGCGGTACAGTTCCATGGAAGGGCCCTGCATCATGCCATCTTTGGCCACATCGGTGATCATCACTTTGCAGAACCCCTGGGTAAGCCAGAAATCAAGGAACGAAAAGATATCGCGGTTGCTTTCTTCCAGCCAGCCAGCGGTAGCAATATTTTCTCCTTTTACATCTGCGCCCAGAATCACCTTTTCGGCACCGAATTCGCGAAGGATGGCCAGTGTGGTTTCGGGGTCATTGACGGCCATACTGCCCAGGGTAATTGCAGATGCACCCATACTAAATGCCTCCCGGGCCTGTTGCTGGCTGCGGATCCCTCCGCTGAAATCCACAAAAAGGGGAGCAGTTGCCGAAACATTGCGCAGTACAGGCAGGTGTACAGGCATTTTCTGGCGTGCCCCATCCAGATCCACCATATGCAGGTGGGTGAAGCCCATTCGCACGAAATACTGAGCCATCTGCACCGGATCGGAGCTGTAAACGGTTTGTTTTTCAAAATCACCTTGTTCCAGGCGCACGCACTGGTTGTCCATCAGATCTATGGCGGGAATAATTATCATGGATTCGGTTTTGAGGTTTGTACGATTTCAAGAAAACCTTTCAGAATCTTCTCTCCTGCATCGCCGCTCTTTTCGGGGTGAAACTGTGTAGCAAAGAAGTTATCTTTCTGCAGTGCAGCACTGAAGGGTATGCCGTAGTGTGCCAGGGCTGCCGTTTCTTTGGCCACAGGCACATAGTAGCTGTGTACAAAGTATACAAACTGCCCTTCGATGTGGGGTGCAAACAAAGGTTCTTTCACCTGCTGGAGGCTGTTCCATCCCATGTGAGGGATCTTCAGGCCGATATCGAAGCGCTTTACGGGCAGATCGAAAATCCCAAGGCAGGGAGTATCACCCTCCTGCGACCAGCTGCACATGAGCTGCATGCCCAGGCAAATACCCAGTACGGGCTGTTTCAGCTGGCGGATAAGCACATCGAGCCCTTTCTCGCTGAGATAGGCCATTGTGGTGGAAGCCTCTCCCACTCCGGGGAATATCACTCCATCGGCCGCCACAATCTGATCAGGATTGTCGGTAATGGCGTGTTCAACCCCCAGGCGGTTGAGGGCATTGCTCACCGAGCGGATGTTGCCGGCATTGTACTTAATAATAGCTATGGTCATAATATCAATTCAACAATTCAACAATTCAATCCAGAAAAATCAAGACTTCGGGCGGGGCCCCCAGCAATAAACGATTCAACAAATAAACATCTTAAAGCATCCCCTTGGTGCTGGGCAAAAAGTCGGCTCCTTGCTCACGTTTGATGGCCATACGTATGGCCCGTGCCAGGGCTTTGAAAATGGCTTCGATCTTATGGTGTTCATTTTTGCCTTTGGCTTTGATGTAGAGGTTGCACCGTGCCCCAACGGCAAATGATTTGAAGAAATGCTCAAACATTTCGGTGGGCAGCTCTCCAACCTTTTCGCGTTTGAACTTTGCTTTCCACACCAGTTCGGGCCGTCCGCCAAAATCGAGCAGCACCATGGCAGCGCAATCGTCCATGGGCAATGCAAAGCCGTAGCGTTCAATCCCCATCTTATTGCCCAGTGCATCGTTGAACGCTTCACCCAAAGCAATGGCTGTATCTTCGAGGGTGTGGTGTTCATCCACATGCAAATCTCCTGCAACTTTCACTACCAGGTCGCAACCGCTGTGTCGGGCAATCTGGTCGAGCATATGGTCGAAGAATCCCAGCCCGGTGCTCACTTCGGCTTTACCGTTGCCATCCAGGTTGAGCTCCACACGGATATCGGTTTCCTTAGTCTGGCGCTGGCGCACTGCCACACGACCAGGGTTTACCAGCCAGTCGGCCAGGGCATTCCAGTTGGCGGGCAGCTGGGGATTGGGGTTGTCGATGTCGCGCATCACCTCCAGCAGGTAGTTGTTTTGCAGGGGAGTACCCACTGCAATACGCAGACAACCCTGGCAGAGAGGTTCGCGTGAGCGGTTGCGTACAATCACACCCCGCTGCACAAGCTTGTCGTAAATAGCATCGGGCTCTTCAACCCTGATGAGGAAGAAGTTGGCATCGGAGGGCAAGGTTTCCTTTACCCAGGGCAGTGCCGCCAGCTCTTTGAGCAGGCGCTCCCGCTCCGACACGATCTCCTGAACCCTCTGGAGGGTTTTCTGCGGTTCGGAAAGAGCCTGCAGGGCTTTCTCCTGGGTTAAGGTATTCACGTTGTAGGGAGGTTTTACCTTCATCATCAATGCGATGATCTCAGGCGAAGCAAAGGCCATCCCCAGCCGTATGGCTGCCAGCCCCCACGCCTTGGAGAGGGTTTGCAGCACCACCAGGTTGGGATAATCTGCCAATGCCCCTGACCACGACTGCCCCGAAGAGAAATCCACATAGGCCTCGTCCACGATCACCAGACCCTGGAACTGGCGCAACAATCTGCGGATGTCTTCATCGGCAAAACGGTTGCCCGTGGGGTTGTTGGGCGAGCAGATCCAGATCATTTTGGTTTGTGTATTGGCCAATGCCAGCAATTGATCTACCGGCAAACTGAAATCGGCATTGAGTTCGATGCTTCGGTATTCCACACCGTTGATGGCAGCGCTCACCTGGTACATGCCGTAGGTGGGTGAAACCGACAACACATGGTCGGCGCCGGGCTCGCAAAAGGTGCGAAAAAGCAGGTCGATGGTTTCATCGGAGCCATTTCCCACAATGATGTTTTCGGTACTTATCCCTTTGAGCTGTGCCAGCCGTTGCCTGAGCTTTTTCTGAAACGGATCGGGGTACCGGTTCAGGGGCTTGTTGTAGGGGCTTTCGTTGGCATCGAGAAAGATCCCCTCGTTGCCGGGAAACTCTTCCCTTGCCGAGCTGTAGGGTTTCAGGCTGAGGATGGCCTGCCGGGCCAGTTTTTCTGCGCTATTTGGGTTCATTTGTATCGTTTTATTTGAATTTGCTTTCTGGTTCACTTTGAGGGGTGGTGCCTTGGACAGGCACCAGGGGTTGGTCGCTGAGCCTGTCGAAGCGACCGGGTTGTATTCGAGCCGTATTATCATGACACTGTGCCTTCGACAGGCTCAGGCACCAGATTGTGTGCTTTTGACCTTGTGCCTTCGACAGGCTCAGGCACCAGATTGTGTGCTTTTGACCTTGTGCCTTCGACAGGCTCAGGCACCGGGATACGACAAGCTCAGGCACCAGGGATACGACAGGCTCATGCGCCTTTGCATTACAATGCCGCCAGTCTTACGCTCACTGCCAGTTTGTGTGCCTGGAGGTTTTCGGCTTCGGCCATTTGCTGCAGGGTTTCGCCCAATCCTTTCAGCCCTGCAGGGGTAATCTCCTGGAAGGTGATCTTGCGCACAAAGCTGTCGAGGTTTACCCCGCTGTAGGCCTTGGCAAAGCCATTGGTAGGCAGGGTATGATTGGTGCCCGAAGCATAGTCGCCTGCACTTTCGGGAGTATAGTTCCCCAGGAACACCGATCCGGCGTTTACGATGGCCTCGGCCACCTTACCCGTGTTGGTCATGGAGATGATCAGGTGCTCAGGGGCATAGTCATTGACCATATCCACCATTTCGGCCACCGAATCCATTACGATGATCTTGCACGACTGCAGGCTTTGTTCGATGATATCTCTCCGGGGCAGCTGAACCATTTGCTGTTGCATCTGCATTACGGTTTCCTTTGCCAGTTCCCTGCTGGTAGTAAGGAGGATTACCTGGCTATCGGCACCATGTTCGGCCTGCGACAGCAAATCGGAGGCCACAAAGGTGGCATTGGCGGTTTCATCGGCCATCACCAGCACCTCTGAAGGGCCGGCAGGAAGGTCGATGGCAACCCCCAGCTTTTGCACCGATTGCTTGGCAGCAGTAACAAACTGATTGCCTGGCCCGAAGATCTTATTGACCGCAGGAATGGTTTCGGTGCCAAAGGCCATGGCAGCAATGGCCTGGGCCCCTCCCACGGTAAAGACACGGGTAACTCCCGATATTTTTGCTGCAAACAAGATGGCAGGGTTTACCTTTCCGTCCTTTGAAGGAGGGGTGCACAGGATGATCTCCCGGCAACCTGCAATACGGGCGGGCACAGCCAGCATCAGCACCGAAGAGAACAGAGGTGCACTGCCACCAGGGATGTAAAGCCCGACGCGTTGCAGAGGAACTGTCTTTTGCCAGCACCTTACACCGGGAGAGGTTTCCAGCATAACGGGCTCGCACTTCTGTGCAGCGTGGAACTTGCCAATATTGGCCGCAGCGGTGCGGATGGCCTGCTGCAAAGCAGGGCTTACCTGCTGCTCTGCAGCATCGATCTCCCGGGCCGGCACTTCAAGGGTGGTGAGTTGCACCCCGTCGAAGGTGCGTGTAAAATCCTTCAATGCCTGGTCGCCATTGCGTTTTACGGCAAAGAAGATATCTTCAACGGCTTGATCCAGGTAGTCTGAATCCATTGCCGGACGCTTCAAAAGCTCCTCCCACTGCTCGCGGGGAGGATTGGAAATGATTTCGATGGTTGAGTTCATGGGATATGGGATTTTGGGGTTGAGTTCATGGGGTATGGGGTGTGGGGTATAGCGATGCCGGGGCACGAAATACTCTGATCGGCCTTAACCTTACGTTTAATTGACCATTTTTTCGATGGGTATCACCAGCAGTCCTTGTGCGCCGACGTCTTTGAGCTGGTCGATGACCTCCCAGAAGCGGTCTTCGCTGATCACCGAATGAACGGCACTCCATCCTTCTTCGGCCAGAGGCACCACGGTGGGGCTTTTCATACCGGGGATAATGCTGATGATCTTTTCCAGGCTTTCGTTGGGGGCATTGAGCAGCACGTAGCGATTGTTGCGGGCTTTGAGCACGGCATTCACCCGGAACAGTAGTTTGTCGAGTATGGCCTGCTTTTCGGGATCCAGTTGCGGCCTGCTCACCATAACAGCTTCCGACTTAAGCACCACATCCACCTCCTTCAGTCCATTGCTCAGCAGGGTGCTACCGGTGCTTACAATATCAAAAATGGCCCCGGAAAGCCCAATGGAAGGGGCAATTTCGACGGAGCCAAGAATCTCGTGAATATCGGCATCAACCTGGTTTTGTTGCAGGAAGTTCTTAAGGATACGTGGGTAGGAGGTTGCAATGCGCTTGCCCTGCAGGTATTGTGGGCCGGTGTACTCTTCTCCACGTGGGATGGCCAGCGACATGCGGCAGCGGGCAAACCCCAGGCGCGACACGATTTGCAGCCCCTGGCTTTTCTCCAGCACCACATTCTCGCCCAGGATTCCCACATCGGCCACCTCATCCTCGATGTAACCGGGGATATCATCATCGCGCAGGTAGAGGATCTCCACCGGGAAGTTTTTCCCCGCTGCCAGCAGGGTGCGGTTGCCGTTGCTGATGCTGATACCGCAGTCGTTTAACAATTGCAGGCTCTTTTCGCTCAGGCGGCCCGACTTCTGAATGGCAATTCGTAACTTGGTCATTTTTTCTTGGGGTTTAAAAGGTTTGAAATATTGCGGTGGGGCATCCCGGGATCTGAACAGGCCACAAAAAAAGGCCCGCAGAAACCTGCGAGCCTTCACCTTTTGGAAAAATACGGTTATATCCTTCCCCGGAACTTACTGCACAGGCATAACGCTGCAACATGATGATGATGCAGATGATGATGCAATGAGGAAGTATTCAGAGAAATATTCATTTTTGCTGTTTTGCTAAGTTAAACTGTTATGAGATCGTTTTGTTCAGGAACCTGAAATTTCCGGCAAAAAAAAACCGCGGGAGGATCTCCCACGGTTCGATATATGCTTGCACAACACAAGATCATTACGACACTATTCCGTGGGAGCAGGTCTGCAATGATGATGATGGTTGTAGGTAAAAATCATGATTCGTTGTTTTTTTTGAACGGCACAAATGTAAAGATAATTCTCAATACGAAAAACGCCCTGGGGGTAAAAAATTCTGAAAAAACATCATCGCCCCATAGTTAGCGGTTGCGATTAGTACTTTCAAAACGCTGACTATCAAACCTCTTCGTTCTTCTCTCCGTACACATTGTACCAGTCAATTTTTCTGGAGAAGTACATTACCAGTGCCAGGATCAGGAACAGCCCCAAGCTTCCGAAGAGCAGTGCAAAATCCTGCAGCTGTATGATTACAAACACAAAGCCGTAGAGGATGGCCAGCACCCCCACCACAATGCCGGTGATCAGGTGCGATTTCACCACGGCTTTCACATAGGTAGCCACCAGGCCCAGTGTGGCCAGCAGCGATATTACAAAGGCTGCATTGAAACTGAGATGCTCCGAGATGGAGATCAGCAGGGTATAGAAAATAATCAGGGCCATGCCCACCAGGATATACTGTATGGGGTGTATAAACACTTTGTTGAGAACTTCCACAAAGAAGAACACCAGGAAGGTGAAGCCCACAATAAGGATGGCATATTTCACGGAGCGGAACGATTTCATGTAATGGTCCACTGGCAGCAGCAGGCTAACGCCAAAAGCAGCCTCCTGCAGGTTGTACTGGTTGCCGGTCCAGATCTGGGGGAAGCTGCGGTTGAGATGCAACACTTTCCACTGAGCCGAGAAACCCTGATCGTTTACCTGGCGCTGGCTGGGCAGAAAAGCGCCACCAAAGCTGGGGTCGGGCCATGCAGAGTTGATCTCCACCTCGGTGATCTTTCCCACGGGCACGAACATCATATTCCGGCTGCCGCGGATCTGCAGGTTGAAGGAGAAAGCATACTCCCGTGTGTTTTCTGCATCGAGGCCAACTGGGGTGCTCAGTCCGTTTTTGAGGATGTCGCGCACCTCGAGGCCGGGGTCAAAGTCGTGGGTCTGGTCGTTCCACTGCAGTACCACCGGATCTTCGATACCCCGCAGGTCGTTGAGCCCCAGGCTAAGGGTAGCACGGTCGAAGTGAACAGACTGTCCGGCCATTTTTAGTTCGTCGGCGGCGGGCAAGGCAAACACTCCCGAGAACTGCAGCTGCGCCGTATATACCACCACCTCGAAAATGCCACGCTTACGCTTCTGAGGCACTAAAGTCCCCTCGATGCGCAACGACTGCGGAAGAATATGGATATGATCGGTTTGACGCACGGTGCGGGTTGTACCCCCTTCGCGCAACGTTTCGGTGGCCTCTCTCTCATAGGGGATGGACAATACCGGCCCTCCGAGGGTCTGCTCAGAAGCCCACAGGGAGTTCACCTCAAAGATGGCCTCCTGCTGCCGCCCCTCACGCTCGGTGATAAGGCTTTTGATACGCGATACAGGGATCAGCAGCAACAATACAATCACCAGGATGCTGGTAAGCTTAAAATAAATGTTGGTTTTCAGATTCTTCATCAGCTAGGGTTTTGGTTCTGGATCATACTTTTGAAAGGATGGAGAATTTACCCACCGGGGTTTCCCTACTCCTTTCTCTCAAACCTCAAACATACCGAAATAGTGTGAAGATAAGATTTTTTAAGAATTCCTTTCCTTTCTCAGGGGCAACCCTTTGAACCCTCGCCCCTTTTTATTCTTTGACTTTATGTCCACAATAGGGACAAACCATCCAAAGCTTCTCCAGCTGGCTGAAGCAACTCTCGCAAAGAAGAACCTCTTCAACCACTGATTTCATTGGCAGCGCAGATCTGACCGTAAAAACATCGGGTATTTCTTTCAAAAATCCTGACTCATTCCCTTTTTCGGTAATCAGGAAAAGTTTGTCTTTGGCTCTGGTAATGGCAACATAAAACAATCTGCGTTCCTCCTCCATAAGCAGATCATGATTGGCCTTTTTTATCACCTGAAATATTCTGTCTTCCATCCAGATATCGGGAAACCCACCATAGCCTTCGGTCAACCCGATTATAAAGACAACTTTTGCCTCAAGTCCTTTGGATGCGTGTATGGTTTTTCCCTGTACTTTCAAACCTTCATTTTTAAATCTGCGGAAGTAGGGGGAGAACATTTTACTCCTTCTGTAAAGGAAAAGGATGTCGTCATTATTCAGGCCTTCGGCTAAAAGCTCTTCTACTTTTTCCACACAAAACTGAATGTTTTCCTCCAGGCTGTTGCCTGCATACACTACAATTTTATGTTCAGACTTTTTTGATGCCTGGAGGTCTTTCTCTACTTTAAATTTATTGTGCTTGATTACTTCATTGCTTGCACCTACAATATTTTGAGTGCTTCTGTAATTCAAATTGAGTTTAACGATTTTGGCGTCGGTAAAATGATTTTCAAACTCAACAATATAACTCACATTGGAACCCCGAAACCCATAAATGCTTTGCCAATCGTCGCCTACGCAAAAGAGTTGGGTTTTATCTGTAAGTAAGAGTTTGATAAGCTCAACCTGCAAATTATTCACATCCTGAAACTCATCCACAAGTATGTACTGATACTTGCTTGTGTATTTATTGGCAATGTCCTGATGATTCTTAAAAAGGGAAATACTTCTGCTGATCAGATCATTAAAGTCGAGGTAGGATTTGTTGGTGCAGTAGTGGGCATATTTTTTGACAACTGGGATTGCCAGTTCATAAAAATTCCGGACTCTTTCATGCTGATCCTTGCGTGCATTTTCCAATACCCCATCAATGTCAATGTTTTCAACTTTCATCATGTCCGTAATTCTCATGATTTGTTGCACGAAGTCTTTCACATCTTCATGGTATCCATTGAATTCCTCTTTGAAGTTCAACCTTACGGTTTTAAGGTAATTGGATGGCAGCCGGTTTTTAACAATACTGTCGAGGGTATGATTGAATAGTGCAGAATCTTTGGTCATGCTCTCGAAGGTTTTTACAAGCAGCAAATTACCTTTCTGAAACTGCTCTTCCTTGGCTTTGGTAGAATAGCTTTTGTCGCTGACATGCTCAATATACAGATTTGCCTCAGGGATATAAAAGTCTGGATGAAACGAAAAATCTTTTACATTGAGAAGGGGCTCATATTCGTATTTTATGCTGTGCCTGTATAGCCAGTCGGCAATAAATTGTTCTGATTTCGAACGGACTTTGGTTCCGTCGAGGGTGGTAAAATACTTGCCGGTTTCCGGAAAGCCTCCGGTTTCCGTTTTCTTTAAATGGATTTTTTCAATTAAATAGTCAAGAATGTACCTCTTTAATTGCAAAAGGTACTCTACATCTTCGCACTGTTCAATCAATAGTTTATGAAATACTTCAAACGCGGTTTCAGGTGCTATAAACCTTGATAGCTCATCTTCCTCGGCTCTTTTTTCATCACCAATTATTCTGAATTTATTATCAAACTCATTTACGCCATAGTTCCTTAAAATGCTGTAGCAGAAAGAGTGAAATGTTCTCACTGTAAGCCCGTCAATCCATTTGAATTTTTTCTGCTGCTGAAACCGCATTAAATCTTTGTCTGATTTGGCAATTCTCCTGCTGTTGAGTGCTTTTTGATAGTCTCCGGTGGTATCAGCAGAAATGATAAGGCGGTCAATCATTTCATTGGTTGCATTTTTAGTAAAGGTAATGGCAAGGATGCTGGAAGGGCTCACACCTTTTTCTTCAATCAGATAAATAAGTTTTTGCAAAAGGGTTTTGGTTTTGCCAGACCCCGCACCTGCCAGAACCAATAAACGTTTTTCTTCACTCACAACTGCTTCTCTCTGCCTTTCGTTTAAAGCACTAAGATTTGTTTTAGCTACAGAAATCATAATATGTCTTTTTAATGTACTGCCAACGAGCCTGATCATTACCCGCAAAAGGTATAACCAGCGTAAAGCTCCGGGATGTTTTCCTTTTTTCCGGAATTCCAAAGATATTCAATTTACTTTGAGGGTTATCAGGCAAAATAACCGTCTGGATGATGTAACGAACATGTTTGCAAATAAACACAACCGATACCGCAACTGCGGCAGAGCTCAACGAAGCCCAAACAGCAAACATGAAGCTCCCCCGCTAAGGCGGAGCAGGGATACGACCTGTGCAAAACAAATTGTTTTCGGATTAAAGAGAAAAAACCATACACCCTGCAGCCTCTATCCCTGCTCCAAAGGAGGATAAACAGTTGTTTTGTTTTTATTTAAACCAAATACAAATACCGGTTTATCGCAATATTTCACAGATTTACACAACAATAATTCAAGCAAATATGATTACATTGCGAATGCTTTTTCGACAACAGGATGCGGCAGTAGGAAGGGAAAAGCAAACGGTCTTACAAATCACAAAACCCCATAGCTGATGCAAAAAAAAGTACTCTTTCCAATTCTTATGCTGGCCTTTGTTTTCATTGCCCTCAAACCCCATGGAAACGACAAAAACAGCAGCCAGGCCCCTCTGGGGCGCACCGGTGCGCCGGGCGAAACCACCTGTGGCAGTTGTCACTCGGGGGGCTCTTACAGTGGCTCCACCACTTTTACGCTGGGATCAGAGAATGCTTCGGAATACACCCCTGGTGCCACCTACGTAATCAGCTTTGCTGCTGAATACAGCGCACCCCGCTACGGCTTCTCCATCACAGCGCTGGATGCCTCAGACAACCCTGCCGGAAGCTTCACTCTGATCAATACCGACAACACATCCACCGGGAGCTTGGGCAATGGCCGGCAGTATGTAGGACACAGATCTGCCAGTGCCAACAATACATGGACCTACCAATGGACCGCACCGTCGCAGGAGGTGGGAACCATCACTTTCTATTATGCAGTGCTTGCCGCAAACGCCAATGGCAACACCTCGGGCGATATAGTTTTTACGGGCTCAGCAAACATCTCTCCGGCGCAGCCAGCACCTACCTTTAGCCTATCACTGGTGTCGGTACCTGCCAACGGAGGTGTTCTCACAGGCCAGGGAGATTATGAAGAGGGGGAGACCATCTCTGTTACCGCTACCACCAACCCTGGCTACCAGTTTATCAACTGGACAGATGCCGGAAACAATGAGGTGAGCAGCCAGCAAAATTTCAATTATGTGATGCCGGCAGCCGATGTAAGCCTGTTTGCCAACTTCTCTTTCACTGCCTACACCGTTTCTTTCATGGTGGAAGACGAATCCGGCTCCCCCATAGCCGATGCGACAATTACCCTCGACGGGGAGACTAATGATGCCGGGGTCTATGTATTTGGGGATATTCCGCCTGGTTCCTACAATTATTCCGTAAGCAAAGAGGGATACTTCGAAAAAAATGGTACAGTAACGGTAGCCGATGCCGATGTAAGCGTTACGGTGGTTCTCAGTATTGATGACACCCGCATTGCAGAGCTGCACGGCAAACCCATGGTAAGCATTTACCCCAACCCTTCCTCCACCCTTATCACCCTGCAATCGGGCGGAAATGCCATGCAGGAGGTAATGATCTTTGATCTGAAGGGCAAGCGGGTACATCATACCCTGGTATCAACCCATGAGCACCAGATTGACATCAGTGCACTCGAGCCGGCCATCTATCTTGTGCAGATCAGGCTTGCCGATGCATTGCATATCCAAAGGATAGTGGTGCAACACTAAAAGCATCCTGCTCAGCGATTGCTGCCCTGTAAAACCTGCAAACTGTTTTTGCCAATTCATTTTTACCCATACCTTAACCCAATTTAAGAATGACGACCATTTCCCCTACCCCCCGACGACTGCTCCAGGCACTGGCTGCCTGTTTGTTCATGGTGTTTTTGATTACACCGGCCTGCAGCTCCGACAGCGAAGATGACATTGCACCCGAATGCAACCTTCAGAATGTAACGTACTCTCAAACCATAGCACCCATCATGGCCACCCATTGCAACAGCTGCCACTCGGGCTCAAGCCCTACGGCTGGCATTGTTACAGCCACCTTTGAGGGCTTGCGTGTGATTGCGCTCTCAGGCCAGCTGGTGGGCTCTGTAGAACATCAGCAAGGCTTTGCTGCCATGCCTCCTGGACAGCCCCAGCTGGGCGAGTGCCCGCGCAAACAGATCGGCGCCTGGGTAAACAGCGGCGCTACAAACAACTAAAACCAACTCAGATGCGAAAATGGTCTATCATACTGGGGGCGCTTGCCCTTGTGGGTATCGCTGCAGCGGCCCTGTATTTCCTGGTGTACAACAAACCTCATCCGGATTTCGAAAAGGCTCAACCCCAATGGGTGGTTTCGGCAGAAGCCCTCTTTCTCTCCTTTGTGGAAGATGAAACGGCAGCCCACAACAGATACACCGGCCAGGTAATTGCCATTGAGGGAGAACTGGCAGAGGTAGAACAACTTGACGACCTTGTGGTTATTTCCTTTGTATTCAGTGAAGGCTTTTTTGGGGGTGAAGGTGTTCGATGCACCATGCTGGAGGCACATAAGGAAAAGGCCCTTACACTGGTGCCAGGCCAAAGGGTATCACTCAAAGGGCTGTGCACCGGCTTTACAGGCACCGATGTAATTCTGGAACACTGCTCCTTTCACTGACAGAACCTGTGCAGCGGTTCCAGGCAATAACAGGTGCAAAGCCTGTAGTACATATCCAGAACCTGCAAACTTAAACCCTTTCAAGCCCATGACAAAAAGACTTTTTATACAAACCCTGCTCCTGTGTGTTGTCATTCATGCCACCACAGCCCAGGTGTACCTTACCCGCAATGGCACCATCCGGTTTTTTTCACAGGCTCCTCTGGAAAATATCGAAGCCACCAACCGGCAGGTGATGAGTGCTCTCAACACCGAAACCGGCGAGTTTGTGTTTCGCCTGCCCATCCGGTCGTTTGCCTTCGACAAGGCATTGATGCAGGAGCACTTCAACGACAACTTCATGGAGTCGCACAGGTTTCCCAATGCCTCTTTCCAGGGAATGGTAGAAGGGATTGACAACATCAGCCTCAGCGCACCCGGAACCTATAACGTTACCGTTACAGGAGCGTTGACACTCAAAGATGTTACAAAAAACGTAAGCCATGCGGGCACCCTTACCGTGAGAGAGGGGCAGATTGATGGTAATGCCGTATTTGTGATCCGTCCGGAAGACTACAACATCAGCATTCCGCGTCGGTACATCCGCAATATTGCCTCAGAAATTGAGGTGTTTGTAGATGTTAACCTGCGCCGGCAATAATTCCAGCTCCCCTGCGCTACCTATCTGCCACCCCTTGTTTTACCCACAATAAACCCAACCCTCCATGAAAAATCGTCTCGTCTGGACACTGGCTCTTACGCTCCTGTTTTTTTCCACTCTTTCTGCCCAGGGATTATGGGATCTTCTTGAAGAGGAAGAAGAAGAGATTACGGCCGATTTTGCCATCAATACCTTCTTCTCTACCCGTGTTATCAACGGGCAATCCGTTGAAAACCCACATCCGGGCAACCTGATCTTTGTCATTTCACATCATTTCGGCAGGCTGAACCAGGGCTTTTACGATCTTTTCGGGCTGGATCAGGCTACCATCCGCCTGGGCCTTGAGTATGGCATAAACGACAGGCTGGCAGTTGCTTTAGGGCGCAGCAGTTACGAAAAGACCTACGATGCGTTTTTCAAATACAAGATCCTTCGGCAACAATCGGGAGCCAGGGAAATGCCCGTAACCCTTTCGTGGTTTTCGGGAGCCTACCTGAAAAGCCAGAAGTGGCCCCCGGCCACAGAGTTCATGTTCCGGCACCGCATGAGCTATGCCCACCAGCTGCTGTTGGCACGCCAGTTTTCGAGGGCCATCAGCCTGCAACTTACCCCTGCCTGGGTGCACTACAACCTGGTATCCACCCGCAACGACCCCAACGACTATTTCGTGCTGGGCATGGCCGGCCGATGGCGCATTACCGACTGGGTGGCCCTTAACCTGGAATACTTCTACCGCTTCAACGAGCCCCAATCCTTCCAAACCCACAACAGCTTTTCGGTGGGCTTCGACCTGGATACAGGCGGACATGTTTTTCAGCTGCACTTCACCAATACACAGCCCATGTTCGAGCCCGGCTTCCTCACAGGCACCCGTGGCACCTGGCCCGATGGTGATGTATACTTCGGCTTCCACATCAAACGCACCTTTGCTTTGTAGAGAAGCTGGCCCGCCCGCCCATCCCTCCCCCTGGTCTGCACAATCCACCCATGCCCCAAAGGCACTGACAGTGCTATGGCAGGCTGGGTGTATGGCACTTTTGGCTTTCTTCCGGACACTCCCCACAATCATCCTTACATAGATTTGCAGGCCAACAGGGGGTTTTGTAAAATGGATTGAATCTAAATTGCAATCGAAGGAGATGGAGAGATTGGGAATATGAAAAAGTGGGGTATATTTGGGGGTGTAAATAATGTATAGGCTATGTAAAATAACAAAAACGAAAAAATGACAAAAATAAAACTCATAACCACAATTTTAATCGGGCTTACTTTTGTGGCTTGTGGCAAATCCCTAAAGAATAATGACAATAACACATTGTCTTTATCAGACACAGTAGAACAAATTTCGAAAGACTCATTAAAACGAGTTTTAGAAATCGGGACTTCAATAACCTATTCTGAAAATGCTATCTATGTTGGACAACCAATAAGTGACTTTGTTTCTTTAACTGAACAACTTTTTAATGTAAAAAAGGAAACGATTTCATTAGAAGGCGATGATTATGACATTTACAATGTGTATGCGAACGGACAAATATTATTTGGTGTTGAGCCAGAGTTTAACAAGCCAGATAAAGTTTGGAGAATTTGGATTTATAGTAGTGACTTCAAAACAGAAAAAGGAATTGGAGTCGGCTCTACACTTGCAGACATAAAAATGAAGTATCAAGTTGAAAATATTGGGACAGAAGAAGGCTTAAATGTCCGAGTAAAAGACATTTCAGTTAGTTTTCTAATGGACAATTCAAAGATTTGGTGGGACAATTTGAGAAATGAAGAAGTATTCAAAAATATACCTATACGAACAATGATAATTTGGGACTCTGAAAGCTACTTAACATTAGACAAAAAAGTGAAAACTAATAGAAGGAATTGACAAAATCAGAAACAACTTCTCTTTTCACCTGTAATGGAGTTTCGTTTTTTTGGTTAAACCTTAACAACAAAAGAGGCCTACCGTATTAAACAGTAGGCCTCTTGGGTTTGTGGGCGATGACAGATTCGAACTGCCGACCCCCTGCTTGTAAGGCAGGTGCTCTGAACCAGCTGAGCTAATCGCCCGGGGGATATATGGAGGATCGTTGGGGCAAACAGTGTTTCGTTGTTTGCGAGTGCAAATGTATATCAAATTTTTATTCTGACAAGCTTTTTTTAAAAATATTTTTCCAATTGTAATTTCCACCTCATTCATACTACTAATAAACCGTTAATTACAAAAACAACAGCACCTGTCTGCACTCCTGGGGATGCCAGAATGCCTCCAGGCACGAATAAACGCAAAAACAGACCTGAATATCCCCGATTTTTCCCCATTTATACAGCCTTTTTTTATAATTTCGCTGCAACCAAAAAACAATGCCATGTCAAAACTTGAGTCAAAAGTTCTAATTATCGACGATGATGAAGATGTTCTGCTTGCCGCAAAACTTTTCCTCAAACAACACATCAAAACTGTTCATACCGACAAAAACCCCAACAACATACCCATGTTGCTTAAGAACGAGAGTTACGATCTCGTTTTGCTAGACATGAATTTTTCGCGCGATGCCACCAGTGGCAAGGAAGGTTTCTACTGGCTCAACAAGATCCTTGAGACCGACCCCACCATTGCCGTGGTGCTGATAACGGCCTATGGCGACATTGAGCTGGCGGTGCAGGGCATCAAAGAGGGGGCTACCAACTTTTTGCTCAAACCCTGGGACAACAAAAAGCTGCTGGCCACCATCGATACCACGCTGGAAGTAAACCGCAGCAGGAAAGAGGTCTTCGATCTTAAGTCGAAGCAGAAGCTGTTGATGGAGCAGGGCGATCAGCCTTTCAACCATATCATTGGCCAAAGCCCGGCATTGCTCAGCGTGCTTACCACGGTGCAGAAAGTAGCCCGCACCGATGCCAACATCCTGATCCTGGGCGAAAACGGCACCGGAAAAGAGGTGATTGCCCGTGCCATACACCGTGCATCGCCCCGCAAAGACGAGGTCTTCATTGGTGTAGACCTGGGGGCCATCAGCGAAACCTTGTTTGAAAGCGAACTTTTTGGTTACAAAAAGGGAGCCTTTACCGATGCAAAGGAAGACCGGGCCGGACGCTTCGAAGCGGCCAACAAGGGCACCATTTTCCTGGATGAGATCGGCAATCTGAGTATGCCCTTACAGTCGAAGCTGCTCAGTGTGCTGCAAAACCGCAAGGTAATACGGCTGGGATCGGTCAAGGAGATTCCGGTAGATGTGCGCCTTGTATGTGCCACCAACATGCCGTTGTATCAGATGGTAGAGGAGAATAAGTTCAGGCAGGACCTTATGTACCGCATCAATACGGTGGAGATCCACCTGCCACCTCTGCGCGAGCGAGTGGAAGACATCCCCCTGCTGGTAAACCATTTCCTGGAGATGTACTGTAAAAAATACAAGATGCCCATGAAGCGCATGCATGCCTCCACCCAGAAACGCCTGGAAAAACACCATTGGCCCGGCAACATCAGAGAGCTGCAACATGCCGTAGAGCGTGCCGTGATCATGAGCGAAACCAACATTCTCCAGCCCAACGACTTCTTCCTCTCTACACAGGAAAAGAACGATACGGAGCAGGTAGTTACCCCCAACACCAACCTGGAAGCCACCGAAAAGATGCTCATCCGCAAAGTGATCGATAAGCATGGTGGCAACATCAGCAAGGCTGCCAAAGAACTGGGCATTACCCGTGCATCGCTGTACCGCAGAATAGAAAAGTATGAGCTTTAAAAACTTCCGTTTCAATGTGGTTGCGAGGGTGCTGTTGATTGTACTCTCGGCCATTGTGCTGCTATCCATTGCAAAGCGGCAGGAATACATCATCAGCAGTATCATCCTGGCCAGCCTGGTGATTCTGCAGATTGCCTCCCTGGTAAGGTATGTAGAGCGCACCAACAAGAGGCTCACTACCTTTCTGGAGTCGATCCGCCACAGCGATTTTGTTTCTTCCTTCTCCGATCATGGACTGGGCAAAAGCTTCGACGATCTCAACACGGCTTTCAACGAGGTGATCAATGAGTTCAAAAAAACACGGGCTGCCAAAGAAGAGCATTTCAACTACCTCCAAACCGTGGTGCAGCACATCAGCATCGGCATTATCGTTTTTCAGCACAATGGAAAGGTAGATATCTTCAACAATGCCGCCAAGCGGATGCTCAACCTCTCAGGTATACGTTTCATCCATGAGCTTGAAAATGTGGATGAAAATATGGCAGAGGTAATTTTGGGCATGAAAGCCGGCGACAAAAACCTGATCAAGGTTTTTGTGGACAACGAGCTGCTGCAACTATCGGTAAGAGCCACCGAATTCAGGATGCGTGGCGATGATTTTGTGCTGGTTTCTCTGCAGAACATACACAGCGAACTGGAAGCCAAGGAGATGGACTCGTGGCAAAAACTCATCAGGGTGCTTACCCATGAGATCATGAACTCCATTACCCCCATCGTTTCGCTCTCGGGCACCGTTAAAGATATCCTCATTGAAGAGGAGACCATGGAGTTGCGTCGCGATCTGGATGAGGAAGACGTGGACAGCATCCTGGGGGCCCTCAACACCATCGAAAAGCGCAGCCAGGGCCTGCTCAATTTCGTACAGGTATACCGCAACCTCACCCGCATCCCCAAACCCAACTTCCGCTATGTGGAGGTAAACGACCTGTTTCAGTCCGTTTACAACCTGCTGGAGCCCAAAATAAAGGAACAGAAGATCCAGTGCAGGATACATGTGGTGCCCAGGGATCTGAAGGTTACCGCCGACCCCGATCTCATAGAGCAGGTACTTATCAATCTTGTGATCAATTCCATACATGCCCTTAAAGACATCCCCGAGCCCAAAATTAAAATACTGGCACTTACCAGCCCCAACAACAGGGTAAGTATTTCGGTGAGCGACAATGGCCACGGTATCAAACCCGATATCATGGAAAAGATCTTTGTACCCTTCTTTACCAGCAAAAAGGAAGGATCGGGCATTGGTCTGAGCCTCTCGCGCGAGATCATGCGCATGCACAAAGGCAACATTACCGTTAGATCCAAAGCCGACGAAGAAACCACCTTTACACTGCATTTCTGAATAACGCACCCCTGGAGAGAAACCCAGTACTGCCGGCATCCACAAAGAACAACCCCTTCGGATGCCGGCATTGTTTTTTGTGTCCGCATACGTACGCTGCGTGTTTCAATACCGAACACACATTGCTGCAACCTGATTGTAGCTGTCGCGATGGTGTTTTTGTATGTGCTTGATTTATAGCTTATTGCCAGCCATGGCACGCTTTTCGTTTAATACCGGGCGTAAGTTTATTGGTTAATTGGTTAATTGGTTAATTGGTTAAGTGCAAAAGGTAAGGGTGTAAGCCCTTACCTTTTTAAAAAAGACCACCATCCATCCACAATGTATCAACAACCACCCTCACAGCCATGAAAGAAAACAAAGAAACCATTGATACTTTTTCTCCCGATTTTTCGGTCCATGCTGCCATAAGTTTTGAAAAAGCTAAACCCCTGCGCTGGGAAAAGATCCTGGTGTTGCTGATCGTGATGCTGGCACTGGCCCTGAGTGCTCACAGCCAGCAGGTATGGAGCCTGCAGGACTGCATTGATCATGCCATGCGCCACAACATCGAGATCCGCCAGCAGCAACTCAACGAAAAGAGCAGCCAGTACGACCTGGAGCAAAGCTATGCCAACTTCCTGCCCAACCTCAGTGCAGAGGGCACACACGGCTTCAGCTTCGGGCGCTCGGTAGACCCTTTCACCAATGAGTTTTCCAACGAGCGGATCATGCGCCAGAATGCTTCGGCCAGCAGCAGCGTGGTGCTCTTTGCCGGTTTCCAGAATGTAAACTACCTGCGCCGCAATATGCTGCGACAAACGGTTATGCGCTACGACACCGAACGTTTGCAGAACGATATTACCCTGAGCATTGCCGCCGCATACATGCAGATTCTTTACAACGAAGACTTCGTGGAAACGGCTTTACAGCAGAAGCAGATACTGGAGCAGCAGCTTGAGCGCACCCGTATGCTTTTCGAAGGAGGCACCCTGGCACGCGGAAGTGTTTTGGAGATAGAGGCACGTCTGGCGGAGGAGGAGCTCAACCTGATCAATGCACGCAACAACCTGCGCTTGTCGTACCTGGAGCTTGTGCAACTGCTCGACCTGGACCCCTCCATGGATTTCCAGATACAAAAGCCTGAGATCGAAATAGCTGAACCTTTTATTATGCTCAACGCCGATGCGGTATTTGAAAAAGCGCTGCAGGTAGAACCCTCTTTGAAGGCAGCCCAGAGCCGTATTGGAGTAGCCGAAAAACAACTGGCCCTGGAAAGGGGCCGCATGACCCCCACCCTGGCATTGTTTGCCAGTGCTTCCACAGGCTACTCAGAAGCTGCAACGCGCTTTACCCATAACGAAAACCTGGGCCCCCGTGCTGTAGGATACCTGGCCGATGAAACACCGGTGTTTGCAGACCATATCATCCCCGTTTTTGAAAGAAAACCCTATGCCGACCAGATACGCGACAACTTCAGCCAGTATGTGGGATTGAGCCTTCGTATCCCTGTTTTCAACCGTTGGGAGGTTCGCACACGCATTCAGCAATCGCGCATTGACCTGTATCGTGCACAAAACGCCTACGAGCTCAACCGCAACAACCTCAACAAGCTTATTCAGCAGGCCCATGCCGATGCCATGGCGGCCTACCAGAGATACCAGGCCACTATAAAATCGCTGGAAGCTTTCGGAGAAGCCTTCCACTATACACGCCAGCGCTTCGACCTGGGCATGGTGAGCACCGTAGAATACAACGAGTCGCAAACACGACTGGCCCGGGCAGAAAGAGAAGCCCTGCAGGCCCGATACGATTTTGTTTTCCGTATGAAAATCATGGAGTTTTACATGGGGGAAGGATTTACCCTGTAATAATGCCATGACCCTCCTATAATTCTTTTCGATTTGTTTGTTTTGTGAGGCTGTCTCCAAAGTGCAAGGCCCGGTAAGCAAGCGGATGATCTCAATGGTATACCGGCGAAAATTACGCCAGGCAATCAGCAAGAGACCCCTGCAGTAAAGCTCATCGCGCAGATTTAAAGGCACTTGTGAGACAGTCTCTTTTCTTTTCTCCACTGCTCTTTTAAAACAAATGCCTTTGCAGGTTGTTATCTGTTCAAAAACAAACGTAAACCATGGAAAAACCTGCAGTAACAACCACCGAAATTCATCCTCTGCTGGCCCGTCGCTGGAGCCCGCGATCCTTTTCATCACAAAAAGTAGATCCTCAAACCCTGAAACGTATTTTTGAAGCAGCCCGCTGGGCTCCTTCCAGTTTCAACGATCAGCCCTGGAGGTTTATCGTTGGTCAGAAAGGTGATCCAACCTATTCCCGGATCATGGAAACCCTGGTGGAATTCAACCAGAAGTGGGCCAGCACGGCTCCCGTGCTGATCCTTGCCGTAGGCAAAACTGTATCATCCAAAACCGGCAAGCCCAATTCGGCCTTCCGCTACGATACGGGCCAGAGTATTGCCTACATTACCTTCCAGGCCATGCACGAAGGGCTTTTCGCGCATCAGATGGGAGGGTTTGATGCTGACAAAGCCCGGCAATTGTTTCAAATCCCCGAAGAATACCAACCCCTTACCGTAACAGCTATAGGCTATAAGGAAGACCCCTCGAAGCTGGAGGAAGATTTCCGGAAAATGGAAGTGGCTCCCCGCCAAAGAATTCCGCTGGAAGAGATCGTCTTTGCAGATACATTCGGGGAAAAATTTGCCTGGTAGTGGCAATCCAAGCTCTGGGAAAACGATCACAATCCTGCGTTTGAAGACATATTTTTACCCCCGGAAGATTTTTTAAGACCCTTAGAAGATTTAACACTACATTTGTGCAACTGCCAACGCGGCAGTAATTGCAATCAGGTATTCATTAAACGCAAATCTTGTATGAGTCTGTTGAAAGAATTCAGGTCTTTTGCCATTCGGGGCAATGTGATCGACCTGGCAGTAGCCGTGATTATTGGCGGTGCCTTCGGGAGGATAGTAAGTTCATTGGTAAATGACATCCTGATGCCCCCTTTGGGCGTCGCTCTGGGGGGTGTTGATTTCAAAGATCTGGCAGTGGTAATAAAAAAAGCCACTGAAGAAGTTCCTGCTGTTACCCTCAACTATGGCATGTTTATCCAGAATGTGATCGATTTTGTGATCATAGCTTTCGTGATTTTCATGATGATAAAAGGGATCAATTCACTGAAAAAGAAAGAAGAAGAGAAGCCTGCTGCACCGCCGGCTCCCACCAAAGACCAGGAGCTGCTCACAGAGATCCGAGATCTTTTGAAAAAGCAATAAATTGCCGGAACTACTTCACTCAAAGAGATCAATCCTTTTGCGGATGGGTCTCTTTTTTTTAGCTTTGGCAACCGAAAAAACCACCCGCCATGAATTCAGAGAAAAAAACATTACCCCTTTGGAAAAGGAAGCTTTATGAGATCATTTTTGAAGCAGAGACTTTTTACGGACGGTTGTTTGATGAAATTTTGCTGGTCCTGATCGGAGTGAGTATCTTGCTGGTAACGCTGGAAAGCATCCCTGACCTGCGTGCCGCATACGGTATCTGGTTTCACTATGCCGAATGGGCCATCACCTTATTGTTTCTGGCGGAATACATCCTTCGGATCGCATGTAGCCCTCGCCCATTGCAATACATGAAAAGCTTCCTGGGAATCATTGACCTGATGGCTATACTCCCCAGCTTTGTTGCTCTCCTGGTGCCGGGTATTCAGGCACTCGTTGTGATCCGGGCCATCAGGATCCTGAGGATTTACAGGATACTGAAACTTTATCGCTACATCAAGGAAGGAAAGATGCTAATGGTGGCATTGCGGGCCAGCTTTCGGAAAATATTCATTTTCATGATCTTTGTGCTGATCCTTGTTATTATTCTGGGAAGCCTTATGTACGTAGTAGAGGGAGGACAAAACGGTTTTTACACCATCCCCAACAGTATTTACTGGGCCATCATTACCCTTACCACAGTAGGGTATGGCGATATTGTACCGGTAAGTGGTTTGGGGAAATTCATTGCCAGCTTTATCATGCTGCTGGGCTACAGCATCATAGCCATCCCCACAGGAATTGTTTCGGCTGAAATGATCCGTGGACGCAACCAGGAAGAGCAGGTAAGGCAGTGCGAGGCCTGCGGCGACTTGGGTCATGAGCAAAAGGCACTGTTTTGCAAAAACTGCGGACAACAGTTGTAACCCCCGTGTGCAGTTGCGTAAAAACCGCTATTTACACCTTCCTGCTTTTTTGTATCTTTACCTCGAATATGTATTCATCAAATTTCAGAAAGTGTTCATTTGCGGAAAAAAAAGCCTCCTTACCCTTTTACTGACACTGCCCCTTCAGTGGTTAATGTGGGGTGAAGTACAGGCACAAACCCCAAAATACAGCAATGAGTTTCTCTCCATCGGGGTGGGTGCCAGGGCTTTGGGAATGTCGAATGCTTTTGTATCGCTTGCCAACGATGCCACCGCAGGCTACTGGAACCCTGCCGGGCTGCCGCGCCTGCAAGCCAATGCACAGATTGCCCTCATGCACACACAGTATTTTGCCGGTATTGCCCAGTACGACTATGGCACCCTGGCATTCAACAATGAAAGTGGCAATGCGCTGGGCATATCATGGATCCGTTTCGGGGTTGACGACATCCCGGACACCTCTGAACTGATCGATTCTGAAGGCAATATCAACTACGACCGCATCCGCTCCTTTTCTGCTTCCGACAATGCCTTGCTACTGTCCTGGGGCAGGCGCATCAACCCGCAACTCAATGTGGGTATCAATGCCAAGATCATCCGCCGCACGGCAGGTACTTTTGCCGGTGCCTGGGGGTTTGGACTCGATGCCGGCATCATCTACCATTGGGCAGGCTGGCAATGGGGCGCCATAGCACGAGATATCACCTCCACCTTCAACGCCTGGACCTACGACCTGGATGAGCGTATGCGCGAAGTGTTTACCCTTACCGGCAATGAGATCCCCGAAAACAGTATGGAAATCACACTTCCCTCGCTGGTGCTGGGGGCTTCACGCTATTTTGCGTTTACACCCTATTTGGGGCTCACTGCATCGGCCGACCTGGCCATTACAACCGACGGCAAACGCAATGTGCTCATCAAAGGCGATCCCTTCAGCATCGACCCCGCACTGGGGTTGGAACTGAACTTCAAAGAAGTGGTTTTCCTAAGGGCCGGAATGGGCAACTACCAGCAATACACCCGCCCTAACGAGAAACAAACCCATTCTTTACAACTAAACATGGGGCTGGGGGTACAGATCGGCAACAGGCTCGCCCTGGACTATGCCCTTACCGATGTGGGCGACAACTCAATTGCCTTGTATTCCAACATATTCTCTCTACGGTTCAGCTTCAACCGGCAAGAAAGAAATTAACCCTTTTAAACCTGAAACTACCTTTGACCCGCAACAGCACCATACAACAATTCTTACAAGCCATACTCCTGGTTTTTGTATTGCTCATGCCTGCCATGGCCCGGGCGCAGGGAGGCTATGGCAATGAATGGATTCAATACAGCCAGCAGTACTTTGCCATACCCGTTGCTTCCGATGGCGTTTACCGGCTCGACTACAACACCATGCAGCAGGCCGGAGTGCCCCTGGGCAGCTTCGACCCCCGCAGCTTTCAGATCTTTGCTCGTGGGGCAGAGATCCCCATCTTTGTCAGAAATGAAAATACCGGCACCTTCCTGCCGGGCGATTTCATTGAGTTCTATGGAGAGAAAAATACCGGCTGGTTCGATGCAGGCTTCTACAACGATCCCAGCCATCAGCCTAACGCCAACTATTCGCTCATCAACGATACCATCAACTATTACCTGACCTGGAACAACCTTATCAGCAATAAACGCTG
Source organism: Bacteroidales bacterium (assembly GCA_046291875.1). Classification (GTDB taxonomy): domain Bacteria; phylum Bacteroidota; class Bacteroidia; order Bacteroidales; family UBA7960; genus SKVR01. The sequence continues at coordinate 359,566 of JBKBSF010000001.1, read as the reverse complement.
GGCTACCAGCCAGGACAACAACTTCTCGGGCTACAGTCCGGCACCGTGGTTCTGGTTTACCTCACGCCAGGACTATACCTCAACCTATTATGCCGGCGAAACCAATCTGTACGGAGTTACCGAACCCGACTACACCTCTACCGAAGGCTGGTTCGATGCACCGCTTAACCTTGGCCAGAGCCGCACCCAAACCCTGCCCACACCCAACATATTCACCGCAGGGCCCCAGGCCCAGATCGAATTTGCGGTGGCAGGTGCTTCCAACTACCGCCCTATCAGCCCCGACCATCATCTGCAGGTGCAGTTTGCCGGCAACCTCATCGATACCATCTACGAAGGGTATAAACTGTTGCGGTTTCAACGGAATGTGGCTGCCAACAGCCTCAACCCCGCTGGCACTCCCTTCGTTTTCAGCTCGGTAAACTCTCTGGGTACCCCCGTTGACCGCTCGGCCATTGTGTACATATCTGTGAGATACCCTCACAACTTCAACCTGCGCAACTTGCCCCAGATAAAAATGGACCTGCCCCCTTCCTCTGGCGATCGGACCCTTATGGTTTTTACCGATTTCAACGCCCAGAGCCAGGACACCGTTTGGGTGTACAACCTTACCCACAATACACGGGCAAGGGCTTTTCCTGCAGACAACACCTGGAGGGCTTTTGTTTCGAACCCTACCCAGCAGCGGCAGGTCTTTGTATCTTCCTCGGCACAGGTTAAGAAAGTAACGCGGATCAGACCGGTAACCACCAATTCTGCCAACTTTGCCCGGTTTACCAATTACCTGGCGCCCCCCTACCGCAATTCCGATTACCTGATGATCACCCACCGTTCGCTCATGGAGCCGGCACAGGCTTACCGTAACTTCCGCAACAGTACCGGCTACCAGGTTCTGCTGGCCGATGTGGACGAGCTCTACCATCAGTTTGCATACGGCATTACCAAGCATCCCATGGCATTGCGCAATTTTGCACGCTTTACCCTGGAGCAGTTCGAAACCCAACCCCGCAAACTTTTTCTGATCGGCAAAACCCTCTCGGCCCAGGCCTACCGCCGCAATGTATCCAACTATGCCATTTCGCTGGTTCCCTCTTTTGGCAATCCTCCTTCCGATGTGCTTATCACTTCGGGCCTCGATGGGTTTGGTTATGCTCCAGCCCTGGGCACCGGACGACTGGCAGCCAAAAATCCGGCTCATGTGTACCTGTATCTCGACAAAGCCATGCTGCACCACCAGGCCCAGAGTCAGCCCCAGGAATGGATGAAAAACATCCTGCACTTTGGTGGCGGATCCAGCATCAATGAGCAGAACATTCTGGCATCTTACCTGCGGCAGTACCGCAACACCATGGAAGACACGCTCTTCGGAGGTTATGTACGGACGTTTCTGAAGAGCTCCACTGATCCCATCCAGATCAACCAGTCGGACTCTCTGAAGCAACTCATTAACAACGGGGTCAGCATCATGACCTTCTTCGGGCACGCCGCCGGGATCGGGTTCGACATCAGTATCGATTATCCTTCAGAATACAACAACTTTGGCAAGTACCCCTTCCTGGTGGCCAACTCGTGCTTTGCCGGCGACCTGTTCAGCGATGCTATCAGCTCCAGCGAAGAGTTTGTGCTCATTGAAGAGAAAGGGGTGATCGGCTACCTGGCTGCCACCACTGCCACCGGTGCTTTCGAACTGAACCGCTACTCCAACGCATTTTTCAAAAACATCGCTGCCACCAGCTATGGCAGGCCTGTGGGTCATGCCATCCGCGAAACCATCCGCGAGATACAAACACCCAATGTGTTTATCCGTAATGCCAGCCTGATGAAGACTTTGCATGGCGATCCGGCAGTAATCATCAACTCTTTCCCCAAACCCGACTACACAGTGGAGCCCTCTTCCATCTTCTTTACCCCCAAAGAGGTTACAACCGAGGTCGACAGCTTCTATGTGCATGTGGTTTCTACCAATATTGGAAAAGCTATCCGCGACTCTATGATCGTGGAATTGCAACGCAGGTTTCCCGACGGGTCGGTGCAGACCCTTCAACGAAAAGTACGGACCACCCTGTTTAAAGATACTATCTCGTTTCAGTTTCCCGTTGACCGTGAAAAAGGAATCGGGCTCAACCAGTTTACAGCCCTCCTGGATGCCCTTAACCAGGTTGACGAACTCAACAAGGCCAATAATTCAGCCACCAACAACCTGCTGATCAAATCCTCCGATATCATCCCGGTTTACCCCCACGCTTTTGCGGTAATAAACACCCCGCAGGTAACCCTAAAGGCCTCAACGGGAGACCCTTTCCGGGCAGAGAAAAACTATGTTTTCCAGGTCGACACCTCCCAGGCTTTTGCCAACCCCATCAGCCATACTATCAGCCACAGAGGAGGTGTAGTGCAATGGGCACTGCCCATGACCCTTACCGACAGCACTGTGTATTTCTGGAGGGTGAGCCTGGATTCGGTTTACACAGGCGAATACAACTGGCGCAACAGCAGTTTCCAGTACCTGGCAGGTAAAAGAGGATGGAGCCAGGCTCATTTCGATCAGTTTGGCGCCAACCAATACCAGTTTGTGTCATACAATGCCGGCCAGCGCAAATGGGAGTTTGTAAACTCCATCAACTCCATACAGGCCCAGACAGGCGTGTACCCCCATATCGTGTGGACCGAGCAGTATATGCGCAAAAACAATATCCCCATTGAGATCTGGTCGTGCCTGGCCGATGTGGGCAACGGGATGTTCTTTGCGGTGTTTGATCCGGTATCGGCAGACTACTGGATCAGTGTAAACCAGGGGAATAACCTGGGACAATACAACAATTATCATTGCATGGTGCGCAACCGGGGCACCTTCGATTTCTATTCCACCTCGGATTTGTGGCGCGAGCGCATGCGTGCTTTTATCGATACCATTCCCCAGGGTCACTACGTTCTGGCTTCCAGCCACAGAAACCACAATGCACAAAACTATCCTGAAGACCTGTACCAGGCTTTTGAATCCCTGGGAAGTGCCAACATCAGAACCCTTCAGAACAACACGCCCTATCTGCTCTTTGGGATCAAGGGTGCGCCCATCGGCTCATCGAACGAGGTGATCGGCTCTTCTGTTACCTCCATCATTCAGCTCACCGACAGCATACTCACCAACTGGAACCGGGGCACCATACTTTCCGGACTTATCGGCCCGGCCAGCAAGTGGGAGGCCGTAAGCTGGAAGCAGGTAAACTACGATGGGCTGGAAACCGACTCTGTATGGCTCAATGTGCTGGGGGTAAAAGTGAACGGCCTGGTGGACACCCTGATCTCTGCCATTCCGGCACACCAGACCTTTGTTTCTCTCAGTGAGCACAACATCGACCCCACGCAATATCCTTTTCTTCGCTTGCAGGTAAATATGATGGATGATGAAAACCGAACCCCGGCCCAGATGAAATACTGGAAGGTGTTCTATGAAGGAATCCCCGAAACAGCCCTGGACCCTTCGCGCCATTTTGTGTTCAACTACGATACGGTACCCGAAGGGAAGCACATACGATTCTCCGCGGCCATCCACAACATAGGCGATTACCCCATGGACAGCCTGCTGGTGCGCTATTGGGTCATTGACCAGAACCGGCAAATGCACCCCATCGATTACCCCAGACAAAGGCCTCATCCGGTAGGCGATATCCTTATAGACACTGTGGAGTTCAGCACCCGGGGCATGGCCGGCTTCAACAGCCTGTGGATGGAGGTAAACCCGGCCAACGATCAGCTGGAGCAATACCATTTTAACAATATCGGCCAGATACCCTTCTTTGTGGAAAAGGATAAAACCAATCCGCTGCTGGAGGTAACCTTCGATGGTGCACAGATTATGGATGGTGATATCGTATCTGCCAACCCCTTCATTCATATTACACTACGCGACGAAAATCCTTACCTGGCACTCTCAGACACCTCGCTGGTGAAAGTATTCCTGAGCACACCCATGGTACCCGAACCCCAGCGGGTATATTTCCGATCGGGCATGCAGGAAAATATGCGGTTCTTCCCCGCCAGTCTGCCCCGCAATGAGTGCAGTATAGAATTTGAACCCATTTTCGAGCATGATGGAAGGTATACCCTAAGGGTGCAGGCAACCGATAAATCGCTCAACGAGTCGGGCAACAACGACTACGTGATCAATTTTGAAGTCATCACCCAATCTACCATTACCGAGGTGTTGAACTGGCCCAATCCGTTCAGTACTGCCACCCACTTTGTTTTTACCCTCACCGGAAGCCGTCTGCCCACCTTTATGAAGATACAGATCCTTACCATTACCGGTAAGGTGGTAAGAGAGATCGATATGTCGGAGCTTGGCCCTTTGCGCATCGGACGAAACATTACCCAGTATGCCTGGGATGGCACCGATCAGTATGGCGACCGACTGGCCAACGGGGTGTATCTGTACCGGGTCATCACCAATATCGACGGGCAGCAGATTGAGCTCAACCCCACTGCTGCTTCACGATACTTCCACCAGGGATTTGGCAAAATGTACCTCATTCGTTAACCTATTACTAAACCATGCATCACTATCCGGTAAAAATACTGGTTGCCCTGGGAGAAGCCATTGGAGGAAATAGCAAGATCCTTTACTGGCTTATGCACAACGGATACCCGGAGCTGGCAGCCCTTGCCAATGCCCTGCACGGTAATGAGGAGGCTCTGGCCTGGTTGTTAAAACACAGGTTTCCTCATCTGGCGGCCCTGAGCCAGGCCATCTGGGATGATGACAAAGCCCTGGAATGGCTGAAAAAAAACAACTTCCACCTCATGGAGAATCTTGCAAAAGCCACCCGCGGAGATCAGGAGGCTCTCCAGTACTTCGAAAATAATCAACTGCAACTTTTCGTTATACTCAGTAAGAAAATTGCAGCTTTCAAAGCCCGCAAAGAAGATGATCTGAGCGATTATCACAAAATACAATACTGACGTATCACCCCAAACACAGAATTCTTATGAGTTTTACTTACCCCTATCCCCGTCCTGCAGTAACCACCGATGCTGTAATCTTCAACCTGAGAAAAAATGAAGATCTGCACATTTTACTGATCCAGAGAAAGAATGACCCCTTTAAAGGACAATGGGCATTGCCCGGCGGATTTCTCGACATGGATGAAACCCTTGAGCAGTGTGTGGCCCGGGAGGTAGAAGAAGAAACCGGTCTGAAAGGAGTTAAGTTTTATCAGCTTGAAGCTTTCAGCGATCCTGACCGCGACCCTCGTCACCGAACCATCAGTGTAGCATTCTGGGGTTTCTGCAAAAAGGAGCCTGTGATCCAGCCCAACAGCGACGCAGTAAATGCCGCCTGGTTCGACCTGAACCATTTGCCCGAGGTGGCCTTCGACCACGATAAAATCATAAAAAAAGCCCTGGTGAGGGCTTTGGAGATCATGGCAGAGTAAACCCCTGCGAGCAGGAGGTCATCAGGCCAGTCTTTTCAGTATGGCCCTTACAATATTTTCTGCTCCATCGGCAATATCCACAATGCTGGCATCGAGCATATAGCATGGGGTAGTAAAGAGATTGTGCTTGACATCGATCACCACCTGGCCATGGTCGGTGTTTTTATGCACGCCTCCCATCTTTTCAATGGCGCCGGCGGTGTCTTTGTCCTGGCCAATGGTAAGTTCAACATTTCCCAGGATCTTTGCCAGTAAAACCGGCGAAATACATAAGGCTCCGATGGGCTTGCCTGCTTTATGCATTCCGGCAATGGCCTTCTCCACCTCAGGGTTTACTTTGCAATCGGGGCCTTCAAAGGCAAAGGTGCAAAGGTTTTTGGCTACCCCAAATCCTCCGGGGAACAGGATTGCATCAAAATCTTGGGGTTGAAATTCTGAAAGAGGGCTGATCTTTCCCCGGGCAATGCGCGCAGATTCTACAAGTACATTGCGCTTCTCATTCATCTGTTCTCCTGTAAGGTGATTGATAACATGGTGCTGATCTGCATCCGGGGCAAATAAAGTATACTCTGCTCCCTGCTTTTTGATGGCATACATGCTCAGGGTAGCCTCATGAATCTCGGCTCCGTCGTAAACGCCACAACCTGCCAATACTACTGCAAATTTCTTCATCGTTTATTGTTTTTAAGGTTTGTAAGCTTCTATGCTTTCTGCCCGGGAAACCGGGGTATGCATCACAAATATAAGCAACGGGCTTGTTAAACACAAGCCCGAAAACTTAAGATGTCTTAATTGGGTTTACTCATACCGGAGCGAAGTAACCGGATCTTTGCTGGCTGCTTTGCGTGCAGGCATATAGCCAAAGATGATGCCGATGCTGGCCGACACCAGAAAAGAGATCAGCACCGAGGGGAGCGAAACGATGGTAAGGATATCGGTAAATTGCATAATGAACCGCGAGATGGCAATGCCTAGGAAAATACCCACTACCCCGCCGCTGATGCTGATAAAAACCGATTCGGCCAGAAACTGGAATACTACATCGGTTTTTTTGGCACCAATGGCCAGACGGATACCAATTTCGCGGGTGCGTTCCATTACCGAAGCCAGCATGATATTCATAATACCTATTCCCCCCACCAGCAGCGAGATGGCTGCAATGGCTCCCAGAACGATATTGAATACATCCTTGGCTCTCTGCTCCTGCTGAAGCAACAACTCAGGCACAATGATTTCAAAATCTTCAACCCCGTTGTGTCGTCTCAGGAGCATACGCTGTATCAGGTCTGCAGTAGCATTGAGCAATTCGGAGCTTTCTACCTGCACCACGATCCGATCGAGCTGATGATAACTTTTGGGAGTCTCTGCCTCCTCCTGATTCATGCCTCTTCGGCTTCGGTTGCGCATACGCTCTATGTCGGCCATGGATACTGCAGAGCGATCCATGTAGCGAATGAGTACGGTCTGCACCGGAGCATATACCATACTGCCAAATTCACTGATGCCCAGTTTCTCGGCAGTTTTGTCGGCAGATAAACGGTCTTCTACCACACCCAGCACTGTAAGCCAGTTGTTGCCCACCTTAATCTGCTTACCTACCGGGTTGTCGTTGCCGAAGAATATCGCGCGCACCTGGTTGCTGATGACACATACGGGCGAACCAAGGTGCATCATTTCTTCGGTAAAGCCATTGCCGGAAATAAGGTTGAGCCCGAAAAGTTCGAAATGCTCAGTGTTTACACCCGATATCCGCACAGGCCTTCGAATGCCTTCTCTGAAACCAAAAGTGCTGATCTCTATTTCGGGGCTTACCATCCTGATACTTGGTATGATACCGGTAATGCTGCGGGCATCCTCCAGGCTCAGTCCGGGAGTAAAACGCCCCTCCCAGAGTTCTTTCTGTTCATCATCGGGAAAGATGGGGCGGATGATGATATTGTTTACCCCCACCAGCTTCATCTGGTCGAGAATCTCCTGCCTTGCACCCGATCCGATTGCCAGCATGGCAATTACGGCACCTACTCCGAAAATTATTCCCAGGGCGGTAAGCAGTGAGCGGAACTTATTGGCCAGTACTGCTTCGAAGGCAATGTTGATATTGTAAACGTATCGTTGAGAGCGGATCATTGGTCGGGGTCCGTTTTAAGTTCAGAAAATCTGAAATCCTCAGGTCTTCCAGGGATTGTAAGAAAAACCATCTCCCCTTCCTGAAGCCCCTCCAGGATGATAATCTGGTTGTCGTTGCGCATTCCGGTGCGGATCTGCTGGCGGATGATTCTGCCCTGTTGTTCTTTGTAAACAAAGGAAACACCATCCATCACATGCAGGGCTTCCAGTGGTACAAAAATGGCATCGGGCTCTACATGGGTAATGATGGTATTCTTTGTGGTCATGGCAGGACGAAGGATGGTATCGGTTTCGTTGATCCGGATTTTTACCTCAAAAACCCTTGCATCCTGGTTGGGCCTTTGCTCACCAATGTTGGCAACTTCGGTTACCATGCCGGTAAATCTTTTGTCGGGGAAGGCATCGACCACGATTTCGGCTGGCTGGTTTACAGAAACCTTGCTGATGTCAACCTCATTGACATAGGTCCGGCTCATCATCACCGAAAAGTCGGGCAACGTAGCCACTGTATTGTCCCAGGTGCTGATCTGCGATCCCACGGTTACTTTGGAGCCATCCCAGTTTCTGCGGTAAATCACCATTCCGGGGCTGGGTGCACGTATTACAAACTCATCGAGTACCGCCATCATATTCTCAAACCTGCGTTTTACCTGGTTGAGGCTGGCAGTAACCTCCTGCATTTTGGCCTGCGATTGTTCGAGCCGCAACTCGTAATTGGTAAGGGCCTGATTGTAGGCACGGGTGGCTTTATCCAGGTTGATCTCAGCCTGGCGAATGGCCGCCGGAGGCTCAAAACTGGATTGCTCAAGAGCTATGCGGGCTTCCTCCAGGCCATAATGCAGGTTGATCAGGTCGTTGCGAGCATTGCGCAGATCCATGGTGGTATCCAGGCGGGTTTGGGTGTGAAGGGTTTGCAACTTCTCAATCTCGGTCTCAAGGTCTTTCAACCGGTTGGAGATCTCTGTACGATCCAGGGTAGCTACCCAGTCTCCCTTTTCCACTACGCTCCCTTCCGGAATCATCTCACTGATCTGTACCTGCCACAAATTTACCGTGCGCAATCCCGACGGCCCCTGGATATTCTCCGAGCTTTTGGCTTCCAGCTCTCCACTTGTGAAAACACTGATCTGGAATGTGCCCCTTTGCACCGGCACCCGGATTTGCTCAACATGGGCAGTCTCGGAACGTAGCAGCAGCCACAAAGCAACTACCAGCCCAAGCACTATGGCGATGATATAGTATTTTTTGTTTTGCATAGAAATTCTGTAAGCTAAAGGTTTTGGGTTTGAATAAGGATTGAAAGCTCAAAATTATTTAAAAATAGTGCAATCAAGCCATATAACAACGCAACTTTAATATTTTATAGTTTGTCGGCTGAAACTTTTTTCTGGGGGGCAACAACATTTACTCGCACGTTTAAAACATGCTTACTCCTGCATATCAATGCCTTGCAAAGTTTTTCTCATTTTTTTTGAAAAGAACTTGACTTTGATTAACTCTTTTATTTATCTTTGGTCTAAATAAAAATAAGCCCACCCAAAAGACTTTATTATGAAAAAATACATCCTTACATCCCTCATGAGTTTGATACTGATCGCCGGGGCAAGTTTGTTGCTTACCGCTACAGAACCCGAAAGAGCAGAAAAATCTTCATGTTGCACCAGCACCGAACAAGCTGAGGTAGTGCAAACGGCAGGCAGTTCATGCTGCTCTTCCAAGGGGACGCAAACCGCAAGTGCATGCACCGGAAGCGGAACCGCATCTTCATGCTGTTCTTCCAAAACCCAGTCGCCCGAGGCTGCTTCTGGTGAAGAAGTGCAAATTATCCAGACTGTTCAAACCAGCAGTGCTGTATCGGGTTGCGCCGGAGCTGCCGCTGCATCATCCTGCACGGGTTCATCTGCCACAACAGTAGCAGGTCCACGCCCAGGCGAATGCACCAAAGTACCTGCGGGTATCCGTTCACAACAAGTGAACAACACTCCCTAAGAATTCCCTCTTTATTTAAATCTCCAAATACTGTGCTTTTTTCCCTGGCTCTTCACGGAGCCGGGGTTTTTTATTATGTATCATTCACTCAATCTTGTTAGATTTGCAGAAAAACTTTATGGAAACCAGCAGAACTACCTATCTGGGGGGCTACCGTACCGAAGCCACTCACGTTTTATCTTCGCAGACCATCATTACAGACGCTCCTCTTGACAATAACGGCAAGGGAGAAGCTTTTTCGCCCACCGATCTGGTGGCCACCGCTCTGAGCAGTTGTATGCTTACCATTATGGGCATTACGGCCGATAATCATAACTTCAGCCTTGGCACAACCAGGGTAAAAACCACCAAGGTGATGGCTTCTAATCCTCGCCGAATCGCTGAGATCATTATTGAATTTGATTTATCGGCTGAAACTTACACCGACAAACAGAGAACCCTCCTGGAGAACGCAGCAAAGCACTGCCCGGTGGCCAAAAGCATTCATCCTGACATTGTAGTAAAACTCGATTTCCTCTATTAAAGTTTCTCCCGGCAAGCCTACTATCCCCTCATGGTAAGAATTAGGTGCGCAACCAACAACTAAAAAAAGGAATAACCCTCAACCCTAAATCTCATTTCATGCATACTACATTGAAACCCGGTATCAGGGGCAGAATGGAAATAACGGTACAAGCCAGGGATACAGCCATTGCTTATGGATCGGGCCTGGTGGAAGTTTTTGCAACGCCAGCCATGATAGCCCTTATGGAGAACACGGCACACACCAGCCTCAGCAATTTCCTTTCGCAGGAACAGCTCACCGTAGGCACTGAAGTAAACATCAAACACATCAAAGCTACGGGGCTGGGCAAGAAGGTGTGGGCTGAGTCTGAGCTGCTGGAAACCGACGGCAAACGCCTTGTTTTTCGCGTAGAGGCCTTCGATGAGGATGGCAAGATCGGTTTTGGGAACCATACCCGCTATATTGTAGACAGAGAAAAGTTTATGGCAGCTCTGGGCTGATTTGATCATCGAAAAACAAAAAAAACGGCTCTCCTCAAGCTTAAGAGGGAGAGCCGCTTTTTTTATTAGACCTGGAGCCCCGGGAACTGTTATTCCTCTCCGGCGCGTATTCTGCCGGCTTTTTGGTTGGCCTCGCGAACCAGGTTGCTGGCTCTGTCGTCGGCCTCTTTTTCCAGGCGATCGGCCCGCTCGTCGGCAGTGCGGATCATTTGTTCGCCGGTTCGGCGGGCAGCGGCTTTGGCGATATTTCCACTGGCTTCGTCTTCCAGGCGCTGGGCGCTGGTACGGGCCTCGCTGCGAATGGCATCGGCAGCACTCTTGGCTTCACGACGTATACTGGCAGCCTGGCGCTCAGCCTCTTCCACCACCTGCCGAGCTCTTCTTTCCAGCTCCTCACGCACCTGGGTGGCTGCACCCTCTATAATTTCCTGGGCTTGCTCCTTCATATCATCCATGCGATCCTGAACCGCATCCTGCAGTGCATCGCGCAGCTGATCCCTCACATCGCCAGCAGTTTGCGCCAGACTTACAGAAATCCGGGGCTGTGTAACAGTACCCCCAATAGCTACACCAACGTTCACGGTTTCGCCCGGATCGATATTTACTCCCCTTGCGGCAGCCTGCCCCACCAGCCCGGTGAGCACCTGGTTGGCAGCACCTCCGAACTCAGCGCGCGGAATGGCCAGCGACATCAGGTAGTTGATACTCTGATCGAAGGAATGCTTACCACTCACCTGGGCACTGGACCTGCCAAATCTCAGGTCGAAGGGTTGAACCTCTACCCCACCATCTCGAAAATGGAAAAATACCAGCAAGTCGCGGATATCCCACTGGCGGAACATATCCATTTTCAGGTTGTCGGCCAGCCCCACCAGGGCAGGACTATTCTCCACCACAACGGCAGAAGAACGGAAGCTTCCTCCTCCTGCCAGGGTATGCAACAGCGGATCGAGGTTTTGATCCAGTACCGACTGCAGATCGAAGCTGGCAGAGAAACGGCCACGGGCCCGTTCGCCAATGGGTGCCAGAACCCTGAAGGTATTAAAGGTATTGAAGGTCTTCTGGATATCGAAATCGGTAATATTAAGGCTGAAATCAATTTCAGGTTGTGTAATATCGCGGGCAATGTAGGCCCCATTGAGCACCAGGGTACCGTTGAGCATATTCATGCGCAGGTTTTCCATGCGCACAGCCTGATCGGCAATCCGAATATTACCAGCAGCATTGGTGATTTCAAGATCGCCAAAAAGTATCTTATCAAAGCGGCCCTGCAACAGGAAGTTGATGTTAGCAGGCACCTCAATGGCCGAGAGCACCATGGGCTCATCGTCAGTGGCAGGCTCTGGCTCTTCACTCATGAAGGTGTTGAGGTTGAAGTAGGTCGAACGGGTTTCGAACCGCCCACTGAGCATTTCGTCGTTGAGAGCGAATCCGAGGATGTTGTCGATGCGGCCTGTGGCAGCCAGATCGCTTTCGCCAAGGTTCATGCGAAAGTTGCGCAGCTCTGCAAACTGAGGAGAAAACCGGAGCTCTCCTGAAGGCACTTCTACCCCCATGAGAAAATCATTACTCTGGTAGGCAATATCGCGAACTGCCATACGTCCGGTAAACAAAAACTCGCTGTAACGCTCGTTTTCGATGCTCGACATACGTCCTTTGGCCGCAAGATCACTTTCAATTATCCCCCTCATGCTTTCACCCTCTGCCAGCGGGAAAAAATCTTTTACCCTCCCCAGGTCGATGGTTCCCTTAAGCATAGCATCAATATCGGGATCGGAAACCGGGGTGCGCAGCAGCATACGGAAATCAACGGGATTGCCGGCCATTTTCAGGCTGAACCGGCTCACATCCACCACCGTAAGGTCTGGATCGGGGCCTGGGTTGTGGATACGTGTTTTTACAAATACGTCGGTAACGGCAGCCGGCAGATCGGGGTATTGAAACATACCATTCTCCACATCGATGGTAAGCCCAAAGCCCGGCATGGAGTTTTCGCTGTAAACACCTTTTACAAAACCATTGAAAGCCATGGTACCCGATGTTTTAAGGCCATCAAAATCGGTGGCATATACAGCTGGCACCAGCGACAAGAAAGCTTTAAAGTCGGTTTGAGGAGAAGCAAAAGTGAAATCCATGATCATATCGCTTTGGGGCATAGCAAAAGTGCCTTCAAATACAGCAGTGAGATCGTTGAGGCGCAGGAAATTGTCGCGAAAGGTAAAGCTGAAAGCATTGAGATCGGCATCGATATCGGCACGCAACTCTGCAAAAACTCCGCTGAGAAACGGAATTCCTTCATATTTAAACAGAAGCGATTCTGCAGTAGTATTACGCACCTGCAGGGTTGTAAAATCAGCAGTAAAATCGCCCCTGAGCTGATGATTGAAATTTTTAAGATGCATGTATACGTCCATTTCACGATCGTCGTAAATGATATCGCCCCTTCTCACCTCCAGTCTGCGCATGGCCAGGCGAAAGTCAAAATCAGAATCTTCTGCCACGGTATCATCGGGTGTGTCTGAAGGGATGGCAATATCCCAGTTGGCACGACCGTCTTCCAGCACCTTAACATACACCCGGGGTTGGTCAATACGTATGGAGCGGATCTCATACTCATCAGAAAAGATACTCATCAGGTTGAAGGTAAGGGAGAAATTGCCAATGTGGGCAAGGGTATCTCCTTCAAAGGCATCTACCCCCACAACCGACAGGTTGCTTACCCGAAGATTGAGGTTGGGAAAGTTCCGGATCAGAGAGATCCCTACCTTATCGAATTCCACCTTTGCATTTACATTCTCGTTGATGGCGACCTTGATCTGTTCAACGATTTTGCCCCGAAAGGCATAGGGAAGGATGATAAGAGCTGCCAGTAAAAAGGCAAATACAATAGCGGAGATCTTCAGGATTTTCTTCATAATCATCTTGTTTGGGGTGAAAAATTTTGTTGCAATCCGAATTGAATTCAGCGCACCAATAAAACAGTAAAATTATAACAATATTTGGCTGTTGTCAAGAGGGCAAAACAAATGTATGTTAAGAATACCTGCAGGCTGCCACCTCGAAACCAATCCTCTTCAAAAGCACTTGAATAACAAGGCCATCAGAAGTTTTTTTCGTATTTTTGGAGCAGGAAAAAAAGGAGCAAAATGCTCTTTGCATTTTATTTATCAAACTTAACCAAGCATGAAGCTTAAAAAAACTTTCGTTCAAAGAATTTTACCCCTGCTTGCCATCTGGGTATTCCTTGCAGGAGTCCTTCCCCTGAAAGGACAAACCATTGTCTCTGACCCGCTGCTCCCCACCGATGCAGTGCCTGTAACCATCACCTTCAATGCCACCGGCACCCCCCTTGAGGGCTACACCGGCGATGTATACGCCCACACGGGAGTAAATATCCAGGGAGGGGCCAACTGGCAACATGTGATTGGTAACTGGGGAAACAACAACACTCAACCCAAGCTTACCCGCTCCCAGTCGGACCCCAACGTGTACACCCTGAGCATTACGCCCAGCATCCGTGCATTTTACAATGTGCCTGCTGCCAGTAAAATAGGGGCACTCGCTTTTGTTTTCCGCGGTGCAGCAGGCTCTCCCCAAACCATCGACCTTTTTCTTGATGTGTATGAAGCCAGCCTCAATGTGGCAATCATTTCTCCTCCCAAAGGACAACCTATTGTGGAGAACGGAGAAGTGATTGAGATCCTTGCAGCTGCTATCCAATCCAATGAGATCAAACTTTTCATCAACGATGAGCAGGTAGCCAGCACTACTTCCAGCCAGATCACCTATACTTTCGATACTGCCGATTACGATTTTGGCACCTTTACCATCACTGCCACTGCCACCGACGGCACCAACGAAGTTTCTGACGAAACCTACCTGTTTATCCGCCCTGAGCCTCCTGTAGCAGCACTCCCTGCCGGCGTACTACCCGGCATTAACTACATCGACAACAGCACAGTAACCCTGGTTTTGCACGACCCCCCCGCCCTCAAGCAGTTTGTTTTTCTCATTGGCGATTTCAACGACTGGATGGTTACAGAGGAGCATTACATGAACCGCACTCCCGATGGCAAGCATTACTGGATAACCCTTACCGACCTTACTCCCGGACAGGAATACGGCTTTCAGTATTTCATAGACAATGAGCTTCGCCTGGCCGATCCCTATACAGAAAAAGTGCTCGATCCCTCCACCGATATGCAGATCATCAACGAGGGTCGCTATCCAGGGCTGATAATGTATCCTTTCGGAAAAACCATCAACCCTGCATCGGTATTACAGCCGGGCAGGGAGCCTTACCAGTGGCAGGTTACTGATTTTACCCCCCCTGCAGTAGAAGATCTGGTGATCTATGAGATCCTCATCCGCGATTTCCTGCACGAAAACACCTACAAAGGCCTCAGAGACACATTGCAATACCTGAAAAGACTGGGTATAAACGCCATTGAGCTGATGCCGGTAACCAACTTTGAAGGCAACCTCAGCTGGGGCTACAACCCTTCTTTCTTTTTTGCCGCCGACAAATTCTACGGCCCCCGCCGCGAGCTCAAAAAGCTCATCGATGAGGCCCACAGCCTGGGAATGGCCGTAATTCTTGATATGGTGTGGAACCACAGCTTCAGCCAATCGCCCCTGTTGCAGATGTATTTCGACAGAAACAACAACCGGCCTTCCGACGACAACCCATGGTACTCCGACCCCATCTTTGCCAACTCGGCCATGAACTTTGGATACAAATTTGACCATGGAAGCCCCTACTTTATCGAGTTTATGGATCGCGCCAACACCTACTGGCTAACCGAGTTTAAAGTGGATGGTTTTCGCTTCGACCTCACCAAAGGATTCACCACCAAATTCAAGGGAGCCAGCGACCCATGGGGAAGCCTTTACGATCAGGAAAGGGTCGATAACCTGGTGCGCATGTACAACCAGCTCAAGAGTGTAAACCCCCATGCCTATGTAATCCTGGAGCATTTGGCCGACAACTCCGAAGAAAAAGTTCTGGCCGATGCCGGAATGCTTCTTTGGGGCAACATGAACCATAACTACAATGAAGCTACCATGGGCTGGCATGAAAACCAAAAGTCGAACCTGGCATGGGGCTCCTATAAGGCGCGTCAGTGGAACGATCCCCACCTGATTACCTACATGGAAAGCCACGATGAGGAAAGACTTATGGTAAGAAACCTGCAGTGGGGCAACTCCTCGGGCAGCTACAACATCAAAGAGCTTACCACCGCCATCAGACGTGTGGAGCAGGCTGCTGTTTTCTTCTTTACCATTCCTGGCCCAAAAATGATCTGGCAGTTTGGCGAACTGGGCTACGATGTTTCCATTGACTTCAACGGGCGCACCGGCCCCAAACCCATCCGCTGGAACTACTACGATGACTGGAGAAGAAAGCATTTGCATGACGTGTTTGCGGCACTTATTGAGCTAAAAAAGGAACATGATGTTTTCCGCACTACCGATTTCACCCTCAGCACTGTGGCAGAGCTCAAGCGCATCCATCTCAATCATGCTTCAAATCAGGTTACTATTCTTGGTAATTTCGATGTGGTGGAAAGAAACATCAATCCCAATTTCCAGCAAACCGGAACATGGCATGAGTTCTTCAGAAGAGAAACACTGCAGGTAAACGATGTGAATGCAACAATTACCCTGCAACCTGGCGAATACAGGATCTATTCTACAGTAGCTTTCCCCGACCCGGGCCTTACCGTAAGCGCTCATCCGGAATTTGCACAAAGCGATGCTTCGGTTAAGGTTTTCCCCAACCCTTCCGACAATGGCTTTACCTTTACCTTTGCAGGCAATGAGAATTACCACATCCGCATCATCAATATGCAGGGACAGACGGTTTACGAACAGCACAACGTGCTGGGGCCTGCGGCTCAAAGCTATTTCTGGAACGGTAACCTGAGCAACGGAGCCCAGGCGCCCCAGGGTATGTACTTCTACAACATCTTCTCAAATCAGAACAGTGTGAGTGGAAAGATTATGGTGAAGTAGCGATTGTTTTAAAGGATTGTCTTGGAAAGGACATTCAAACAGAAATTAAGCATACAACGAACAACGCCCGCGAATTAAAAAATCGCGGGCGTTGTTTTTCACCGCACACAAATTCACGGTTCAGAATTTTTTACCTTTTTATAACTATACGCTGATGTATAGTTTTTTCTGCGCTTATCAAACGCAGGAGATAAATTCCAGGAGGAAGAGTTTCAAGATGAATCTTACCGGTTGAGGAATTCAACAACTGCTCTTTAACCACCTGCCCATCGGCATTGATAAGTATTGCCTTGTTCAGGTTTAAGCTTGAATTAAATCTGACATAATCCCGGGCTGGATTGGGATAAACATAGGCTGTTTCAATCTTTTGATCGTCAATGTAAGTCGGCATCAGAACGATCTCAACAAGCATATCCTGATCCACCAGAAATGAACCCACAATGTAATCTTCGTAATCCTCAAGGGATACTACCAGATGGTAGGTTCCATTATACACCTGAGATATAACCAGATTTCCCGATGGGCTTGCCTGACCCTCATAGTAAATAACTTCCAAAGGATCGGTATGGGTGAGGCTTATGAAGGCGTCGGCATCAATATCCTGTTCTACAACAATGCTGAAAGTAACCTGGTGCGCCAAGGGAAGCGTTTTTTCAATGGTTGGAGAAATCCGCATCCCTGAAGCATTATCGTTGGAATAAATAGCTTTCAGGCCGTATTCATACACACCCTCTTCCAGATAATACCAATCGTAATCGACAAAAGAAAGATCGGTATGTTCTCCTTCAATCGTCTCCCACTGGAGCCCTTCATCCTTTAACGGCCCAATGGCCCTTCTGAAAAGAGTGTAGTGAAGCAGTTCCTTCTCATAGAATGCATTCCGATTGTTCTCAGCATTGGCAACCCATTTATCCTGACCCTCCACAAAGGCATTCACACGGATCATAAAAACGCCGGGATCGCCCATGGTAACTTCATGCATAAGATACCATTCGTCCCCATCAAAAAAGTAACTTACATTTTTATTCACGTTAGGACCTGTCTGATCAAACCCAATATGGTGCGTGCTTACGGTGAACATATTCCAGTGAATCATGGCATAGAAGCTACCTTCAACCGGGAGCATGGGAAGGTCAACCTTCTTCCATTCATGTGGAGTAATAATAAGGTTGTCGGTTTTAAAAATGTGGTTTCTGTTTTCATCAAATATGTCTATAGTCACTTCACGATACCATCCATAAGGATGAGGGAGCCCAAAAACTTCTATGCTCCTGATCATACTTCTCTGGCTCATGGGAAAGAGGTTTCCCATCCACATGGAGTATCCCGGAGCAGAGGAAAATCCATTCTGAGCGGTTCCATCGTCCAAAACAACGGCACTTTCCTTAAATTGCTGAGGATCGTCCCAGTTTAGCTTAGTGTAAGAGGTAGCAGTGGTTGTATTTAAAGAAAAAGCAGGTACCGGAAATTCTGTCAGCATAAAATCAATGATCATATCGTCATCCCCCACAGTGAGTTGGGTGTCAAGATCGAAATATCCGGCAGCGCTCAGGTACACATCATAGGTAATATCACCGAAAATATTGTGAAAGGAAAATGACCCGTCTGACTGGGAAACAGTCTCGTGCTGAGCCATTCCGGAAAGGACTATCCTTGCACCGGGCACCGGCTTCAATGTACCATCGTTGCTTTGCACACTTCCCGACAGAGAGATAAACACGAGCGGCTCCATTGTTACATCAAGCAGGGTGGTTTGATCTTCTGTTATCACAATCTCGAAACTTTGGGTCATATAGCCATGTCTGGAAACTGTAACGGTATATTCTCCGGCCAGCAACCAAGGGAAAGAGTAGGAGCCATCTAAAGCTGAAATGGTACTGAAGGAGGTTCCTTCAATTTCTATGCTTGCAGCATGAAGAGGACTTCCCTGGGCATTGGTAACTGTGCCGGAAAGCTGCCCGAGGCCAGCCTGTACAAGAAAAAAAGTGGTTTGCGGCAACTGGCTGACCAGGGTTCCTGTTCCGGGGTTCTGTGGATTGATCTGTTGGGAGTTGGAAGTGATACGCCGGGTGCGGTTAGGATGACCGGGAGTTTCACCGATCACGAAATTAGCTCCACCAAATCCCCACATGGCCAGAGGACGCAATACCGATACTACCAGGTTGCCACCACTGTGTAGAAATGGCTCACTGAGATCTATGTAAATATCATTAGTGCCCATGGGAAAACTTACCAGGCTGTCGAAAACCAAGGTCATATTGTCCATGGCTATCCAGCCATTGTTGAGGTTTCCCTGGCTGGTTTCACCTATCCAAATTTTCAGTGGAGTGTTGTTAACGGGCTCACTGGTAAAGTGGTTCTTCCAGGCCAGGGTAGTAAGCAACCCACCTCCATCAAATTCATGGTCAAAAAAGATGGTTTGAGTAAAACTGCTCAAAGCACTGAAAGCCATAGGTATTTGTGAGTTTATCCCTGTAGAGTCGCCAATAACAATGGCATTGGTGGGAAATTGCTGCACATTAACAGTAAAGTTTGGTGTTTGATTATTGCCAGGGATCTGATCCTCCTGCAGCTCAACAAAACCATACAACCAGGTAGTACCTGTCTGCTGGGGCATCCACTGAAACGAGAAACTGGCTTCCTGCTGATAGGCTATGGCTACACCGGTTTGGGAGCCTATAAGATTGTGTTGTGCGTCGTACAGGTGCACCAGGTAGTTTTCCTGGGTTTCCACTCCTTTATTTCGCACAAGTACCTCAAAGGTGTTTTCTTCACCCAAAACGGGCCCAACACTTCCTGTAACAGCCGCGGCATCCAGATCGTGATCTACAGGTGTAAACAGAACGATCTGGTTGATGGTCCAATGATATCCGTAAAGCTGATTGTCATCAAACTCCCACTGGAGGTAGACCCCAGCCTGGCCGGCAGCCCACTGGCTCACATCCAGTGTTTCCCATGTCATTGCAGGCCCGGTAGTTGCACTGTATTCTTTTACCAGAATCCAGTTTTTCTGGTCGGTACTGATTTTAAGGCGTCCACGCTGGGTCATCCAGCTGACATAGCGATGATGCATGGCAAGCAAAACGACCTCCTGTGCTGAAAAATCAAAGCCAGATGATATCATACGGGTGTGAACATGCACATTGCCGCTGCCAGTGAAATTGCTGTTGGCCCGTGCTATTTGATTGTCGAAAGCCCACATATATCCGGTTTGGGTAACATCTATATTCGACCATCCGGAGGGAAGCGCATTTCCGGCAAAATCTTCCTCAAAGAGAACCACACCGTTGGCAAAGGGAGAATTGTTTCTTTCGTAACCTGATTGGATATTTTGCTCACCCGCTGTAACTATGGCTGTCCAGCTTAAGAGCAATGCCATGAATGTAATTTTTTTAACCATGTCTGTGTAAATGTTTTGAGAAATCCAAAAACCTCTAATTCCTTGAAGGGAAATAAAACAAAAGGGCCCGGAACGACCCTTTTCTGATAATTCTTTCCTAAGCTGAGACCCAGTGATCAGTCCTTAACGCATCTTACAGAGAGAGCTACATTCTTGGCGCTGCTAAATCGGGTCACATTGGCACTATTGTGCAGCATATATCGTGTCCAGGCATCATCAGGATTATCGATTCTCTCTTTTGAGCTCCACCAAAGACCAAAACTCAGGATGCTCTGATAGGATCCACTAGACATCCTTCTGCCTGCGGCACGGGCAGTAAAACCGGTTTCGTTGGTCACATTCTCATTGGTTGACTGCCAATGCTGGGTACCGGTTTCTTTGAGCAGGTTTGCGGGTGTAGTGCTATCCAGGTAATCCATAAGCTGCTGCCATTCTGTATCGCTGGGGATGTGCCATCCAGGAGGGCAAACACCCTGCACCCCGCTGGGCACTTCATTGCTGGATGCAGCTCCGTCCATAGCTACAGACCACACATAAAGTCTTCCATAATTTGCGGCATATTGCACACTATCGTTGTTGTAATACCATGAACCTCCGGGGGTGTAATAGTTGAGGTTTTCGGACATCCAGCGCTGGTTGCCAATCTTCACCCAAGAGTATTCCTGACCGTCCCTGGGATCAACAAAAGTTCCCTCATCATCATCATCCCCGTTCAGTTCCAGGGTAGACCACTTTGGCAGGCCATTTACAATCTTCAATATCTGGCCTTCTTCGCCAACAGGCAGTGTTTGCCAGCCACCATCCATAAACATTAGCATATCGCCGGGGCTTGGATCGGTCACTTGAATAAAACCACTCAGATCCGGAGTATTCTGCAAATCATTATAATCCCCACTAAAAGCATTATCGGAGGTTAAAGCATGAAGGGCAAAGGGTACACTAAGCAGTTGTGAGGCACCCATTTCGGTGCCGTTCACACTGATCCGGATAAAGAAAGGGCCTTCTGCCCAATGGATGCTTTCCATGGATTCGATACTGCCAACCCTGAGGTTCACCAGTCCGAGTTCACCAGTATTTGCAGTGTGCGTTTCGGCAAATACCACGGTGCTGCGATTGCCACCTGGTTCGCCCTGAAGTATTTCCAGGAGTATTGTAATGTTTTCATTTACCATTGCCTCCCCTGCTTCATTGCGCAGCATTGCCTGGTAGTTGAAACTCATGGGGGCCTGGGCCATCAGCCCGCTAACCATTATGAGAAGAATTAAGGTAAAGATTTTGTTTTTCATATGGATAAAATTAGTTATAGTTATTGGTGAGATGCCTGTGCAGCCTTTGCAGAAGAACCCGCATGCGGGTAATTTTAATACTACTGCATTTACCCTCATTGAGCTCGCCCGAAAGTGCAGGATCGTTTGTGCTTTACAGAACATGCTCGTTTCATCGTGTTTTGGGTTTTGAGAGATATTATTGCTTTACAATTTTGAATACTTTTAGTTCTGTTTGCCCTGAAATTATTCTGAGAAAATAGATGCCTGCCGGGAGTTCCTCCAGTGAAAAGGTTTCTGTTAGGCCATCCAGCACACCGGTTTTCATAACATTCCCACCCTGACCAAACAACCACCAGGTGGTTTTTTCTCCGGGATGCCTGTCGAAGCGAATATTCAGCAGATCCCTGGAAGGATTAGGGAACACCCGGATATCGTACAAAATACCAGCAATTTCTTTCACAGAGGTGATTATGATCTCAGGTTGGAATAACCCTTGTGTAAGCCATACATCGCCCTGTTGAAAGGTTTCTGTAACAACCTCTCCCACAGACCAGGCAATGGTCATAGTACCAGACTTCCCCTCGCCACCGCTGCTGTTAAGCACCGAGGTTGAAACATCCTGCCCGAATGCCGGGGTCAGGAAAAGCCCAAAAGAAGCATAAAGTAGTAGTCGTTTTTTCATTACATGTAATTTGTTTAAGTAATTAACTTCGCTGAATTCTCCCTTGTTTGCGGGACAGGTTCATCATCTGTTTATGAGTAGCTGTGCGAAAGCAAGCTTTAAGAACGATTTGCCAATATATGTCTATTGTTTCGAAACATACTGACCATTCATTTTTCTTATCCTTTCAAAGTCTTCAAGCTGGTTTAGTGCAAACAAAGGAACATTAATTCCTCCTAAAAGACAATACCGTGCAAAGCGTATTTGCAAGGGTTCAGCCATACCTTGGGTAGGGTATTTTGCATACAAGGATCCTGTTTTTTTAGGCTACCTTAGGTCGAATCTTTAATTTAGCACTTCCGGAATATTACCTTGCCCTGATCCAGAGGAAGCCATTCCAAGCACAATATCTCCCCCCTCATGATCATAGCAAAAATGGATAGGCCGGAAAGCAACTCACATCATCTGGTATCTTCAGCGTTCTGGGGCTGAAGATTGTCCAAAACATTTTGCCCCATGCTATTTAAGCTCCTCATCCTAGGGTTCTTTTTTGCAGCCTGCCTTGGAAATTCTCAGGCACAGGATCCTGTGTTCTACTATTTTTCGGAACAGAGCCATCATCCTGATCCTGAGATCGGGCCGGAAGATCTTTTCCGTCAGGGACAACAGATACTCTACAGCGATCCCAATACAGCACGTGCCTATGCTCAACAGGCTCTCCAGGGAATCACTGCGGGCCAGTTTGAAACAATGAAACTTCAAATCATAAATTTTATTGGGATTACCTACATGATACAATCGGCCTACGACAGTGCTCTCCAATATTTTCATGAGGCGGTGGCAGAAGGGAAAAAAACTGGTTTATATGTTCAGGTAGGCAACAGCTACAACAATATAGCCGTGGTTCACAGCGATCTGGGAAATTACAAAGATGCCCTTCAATACTATCTTCAGGCGCTGGAGGTCTATGAAAGATCGGGTCGCAATGAATTAAGCGCTGCTGTATATACCAATATTGGCAAAATCTACGCAGAAATTGACAACCGCGACAAAGCGCTGGAAAACTTCCATGCTGCCCGAAATATCTTTTTCTCAATACAAGACAGTACCCGACTGGCAACCGTATTTGTGAGCATGAGCGAATTCAGTCTCAGAGCTGGAAAACTGGAAAAAGCCATGCTTTATGCCGATAGTGCCGTTCTTTTTATTGGAAACCACTCAGATCATTATATACTATGCAGTGCACTGGAGGTGATCGGTCGCATACATTTTTCCAGAAATGACCACGTAATCGCCAGGGAGTTTTTTATCAATGCATTACAAATGGCCAGGGAGATCGGTTTCCATACGGGCGAGATTTCTGTGTGGATTACAATGGCAGAACTTGCCATGGCGGAAGAGGATTCGCAACTGGCTCTTGAAAATGCTGAAAAAGCCCTTGATATAGCCCGGCAAATTGAAAACAACAAGTTTGCTTGGAAAGCCCATGAACTATTATCCAGAATTCATCACCACAGGGGGGACGCCTTGAATGCCTACGATCATTTTTTAGCATACTACCGAATAAAGAATGAATCGGTTAGCCAGAACCGTTTGCACCAGGTATATAACCTTGAACTGGAAAGGGCTGCCCAAATCAGCATGCGTGAAATAGAACAACGGGAGCTGCTCCTGACACGCAAAAACACCACCATTGTTCTGATTTCCATTGCCTTTATCCTGGTTATGGTAATTATGGGGTTGTTGTATTATATCCATCTTAACAGGCAAAAACAAAAAGAGAAAAAACAAAAGGCGCTGCAACAGCTACGCCTTACCGAAGAACGGGCAAAGGCCAGCCTAAAAGCTGAGCTATCAGAAAGACGAAGACTTGGGTTTGAATTGCACGATGGGGCAGCGCCTCTGCTCTCACTGGCCAGAATGAACGTCTCCGCTTTAATGGACAGACATGATATCAGTAACGATAGAAAAACCCGACTCCTGAGCCATACCATCGATACACTGGACCAACTGATCGAGGAGATGAAAAATCTTTCCAAAAACATGACATCGATGGTGCTTTTTGAAAAAGGGATGGAAGCAGCTCTAAGAGACATTGCAGATAAAGTAAATGAAACAGGCGAACTCAATGTTTCCCTTGAAATATCAGGCCTTAACGGAGGCATGGAAACCTTTGTGGAGCACACCCTTTTTCGTGCTGTTCAGGAAGCGATGAACAACATCATCTCTCACGCTAATGCAACCAATATTCACATGCAGGTGATTGGCACCCATGAAGATATTACCATCATGATTGAAGATAATGGAAGGGGTTTTGATGCGGGCCAAAAACAAGGAAAAAACGCAAAGGGAATGGGTCTAAATAGTATTGCATCGCGGATTGAAGGATTACATGGGGAGTTTTTTATCGATTCGGTGCTTGGAAGGGGAACCATCCTCACCATAATCGTACCTTTACAATAATTACCCCCCTGCAATAACAAAGACAAAAAACAGAATATTTATCCAGTACCATTGCAATGAAAAAGGTTAAGGTTTACATAATTGACGATCATAAACTTTTCGTTGAAGGCATTTCCTCGCTGCTGGCCGATGAGCCTGATTTGGAACTAATGGGATATTCGCTTTCGGCAGAAGATTTCCTTGAAAACTTTAATGCTATTGCACCCGATGTTTACCTTGTTGATATCAACATGCCACAAATGAATGGTATTGAACTCAGCAGACTAATCCGTGAAAAAAAACCTGGAGCGCAAATCCTTGCCCTCACCATGTTCGAGGATTATCAATACGTGGAAAAGATGATCCAAACCGGGGTAAATGGCTATGTGCTAAAAACCGCCAGTCTTACTGAGCTCGTAAAGGCTATCAAAACCGTGGCAACAGGAGAAAAATTTCTGGGCAGCAAAATCCAACAGCTCATTTTCAATAAGATCGGCACATCCATTCCCCAAACAAGCCAAACCAAAGAAGAAAAACCCGTGAGCATACTCTCTGAAAGAGAGAAGGAAATACTTGCCTTGGTAGCACGGGAATTCTCTAACCAGGAAATCGCTGAAAAACTATTTATCAGCGAACGAACTGTGCAAACCCACCGAAAGAATATATTCTCAAAAACCCAGGCAAAATCAATCGTCGGCCTTATCAAATATGCCATTAAGCATGGGATAGTGAAGTATGAATAGCTAATAACTCTTATGACAGCTTGTTATTCTATGGGTGTAGCCCATAGCCCACACAAATAGTGTAGGTTTATTTATATTCTCTTCCCGGTCTTTAATCCATTGCAGTTGCCTCCACCACCCTTCCTTCCCTCAAAACTCATACAACCCATCCAGGAAACCCGCAGAACACATATATTTGCCAAACAATGCATTGCTTGCGCTTTTAAACCACCAGGCCAGCCTCTGCCGAACGCAACGAAAACAAACCATAAACCCTCAAACAACTTCGTATGATTGTTCTGGATTATTTATACTACCGAATCCTGAAGTTCCTCAAAATGGTGAGTTTAAAAAATTCATTTTACCACGGCAGGGCTGTTTTCTTCTTTTCTTTCGTAACAGCTCTAAATGTTTTCACAATTGTGAGTTGGACCGGAATTGCCGTTTTGCCCAACAAATATCCGTTCATGCTGCTGGCTGTTCTTTGGTTTATTCTCTGGTTCAGGGTTTTTGTAGCTCCAAAGCGATACAAAGGCATACTCCAAAAGTTTGATAATGAGCCCGCTATCCATGCCATCATAGGTGGGTTGGCAACTTTGGTTTATATGGTGGTTTCATTTGTTGTTTTTGTAAGATTCATGGGCTGACATTTTTTTCTTTTCCCTGCAATAAGCAACAATAAAGCCCCGTTGTGCATCAGCTCCGTATCGGGGCAGCGTTTCTCAATCTCAAAGCTTTGTTTACTTTTGTAAGAAGAATCCATTGCCCCTGGTGGTCAATCATTGAAAATCTTCAAGAGTATACAACAAAACCACTGGCAGGGGTGTTGGGGTCATGAACGAGACATGCTATCAAACCACTTAAAAACAACTACGAAAATGACGAAAAGAACAGCCCAACTACTTGTAATGATAATTGCCCTTGGCTGGCTTGGCAGTTGTGTGCCCGCCAGGAAATATGAAGACCTGCTGGAAAGACGCCAACGTTGTGAAGATCAAAACGTGGATCTTCGCAGGGATAATGAGGGTCTGCTCACCGAAAACAACGAGCTGAAAAGTATGCGCGACCGGCTGCTCGAACAAACCGAACAGCTCCGCAGGGATACCACCAACATAGGCCTTATCAAGCGTCGACTGGAGACCAACTACGACCGCCTCTTGCAAACCTACGAAATTCTCCTCGATCAGAACAGCAAACTTCTGGAGGGCAAAGAACTTGAGACCAACCAGATACTGGCTCGTCTTCAGGAAACCCAGGAAGATCTGCAAAAGCGCGAGGATGAGCTGAGGCGCGCCACGGCAGAGATGGAAGCCAAAGAGGCAAGCCTCACTGAGCTCAACGCCAGGCTGCAGGCATCTGCCCAGGAGTTGAGTTTAAAAGAACAAAGGGTGAATGAACTGGAAAGATACCTGGCACGGCAGGACTCCATCGTACAGGCGCTGCGTCGAACCGTTTCCAATGCTTTGCTTGGGTTTGAAGGCCAGGGACTTACCGTACACATGAAGGACGGAAAAGTATATGTGTCGCTGGAAGAAAGCCTGCTTTTTGCCAGCGGAAGCACTACCGTAGATCAGCGGGGTGTTAGCGCATTGCGGGAACTGGCCAAGGTTCTGGAAAGAAATCCGGACATCAATGTACTCATCGAAGGCCATACCGATGATGTACCCCTCAGGCCAGGCAGCGCAATACGCGACAACTGGGATTTGAGTGTATTGAGAGCCACCGCCATTGTAAGGATACTATTACAGAACGGACAGATCGACCCCATTAGGCTAACGGCTGCCGGAAGAGGCGAATACATGCCCATCGACCCGGCCAGAACTCCCGAAGCCCGCCGCAAAAACCGGCGTACAGAAATTATACTTACCCCCCGACTGGGAGATCTTTACCAGATCATCCAAATGAATTAAGATTGTACCCATTCATTGGGTTTTGATGAGGTTGACAGAAAAGTGATCAGGCACGATCGTTTTCCGTCAACCTCATTGCTTTTTTGCTATCTTTACACGACAAAACCCATCTTTCCCCCTAGAAAACACACACTTTGCACCCATCTGTCAGGGGTGCAACAATCACCCGGAAAGAGGCAAAAAACCAGGGACCCAACCAAAAACCCAGAACCATGAGCTGTCTGAACTTATCTCTCGATAATTTCGAGAATTGCTTTCCCGAAACCTTTACCCCCTACGAGAAAGCATGCGCCAAAACGCTGTTTTACAAAGTTTTTGCCATGAAAATGCATCAGTTTTACCGCGGTAAGATGCAAACCCTTCCCAAAGCCCCTATCTATGGCTTTAACTGGTTCAATGCCTGGTACACCCCCGGGGTATCGCGCATCAGCACCAGCATCCGCGACGACAACGAGTTATCATGGGAGCTTTCCAACAGGGGCAACCTGGTTGCTGTGGTAAGCGACTCTACCCGCGTGTTGGGCGATGGCAACTGCACCCCTCCCGGCGGCCTTGGCGTGATGGAAGGCAAAGCCTTCCTGATGAAATACCTGGGTGGAATTGATGCCGTAGCATTGTGTATCGATAGCCGTAACGCGAAGGGTGAGCATGACGCAGAGAAGATTATCGACTTTGTAAAAATGGTGCAACCCAGCTTTGGCGCCATTAACCTGGAGGATATCTCCCAGCCCAATTGCTACAAGGTACTGGATGTTCTGCGTGAAGAATGCGAAATACCGGTTTGGCACGACGATGCACAGGGAACAGCCTGTGTAACACTGGCCGGACTGATCAATGCATTGAAAATTACTGGTAAAAAGATTGACCAGGTAAAGATCGTTTACCTGGGAGCAGGTGCCTCCAACACCTCCATTGCCCGCATTGTAAATCTGGCCGGTGCCGACCCTGCCCGCTCCATCATGTTCGACTCCAAAGGTGCCCTGCACAAAGGGAGAAAAGACATTGCCGACGATCCCCGTTTTTACCGCAAATGGGAGCTCTGCCAAACCACCAACCCCCAACAGATTGACACCATGGAAGAGGCTATTAAGGGAGCCGATGTATTGCTTTCTCTCTCTTCCCCAGGCCCCGACGTGGTGAAGAAAGAATGGATCGCTGCCATGGCAGAAAAGCCCATCGTTTTTGTGTGCGCCAATCCTGTACCCGAGATCTACCCCCACTCGGCTAAAGAAGCAGGGGCCTACATTGTGGCAACCGGCCGTGGCGACTTCCCCAACCAGGTAAATAACTCGGTGGGGTTTCCAGGCATTCTCAAGGGGGCTTTGCTGGTAAAAGCCCGCAAGATTACTGATGAAATGGCCATTGCGGCTGCACGTTCTATTGCAACTTTCTCAGAGAAGAGAGGAATTCATGTAGACAACATCATTGCCAACATGAATGAAACGGAGGTATTTCCGCACGAAGCCGCAGATGTGGCTATGCAGGCCATCAAGGATGGAGTGGCACGGAAAACGATTACCTGGCAGGAGGCTTACGATCAGGCATATGCAGATATTATGCACTCCCACAAAATCAGCCAGACCTTGCAGCAAAACCAGCTCATTGCCGAGCCACCCCAGCATATTTTGCAGGAATCGCTGGAAACGGCCATCCGAAGGGTAAAACTGGGCCAGCTCTGAACCCCTTTGTCCGCCATTGGAGTAGATTTATTTAGTAAATTTGCCGGTTGAACAAAAATACCGGCCTATGATTGCTTATGTTAAAGGGGAGCTGGCAGAAAAAACACCTTCCTATGTGGTGGTTGATTGCCACGGGGTGGGGTATCTGCTGCAGATCTCTCTTCACACCTACGCCCAGCTGCCCCATACCGGCACTGTTTTGCTGCACACCGAACTTATTGTACGTGAAGATGCCCAGATCCTTTTTGGATTTGCCGGTACCGAAGAGCGCACTCTTTTCAGGCACCTGATCTCGGTAAGCGGTGTTGGCCCCAATACCGCACGGATGATCCTTTCGTCCATGTCGCCAGATGAGATCAGCCAGGCCATTGTAAACAATAATGTAGGGGTATTGCAATCCATCAAAGGCATTGGAGCCAAATCGGCCCAGAGAATTGTACTGGACCTGAAGGACAAACTCCAGAAGGAGGGTATACAGACAGTAGAAATTTTAGGAGGTACAGACAATACTACACGCCAGGAAGCGTTATCTGCATTAGTGATGCTGGGCTACAATAAAGCAACAGCACAAAAAACCATTGCCCAGATACTTAAAAAGAGTGGTGCACAAACCATGAGCGTGGAGCAACTCATCAAAGAAGCTTTGAAATACGCATAATTTTTGCCTTACAACCTTAAAATCAGACCTTGGTGTTACAAGTCCTATTTTCCGCAAAAAAATACAGGCCGCTTTTGTTTTTGTCCGTTGTGTTTGCCTTTCCTGGCTCAGGTACCACAGGATTTTCTGATGTGCATTTTTCAGACAGTTTTTACGCGCCTGCGCTTTTAGCAGACACTACCGACCTACCAGTGTCACCCCCCCTACCACAAAGCCCGGCGCAGACATCTGATTTTATGTTTGAAGATCCGCCTTCCACCCCTTTTACCCAGGGCGAACCGGGCACCATTACCACCGAGATCCACTACGACCCTCTCACCGGGCGCTATTACAAAGTGCGCAAGATGGGCGACCGGGTTATCGGAAGGCCGGTTTATATTTCGTTTGAGGATTTCCTGGACTACGATATGGACCGTGCCATGCGGCACTATTGGATGGAAAAAGCCAGGCCCCAGGCTTTCCAGCGTCAGGACGGTGTAATCCCCTCCATTTATGTGGGAGGAGAAGTGTTTGACCGGATTTTCGGAGGGAGCACCATCGACATCAGACCCACCGGATCGGCAGAACTGATCTTTGGCGTGCTCTCCAACCGCCGTGAAGACCCCCGCCTGGACGAACGCAGACGGCAAACCACCAATTTCGACTTCCAGCAGAAAATTCAACTCTCCGTGCAGGCCAAGATCGGTGAGAAAATTGAAATCCAGAGCAGTTACAACACCGAGGCCAGCTTCGACTTCGAAAACAAGATGAAGCTTGAATACCGAGGCAATGAAGATGAGATATTGCAATTGATAGAGGCAGGCGATGTTACCCTTCCGCTCCCCGGAACCCTCATATCGGGTAACCAGGGGCTGTTTGGCTTTAAAACCATGCTTCGGTTCGGAAACACCACCGTAACCAGCGTTTTCTCCCAGCAACGTACCGAATCAAAGTCCATCATGGTGCAAGGGGGAGCCCAAACCACAGAGTTTGAGTTCAAAGCCGACGACTATGAAGAAAACCGGCATTTCTTCCTGGCACATTTCCACCGCGACACTTACGACCAGGCCCTGGAGAATCTCCCGGTGATCCAATCCAATGTTATCATCAACAAGATTGAGGTCTGGATTACCAATATTGGTGCGGCAACCCAGCAAAACAGAAACATTGTGGCCTTTGCCGACCTGGGAGAATCATCACCCTACCTCCCCTTTCTGGGAGGCACTCCGGTACCTTTCCCCACCAACGCTGCCAACAATCTGGCAAACTACTTCAATGTTCCGGCCGTACGGTCCATCTCACAGGTAAACACCTACCTCAGCCAGGAGGGTTTTTCGTCGGGAAGAGATTTTATAAACATCGAAAATGCCCGTTTGCTGCAACCCAACGAATTCACCTACAACTCGCGTCTGGGCTTTATCTCCCTCAACCAGGCAGTCAGCCCCGACCATGTGCTGGCAGTGGCTTACGAATATACCCTTATCGGCGATACCACTACCTACAAGGTGGGGGAGTTTGCCAATGAGCTGGATGCCCCCAATGCCCTGATTGTGAAATTGCTCAAGAGCACCTCGGTAAACACCAATCACCCCACCTGGGACCTGATGATGAAAAACGTTTACAGCATGGGTGCTTTCCAGATCAACCGTGAAGACTTCAGGCTGAACATCCTTTACGAAGACCAGGAATTGGGCGTACCCATTGGCTTTTTCAATGAAGGCCCCGTAGAAGGAGTTCCTCTGATCAGGGTGATGGGCCTGGACCGCCTCAACACCCAGCAAGACCCCTACCCCGATGGAGTTTTCGACTTTATCGATCAGGCGGCCACCCAGGGAGGTACCATTCAGTCGTCCAACGGACGCATCTATTTTCCTGTTGTTGAACCCTTTGGCTCGCACCTGCGCAAAATGCTCGTAGACCCTGAGCTGGGAGATAAATATGCTTTCGATTCCCTTTACTCTACCCCTAAATTCAGGGCTCAGCAGTTTCCGGAGAGGAACCGTTTCATCATGGAGGGACGCTATAAATCTGCCTCTGGTTCCGAAATCCCCCTCAACGCCATCAACATTCCGCCCGGCTCGGTGGTTGTAACTGCCGGTGGCCAGCAGCTTGTGGAAAACCAGGACTATACGGTAGACTACACTCTGGGGCGAGTACGGATTATCAACGAGGCCTACCTGAACTCTGGTGCACCTATCCGTATTTCTCTGGAAAGCTCAAGCCTTTTCAACATCCAGACCAAAACACTTATGGGTACCCATATTGATCACCGGGTAAACCAGAATCTCAACGTGGGGGCCACCATCATGCGTCTGTCTGAACGCCCCCTAACCCAGAAAGTGAATTACGGTGATGAACCCATAGCCAACACCATATGGGGGATGAATGCTACCTACCAGACCGAGTCGCTCTTTCTGACACGTATGCTCGACAAATTGCCCTTCTATTCCACTACGGCACGCTCCAGGCTAACCTTTACCGGGGAGTTTGCCAATTTAATACCCGGGCACTCACGCCTGATTGGCAGATCAGGAACAGCTTACATCGACGACTTTGAAGGCAGCAAATCCACCATCGACCTCAAGAATATTTTCAACTGGCACATGGCCAGTACCCCCCAGCATCAGCCCAACCTGTTTCCGGAGGCTCTTCCCGGAACCGGCCTGGCTTTCCGCTACAACAATGCCCGCCTTGCATGGTACCAAATAGACCGTTTGTTCTGGGACAATACAAGCATCACCCCTTCACACATCCGTAGTGATGTAAACCAGCTTTCCAACCACTATGTGCGCGAGGTAAGGGAAAACGAAATCTGGCCCAACAAAGACAATCCTTCAGGAATACCGGCTTCCATCCAGGTGCTCAACTTGGCATTCTACCCCAGCGAACGGGGCATGTACAACCTTGATCGACCGGGAGGATCTTCCTACAGCCGGGGTATTGCTGCCGATGGTTCACTCATAGACCCCGAAACAAGATGGGGCGGCATCATGCGGGCCATTCGAAATACCGATTTTGAAAATTCCAATATTGAATACATTGAGTTCTGGCTGTTAGACCCTTTTATTTACAATGCCGACACCCACCGGGGTGGCGACCTGTATTTCAACCTGGGCGATGTATCGGAAGATGTGTTGCGTGATGGCCGCAAAAGCTTTGAGCACGGCTTACCTACCTCGGCAGAGGTGGTAAATGTGGACACCACCCTTTGGGGCCGGGTGCCCAATGTGCAGGCAGTTACAGACTTCTTCGACAACTCTCCCACCGCCCGCCAGTTTCAGGATCTGGGACTCAATGGTCTGAGCAGTGAAGATGAGGTTAATTTTACTGCCTACCAGGATTTCCTCACCGCCATCCGCAATGCTTTCGGCGAGAGTTCTCTTGCATACCAGCAGGCTCTGGAAGACCCTGCTGCCGACGACTTCCAGTATTTCCGAGGATCTCAGCTGGATCAAAACCAGGTTAGTATACTGGAGCGATACAAACGCTTCAATGGGGTAGAGGGAAACAGCCCTACCTCCTCCATGTCGCCCGAACCCTATCCCACCCAGGCTACCGACATACCCAATACCGAAGATATCAATGGCGACGGAACCCTCAACGAAACAGAAAGATACTGGCAATACAGGGTTAGCCTGCGCCCCGAAGATATGGTGGTGGGCCAAAACTACATTACCGATATTGTAGAAGCACGTGTAACCTTGCGCAATGGAGATATTGACGTGGTAAAATGGTACCAGTTTAAGATTCCGCTGCGCGACCCCAACCGTCAATCGGTAAATGGCATCCAGGACTTCAGATCTATCCGGTTCATGCGTTTGTTTATGCGCGATTTTGAGGAACCTGTAGTTTTGCGTTTTGCCACCTTCGATCTGGTAAGGGGCAACTGGAGAACCTTCGAAAGATCTCTTACCTCCGATGGAGAATATGTGCCCGTAGACAATACGGATACATCCTTTGAGGTATTTACTGTAAACATTGAAGAAAACGGCA
Source organism: Bacteroidales bacterium (assembly GCA_046291875.1). Taxonomy (GTDB): domain Bacteria; phylum Bacteroidota; class Bacteroidia; order Bacteroidales; family UBA7960; genus SKVR01. Next base: position 326,286 of record JBKBSF010000001.1, on the reverse strand, counting down.
CCCGTTCGCCGGTTCCCTACACCCTGCCTCCCGGCATTGAGCGGGAACAGGATCTGGGCACAACTTCATTGCTGCGACGCAATGAGCAGTCGCTGGCAATGCGGGTTACCAACCTAAAGGATGGCGATTCCAGGGCTGTTTTTAAGACTGCAGATCTGGACATGCGCCAGTATCGCCGCATTCGTATGTTTGCCCATGCAGAAGCCTTCGGCGATGAAACAGCCATCCAGGATGACGACCTCACGGTATTTATCCGCCTGGGATCAGACTTTACCAACAACTATTACGAATACGAGGTTCCCATGAAGCTTACCCCCTGGGGTACCGGCCCCATCCGCGAGCGGGTATGGCCACAGGATAACGAATTCGATATCCAGCTGGAGAAACTCACCGGGATGAAACTCACCCGCAACACACTGATGCGCGATCCGGCAAGTGGTGTTTCACTCAACACACCCTATGTGGAGTTTGATGGCAACAACAAAATGACCGTAGTGGGTACTCCTACTCTGAGCAATGTAAAAGTGATCATGCTGGGGGTACGCAACCCCAGGCGCACCTTTGCCACTCCCAATGATGATGGTTTGGCAAAAAGTGCCGAGATCTGGGTGAATGAGCTCCGGCTGTATGAGTTTGAAGACCAGGGAGGTTGGGCTGCCACAGGCCGCCTCAATGCTCAGCTGGCCGACCTGGGTAATCTCACAGTGGCAGGTTTTACAAGTACTCCGGGGTTTGGGAGCATTGAACAAAAAGTAAGTGACCGAAGCAAAGAGTATGTGAGGTCTTACGATATTGCCTCCAACCTGGAGCTGGGTAAATTCTTCCCCGAAAATTCGGGGCTCAGGGTTCCCTTCCATTTCAGCTTCTCAGAATCTTTTACCGACCCGCAGTACAATCCTCTGAACCCCGACATCTTGTTCCGCGACGACCTGGAGAGCTATGAAAACGAGGCCCAGCGCGACTCTATCAAAAGAGTGGCGCAGGACTATGTGCGCCGCAAGAACTTCAACTTCACCAATGTTGGCAAAAGCAGGCTTACCCCAGGAGGCAGAAACCCGTTCTATGCCATTGAGAATTTCGACTTTACCTACTCCTATTCCGAAGTGTTTGCCCGTAATATAGACATCGAATACGACCGTCAAAAACACTGGAGAGGAGGGCTGGGGTACAACTGGCAGCTTTCGCCCAATCCCGTTACCCCCTTCACATCGGTGGCTATGTTCTCCAAACCTGCATTCCGCATCATCCGCGATTTTAACTTTTACTATCAGCCCCGTTTGGTTTCTTTCAGATCCAATATGGACCGCAGGTATGCCGAGACCTTGCTGCGCGACAAAAGCGCCTACCAGATCGTTCTGGAGCCCAACTATGTAAAGACCTTTTCATGGGATCGCTTGTATGATGTGCGATACGACCTTACCCGTGCGCTGAAGCTTGAATTCAGAGCCACCAACAATGCCCGTATCGACGAGCCTCCGGGGCGGATCAACCGCAACGATGAAAACTGGCCCGAGGTGCGCGACGAAATCTGGGGTAATGTACGTAGTTTTGGCCGCACCACATTCTATACCCACAGGGCCAACCTCACCTACAACGTGCCCATCAACAAGCTTCCCATGCTCGACTGGGTAACAGCCAATGCTGGCTACACTGCCGATTTCGACTGGCAGGCAGCTCCCCTGGCAGCGCAGCAGCTGGGCAATACCATAGAGAACTCCAACACCAAAAGGCTTAATGTGAGTGGAAACCTGGTAAATCTTTACAATAAAGTAGGCTATCTGCGCACCATCAACCAAAAGGGGCAGGCGCGCCCCCAGCAGCAGCGCCAGCCACAAAGGCCGTTGCCTCAACAACAGGCACCGCCCCAGGAGGAAGAAGGGCCCAACTATGTTAAAGTGGTTACAGAAGGCTTCCTGCGTATACTCATGGGCTTCCGCAATTTCACTGTAAGCTTTACCGAAAGCAATGGTACCCGCTTGCCCGGGTTTAATCCTTCGCCAACTATCCTGGGCCAGAGTTGGGATTTCGACCAGGACGGCTGGGGAGCTCCCGGTCTTGGGTTTATCCTGGGCAGCCAGGAAGATATCCGATTCAGAGCCGCTACCGGAGGTTGGATCACCAGCGATCCGCAGTTCAACAATGCATACACCACCAACCTCACTCAGAATATCTCTGCACGTTCGCAATTCGAACCCATTCCGCACATGCGTATAGAGTTTACTGCACTGCGCAACTATGCCCGCAGCCAAAGTGAATTTTTCAAGGTGAACGATCAGGGAAGCTTCTTCGATGAATTTGGTAACATCAACCGCTTCAGCCCTCAGACAAACGGAAGTTTCAGCATATCATTCCTTTCTATGCGAACAGCTTTCGAAGGCACTGATAAAAATCATACTTCTGCCGCCTACGAAAACTTCAAAAACTACCGAAGGGATATGGCAGGGCGTCTGGCCGATCAGAACTTTAATGCCGACCCATTGCTGCTTGATACGCTGGGCTGGCCCGTGGGGTACGGAGCAACCTCTCAGGATGTGCTCATTTCTTCTTTCATGGCGGCCTATGCGGGCTGGGATCCGGCAACCTCAAAAACCAATCCCTTCCTGAAAATCCCCATGCCCAACTGGAGACTGACCTACGATGGCATTTCGAGAATTGAATCTCTCAGAAAGTACTTTACTACTTTTACTATCGGTCACGGTTATCGCAGCACCTTTACCATCAACTCTTACAGGAGCATCCCGGCTTACCGGGAGAAAAACGGATCCCCTTCGGCCATCGACAATCAGGGCAATTTCATTCCTGAGTTTGAAATTGGACAAGTCTCCATCAATGAGCAATTCAGCCCCCTGATCAGCTTTGATGTAACATGGGTTAACAGCCTGATGACCCGCCTGGAATACAGAACTTCGCGCAATATCGGTCTGAGCCTCTCCAACAACCAGGTTACCGATCTTAAAACCCGTGAGGTAATCATCGGCACGGGCTACCGGTTTAAGGATCTGGCTTTCAACATGGCGCAAGGCAACAATACCCAGAGGATCCAGAGCGACCTGGTGATGCGTCTTGACCTGTCGTTCCGCAACAACAAAACGGTGCTGCGCAGGATTGTGGAGGATGTTGATGTAGTATCGGCAGGACAGAACAGTGTGGGGATCAACTTCTCGGCCGATTACCAGGTAAGCGCCCGGGTAACCATGCGCTTGTTCTACGATCGCACCATTATCAACCCGTTTGTATCGAATCTGTTCCCCACATCCAATACGCACGCTGGTTTCAGTTTCCGCTTTATGCTGATGTAGGCAATCTGAAAAGTATTGATAACGGGTAAGGGTTATGTATGGCAGGGTATTCTGATGGCAGGCATCAGGAGTCGAAATGAGAGCTGAAGGAAAACTTGTTTTTAAAGTTAATGAGTTCTTCTTTCAGGGAGATCTCAGGGACGTTCTGTAATGATTCGATGGAAGGATCTTTCTGAACCTTGATTTCACGTAAAACAAGGTGCTGGTTCACGAAAATCATATCCATATGTGGGTAGATCTCTTTGATGGTATTGGCAATGCCAAAAATTGACAGGTTCTGGTCTACCAGGTTATAGGTACCAGAGGGCACAGGTTGATCGTTGTTGAGCAGATTGCGCAATACTCTCACCACCTTGTCAACATGAATGAAAGCTCGTGTTTGCTGTCCATTGCCATTGATCTGGATGCGGCCCATGAAATTTACCTCAAACATAAACCTGTTGATCACAGCATCAAACCTCACACTGGGGCTGTAGCCATATACGTTGCCACATCGGATGATATGAGTATCCATTTTGTCCATCAGCCGTTCCACATGTTTTTCGCCGCGCAGCTTGCTGCTGCCGTAGAAAGTTTTGGGATCGGGAATGGTGTTGATATCGATAATGTTTTCTGATGCCCCATACACCGAAGTAGTGCTCAGGTATACAAACTTTTTCACATTACTCTCTTCAACGGCATAAACCAGTTCGGCCGTTCCCCAGTGGTTAACCTGTTCGAACAGGTGAGAGTTTTCTGTGGCATAGGGGGTAGAAACAATGGCAGCCAGGTGAAAAACCACATCTATTCCCTCAAGCTCTTTTCTTAGTTTGCGCGAGTCGAGCAGTTCACCATTTACAAACTGGATCTTGTGCGGTTCATAGCGGGTATCCAGGAAAAGGTTGTAGTTTTTTCGGCTCAGATTGTCGTAAACTACCACTTTTTCTATCTGGGGCAGTTTCAGCAATTCAAAAACCAATTCATTTCCGATGTAGCCGGCTCCGCCGGTAATTAAAACTTTCATCCGGTTGCGTACTTTTTATATATCAGTGCAGGAAGATCCAAACAATATCGCTGCCTGTTATCGGGCAAATCATTTCATTTTCTGTTTACTACAGCTGTTCCTGGCTTTGTTCATTTCTCTTTAAGAATGCCAATGGCAAAGTTTTTCCTGGGGTCTGTTACTCTTTTTTACAGCAAAGAGTTTCCGAATTCAGGCCACATTCTGTTTTTCTCATCCCGAACCATCGTCCCTCACGCTGCATGTTGCCTGCAACGGGTCTTGTGCAAGGCTCACAGCCGATGCTTTCGTAGCCAGCGGCTTCAAGTGGGTGTCGGGGCAAACCGAAATGCTCAATATAGGCATCGATATCGCTGGCAGTCCATTGCAGCATCGGATGATACCTTTGAGCTTTGGATCCTGTAGCCTGCATTTCATTCAGAGCATTTCGCTGCTGGCTTTGGTCGGCCCGTACTCCATTGATCCAGATGTCAAAACTTTCCAATAGCTTCTCTACCGGCTGCACCTTATTGAGGTAGCAGCAGTAGTCGGGGTCAAAGGTAAACAAAAGATTGCCCTGGGCAGTGCGTTGCATATTCTTTGGCACCAGCGGATGAAGGTCTGTTACCTGCAAACCCAGCAACGACGCCACATTATTTTTATAAACAATGGTTTCGGGGAAGTGGTATCCGGTATTGATGAAATACACCGGGATATCGGGGTGGGTTTGGCTGATAATATGCAGCAAGACAAGGCTTTGCGATTGAAAGGAAGAGGTTACAAACAGTTGCTTCCCTTCTTTCTTAAACTGGGCTAGCCTCTCTTGTATGGGCTGAATGGTTTTGAGCATGTTTTCGGGGAGTATGGCCAATAGCTGGGGATAAAAGTAAGGAATATTTGACTGTGAAACAACCCTGCCACAGGCAAAGGCTTTTTTGCCTTGTCAATAGTTATTACCTTTGCAGGCCCATACAGGTTTTGCAACCAAATGCCCCTCAGATTTGTTGTAACAGAAACTGTATTTAATTCAACGCCCTACAGATGGACACCACCACCCGGCAATTAGAGACCCAACCCATTGAGAACTGGCTGGAGGTAAAGCACAAGCCTTTACTGATCAGCGGCCCATGCAGTGCAGAAAGCCGCGACCAGGTGCTTGCCACTGCGGCTGGTCTGCATGCAACCGGCCTTGTATCGGCATTCAGGAGCGGCATATGGAAACCCCGTACACGACCCAATTCCTTTGAAGGCCATGGCGAAAAAGCATTGGCATGGCTGCAGGAAGTAAAGCAGAAGTACGGTTTTCCTCTTTCCGTTGAGGTTGCCACCCCTCGCCATGTGGAAGCATGTTTGAAAGCAGGCATAGACATCCTGTGGGTGGGTGCCCGCACCAGTGTGAATCCCTTTTCAATCCAGGAGCTGGCGGAATCGCTCAGGGGTGTCGACATCCCTATAATGGTCAAAAACCCTCTTAACCCCGATCTGTCTCTCTGGATCGGCGTCATTGAAAGGTTTGTTCTCAGCGGCATTACCCGTATTGCAGCCATCCACCGTGGGTTTAACACCTACGAAAAAAGCAGGTTTCGCAACGAGCCCCTATGGAGCATCCCCATAGAGCTTAAAAGCCAGTTTCCCGGGTTATCGATCATTTGCGATCCCAGCCACATTGCCGGCAAGCGCAGTTTGCTGCACGAAGTGGCACAGCAGGCTTTGCTGCTCGACATGAGCGGACTGATGATCGAATCCCATTACCTTCCAGAGAAAGCCCTTACCGATGCGGCCCAGCAACTCGAACCAATGGGATTACAGACATTGCTTAAAACCCTGATGGTGCCTGTTTCCTCCGAAGAGAACCCCTGCCGCGAGCTGGAGATCCTTCGAAAAAAGATCGATGAATACGATCATCAGTTGCTTAAGATCCTGGCCAAAAGAATGGAGGTGGTGCATGAAATAGCACACCTTAAGGCAGATTGCAAGATGACCATACTGCAGGTAAAGCGCTGGAATGCCATCATTGAAAGCCGTCTTCAGCAAGGCATAGAAAAAGGATTGAGTGAAAAGTTCCTTAAAGATTTGCTCGACCTGATTCACCGGGAGTCAATCCTGATCCAATCCAAAATAATCAAATAGGTTTTGCAGGGCCATAGCCCTTCAGGGGTCAGCAACAGCCCCTCTACACAGAAAAACTTCACAATAAAGAAATACAACATGAGCACAACCCCTCTTTCTTCACTGGGAGAATTCGGCCTGATAGACCGGCTAACCGGAAAAGTACAACTTTACAACAACGGGACCCTAAAGGGTGTGGGCGACGACACTGCCGCCATCGACGGGGGCGATCATATCCTGTTGCTTACCAAAGACCTACTGGTAGAAGGGGTTCATTTCAATATGATCTACACTCCGCTGAAGCATCTGGGCTACAAATCCATAGCGGTGAACCTCTCTGATATTTATGCAATGAATGGCAAACCCACCCAGGTTATTGTGGGTATTGCCGTTTCGAGCCGCTATACGGTAGAGGCTCTTGAAGAAATTTACGAAGGGATGCGCCTGGCCTGCGAAAAATTCAAGGTAGACCTGGTGGGGGGCGATACCACTAGCAGTACATCAGGACTGATGATCTCCGTTACTGCCCTGGGTAAAGTAGAAAAAAACAGGATCAGCTATCGCTCAGGGGCAGCAGAAAATGATCTGATCTGTGTAAGTGGCAACCTGGGCGGGGCCTATGCCGGCTTGCTGGTTCTCGAACGCGAGAAACAGGTCTTTAGAGCAAACCCCAACATGCAGCCCGACCTGAATGCCTTTGCATATGTTCTGGAGAGGCAGCTGAAACCAGAACCCCGAAGAGATATCGTGGAAAAGCTGCAGGAACTTAACATTGTACCCTCAGCCATGATTGATATTTCTGATGGGCTGGCCTCTGAGGTTCTTCATATTTGCAAAAACTCGGCTGTGGGTGCAGTAATCTATGAAGAGAAGATCCCCATCGATATGCAAACTGCCGGAGTGGCCCACGACTTCAGGATCGACCCCACCACATTCGCCCTCAGTGGCGGGGAGGACTACGAGTTGCTCTTCTGCATCAGCCAGGCAGATTACGAGAAGATAAAGGATGTAGAAGATATCAGCATCATTGGCCATATTACCTCCAACCCTGCTCAAGCCGATTTGGTTTCAACTTCGGGCAATATCATCCCTATCAGTGCGCAGGGGTGGGATTCTTTTGGTACCCGGCCAAATCCGGAGCAGGAAAACTAATGGCAGCAAGGCAAAAATCTACCGAAAAGATCACTGCATGTCGAAGAAGAAAAAATACTATGTAGTTTGGGAAGGGCATCAGTCTGGCATTTTTGAAAGCTGGAAGGACTGTGAGCGGGCTATCAAGGGCTATGCCGGAGCCAAGTACAAGTCTTTTGAAAATGAAGTGCAGGCCCGCAAAGCACTGCAGGAAAACTATTACCAGCATGTGGGGAAAAATGCCAAACCCCTGAAGCCCAAAAACCCCCAGGCAGGGGGTGGCCCATTGCCTGAGAGTATCTCAGTTGATGCTGCCTATAGCTCCGCTACACTGGAAATGGAATACCAGGGGGTTTACACCCGCGACAACAAGGTTCTCTTTCGTATTGGCCCCATGCCCAAAGGTACCAATAACGTGGGGGAATTTCTGGCCATTGTGCATGCTCTGGCCTGGTGCAAACAACGCAACATTACCCTGCCCATATACACCGACAGTATTACAGCCATGGCATGGGTACGCAACAAAAAAGCCAGGACTACCCTCGTGCAGGAGGAGGTCAATGAGAAGCTTTTTGAGTATATCGAAAGGGCAGAGAACTGGCTAAAACAAAACACATGGCCCAACAAAATCCTGAAATGGGATACAGAAAACTGGGGTGAGATCCCTGCCGACTTTGGCCGGAAGTAATCTGCCGCAGCAGGAACTGGGAAAAGGAATCTAAGAACTTAAAACCCAAACGGCTGATCTGCAATGCAATCAGCCGTTTTGGGTGCTCAGGAAAAGGGGGAAATACAAGGAGTTACCAGTTTACGACCCGGATACCTACACTGAAGGGGTACAGCTCGGGTCCTTTATTCTCTCTGAAAAGGCTGTTGAGCGAATAGGTGGCAAACAGGTTAATGTGGCTCCAGCCAATGCGTGCAGTGGCATCGAAACGGAAGGGTTGCACATTGAAGTCGTTATAGTCTTTCTCTTTCCTCTTTTTGCCGTTGCTGTCGTACACATACTTGGCATGTGTGCCAATACGGGCACCCAGGATCATACCTCCGGCAATATGGAAGTTTTGCGAATTCCTTCTGCCGCTGTTTTGCAATTCGAGCATCAGGGGTACGTTGATCCAGGTAAGGGTGAGTTTGTTTTTGCGCATATTTCTCTCTTCTTCTTCAAACTGCACTCCCTGGCTGTTATGGATCAGGCGTGTCTGGTTATCGAAGCGGTAGTTGTTCCAGCCGATACCCAACCCGGTAACCAATCCCAGCTGGTTGGAAACAAGGGGAAAGCTTTGCTGCCATAGATTCAGATTTACTACCACTGATTTGTTGTAGCGCAGGTCGATGGGTTCCGCTTCAGGCTGCAGGGTAAAGCTGTTGTCGGGCGAAAGGTAGCCGTTGATTCCCAACTCGAATCCCGACCAGTTGTTCTGGAAGCTTTTGCGGCGTCTGCGCTCCACTCTTACTTTGTCGGCATCCTGGTCTTCGATTATGATCAGGTCGCGGCTACCTACCCTGATACGGGTAGTGTCGCCAGAGGTACTTCCTGTTACCATATGAGCCTGCGATCCGTTTACCCATCCCATACCTGAGGTACGGATTCGAGTAGCAGCAGGCTCGTTGTCGAAGGAAATTCTTGAAGAACCACTTGCATTGGCATCGAGCAACTCATCGGCCCACACGCGAGCCTGAGAAGCACCGCTAACCCGTGCAATGGTAGTTTGTGTCTCCAGTTCGCCGGCACGTGCCTGGGCAGCACCGCTAACAGTAAGGCGATGGTTTGTGGCACGACCCGAAAGGGTAAGATTGGAAGCGCCGGAGACATTGCTGCCCAGATCGTCGGTATTAACGATCAGTGTTCCGCTGGTTGCACCAGAAAAATTTACATCCAGCGAGGGAGTATTGATCTGGTTGAGGGAGGTAAAGGTAGCAGCACCGCTGGCTTTAATGCTGGTAAGCTCAGGCGACACAACCCGGGCAATTACCCTGGGGTTGCGGGTATTGCCTTTGAGGCTCAGCTCAAGCACCCCGTTTTTTACCCTGGCCTCAATATTTCCGAAGGTGCTCTCTTCAGATTCAATTTCTACACTCCAGGCATCGCCCTGGGTATATTCAACTTTTACTACCGCACTGGCGTTGATGCCGGAAAAGCCATCCAGATCGTATGTGCGGGTTACGGTCTGCCCGAGAAGCAAAGCAGGAAGCATAAGCAGGGCAAATAAAACATGGATTTTTCTCAAATTAACTCGTTTCATGGTGGTAAAATTTAAATCGTTAGTAATCATGGTTGCAAAGGGAATAATTATGGTCTTGTTTTCAAATAAAGGTTCATATTATACGTTACAGGGGTCTGATGGTACCCAGTCCACTCTTATTGATCCGGGTGTTTTCGGGGTCTCCACCATACCGGATGGAACCCACACCTGAGAGGGTAGCATGAAGTGTTTCGGTGGCATACACATCAGCCGAACCCGCCCCTGATAGCGAAATGATTGTTTCGCGGGTGATAAGGTCGGCACATTTTACCGAGGCTGCTCCGCTTAACTGCATATGATGTTGTGCCGCGTTTCCTTCGATCTGGATGCTTCCGGCGCCCGAAACGCTGGTCTTTAACACCTGTGTGGCTACCTGCAGCTTCAGTTCGCCGGCACCGCTCAGGTCAAGCTCGAGCCGCTGGGTTTCTATGGGATCGTCGGCAGAAAGACTGGTGGCGCCCGTCATGTTGATTCGTTGCAGGTCGGTATAGGTTACAAACACTTCGAGCCGGGTAGGGTTGTAGGTTTGATTGCGCCGCATGGAAAGCTCAAGGGTATTGTTTTGTACCTTTACGGTAATATATTCATGCAGGTTCTCGTCGGTAGTAACACGCACACCAGGTTGCGTTCCCTTTTCCAGTATGATGCGAAACATACCAGAAGCTTCAATGGCATCGAAAAAGCCTACTTCTGTGTCACGGCTCACTACATTTCCATCGCCTTTTACAGCATTTACATCAAAGCCACAAGACTGAAAGGAGAAAAGCAACAATGCCAACACTGCCATCAGTACTGATTTGTAATTTTTGTTTTGCATATCGCTCTTGATTTAGGGTTATTAATTGCAAATTCTGAAGCTATGACGGGGTAAGGAAAAAGAAAGTTACAGCTGTTTCGAAAAAAAACAAAAAAAGGGTGGCAAAACCACCCTTGCGTTTTATTATGGCCGGTATAGCAATACTATACCGACGCTATATTACTATCAGTAAGCTGAGGCAAATTGCCTTAAGAAGCGCAGATCGTTTTCGAAATACAGGCGCAAATCGTTTACCATATACTTGAGCATGGTAATACGTTCAATGCCCATACCAAAGGCATAGCCTGAATATTCGCGGCTGTCGATATTGCAATTGTCGAGCACATTGGGATCCACCATACCGCATCCCATGATCTCTACCCAACCGCTTCCTTTGCAGATGTTGCACCCTTTACCTTTGCAGAACGGGCACGAAACATCTACCTCTGCACTGGGTTCGGTAAAAGGGAAGTACGACGGGCGCATCCTGATACGGGTATCGGGGCCAAAGAACTCCCTTGCAAAATGATCGAGCACCTGTTTAAGGTCGGCAAAGGAAACCCCCTTGTCGATGTAAAGCCCTTCTACCTGGTGAAAGATACAGTGTGCACGTGCCGAAATGGCCTCATTGCGAAACACCCTGCCGGGCGAAATGGTTCTGATGGGTGGTTTCTGGCTGTTCATTACCCTTACCTGCACCGAAGAGGTGTGGGTGCGCAGGGCAATATCGGGGTTCTTTTCCACAAAAAACGTGTCCTGCATATCGCGGGCCGGATGCTCATCGGCAAAATTGAGTGCAGAAAAATTATGCCAGTCATTTTCAATCTCAGGGCCCTCGGAAATAACAAACCCGATACGTTCGAATATCTGGTTGATCTGGTTTCGGACAATAGAGATGGGGTGTCTGCTTCCGGTGTAGCTAAACTCGACCGGCAGCGTAAGATCAGGATATTTCCCCGAGCTCGCCAGGAGCAATTTCTCCTCTTCCAGGCGCTGTTTGATCTGGTTTACCTTTTCGAGAGCGGCTTCCTTGAGCTGGTTAAGTTGCTGGCCTACCTGCTTCTTCTCTTCAGGGGCCAGGTTCTTGAAATCGAGAAACAACTGGCTGATGGCACCTTTCTTCGAAAGCATCCGGATGCGAAACTCCTCTGCTGTATCCCAGGATTGGGTATCAAAAACTTCTACCTCCCTGAGGAGTTCATTAATTTTTTCAATCATAGATCAATGGGTAGTAAAAATGGATTAATCCAGTACACGCACAGTAATGGCAATGTCTTCAAGAGGTCGGTTGAAGCGGTCGGTTTGCCGCACTGCTATTTTATCGATCACCTCCATCCCTTCAATCACTTTGCCAAAAACGGTATATTCTCCATCCAGGTGCGGAGTACCCCCAATGGTGGTATATACCCTTCTCTGTTCGGTGGTAAAATCGCGACCTCTGCGCTGGGCAAGTATATCCAGCTCCTCATGGGAGAAGATCCGCCCTTGTACGATATAAAACTGTGAGCCCGAAGATTCTTTGCGTGGGTTTACCTGGTCGCCCTGCCTTGCGGCGGCAAGAGCACCTTTGGCATGATAAAAACTTTCAACAAACTCGGCAGGGATGGTATATCCGGGGCCGCCAACTCCCAGTTGCTCACCAGGGCTGGCATCTCTGGAGTGAGGATCGCCTCCCTGTATCATAAAGGCATTGATAACCCGGTGAAAAAGAGTTCCATCGTAAAACCCCTCGCGGGCCAGCTTAAGAAAATTGTCGCGGTGCAAAGGGGTTTCGTTGTAAAGCTCCAGGGTAATATCACCGTAAGGAGTGCTGATCAAAACGCGTGGCCCCTGCATAGCCTCAATTTCTGCGGCCATCCCGGCATTTTCATTTGTGCTTCCGTTGCTGCTTTGCCCGCACGAAACGAACATAAAAAAAGCAGCAGCAAACATCATAATCTTACTCATCTTGCTTGTTTTTTAGGTGGATACACAGTTTGCAACGAATCATTGCAAAAATTTCTTTTTATAAACAAGCTTCAAAGTTAATCAATTATGGGTTTGCCCCTGCCTGATTTTTTCTTTCCCCGAAGGGATTACAACCTGATAAGTTTTCCTGATCCGGTAATGTTTACCTGAATAGCGGGATCGCCAAGGTAGTATACATTTCCACTGCCCGCAATACGAACGGTCAGCTGGTCTTCAACAGCTACTTTGGTACAACCGGAGCCGCTGATTCTTACATCGGCAATGCTGCTGTGCATATCAAGAGCATTGATAGTACCCGACCCGGAGATCTGTGCAAACACCTGCCGGGCAAAGCCTTTCACAATTACATCGCCAGAGCCCGATATGCTGCTGTTGAATCTTTGGAAATTACCTTCCATCACGATCTTACCCGATCCGGCAATATCGGCATTCATCACCTCTGCCTCCAAAAAGTCTTCTACCACAATATGACCCGATCCGGCAATACGCAGAGAGCTCAGGGAGGGTGTGGTGATATAGATTTTGATCTCATCGGCACGGTTGCTTATGCATCGTGCATTATCGATTGTTAAAGTCTTTCCGGAAGTACTGGTTTGTATAAGATCCAGAATATTCAGAGGCGCCATTACCCGCACCTGGGCTTCTTCTCCAAGGCTTACAAATACTCTGGCGTGCAAACGCAGATCAATGGCATCAAAAGCACCCGTGATACGGATCTCTTCAACACTCCCTCCGCGGGCTTTAACACAAGGGAAATAATCGGTTTTGTAGCATGATGTGAAAAGCACACTTAATGTGGCTACCATTAACAGGGTAAGTACTCTTGCATTCATTTCTTAAGAAATTGTGGGGTTATAATTGTGGATAATTATTCCTCCCCCTACAAAGCAAATGCCACGCCGATCATCTTGCTGTTTCACTGATGGTTATAAAAATGACCGTACTATTGAAAGGGCCATTTTGTCCAAAAGAGTTCACATTTTGTGCGAAAATGAACAAGTTGAGAAGCATTTTCTCTGCAAGAACTTTACTCCTGTGGTTAGAAAGTTCTGCGGTTGAAGAGGATATATCCGAAATTCAGAATAAACGACCAGGGTTCGCTTTCGCGATGGTACCAACTGGCATTGATACTAAAAGGACCCGCGGCAGTGTGGTAAACAAATGCGGCATTCCCCATCCAGGCGGGCCTTATGGCAGTATGTCGATAAAAGGCGGAGAAATGCGTCCCCTGACTGATCTGGCGGAAAGCTTGAAACCCATGGGCTTCTAACTGAAGGTGTGCATTGCGGTTGAGTTTATACAGCACCTTTAGCCCACAAGCTGCATAATGATTGGCTCTGTAAGAATCAAGGTAGCGTGTGCCCGCCAGCGGAAACGGACTGTATTGCCTGGCCATAACACGCGATGCAGTATAATTATTCAACAAGGGCCGGTTTGAATAGAACAGATTGGTAACAAAAGCCAAGCGCAAGCGGCTTTCCTCCAGAAAGAAATTCTCCCACCAGAGTTCCGCCTCCCACCATGCATGCTGTCCGGTTGTTGTATTTTTAAAAAATGCCGTGCTGCCCGGGTTATACTCCTCTCTTGCCCCCAGGTACCTTGCACCGAGGCTGAAAAAACTTCCCGTTGTAGGATACTGTATGAAATCTCTTGTACTGTGCTCCAGTTTTGCATACATCCCCCTCGGCTTCAGTTCAGACATGTCTGTCGTATCCAGTCGGGTAAACAAAGTAGTATTGTAAAACCTGTCGCGGTTGGTGCTGATAAAACCACCCACCTCGGTTCTTGCTTTGTAGCCCACAGGCAATACTATGCGCATATCGTGCAGGGTTTCGCTCTGTATCACATAGGCTGGTTTTTGCTCCTCAAAAAAGTATACGCTCTCGGTAGTGTAATTCCATCGGCTGAAGGTGGTTTCTGCCACAGCATAAAAAGGAACCTTAGAAAGGAAATCGAGCCTTCCTCCTACTTTAAAGCTATTGTAGTAATTGCCCAGGTATACATTAGAAAACAGGGTCAGGGGCACTTCTCCCAGCCGCTCCCAGGAAAAGCTGCCAAAAAACTGGTTGATGGATCGGGAGGAGAGGTTTCCGCCAAAATCGCGTCGCAGAGGATTACTCTTTACCGCTTCAAGGTCGATCTCATAAAATCCTTCCTGTTCGTTGTACCGCATACGTGGATACAGATGCCTGTATTTGCCAACGGTTAGCAACCGGAAGTAGTTCTGATGAAACTGATCAAATGAAACGGGAGCTCCTTCGGGAATAAGAAAAAGGCTGGCGTATTTGGCCGCTTTATCGTCAGCGGCAACGATATTTACCCTTCCAATTTTGTTTTCGGGAAACTGTTGCCTGAAGGCCCAGCGATTGTACTGCACCTCCTGACGAAATCGGTGATCCTGCACCAGATCTTCAATCTGATGCATATTGCGCACCACCTCATTGTAACCTGCAGCAATAACCTCATGGTTGCGGCTAAAATCGGTAACTGCCAGGTCGGGCACCTCCGGTTGCAGCAATATGCCAAACTCTTCGGGCAGATAGTAATTGGAGCTTGCCATAAGCATATTTTCCAATTGCGAAAAGATGTCGTTTACATCCGGCGGGGCAGGGTTGGTTGCCACTACACTTCCGATAATGATATCCGGGCGAAAATCTTCCAATACCACATCTGCCGGAAAATTATTGTACATCCCCCCGTCAAAAACAACCATATTATCAATCATTATGGGCTTAAAGTAAAGGGGGAAGGTCATAGACCCCCGCACTGCATCGGCCAGCGAGCCACCACGAAGCACCAGTTCGCGCCGGTTGGTAATGTCGGCAGCAATGCAACGGAAAGGCACAAACAAACTGTCGAAATTATTGCGGGCTACGGCAGAGGCGGGCCCCAGGTATTGCATAAACATAAAATCCATAGCCCCCGGCGATACCACATTGGTAGGGATGTTTTCGCGTATCACCTTTTGATAGTTCAGGCTCTGATCTCCACGAAACGATAGTCTTAGCCAGGCCGGATCAGGATCCGGATGGAAGTAGTAATAATCGTAGATTTTATCGATTCGCCCCATGGAGGCATCGGCAAATTCGGGAGAGGTGATGAGCTGTTCAATTTCCGCAGGAGAATACCCTGCTGCATACATCCCTCCTACAATAGCGCCCATTGAGGTGCCGGCAATATAATCGATGGGGATTCCAAATTCCTCCAGGGCTTGAAGCACTCCCACATGGGCAACACCTTTAGCTCCACCCCCACTCAATACCACGGCAACTCTCTGCCGGTTAGGCTGTGCAGGCATATCCTGGGCCCAAAGTGCAAACCCTGTCAATCCAAAGAACAACAAATACAGTAATCGTGGCAAAAAGCCTGTCGCCACAACTGCAGATCGCTTTACGATATGGAAGACTCCGGGGTTACAAACCCTGAAAAGCTTTGGAATTGTCAGGAATTTCATTGTGCAGCATTTTTAAAAATCAAAGGGTGTATTTCAGTGAAAGATACCATGCTGAACCCGCTTGCCGGAAAATACTCTCTTTTCCACCCACAAAAATCTGTGCTACCCCTTCCATATCGAGGTTGGTAAGGAGGGAACGGGAGAGGGAGGGCAATAGAAAAAAGGCTTGCTGGTCAGGCAGACTCATCAGCGCCAATCCTCCACTGAAAACAGGAGAGAATGGATGCTGCAGGTTAAGGGTAATAGCATACTCCGAAAACATGATATTGTCGGCTTTGAGGGGTTGGTTCAAAAACAAGGCTAAAGGATCAATGGGTTGATAACCGCCATTGTAAAGCACCTCCAATACAGCAAAGGTACCACTCCCGAACATATAATCCACACCGGTGGCAACAACCAGGTCGCCCCGGTCAGCCCCTGACTGTTCTTCAAGATGATAAAACCATGTGGCTTCGCCTTTGAAGCCAGCACCACCGATATTTCCGGCCCATCCTCCTCCCAGGGCTGCGCGGTGGTGGTAGTATCCGGCCAACGCCTGGAAATCATACCCTTTCAGGTTCCATGCCACCAGTAAAGCACCCACACTCTGGCGGGCTTCGCGTGCCGGGCTCCAGGCTGCCTCAATACGAGAAGCAAAACCTGTATTGTATTGCACCCGCAGGGCATCTGCACCGGGTCGTTCGGGATAATCGATATCAAAAAAAGAATAGGTATTGAAAAGATCATTGGGGTTGCTCACCATGGTGATCCCCCAGTTGATCCTCTGGCGACCGGCTCGAAACTGCCACTGATTGTAGCGGATATCCAGAAACATGCGGTCTATGGCAGTGTGCCCGATCCAGCCATCCTGGTTGAGCCATACCCACGAAAGATCCATCCATCCGTCATCACGGGCCAGCAAATCGCCAAAAACCGGGAAGTCTTTGAAAAGGCTGTTGTACATCAGACGGTTTCGCCCCTCAAGGTGCAAATGAATATGATCTGCCAATCCGGCACGAATATTCAGGCGATTATGGATCAGGTTGTCGAACCGGGCATCACCAAAATCCTTATCCAGCCGGAGGCCAGGCATTTCTTTTATATAGCCCCTCAGGGTAATGCGATCGGCAATTGATTGACCTTGAGCCAACACTACGCAAAACAACCCCAGGAAACAAACGATGAAAAAAGGGAAACTCCTGTTCATTTGTCTAAAATTGATTTTTATTGAAAACTATTCAGCTCTTACCGCTTCAGCCGGTCGCAGCCTGAGCGCTTTCAAGGCAGGATATATAGCGGTTGCAAGGGCAGTGAAAATTACCAATAAGGTAAGTATAGCGTAAAAAGAAGGCTCCAGTTCAGGATAAATCATGGCTTCAAAGCCAAAACTTTCGAGGGAGTCGCCTCCAACCACAGCCAGGTTCATGCCGCGGTTGCCCAACCAGGAAGTGGTAGCCCATCCCAGCAACATACCCAGCGAGGCCCCTGTAAGGGTAAGAAAAATGGTTTCGAAGAGTATCATCGAAAAAACACGTCCTTTGCTCATGCCGATAGACATAAGCATACCCAGTTCTTTGACCCGCTCAAAAACCGACATAAGCATGGTGTTGAGCAACCCAAAAGCCAGAGCCAGCAAAATGATAAACAGAATTACCATAAACATGGTCATGCCCATTTGGGTGTACAAGGCCATTTGGGGAGAGAGCTCTGCCCAGGTACGGGTGGTATATTGCGGAAACAGCTCACGGTAGTTTTGGGCAAAGGCATCTGCCTGCTCCAGGTCTTCCAGCACAATGGCAATCTCATTTACGATTTCATCCCTTCCAAGCAATGCATTGAGATCCCGGTGCATCATGTAGATGTTCTGCTCATCAAACATGCTGTTGGCAGTACGAAAGATCCCGGCTACACGACATGCCACCGAAACAAGTTCATTGTTGAGATCCTGAAAGGTGAGAACCACCCTCGAACCGGGTTCTACTTTCATTCTGGTGGCCAGTGCATGACCGATGAGCACGGGATTGCGAAGCTCGTGCGAAAGATACTCCCCCGCTACAATATTGCTTCCCAACCCGGTGGTGGCTGTCTCCATTTCCGGGTCAATCCCTCTTACATTTACTCCGTTGGTAAGATTGGCAGAGGCCAGCATACCATTTACCATAGACCGGGCAGAATATGCCCTCACCAGTTTGTCCTGATTGAGATGCCTGGCAATCTTCTCCGCATCTTCAATAACAAACTGAGGATGATGCTCAATAATAAACTCAGGGTCATGGATCTGCAGATGAGAAAACTCCTGTTCGACCCCGGTTTTAAACCTTTGGCTGATGAGCCCGCCGGCCAGTGAAGCGGCAAAGAGTCCTCCCCATAAACCAGCCATTATTGCTATGATCATGGTGAAACTGCGCAGGGGATTGCGCCAGATGTTGCGCCATGAGATCTTTATCATTATCATTGTGTCAACGTTTTACGTCCATAATTTTTAACCTGAAAACTTTATAGACCGGAAAAAGACCGATCAGAATAGCCAATGACATCACCAACAAGGCTTGCGAATAAAACACTGATGGATCGGCAGAAAAAGGCAGCAACGGTTCAAATCCGAAATCTTCAAAGGTAGCGGCCAAACCACCCCCAACCCGAATGGGATGATGATGAAACCATGTTACGATGGGTATGGCTCCTGCTATGCCCAGCAATGCACCCGCCAGGGCAATGAAGACACTCTCCATGAAGCATATCAGGGCGAGCTGTTTGCGTTTCATTCCCAGGGAAAACAGCAGGCCAAATTCTCTTCGACGTTCAATGAGCATCATCAGAATGGTGCCAAACAGTCCGAAAGAGATTACCACATAAAGGATAAGCATCATAACCATAGTACCCATCAGGTCAAACTTCATCAGGGTGAGCAGGTCCTCCAGCATTTGTTCCCATGTAAGCACATTGTACCATTCGCGATCGATCTCTGCCAGCAATGCCTGGGCAAGTTGCCGGGTTCGCCTGGGGTTCTCGGGCATGATTACCAGAGAGGTAACCCGGTCATCTGCCCCATAGAACCACTGTGCGGCAGGCAATGCCATGTAGATCACATTGTTGTTGAGTTCGGGCACTTTCAGGTCAACAATACCTGTAACGGGAAATTTTCCTGCAGCCGTTGCACCCTGGAAGCCCTGCCCCAGCAGCACCAGCGTGTCGCCCACATTCACCTTAAGGATAGCCGCCAGACCCTCTCCCACAAGCAAACCCTGATCGTTGGGTGCAAGGTACGACCCGGCAACAATATTATCCGTAAGATCGTTGAGTTGCCTTTCGCGATCAGGGTCAATGCCCATCACAAGGCTTCCCCGGGTGGAGTTTTCAGTAGCAACAAGTGCAAAGTTTTGCAAGCGTGGTACATACACCGCAATCTGAGCCTGATGCCGCTCCAGCAATGCCTTTATCTCATCATCGTAAAGCATGGCATAGTCAATGGAGGGCTCTTCATGGTAGAGTACATCCTGCACCTGTATGTAGCCGGTGCTGTATCTTACAAGGTTTTCGATCATGCGCTCGTATGAGCCCTGCTCCATGGAGAAAAACAGGATGGCAAGGACCACAGCAAAAAACACCGAGCTCATGGTTATAAGCGTTCTTTTCCGGTTTCGCCAAAGGTTGCGCCACGCAAGAGTTATATTTAGGTCCATCTAAGTAATTTTTGAGTTAATGAATCGTGCAAATGAGTTTGCATTTTATCCTCTGTCATACCTCTCATCTTTGCTTACAGAGCCATCCACAAGGGTAATGACCCGCTTGGCCCTTTCTATTACCCTTTGGTCGTGGGTGGAGAAAATGAGGGTGATATTCTCCTCCTGATTGAGGCGCCACATGATATCGAGCAGGTTGAAAGCCGATTCGGTATCAAGGTTGGCAGTGGGTTCGTCGGCAAGAACGAATTTGGGTTTTGAAGCCAATGCCCTGGCTACGGCAACCCGCTGTTGCTGCCCTCCCGAAAGCTGGTTGGGGCGCGAGTTGATCTTATCGGAAAGGCCCACCTGCTCCAGCATTTCAATGGCACGCCTTTCCATTACCTCGCGGGGTTGCTTCTGCAAAAGCATGATAAATGACACATTCTCCTTTGCCGTGAGAACGGGGATGAGGTTATACGACTGAAAAACAAACCCGATATTATGCAGTCGAAAATCGAAAAGCTGGCTTTCTCTGAGCGTACTGATCTCGGTGCCATCGATAAATATCTGTCCGTTGGTGGGTTTGTCGAGCCCGCCAATCAGGTTCAGAAAAGTAGTTTTTCCGCTACCGGAAGGGCCAACGATGGCGGTAAATTCGCCTTCTGTAAATTCAAGAGACACATCATTTACTGCCTTCACAGGGGCAATGGAGCTGTTATAAATCTTTTCCAGGTTACTGGTTTTAATTACTGTCTTCATCATGCAAAATCATTAATATTCGTTTCAGGTAAAGAATTTAAAAAACTGACTGGGTAGAGAGGGGTTGGGCAGGCTTTAACCTCCAAAGGCATTCAAGAGTTGTTTAGGCCCGTAAAGAGTATTGTTCTGGCGCCCAGACACTATCTAACGTTTCTCATGTTTTGCTGCGTAAAGAAATTGGGGTTGAGATTGACTCTAAAATCTGCCTGGTGAGTGCGAAGGATGGTTTTATGCCCACGCCGGTCATGAGGGATCATCTCCATTACTGTGGGCAGGTTTCGTCCACCCAGGTTTTTTACCTCTCTGAAATGAATGGTACTGACCAGTTGTCCACGTTCATCAAAGTTCTCAACCTTCACGGGCAGGAAGGTGCTTTTGCTTACCCAGCGTATGATCTTGTCGTATGCCACAGGGGTTTCTGGATGTGGAATGGATTCGATCCTGTAGCATTCCGTACCGTCAATGGTTTCTGAACCCAGCAGGCGATGGCTGAAATCGTCAACGGTGGAGTTTCCCCTCACCAGATCATCGTTGGTGAAATCGGAACCCATCCATGACTGCGACATCATGCTTGGGGGCATCTTTACAGTACGGTCGATGTTGGGTACAAAGTTCCATACTTCGTTGCCCCTTTTCAGAAACACTGTACCCTGGTCGCGGGCAGGAGCCGTAATAAGGATCAGGGCATACTCTTCGCCCAGGCTCCACGATTTCATACTTACCTCACGGGTAAATCGCGGACGAACCGTTTCCATAGTCATCTCCATAAAAGATGAGCTACCACGCATATTGTCTTCCATGCGCTGCAGTATGTCTCTTGGGTCTTGCCCGTAGGCCACTGAGAATATGCCGCAAAGAGACAGGGTCAAAATAAAAAGGAACTTGTTTTGAAAGGTTTTCATTGTGGGATATTTTTTAGTTAATAGTAGGATGATTCTTAGTTCGGGTTGTTCTGCTTTTTGTATTCGGCCCATTGTGCCAGTACCTTGGGGAAATGCTCCAGGATCCATTCATAAAACTCCAGAGCATTGGTGAGCCATTGTGAGGGTTTGTCCTTTGAATTGGTGCGCAACTGCATGCCCTTTCGCAGAAGGTTGGAGAACAATACCAGTTGTTGTGTTCTTTTTTCAAAAAGGTCTACCCAGGAAATGTCGGGAGAAAGCATATAATAGGTTTTGCGATCGCCTGGAGTTGTCACAGGCTTTACAAAGCCAACTATGATGCAGGATTTCACATTGGTACTTATGGAGCTTTTGCTGGCTTGCAACACCTGTGTCAGCTCATCAAAAGATACCATTTCCTTGTCGGTAACCATCAGATAGCCCAGGATTCTTCCGGCCATACGGGTCATACCGATCGCTTCAAACAACAGTCCGGATTCTTCAATAAATGCACTTCTTTCGTTGATATTCGCCATAATATTGATCGTTAAGTTTTCTGGCAAAGCTAAGTAAAAAAAACAATTGGTTCTTTTCTGTTCGAACCTTTAGAACCATTGCTCATGCATTACATGTTTGTTTTTCTGTGCTTTATGCAATTCGCATTGGCAAGCATTCATTATCCAACCACATGCCAAATGCAATATTAAGCTCATTTTTAGGTTTTTCCGGTTCTTTTGCTTCCGAACCTGCAGAAATAAGTGTACGCCGGCGCACAAAGGATGTACGCCGGCGTACAGTCTCTGTCAACCCTTGAGGTGCGGCCAGACCCTGGGATATAAAACTAAAAAAGGGGCACCCTCGCGGGCACCCCTTGATCTTATCATACTAACAAAAAAATCAACGTATCAACTGGATCTTCCTCACCTGCAATCCTTTGGCAGTTGTTACACGAAGGAAATACACCCCAGGTTCCAGATGGCCGGTAGGTATCTGAATTTGGGATCCTCCCCCATCCATGGTCAAGATTCCACGTCCGGAAACATCCAGCAGTTCCAAGCGGGTGATGACTCCTTCCGCCACTACATTGAGATAATCCGAGGCGGGGTTGGGATAAACCCTAAGCAGAGACAGTTCTGTAGCAGGCACATGATTTTCAGGATCAAAAACTGCTCTGAGCGTAAGGTCTCTGGCGGGCATGTCGAAGCTATAAACAGCCTGATTGCTCATCAGCTCTTCACCTTCGTACCATCCTTTGAACAGGAAGCCTGCATTGGCAGTAGCAGCAACCTCTACAGTTTCTCCTTCCGCATAGGATCCTTCACCGGACACAGTGCCACCGTTTTCGGGTTCCACAGTAATGGAGAGTGTATAAGCAGGTGGGGGCTCTGCATCAAATTCTGCTCTGAGGGTATAGTCCTGGGCTGGCATAGCAAAGGAATAGGCTTCATCAGGGCTCAGCAATGCGTCATCCAGAAACCAGCCCGCAAAAACAAAACCTTCATTGGCTATGGCAACTACTTCCACTTGTTCGCCTTCGGTGTATTGTCCGGCTCCCTGAAGTACACCGCCGTCTTCGGGCTGTGCAATAAGGGTAAGGGTATAGGTTACCGGGGCGAAATGCGCAAACAAGGTTGCATTTACACCGGGCATGGTGTAAGTAAAGGCAGCCTCACTGCTGATGTCATTGTCCTGATCATCTTTCCAGGTTACGAACACATAACCCTGGGCAGCCACGGCTTCAACTGCCACCTGGTCGCCGGTGAGATAGGTGCCTCCACCCGCCACAGAACCTCCCTGGGCAGGCACTGCCTCAAGGGTAAGGAGTGCATAAATGGTAAACACATCCGAAATAAAAGAAATGGAATAATTGCTTCCGGCCCATAAGGTTCCCTGCAATAATGGATAAGTACCCACCTCTTCGCCTGCTTCACGACTGAGTGCGCCGGTAAACTGATCATCACCCACGAATGAGCCTCCTGTGAGGGAGTAGGTAAATACCTCAGGATCGGGTTGTCCCAGTATCTTGCTTTGTCCGGTATCGGCTGTAACCTCCAGATTGCGGGGCAGGATAGATGCAGAAACATCAGGAAGTAAAAGCAGGTATTTGAAACTATCTTCTCCGGCTATCTCCAAACCTGTATAAACCACAGGAATGTTATCGCCGGCATTTACACTGGCAAAGTGAGCCGACACATTAGCAAAGTCGAGGAAAACAACATCATCCTCTTCCACACCCACCAGCTGGGCGTTGTCGAAATTCAACACCGCAACGGCAGTTCCATCGTAGGTTTTATCCTCAGCTACCAATCCTTCCAGGGTAAGCAGCATCAGCTCACTGATGGTTAGCGTACCTTGCAGGTATGTAATTTGGTAATTATCGCTGGTGAGCCCGGATACAAAGATCGGGTATTCGCCAGGCTCCGTAGCCTCTATGGCCGGACCGCCGAACACAAGAGCACCCTCGAGCACCTGTTCGGTTTCGCCCAATTTAAACCCTGAATAGCTTACGCTGTAATCCTCAATGGGGAAGGGATCACCATCAAAGAATTTGATCTTGTCGTTGGCAGTAACCGTAAGGTGTGCAGGCTCAATGGAAAGACTACCTGCCACGAAAGTAATGTCATAATTGGGGTTGTGCAGCGTACCCTGAAGTATTGCATAGTCGCCCACATCCTCTCCCGTTTCGCGTACCAACGTTCCTGCCAGGGCATCATCGCCCAGCAAAGCGCCTTCGCTGACGATATAGGTCAGCTCCGGATCCTCCTCACCATATTCTTTGGATTGATCCTCTGCGGTAATACCAATTGGCGCAGGTTCAATGGTAAGCACAGCAGGCACTCTTTGGCTTTCAAAACCTTCAGTGTCTCTTGCTATGGCCCAGAAGGTATATTCTCCTGCCTGCACCGCTTCTGGCTCCACTTCATTGCCATTTGCCTCGGCGTCGAACCAAACCAGGTCGAAGCCTGGGCTAACTGTAGCAGAAAGGCCCTGGGCAACACCCGTGTAGGTAACCGTTAGATCTTCCACAATGGGAGGCAACAGTCCAAAATGGGCTGTAGCCGTAACATCCTGGGCTGGCACTGTAAACATGGTCTGGGGGAGTTGGCTATCATCAAAGCTCCCTGCAGGGGCACTCCATGATTGGAAAAAGTATCCTGCCTCAGGCGTGGCTTGCAGCGTTGCAGCCGCAGCGGCCTGGTAACTTCCGGCACCCGACAATACACCCCCGGCAGAAGGATGCGAGGCCAGCTGAAGGTTGTACAACCTACCGATATATATCTGATCAACCGCAGCGGGGGGTTGTGCTCCTATCGCATCATTATTATTTACCCATTGGAAAACTATGCGACGTTGTGCGTTGTGCTGACCCGGAGGAATATCGATGCTTGCCGATTGCCATTGGGCCTGACTGTCGAAATTACCCAAAAGCACGGCCCCCTGCCCCACGGGAATATTGGATCCCGCAACCAGATTGACTGAAGTAGGCATGATAAATACCCTCATTCTGTCGGCATTGGTCTGTCCCACTCCTTTCCATTGAAACTGGAGCTTCACCTGCCCCTCTTCGAAAGGTGGCAATACCACATCCTGGTAAAAATAGGCAAATGAGGTAAAGTTCCCTACCCCTTGAGTATTGATGGAATAAGCATTGTTGACGCCCCCATCGTTGGAAACGATAGCAGCCATTACTCCGGGTGCACCTGCCGGTTGCCCCACATGCCATTGGTTGGTTTGGGTGCCGTTTTCCACCACCCAGCTGGAGAAATCTCCCGATTGGAAATCATCGGCAAAAGGAAGTACTGCTGCCTCATAGGCCAGCCCTGACAATTCTACTACTTGCAAAGTTTTGCCAAGGTTGTCTTCGATTTGCAACTGGGCTGTTTTGGCGCCTGGGCTTTGGGGAGTAAACCGCAGTGTAACTGAAGCCTGCTGCCCGGTAAGAAGGGTTACAGTTTCTGCAAGGTTTACCAGGGTAAAATCCAGCGCATCGGCACCTGCCAGTGTGATATCTTCAGGACTGATCACCAGCTCACCGGAACCCACATTGGCAAAAGTAACCAGCTTCTGGGGCGAAGATTGCCCTGCGAGAGTCTTCCTGAAAGTAAGCTGCCCATCGGCAGGAGTTACAAACTCAAAGTGGGTGGCTGCTTTTGAAAGTACCAGGGGAGGAAGCGCAAGATCATCAAAAGTGGGTAGGTTAAAGCTTGCAACACCCTGCTCGTAGCCAATCTTTGTAGCCGTATAGGTATGATCTGCAGGAGGCAGACGCCTTTGAGCCTGCCCGGAGGCATTGGTAAGCAGAGCCGGAAAGCCATCTATAACCACACTTGCATTTTGCAGAGGCTCCTCTCCTCCACCCTCCATTTCTCCAAGAATGGTGAAGGTTACCATGGGATAGATCTGCAGCTGAATGTTTTCAGTAAATGCAGCATTGTTCATGGAGAAAGATCCTGTTTGCGGCTCATGGTCTGTAAAAGTAGCGGTATAGCTGTAGGTTCCGTTGGGCAGAGCCGCCGTTGCCTGCCCTGACCCATTGGTGGTAAGGGTGCCGGATACCTCCTGCGGCCCGTTGTAGGATTCTGCCGTTCCGCTGTATTGGATAACAGCACCGGTCAACGGGTTCATGTTTTGATCTCTCACCACAAAAGTTGCGGGAAAATTGCCGATAAGGGTTACGGTAGGTACCGAAATATCTGCACCACTGATAGTTACCGGAGCATTATAGGTAAGGTAATGGGTAGCGGCAATACGGAAAGAAAACTCACCATTGGGCAGCTCCAGCGCAGCCTGCCCCAAAGCATCGGTAAGGGAAGTTGGGAAGGGTTGGTCGGGAACTGACAACACCGCATTGGCAATGGGATCGGTACCGTTGTTTACTGTAAAATCAGCTTCGTAAAAACTTCCAATCAAAATGTCATCAAAATCGACCCAATAATCCACCTCTGCACCCCCAAAATACTCCACATCAAGGCGGATGATGGCCTGGGTTCCTGCCCATGCAGACAGGCCGACCTCAATAGGGGCATAGTTAGTTTGCGTTACGTGCGGAGAGGTCCGTCCACGCTGATGAAAAACGGTGAAAGTTGCTCCCCCATCGGTGGAGATGGAAAACTTCAGAAGAAATCGTGTGGGCGGTGTGGCTGTATTGGGATAACCCTCCGTATTTACCACCCGGTATTGAAACCGGAAAACCGGATCGTTGCCCAGCTCAACAGCCGGGGTTTGCCAGAAACCACTGGTCTGACCATTGAAAAATCTTCGAGCCAGCCTTTTGCTATTATTCACCCCATCTGAGCCTCTTACCCGGAAGGAGAGAGGCATACCACTGCTCCAGCCGGCCGGTAGCTCATCGTTGAAAACCGCATTGAAGTTTTCAAATATGAAGGACCCCCCATTTTTCTGTGGTGCAAAAAACGATTTGTCCTGGCTGGCATCAGGAGGATTTTGAGAAAGGGCGTGCAGGTGGCCCTCAAGCATAAAGGAACTGACGAAAAGCACATACAATGCCCCCTTGGTAAGGGAATGCAAGGCTTTGAAAAGTTGATGTTGTTGCATACTATAAGGAGTTTTTTGGGATAAACAGAACAACGCTGCGGAAGAAATTCACATACAAATGCTATGTTTTTGCACCCTTACAGAATTTCCCCTTAATTTCATCGACAAAATAAGCAATTTTCT
Source organism: Bacteroidales bacterium (assembly GCA_046291875.1). Classification (GTDB taxonomy): domain Bacteria; phylum Bacteroidota; class Bacteroidia; order Bacteroidales; family UBA7960; genus SKVR01. The sequence continues at coordinate 299,341 of JBKBSF010000001.1, read as the reverse complement.
TGATGAAAAACAACACTTATTTTTACGTGAAAACCCTTAGAGAGTTACAGACCCACCAGGACGATCTGCAAAGTTTAACTCATTCAAAAAACGCAGTTTCGTCTTATTCACTTCGGTTTGTTCCCTTAATAAAAATGCAGAAGCCCCCGTTGGAGGCTTCTGCATAGTATTGCTGCAATCACTTACAGCCACATAAGAGTATTACTAGCGAATCTGAAGTTTTCTTACGAATACTCCTTCATCGGTGTAAATGCGTACGATATACATACCTGCTTCGAAGGTATTGCGGATCTGAGTTTGGGTATCATTGATCACATCACTGTAAACGATTTTACCTGTAAGATCAGCAATCACAACGTTGCGGATCATGGCTTCAGCATGTATGTTGAAGATATCGCGTGCAGGGTTGGGGAAGAGGTTGAGCACGAGAGGATCGAAATTGTTAACATTCACAAGGTCTCTCCAAACGTTATTCACCACCATGGCTCCATCTACAACCACAACGCGGTCGGGAGCACCGTCCCATTCGCCACCGGTCCAGCCAGCATTCATAAAGTACTTGTACTGGTAAGTACCGGCTTCAAGCTGCAGGGTTTTGGTCCAGATCATCGTTTGATCTACACGGGTCATGGTTTGGTTTTCAGGCTGATCTCCGGGAGCAGCCCATCCAAACATACTACCTGTCATATAAACAACATCGCTGGCCGGATCAAATCCTGTTGCAGGAGTCATATCAACATTGAAGGTAACCGCAAAGGTTTCCACATAGTCTTCGAAGTCGGCAGCAAACCTGGGTACAATCTGGAAGGCATCCTGGAACTGAATGATTACACCGGTAATGTTCAGTGCATGATCAGGAATTTCTTCTCCAATGTAGTCAACATTCCAGAAGTCAGTTCTGAGGGTCATTTCATTCTCACCATCAGAGATCACGTAGTTGGTACCATTGGCAAACACCTGACCTTCGGTAAGGTTCTGGAAGGTAACATTTACCAGCTTGATCAACTTGGCCTGATCGGCAGAGGTGAGCTCGTCGATGGCAAAGATGGTCGGATCTACCGGAGTGTTCTGCGTAGAAGGATCGGTATTTGCCTGGGGCTGGAAGCGAACCATATTGTTGAATATGTTTATTCTTCCCACCACATTGGTGATCTCGTCGTAGAGGTCATAAGGAGTGGTGATAACACCAGGTTGGTCATCGATCTGGATAGCAGCAGTAGCATCCTGGAGGAACTTACGGTTGCGGAAGCTATCCTTTGCAACGATCACGGCATTACCGGTATAACGGTAAAGGGTGCCATCGGCAGGCTTGGTTCTCAACTCAGCCAAAGTAGCTACATCAACAACAGGAATGGTTTCGAAGTTGGCAACCAGTGTGGTAGCCGCTCCGGGCATGGTAAAGTTGAAACTTGCAGCTGTGCTGACTTCATTGGCACCTACGGTCCAGTTTACAAACTGGTATCCAGATGCAGGAGTAGCAGTTACAGGAACAGTGGCTCCTTCATAGTAATCACCACCACCGGTTACAGTACCGCCAGCAGCAGGTTGTGCTTCAACAGTAAGGGTGTAAGTAGCAGGAAGTGTTCCGGTAGTTTCCAGTACAAATCCGCGAGCTACAACATGAGAAAGCACCAGGATCTCATCGTCTACATGATATACCCTGTTGGTACCACTCAGGAAGGCAGCTCCACCTCCAATTACAAAGCTATGGGCAATGCGGTTGGCAAGAGCTTCGGGTGAGTTCAGATAAGACAATGCTTCTACTACGGTAGCACCTTCAGTGATATCCACAATTTGGTAGTAAGCACCGTCTGCTGCTTCCCACTCCTTGTTCACCACATAGCTCAGGTAGCGGTTTCCGTTGTAGTAGAAAATGTTGGGATCCATTACGCGTGTGGGGAATACATCAATACCCACATAGGCTTGCACTTCTCCATCGAGATTAACGATGGCAATACCCATTCCGTTACCGGTGGCAAGGAACAAGTCATCTTCATCTTCAATCACATTGATCACCCCAAAAGAGTTCACGTTGAATGTACCTTCCAAAGTAATCGTTTCAGGAGTATCGAGGTTCTGGAGCACGCCATCCACATAATTCCACTTTCTGAAGATGCGTTGTCCTTCACCACCACTGTTTACGTGAGCAATGATAGAGCCATCAGCGGCAGGATCACCCAGGATTGAGAAGGCATCACCCAAACGTCCAAATCCACCATCGGCAGAGAGAACAACCTCTGGAGTTGCATCCAGTCCGCTCCAGCGATAAACGCGGAAGGGGTGATCTGCATTGGAACCCAGAGACATATTGGAAACATAAATATCGTCTCCAACAGTGTGTACATAGTTCACGGCGAACAATCCACCTACTATAATACCATCGCCCAGGTCAAGAGCAACCGGTGGCAGATGCGGATTAAGAACATCCCATACCCAAACATTTACAGCACCTTCGCGTGAAGGAACGATCACATAACGATCCTGGTAAAGTGCAGCAGCACGGGCGTTGCCACCATCGCCAATCTGGGTGGGTTTATTCGGACCCGTCTTGTCGAAGAGAGTAGCCATAGGCAGTGCATCGGCTGGCCCAACAATAAAGTTGGCAATGAGTGTAAGATCTTCGGCAGGCATGGTAATTACATTGTCAGCCTGGGTAGATACTACAGCACCAGCTTCATTGGTCCAGTTGAGGAATTCATATCCTGCATTGGCAGTGGCTGTAACAGATACTTCTGCTCCGGCAGGATAATCGCCGGCGCCGGTTACAACACCCCATCCTTCAGGATTTACAAGCAAAGTAAGAGCAAAAGGCTCTTCAAGCACCACATCAATGGTCAGATCTTCCGTAACCAGAAGGTTGGTAAAGGTGAAGGGTACAAAACCGTCGGCGGTTACAGTGTAATTGTAGTTGCCGGGGAATACATCGGCAAACACATACTCACCAGCCAGGTTGGTTACCTCACCCAGGCTAATGATGGCATTGTCGATGGCAACACCGTCTTCATCTTCCACATTGAAAGTAACGGTAAAGAATTCAGCATCTTTTACGCCTACATTGGTAACAAAAACATCTACATCACCACCGCCGGGCCGTGAGTGGCCATAGAAACCAATACGAACTTTGCCACTGTACTCAGACAGGTCTATAAACACCGGTTCGCCTAAATTAGATATGGGTGTGGTGTTGTTCCACAACCTGAGGGTATTCTCAGAGCTCCAGGTCTGGCCATCATCAGTAGAAATTACTACCGCAAAATACTGTTCGGGGCCAAAGTTGGAGGGGTTAGAGGTATTCCATGCAGTGAGCGCAAGGTCGAAGGTAAGCATATAATCATCGGAACCATCACCCAGATCGATGGGAGGAGTAACCAGCCAAGCACTGCGTTCGTTGCCCCAAACATTGATACGGGCTGAGTTGTTGGCAGGTAGCGACTGATTTCCACCAAATTTTCCATGTGACCAAATGGTGGAGCCGATAACCAGATCAGAAGCCTCTGTCAGTTCACCATTGTATCTTCTCCAGTCAAGCGGTGGGAATGTGCCGATAAAATCAAATACGAATGCGGGTGTAAGGGTAGCATCGTATCCGGTTCCGGTGAGGGTAACAGTGTTCACAGCCTTGGTGCCGATATTGTCTTCAATTTCCAATACAGCATTGTAGGCAATGGCAGCTTCGGGAGCAAAAACAACACTAAAGGTAAACAACTCGCTGCTTTCAAGCTCAACGGGCCATTCGGTTCCGGCTGGGAAGATCAGGCTGAAGATATCAGCGTCATCGCCAGTGATGGTAAAGTCTACCTCGTTCAAGGTCAAAACTCCGGCCCCTGCGTTGCTCACAGTAAGGGTTTCGGTTTTTGTTTCGCCGATCCACACCAGGTTGCCAAAATTGATCTCGTCCTTATTGACAGAGAATACAGGTACGGTGGGCTGCTCTTCGTAGGTAATATCATCCAGATACATAGTACGCGCAGTAACTGCAGAAGCATTTCTGAAACCGATGTAGGCATTTTCAGGGAAAGTGATTCCATCTGCATCTGCAAAAGAAACACTGAACGCCTTATAAGTACCATCCAGGGTTACACTCTGTACCACAGTAAAAGTAGAAGGATCGGTGTTGTCGGTCAGGAAGCCTACCTCAAGGGTTTCAACAGCAGTACTGAGAGACATTTTACCGAAAAATCTCACCCAGGATTCTTCCAGGTTGGTTACCATGGGAGACACCAGGAAGACCTGTGCTGCCAGGTTGTTACCAATGGCCAGACGCACATGATGCGGCGCTGAATTGGGGTTACCAGCAGTTACCACATCAGAGAAGAAACCTGTTCCAGGACTCTGGGCAATACCACTCCATGGTGAAGGAATTGCAGGAGGTAGGGCTGCATCAAAGTTTTCGAAAACAAAGGTGAACGGCAGGTAACCTGTACCTGTAAGGGGAACCACCACATCGTCATTGGGGCTGTTGGATCCCAGGGTAAGGGTAGCTTCCGCTGGTCCTTCTGCAGTGGGAGTAAAAGTAACTGCCATAGCTACAGTTTGACCAAACTCAATGGTAACAGGGAACTCAAGTTCAGCATTGGCAAGAGCCACACTGAACAGATCCGCATCCGCTCCACCAATTACTACATCCGCTTCCTCGATGATCAAATCTGCCAAACCATTATTGCCAACGATCAGGTTACGTGTAACGCTGGTGAGGTTGGCAACAGCATGGCCCACAGCAAGGGCTGCAGGGTTTACTGTAAGGGTTGGCTCGGCAGTAATGGCGAGGGCCGACAGATTGATAGTCATAGAAGTGAACTGCGGTGCAGGCCAGGTACCGGCAATGGCAAAATAATCGCCTGCTTCCAGAATAACGTTGCTGAAGGAACCTCCACTGGCTCCGGCAGCCCTTGCAAGCCTGAGTGCCGGGGTTTCCAGCGACGGACATGTGCCATAAATCATAAGACCTGCCCAGCTTCCGGCAACACTTCCACTTACATAGCTGGAGCTGGTAAGGGTAAATTGGAACACGATGTTGTTTCCACCCAGATAATTCTCTGAGGGATTACTCATAGCCGGAGTAAATGTATTGGGGAAATTCTCTGAGCTGATTACAAAATCTACCAAAGGTGCATCGTAAACATCTACTACGATGGGATTGGCACAATCAGACCCGGGAGGTACTGTTTCCTCAAGCATTACCACAGTAACGGTAAGGTCTTCGTCAACCACCTCTACGTTTCCGGCAGCATCTTCAAAACCAGCCGCTACCACGGTGTAGGCATACGTACCTGCCAATACATCGGCAAACACATAATTTCCGGCTGCGTTGGCAACACCATTGAGTGTAACAACGGCATTGGCAATGGCATCGCCCTCTTCATCTTCCACCACAAAGGTAACGGTGTAGGTGGGAGGCACAGGCAGAAGCACTACAGCAACGGCAACATCCTGATCCACTACCGATACGGTACCAGTGGCATCCAGGAAGCCTTCAGCAGCAACCGTGTAGGGATAATCGCCTGCTTCCAGGTCTTCAAACACATAAACCCCTGCAGCATTCTCAACCCCGTCGAAAGTAATCACCGCATCGGTAATGGCTACGCCATCTTCGTCGGCAACGGTAAAGGTTACGGTGTAGGTGGGTTCTTCAACTTCTTCGTTGGTATAACCACCAATACCTACTGTAGAACCCAATACATAAACATTAAATACCCCTTCACCCTTATTCAATACTGCAATATCCCCAGTGCCATTGACATTATGATTGGTGGCAGTATTGTTCATAATGGGAGAGCTGTAAAAAATATTGACGTTTGAAGGATCGCCATTGATAACCCGAACAAGACGCACGCGTTCTGAGTTAGGTCCTCTATCGTAAACCGCAATGATATGATCATCTCCATCTTTTGCAACAAACTCAAGAGAAGTCGAACCACCTGCAATGATAGTTGTAGGAATTGTTCCTACCAATGATCCATCGGCATTCAGTCTTGATACACCAACACCATTACCGGTGAAATAATATCCACCACCGGGAATTGGAGCAACTTTGGCAGAACCTCCGGTGGCAGTGCCAAGTGTAATCACTTCGGGTGCACCAAAGAGAATATTATCTGTTGGATCAGGAAGCATTGTAAAACGGAAAATCCTGGTTTTGCCAACTTTTCCGTCGACAGCATAAAGGACAGCTGATTTATCTGAAAGCTTTCCTCTTAGTGTAAATTTGTCTCCAAGGCGACCATCACCTTCAGGTATTGGGAAGCTTAAGACAAGAGTTGCAGTGCTTCCATTTACAGAATAAACTCTGAAAACCTGTGGTGTGCCTTCGGTTGCATCTTGAGCAACATTTCCAATAAGAATTGCTCCTTCAGCATCGACTTCTAAATCACATGTTGCCAATGCTTGCAAACCACCAATAACTCCTGTAAGAGTAATGCTGTTTTTAAGCTCACCTGTTTGGGGATTCAATACACGAATCAGGTTTCCTCCCAGGTTGGCAGCATAAAGATTATCGCCATGTACAGCCAATCCTCTGTTATTGGTACCCGTGAGCCAGTCAGGGGTATTTCCGTTGGCCAAAGAAAAGGTGAAAAGCTCTGAAAAACTTTCAGAGAAATCGAAACCGGGCTCTTCGGCAATTACTTCGCCGGAAAATGTCACATCATCAAAACGCCAGGTTCCAGCAGCACCGTAGTTCCCTGTGCCTTCACCTGGCACAGGGGGATAAGTTGCCTGAGCATTTGACCTCATGTAAGCCTCATTAGCTTCATAAGATAAAGTTGCATTTTGATTAAAAGCTAAAGGCGAAAAAATGGATACAATTCTAATTCCAAAATTCGGATTATCATTAACTGCTGGAATTGAAGAAAAGTCAACATTAAATTCGTAGAAGATATCATGCGGACTTAGTCCTCCATTGTTATTGCCTTGAACATTCCAGGTGGTGCCACCATCAGTAGTATAATGGATTTCGGCCCATCTTGAGCCGGTTCCGCTGGCCCGATGAAAAAACTGGAGAGTAATGTTTTCAAATCCTACAGTACTTACCATAAATTCTGCACCTGCAGTACCAGATAAAGCACCTTGCTCCGGGAAAGCACTTAAATTCCAACCTCTATCTGGATTTCCGGTAATACCAGCGGCATAAGCAGAAGATGTCCCACCAATGTTGAGGGCAGTACCTGATCCTACTGCTGGTATAAGAGTATCATCATTAAAATCCCACTGTGTAATCACAGTCTGCCCCCAGCTATTAACGCTAAAGACAAGCATCAGGGCCATAAACCACGTTAAGGCCCAGGGTATTGTTTTTTTCATAAAGTTTTGTTTTTTGTTTGTAATTGGTATTCTCTTCAGAAATGCTGCCCCATCGTGCGGGTTTGGGGTTGCCTTACCCTTTAGTCAGTCGTGATGCGATCAGCAATACAATCTTTGAAGAATCATCCTCGGGCAACTGCCCCAGGAAAGCAGGAAATCCGGCAGGCAATTTTTGCCTGAATCATTGAAGAACCATTCGGCAAAACGAACCTTTGCAAAATTTCCATGACTTCAGACCGTAGCTTAGGGTGGGTGTAAAACTCTCCTCATGTGGCCTCCTTTTTTTGGGTGAAACAATGGTTTGCCTGAATATCAGACCTTTTCCCTTCATCTAACCGGAGAAAAGGATATGTATCTCTTTTGAATTTACCGTTTTATCGGCCCTATTGTTTACTTGGTAATGGTAGAGTACGAATATATGAAAAAAATTTAAAAATCATCGCCGATTTACACATTTCTTACCTTAAGAAATCGTGAACCCTGCTACACAAACATACAACACCACTAAGCAAGGTATTCTAATCGTTTGATCAGATGATATTTAACACAAAAACCCACCCCTTGTCCGGGGTGGGTTTTTCAGGGCAACTCCCCGAAGATTTCTTCAGGTTTGCCATCTATGTAATTACATCAATAATTGCACATTCTGATTCCAGGCTAGTTGCCACCCGGGGGCGGTTGAACCTCCAGACTCAGAAATCCTCAGGCCGGAAATTCTCTCAGGGATTCGTGCACGCCTTTGTGTATTTCGTACCAGAAATCCAGGGCTGCCTTGTGGGGGTCTGCATCAAACCGCTCCAGCCATGAAGCCAGGGTGGGGCTTTTATCGCCTCCATCTGCTTTTTTTCGCAGAAAGGTATGCACATACTCCACATTGCGGCGGCTTTCCCAGAATACTGAAGCATTGCGGCTGTTGATACGGCTGGCCGTAAGCTCAATGGAACGCAGGAATTTCTCCTTCTGACCAAAGAGCTTTTCTATGATATCGGGCATGATGTCTTCGGCCCAGGCGCGGTGAAAACGGCAAATACCGGTATTGTCGAGCATCAGTTCCTTTACCATCCTTTGGGCATTTTGCCGGCCCAGCTCGAGGGGTTCTACAAAATCCTTGCTGTAGTTGTTGTAGTATTTGCCCATGATACCCATTGGGCTGAGCACCCCGGGGGTCCAGTACTGGTTGGGCACCATCCATCCATGGCGGGCAAAGGCAGTGTATACAAACTTGTTGAGCACCTCGATGCCCTTGTTGCGGGCAAGATTTCTTGCATACTTGCGTGCCCCCTCCATGAGATTGATCCGGCTGTTTTCCGATGCCATTTCATCCAGCAGGGTCATGGCAATGTTAGCGTTGTGCATGGAGTCTTCCACCAGGTCGAACCCCTCCATTTCGAAAACCGGTTTTTCGGTAAGCCCAAGCTCTTCGGGCTTTATAAGGTCTTCTGCCACACACTCCATGAGCCACGACAACACTCCTCCCACCGATATGGCATCAAAGCCCAGTGAGTCGGCCTTTTGGTTGGTAAGCTCAGCAGCCCGCTGATCGAAAATTCCGCACAATGGCCCCATGGTCTGGTAGGGCTCATAGTCTTTTTTAAAGTGGTTGTTGAGTTTCTTGCAAACGGCGGCACAGGGCTCTCCACAGGTCTTTTGCTGCTTGGGGATGATGGTTTCCTCATTGAATTGCTTCAGGTAATGATCTAAAATAAACTCCTTGTGCAGCTTCAGTCTTTTCTCGTCACTCCAGTGTATGGATCTGTAGTTGAACGCAATGATGTAATCCTGTATGGAGGCAAAGTTTACCCCAAAGGTACCGCCGGTATTAAAGGCGGGATCGTACCTGTATTTGGTGGTAGTCTCCATATCCTTGGCAGAGAGCTTTTTCTGGTAGCGATCCTGAAACCATGTGTCGGCTACATTGCGATCGCGAAAATCTTCGTCTAGATAAGTACCTCCATAAATGATGGCCGCAATGCCATGCTGCTGCAACAACTTGGTGCCAAATCCACCCCTGCCAGCCCAGCAATCCACATAGGTAACTTCGCCTTTGCGAATGGGAGCCGAGGCAATGGCACCAAAATCGGTGTACAATGATGCAGGACCCGTGGCCAAAACCCTGGGGTCATTTTCATATCGATGGCGAAACATGCCCAGAGAATGTTGCATCATTGAATAAACCCCTTTTCTACCCTCCTCCCAGGTCTTTCTTAAACGGATGGGTACAATCTCAACTTCAATTTCTTCGCCATGTATCCTGTTGAGATAGATTACCGAGGGTGTAGACGCTTTACCGGTAATGGATACCATATTGAGGCCCAGGTTGTCGAAAACCAGGCCGGCACCCCCCATGGAAGAAATGTAAAAGCCATGCCAGCAGGGGCTGAAACCTGTAAATATAAGCCTGTTGGACCCCGGAAAAATGGAGCCTGCCAGCAAACCTGTACCCAGATTGAGGCTGTCGTACTTTTTTGCAAGATGGATACCCAGATCTACAGGCCCCCAGAACGGGCCGATCTCATGGCGGAGAATCTTGTAAAACCCGGTGGAGGTATCTATCATTAAGGTCTTCAGATGGGATTGTGTCATTTGCATACCGTGGTAGTTTTGTGGTTGAACAATAAGGGGCAAAGTGATGGGTGCCGTGCAAAAATACCAAAAAAAGCCTGCATGAGGGGTTTCATGCAGGCTTCTTACAAAGATTTTATGATCAGGTTCTAGAAGAAACGATGTCTGTTGTCGACAATTCGTGCACTCTCTTCAAGAGCTCTGAAGGCTTCATTGGGCACCCGGTTGCGGAAAGCAGATTTAAGCTGGTTCTGCTGCGCCGCCCAGTCGGCAGGCTCTACGGCCTCTTCGCGACGGATCACCTCTACCAGATACACTCCTGCATTTCCAGCTACAGCTACCGGAGCGGAGCCAGCCTGAACAGCAAATACGGCACCTACAACAGCAGGTTCGTTACCAAACCCCTGGAGGTTGTTTTGATTGAAGCGCATGGCTTCGATATTGCGAACCTGCAATCCCAGAGCACTTGCTTTCTCTTCCACCGATGATCCTTGTGCTGCCGCAAATTCGGCTTTGAATTTTTCAGCTTTTTTATCACGAATGGCAATGGCCTTAATTTCATCGCGAATATCATTGAGAGAGGGTATTCCTTCTTCTCTTACACGTGTAACCCTTGCGATAACAAATCGTCCGTCAAGATCGAAGATCTGTGAATGGCTTCCCTTTTGGGTACGTTCGCCAAAGGCCCACTGGATAATACCTCTTGGGTTTTCAATGCCTGGGATGGAGCTGTCCAGTGCACGCACATTGTCAACCACTCTTTTGGCCAGACCCTGTTCTTCCACAATGGCGTCGAAGTCCTGGTTGGCACGCAGAGCCGATGCAAAAGCACTTGCCTGCCCATATACCCGCTGATAGGTTTGGTTGCTGTACTCAATGGTACGTGCCAGTTGTGCAATCTGCACTTTTCTGCGCAGGGCAGATTTACCGGTAACCTGAATTACATGAAAACCAAAGTCTGATTCCGCAACGGTAAACCCATTGACAGGGGTATTTACCACAGCTTCATTGAAAGGCTCCACCATAGCGCCATCGGGAAACCAGCCCAGATCGCCCTGGTTGCCAATGGCAGAGGGGTCGTCAGACAGTTGGCTGGCAATTTCTGCAAATCGGCCGGGTGCTCTTCTCACCACAGCAAGCAAACTGTCGGCTTTGGCCTGGGCTTGCGCGCGGTTGAGGATAGTTTGCGGACCTGCAGACATGGAAGCAGTGTGCGCAATAAGAATATGAGAAGCCTTCATTGAGTCAGGACGCATTTGCACTTCCTTCAAACGAGCAGCTATAAAAGCGTTGTTTTCCTCAAAGGGGCCAAATACGGCTCCGGGTTCTGCATTGAACAAAGCTTCTTCTACCTGAGGAGAAAGCTCACCGGCGGCATAGAACCGGGGAGAAAAACGGAAGTCTGAATTGGCATTTACAAAAGCAATTGCATCGTCGGTGGTGCTAAATTCGCCCATCAATCGTTCCACCTGCTGGCGGGTCATTTCGCGGTCCTGCTCAGAGGGGAATACGGGAAATACCACATACTCCAGATCGCGCGAGGCTTCAGTACGGAAACGATGTTTGTTTTCATTGTAGGCTGCCCGCAATTCGCGGTCGCTCACAGTTACCAAACTGTCGTCCATTTCGTTGTAACGCTTCAGGGTAATGCGGATATCGGCAGTAGCATTCTTATCCTGGTAGTCCAGCCGGGTAAGAAGGGTAGGCATATAGTACCCTTTTCTTATGAGGGTGTGGAACTTTGTCTCTTTGCGCTGCTGCTTGATAAAGTCTTCGAGCATAAACCACTGCCTTTGCATGGAAGGATCAACAAACTGAAGATTGGCAATAAACTCGATCACCATCTGGGGGTCGAATGAGCCATCAACAGGATTGGAGAAACTTTGTATTATTGAGGGATGCGGGTTGCGCCCATATACCATATCGGTAAGTTCGTCGGGAGAAATCACCAGCCCAAGGTTTTCAAATTCGCTGCTCAGCAGAAACTCTCTCACCATCTGGCTCCAAACCTGCTGACGAATTTGAAAGGCTTCGCGCTGACTAATATTTTGCATTCCGGTTTGCTGCCTCCACACATCCATTTGCTGGGCAACCCTGTTTTCAAATTCAGGATAGGTAATTTTTGACTTTCCTACACGACCCACCTCCATGTTTTGGGCCCCGCTGGGACCATAACCCATAAAGTCGCCCAGCACAAATGCTGCCAAAGCAATACCGATCACAGCAATAAGCAGTCCGGAATAACTTCTGATTTTTCCAATAACAGCCATAATTTTCGTTTATTCTTGTATCTAAATAACTTATTTTAAATTGAATTGCAAATGTATAACAATTTTTAAAACCGGGGATTGTTCGTTTCAACAAAATGATTCACTCACAAAAATGTGATGTATTAAGGTGAAGTATCTTGTGAGTTGCTGCTGTATCCCCCGCCTGTGTCATTAACTTTCAAGTATTCTCAGCTGTACCTGCTCAATCCGTTTCTCACTTACCTGCACAATGCGGCAATGATAGTTGCGGATCAGTATTTCCTCGTTCATGCGCGGAATGCTTTCATGATGATTGATAATTAACCCTCCCAGGGTTTCATACTCATCAGACTCGGGCAGATTCAAACCATATTTTTCATTCAGGTAATCAATCTCCAACCGGGCCGAAAACAGGTACTCTGCATCGCCCGTTTGTTTCTCCACAAGGTTGTCGGTATCATATTCATCATCGATCTCCCCAAATATTTCTTCCATTATATCCTCAATGGTTATAAGCCCGGCAGTACCCCCAAACTCATCCACCACTACGGCGATACTCTTGCGCTGCTGAATAAAATTGCGCAGCAGTTTGTTTACGTGCATGGTTTCGGGCACCAGCATTATAGGCCTGATGATGCTGCTGATTTCTTTGGGTTTTTTAAAAAAATCAAAAGCATGAACATACCCTACAATGTTGTCGATATTTTTGCGGTAAATTAAAATTTTTGACAGACCCTTCTCTGAGAATTTCTTGCGATAGGTATCCAGGCTTTCCTTTTCATCCAGCGCAATGATCTCGGTGCGGGGTATCATGCTTTCGCGCAGCTTGATTTCGGGAAACTCGATGGCATTTCTGAAAATCTGCATCTCGATACTTTCCTGAGCCTCCTTACTGCCTGGGTCTCCGAATTCCTGCAGAAAATTATTTATATCTACCGAGTCGAAGCTACGCGGAGTATCGGCCAATTTGAGTTTGAATAGTTTCTCAAGGATGATGCGCGACAATCCAAGGGTGATAAAAACAACCGGGTAAAGCAGATAGTATATTATGTATACAGGAACTGCGAAGAACTTAAGGATACTATTGGCATTGATCCTGAACAATGTCTTGGGCAGAAACTCTGCAAAAAACAGGATGATCAGCGATGTGATAAGGGTTTGGCCAAGCAGGATGGTAAATTCACTTTGCACGGCCACAGGGATAACAGAACGCAAAAATCCTTCCAGCACTACAGCGGTGGCAATACCATATATAACCAGAGCAATGTTGTTGCCCACGAGCATGGCCGAGATAAAGCCAGAGTCGGACTGGGTAAAATGAGACAGAATCCGTGCCGACAAACCTCCACTCTTTTTATCAACCTCTACCTTAAGCTTGTTTGCTGTAATGTATGCTATTTCCATCCCTGAAAAAAAGGCCGAAAATAAAATACTGAGAATGATAATGGTCCAGATATTCACTTTACAATATTGATGTTTACTTCACAAAGTTACAGCAAAAAAAATTAGGGGGAGATGAAAACTTCCATACAGACAATCAGTCCGTTTGCACAAAGGACTTATCTGGTGCCGGGAGGTGCCATTCCTTCGGGCAACTCTCGGGAAGAAGGGCTGGGGTCGGCAGCTCTGCCTGATGTATCAGCCCCATTGGAGGTGGGCGACGAAGCAGGTGTATCTTCCTGCTGACCCATATCCACATAAAACGTTCCCCGCGGATTGCGAATGATCCATTGGGTAAAACGTTCATCAGACTCAAAACCATCTCCGTAAAGCACCTCCTCCTCGGTAGTAATCTTAACAAACTTCTCGGTATAGATCAATTCGTTTTTCTGATCCCAGATCAATTGCTCCGTATTGAGTTGCTCACCGGTTTCCATGTTTCGAACCACCACATCGTTTCTCGCATCAATGAGCTCATCTTTCTGGTACTGAATGGCATAATTGGCAGAGATGAATGATGTTTCGCGCCCCAGGGAGTCAAAAAATGTCATTACAAAACCCGAGGGTAGTTCCATATAGGGTTCTTCACCTTCGAAACGGTCCATCAGGGGTGCTTCCATAATCATTTGCAACACACCATGGGTAGAATACAGGATACGGATGTCGGTTGCCGACTCCACGGGCATATTGTCTTTCCGGGTAATGTTTTCGATGGTTTTAAGATCGGGCTGGCAAGCAAAAAGCATTGCCACCAGGGCAATGGCGGCAATGCTTTTTAAGAATTTGTATGTAGGATGCACGAATTGCATGCTTATCTTGACCTCACACGGGTAGTTTCGTTGATCCAGCATTCAACCCTGAAGGTATCGCCATCGTTCAAACCATGGAAGAACGTGGTTTCGCGTGATGGGTAATGCTGGCTGAAAGTATTAATCAGCTGGTTTGCTCTTTCCTGAACAACGGGGTCACTGTCAACATTGCGAGCCTGTACAAATTTATCAACGGCAGCCCAGTAAACGGCAGATCTGGTAAGGTCGTTGTCGCCACACATGCTGGAGCTGGCAGCATACATTTCACCGATGAGAATGTAGGGTCTACCGTTGGAGGGGTCTATACGTGAGGCTTCCAATGCATAGGTTCTGGCCTGGGGGAACTGGCGAAGCTGGCGGAAAGTAATATCGGCAAGCAACATCAGCGCAGTGATCTTGTCGCTGTCGCGCTCATAGAGCGAAACGGCCTGTTCGAAATAACGTACTGCTTCACGGAAATTCTGACTCTGATTTTCGAGACGTCCCATCAGGAATGCACTCTGGGCAGTAGGCCTGAGACGATGCAAGTTCTTGGTGGCATCGAAGAAAAGTTTTTCAGCTGTACAGCCACTCTTGTTGAGCATGGAAGTGATCCTTTCCAGGAGTTCAATATTCTCCGGGTTTGCTTCAAAGCGTGGTTTGAACAGTGCGATAATATTGTCGCAGGTAGCATAGGGTTCAAACATCATATCGATCTGGGGCTTTGCAGGCACAAAAAACCTCTCACCATCCTGCTGATTGTTTTCGATATTCCAGTCAATAATATCCATGATCAGGTCATAGGTAAGCAGAATATCCTCCACATTTCTCAGCCCAGCCTCAACCAGCCTGATCAGCGATTGCATATGAATGATAAGCACATCGGCCTGTGACGCCTTTTGCTCCAGTTCAATGGAACGCTTGGTGATTTCGTAGATCTCCATAATGTTGTTGGGGCGCAAAGAATACAGGTCTGCGGCTTTGCGGCCCAGCACCAAACCTTCGCGGGATGCCGGGGTATGACCCCAGCATTGGATACGGGTATCGTACACCAGCATAAGGGTGTCAACCCACCTTTCGCGGAGCAGAGGATCGGTTTCTTCGTTGTATTTCATCTTTACCAGCTGTACGCCACGGATAAAGGTATTTTGCTGAGCACAGGGGCAATTGTTAAAAACCTCTCTCCAGTAGTCGTAGGCAAGGCTGAAATTTCGATTGTTCCAGAACTCAGTATAAAGAGAAAGGTCTCTGAGGCACTGGAGGCTGTCCTGGTCTGTAGCTCCATAGCGACGGCTGGGAGGCTGTAGAAAAGAAGATGCCTCTGCAGCATCATTGCTGTGGAGAGAGAAATACTCCATGGAGCCTAAATCAAGAGCATGCTTTTTCTTTTCCATGGCAAAACCTGCGGTGGAAAAAAGCAATGCGATCAGGACAAATGCTGAAAATAATTGTTTCGTCTTCATGTGCTTTAGTTTTTTATCCGCTCAAGCGGCACATCCGGCAGGATTTAGGTCTGACGACCTGCAGGGCTCCTGAGATGCTTTTTGTTTAACGATAGTTGATAGTTATGATTAAAATGGGTTATGTCTTTGCGTACAATTGTAATTGGGATATTGAGAGCAACTGTTGCCAGCAAGCCGGCGATGATCAGAAAAATCGTCTCCTCATAAACCAACGCTCGTAAATATTTACACCAATATTAAACTTGAAAAAATTCTCACTGACAAGGTTGCTGTCGGCAGCACTACGGTTTGCATATTCAAAGCCAAGGTTTAAAGCAGAGAGCGACCTTCTTACAGGTACTGCAACTCCAAAGCTTATGCCAAACTCAGAAAAGGTATTGTCGTTGACATTAAGGAAGGATTGCCCATAGCGAAATCCGGCGCGGTATTCAAGGCGACTCAAAAACCCGGAATAGGTTTGAATCCGTGGGTTATGCACTGCCCCTGCCCTTACCTGCCAGGCATTGTTAAGATTATGTTGCTGTCCA
Organism: Bacteroidales bacterium; assembly: GCA_046291875.1. Lineage (GTDB taxonomy): Bacteria > Bacteroidota > Bacteroidia > Bacteroidales > UBA7960 > SKVR01. The sequence goes on along the minus strand of JBKBSF010000001.1, from coordinate 283,013 downwards.
TAAGTACTGAACTGACTCCAGTTCTGGGTGTTGAAGTCCAGACCTCCGGCCCAACGGTTGTTAAACCTCATAAAGGCACCCATACCCATATTGGCAGGGATAACCATCTTACCCTCTTCTCCTTTTACATTGCTCAGGGTATCCACACCCCATACACCGGGCATATCGCGAAAAATTACCCGGTTGCGGCTCATTTGGAGAGAGGTTTCTCCGGTATAGCTTACCCCGAGGGTAAGCTTACGGTCGTTGGCAAGGTCTTGTTCCCACTGCAACCCATAGGTGAGCATGAGCCCGTCGATATCATCGGAAAAACTCCAGAAGGTTCTGAAAAAGCCAATACTGTCGGAGGAAGCTACCAGCAGATCTTCTGACCTTCCAAAGAGGTAAGAGGCATTGATTCCGGCCGAGAGGCCGCCGAAAAGCTTCACCCCAGCTCCCAGGTAAACTTTGTTGATGCCCCCGCTACCTTCGTAAAGATAGTGGGTTACTCCATCCAGTTGTTGTGATTCGGAGATCTTGTAACCAATCTGCGAGTAGGGCATTAATCCTGCAGCCATACGCAACCTGGGGGTAACCGGAAAAGCAAAGTTAAGATTCCCCATAGCAGAATAACTGCTCGTTTGCGACTGGTTATTGTACTGTTGCTGGTAAATATGCGAAAAAACAGTCCCTTCAAAAACAAAAGAGAGAGAATCTATGGCGGTGTAGGAAGCAGGGTTCAGGTAGTTTACACTAACATTGCTTCGAAACCCCTGGGATATGCCGCCCATGGACATATTACGGAAATAATCGTTGCCTTTGACCTCTCCCGGGCCAAACATGGAATAAGGGGAGTTGATCCGGACCTGCGCCAGGGAAGGAAACATGATGCAGACAAACACCAAAGCCAATACCGCTTGGCTTACATTTCGCACTCTTAATCTATTTTTCAAAATCAACATGGTTAAATTTTAATACTTCGTTTAATCCCCTGAGCACTAAATTTTCGGTTGCAAATATCCTATTTTTTAGCTTTTTATCAAAAAAAAATGTGTCTCCTCCTCCCACAACCACCTGCAGTTGCTCATACCTGTTGCGGTACTCATCGATGATACCATCAATTTCGGCAATGCAACCGTTTATTACACCCGACAAAATGGCCTGGTGGGTGTTTTTTCCAACTATAAAATCAATTTCTTCTTTTTTAACTAACGGCAAACGTGCGGTGAAAGTATGCATTGCCTTAAATCTCATATCAAGCCCGGGAGATATGGCGCCCCCCTGGTATTTTGCATCAGCGCTAACAAATTCATAGGTAATACAAGTGCCCATTTGAATAACCAACAGGGGTTTGCCCGGAAAGAGAGTATAGGCCGCCACCGCTGCAGCAAGTCTGTCGGAGCCAAGAGTTTCCGGAGTTTGGTAATCAATGGTAAGTGGAGTACCTATACCAGCATGCATATACATAACGGGAGCCAGTTTGCTGAGAGTATCAACAATATGGCGGGTAGAATCAGACACATCTGAGATCATGATACCCTGTAATGGTGGATGATCATGGAGCAGTTGAAACAGGAACGTCCAGTCGTTGTGAGGACCCGAAGCTTGCGAAATGATTTCATTATGGCGAAAGATCGCAACTTTGGCCAGCGTATTGCCCGAGTCAATAATGAGATGGTTCAATGTTCGTGATGTTGGTTTGGCAATGCAGGGATGACAAAGATAGAGCCAATTTCCGGTTTAGCCTATTAAGAGCTGTTAATTTTTTAGCATCGGATAAGGGCATAAACACCTGATTCTGCTATCAGCCGGTGAAGATCTGACATTTTTTTCACATTCTGCAGTATACTTGCGCCCTGATTATAAGCGTGTAAGATTTTTGCGGGTGTTTTTTTAGACTCAAAAAGCAAAAACAACTTGTCAAATAAAAATGTTTATTTAACTTTGCATCGCAAAACAACGGGGTACCATAGCTCAGTTGGTAGAGCAACGGACTGAAAATCCGTGTGTCCCTGGTTCGATTCCGGGTGGTACCACGTCAACAAAACGAACGCTGCATGCTGAAAAGCTGCAGCGTTTTTTCTTTATAGCAAGTACTGGATCAAGAGAGGGATCAAACCCGGGTGTTAGATCAAAACCAATTGCCGGGGATCGGGTATAGATTTCCGAAAGTTTATTAAGGAAGAATCCGGAGGATCCACGCAATCTGCTGAGCCAACAGTGTTTTACCAAAAAAGCGGTTACAGCCCTGCTGCAACCGCTTTTCTAACTATAAAAGAAAGAAACGCTTAAATTTCTTCTTTATCTTCTTTGTAAGATACGATCCGGAGGGTATCGTGTGCAATCACCAATTCCTCATTGGTGGGAACCACCATTACCTTCACTTTCGAATCATGCTTGGATATCATATCGAGTTTGCCACGCAAACCTGTGTTTTTCTCAGGGTCAAAAGCTACGCCCAGGAACTCAAGTCCTTTGCATACGGCTTCACGGGTTTCGGGTCCATTTTCACCCACACCACCGGTAAAGATAATCAGATCAACACCACCCATTGCTGCAGCGTATGCACCAATATACTTTTTAATACGGTAGAAGTACATTTCGAGCGCCAGGTCGGCTTTTTTGTTTCCTTCTTTCCATGCGGCGGTTTCGATATCGCGCATATCGGAAGAAACACCAGATACTCCCAGCATACCACTTTTCTTGTTGATAAGATTGTTGGCACCTTCGGCATCCAGGCCTTTTTTCTTCATAATATAGAGCAATGCTCCCAGGTCGAGGTCACCGGTACGGGTACCCATGATAAGGCCTTCAACGGGAGTAAGACCCATGGAAGTATCTACCGATTTACCGTTCTTGATGGCACAAACAGATGCTCCGTTTCCAAGGTGGCAGGTAATGGCCTTTACGTTGTCGCGACGCATAAACAAGGCATCGCAAGCCGTTTCGTATACATATTTGTGGCTGGTGCCATGAAACCCGTATCTTCTGATCTTGTCGTTTTCATACAACTCATAGGGCAACGCATACATATAGGCATGCTGAGGAATGGTTTGATGAAAAGCAGTATCAAAAACAGCAACCTGGGGTACATTGGGCATAAGTTTCTCCATAGAAACGATACCATTAAGGTTTGCAGGGTTGTGCAAGGGTGCCAGTTCAATTACATCTTCAATATTCTTTTTAACCTCAGGAGTAATTAAAGCACTTGCGCTGAAGTTCTCACCTCCGTGGGCCACGCGGTGTCCAACTGCAAGAATTTCATTCACACTGGTAATTACACCATAATCAGGATCGAGCAAAACCTTAAGTATAAGGTCAATCCCCACTTCGTGGTTGGGAATGTCCTGGATAAGATAATACTTGTCTTTCCCCTTCGACTGGTGCTTCAATTCACTGTCTTTTAAACCTACACGCTCCAACAATCCTTTTGCAAGGAGTTCGGCATTGTTGGCCATGTTGATCAATTGATACTTGATAGAAGAGCTACCGCAGTTTAATACTAAAATTTTCATCTGGATAAAAAATTATTTAAGTTGTTGGTGTAATTGAACATGTATGACTGACATTGATGCGCAGTTTCGCTCCTTTGTGCACATACAGGTTGCATCTGTTGAAATTTGTTTTTATAAGTTAAATAAAAGATCGGGTTAAATTTGCCTGATCATGGTCAGGGCCGGCCTGTTTTGTAAAAATCCTGTCCCTGCCCGGAGTGCCGGGGTTAAGTGAGGAAGGTACAACCATCGGGTTGAGGATTATTTTCCTGCAGCCTGGTTTACAGTAATGGCAACAAGATTTACGATATCATCCACTGAGCAACCTCTCGAAAGGTCGTTGATGGGTGCGGCCATACCCTGCAAAACAGGGCCCACAGCTTCTGCACCAGCCAAACGCTGCACTAGTTTATAGGCAATGTTTCCGACCTCAAGGTTGGGAAATACAAGCACATTGGCCTGGCCTGCAATAGCACTTCCGGGAGCCTTACTTTTTCCAATGGCTTCAACAATGGCTGCATCGGCCTGCAATTCACCGTCGATCATCAGGTCGGGCTGCATTTCTTTTGCTATTCGGGTAGCCTCGATCACTTTGTCGCACATAGGATGGTTGGCGCTACCCTTGGTAGAAAAGCTCAGCATGGCAACTTTGGGCTCAACACCTACAATAGCGCGGGTGGTTTGCGCTGTCATTACTGCAATTTGTGCAAGCTCTTCTGCTGTAGGATCGGGATGTACGGCACAATCTGCAAACACCAGAATGCCATCTTCGCCCCATTTTTTATCGGGCATGATCATGATAAATGCACCGGATACTACACTGATTCCGGGCAAAGTTTTTACAATTTGAAAGGCGGGCCTCAGTACACTACCTGTGGCATTGGCAGCACCGGCCACCTCACCGTCAGCGTCTCCGTTTTTAATCAATAAGGTAGCCAGGTACAATGGATCCTCTACCAGCTTCAGGGCTTCCTCACGGCTGAGACCTTTGTTTTTGCGGATTTCGAAAAGCATATCCGCATAAAATTCTTTTTTGGGATGATCTACCGGATCGATCAGGGTAGCCGAAGAGATATTTTTGAGCCCATAGCTGGCGGCCAGGTTTTCGATTTCAGATTTATTTCCCAGCAAAATAATCCGGGCAAGGCCCTCTGCGATGATTTGGTCGGCAGCTTTCAGGGTGCGCTCTTCTGTGCCTTCAGGTAATACGATACACTTATCGTGTTTTTTTGCATTGTTCTTGATTGACGTGAGCAAATCCATTGTTTGGGTATGAACTTTTAGGTTAAAAATTATTGAATTTCAACGGACAACAAAATTAGAATTTATTTACGATCCCTCCTAGCGTGTTACCCTGATTTTTTAAACATCTCGTCTTTACTGGCATTAAAAAATTGTTAACTGCATAACAATTCATATCAACCCAACAAAAAAGTATATTGCCCGCACAAAAACAGTTGTAAATCTGCACAGAGAGGCTATAATTTCCTTTACCTTTGCAAAAACAACTACAACCCCGTATGAGACGAACTCCCCTGGTGCTCCTTTTGGTGGTTTTCCTGGTGCTTTTGCCGATTGCAACGCGGGCAAACAGCAATAAGCTTGCAGGGATTCTGCAAGAATTCCGGGATGTTGATATTCGCCCCGATACTCTTCAGCCTGTTGTCAGGCCAGCCAATCAGGTCGACCCTGCCGATACGGTCCCACCTGCAGCGCAACAGCCGCCCGACACCATGCCCGAAGCACCTCCCGCCAGTGTAGTGCCTGCATCCTCGCGAGCCACTGTGCCTGCTCCGGGCCCGGTATCTGTTCAGGCAACCCCTCCGGCAGAACCTGCCAGACCCCCGTTTGATGCCAGCAAAGCTTACACTGTAGCATGGGACTCGCTGCTATATCATCCGCAGCCATCACCTTCGCGGATATTTCCTGCCAGCCAGTTTTTTGGCAATCATTTACTTTCCCTTACTTCCGAAATAAAACCCCAACCTTTAGCCCAACCCAAAAACAATGATGCTTTTACCAGCCTGATAATTATTTGCCTGATACTGCTTGCTATTGCACGCTACTTCTTTCCCGTGCGGTTCAAAGAAACACTCATGGCTTTGTGGGAGATCAGGTATTACAACCAGTTGCAAAGGGAAGGCGATTTTTTCAGAAACTGGGTAAGTGTATTTTTATCCATCAACTATCTTATTAGCCTGGGGTTGTTGTTTCACCAAACCATTGCTGCCTTTTCGCCCGGGGCGATGTCTTTAGTAAGGCCTGATATTTTGTATCTGGCCCTGATAACAGGTGCAATTCTGGGGTTTTATCTTTTCAAAATCCTCATGATGTATTTCCTGGCCTGGGTTTTTCAAACCCAGAACCCGACACATGCGTACCTCTACAATATTGTAATAGCCAACCTTATTGCAGGTCTGGCCATTTTACCCTTCCTGATTGCCAACATTTATACCCCGTCGGCCATTTTTGTGCAAGTGGCCTGGATTCTTTTACTGCTGATCAATGTTTACAAGATGGCAAGGGGTGTCCTTATAGGGTTAAACGCTGCGGGCTTTTCTGCTTATTATTTAATTTTGTATCTTTGCGCCATCGAATTGGCACCCTTGCTATTTATCATTAAATACGTTCAAAACATTACATTATCCTGATCCTTCAGGGTTGGAACCAACAACCAGAATCTTAGAGTAAAAACCGGGAATCAAAAACAGTTTAACCAAAAAGAATAAGGAGTATAACCTTGAAAATCAAGAACGTTTTAATTTCGCAGCCACAACCGGAAAACGAAAAGTCGCCCTACGCTGATTTAGCCCGGCAATTCAGCCTTAATCTCACTTTCCGCAAACTTATAAAGATTGAGAGTGTAGACAACAAGGAATTCCGGAAACTCCGCATCAACATACTGGATTACACCGCCATTATTTTCAACAGCAGGCATGCGGTAGATCACTTTTTCAGTCTTTGCGAGGAGCTCAGGGTTACCATTCCTGAAACCATGAAGTATTTCTGTGTTTCGGAAGCCATTGCCCTTTACCTTCAAAAATACGTGCAGTATCGTAAACGAAAGATCTTCTTTGGGAAAAGCAAGTTTCCAGAACTGCTCGAACTGATCAAAAAACAAAAAGGAGAGAAGTATTTTTTTCCCTGTGCAGTAAACCACACGAAAGAAATCCCCGAATTGCTGAAGTCTAATAAGATTGAGCACGTAACTGCTCCGATTTACAATACGGTACCTGATGATCTGCAGGATGTAGACATTTCGCAATATCAGATGATTGTGTTTTTCAGCCCCATCGGAATTGAATCGTTGCAAAAGAACTTCCCTGACTACCAGCAGGGTGAAACCATTTTTGCAGGATTCGGGGCTGCCACCATAACAGCCATAGAGAATGCCGGTTTTATTGCTCAGATCAAAGCTCCTACACCGGAGGCCCCCTCCATGACCATGGCCATTGAGCAATTTCTCAAGGCCCGGAAATAATTAAAGAGTAATGACCCGCGAAAAACCAAAATTGCACAGTCTTTCCAAAAGTGAAAGGTTGTGCAATTTTACATTGAAGAAGATTCTATTTGAAGCTGGAGAATCGTTCCAGCTTTACCCCCTTAAGGTTTACTGGAAGGTTCTTGATCTCAACCTGGAAAATCATTTCTTTGGGCAAAGCCCTCACCAATGGCAGGGTTTGAGCGGATGCGACACAACGCGGAGGTTGCAAAACCCCTCCTACCCCCACCGTAAACTCCCCTCCAATGCCTTTTTCCCGATGCCGGCCCAGTGCCTTCTGGGCGTATCGGGCAGAGTGCACAAAAAGGCCACCCAGCGCAACTATTTGAAAAGATTGTTAAGAGAGGCTTACAGACAAAACAAACAAGATTTTTATTCGTTCCTGCAATCAAAGGAAGTTTTGTGCATTGTAGGCTTTATTTATACTGGCAAAACACAACTATCCTTTGCAGAACTGGAAAAGAAAATCCTCTTATCTTTACAACGAATACAGGAAAAAATCAATGCAGATCCAACCCAATGCCACTGATCAAAACAGCAGTTAATGGCCTGCAAAAAATACTGGGCTGGCTCTTTATCTCCATGATACGGTTTTACCAGGGAGCCATTTCGCCTTACTTCCCTCCCTCCTGCAGGTATACCCCAACATGCTCGCACTATGGAGTAGAAGCCATTAGAAATCATGGCCCACTCAAAGGAGGCTGGCTAACCCTGAAAAGAATTGCCTCTTGCCACCCATGGGGAGGCAGTGGGCATGATCCGGTGCCCTGATCTGGCAGCCGAAAATGAATAAAATTGTTTTGTACCTTCGTCAACCCCTTTTTAATGAATCGCAGATATGCAAAAAATCAAAAACCTATTCAGAAAACCCCTTGCTGTAGCAGCCATTGCTGTAGTGTTGCTCACCTCTGTTTTGTCTACAGCCTATGTGAGCAAGAACTTTGAGATCGCCAAGAACCTGGACATTTTTGCTACCCTATTCCGTGAGCTTGTAATCAACTATGTAGACGAGATCAACGCAGCAGAACTCATCAAAACCGGAATTGATGAAATGCTTATGTCGCTGGATCCTTACACCGTTTTTATTCCGGAGTCGGATATTGAGGATGTTCGGTTTATGACCACCGGCCAATACGGAGGGATTGGAGCTTTGATTATGCGAAGGGGAGATTACATTTTTATATCGGAGACTTATGAGGGCTTTCCGGCCGACAAAGCCGGCTTGCTGCCTGGCGACAAAATCCTGAGCATCAATGGCCAGTCGGCACGAAACAGAACACCGGATGAAGTGAGTACGCTGCTCAAAGGCCAGCCCGGCACAGAGATAATCATTGAGATTGAACGGGGAGGCCATGATCAGACCCTCAGCAAAAGTGTGATCCGACAGGTGGTTAAAATCGACAATATCCCATGGTTTGGGCTGGTTGACGATAAAACCGGCTACATCAAGCTCAGTGGTTTTACCCAGAATGCAGGCAGGGAGGTTCGTGATGCCTTTAATGCATTGCGCTCGGAGCATCAGATCGAAAATATTATTCTTGACCTCAGGGGCAATGGCGGAGGGCTGTTGAACGAAGCCGTAAATATCACCAATTTGTTTGTTGAGCGCGACAGGTTGGTTGTAAGTACCCGTGGCAAAATTGCAGAACGCACCTCTACACACCGCACACTCAACAACCCAATAGACCTGAATATTCCGCTGGTTGTGCTGGTAGACAGGGGCAGTGCATCGGCCTCTGAAATTGTTGCAGGAGCCATCCAGGATTTTGACAGAGGAGTAATTATCGGACAAAGAACTTTTGGCAAGGGGTTGGTGCAAAACATTGTCCCCCTGAGCTACAACACTCAACTTAAGGTAACGGTTGCCAAATACTACATCCCCAGTGGACGATGCATACAGGCCATTGACTATGCCCAACGCCATGAAGATGGTAGCGTAGCTGCTATTCCGGATTCGCTCAAGGTTGCATTTAAGACCTCCAGAGGACGCACCGTGTTCGATGGCGGAGGAATTGAACCAGACATCTTTGTTGAGCCCATGAGCCTCAGCAACATCTCCATTGCTCTCATAACTCAGTTTCACATTTTTGAATATGCGAACCAGTTTCATCGCAACAATCCACAAATATTGCCGGCAGATCAGTTTCGTATTACAGATGAGATCTACGCTGACTTTATGCAGTTTCTGCAAGGCAGAGATTACAGCTACGAAACCGAAAGCGAGATGCTGCTTCAACGGCTGAAGCGTGTTGCCCGCAATGAAAAGTATTACGATGCCATTGCGCAGGATCTTGAGCAGATTAAAAGAAGGGTAAACGAAACAAAAAATGCTGACCTGATTACCTTCAGACCAGAAATTGAAGAGATCCTGAAAAATGAGATTGTGGGGCGTTATTTCAAACAGCGGGGCCGGATTATAGCATCGCTTCAGGACGATCCGGAAATTGCGCAGGCCCTGCAATTGTTTCGAAATCCGGCCCGGTACCAGGCATTGCTCAAGCCCTGAAAACCCTTTCAAACATACAAATATCATCCAAATCAATTGTCAAAACCAGAATAATTATGTACGGAAAAATCAAAGAACATTTACAGACCCAGTTGCAGGAGATAGAAAGTGCAGGTCTTTACAAGCGCGAGCGCATCATTGCCAGCCCGCAATCGGCTGAGATAACGTTGAATAATGGCGAAACGGTATTGAATTTCTGTGCCAACAACTACCTTGGACTGAGCAATCACCCCAAAGTAATTGAAGGAGCCAACAAAGCACTGGCCAGCCATGGATACGGATTGTCATCAGTGCGGTTTATTTGTGGCACCCAGGACATTCACAAGGAACTTGAGCAAAAGATATCAGAATTCTTTGGCACCGAAGACACCATTTTATATGCTGCCTGTTTCGACGCCAATGGAGGTGTTTTCGAACCTTTATTCGAGGAGCAGGATGCCATTATTTCAGATGCCCTTAACCATGCATCTATCATTGACGGTGTTAGATTATGCAAGGCGGTCAGGTACCGTTTTGCTCATGCCGACATGGAAGATCTTGAAAAGCAGCTGCAGGCAGCACAGGCACAACGCCACCGTATCATTGTAACCGATGGCGTTTTCTCCATGGATGGTGATATAGCGCGTATGGATGAGATTTGCAGGCTGGCAGAAAAGTATGATGCCCTTGTAATGACCGATGAATGCCATTCTGCAGGTTTCATTGGCACAACCGGTCGTGGCGCCCCCGAATACCACAATGTGCTCAACAAAGTTGACATTATAACCGGCACACTGGGCAAAGCCCTTGGCGGAGGGTTGGGTGGATTTACCACCGGACGCAAAGAGATCATAGACATTCTCAGGCAACGTTCGCGCCCCTACCTGTTTTCCAACTCCCTGAGCCCTGCCATTGTGGGTGCATCACTGGCGGTATTTGAACTCATCTCAAAAGATACAAGCTACCGCGACAAGCTCATGGAAAACACAGCTTACTTTAAAGATAAGATTTCGGCAGCCGGTTTCGATCTGAAACCCTCAGATTCTGCCATTGTGGCTCTGATGCTTTACGATGCAGCCCTTTCACAGAAATTTGCTTCACGCATGCTCGAAGAGGGTATTTATGTGATAGGGTTCTATTACCCTGTGGTGCCCAAAGAGCAGGCCCGCATACGCATACAGCTCTCGGCTGGCCACGAAAAACATCACCTTGACAAAGCCATTGCAGCTTTTATAAAAGTGGGAAAAGAACTGGGAGTAATCTGACCGGGATTCGAAACCACAAAAAAAGCTCCGGACTGCCATCCGGAGCTTTTTTTTGTATCCCTTTGAGAATTGTTACAGATTCTGCTCTGCTCTCATTTTCATTTTCCATCTCTGATAATCCTTTTCAAACTTCTCAGAATCGTTTACCCGAAGCCAGGTGCCATATTTCACATAATCCGGAATACTGCCATCGTTCGACTTTTTTTGATCCTCAGGAATACCTAATTCGTTTAAGTACCTTTCGTAAGAAATCTTACTGGGTCTTTCGTCTTTTCTATTCATGGTTTTTTTGTTTTAAGAGCGTAGTTTGTATGAATGTATTCCTGGTGGGTGTGACACCGGAATACATTTGATGAGTTAGGGTGTGTGTAGTTTGAAAGTGTTTTGTAGCCTCGACAGGAATCGAACCTGTATCTAAAGTTTAGGAAACTTCCATTCTATCCGTTGAACTACGAGGCCAAATAACGATTTCGGGGCAAAGATAAAAAAATTTTTTCTACAGAAACCCCTAGTTTTCACCCATACCGCAAGTATTATACAAACAAAGAAAATACCTTGCCCAAAGGCTTAAAAACATCGCTTATGATATGGTAGAGCCGTTTGTTACTCCGTTTTCGGGTTTCACAAACGTAAGCTTTCCGTCCTTATCGGTTGCCATAAGGATCATACCATGCGACTGGATGCCTTTTATTTCGCGCGGACTGAGATTGGCCAGCAATACCACCTGCTTGCCTACCACCTCCTGGGGATTGTAGAACTCTGCAATCCCAGATACCACCGTTCGTTTATCGAGACCGGTATCGAGGGTAAGCTTGAGCAGTTTTTTGGTTTTGGCAACTTTTTCTGCAGCAAGTATGGTGGCAACTCTGAGATCCATTCCTGCAAACTGATCATAGCTGATCTCAGGACGTATGGCCGGGGGTGTCCAACCCTCTTCGGCTTCATTGGCTATTCGGGTGTTGGCAAGTTTATCTACCTGGTACTGGATCTGTTCATCTTCTATTTTTACAAAAAGAAGCGAGGGGGTACCTAGTTGATGATCTGCCTGGATATTATTGCCACCGGCACTGGCCCAATTCATAGGTTCAAGGTTCAGCATTTCCAGCAGGCGAGCCGAAGTAAATGGAAGGAAAGGTTCGCAAAGGATGGCCAGGTTGGTACAGATTTGCAAACTTACATTGAGTATGGTTTGAACGCGCTGTGGATTGTCTTTGAAAATTTTCCATGGTTCACTGTCGGTAAGGTACTTGTTACCAAGGCGTGCCAGGTTCATCAGCTCATTGAGAGCTTCTCTGAACCGGTAGCTTTCAAGGCTGGAGGCAATGGATTGCGGGAACCTCTCCATTTGGGCAAGTACCTCCTGATCGGCAGGAGTAAGTGTACCGGCAGCAGGAACCTTTCCCTGGAAATATTTCTGTGTAAGTACAAGGGTTCGGTTTACGAAATTGCCGAAAATTGCCAAAAGTTCACTGTTGTTGCGCGCCTGGAAGTCTTTCCAGGTGAAGTCATTATCTTTGGTTTCGGGTGCAGCAGCACAAAGTGCATAGCGCAGCACATCCTGTTGCCCTGGAAACTCTTCCAGGTATTCGTGCAGCCAAACCGCCCAGTTGCGGCTGGTGGAAATTTTATCACCCTCAAGGTTGAGAAACTCGTTGGCAGGAACATTTTCGGGGAGGATATAACTCCCTTCGGCGTGCAACATGGCCGGAAAGATGATACAATGAAAAACGATATTGTCCTTACCGATAAAGTGCACAAGTTTTGAGTCCTTGTCTTTCCAGTAGGGTTCCCAGTCTTTTCCTGTTTTCTCGCTCCATTCGCGAGTTGCAGAGATGTAACCAATGGGAGCATCGAACCATACATAAAGCACTTTACCCTCGGCACCCTCAACCGGAACCTTTACCCCCCAATCAAGATCGCGGGTAACGGCGCGTGGTTGCAACCCTTGCTCGATCCACGATTTGCATTGCCCGTAAACATTGGTTTTCCAGTCATGCTTGTGTCCTTCCAGAATCCACTCGCGCAACATGGGCTCATAGTCCTGAAGAGGAAGATACCAGTGGGTGGTTTTTCGCATTACAGGCTTGTTGCCACTGAGCACGGACCGAGGATTGATAAGGTCGGTGGGGCTGAGCGAAGTGCCACAGCTTTCGCACTGATCGCCATAGGCTTTTTCATACCCACAATGGGGGCATGTGCCTGTAATGTAGCGGTCGGCCAGAAATTGCTTGTTCTCTTCATCGTAAAACTGCTCGCTCTCCTTTTCTGTGAGCTTGCCGGTTTTATGAAGTTTTTCAAAAAAAGCCGATGCAGTTTCATGATGAATGGGAGCCGAGGTGCGACTGTACACATCAAAGGAAATTCCCAGTTTCTGAAAAGATTCCATGATCATGTAATGGTATTTATCAACCACATCCTGTGGGCTTACTTTTTCCTTACGGGCTTTAATGGTAATGGGTACCCCGTGCTCGTCGCTTCCTCCTATGAATACCACATCTTTACCTGCAGAGCGCAGATAACGAGCATAAATATCGGCAGGAATATAAACACCAGCCAGGTGACCAATATGTACAGGTCCGTTGGCGTAGGGAAGGGCAGATGTTACCGTATACCTCTTAAAATTTTTTACCGCATTGCCTTTGGGGTCTTGCATAACCATCAGATTTTTAGAAAATTAAACCAATTTCCGCCATTCATAAAACAGAATGCAAAGATATAAAAACCCTCAACACTGTGAGGGTTTGATTGGGGAAATACTTTTTAGAATCCTGCAAAGCTAAGAGGACTTGTACCGACTGATCTTTTCCAGTAATTTGATATAGTCGAAAGGCTTGGTAACGAAATCGTCGACGCCTGCTTCGTAGGCCTTGTTTCGTGTTTCCTGAAATGCATCGGCGGTAAGGGCGATAACAGGGATAAACGGATTTGGGATGTCGTTGTCAGGATTAGCCCTAATGATCTGGGTAAGTTCATAGCCCGATATACCCGGCAACAGAAGATCCAGGAGGATAAGATCAAAATCCTGTTTTCGAATCAACTGCAGGGCTTCTTCTGCGGAAGAAACAATGGTGAGCGTCGCCAGCCATTTTTTTGCAATGATCTTTTGGGCCACAAACTGGTTCATTTTATCATCTTCCACGAGTAGTATTTTCATTCCCTCAAGAGTATGGTGCTCCGCAACTTCTTCGGGAGCTGAAGGAGCAAGGTCAGCCAGTTCTCCTTCCTCCATAATCAGATAGAATGAAAATATGGATCCTTTCCCCTGGGTGCTCTGGGCGAAGATCTCACCCCCCTGCAGCTCAATAAGTCTTTTACAGATCGTAAGCCCCAATCCACTGCCACCGTATTTTCGGCTTGTACTGGTTTCGGCCTGGGTAAACTTTTCGAAAATTGCATCCAGTCTGTCGCGGGCAATGCCAATGCCGGTATCTTCCACTTCAAACCGGATCCGCTTATCGCCCGGGTAATCAGTCATTCTGCTTATGGTTAAACTAACCTTTCCCTTTTGCGTAAACTTGATGGCATTGGAGAGTAAATTAAAAAGAACCTGCTTCAGGCGCAGGGTATCACCACGCAAAACCCGAGGCACCTTCTCGTCAATGGCAGTTACAAACCGGATGTTTTTCTCCCGGGCTTTGATTTCCAATGCCTTTGCAAGCTCCTGGATCATTTTCCTGAGCTCAAAATCAGTATTTTCAAACTGAATATTGCCTGATTCGATCTTATTGTAATCCAGAATATCATCGATGAGTGCAAGCAGATGGCGTGCAGATATTTTAACAGAGGAAAGATTTTCCAGTTGATCGGCGTTGAGTTTTTCGTGTAGCATCAGATCGGTAAGAGATACTACAGCATTGAGAGGTGTTCGTATTTCATGGCTCATCAGAGACAGAAACTCCGATTGAGCCTTACGGGCTCTTTCTGCTTCATCGCGAGCCTGTCTGATCTGCTTTTCAGCAAATCGCTGTTCGCTTACATCGCGAATAATCGCCTGCACCATTGCCTTATTGTTAACATAAACCCTGGAAAGGCTTATTTCTGCATCGAAAGATTGATGGCGGTGCAAAAGGGCAAGGTCAAAAACCTGGGGTTTGTTTTCAAGGGCCTTTTCTACTTTCTCAACAAATAACTCAAACGAAACCTGAAGGCCGTCAGGCTCCTGGGAAATCAGCTCCCGAAAATGCATCCCGAAAAGATCATCGCAGGTAATGCCAAAAATATCGCTTGCCTTAATATTACAATCTGCAATCCTTAGGTCATTGAGAATTACGATGGCCTCATAAGATCTGTCGAATAGAGCCCTGAATTTTTGTTCTGATCTGAGCAGGTTTTCTTCAGCTATTTTACGCTGGGTAATGTCTTCAATAAAACCTTCAATATAAAAATCTCCTTCGGGTCCGGGTTCATCAATTCTGCGAAGGTGAATAACCGTATAAATGGTTTGGCCCCGGGCATTCTGAAGGGGCTTTTCCATTACAAATCTGTCCTTGGAGGCTTTGAGAATTTGCCTGATAAACCCTTTGTTATTGAGATAATCGGGAAAATACTCTACCGGATTGTTGTTGAGTTCAATGAGAAAATCTACTACATTATCAAACCCAAAAATACGGGCAAAAGCCTTATTGGCAAAGGTGAAGTTAAACTTACGATCGAGGCGGAAAATACCCATCGAGGCATCCTCAAACATACGCCGGTATTTGTTTTCACTCTCAAGCAGGCGCTCCTCGACCAAAATCCGGTCGTGGATATCAATACATGAGGCAATAAACCCGCTGGTATTACCTTCGGGGTCGGCAAAGGGTTTTGCATGATTGATTACCCACCTGAAGTTGTCATATTTATCGAGCAGGCGAAATTCAACTATAAAAGGCTGGCTTTTGCTCAAACTATCTGTGAGGGCACTTTCGAAAACCATTCTGTCTTTGGGATGGATCCTTTGCAGAAATTCTTCCATTCCTTTTCCCGGTTGATCCCAGCCGGTAAATTCCTGCAAGGTTTTGTTGAAAAAATTCACATTACCCTGGTTGTCGCATTGCCATATCATCACAGGAAAATCTTCAAGCAAACCCAGGTAAAAGTCGCGTGTCTGGAGTAGCTTTTCCTCCATGAGCTTCCGCTGGGTTATATTCTCTTTGATAGAAATATAACTAATGATCTCTCCCTGCTGATTTTTTACCGGGCTTATGGTGCCCAGCTCCCAGAACAAATTGCCGCTCTTTGACTTGTTAAGAAATTCACCGGTCCAGGTTTCTCCTCTTGAGATAGTGTCCCAAAGCTCCTTATAGTTTATTTTCGACAATTCATACTTTAAGAGCCTGGGGTTTTTGCCCAGCACTTCATCGGGCGAATACCCTGTTACCTGAGTAAATTGCGCATTAACATACTCAATATTTCCATGGATATCGGTAATCATGATGGAATTGGCACTCTGCTCAAATGCGGCATTCAAGCGCAACAAATGGTTCTCAAGCCCTTCAAATTGCTCAAAAAGATCTCTGATCAGCAAATCCCATCTTCCTTCATCTCCGTTAATCATTTTCCCTTCTTTTGCCAGATTACCCAGCAGGCTTTCCGCTTTTTTTCTCAATTGATCATATCTCTCGCCAGAATACATAAAAGGTAGTATCGTTTATCAGGTTAACACCAGGATATTAGCTTTGTTGTTTACAGTACGTTGTTTAACAAATAAAGTTAGATTTTTTTTAGACCAATCATGTGTTTTTTTATCTTTCAGGCTGTTTTTATTCAGACAAAACAATTCCGGCAGCTCCCTGAAACTATCATCCTGTTGAATTTCAAATTTTTACATTCGCCACGCAATGACCTTTGAATACTAAATACTACTTTGCCTAACCCCAAATTTTACAAAAAAGGGATACCTGGGGAAACTAAACAGTAACATTTACGTTAGGAAAGTCAAAAGCAAGTAACTATGGAATATAATACAATCGTTGAAGCCCAAAGAGCCTGGTTTCATACCGGCCAAACTTTGGATGTTTCCTTCCGCATTGAACAGCTTAAAAAGCTAAAGTCACTTATTATCAACCATGAAGAAAAGATCAAAGAAGCATTGTTTCTTGATCTTACCAAACCCACCTTCGAAACTCTTCTGGCAGAGCTGGATTTTGTGCTGCACGATCTGGCTTATCAAATCAGCCAGGTAAGGCGCTGGGCAAAGCCACAAAAAGTAAAAACACCCTTTTTGCATTTTCCGGCAAGCAGTTATATATACCCTGAGCCCTATGGTTGTGTTTTGGTGATAAGCCCCTGGAACTATCCTTTTCAGCTGGCCATGGCTCCATTGGTGGGTGCCATTGCAGCAGGCAACTGTGTAATGCTTAAACCTTCGGAATACTCTCAGGCTACATCCCGGGTGCTGGAAGAGATTATCAATCCGAATTTCGACCCGGGTTTCATGAGGGTTGTTCAGGGAGGGGCAGAGGAAACACAGGCATTGTTGCAGCAACGTTTCGACTATATCTTTTTTACGGGATCTACAGCCGTAGGAAAGATCATCATGAAAGCCGCGGCTGAGCACCTTACTCCCTTAACCCTTGAATTGGGTGGAAAAAGTCCGGCCATTGTTGACCCCTCGGCAAACCTTAAGGTTTCGGCCCGGCGTATTATCTGGGGAAAATTCTTCAATGCCGGCCAGACTTGCATCGCACCCGATTATCTGTGGGTACACGAAAGCGTAAAGGATCAGTTGGCCCGGGAGCTTACAGCAGCCATTCATTCTTTTTTCGGAGACGATCCTTCGCAAAGCGAGGATTATGGCCGCATCATCAGCAAAAGACATTTTGACAGGCTTACATCCTTTATTCAACCCAGCCAGATCCTTTACGGAGGCCAGACCGATGAACAGACAAAATATATTGCGCCCACCATTCTGCAGAACGTTGGTTGGCATGATCCGGTAATGCAGGAAGAGATCTTCGGGCCATTGCTTCCTGTGCTCACTTATAAAAACACTTCCGATGTTATAGCCTTCCTGAAGCAATCTGAGAAACCCCTTGCCATGTACATTTTTTCGAAGGACAAAGGCTTTATCAATACCCTACTTACCCAAACCAGCGCAGGCGGAGTATGTATAAATGAGCCCCTGAGCCATATTACCAGCAAACACCTTCCCTTTGGTGGTGTGGGTCAGAGCGGCATGGGCAGCTATCATGGATATTATTCCTTCACAACCTTTTCGCACAACAAGAGTGTAATGCAAAAAACCTTCTTCCCTGATCCTGGGGTCAAGTACCCTCCCTACAGGAAAATAAGCCCCCTGATACGGAGAATTCTCAAAATAATCAATTAACTTTGCATGTCATAATGTCATAAACTTATTTGAAGGCCACCTGCAAAGTATGGATATTCAAAGCATTAAGCAGCGATTTGGAATTATCGGGCACTCCCCTGCCCTGGACCGTGCCATTGATGTGGCGGTGCAGGTAGCTCCTACCGATATCAGCGTACTCATAACGGGTGAAAGTGGTGTGGGCAAGGAGGCTTTTCCTAAAATCATTCATCAGCTGAGCGCCCGTAAGCATGGGCCTTTTATTGCCGTAAACTGTGGCGCCATTCCTGAAGGAACTATTGATTCGGAGCTTTTCGGACATGAAAAAGGATCCTTTACAGGTGCCCATGAGGCACGCAGGGGTTACTTTGAAGTGGTAAACAATGGTACCATTTTCCTGGATGAGGTAGCAGAGCTGCCCCTGTTGACCCAGGTTCGCTTGCTCAGGGTGCTGGAGAGTGGCGAGTTCATCAAGGTAGGTTCTTCCAAGGTGCTCAAAACCAACGTAAGGATAGTAGCGGCCACCAATGTTAATCTGCAGGAAGCCATTGCTTCGGGCAGGTTCAGGGAAGACCTGTATTACAGGCTCAATACTGTGCCCATTTACGTACCCCCTTTGCGCGAGAGGAAGCAGGATATCATCATGCTGTTCAAGAAATTTGCCTCAGATTTTGCAGAGAAATACCGTATGCCCCCCCTGCAACTCAACGACGAAAGCCAGCAGATCCTGTTGAATTATCGATGGCCTGGCAATGTACGCCAACTCAAAAATATTGCTGAGCAGATCTCCGTTATAGAAAGTAACCGACAGATCTCTCCTGAGGTGATTTACAAATATTTGCCCAATGTGCACGAATCGAACCTGCCGGTTCTGGTGAGCGATATCAAACGCAATGAGCCGGATATGAGTGAGCGCGACATCCTGTATAGGCTGCTTTTTGATATGCGCAAAGACCTCACCGACATGAAGAAGATTGTAATGGAGCTCATGCGCAACGGGCAGGTGAGCGGAAGCTTTCATGAGGAGAACCCACAGCTGATCAAAAGCCTGTATAAAGACATGGAACCGGCAGCAATTATCAAAAATCAGCATTCCGATGATCAGGCACTGGCAGACCACCATCATCAGATCATTGAAAGCTATGAAGAGGATACCACCGACTATATAGAAGAAAACCTCAGCATTCAGAAGAAGGAAAAAGACCTGATCATCAGAGCACTTCAAAAGCACGGTGGCAGGAGGAAAAGAGCGGCAGAAGAGCTGGGGATCAGCGAAAGGACATTGTATCGCAAGATCAAGGAATACGATATCAATGCCTGAATCACTCAACTGAGCTGTTCATACAATATTTCAAAAGCATCTGCATATGCGCAATTTAAAATTATTGGCTATACTTTTTATTGCAACCTCGGGTTTATGGCATTCCTGTGGGATCTATTCCTTTACAGGAGCCTCCATACCGCCTGAAGCCAAAACCTTTTCCGTCGATTTCTTTCCCAACAATGCACCCCTGGTGCAACCCACATTGAGCCAGGTATTCACCGATGCACTCAAAGACAAATTTTCCCGCCAAACCAATTTAAGACTTATCAATGGTGTGGGCGACCTTCATTTCGAAGGCAGTATTACCGGTTATGCCGTGCAACCCCAGTCTATTGGTGCCGACGACAGGGCGCAGCAAAACCGGCTTACCGTTGCAGTGCGGGTAAGATTTGTCAACGAATTTCAACCTGAGAATGATTTCGAACAAACCTTCTCGCGGTTTTATGATTATGCGGCAACACGCAGCCTTGCAGAGGTTGAAAACGAAGCCATCGATGCAATTGTAGAAGCATTGGTAGAAGACATTTTTAACCGCGCTGTTGTAAACTGGTAAAACAATATGGAAAATCAGCAAAAATTTCTGGAACTGATCCGCAATCCCTGGGAGCTCAACTCAGGCACGCTGTCATTTCTTGAAAGGCTGACAGCAGATTACCCCTATTGCCAGAGTTTGCAGATATTGCTGGCTAAAAACCTGCAACCTTTCGATAAGCTCGATTTCGAAAAGCAGGTTAACAAGGCATCGGCCTATACCATTGACCGCAGGAAATTTCAGCGTTATATATCCGATCGCGACAAACCCCAGGCTGACACAACAGTTGTCGCTGATTTGGATCCTCTGCGTGGCCGGGCTTTGCCAGCGTTTGACACACCCCAGGTTCAAAAACAAGAACCAGGATCTGCGGTAAATAGTACCTCAGTTCCCCTGCCAGCTCCAACAGAAAAGGAAGAAAAACCTGAGGAGACTGTCCCGAACAATCCTTCACCGGACCTTCTTCTGCCAACCGACACCATTGATACCACTATGGCAGAAGCCATAGAAACCGACAGTCCCCAATCACCCTCCTCAGAAGACACTACCGTGTCGGCCAGCCATGAGGTGAGTGAGGAACAAGAGGACCCCTTGCAAACTGCCAGATTGCATGCGCCAGAATCTCCCACAACCCAATCTTTACTGGACATTGTTAAGCGCCGGTTGCGAGAGATCAGAGACAGAAACAAGCCTCAACCTGACAGGGAAGTACCTGCAAGCACCTCTTCTGCCGTTCCGGAAGAAGCAGCAAAGAAAGAAATGGAACCCACTGCCCCAGATGCCATTTCGCCAGAGGTTACAGCCAAACAGCCCACCACTGGCGACATTCAGAAGCATAGCGAAAAAGCAGAGGACACGGAAACGGACGAAAACCTGCACCTTATGCGCAGGCCTGTAAAGAAGCCGGATATCAATTTCCTTATCGATAAGTTTCTCAAAGAAGAGCCACGCATACAGGTGCGCAAGGATCTGCCCGAAGAGCAGGAAGACCTTTCGGCACCAAGCTCCGAGGAAGATAATCAGCTGATAACCGAAACCCTTGCCCTGGTGTACCTTAAACAAGGACGAAAAGACAAGGCGCTGGATGTGTATGAAAAATTATGTTTGAAATTTCCGGAAAAAAGCAGTTACTTTGCAAAAAAAATCATAGATATTAATAACGAAATCAATTCTTAAAAGAAAAAAATAATGGGCGCTTATATTTTAATCTCAGTGTTGGTCCTGATTGTTTGTGCATTGTTGATCCTGATTGTACTGGTACAAAACTCCAAAGGTGGTGGCCTGGCCTCCAACTTTGCCTCCAACAACCAGATCATGGGAGTAAGAAAAACAACTGATTTTCTGGAGAAAGCTACCTGGACTTTGGCCATTGCCCTTTTGGTACTGACCCTTACTTCAACCTTTGTAATTCCGCGTGGCCAAACCATTGAGGTACGCCAGACAGAGGTAAGAACCCCTGTAAACCCCGGTGGTATGCAGATGCCTGCGCAACAACCTGCTCAGCCTGCTGATGAAGTGATCGACTAACGAAACATATAATTCATACAAAGTGTCAGATTGTCATGCAGTCTGACACTTTTTTTTTGTCCCGGGGCAGAATCCGAAAAATTGTCCAACCTATACACATCTCATCTGATCGAAAAACGATCGCGTATTGCTCTGTATTTGTGTACTTTAGACCTTTTGCCCGTTTTTTTTGGGCCAACTCACTGGTTTCAGTAAGGTTTCTTTGGCACAAAAAATGACAAGAGGCAGGAGTGCAAAATACAGGCACAGCAAAAAAGAAATTTAATCCTATTGTTTAACAATTAATTATTGAAAACATGGCAAACATAAACATCAAGCCTTTAGCAGACCGAGTATTAGTAGAGCCTGCTCCTGCAGAGGAGAAGACCACTGGAGGTATTATCATTCCTGATACCGCAAAAGAAAAACCCATGAAGGGAGTTATCGTGGCAGTGGGCACAGGTAAGAAAGACGAACCCATGACGGTAAGAGTTGGAGACGAGGTATTGTATGGTAAATACTCCGGAACAGAAATTTCTGTTGATGGCAACGACTACCTGATCATGCGTGAATCTGACATTTATGCAATCATCGGCTAATTAAGATGTTTTATTGTTAAAAGCAAAACAAACCCTAAAAAGTAGTTATTATGGCAAAAGATATAGTATTTAATCTTGAAGCAAGAAATGCCCTTAAGATCGGTGTTGACAAACTGTCGAACGCTGTAAAAGTGACCCTTGGCCCCAAAGGCCGCAACGTTATCATCGATAAAAAATTTGGCGCTCCTGCCATTACCAAGGATGGCGTAACAGTAGCCAAAGAAATCGAATTGCCCGATGCCATTGAGAACATGGGCGCACAGATGGTAAAAGAAGTGGCCAGCAAAACTGCTGATGTTGCCGGCGACGGTACCACCACCGCAACTGTACTGGCTCAGGCTATTTACAATGCCGGTCTGAAGAACGTTACCGCAGGAGCCAACCCCATGGACCTGAAGCGCGGTATCGACAAAGCCGTAGAGAAAATCATCCAAAACCTTCGTGAGCAATCCAAGGAAGTGGGCGACAGCATTGAAAAAATTGAGCAGGTTGCCACTATCTCTGCCAACAACGACAGCAGCATTGGGAAACTCATCGCCGAAGCTATGAGTAAGGTTAAGAAAGAGGGTGTTATTACCATTGAAGAAGCAAAAGGTACCGAAACCGAAGTAAAAGTGGTAGAAGGTATGCAGTTTGACCGTGGATATATCTCTCCTTACTTTGTAACCGACACCGAGAAAATGGAGACCGTTTTCGAAAATCCGTTCATTCTGATCCACGATAAGAAGATCAGCACGATGAAGGATTTCCTCCCCATCCTGGAGAAGGTTGTGCAGACAGGCAAACCCCTTGTAATTATCGCAGAAGATGTTGACGGTGAAGCCCTTGCCACACTGGTTGTAAACAGGCTTCGCGGATCATTGAAAATTGCTGCCGTAAAAGCCCCCGGTTTTGGCGATCGCAGAAAAGCTATGCTCGAAGACATTGCCATCCTTACCGGAGGTACCGTAATTAGTGAGGAACAAGGCTATAAACTGGAAGCAACTGATCTTTCTCAGCTGGGTAGTGCCGAAAAGATTACCATCGACAAGGACAATACCACCATCGTAAGTGGCAAAGGTTCTTCCGATATGATCAAGGCCCGCGTAAACCAGATCAAAGCCCAGATCGAAAACACCACCAGCGATTACGATCGCGAGAAACTGCAGGAGCGTTTGGCTAAACTGGCCGGTGGTGTTGCCGTACTGTATGTAGGAGCTGCCAGCGAAGTGGAAATGAAAGAGAAGAAAGACCGTTTCGACGATGCATTGCACGCAACCCGCGCTGCTGTTGAAGAAGGCATTGTGCCCGGAGGTGGTATAGCCTATATCCGCGCATTGGAAGCCCTCAATGGCTTTGAAGGAGAAAATGCTGATGAAACTACCGGTATCGCCATCATTCGCAGAGCTCTCGAAGAGCCCCTCCGCATGATTGTGGCCAATGCAGGCATTGAAGGTTCTATCGTAGTACAGAAAGTGAAAGAGGGCAAAGAAGACTTTGGTTTCAACGCCCGCACCGAAACTTACGAAAACCTTTACGAAAGTGGTGTTATCGACCCCACCAAAGTTACCCGCGTAGCTCTTGAAAATGCTTCATCTATTGCCGGTATGCTCCTCACCACTGAGTGTGTACTTGCTGAGATCAAAGAAGACAAGCCCGAAATGCCTATGAACCCAGGAATGGGCGGCATGGGTGGTATGATGTAAGATCAAAACCCCTTATAAAAAAAGGCTCTGTTGTAACAACAGGGCCTTTTTTTATGGGGATTTTATAAGAAGGAGCTAAACCTCAGGGTTCCACCAGAATCTGGTACCCCTGCGCTTCCACAGTGTCGCCAGGCTTCACCTTGGCGCGTTTGCGCAGCTCGGTTTGTCCGTTGAGTTTTACCATTCCTTCTTCAATCATCACTTTGGCCTCACCGCCACTTTCGGCGATCTGCACAATCTTGAGCAGTTTGCACAGCTCAATAAAATCTCCATTGAGAGGAAACCGAAGTTGCTGCATAGCTTTTCTACTTTTGATCTTCTACAACGATTTTTACAATTTTGTCGCCCTGGCGAATGGCGTCAATCACTTCAAGCCCCTGGGTTACTTTACCAAAACAAGTGTGTCTACGGTCGAGATGCTGAGTATTGTGGCGATTGTGGCAAATAAAAAACTGTGAGCCTCCGGTATCTCTTCCGGCATGTGCCATGGAAAGGACGCCCCGATCGTGGTACTGATTTCCTCCATCGAGCTCGCAGGCAATGGTATAGCCCGGGCCACCGGAGCCTGTACCATTGGGGCAACCGCCCTGGATTACAAACTCAGGTATCACGCGGTGAAAGGTAAGCCCATCGTAATAGCCTTTGCGGGCCAGATCTGTAAAATTTTTAACGGTATTAGGGGCATCGTTTTCAAAAAACTCAACCTGCATCTCCCCTTTTTCTGTATGGATTGTTGCTTTCAACATAACAAAACGAATAAAAAATGCTGTGGCAAGATTGCCACAGCAAACCTAATCATTTTTCGTGAAACTACCAGTGGCTAAAGGCCGTCGACGGGTCAGATTATTTTCCGAAAATAAACAGGATCCCAAACTGCAGGCCGCTGTGATCCAGAAAGTTATTCAGATAGTTTTCATCTTCAAACAACTGACCTTCGGCATCAAACTTTCGCACCGAATATTTGATACTGTGGCGACTAGGCTCTACAGCATTGTAGGAAACGTTGATGCCAAACTTGTTGTTAAACAAAAACTGCACCCCGCCACTGTATCCCAGGTACCCCATTGAGCCTCCCCTGGAGCGATAGCTCACTTCAACATACTTGTTGATGGTTTCGTCGTACCACATATCAATAGATGGGATTGACATTCCGCGAAGTCCGGCATTACCTTCTACATACAAGTTGAGAGTAAAGTATTGTGGATGCAACACAATGGGCATATTAAACAAGGCGTTGAGCCCAAATTTAGCTGAGCTGTAGCCGCCCCTCACCTCCATTTGCTGAGGTTGGGCTACCGACATAAAGGCATCGCGGTTAAATCCAAACTGATTGAATTCCAGGTTAAAGCCAAGTCCAAGCCCGTAAGCGATCATGTAATTGTAGTCGAAGCCCACCTGGAATCCTTTTTTTGCAAAAAGCCCTTCGGTGTCGGTTGCGGTCATTCTGGGGCCGGGTTCCAGGGTACCACCCCCCATTTTAAAGTAGCTCACATTGTTCCAGTAGTTCAGATCGGGCTGGGCAAAGCTTGCCGAAACCAGAACCAGGAGCAGCATATTGAGAGTTATTTTTCGTGTCATGGCAATAAGCTTTTGTGGTTAGTAGCTGATGTAAAGATCGATAAACAAATCGGTGATGGGAGGAACATGTTCGATCTGATAATAGGCCCTGGGGTAGAAGCGGTTCTGGATATCGACCGGTGAGAGGATAATCTCATAGAGAAATATGGGAGGGTTGCTGCCATTTTCGCGAAAGATCACAAATTTAAAGGCCTCATTGGCGGCAAAGTTTACAAAATCGAAGAAGTAGCCGCCAAGAAAATCGTTGGCCCGGCGAAATTTAACCGGGAAGCTTCTTCCCTGGGTGCTTTTGGTGCTTCCCACAAAAGTGGTGTTGTGGTAAAACTCCACAAAAATGCTTCCGCTTCTGTCTCCACGAGGCAGCATCAGGGTGAGGGAGTCAATAAAAACTCTCTTGGGTGCAGGAACAACAAACACCTGGCGGCTGGTTTCGCTGAAGCTACCATCGGTGCATGTACCACGCATGGTTACGGTATAGGTGCCCGCATTGCTGAAAACATGGATGGGATTATCGTTATTGTCTTCCTGGCCGTCGCCAAAGTACCAGTAAAACTGGTTGGCCCCTGTTGAGAAGTTATCGAAAAGCACTCTGTTGGGGGCAAAATTATTATTATTGAAATGGGTGTGCGAAAAATCCACCTGCACAGGAATTGACTCTGCATTGAGCTGCGACATAGACAGATAGGCTGTATCAGCCCCAATCTCGTTGGCAACAATCAACCGGACCACATAGTCTCCAGGTTGCTGGTAGATGTGGTTGGGGTTTTGGGCAATGCTGGTATTGCCATCGCCAAAATCCCAGAAAAACTGGACATTGCCCAGTTTATGCTCAGTATTCTGGTAAAAGCTGACCGGGTAAGGAGGTACACAGTTTTTAATGGCAGAATGCAGACTTACAATTTTGGGAGGCGGAGGAGGTTCATTGTACAGGGTCCATCCCTTTACAGGGTCCTTTTCGCAAGCCCAAAGCAGAAGCGCCATCATGCTGGCAACAAATACTGCAAGCATTGATGATGACAACATAAACCTGGTACTCCAGGAGGGTAATTTTGCTTTCATCGCTGTTCTTTTTTGTGTTAGTATCAGGAGTTCTGATCCCAAAAACTATTGTTTGACGACTGGGATCCGGAAACTCGGTTGTGGTTGATTATTGTGGGTTGATTATAATATGCGAAACCTTGAATTAGCGGGTAAAGATAGTGCTGCTTACATGAAACAATCCCCGTAAGTACACCTAATTTTCCAGATTTAAAACCCATTGTTTTCTATCGTATTCGTGAGGTCATGGGGTTTCTCAGTCCTTTGTAGTCTATAAGTTCCATTTTAACACTTCCTACCAGGATCCCTGATTGAGCCAGTACGGGGATTTTGTTTTTGTCATCGGAGATCCAAAGGGTCATAGGATAAGGTTGGCTGAAAACATCTCCGGTGAGCACCTGGGGTTTGAATCGCAGTGTGCGGAACGTACCCATACGGGTGGTAATGTTTTCTCTCCCATCAAATACTACGCGTGAAACATATACGGTATCGTCGAGGAAAAAATTCACATCGAAAATATCACCAATCTGTGCATTGTCGAAGTTGTAGGTACGCAGATAATAGAAGGCGGAAATGATATCCTGCACATTTTCTACTACCGGCACTGTTGCGGTATTGCTGATGGCAATGTTTTCAAACTGGTTAAACATCACATCCTGGCTCTTGCGGTATCCCCCTTCGTTGATGCGCCTGATAAACAGCAATGGCACAATGGCCTCTTCATCAAGATAGGTTTCGTAGCGGTTTACTACTCTGAAGAAAAGATTGAACGCCCCCTGGGTGCGCCCCAAACCCACAACATTCATGGTGTTGCGGCCTCCGACAACCTCATTGCCGGGTCTTATCTCAAGGCTGGCTGTACCCGCATTTACATTGCCGGTAAGAAAGCTATCGTAAAAAACCCGGTAGGTGATTTTTTCGCCGCGTTGAAAGGCTGTGTTTTCAATAGTGCGCAATTGCTGCCCTGAAGCGCTGAAAAGGGTAAGGAGTATGCAAAGTAAAGTGGCAGCAGATCCATTGATCAGAGAATATTTTCCGGTGCTTTCCATGTTGGCTTAAGTTTGGTTGTATTTTCTATAACGAAATTAATGTGTTATTCGTTTTGTTCTGTCAAAAAAACCTTAATTACAAATTGTAAACGACAAAAATTGTGTTGAGAAACCAAAAAGCGTTCCAAAAAAAACGGCTCCCGGAAAATTGCCATCCGGGAGCCACCTCAATATACTTAATCCATGAACTATCAGGATTTTTCTAAATTACAATATTTACGATCTTGCCTGGCACAACAATAACTTTTCGGGGAGCTTTTCCCTCCAGCCATTTCTGTGCTTCGTCCATTTTCAGTACTGCCTCTTCCACCTGTGCAGGAGTGCTGCCGGCAGCAATTTCGAACTTAAAGCGGGTCTTTCCATTGAAGGATACCGGGTAAAGCACCATGTCTTCGGCGATCAGCTCTGGGTTCCATTGTGGGAACGGTGCGCTCACCACGCTTTGAGAATTGCCCAAAAGGCTCCACAACTCTTCTCCGATGTGAGGGGCGAAAGAGGAGATCAGCACGGCCAGGGGAGAGAGGATACCGCGCTTGTTGCACTTCAGGTCTGACAGCTCGTTTACACAGATCATAAAGGAACTTACTGCGGTGTTGAATGAAAACCTTTCAATGTCTTCACTTACCTTCCTGATGGTTTTATGAAGCACCTTCAATTCGGCTGCTGAGGGTGCTTCCTCAGATACATCGAACTGATTGTTTTTGTCGTGATATAAGCGCCAAAGCTTACGAATAAACCGGAAAACCCCTTCAATACCATTGGTATCCCATGGCTTGGCTTGTTCCAGTGGCCCCAGAAACATTTCATACAGACGCAGGGTATCGGCACCATAGCGTTCTATCAGATCGTCGGGGTTTACCACGTTGTGGAAAGATTTCGACATCTTCTCTACTTCCCATCCGCAAACGTATTTTCCGTCTTCCAGAACAAACTCAGCATCGTTGAACTCGGGGTTCCATTTCCTGAAAGCGTCCAGATCCAGCAGGTCGTTGTGTACAATATTCACATCTACATGGATGGGCATGGTATCGTATTCCTTGCGCAGATTGTAAGATACAAACTGTTTGGTGCCTTTTACACGATATACAAAGCTGGACCGGCCCTGTATCATTCCCTGGTTGATGAGTTTTTTGAAGGGCTCCTGGGCAACACTAACTCCTATGTCGAAGAGGAATTGGTTCCAGAACCGGGCATAAATCAGGTGGCCGGTGGCATGCTCGGCTCCACCAATATACAGATCAACATCCTGCCAGTAGTTTATAGCCTCTGCTGATACCAGCTGGTTGGGGTTGTGGGGATCCATATAGCGGATGTAATAGGCACTTGACCCGGCAAAGCCGGGCATGGTGTTGGTTTCAAGGGGATATCCTTCTGCCGTTTTCCAGTTTTTGGCCCTTGCCAGGGGAGGTTCGCCGGTTTCGGTGGGCAGGTATTTGTCAACCTCGGGCAATTCAAGGGGAAGTTCCTCTTCATTGAGCATATAGGGCATACCCTCTTTGTAGTATACCGGGAAGGGCTCGCCCCAATAGCGCTGGCGGCTGAAAATTGCATCGCGCAGGCGGTAATTGATACGCATTTGGCCAATGCCCAGTTGCCCGAGCCTGGCAATGGCTGCACTGATGGCTTGTTTTACATCCATTCCATTGAGGAAATCGCTGTTTACCAGTGTGCCTTCTTTGGCGTCGTAGGATTCGGTTTCAATGTTTCCGCCCGTTACTACTTCAACAATGGGCAGTTGGAAGTGTTTGGCAAAAGCATAGTCGCGGCTGTCGTGTGCCGGTACGGCCATGATGGCGCCTGTGCCATAACCTGCCAGCACATAATCGGCCACATAAACCGGGATGGGGTTTCCGCTGAAAGGGTGTTTGCAATATGCCCCGGTAAACTGCCCACTTACAGTTTTCACTTCGGTCATACGCTCACGCTCAGAACGACCGGAGGCCTTCTTTACATACGCTTTAACCGCTTGCTCATATTCTGGTGTAGTGATCTGCAAAGCCCATTCGTGCTCTGGGGCAATCACCATAAAAGTGGATCCAAAAATGGTATCGGGCCGGGTGGTAAAAACTTCCAGGGCCAGATCATGACCTTCCACAGGGAAGAAAATGGTAGCCCCTTCTGATCGTCCGATCCAGTTTCGTTGTATCTCTTTCAGAGAGTCGCTCCAGTCGATCTGGTCGAGGCCTTCCAGGAGGCGATCGGCGTAGGCAGTGATTCGCAGCGACCATTGCTTCATGGTTTTGCGCTCCACAGGAAATCCGCCTCTTACCGAAAACCCTTCCTTTACTTCGTCGTTGGCAAGCACAGTACCCAACTGGGGGCACCAGTTTACCATAGTATCGGAAAGGTAAGCCAGTCGAAAATGCATCAGTATGTTTTGCTGCTGCTGCGATGTCATTGCTTTCCATTCTTCGGCAGAGAAGGGCTCAACGGGGTCGCCGGCTGCGTGGGCAGCCTCGCTGCCACCCTTCCCGAAGGTTTCTTCCAGATGGGAGATGGGGCAGGCTTTATTGAGTTTTTTATCGTAATAATGTTCAAAAAGCTGGATAAAAGTCCATTGGGTCCACTTGTAGTACCCCGGATCGCAGGTGCGCACCTCACGGTCCCAGTCAAAACAGAACCCTATACGGTCTAACTGTTCGCGGTACCGGGTGATGTTTTTTTCGGTAGTGATGGCCGGATGCTGCCCGGTCTGGATGGCATATTGCTCTGCAGGAAGCCCGTAAGCATCGTAACCCATGGGGTGCAATACGTTAAACCCTTTTTGCCTCTTGTAGCGCGAATAAATATCAGAAGCGATGTATCCCAGGGGGTGCCCCACATGCAAGCCAGCACCTGAAGGGTAGGGAAACATATCCAGCACATAATATTTAGGTCGGTTGGGATCGGTTTCGGTTTTGTAGGTTTTATGATCGCGCCAGTATTGCTGCCATTTCTTTTCGATGCTTCTGAAATTGTATTCCATTTTTAGATGATTGTATGAGAGTTAAAGGCTTTTCTTTTGCGCTGCGAAATTAGTAAATGTAACGCAAAAAACATCCTTCGCAAACTGATAATGTGGTAAAAGCCAAACCTGACACACCTCAGGCCGCGGGCAGGGTAAACCAGAATGTGCTGCCTTTGCCTTGCTGGCTTTCGAAACCGAAACTTCCTTTGTTTTTAAAAACAAAATCGCGGATGAGCACCAGCCCCAGTCCACTTCCTTTCTCGTTCTGTGTTCCGGGCAGAGATGCCGAAGGCTGAGGGTCGGCAAGAAGTTTGTTCTGCTGGGCCGGGCTGATGCCCATACCAAAATCGGTAATGGATGTTTTGATCTCGCCCGGCAGATTTTCTAAACGGATTTCTATACGTCCATTTACCCAGGAGTATTTAATGGCATTGGAAAGAAGGTTGCGCAATACAGCCTTTACCATATCAATATCGGCATTTACCCTGAAGCTATCGCCCTGCTGTATCACCTCCAGCAGAAGTTGCTTTTTGGTAGCAGAAGGTTTAAAAAGATTTACCGATTGCGATATCAGAAGACTCATTTCGGCATCTACGGGGCTGTAGCGGATACTGTTCATCTGCGAGCGAGACCAATCCAGAAGGTTTTGCAGCAGGTCGTAGGCACGCTTTGCAGAGTCGTTTACCAGGCCTGCCATTTGCACAACTTCCGATTTTTCAAAATGATCGATCTCTTTCTCAAGCGATTCGGTTCCGAAAAGTATATTGTTGAAGAGATTTTTCATGTCGTGCGAAATCACTGAAAAGAGTTGATTTTTCACTTCATTGAGTTTTACCAACTCTTCATTTTGTCTCCTTATGAGGTCGCGGTTATGCTTCAGTTCCAGATGGGTATGCACCCTTTTAATGAGCTCGCCGGCATTGAAAGGTTTGGTTACATAATCTACGGCACCTTTTTCCAGGCCGTTGATTACATCTTGCTGATCTACTTTGGCGGTGAGAAATATTACCGGGATATCGGCAGTGAGAGGGTCTGCCTTAAGTCGTTCACAAACCTCGAAGCCGTCCATACCAGGCATGGAAACATCCAGCAATATCAGGTCGGGCAGGTTGGTTTTGATGGCTTTAAGTGCTTTTATTCCACTATCGGCATAGTTCACCTTTAACCCTTTTTCATTGAGCAGGTGCACCAATACCTGAATGTTTTCAGGCACATCATCCACAATGAGCACCTTGAACGATTTTTCGGTATAGGCATCTTTTGTGTTCATCAGGTTGGTTTGCATAATTCAGTTTCTGAGCTTTTCAAGAGCAGAGAGCATTTGATTGATTTCTATAACATTAAGAGCCTCGGCCTGTTGTTGTAATTTTTTTCCAAACTCCTGCAGCATGGGCAAATCGTTTTGTTGTCCCAGATGGCTCAATGAGCCTGCAAACAGCAATACTTCTTCAAATCCCAGAATATCGGCTATTTTGTCAAACTCTGTCCATATCTCCTGCTGCAGGAATTCGCGTGCCCGTTTTTCGGAGCCTTCCCGGGCTGCAATTTCCCGGAAAATGTTGTCTGTTAAAAGTTTTATTTCGTTGGTGGTAATGGCTGCCATCCCCGATATATCCTTTGTTTTTGGGGGTAGCCTCATTTTCCCCTTTCGGCTGCGATACTCAAGAACCTGCACATGGGGCAGAGAAAGGGTAAAGGAGGTTCCTTTGCCCGGTTCGGATACCACCTGTATCTGTCCGTTCATCATTTCCACAAATCGTCTGGAAATGGCAAGCCCCAGCCCAGTGCCCTCCTGGTGCACAATTCCTGGCACGTCTTTCTGGTAAAAAGGATCAAAGATGGCTTCCAGCTCAGAAGCCTCAATGCCAATACCGGTATCAGCCACATTGATCTGCAGATGGGTAAAGCCTGGTTTTCTGGCCACTTTGCTACTCTCAACGCTGATACTCACCGAGCCCTTGTGGGTAAACTTCACGGCATTGCTCACCAGGTTGAAGAGCACCTGCCTGATGCGGGTTTCGTCCATGCTCACCAGGTGGGGCAAGCAGGGGGATACCTCCAGCAAAATCTCAAGCCCTTTGTTTTTTGCCTTGAGTGAAAAGATCTGCTGAACATCTTCAACCAGCGCACGCAAATTCAAAGGCACGGGGTTGATAGACATTTTCCCGGCTTCTATTCGCGACAGATCCAGGATATCGTTGATCAGGCTCATCAGTGCCCGGCTGCTTTTTTCAATCCCTGAGAGGTGTTCTCTGAACCTGGGATCTGTGGCAGGATATTCTTTCAGTATCTCTGTAAAACCCTGGATTACGTTGAGAGGTGTTCGGATCTCATGGCTGATATTGGCCAGAAACCGGCTTTTGGCACTGCTGGCTTCTTCGGCAGTATCGCGGGCAATTTTGAGCATTCGTTCGGTTTCTTTGGCTTGCGAAATATCGCGCGACACAATGCCCAGCATAAAGCCCCGGGCAGCCTTTACCGGAAAAACGACGCTTTGAATGGTTTTGATCTGGCCGGTGCCATCGGTAATTTCGGTATCGCTGGTTTGCAAAAACCACGGGCTTTCGCCTGTTTTAAGAGCACTGAGTATGCTTTCGCGCATGAAAATACTATCTTTCGAAATGGCAAAGCCGGGCCTGATTACCTGTGCCATCAGCGACCAGATTTTCTGATTGAGTGCAGTTTTGCGTACTATGCCAAAGATCAGCTCGCAACCGCGGTTCCATTCAATAACCGATCCGGCAGGGTTTACAATGGTAATGGCATCGGTAGAATTCTGAACAATACTTTTAAACTTTTCTTCACTTTCCTCCTGAGCCTGCACTCTTTCTGTGATATCGGTATACACAATGGCAACGCCCAGATCGGGTAGCGGAATCGGTGCCGCGCTCACATTGATCCAGCTGATCTGATCTTTCTGTTTCACAATGCCCATTTCCACATTTTCTACCATCCTGTTTTCTTTCAGTGCGCGCACGCTGGCATATTCTTCTGCAGGCATGTGGCTAAGATCGGTTCGTACAATTTTCCATTCCTTTCCGGCAAAATTGCGTATCAGATGTTCCTCTTTGCGTATGCCCAGCAGCGCTTCAGACGCTTTATTGCAATCTATGATGTCTCCCTGCTGATTGGTAATGGTTACGCCCACGGGCAGAATCTTAAATACAGTCTTGAGCATCTCCTCACTTTTCAATCTTTCGGATTCAGCTTTTACCTGTGCAGTAACATCTTCGAAAATCAGTGCAACGTAATCGGGTTCGGGAACAAACGAATAGATATTAACAATAAGCCCCGGCCTTAGCACAAATGCTTCCATCTTCTGGTTTTCATTGCCCGGGAAGGTCTGGAGTATCATCGATAAAATCTGCCGGCCTTTTTCGGGAAAAAGGTGTAGTAAAGGGCTTCCCTCCATTTTTCGTGCTTGCAGTCCGGTCATACTTTCAAAAGCATCGTTGGCTCTGAAGAAATGGAAGTCGATAAGTTTATGGTTCTCAAAGACAGGTTTCAAAACCAGCAAACCATTCACCATGTTGCGAAATAGCAATCTGTAGCGGCGTTCGCTGTCGCGCAGCAGGTCGGCTTCTTTCACTGCCGAAATATCGGTAGCCGAAATCCTGATCAGCATTTGACCACTTTCCGGATCAGGGAAGGAATGACTGTTGAGCAAGCAATATCCCTTGCCAGGTATGGCAGTAGAAAAACGCACTTCGAGCGAACATGGCAGATTTGTACGCAGCACTTCCTGCCAGTGGAAATAAAAACTATCCTGGTAAGCAGGATCGATAAACTGCGTAAACCGCTGGCGTACAAGCTTTTTGTGTGGTTGCTCCAGAAGCTGGCAGGCACGCTGGTTGAGCTGTACAATACACTGCTGATCATCGAGCACGAAATAGGAGACGGGAGCATGGGTAAAAAGGTCGTCGAGGCGTTGATTTTGCGCCTCCAGCTTTTGATTGGTAAGCCGAAGTTCTTCCTGCTGCAGCTCCAGTTCAATTTTGTGTACGTTGTAATCTTCCAGCAGCAACTCGAAGTCTTTCAGAATTTCAGGGTTGGGCAGGTACTTCTGCTTCTCCATGATCTCCATGGCCTTTTTTCTTAACTTATCAATTGAAGGGTCCATCAGAATCAATTGTTTTAACGGGCTTACCACATGCCACTTACACTCTTTCCCGGGTTACAGATGCTGCAGCGTTTGCACCAAAAACGGGGCTGCTTTCAGCTTGTTGTCAATCAATCTATAAATGTAGGATTTTTTCCTGTAAAGAAAGACAAAGCTTGTACCTGGGGTGGGCTAAAAAATGAAATGGGCTAAACAAGGTTGCTTTAAGAGTGAAAAGGATTGAAATTGCCTGAAATTGGGCAATTTCACTTACATTTTTATTGTAATTTTGCCCAAAGTTTACAATACATTGCCTGTAAGTATTTTAAATTCAAAACAAAAATTGTTTCCTATGGATCAAGATAAGAAATCCGGTTTATTTGAGGAGTTTCCGCCGGTTTCAACCCGTGAGTGGGAAGAAAAGATCCTTGAAGATCTCAAGGGTGCCGATTACGAGAAGAAACTGGTTTGGAACACCGTTGAGGGTTTGAAGATCAAGCCCTACTACCGCGCTGAAGACCTGGAAAATCTAAAGCACGTAAAAACTCTGCCCGACAGTTTTCCGTATGTTCGCGGAAACCAGGCCAAACACAATCACTGGTATATTCGCCAGGACATTGATGAAACCGATGCATCTGCGGCCAACACAATTGCCCTTCGCGCATTGGAGCGAGGAGCTGAAGCCATTGGTTTCAATGTGCAGGAGATCAGCAGCCAGCAACAACTTGCGGCAATGATCCAGGGTATCGACAGCTCTCAAACGCCGGTTCATTTTATGCATGGGCGCAACTATACTGAGCTGATGCGTCATTTTCTTGCTCTCAACCCAAAGGCAGGCGCCAAAGGCTCGGTTAATTTCGACCCACTGGCCTATTACCTGCTTTATGGTAAGTTTTACAACTCGCGCGAAGACAATTTCCGCGAAGCGGCAGAGCTTCTGGCAATGGGGATTGAAAAGGTGCCTTCTTTCCGTGTAATCGCTGTAAATGCACAGCATTTCCATAACGCGGGAGCCAATATTGTGCAGGAACTTGCATTTGCTTTAGCCCAGGGCAACGAATACCTGGCAGCACTTACCGCGCAGGGTATTTCAGTTGACCAGATTACCCCCAGGATGCAGTTTACCATTTCTATCGGATCCAATTACTTCCTGGAAATTGGTAAGCTAAGAGCCATAAAAATGCTATGGGCAAAAATTGTGGAGCAATACAAACCGCAAAATCCCGAAAGTCTTAAAATACATATTCACGCAGAAACCTCTGGATGGAACAAGAGCGTATACGATCCGTATGTAAACATGTTGCGCACCACCACCGAAGCCATGTCGGCTGCCATTGCCGGAGTAGATTCTTTAACGGTGGCACCCTTCGATTCAACCTTTAAAAAGGCTGATGCTTTTTCCATGCGCATTGCCCGCAACCAGCAGATCATCCTGAAAAACGAATCCTACTTCTCAAAAGTAGCCGATCCGGGCGCCGGATCTTACTACATTGAGAATATTACCGATGCCATTGCCGGGGGAGTTTGGAAACTCTTCCAGCAGGTTGAGCAAATGGGAGGTTTTGTGCAGGCAGTAGCATCGGGTTTTGTAGCTGATGAAATTGCAAAAACATGTCAGAAACGCGACATGGAGATAGCCATGCGCCGCCAGGTGTTTGTGGGGGTAAACCAATACCCCAACACCCAGGAGCGTATGCTTGAGAAGATGCAACCCACTGCCCGCCTGAGCGATCTTGGTGGATTGCGCCCGTATAGGGGTATGCAGGCCTTTGAGGCGCTGCGTCTTTCGGTGGAAAACCATGAGCGAAAAGGTATGGAAACACCCGGTGTTTACCTGTTTACATGGGGCAACCTGGGTATGCGCAAAGCCCGCGCCACCTTTGCCACCAACTTCTTTGGCTGTGCAGGATACCAGATCCAGGAGGGCCCTGGTGTAAAAACCCTTGAAGAAGGTGTTGCCTCTGCCTTGCAGGCACGCCCGCATATCATTGTGTTGTGCAGCTCCGATGAGGAGTATGCCGATATGATACCCGCCGTGCAATCGCTCAGGGATCAACTCCCCAAAGCACAGATTGTGGTGGCCGGCAACCCAACAGAGATCATGGAAGCACTCAGCCAGGCAGGTGTACAGCACTATATCCATCTGCGCACCAACACCCTGGAGAGCCTTCAAAGATTCAACGATCTTTTGGGAATAGCCTAGGGGAAACCCAATACGTAAGCTTCTTGAAAAAGCTTGAAAGACAAAAATTATTTCAGCGTATAAGAAAACACAAAAGATATGCGACCAGATTTTAGCAACATCGATTACAGATCAGATATAAAGCCTGCGGCAGATCCCAAAAGCTGGGAGAAAGAGCAGGAAATCAGAAAAGATTGGTGCACCTCAGAGCAGATCCACGTAAAAGGTATTTACCTGGATACCGATTTGCTGGGCATGGAGCACCTGAATTATGCAGCGGGTCTATCGCCTTACCTGCGTGGTCCTTACAGCACCATGTATGTAATGAAACCCTGGACCATACGTCAGTATGCCGGTTTCTCTACCGCCGAAGAGTCCAATGCATTCTATCGCCGCAACCTTGCTGCAGGGCAAAAAGGGCTTTCGGTAGCTTTTGACCTGGCTACACACCGCGGCTACGACTCCGACCACGAACGCGTAGTAGGTGATGTAGGAAAAGCAGGGGTTGCCATCGACTCGATCCTGGATATGAAAATCCTTTTCGACGACATCCCTCTGGACAAGATGTCGGTTTCCATGACCATGAACGGTGCCGTTTTGCCTGTTATGGCCTTTTACATTGTGGCTGCCGAAGAGCAGGGAGTACCCATGGAAAAACTCAGCGGCACCATACAGAATGATATCCTGAAGGAGTTCATGGTGCGCAACACTTATATCTATCCTCCACTGCCTTCCATGAAGATCATTGCTGATATTTTTGAATTTACCAGCAAGAACATGCCCAAATTCAACTCCATCAGTATTTCGGGTTACCACATGCAGGAGGCAGGTGCCACCTGCGACATTGAGCTGGCCTATACCCTGGCCGATGGTCTTGAATACCTTCGGGCAGGTATCAACGCGGGCATGGATATCGACTCCTTCGCACCGCGCCTCTCTTTCTTCTGGGCCATTGGCATGAACCATTTCATGGAAATTGCCAAGATGCGTGCAGCACGTATGCTGTGGGCCAAGATTGTGAAGCAGTTCAATCCCAAAAACCCCAAATCGCTGGCCTTGCGCACCCACTCGCAAACTTCTGGCTGGAGCCTTACCGAACAGGATCCTTTCAACAATGTGGCACGTACCTGTATCGAAGCCATGGGTGCCGTACTGGGGCATACCCAGTCGTTGCATACCAATGCCCTTGACGAAGCCATCGCTCTGCCCACCGATTTCTCTGCCCGTATTGCCCGTAATACGCAGCTTTATATCCAGGACGAAACCCAGGTAACCCGCGCCATCGACCCCTGGGCAGGCTCGTATTATGTGGAAGCCCTTACCCACGAAATTGCCCATAAGGCCTGGGGACACATCCAGGAAATTGAAAAGCTGGGAGGGATGGCCAAAGCGATCGAAACGGGTGTACCCAAGATGCGTATTGAAGAAGCCGCTGCCCGTAAGCAGGCTAAAATCGACTCTGGCAAGGAGATCATTGTCGGGGTAAATAAATACCGCCTGGAGAAGGAAGACCCCATCGAGATTCTTGATGTTGACAACACAGCGGTAAGGTTGTCGCAAATACAGCGGCTGGAGAAACTCAAGGCCGAACGCAACAACGAGGAAGTACAAAAAGCGCTGGAAGCCATTACCCAGGCCTGCGAGAGCGGCAAAGGCAACCTGCTTGAGCTGGCGGTAGATGCTGCCCGCAAACGAGCGTCGCTGGGCGAAATCTCCATGGCATGCGAAAAAGTTTTTGGCCGGTACCAGGCCGTGATCCGTTCAATATCAGGAGTATATTCTATGGAAATTGAAAACAATGAAGGCTTTATGACAGCCCGCGCTCTGGCCGATGAGTTTGCTGCCCTGGAAGGCCGCAGACCCCGTATCATGGTTGCCAAAATGGGCCAGGATGGCCACGACCGTGGTGCCAAAGTAGTAGCCACTGCCTATGCCGATATGGGTTTTGATGTGGATGTAGGCCCATTGTTCCAGACCCCCAAAGAAGCTGCCCGCCAGGCGGTGGAAAACGATGTACACATCCTGGGCGTATCGAGCCTGGCTGCCGGACACAAAACCCTGGCGCCACAGGTTATTGAAGAGCTCAAAGCCCTCGGACGCGAAGACATCATGGTAATTGTAGGGGGTGTAATACCTGCACAGGACTACCAGTTTCTTTACGATGCCGGCGTGGTAGGTATCTTCGGACCCGGAACCGTGATCTCCGACGCTGGAATTAAAATGTTGAACATTTTGATTGAGAGCAGGAAGTAATCTCTCCTGACCCTTCCTGCACCTAAAGGAACCCCTTCAGGGGTGTTTCTCTGACAACAAAGCCCGTGATCTCTGCAGATTGCGGGCTTTGCTTTTTGGTGTAACGGACGACATTAACGTTACTTACCTCTTCACATCTTTCTTTTCAACCCTTACTAAAAGCAGTTTTGGCCCTTTTGGTAAAACCCCGCAGATAAAATAAGTGTTTCATGGCTATGTGGATTATGATATTTTTTTATATTTGAACCTTGTTATAATTTTAACATCGTTTGTCTGGCTTTCGGCATCTTTGGTGCACTGTGCACGAAAACATTGATAGTCTATACCCGCAAACTCCAGTACAAAACCAGCACAAAACCAACAAACTTAACCAAAGCACCCACAATGAGAAAGCTTTTACACTGGTACCGTCATTTGAGTCTTCGCAAAAGATTTGTTTTCACCTTCAACCTGGTATTGTTTGCCACCCTGGCGCTGATCTCCATCCCAGCCCTGCTCAACCGTGTAAACAATCAGTACACAGATGCCAACAATCTGCTTTTCCCCAACCTTGAAGAGCTGGGCATGATTCTCAACATTGCCGGAAAAGAGAACCTGGAGGATTACAAACCTGTATTTTACCGAAAGCAACCTTACAATACTGGTTATGCGAGCCTTATCAGTGCCGATGGTACACTGCTAATTGACCCTTTGCGCGAAGGAACCAGTGTGGCGGGTGAGGAGTTTTTCCCGAAGATGCGTGCCCAAAAGCGGGGCAGAATCACTTACCACGACAGGATGGGCATCAACGGCAGGCAAAAAAAGCACAAGTATTTTGTTTTCGATGAAAACCTGAACAGCTACCTCACCTTTACCATCGACCATAAAGAACTTATTGGCAATCCATTGAAAAACACAAGCCTGATACTGATCTTTGCCCTGATATTCTCGGCAGCTATTTTCACCACTGCCATCATTCGCATAGCCCGCACTATTTCCAAGCCGCTTGTGCGCCTGCAAAATGATTTCTCCCGCATTGGCCGCGGCGAATTGCCCGAAATAGACATCCGACATAAGTTTTATGATGAACTCGGACACATGATCGTTACCATCAAAGCCATGCTGGAAGGGCTACGACAAAAGCTGATCTTCGCCAACGAGATCGGCAAACACAATTTTCAACATTCTTTTACCCCTCTGAGCAACCATGATGAGCTGGGTAATTCTCTCATGATCATGCGCGACAGCATACAAAAGGCTGCCAAAGAAGAGGAGTTGCGCAAAAAGGAGGACGAAAAGCGTAACTGGAGCACCCAGGGGCTGGCACGTTTTGGCGACATTCTTCGGCAAAACCACAACAACATGTCCGAACTTTCTTACCACATCATCAAGAATGTGGTCAAATACCTGGATGCCAACCAGGGAGGGGTTTTTATCCTCAACGATACCAACCCTGAAGATCTGCATCTGGAGCTTACCAGCTGCTATGCCTTCGATCGCCGCAAGTACCTCCAAAAGCGCATTGAGATAGGAGAAGGGCTGGTGGGTACCTGTTTCCGGGAGCAACAAACCACTGTGCTGACCGATATCCCAAGGAACTATTTGAAGATTACATCGGGATTAGGCGACGATGCGCCCGGTTGCCTGATGATCATACCCTTAAAGCTCAACGAAACCACTCTTGGAGTAATGGAATTGGCATCATTCCATATTTTTGAAAAGTACCAGATAGAGTTTTTAGAGAAGCTGGCAGAGAGTATCGCTTCAGCCATCACCTCCACCAAAACTTCGCAGCAAACCCAGGCCCTGCTGGCGCAATCGCAATCGCAGGCCGAGGAGATGCGAGCCCAGGAAGAAGAGATGCGCCAGAACATGGAAGAGCTTACCGCTACACAGGAGGAAGCCGAGCGTAAAAACATGGAAATGGAAACCATGCTCCTCGAATACCAGCAAAAAGAAAGGCAATTCGCAGAAAAGATGAGAGAACTGGCCCACCGCCTGAGGGAGAAGGCACAGCAAGGCACACTGGATGCGCAAACCCTTGACCAGTTGCTGGAGGATCAATAATCTCTTATTTTCATGGCCCAGCCAGCACCGGGAGGGGCCGGTATCAGGAAATAGTTATCCAAACCCCTGTTCTCCCTGGAGAACAAGGCTGCGTCAAACATTTCATCATATCTGAAAGATTGGTTTCGGAAAAAAAAGTATCTTGCATTCAAAACTCATACACCACCCAACATGACCACACTTTTACCTTTATGTGCAAAGACGTTTTGCCTTTTCCTGAAAACCGCCACAGCTTTTCTGCTCCTGCAATGGTTGCTGCTCACTCCGGCAGATGCCCAGCCCCAAAGCCCTATGCCTGTTCCCGAATGGGAACCTTCAGAAGCGGTGATTATTCGATACCCCTTCAACAGCAATATCTGGCCTTTGTATGCACAATTGATCATGGAGAGCCAGGAAGCAGCCAGAACGGTGCTGCTTGTAAACAACGGCAACGAGCGAAGCACCTTGCAAAATCTGCTTGCTTCTGCAAATATTCCTACACACAACATTGACATCCTGCAAATTCCGGCCAGCAGAATGTGGGTGCGCGACCATGGACCCCTTACAGTGCATACCGACA
Source organism: Bacteroidales bacterium (assembly GCA_046291875.1). Classification (GTDB taxonomy): domain Bacteria; phylum Bacteroidota; class Bacteroidia; order Bacteroidales; family UBA7960; genus SKVR01. Next base: position 241,603 of record JBKBSF010000001.1, on the reverse strand, counting down.
ATGGCCGGGCATTTATCGATTTTATCGATTACAACAACAGTGGTTACAACGACCAGGTGCTTCCTCTAAGCCTGGCCAATTACTGGGGATATGAGCATTATCCTTTAAACTGGATCCTGGATGGGGGAAATTTTATGGTCGACAGCCATGGAACTCTTTTTACCACCACCCGTCTTTACTCCAACAACCCATCTGTAAGCCAGCAAACTATCAACGAAAACCTGCAACAATACATGGGTGTGCAAAACATCATAACGGTAAATCCGCAGCACAACGATTACTGGGGGCATATCGACATGCAGATGAAGCTGCTCAACGATACCACTATTGTGATTTCGTCGGTGCAAAGCGGATCAGGCCCCAACTACGACATCCTGGAGGCAAATGTTGCCATTATTCAGTCACTCACAGCACCCCATGGCAAACCTTATCACATTGCCCGCCTGCCCAAAGCCGACAACTGGAAAACCTATGCCAATGCCCTTATCCTCAACCACAAGATCATAGTACCTGTATACAACCACCCCAACGATCAGGTTGCTCTTGATACCTATGCGGCACTCATGCCCAACCATACGGTGGTGGGCATCAACAGCAATGCCATTATTGGGTGGGGGGGTGCCATCCACTGCATCACCATGCAGGTACCCGCCGAGCCCAAAGAGATGCTTACCCTTACCCTTTCGGTTGAAGGAGAAGGCATTGTGATGGTAAATGGTGAGGTTGTGCAAGGAATGGTTGAGATTGAATCGGGCACCCATCTCATACTGGAAGCCGCCGCAAACAATGGATTTGCTTTTGCAGGGTGGGGAGGCGATGTGGAAATGAACGAGAACCCACTGGAGTTTACCCTTACCGACAACCTGGAGATCCTGGCGATCTTCCATCGTACTCCGGGTTACTTCTCATCTATTGTACCCCAACGAATACCCACCTATTCAAATCCGTATGATTATTCGCTGAGATTTACCAGGCTTACCTCACAGGAGACAAAACCCTACGGAACCGCCTTTTTCTTTGCACCCACTGTTGAACAAACTGACTTTGAGTGTTTTCAGTCTCATTCCTCCTTCCTTGGATCGCACCTTGCCATGCTGCACAATGGAGAAGAATTGTTTTTCAACCTCAACCAGGATACCATCCGATTGAAACCTTTGGCTCAGCCGGGGGAAGAATGGCTGGTATTTGAAGACCCATCTCTCAGGATTATGGGAACCCTGGTGGATGTCAAACTCCAGGATTTTCTGGGTGTTACCGATTCGGTGAAAACCATCGGTTTCCAGGCCTATACGCCTCAAAAGGAAGCCATTGATCATCCGGTGAATGCTTTGAGCCTGCACATCAGCCAGGCACATGGAATGGTAAAAGCAGTAAATTTCCTTGTGTTCCCCCATGGTGCAGAAAACCCATACCCAGGTAATGAATTGAGAGAGATGGACCTTCTGGGCCTTTCCAATCCTGATATGGGCCTGGTAAACCTTACCTGGGCCCAGGTGCATGACCACCAACCTGGCGATGAGTTGCATGTGAAGAGGGAAGATACCAGCGATGAACAATCAACCCGCAGCAATGCCATTTACCGGTTTCTCGATCGTCAAACCGTAAATGGTTCGCTGCAATACCGCATCGAGCGCAAACGCGAAACCTGGCAATACTTTCCTGCAGGTGAACCCCAGTACACCTTTCTGCACGACACCATTACCAGTGTTGTGAATGCCCATGCTAACTTCGACTCTTTCGCCGGCGAACCCATCTATTCCGGCTCCTACGATATGTTTATACATCATCAAAGCAATCATATTAAAACCCTTGAGGCTTTTCATTTTTGGGAAAATGGGGATTGCTGGTTGCCGGTTTTCATTGATGGCTGCTACACCTTCATGAGTTACTACAAGGGACTGGGAGGTCCCTACTATTTCTGCGATTATGGGTTTGCCCGGCATGATCGCTCGTTGGTGTATTACAGGAAGGGTGATGTGGTTTGGGGCACACCTATAAGCCTTACCGCAGTAACCCATCCAGACAGAACTCCAACGGCAAGAGTTTTCCCAAATCCGGCCATTGGTAAGGTATCTGTAGAAACAGGAGAGGAAGACCTCCCGGCACTTTGGGAGCTTACAGATCTGTGGGGAAGAGTAGTAATGGTGCATCCTCTGATACAACCCTTTGAGCAGATCAATCTGTCTGCTTTGGCCGGGGGGGTGTATCTGTACCGTATCATCAGGAAGGATAAAACGGTATTGAGCGGAAAAATTATGATTCAACAGGATTGATCGCCACACCGGTGGAAAATCAAACCGCCAGCTGAGTGCTGCGGCTGATCATCAGCTCGCGCAGTGCATTGGCAGCCTGCCGGCACGACTGGTAGTAGCTGCGTTGTGCCGAGAGGATGCGAAGCAAATGGCGCTGTTCGATTTTGGCATCGCGGATATCCTGGAAGCTGGCATGGCTCACCTGCTCGTCGAAATCCTTGATCTTTTGACGAATCTTCTGGAACTCCTCACCTATCTCCACCACCGACAGCTCACTCTGGCTCTCTTTCATAAGCAGCTGGTAAAAGTCGAGCAGGTTTTTGCGATACTTGTGGAAATAGGTTTTGATAAGGGGATTGCTGCTTTCCTCCAGCTCCGCTACGTACTCGCGGGCTTCCTGCATGGAGTAAACCGAATTCATGGCCAGGCGCAGGCAAGAGAGGTAATGGTTGAGTTTGTCGGCTTCTTCGGGTTGCAGTGAGAGTTTATGCATACGCACCGAATAGGCCAGCAGGTTTTCATACAGCTGCCTGATGATATTGTACTGGGCATCGCTTCCGGCCTTGGCTTCGCCCACAATTTCGGTATCGCCGGGTTCGAGCGAAACAATGAGGTTGGCATCCACATTCCATACTCCGGTATTGTAATGGATCACCAGACGGATCAGGCGGTCGAGCTCAATTCCGAAACTACCCACTGCCCCTTCGGGCACCTCGGCATCCAGCTTTTGCACATGGCGCTCAATATTGGTAGGTTTTACTGTAACAAAACGCTCAATCAAATGGGTGTAAGTTTCAATAAATGGTGTGAAAATAACAATCCCCACCACATTAAACAAGGTATGAAACATGGCCAGAGCCAACACGGGTTCGTTTTCGAAATGGAAGATGGCCATGCTCAGGTATACCAGCACAGGTAGCAGCAACCAGGCCACCACGGCAGTAACTACCTTAAACACCAGGTGTGCGGTGGCCACCCGTTTCTTCTGAATATTGCCCCCAATAGACCCCAGGATAACAGTAACGGTTGTGCCCACATTGGCACCAATTACCATGGCAGCCGCCTGCTCAAAGCTTATCAGTCCGCCAAAGAGAAAGCTCAAAACTATGGCGATGGCTGCTGAGGACGACTGTATAATGGCCGTCAGGGCAATGGCCATCAGGATAAATGCCCATAGTCCGAAACCTTCCAGGGAAGCAGGATCGAACACAGCGGCCAGCTGCTCCACACTCTCCTTCATGTAGTCGAGCCCCATAAACAAGAAGCCAAAGCCTACCAGCAAACGGCTGATGTGGGTATAACGAGTGGTTTTTCCGAAAAAGATCAACCCAAGCCCACCCAGGCCGATAAAGGGCAACGCGATGGCCTCTATCTTTACCTTAAACCCGATGCTTGCCACCAGCCACGAGGTAAGGGTGGTGCCCAGGCTCGAACCGATAATTACCCCTACGGCCTGGCTCATTCCGATTACCCCGGCGCTCACAAAGGCCAGTGCCATAAGGCTCACCGCTGAGCTGCTCTGAAGGATGGCCGTGGCAAACACTCCCGAGCCAATGGCACGGTAGCGATTGGAGGTATAGGTTCGGATTAACCTTTTAAAGGCTTTACCACTGAGTTTTTCTACCGACTCTTCCAGCATGTAGATGCCAAAGAGAAAAATCCCCAGCCCGGCCAGGAACATCCAGAATTGAAAATCGCCCATAGAGGAAAGGTTTTTAATGGGTGTAAAATTAGAGGATTTTTTTTTGTGATACGCATTCCTTACACATGAAGGGTAACGGGTTGTTGCCCATTGAAAGATGAATATGAATCAGAAGATAACCAGCTTGATAACAAAGCCGTACAGAGCCTTATCTGCAAGCTAAAAAATGTTAAAATACACACAGCAAATCGAGCCAATGCCCGAATATTCATACATTTACCCGTCTTTGAAAAGCCTGTTTTCGGGGAAACGTATTGTAACATTGGCAGGCTTTTGAGCGTCAGATTTGGATTAACAACGGCAGGACTGAATTTTTCCTGTTTCACCATATGCAACCTATAACACGGTAAACTTACAACCGGAGGCTGAAAGCGCCTGCTTTACAGCTCCTTAAATGTATTTTTCATCAGAAAATAATTTTGTATAAGAATTGGTCTGATGGAACTTGCATGTTAATTTTCATTATTTTTTGTGAGCCGTAGTGCTCATGCAAGTTTCATAAAACTGAAAATGCCCATGAGAAAAGAATTGAATCGACGCGACTTCCTTAAGACAGGAGGGATCGCCGTGGCTGGCACCATGCTGCTGCCATCAATGCTCAGCGGATGCATGTCGGGGGCTGCCTCGCCCCTGGGCTACCGCCTGAACGACTACCTCAACCATTTCGGGGTTACTACCCGTATGATCATGGATGTGATTGTGGAAGGCCTCTCCCGGGGGGGCGACTATTGCGACCTGTACTTCCAGCACAGCATCAGCAACTCCATTGCACTGGAGGATAACAGCGTAAACCGGGCCTTCTCCAATGTAAGCTTCGGAGTGGGTATACGGGTACTCAATGGCGACCAGACGGGTTACTCCTATACCGAAGACATCACCCCCCAAGCCATGAAATCGGCTGCACGTACCGCTGCCAACATTGCCAACAGCAGTGCAAGGGTAAGGGTTATGTCGCTGGCAGAAAAACAACTGCCCAATTATTACCGCATCAATACCCCATGGGAGGAGGTGAGCATCAACGACAAAATACCCTTCCTTCAATACATGAACGATAAGGTGTTTTCGCTGAACCCTTCCATCGTTAAAACCAATGTATCGTTTTCCGACCAGACCTCCTACATCCTTTTTGCCAATTCGGAAGGCATTATTGCCTGCGATTATCAGCCCATGAGCATGATCAACACATCGTGTGTGGCAGAGAAAAACGGAATGAGAGAGCAAAATGGTTATGGCAGCTCCGGAAGAAATGATGTAAGCTTCTTTGATCAGGCCAACCTCGACAGGATTGCCAAAGAGGCCGTGGAAAGCACCATGATCCTTTTTGATGCAGTGGCACCGCGGGCCGGCGAAATGCCCGTAGTTTTAGGGGCCGGAAGCTCGGGCATATTGCTGCACGAGGCCATCGGCCATGGTATGGAAGCAGATTTCAATCGCCGCAATGAGTCGATCTTCAGCGATAAGATTGGCAAAAAGGTGGCAGAACCCTTTGTTACCATTGTAGACGACGGCACCACGCCCAACAACCGGGGAGCCATCAATATGGACGATGAAGGCAACGACGTGAAACAAACTTTGATGGTTGAGAATGGTATTCTCACCTCGTACCTGCACGACCGTATCAGTGCCCGCCATTATGGGGTTGAACCCACCGGCAATGGACGTCGCGAATCGTTCCGCCATATGCCCCTTCCGCGTATGCGCAACACCTACATGCTCAATGGCCCGCACAAGAAGGAGGAGATCATCGAGTCGGTGCAATACGGCATTTATGCTGAGTCCTTTACCAACGGACAGGTGCGCATCGGACCCGGCGACTTTACCTTCTACGTAAAACAAGGCTATCTGATTGAAAACGGACGCCTTACCCGCCCCATCAAGGATGTAAACATCATTGGCAATGGCCCCCGTGTGTTGGGCGATATTGTAATGGTGGCCGACGACATGGAGATGTCGGAAGGTGGCTGGACCTGCGGCAAGGCCGGACAAGGCGTTCCTGCCTCAATGGGCCAACCCACCGTGAAGGTGTCGAAAATTACTGTAGGAGGCGTTAATGCCTGATTTGTTTCACCCAAAAGCATTCACAACCCATGGATAATAAAGAACGTATGGAACTGGCCCAATGGGCCAGCGACTTCGCCATAAAAAAGGGCGCCAGCCAGGCCGCCGTTGCTATCTCGCGCTCGCGCTCGGTGCAGGTAGAGGTACGCGAACAAAGACTGGAAACCATTCGGGAGTCTACCGAAAATAACCTTTCGCTGCAGATTTACCGCGACAACAAGTACTCGGGCCATTCTACCAACAACCTTAACAAGGGGCAGCTTGAGAAATTCATCAGCGAAGCAGTTGATGCCACCGCTTACCTTTCGCCCGACCCCGACCGGGAGTTGCCCGATCCGTCGCTCTACCCTGCCGATACCTCTGCCGACCTGGGCCTTTACGACCCCGCCCATGCAGGAGTAAGCCCCGAGTTCAGGGTAGAAACCGCCATGCAAACCGAACAGCTGCTTCGCCAAAGCTATCCCGAGCTTCTTTCGGCCACAGCCCGCTTCAGCGACAATGCCGTAGAGAGTGTACGCGTACACAGCAACGGCTTCTCCGGTGAGCAACGCGGCACCTTCTTCAGCACCAGCGCATCATTGAGTGTGCTCGATGGTACTGGCCGCCCTTCCGGATCTTTCTTTGCCGGTGGCCGCTTTCTAAGCAAGCTGCCCAACAGCGATGAGGTGGCCCGCAAAGCCCTGGAAGAAACCCTGAAACAACTGGGTGCCGAAAAGATCGCATCGGGGCGCTACACCATGATCCTGGAGAACAGTATTGCTTCCAGCCTGCTCTGGCGTATGTTTCAGCCCATGTCGGCACGCAACATCCAGCAGAAGAACTCTTTCCTGGATGGCATGCTCAACCAGTCTATCGGCTCAGAACACCTTACTATTATTGACGACCCCACCCTGATAGGAGGCATGGCCTCGCGCCATTTCGACGGCGAAGGTATTGCCGCACGCCGCAGGGTGCTTATAGACAAGGGAGTGCTTAAAAGCTACCTTATCGACAACTACTATGGCCGCAAGCTGGGCATGACCCCCAACGGTGGCTCCACCTCCAATATACTGATGGCCTATGGCAACCGCAATGCACAACAGATCATGGAAGGCACCCGCAAGGGAATACTGGTCACCTCCTTCAATGGCGGCAATGCCAACAGCACCACCGGCGATTTTTCGTTCGGTATCTCGGGCCAGCTGGTAGAGAATGGCAAAATTGTAAAAGCTGTGAATGAAATGAATATTTCCGGAAACTTCAAAAACCTCTGGAATCAGCTCATTGAAACCGGCAACGATCCTTACCCTTACTCTTCCGCCCAAACCCCCACCCTGGCATTCCGGGATGTGGACTTCAGCGGATTGTAATTACTACCTCTGCATTTAAATCGTGAAACCCCCGCCGGCAACTGCCGGTGGGGGTTTGTTTTAATGCTCATACACCAACCCTACTTCATGTACAAAAATGCTGTAGGCTGCAAAAACACCATACCCGCTGCTAAAGTTGGAATATAGCTTAACAGGTGTGGCGAAGGGGTCAATTTCAAGATTGTCGAGATCCAGTATAGATTGCCGGTAGGCATAGAAGTGCTTGTCAATGGAAAACAGCTGAAAATGTAGTTTCTTGGGCATATCCCTCAAGGCCATATGGGTAGTTCCACTTTTGGGAATAGCAAGGCCATCCAGGCGTTCATCCGAAATGTACTCATCAAAAGGGAAAATGCGGAGGCTGAAATCATTTTCCGCATCATTACCTTCTTCTGTGCTGCCATCCCGGAACCCAACAAGATACCCATAAAGCACATAATAATTGGCCATGCCGGGTGTGTCATGAATATAGGTGTCAACATAATAGGATTTGTTGTAAGAACGTAGGGTAGAGTCTAATCTGGAAACCTCGAAGTCGGAATGAACAAAAGGCACTGTGGTATAAGCATAAGCCAGAGGAAAAGCCTTATGTCTGACATGAATCCCATACGTTTCGCCTTCATGTATGACAACTTGAGAACATGGAAGGACATATTTGAGACGACGGATGCAGAACGAGAACGCATGCATTTCTCCCTCCCGGGTTTCCAGAAACACCTCTGCATCATCTACAATAAGCTGTTCGGTATTTATTTCCTTTGCAAATACCGGATGAGTTTTCAGAAGTTGCAATTCAACGGTATCCATACCCGGGTAAATAAAGCAGTGAATCATCAGTTCAGGCGGGGCATGTGGCAATAACACATCATCTACATATTGCGTACATCCTGACCACATCAGATAAACACATAGCAGTATCCATAGTGAGGAACGGGTTTCTGTTAAAGTGGATGTTCTTTTCATAGTGGTATGGGATCAGAATCTGTAACTGTATGTAATTGATGGAATTACAGGTAGCAATGTACGTTGCATTAAACGTCGTTGCCCGGTTTGATAATCGGTTTTTATGTAGTACTGGAACGGATTTAGCCTGTTATAGGCATTATAAAGACCTATCTCCCAGGTTCTGGTGCCATATTTAAGGGGTTTTGATAACTGAAGACTTACATCGAGCCGATGGTAGTTATGGCTTTTCCAGTTGTTTCTGTTGCCATACAGATCGGCAGGAAAATGCCACTCGCCCGGCAAGAATGGAGGTTCGGTATCGGGGCGTGGCAAATAAACCCAGGACGATTGTAAGGGCAGGGTTATCATCCGACCGCTGGAAAATACCCAATTGGCTCCCAAGGTGAGTTTTTCAGAAAAGGCATAGGACATAACCAGCGACACATCGTGCCGTCTGTTATAATCGGCAGCAAACCAATCACCATTGTTAATACCCTCAAACCTGTTTTGGGCAAATGCCAAGGTATAGCCTATCCAACCGTTGAGCCGCCCGGTTTTGCGGTGTATGAGTAGCTCAAGCCCTGTTGCCTCAGCCTCTCCCTGAACCATATTCTCTTCCCAGTCCTGAAATGGATCGGAAACATTCCCAGAATCGAACAACAAAAAGGAAGCATTATCGCTGTAGGTAATTACATTGTCCATTTTTTTGTAATATGCCTCCAGGCTGATCTCCAGATTTGATTTTCCTGGCGATGTAGTAAAGCCCAAGGCATATTGCACAGCATGCTGCGGAAGAAGCTTTCGGGTGGCAGGAAGCCAGAATCCCGTTGGCATACCCGTACCTGTATTGCTGGAAAGGTGCATATACTGGTTCATTACAGAACAAGAGGCTTTAAGGCTTGTGGCAGAGGTAACAACAAAAGCTGCATTGAGCCTGGGCTCGGGCCTAACATACAATTGCCCGTCATGAAAGTATTGCGAAACGCGTAATCCTGCATTAAACATCCATCGCTGATACCTGAACTCATCTTCAATATACAGTCCGGATTCCAGCGCATTGAGATAAAACGAGTTTTCTTTTTCTATGCCTGCAAAATCGTCTTTCTCCTTAATCCCTGCAGGCAGAAAAACATGAAGGGTAGTGGCCATCCCGGCTCTGAGCAGGTGTTGATTGCCCAGGCTGATGTGCCAGTCGTGCCGAAAGCCAAAATCACGCACCCTGGAGTGATAATCCATGCGATATTTCCGGCTATCGAGCGGGCTGCCTTCAAGCAGAAATATCCGGGAGTCATATTCGCTGTAAACCAATGCAGTGTTGCTAAAAGCGCCCCCCGGTCGCAGATGATTCCACCGAAGGCTTACCAGGGCATTTTGCCAGGCAATCCCCGATTGGTTACGGGCAAAATGGTCGTAATCATTGGCTTTCATCTTATCCCGCCCCAAATATGCGCTCAGGAATATGCGGTTTTTTGCATCAATGGCCCAGTTGGTTTTGGCGTTCAGATCGTAAAAGTAGTAAGAGGTTTTATCACGTTCCAGCATAACCCTTTGGGTCCATACATCATGATAGGTGCGACGACCCGACAACAAAAAACTGGACCTGCCTTTGGAAACGGGTCCACTTACCGAGAAACGAGAGGATATGATACCCAGCCCCAGCTCACCTTTATATTGCTCAAGGTCGCCTTCCTGCATGCTAATGTCGAGCACGGAGGAAATCCGGCCACCGTATCGGGCAGGAAAACCTCCTTTGAAGAGTTGCACATTTTTTATGGCATCGCCATTGAAGAGTGAAAAAAGTCCAAAAACATGGTTTACATTATAGGCCACTGCATCGTCGAGTAAAACCAGGTTCTGGTCACTCCCTCCTCCCCTCACATACAAACCTGAGGATCCTTCTGTCCCTCCCTGTACTCCGGGCATTAGCTGCAGCACCTTGAAAAGATCTTTTTCGCCCAGCAATACCGGTGTACTCTGGATGCGGGTAGCGGGCAGACTCAATATACTCATCAACGGGCTTTCATTCATGGGTAAAATTGCTCTGGCACTTACTTCTACCTCAGAAAGCATCCTGAAGGGAGTTAGAGAAATATCGGTGCGCCCCCCTGCATGTATCTCAAACAATTTGGGTTCGTAACCCACATGAGATACTATGATGGTAACCGGCAATGAAGAAACACTCAGAGTATAAAAGCCATAGTTGTTGGTGATAACCCCCTGCCTTGTTTCCTGAAGATATACATGAGCACCTGGCAGGCCCTCCATACCCTCACCAGAATAAACAAAGCCAAAAACTCTGTGCGGAGGGGTACCATAGGTAAGGCAGCAAAAAAGAACACATAACAAGGTAAAAAGTACCCTGCCTATCAGCCCGGATGCCAAACGCTCCAAAAACCCGTTGAATAACAACATGCCCGGAAACAATCTGTTAACCATTGCTTTTCAAAAATGGTAGTTGATACGATAGGAAAACACCCTTTTATCCCAATAATTGGGCAATTGCCGGGTGGTAAATTTATACATCAAATCAAAGCTCCAACGGCTATCTTTCTTTTTTAAAGAAACCACCGGGCTGACAAAATAACCAAAGTGCATTTTTCCATCATATTCCATATGAAGATCATGGTTTGGGTATGTATCTGGTCTGTCATTAAAAATGCTTCGTACTACAAATGCATTGGCTTCAATACCCGTGCTAAGCCAGCTGTTTTGCCAGAACAGGTAACGCCCAAAGGCACCTGTGCCCAGGGTTTGCAAGTATCTATTATCGCCCATCTGGAAATGAGCAGCCAGAAGCTCGCCTCCCATGGTGGTATTCAGGCTGAAATGCCGGGTATAGCGTAGCGCACTCTTAAGCAAATACCGGTTCGTGGCAGGACTAAAACTCGCAAATTCCCCAAAACAGGGATTGACCTGAAAGCCCAGGGAGTGCCGCTTTTGCACTGGGTTGGCGGCCAAATCAGTGCGGAGGTCAGGATTATTCGCTACTACTGTTATCGTGGAAATCACACAAATGCAAAGCAACACAAAGTGCTTGTAAATTGAGGTTAGAGGCATGGTGAAAAATGGATTTGGGTTTGACATACAATTATTTAGAGGTAAGTGCATCAAAAAAGCCCGTATTCAAAAAAGTGTTTTTATTGGGTTATTTGCAAGCCGGGGTAGGAAATGCTTTTTGAACGATCGCGGTTTCCTGCCCCCTTTTTCTTCCGGTTTCACATTAAACACATGTCTTATACATCACAGAGATATGCTGTTATATGTGTTGTATCGGCAAATATAATATAAAAAACTACATGGGGGGGGGTAGAGTTAAAATTTGTGAAATTTATACTCATTCCAAACAAACGAACCCAGAAACTGGAAGCCCCTTACCTACAAGTCGGCCCTGGGTATCAGGGAGACTTCCAGGAAGTAATGGCTAAGCGGTGCCCACTACAATGGCCTGCACATTCTGCTTCTGAAATTGTGTTGTGATGCCGACAGAGGCTGGCGGTGGGGGTTTGTTTTAAAAGGAGAGTGTCTGAGAAGCCCTTATTTATGCATGTGAACAGTAATGGCTTACTTGTGGTAGGTTTTACTGGTCTGGCGTAAAAAGATCAATTTGCAACACACACGATTTGTCTTCAGTCCATTAACAACTGCTGCGTAAACAGTTGCAACCCATCCCTACAGACTGGCTGTGCCCAATATTATTTTGGGTACTGCTTTTAAAGAAGCTTATAACCTACACGTAAACCAAAGTTTCGTAAGTATAAATCATAGTGGAATACTTCTCCAAGGCGACTTTGATTAAAAGAAGACAATGGAATTTCCAAAAACGGACCAAAACAAAGTCTTGACACCTTCAGGTTAATGCCTGCTTTCATGTAGGGGCCCCATGGGTTTCCGTTCATAATGGATTTAGATAATTCATCGTGGTTGAGAGAAATACGTAAACCAGGGCCGACAAACAGAGAGATGCCCCCCCAAAAAAACTTATCTGATGTAAAAGGATACAGCTGAGCAGCAAACTCAGTGATTAGAAAATGCATGGAAAACCTATCCTTGTTCAAATCATCATGAAGCAGGTTGATTTGCGAATAACCTGTCTGATTTGAAATCGAAAAAACAGGACTCAAGGGCCGAGATAAGGAAAGACCCGCAGAGAAGCCAAAATCTGGCAAGAAATGTCGAACAATAATAAAAGAAGGGCTCTGATGGAGAACAATTTTCTGATGAGAACTGCTAATTTGTCCTCCTGCATACAGGCTTAGCGAATATTGCGCAAAGCATATTGAGCTGAGCAATACAACACCTGCAATTAAGAGTAGTTTTTTCATGATTATTTGAGGTAAGAGGGTTGCACAAATACAGAAACGGTGTCGGATGCGAAGCCTCCAAAAACACCCAGACCATTGCTCATATTAGAATGTACAATAGTGGGTTCAGAGGAAAAATCAATGAGTGAGCCCTCAGCTTCCAAAAGGCTATCGAAATACAACCACGCATTTGCTTCGATATGGAATAATACAACCTCAACACGGTGTAATTGGGCAACCTGAGAGTTGGAAAGATAAATAGGTATGTCGTATTCCATTCTTCCGTTTACAGCAAATATATCATTGAAAATTTGCGAAGGATGAAACAATAATGCTGGCTCGAGGAATTCCAGCGTAGTATTTTCCTCGTCAAAAAAAAGTACTTTGCATGCATAATAATTAATCCCTATGGGATCCCGAAAAAAAACTTTTATGTTTTTATTAGCTTTCGGATGCTCGGTAATCACGACACTATCTATGGGTATAATCTGTGGAATAACAACAGGCTCTGAATGGATCACACCCCATGAAGAACTCACTCGCAGCTCATATGTATTAAAAGACGTACCATTGCTTGATCCGGTGAAAAAATTGATCGAGGCTTTCTCCAATGGATAGGCAGGGTTTTGGTTCTCGATGAGCCACACAGAAGCATCTATCTCTTCAATCTGAATGTGTGAACCAAGCGGGTGGCGGGTAAGTTGTAAATAAACCATGGCATAATGGTCGGCACCAACAAACCCGGTTACAACCAACTGTGGCTGAAAATGCAGGTCCATATCAATGGTTGAGAATTCTTCACAGCCCGACAGAAACAACAATGCCAAGAGTATCGAAACTCCACGCACCGAGCAAAAAGCACCTGACCCTTTCATGTTATTTTATTTTGTATGATATATTAAGAGCGGGGATCAATGGCATAATACTTACAGATTTAATCACGGAAACCCTGTCCGTTTCATTTCCATCATTATCATAAATGGGTTTTGATCCCACAAAAACATAGGCAGAGTTTTTCTTGTAATAAGCATTGTATACATTTAAGCTTATCCCGATTTCTTGGCCATTTTTCAACACACGGGTCCAATCGAAGGATACATCAAGACGATGGTAAGTAGGTAGATTGGCATTGTTTACCCCATCGTAAGCAAAATACCCCCAACCGAAAGGATTAGTTTGCACAAACCCATTGGGTAAACTTATTCTGGCGCCACTATTTAGGGTCCAGAAAAACCCAATATTCCAGTTCTGGTTTAGCCTTACGCCCCCCGAAAGATTAAAAACATGATCTCTGTTGAACTTGTAGGGAAACCATAGCCCACGGTTCACCTCAGAGAACTGTCGGAAGTGACGCGAAAAGGCGTAGTTTACATTACCGTTTACCCGACCCTTCTGTTTTGTTAGTGAAACTTCCCAACCCAGGCCTTTGCCCTTGCCTCCTCCCAGCAAATAATTTTGCCAATTATGATACAAAAACTGGTTTTCAGGAGAAGAGGCAAAGAACACCAGATCATTCATCCGTTTATAATAGAAATAGGTTTCGAGTTGGTAATCTGCTTCTCCCAAAAGTCTTAAATACCCTAGAGATAACTGTTCTGACCTTTGGGGTTTTATCTGTGGAGTTGAGGGCACCCAAATGGTGTTGTTAAACATCTGCTCATTTCGGGTAATGGCATGATTGTATTGCTGCATAACACTATACGATAGACTTAAGGCATCCTTTGGCGATATCATATACCCCAACGTAAACCTGGGTTCGGGTCGGAAATAACGAACGGAGTCGGAAAGAAACCCTGAAAACCTCATACTTGCACTAAAATCCAGCTTGTCATAAATTGGCTGTTCCATGCCAGCATAGGCCGCCAATTGCATAGCACGGGGTTTAAAATTTTTTAGTGACGTCTGAAGCGTTTGCCCATCCACCCCTAAGCTTTTACGAAAGTAGTCAGTTGGATTATAATGATGCTGCATGATTGAGAGCCCACCCCTGACCATGCCTTCTGAGGACATGGCATAAGACAAATGCCCTTCAACGGCAAGATTTGTCAAAGAACTTTCATTCTCATTTTCTGAAAGATAAGTAAGATAAAACCGGGGGTAGTTCATTTGCATTTCCTGATCCCATTGCCATTCGTACCGATAATTCTCATCATAGGTGCGCCGTGTATTTCCATGATGGTTTGCATATACAAGAAACTCCATCATCAGACTATTGCTCAACATATGATAGGATTTAAGACTTGCAAGATAGTTTGACCTCAGAAAATTAGCTGAGCTACGCGAACTAAAGCTCACGTCCTCAAGCTGGTAATAGTCAATACCCGAATAAAAACTGGCAAAGAAACGATTACGTTGGTTAAATCGATGATTAATTTTAAAATTGACATCGGCGAAGGTATAGCCGAACTCCGAATCCCCTTTATCCAAAAGACTGGTGGGCATCACTCCAATAGGTTTCTGCCTTATCCTCTTAAGCCTTCTGTATTTAAACAAATCGAGGTAAGTACTCCTTGTTGCTAACAGGTAGGATGTTTTGCCATCAGCACCCAATGGCCCTTCCAGTGTAAATTTGGAGTTGATGATACCCAGATCTGCACTGATCTTGGTTTCCTTGAAGTTACCATCGCGCATACTTACATCAACCACAGAAGCTAACCCGCCACCGTATCGGGCCGGAAAAGCATGCTTGTAAACAGATACATCCTTAACGGCTTCCGGATTAAAAACCGAGATGAAATTAAACAAATGCCCCGAATTATAAACAGGTATTCCGTCCAGTACAAACAGATTATGCTCTGTACCTCCTCCTCTTACCGTAATACTCGAGAACCCTTCCGTGCCCAGATTAATACCAGGCAATGTTGTTACGGCCTTGAGTAAGTCTCTTTCACCCCCCATTGCAGGAATACCTGAAATTTCCGATGGGGTAAGAAGAGTTAACCCTCTTGAAAAATTGCGCAAAGCAAAAGATTGAACCACTTCCACCTCTTGCAACTCGTAAACGGCTGGCATGAGAAATATCTGCATTTGTGCGTCTTCAAAAGCGGCCAGATTGAGCGTATCATTGCGGTAACCCACCCTGCTTACAACCCAAAAAGACTCATCGTGCCAACTTACACAAAAAAAGCCTCTGTCGTCTGTATAAACACCCTTACCCGAAGACAAATGCTTTATATTAACTCCGACCAAATACTCGCCCGTAGCATAGTCAAACACATAGCCACATTGGGTTTGGGCATGGGAGTTAAATCCTGAAAACGCGAAAAGAAATAATACTATAAGACTTCGTCTCATGGCGTTTATTCTAAATGTATTGAGGACTACTTCTGCAGAAGCAAGGAAGATGTCTTAGTCGCATCTTCCTTGCAATTGTTTCTCAAGAGTATATTGCAGAAATCAATTCGGCGAGATGCTAATAAACTCCACAGTTTAGTATAACCCAGTTCGGATTAATGCCATCTGTTTTATATTTATTAGCAACAATCCTAAGAAATTCTCCCTGGAAATCACCTTGTTGACTCCAACAACCCTGTCCTTGATGCAATAAATGTGTATGTGTTATTGAACTTGCAGCATTAGAATTTTGTCTGAATACAATGACATTGTGCAGGGGGCCACTATATGCACGTGCCTGATAATTTAGGTCTAAAGTGTTAATGGTTTTATAGTTCACCCAATTACTGGTGAGCCAATGTCTTCTCTCCGGATACCCAATCGTTTCGGCATATGTGCGAAAATCTCCTCCATTCTGGTTTGAACAATAGGTATAACCAGCACGCTTGTGATACTCCATAACAATCCTACTTGTTATCATAGCTCTTCTGTCATCTCTGGAGTTGGTAAACCTATCCTGTTGAAATGAACCACAATAGGAAGACTTCAATTGAATCTCCTGAAGCCTGTATCTAAACCGATAAACATTCTCAGTTTCAACATTTGAAGATATGGCTTTGATTAAAGTGTTAATATCCCCATCTGTTGCAACTATTTTTTCATATTCAGTATATATTGCAAGTTCGTTACCAATTTTAACTAGCCCATTTCTGCTAATAAACCTATTAACCAAAGGATGGTCAATTCTAGGAACAATTCTATCATCATCAATTATCAATATATCCTGATACTCAACCAACAATGCATAGAATTCTTGTTCGGAAATTTCTTCACAATTTACTTTGTTTACAAATTCATCATAAGCTTGAGCAAAAGAAACAAATCCCTCTGATTGACTTTTCGATAAAATTAATTCTTCAAAATCTTCATGAACATCGTTCTCAAGAACTGCGAAAAACAATTCATCAGTGGGAAATTCAAGATAAACATCATTTTTTAAAATCTCCAGCAATGGGTTTTCCTTTTGCTCCTTTTCCTCACAAATAGAGACTCCATCCTTATTGCATGCATAAAAGCATATAAACGAAACTAGAAGTAATACATTTTTTTTCATTTTAATTGTTTTTAAGGTGATAATGGCCCTGAATTACCTTCTGTTTTACTTCCATTGTGAAAATGGGGCAAATTATCGCAAGGGATAGTACAAATTGAAAAATTTCTACCTTTACACCTCCTTGCCTGTTTTAGGAAGAGGCCGGGGTTGGAAATGCTTTTTGAACGATTGCGGTTTCCTGCCCCCTTTTTCTTCCGGTTTGATATTAAACACATGTCTTATACATCACAGAGATATGCTGTTATATGTGCTGTATCGGCAAATATAATATAAAAAACTACATGGGGGGGGTAGAGTTAAAATTTGTGAAATTTATACTCATTCCAAACAAACGAACCCAGAAACTGGAAGCCCCTTGCCTACAAGTCGGCCCTGGGTATCAGGGAGACTTCCAGGAAGTAATGGCTAAGCGGTGCCCACTACAATGGCCTGCACATTCTGCTTCTGAAATTGTATCGTGATGCCGACAGAGGCTGGCGGTGGGGGTTTGCAATAGGAAGGGGAAATCAGAAACTGCAATTTATAAAAGGAGACAAAGAAAGGGTTTCAAAGCCTGCGAGTGTATAGAAGGTTTTAGCCCTTATCCCTAACTTCACATATTCATTGAGGGGGAGTGAATAACTCAAGCCCAAAGATAAACCTAAATCATCAGAACGTGCTCTATCCCGGCCGAATCTGAATTGTAAACTGGATTGATCCAGCGCAGATATACCATACGAATTAGTATAATCCAGAAAATAGAACAAGCCAACGGAAAGGCTAAAACTGTTTTCAAAAGATTTTCGATATGTTAGCTCAAAATAGTCTGTCCCCCATGAATGTCTGTAGTTATCAAGAACGATTGCTACCGGATAAACAGACATAACAAATTCATCATCTACATTGTAGGATCCTTCATGACGTGAAAATAAAAAACCAACATATCGCATATCTGAAATGTGATACTCAAAACCAAGGCCTAACGCTGTTTGAAAAACCTTTTTCCCATTATTCATAAAGATACCACCAGTGGGGTGCATGGTGTGATATGCTGCTCCGAATGAAACAGAAAAATCCCATTTCTTTTCTAACTCCTGTGCCGCAACAATTTGACCTAAAAGAACAAAAACAATAATCTGCAATAATAATTGATTGGTCTTCATCATATTTAATTAGTTTACGCTAAAAAAACTCGCTAAATAACTTTATATGTGCTGGGTTCGATAAAATTGCGCATCGCAAATGTTTTGTTTTACAACACCAATAATCTATGCCAGGTTTTATTCACAACACTAAAATTTGAAGCCTAAAGAAAGCAAGGCACTGTAGAATTGGGGGAGTACCGGATAATCATAGGTAGTGTATAATCCTCTTCGCTTAAAATCAATAAACCTAAAAAGGCTAAGATCGCAACCCAAGGACCAGTTTCCGTAAACCTGGTAGTTTAATAGCAAACCTGGCATATGAAAAACCCCCACATTGTTTCTTTTTACATGTAGGTTTTCATAATCCACCATCTGATCACCCACAAACAATGCTTCTGTTAGAGAATGATAGGAAGAAAAGGAATTGAACGCCCCACCCCCCAAATAGACCGAGAAAAACCATCGCCCTTTTCCTGAAAGAACAAAGTGAGCCTTAATGCCAATAGAATGCAAATAAATCTCCTCCCAAACGGAGTCAAACAAGTCCCCCATTAAGATAGCTTCATGCAGTTGATCCTGATTATTAAAAAACGTCGGAAAATTATCGTTTTGCGCATATTGATAAAACGCTTCGAAGGCGAAACTTGGGTAAAACTGTTTTCGGCAACCTACCACCAAAGAAGGATTTCGCTTCATCCCGCCCCATAAGGATGGTATAACGGTTTTTCCCACACCAATACTCACAGATGTATCATTCTTAAAGTCAGAAAATGTTTCCGAACTAAAAACCTTTACCTGGGAGAAACTACAGATAAGAAGAAAAAAGAAGATTATAGCTTTCATAATCTAAGCATTTTAAAGCTTGTTTGAAACATAGTTAATTCACCCCGTATTGGCTTACTCACAAAAAGGGAAATAGGTCCAGACAAGCTAAATGTAGCTCATCCAGACCTATTAAAATTAATCAGCAAAACTTGTATGCCAGTGCTTAAAATAAAAATCAACTATACCTATATCTTTGACGTTGTACAAAACGCCGCCATCGCTATAAGTATATGTGCTGTTTTGGCCAACTATAGTAATCAATACTTGTCGCCTAGAGAGTTCAACATTTGATCTAAACTTAGCTGCATCTAACTGTATATCCAGACTGCCTGAACCACTGATCTCTTGATATGATTCAATTTCTCCAGCTGGGTTTACTTTATATCCCGACTTAAAACCAGCAGTAACCTTACCTGTTGAAAACACCAGGTGATGTTTTGAGAAAACGGCAAAGGCTTGGGAGTTTTTGGACATTCGCCAATCTGCATCAAAGTTTAGATTAGCATTTACCCATCTTTCTTTTCGGCAGTTTCTTCGACTTATCTTAACCTCAGGCCCAACCATAAAAGACAATCCATCTGCCACAATTTGGCCGTTGGAAATGCTGATGGTACCTTCTCCGGCACCTCTCATAAATTGCAGTTTCTGATGTGTTGCGCCAAACCCCATCCAATCTGTACCTCTTACCCGAATTTTGGCAACCCTGGTTGTAATCATATCCCTATCGTCCAACATATTATTGTGGTTAACATTGTATGTAAGTAAAGTAGCACCTCCGTTGGCTGGTGGAGGCAGATCACCTCCAGGCCCGCCTGGATTTCCTGGGTTAGTTGGATCTCCAGGATAGCCTATTTCGAAATCAGAAATCAATAGAATTGAATTGCAGGGCTGACCTTCAATATCACATGGATCAATAGGAACAATAAGAAAAACAGGGTTAACATCCAAAAAATCATTATTCAAGGATGGGATACGCTCAAAATCATCGGCACCATTATTAAACAAGAAACCTTCGTTGACAGTTGAACCATCGAGAGGGTCGTAACTAGTGTAAAAGAAAGGAATTGTTAAATCATCATTTTCGAATTCTGGATCAAAAGGATAAAAAATCTGATATTGTTCATTTATTAGCAGATTAGTAAGAAGATCAAAAAGCTCTCTGGATCCCGAATTTTTCAAATTGGGTTGTACCATTGTCATTTCTCTTGTTGATCTGTAAAGGTGAGTAAATTCATCCTCATTGTTTTCAAAAATTTCTTGCATTTTCTCAACAAAAGCAGGTCTAACAAAACCATTTTCAAAGACTTTTTCGCTACGCCCTTTTTCGTTTAGTTTATATTTACTCTCATCGCCAAATAAATAAGCAAAACTCATGAGTTGACCATTAGGATCGGCTTTTCTCATCCATTCCTTTAATTCCTCTCTGGCTTCCGGATCCGTAATGCTTTTACCAAATAAAATAGACACCTCTTTCAAAAACAACTGATGATCGTTCAAATTATAATCAATGGGCTCCAATAACTCATCATTACAAGCAAACAAAAACCCGCAGAAGATTATAATTAACCACATTAAGTAATTTTTTTTTGTTATCATAATTAATCATTTTAAAATTTCAAATTGTGTTTTAAGATAAGAACCTCTTAATTCACAGAAAGACCCGTTCTAAAGTTCAGTTTTAGATCAATCAAATCTTATGGGTGATTAAGAATTGAAGACGATCGTGTTTTGCTTTTTCCTACATTTGCATCACCTCCTTTCCATTTAAGGAAGAGGCCGGGGTGGGAAATGCATTCTTGCAGCTTGCGGTTTCCCGCCCCCTTTTTCTTCCAGGTTTTTTTATCTTTGATTTTGCTTCGCCAAACTCAATCCTATTGCTGTAATTTTTTCTGAAAAATTCACCCAGGTTTCGCCCGCAAAGCATTCAAGCCCCCATCATAGCCTTATCGGCCTATATGTTTGCCATAGTCAAATATAATATAAAAAACTACATGGGGGGGGTAGAGTTAAAATTTGTGAAATTTATACTCATTCCAAACAAACGAACCCAGAAACTGGAAGCCCCTTACCTACAAGTCGGCCCTGGGTATCAGGGAGACTTCCAGGAAGTAATGGCTAAGCGGTGCCCACTACAATGGCATGCACATTCTGCTTCTGAAATTGTGTCGTGATGCCGACAGAAGCTGGCGGTGGGGGTTTGCAAGAGGAAGGGGAAATCAGAAACTGCAATTTATTAATGGGGACAAAGAAAGGGTTTCAAAGCCAGCGAGAAAAATTACGGTAATATTAATAGCCTCAATGCCTTTGCCTGACAGGCACTCAATAATCTCAGCAATGTATTGCAATATGATGCGTTTTGCAATTTAAGTTGTTCGGAATTGGCTGTATGCTTCTCTAAAGAATGGGAAACCCAGTATATAAATAATCAGTTTTATGGGTGGGTCAAGTAATATTCGTCAGACAAGTAGGTTTTTATCTGCCCAGGTTTAGCAACCACTTCCAGACAGGAACAATTTTTATTCTGCAGTCTTTAACAGTCAGTTCATCTTCTTCATCGTCGGTAAGGATTAATCCTTCCTTAAGTTTGTGAATGCTGAGGGCCTCAAGAAGTCCGTCAAGTTCGCGTTTTTTTGTTTCCGGATTGTATACAGACCAGCTAACCTGTATGGCCTGAACAATGCGGTTCTTTTCTTTAATCACAAAGTCACATTCAAACTTTTGAGAGTGATAATAAATTTCCCTACCTCTGCGCTTTAACTCAATGAAAACGAGATTCTCAAGCAGCCTCCCGTTATCTTCAGAATGGTGAAAACCCAATTCGCGCACAAGCCCCCAATCAATGAAGTATATCTTTTTGGGATTGTGGATTTGTTTCTTCACTGAGAAATCATATTTGTTTACAAGGAAAATCAGGTAGGTATTCTCAAGAAAACTCAGGTAGTTTTTGACTGTTGTGGCGTTCTTAACCCCGATAACTTTCGTGAGGCTATTGTAAGAAATCAGCCTGGAAGTATTGCTTGCAACAAAATGAACCAGTTCAAGTATCTCCTTTTCAAGAGTAAGCCCATTTCGCACCATTACATCACGGTAAACAATGCTTTCATAAAGAGATGTAAGATACTGCTTGTTACCTGATTTTACATATGCCGGAAAGCCCCCCGAGGTAAAATAATCAAGAAACTTACTGTGCAGCGCTACCTTTTCCTCAGTACTAAGCAAGGTTTTACCGGGCAATGTATTGCCCTTATACTTCAAAAACTCCGGAAAAGAAAAAGGGAAGAGTTCCTGCCTGTAATACCGGCCTGTAAGATGGGTTCCCAACTCACGGCTGAGCATAGATGCATTGGAACCTGTAATATAAACCTTGTTGTTGTAATCGTGAAGCCGTCTTACAAATCGCTCCCAACCGGAAATATTCTGAATTTCATCAAAATAAAAGGTGTTTTGTTTTCCGAAAAGTTCTATAAAAACCTCGTATAACAACTGAAAGTCATCTACCTGAAAATTTACCAGTCGCTCATCATCAAAGTTAAAGTAATAGTCTTTTTCGGCATTGGTCTCCCTGATTTCATGGAGCAACGTTGATTTTCCGCACCTCCGGATGCCTGAAATCACTACTATCTCCTTGTCAGGAAAAGTGGATTCCAATCGAGGCAAATCATCGGGTTTAAAGCCTAATGATTGTTGATCAGCTATGATTTGGGATATTTCTCTTTTGCTTATCATAACAGCAAAGATAAATAGTTTCTTTTTTAAATGCAAACTAAATGACTAATACTTCTATTATGGATGCAAATTATGAAATAAGTTATTCGGCTGACAGGTGGTGCGACATGATTTCAACTCGTCAGACGACTTTAAGTCGTCAAACGAGCAGGTTTACTTTTACCTGCTTTGGCTCCCAATCTCAAAAACACCGGAAAAAAGAAGAACACGCCCAGCAAAGAAAACACCAGCCCGCCCATGGTACCGGCAGCAAAAGCAAACCAAAAGGGCTCGCGCTGCCCTGCTACAAAGGGGATCAGCCCGATCACCGTAGAGCTGATGGTGAGTAAAACCGGGGTTATTTTGTACCGAAAGGCTCTCAGGTAGAGTTGTTGCGGAGTGCGGCCCGAATGACTGTTTCGGAAGTTGTTGAAATCGTTGAGGATATACAACCCGGCATTTACGGCCAGTCCGCTCAGTAAAATAAAGGCAGCCCAACCTCCCTGGTCGAAGTTAAGCTCAAACAGGTAAAAGGTAAGAAACAATCCGGCAAAGGAAACCGGAATAAGCCCAATTACAGCCAGGGGCTGCAAAAGCGACTCAAGCAGGATGGCGCATACAAAAAAGATAATTACAATTACCAGGAAAATGAGCAGATAGGGTTGTTTTTTCTCGTCCTGCCAGCTCCATTGCTGTGCCCTTGCCCTGTAGCCCATTGGCAGCAACCCGTTCATCTCGTCAATGAGTTGGTTGCGCACTCTCTCTTCCAGCAAATGGGGGCCCAGGAAGTTGTAGTTTACCGTAAGGCGGTACTCCTGGTTGTATTTGAAGATGTCGTTGCCCATGGCCCGTTTCTCCAGGCTTATCAATCCGCCGGTTTTGTAGTGGCTGCCGGCAATCAGCAGCGGCAGGTTTTCCATATCCCAAACAGTGTAGCTAAGATGGTTATCGGCAATGAGCCTTAGGGGGAAAGGCTTGTTCTGGTGAAAGACCGACGGGCCATGGCGGTACATAACTTTCTCATTGAGCGCACCAAAAACGTCGGCCAGCGTGAGTTTGTGCAGCGCCAATTGCGTGTAATGGGGTTGCAGAAAAAACTCCATCCTTGTAATGCTACGCCAGGGATCGCCCCCTGTGATCCTGGGACTGTTTACCCTGGGGTTTACACGGGCTTTTTCAATAAGCAATTCGGCATACCGGTATAGCATATCATAATTGTAACCCTCCAGGATGATATGGCTGCTTCCACCGCCGCCTCGCAGCACATTGCTGAAGCCTTGCCCTACGCCCCACACATTCCACTCGGCACCTCCAATGCTGATGGCCTTGCGTATGATCTGGCTTTGCAGAACATGAGGGAAGCTACCCCTGTCGTACTGGGGCTTGAAAAGGATGGTGATCATACTGTTATCAGGAGATGTTACACGCGACTGGTATTGTTCGATCTGAGGAAAACCCTCAAGGAAATGTTCCATTTGCAACACAGCCTCATTGAGCTGCTGGATGGTGGCCCCATCGGGCATTTGCCCTCGAACGTAAAGGGTGGTCCTCTCAGGATCGGTAAAAAAGGAGCGTTCGAACACAAACCTGGAGAACAGCCTGAAAGAGCCTCCCAAAAACTTTTCTGCCGGGGGTTTGAGTTTTCGCTGGTAAAAATTACTGCCAATGGTGGCATTGTAGATTCTGGCTGCCCTGCCTTCCCCCTCTGCTTTGGTGGGGAGCAAATGTACCGGCACCCCAAATCCAAGGATCAGTAAGAGAAGCATGGCCCATCGAAATCTTCGGATAAGAGTAATGGTTCGGAAATAGAACCTGCCGGCCCTGGCCTTACGGCGCAAACCTTTGAACGATTGCCTGCGTGTAAGGGTATCGATGCGGACCTTTGTGAGCAATGCAGGGATAAAAAACCAGGCTATGAGCAAGGAGAGGGCAAGATTTACCAGCACCACAGCGGCGAAATCCGACAGCTGGGCCTGCTGCTGACTGCCCAGCAGAAAGATTACCGACAAAGACCCCAGCGTAGTAAAAGTGGCCGCAAGTATAGCCAGGAAAACCTTTTTGTTGCCCTGATGACGGATATGCTCAATCATTACAATGCTGTTGTCGATGATGATGCCAAAGGAAACGGTAATGCCTGCCAGGGAATAAAGGTGTATTTCTATTCTAAACAAATGGTACCACACCACCGCCAGCAACAAATTGGCCACTACAGTAATACTGATCAGCAGCAGGTACTTTATCCGGCGCGACACCAGTAAAACAAACACCATAAGGATGGCAAACGAGAGTAGCATTCTGTACCCCACCCTACGCAGATCTTTGCGGATAAAGGCAGTATCATCGTAGGTGAGGATTATCTGCCAGCCCCGGGGCATTTGCTGCTCCAGCAGTTCCATGGTTTTGCGCACCTGGCCGGCCAGCCTGATCTGGTTGGCACCCTGTGCGGCCTGCACGGTCATCATGAGTGTGCTTTGCCCGTTTATACGGTAATAGCTGCGTGCCTGGGTTTCCACCAACCTAATCTGTACAACATCTTCCAGAAAAACCAGCCTGTCGCCCGCCTGCCCTACCACAATATGCTGCCAGATGTTTTCTGCATCGGTTGGCGAACGCAAAACCACCGGTATCTTCACCTGTGTATCGCGGCGGTCGGGTGTGCCCATACCCAGGTAGCTTTCGCCAAAGTGTTCCTGCAAAGCCTTGGCCAGCTGTGAGGAAGTAATCCCCAGTATTTCCATCTTTTGTGTATCGTAGATCAGTTGAAACTCCTGCGGGTTTACCCCGAAGAAATGGATCTGGTCTACGCCGTTGATTTGCGAAATACGGGGCAGAATATAATTCTCAAGGTAACCGGCAATGATGTGCGATGATTCGGGGGCAACCACAGTATAGGTAAGCATGGGGGTATTCCGGCCCACCGCCCGGCTCACAGATACCTGCGGGTAGCTCACCCCATCGGGAAAACCAGGATACAGTCGTCGTATGCGCGAGGCAATCTCGAACCGTGCCATCTCCAGGTCCACCCCTTTTTTAAAACGGATATCGATATGTCCGCGCCCCCGCGACGATACCGATTGGATCTCCTCCACGCCGGCCAGCGTAGCCAAACTCCCTTCAATAATGGAGGTTACCTCCCGCTCCACACTGATGGCCGGCACCTCCTGCCACGAAAAGGAGATGCGCATAGAAGGCAGGGTAGCCGAAGGATGCAGCTGTACTCCCAGTGAGGGTATCAGCACCAACCCCACAAGCATGAGGGCAGTGAAGACGATGATGATGGGGAAGGGGCGCATTTTTTTAAATTTTATTTTGAACTCGTCAGACGACTCTAAGTCGTCAGACGAGTATTAAGACGAATAGGGAGTTTGACTTGCTACCAAGTAGTGCTAAGGTTCAGCAATAACCTCCAAACCAAGCTCACCTATTCTTTCTTTCGAAATTAACTTGCCATCACGTAAATCAATCATATCGGGAAATGAACTATATTCCCAGTCTTCATTTCTTTTCACGATACCTGACTTAACCGGGTTAAATAAAATGTAGTTAAAACAAACATTCGGGTATTGCTTCTCAGGAACATGAAAGTTAATATTAATAACTCCATGGGACACATACCAGGCTTTTGAAATCTTATCAATCCTGGTAAGGCATATGGCTTTTGTCTTTGGCCTGAAAAGAGAACCTGAAGAGTTCTGCTGCTTATTTATTGCACGGGTGTAGGATGAAAGCATATTAGCAATTGACCTTGTTAGTTGCTTTGAAATACTTTCGTCCTTTAAACTCGTCTGACGACTTGAAGTCGTCTGACGAGTAGTATCAGTTTCTTCATCTAAATTCACCAGACGAGTAGTTTCACGAATAAAAACCATTAAATGAAAATGATTGGGCATGAGACACCACGCGAGGATATCGGCAAATGGTTTAATGTGAGCATGCACTTTCTTAAGGAAGTACAAATAGTTTTCTTTGTCAAAGAATATCTTTTGCCTATTGTTTCCCTGATTAAATATGTGGTAGATATGACCTTGCTCGAAATGCATCAATTGGTGTTTTGGTTTTCTTTTTCATGTATTTATTTCAAACTGGTCAGACGACTCTCAATAGTCAGACCAGTAGGGCTAATTTAACTCGTCTGACGACTTGAAGTCGTCTGACCAGTAGGGCTGATTCAACTCGTCTGACGACTTGAAGTCGTCTGACGAGTATCAGACACTCATTCTCCATTCTTCATTCTTATTTCTAAAAGGTAGTAAATTAGCGGCACAAAATACAAACTCACCAGAGTGCCCAGTCCCAGTCCTCCCATTACGGTGAGGGCGAGGGGTTTTTGCAGTTCGCCGCCCAGCCCGGTGATGAACAGAAAGGGCAAAAGGGCAAAGATGGTGGTAATACTGGTCATTAGTATGGGTTTGAGGCGGTAGTGCCCAGCGGTATGCAGTGCCCGCATCAGGGGCATGCCCCCGGCACGCAGGCGGATGATGGTATCGATCTTCAGGATGCTGTCGTTGATGATGATGCCCGACATTACCACCAGCCCAATCATGGACATTACATTGAGGGTGGCATTGAACACTACCAGCATGATGAGTGCACCGGCCATGGCAATGGGCACTTCCAGCAAAACGATAAAAGGCAGGCGCAACGACTCAAACTGGGCTGCCAGGATCAGAAAAAGCAGCAAAAGGGCAACAGTGCCAATGAGTAAAAGCTCCTGTATCAGCTCGGCCTGGGAGAAGATGCTTCCGGACCAGGAGGCCTCAAACAGTCCATCCTGCCTCAACAGCTCATCGACCGCGGGGCGCATTTGCTGGTACTGCCTGCGGGTGGCATCCATCGCCACAGGAAAATACTCGCCCTCCAGCCCCGCGGTAATGGTTTGCAGCTCAGCACCACGGGTTTGGGTGAGCAACAACGACAGAGGTATATCTACACCGTGCCGGTTGGCAACACGTTCATTTCGCAATATTTGCTGTATATCCGTTTGTGTTGACCCCAGCTTTACCGGAATGGTATTGCGGTTGTCCATGAGGGCAATCACCTGGTTCTCATTAAAAACCCTCGAAAGGACCTGGTGCAGCGATGCCATATCAACCCGGTGAAGCGCCATCAGTTGCAGGTTGGGTTGCAGTATAAACACCTCTTGCAGGGGCAGGGGTTCTGCCGTGAAGTCTGCTAGAGACACATCGAGGGTGCCCAGGGCTGATTGCAGATGGCCAATAAGCTGAGTTCCGTAAGCCTGCAGCGGGCGCAACCTTAGCTCAAGAGGTGCCTGGCGGGCCGCAAAAACCTGATCGAAAAGGTTTCCCTCATCCTCGAAGCGAAACAGCGCTCCGGGATAATACTGCTCCAGAAACCTGGCAGCCTGGGTTTCAACGGCCTGCAGATGGCTGCCCGAGGGGGTTTGCAGATACAACAGGCTTTGCCGGCGGCTGCTGTTGTGCAGGTTTTCCATCAGAAACTGCTGCCGGCCCGATTGCACCGTAACATGCAGCAGATCCTCACTGAGGGTAGCAAGCATCTGTGCTACACGCCGGTGGTTTTCATCCACATGGATATGCTCATTCCAATCTATCCATAGCAAGGTGGCTTCTCTCTTTACCGCCGGAAGCTGCTCTTTGTCAATGTAGCCGGCAAGCAACGGCACACTGATGAGCAGCCCGGCAAACAGAGCCCATACCACTATTTGCCGGCGCATGGTAAAGCGAAAACCCGCATCGTACAGCCTTTGATAGCTCCATCTTTTTCTGTTTTGATGGCCAGCGAGATCCTGAGCGGTTGCCTGCGATTGAAACAGCAGATGGTAATATACAGGAATGAGTGTAATGGCAATAACAAGCGAAACCAGCAAGCCTATGGTTACAGCCATGGCCTGGTCGAAAAACAGGGCGCCGGGCAGCCCCCCCAGAAAGATGAGGGGTATAAACACCGAGCAGGTGGTAAGCACCGAACTGAGCAGGGGCCTGAATACCTCATTGGTACCCTTTACACATGCCTCGTGCAGAGGTACTCCCTGCCCACGGTACCGGGTTATATTATCAATAACGATGATGGAATTGTCGATCATCATACCGATGCACAGAATAAGGCCCGACAGAGAAACAATATTGAGAGAAATGCCTGCCAGGAAGAAAAAAAGCAACGACACCACAATAGCTGCCGGCACCGAAATGACGATGAGCCAGGGGGAGCGTCTGTCGCGCAGAAACAAAAACATCACCACAAAGGCGAGTATGGCACCCAGTATAAGGGTTTGCCTGAGATTGTCAAGGGTATAATCGAGCAATGAGGTTTGATCGCGGTACACGGTAAACTGCAGGTGGGGGTAATCTTCCCTGAAAATACCGATCATTGTATTGAGTTCCTTTTTCAAATCCTGCATGCGGGCATCGGCCTGTTTGATAATGGCCATACTGATGGCCCTTTGCCCCTGCGAGTGCACCATGCCCTCTGCCTCCTGAGGGCGGCTTTCTATGGTGCACAGGTCTTTCAGCTGCCACAGCCGGCCTTCATGGTTGAGCCACAGATTGCCGATATCTGCCGCTTCCATAAGGGGCGAGCCCACCCGCACATTGTACTGGTATTGCTTATCGCGGATCATGATATTGCCCAGGCTCACATTGCTGGCCCTGAGTGTACTCTCAATTATCTGTGGCGATAAGCCCATGGCCTGCAACATATCCATGCGGGGCATAATGACAATCTCCGGAAACAACCTTCCGCTCATATCGGCCATGGCTACCTGTGGTATCTGCTCCAGGCGGCGGCGGATGATTTCGTCGGCAAAAGCACTCAGCTGCAGAAAATCACTTGCTGTTGATGATGTGAGCTGGCCTTTGGGGCAGAAATGAACATCCAGGTAGAACACCGGGATATCGCTGGCACTGGCCTTTACCACTGCAGGACGTGCCAGGTCGCGTGGCAGGGTGGCAGTGGCCTTATCCACCTGTTCGTTTACCTCAATATAGGCCAGGTCGATGGAGGTGCCAAAGGCAAACTCCATGCTCACCATCCCGCCTCCATCGCGGCTTTCGGTTTTGATATCGCGCAGGCCGTTTACCTGCATCAGGTACATACGCAGGCGCTCCATAACGCGGCTTTCCAGTTCGCGGGCCGAATAATCGGGGGCACTCACCTGCACGCTGATGCGCGGAATATCCACATCGGGCACCAGCGACACCGGCAGATAGGTAGCAGCTACCAGGCCCAGGATGAGCACACCCAGCAATACCATGGTTACAGCTACCGGTCGCTTGATCAGAAATGCTACCATATTACCTGCTCTTGAGCGTTACCAGCGAACCATGGGCAAGATTGGCATTGCCCGAAACAATCACCGTATCGCCCGCCTGAAGGCTGGCCACCCGATCGGGGTTGGCCCTTACACTGAAATGGGTGCTGTTTTGGTGTACCACGTTTACATAGGTCCATTCGGCTTTGCCTTGCGTGTATTTGAAAAGCACCTCCAGGTTGTCGCGGTAAAGCACCGCCGTTCTGGGCACCATCAGCTGGGAGGGCTCAGGGCTTTTTATCAGCACCCTTACATTCATCCCTTCCATAAGTCCACGTGTATCGGATACCAGTGCTGTAACCTCTACCCTGCCATTGTCATCCACCTGGGGGTTGATGCTTTGTATGCGGCCCTGCCACGATTTTTCGGGGGTTGCAAAAGGGATGATCTCCACCGGTGCATCCTTACCCACACGTGCCATTTCGTTTTCCATAACCGGAAATCGAACCAGGAAATCAGAAGGATCAATCAGGGTACACAGCTCTTTGCCTATGCCCACCTGTTCATACACCTGCACATCTACCCCGGCTACTACTCCGGCAAAGGGGGCACGGATGCGGGTTTGGGCCAGGTCGGCTTCAATGTTTTGCAATTCGAGCAATGCTTCGCTGTAGCCTGAGCGCACACCGGCCATTTGCCATACCTGGGGGGGCACCCTAAGGCTGTCGGCAAGAGAAAAGCCCCTTCCCAGCAGTAAATCTTCCATGTCGAGTTTGGCCCGGGCAAAGCGCAGCTGCGCCTGGTGTAGCCTGCGCAGCAGGTTTTTGTCGCATAACACCGCCATCAACTGGCCGGCTTGCACCGATTGTCCGTTGCGGATATGCAATTCTCTTACCTCCTCAGAAAGAGGAAAAGAAATACGCGACTTGCGCCGGGCATACAACCGCCCGTTGCTTACAAGCTCCAGATGAAAGGTTGCAGGTTGTAATACCATAATATCTACCTCTGTTACAAATTCGGCAGAAGCAGAAGCAACGGCTTGCTCATCCGCATCATGGCCTTCGGCGGAGCCGGAGCAAGAGCATAGGCATACAGAGAGCCCTAATGATAGGATAACCCAAAGGGCAAAAGGGAGAGAATGGAACCTGAACATAAAGGGCAGCATTGGTTCATATGTAATTTAACACAAAATAAGAAAAAATATTATGACATGTCGCTAATTAAAGAATATTTTCACTATTCGCTCGACAGCTTAGTCGTAAAACGGGTAGGAATCGTTGGACTAGTAGGGTAAAACTTTACTGCTGCTGAAAACTTATTACTCGTCAGACGACTTGGAGTCGTCAGACGAGTGGGGGTAGAAAAGCTAAGCCAGATGGAGAGGGCGATGAAAATAATGGACAGAACGAGACTTATATTAACTTTCATAACAAATGCTATTCTTTGAATTTGTAAACTACCAGAAAAGGGTTGTCGGTCATGGGGTTGTGAGTTTCAATGATTTTTCTGCAATCCTCTTTAAGTATCTCTGGAGAATAGAGTTTTAGGTTTCGGGTCAAAAAATACTCCTGCACTTCAACATCTTGAATTTTCTCTATATCGCTGGCATCAAACTCTGGTATGTAAAATATGATTGCCCTGTCGGATTGCATAAACTCAAAAGGCACCAGAAAACCTTCTGAAAAAGAATCAAAAACAATGGTTATTCCTTCGGCTTTATCCATTACAACAAACTTAAAACCATTATCAAACTCTACTGAGGCGATCCGAAAACGCTCATTTTCAAATGATTTCATAATATGATGATGAAGTATTTTACCCTTACCCACAGCCTGAAACGGATAGTTGATATATTCGGGAATTTCTTGTTTAACATTGATCAACTCAATTAAACGGTTTATTTGCTGATCTGAATTATTGTTCGATCCAAAGCACCACGTAAAATGAGGTTCTGGATACAAGGACGAAACATCCACTATTTCACGGCTTAAGGGCGCTAAAAAAAGTATTTTATCCCCCAAAAAACTCACATCAATAAAGTTGTCGAACGAATGGAGTGTTGAAGGAACCTTGTAATTAAAATAAGCATACAGGACCTTTTCTTGCTTCATTGAATAGAATTGCAATCTCTCGTGGGTTAATGAAATGAGCAACAAAACAGAATCCTGCAAGGAATATGCTCTACGCAGCCCAAGCACCTTATCGGTATTAATACCATGAGATGAAAGATAGTTTCCCTTGAGACAAAAAAAATGAACTCTTTGAAAAGCAGGATCCAACAATACAAGTTGCCTGTTTCTTTTGTCTATCGAGAAATCTGCAACATGATTGTACTCGCCCGGCCCATTGCCCTTTGAGTCAATTTTAAATACAAAACGCCCTTGTTCATCGAAGCAAAAAATCTGCTGAGAAAATTGATCAAGAATATAGTAGTGCGAATCATAATATTCGACTTTTCTTATCTGGCTAATCATATTGCTTTCAGAGGTCTCAAGTTTCACAACCTCAACCTCAGAAAAAATTTCAAAAACAGATATCTGGTCTTTTTGGGCAAGGTTTGTTGCTGATGAATCGTCAATGGGGTTGCAGGAAAGTAAATTTACAATACCGAATAAGCAAATTAAACTTTGACTGAGAGAACAAATTCTTTTCTTTTTTTTAGGAGTCATAGTGTAAGACTATTACATTTAAAAAACATTAGGATAAAAGGGAGATGGTGGAGATCAGTGTTTAACGGCCCACGAGGTGTTTAACAGCAGATATAACATGTATCTCTCATAAAACCTGTCCAGGTACATTGACGGTCAATAGGTATATTCCAACCACTTTTTTTCCGATAACAAACATTGGTTCGCCCAATTAAAGCCTCTGCATGACAGGTAATCCCTCCACCTCCAGACTGATCGTCGGGGGGCACAGGCACCGTAGGATCAGGATCCGCAAACACATTATTACCCACCAAAAACAATCCGGCAAAGGCAAAACTTAGAATCATTAATTGAGTTTGCTGAAAAACTGATAAAAAGCTTACGATGGAAGCCAACAGAATAAAACAAGCTCTTATATATGAGTTGACCAACCCTTTTTAATTACCTGACATTACATGCAACAAACACAAATTAATCGATTGCAAAATAGCCGTTTATTTTACTAATACCAAAACAGGATTGTCATTTACGTTGATTTTTTCTGCAATATTATCGATAACACTTCCCTTTCTTGCGCTGCCAGAATTGCTAACATAGTTAAGTATCTCATGCGCATAATAAAAACCTATCCAATACTCATTAAAATACCATCGCGGCCAAAACGGCAATCCATAGTCAAGATTATTGATGAGAGAGTGCACATGAAGGGTTGTTTCTTCAGCAAAATTATACACCAGAAATGAAAAATTCTCTTCATGATCATAGGCAAATCCTTTTCTGGCAGTAATAAAGCAATAATCTTTATTGCAAATAATATTTGAAATCCACAAAAAATCCTTGTGTTGTATTTGACCAGGAACCGGACTAATATCCAAAGTATTAACGGAAAGCTGATTGTCAAGAACAAATTTAGCTTTGGGTACTCTCTCATAGAAATGATCAATAAAATAAAGTGTATCTCGATAATTATACAAGTAATACACTCCGCTGTCTGATGTAAAAATGTTTGCGTATCCCATTGAAAAATGCTCAATATTGTAACGTAATGCATTTGAAATTGAATCCTGTATTTCACGCTTTGGGGATAGTTTATAAACTTCATTGGCTGTGAAATTGGCTAGGTCTTTATTGAATTCACGCGTAAACACCAGAATTTCCCCATCTTTAAAATGTGTAAAATCCGATAGTAGGAACGAATACTCTTTCTCATACAAAATCCCCCCGTCCTTCATGCAGTAGGCATGCATAGTGTGAGTGCGAATACTAAAAATCAATACTTCTTCATTTACAGGGTCAATTGTAAACCTGATCATGCCAGAATACTCCCCCGGCCCATGACCTAACCTGCCAAATTGCCTTATAAAACTACCTTTCTTATCATACTGATAAACATTTCTGTTGTCAGAAATAAAAAAATGACCATCATGAAACAAAACTTTACTCACACCATGCAAAAGTGCATCTTGAGTTGTTTCGAGTACTACATAATGTACCTCATTGAAATATTCAGAAAGCAAACCAGAAATAGCAGGGGTTTCTATTGATTTTTTTATTTCAATTCGGTCTAAACCCATGTCTGCGCGAGAGTTACAACCAGACATACAGATTGCTGTAATAAAACATAGCAACCAAAAGAGACAATAATCTTCAACATTATTGATTACCATTGGGCAAGGTTTGTAAGTTTTCTTTTTGTTCATTCTGAAACTTTTAGATGATGAACTACAAAATTATTCTTGCAGTATATTTTTATTAAAAGGGACACAACGGAGCAACCTCTTTCGATTGCTCCATTTTATTAGCTATAGAGCTTTTTTAGGCTCGAGGACCAACGGGGGTTAACGAGTCGGCTGTCCCACATGTGTTTCCACTGTCAGGTTCTGGATCGTGGAGACAAAAACAGTTTCCCGCGGCATCAGTTCTTTCTATTCCGCGCTGACCTGCACAGTTCGATCGACTTGTCAAGGAGCGGTATTCATTGTCCTTATTGGGTTTTCCGTATAAATTATTCCCCACCAAAAACAACCCGGCAAAGGCAAAACTTAAAATTATCAATTGAGATAGAATTTTCTTTTTCATACTACAGTTTTTAAAAACATACACTTCTTTTGTATGTGCCCTGTATATCCTGTCAAGGGCGCAGTTGCATCAACTGCACGAATTTAAATTTGCTTATCTTTGCCGTTGCACCTCCTTTTTATTAAAGGAAGAGGCCGGGGTGGGAAATGCAGTTTAGTCGCTTGCGGTTTCCCGCCCCCTTTTTCTTCCAGGTTTTTTACCTTTGATTTTGCTTCGCCAAACTCAGTCCTCTTGCTGTAGTTTTTTCAGAATAAAACAACCCGGCTTCGCCAGCAAAGCATCCAGGCCCGCATCATAGCCTTATCGGCTTATATGTTTGCCATGGTCAAATATAACATAAAAAATTACATGGCGGGGGTGGAGTTAAAATTTGTGAAATTTAGAATGGTTCTATACAAGGGTTGACTGTGTGACTGTGGGTAAGAAAGTGCTTTTGGGGTTATTCTGG
Source organism: Bacteroidales bacterium (assembly GCA_046291875.1). Classification (GTDB taxonomy): domain Bacteria; phylum Bacteroidota; class Bacteroidia; order Bacteroidales; family UBA7960; genus SKVR01. The sequence continues at coordinate 206,492 of JBKBSF010000001.1, read as the reverse complement.
TTCCACATCAGACGACCTGGAGTAGACAGGCGAGTGGGGTAAACCTATACAGCCGCTGCAAACTTATTACTCGTCAGACGACCTGGAGTCGTCAGACGAGTGGGAGTACAAGGGCCTCTTGCAGTATTTCGAGTTGGTATTTACTTATACTCAACTCCCTTTCCATGGCTTTGATTTGAGTATCGGCTCTATAAATTTTTTCGCTGGTTTGTTTTACCCTTAAGCAGAGCCAGCTAGAGAGGGTGATAAAAGAACCAGTAGGAGATTAAAATTGATTTTCATGCGTTTAATGGTTTTCACAATTTTGTTGTGCAAAATACTAAATACCAGATCGATCAAGAATAACAATAGATTTGCACTCAAACATGCATCCGCCTAAAAATGTATTATCGATTATGGGGTTGCGAAATTCTTCAATTTACAGGTAATACTCTCGTAATAGCGATTATGTAAAGAATTAGGCTTTCTTGCAAATGGATAATACTGCAGACCTGTTTTTAATGCGAAAGAACAATTGTGCTTCAGTTTCCTATTCAGTATCCTGCTATCAAAAAAGAGAATGCGAACTATTTAAAAAATTGTATTTAAGAATTACTGGATTGCATTCTGTGTTAAGGCACTTGGGAATACCCATTGACTTAATTATCTCTTCAGGAAGAAATGCTCCTATATGCCAAGGTTGAACTACAGCACACAATCCTTCTTCTTGTAAAAATGGATAGGAAGGAAACTTTACGCCTTCTGTAAAACCATCCATGAGTAAATATTCTTCTTCCCCTTTTTTATATATCAAACTATAAAAGGATTTATGCCAAAAAAACTGTGTTATGATTATTGAGTCATTCTCAATGTATGTCGACAGAATGTGTATCAGAGAATTATCATTCAGGTAATCCTCATAATATTGAGGGTCCATGTTTACTTTAAGAGACCCATAGTTAAAATTATATTTCCCAAAATCCCAGCTTAAATAAGGAGTTATGGTATCTTGTTCCAAATCATAGATGGTTCTTGAAAAATCCTCAAACAAACGTAAACTACCATTTACCCGATGAAAGGGATGCCAATTAAAGGCTCTGGGCAAATATCTGCTAACATAATAGGGCAATTCATGTTGTTCACTTACAATGGTTTGCTCTTTCAGTGAATAAAACAAGAGTTTCCTGTTTTCAAATTTTTGATAAAAGACAGTTGTTTCCGGTGAAATGCTTTTAAAGAAATGAACTGCTCTAACACTTTCCGGCAACTGATATGAATACAGAAAAACCCCACTACTTAAATCATATTTTAACACTTGCCCAAAAGGTGTTAATAAATCAATACTATTTGTAAAATTATTTATCTCAAAATCAACAAGCTGATGGTACTCTCCAGGGCCGTTTCCAACATTATGAATCTTGAACAGAAAGTTACCGGTATTATCAAACACAAAAATCGCCTTTTGAGGTCTGTCGAAAATATAATAAGCACCCTCTTGATAAATTGATCTTGTTGGCTGGTTTATCATACAATCTTGGTTTGTTTCCAAATAAATTACTTCAACAGAATCAAAAAGATCGAAAAAAGAAACATTGTTGTTCTTTTTTTCCACATCAACAGAGATAGACAAGGGATTTGTTTCTGTTTCTCTTATGCAACTGTTCAGAAAAAATATTGCTACAGAAAACAGCAAGCACATGTATTTCATAACAACTTAGCTCTTTAGATTTTTAAATGAAGGGTAGGTTTAGGTTTAAAAAAGCCTACCCTTTATAGTTTTAATGTGACATACAGCCTTCTGAGCAAGAATAAGGACAATGATCCTCCATCCAACCGCTAAATTCGCAGTGATAGCAATACATATATCCATATAAAGGATTGTATACGATCGTTCTAATGCAGAACATACAATCGCCCCAGTTTCGATCCGTACCAGGGCATATTATCCCAGCGCCGCCACTCTGATCATCCGGAGGCATAAGCACTGCGGGATCCGCAAACACATTATTCCCCACCAAAAACAATCCGGCAAAGGCAAAACTTAAAATCATCAATTGAGATAGAATTTTCTTTTTCATACTACAGTTTTTAAAAACATACACTTCTTTTGTAAGTGCCCTGTATATCCTGTCAAGGGCGCAGTTGCACCAACTGCACGTATTCAAATTTGCTTATCTTTGCCGTTGCACCTCCTTTCCTTTTTGAGGAAGAGGCCGGGGTGGGAAATGTTTTTTTTCGAGATCGCGGTTTCCCGCCCCCTTTTTTCTTCCAGGTTTTTTACCTTTGATTTTGCTTCGCCTAACTCAGTCCTCTTGCTGTTGTTTTTTCAGAATAAAACACCCCGGCTTCGCCAGCAAAGCATTCAGGCACCCATCATAGCCTTATCGGCTTATATGTTTGCCATGGTCAAATATAACATAAAAAATTACATGGGGGGGGTGGAGTTAAAATTTGTGAAATTTAGAATGATTCTATACAAGGGTTGCCTGGGTAGTTGGGGGTAAGAAAGTGCTTTTAGGGTTATTCTTGTTCCACATCAGACGACCTGGAGTAGACAGGCGAGTGGGGTAAACAGCTAAAAAGCCGATCCACCTGAGTCGTGAATGGGCAAATATATAACCGACCTAAATCCCCCCACCTTTTGTACTGTGGGTTTAAAGGATGTCAGAAACAAAACATCTAAGCCCGACAGTGCAAAAAACGGGGCAACTGGCAAAGACCAGTAAAGGCTTAATTCTTAGTTCTCAGCTTTCCGGCCCATATGATAACACCGGTAACGGGCAGGCTGGTGGCAATAAGTGCGGCAATGAAATAAAGAATCTTGCTAAACATGCCCAATATTTCACCGGTGTGGAGTGCTTTCACAGAGAAGGCAATTTGCTCATTAAGTTTGCGGTCAGAAAATCTCTCAATATTTTCAACGTTGCCGGAAACTCTGTTTATACTGACACGATCGCTGCCCGCCGGTGCAAAAAAGCCGGTTTTATTTTTGGCAATATGCATGATTGGGTCGTTGGGCGCAGGAATTCCAATGCGCACATCGCCCTTGTAGGCCAATACAGAATCTACCATCAGCATATAGTGCTCCAGCGAAAAGTCTGCCAGCTGCAGTGTTGTCGGGTCGCCGCCCCGGTTTCTTTCTTCGCGCTGCCCGCCCTGGCGTTGTTGTTGATGCCCCTGTTGCCCTCCGCGCACCGGTGCTTCTACACCCAACACTTTAAAATAGCCAGATCTATACCAGCTGAAAGACCAGAAAGGTCCGGTAAGTGACATAATCAGAATAAAAATGGCAGCATAGATACCAAGCGCACGGTGCAGATCAAAGTTGAGCCGTTTGGCGCGAGCATTCCATTTTATCTTCAAGCCGTTTTTCCAGTTCTCAACCTGCCGGGGCACCCAAACCACAATCCCTGATAAGATAAGTATTGTCATGATGATGGTGCTCCAACCAACAATAGGCCTACCAACGCTGGTGTCGAGCAGCAGCCACCTGTGCAACCGAAGCACAGTTGAAAAGAATTCCTGCCCGCGCAACCGGCCCATTTCTTCCACTTCGCCGGTCCAGGGGTCTGCCATAAACTGGGAGCCCCTTCGTCCATCACCTTCACGCATTACGTTAAAAATGATTTTTCGACCGGCTTGTGCAGGAATGCTTACAAAACGCGGTGTGCCTCCTGCGTTTTGTTCTACAGCTTGCTGTAGTTCTTCAAGAGGTATTCTGGTACTCTGTACATCAGCTTGACTATAAAATCTGTCATAATTGAGCCAACGTACTACCTCCTCCTGAAAAACATATAGTGTTCCGGTAAGACATACTATGGTAAGCACCAATGAGCTTGCTACACCCAACCAGAGGTGTATAATCCTGAAAACGTTTCGAACTTTTTTCCACATAAAAAATATACCTGATAGTATTAGTTTAGAGATAGGTTTGACTGCCTTTGTCAAGGCATCCACCACACTTTTGCAGTGGTAATATCAGTAATGTTGCGCAGAGCAACCTGGCGCCCGTTGCTTTGCACCTCGCTCTCAGGATACATCAGGCGTTGTGGCCGTGCAAGAGATGTGGGTGCTGACAAAGAATTGGGTATCTGAGGCAATCCCAAACGCCTAAAATCGTTCCATGCTTCAATGCTGTTGATGCTATTGAGGGCCAACCATTTTTGCTTGATCAATTGCTCCAGGGATTGATCAAATACCACCAGGTCGTTTTCAAGGTATTGCTGAAGCAGTTGGGGGTCATTCACTCCAAGGTATTGAAACGAAGAGGCAATACCCTCATAATAGAGGTCTTGGGCATTTAAGGGCAACCAACCCCTAAGCGCCGCTTCTGCCTGTAAAAACATGCTTTCGAAACCTCCCATAAGCACGACAGGTTGGCCCGGCGATTTGAGCAATCCGGCAGGCAGCCCACCGTTTTCACCGGGTCCAAGCAGAGTGGAGGTGTTGGCACGGTTATACTCTACTGATGCATCTGGATTGCCAAACAAAACTCCCCGTTGAGAACCATGTCCCTGAGCGGGAAGATATAGTTGCACCAGGCGCGGATCCTGCCTTTGGGCATATGCCTCGACAACAAATTGTGTGGGACTAATATCCAGGTAGTTGGAAACCCAAACTCCTTCAATATTTTTGTAATATGAAACCCAAAAAGGATTGGTTTTTCCCGCCACATTCAGATAGCCAGGTTGCACAGTTGCGTGCTGATGAGTTTGTAAAAAGCCACTACCCTCCTCCAGAATCAGATCTATCTGATTCTGAATCCATTCAGGATCGCCCTTTTCGCTTTGCCGAATCAATGCGCGAAGCTTTATTGTATTGCCAAACCTAAGCCACTTTTCTTTCTGGCCGCCAAACATCACATCGCTGGCACCGGGCGTAGTAGAAGCATTGGCAATTTCCCGCATCCCCAGAGTGATCAGTTCAACACTCTTTTGGTATACAATCTCTCCATCTTCGTAGGCAGGCTCTGGAAAACGAGTTCCTTGCAGGGCTTCATCGAAGGGGATGTCGCCATATACATCAACCAACCTTAAAAAATGCCACCCCTGCATAATCTGCGCTATTCCCAGGTAAAAGCCCTCCGATTCCTGCAGGGCTTGCTCGCGTATGAGCTGGTAGTACATCAAAGCGGCATAGCCATTTTCCCAGATATGTATACCATCTCTGTTGGCCATTATCGAAAGGCCGTTGTAGGTGCTTTCTTTGCGAAAGCGTGTAATGGCTTCGCTAACAGCACCCCAGTATCCTCCCCAAAAAGCACCCAGCTGGTTAAGCATTACGGACTCCATTTGTGCAGTATATACCTGTGCTGCGGGCAGCTTGGCAGACAGGGCAAGATTTTCCGATACCGGTGCATTGGGGTTGTTGTTTACATCCAGAAAATCATTGCAGGCAGCAAACAAGGGCAAAAGTATAAGCAATGTGTATTTTTTCAGTCGTTCCATAATCAATTTCTTTATGTAGTTCAAAGTTGTAGGAGAAGTATTTCGGCCCATTAAAAGGATACGTTAACATTGAAAGAGAGGGTCCGGTAAGGCGGTACCTGCCTCCAGCTGTAATAACCATCGGTGTTATTATATAGGTACTCCGGATCACCCAGGTCATTGTCTTTATGGGTAATAAGGAATACATTGTTTGCCAGAACCCCAACCGATGCATTTCTTATAAAAGAAGTGTTGCTAAGCCAATTACGAGGAATATTGAAAGTAATTGCCAATTCGCGCAGTTTGAGAAAATCGCCGGGAGCAGCAAAATTGATATGGTATTGCGCCACATGGTTATTCCAGAAAGCAGCATCGCCCCCACCCTGGGTTAGTACAGAGGTATTGGGCTCAAAAACACCCGGAGAAACTTCTATTACTGAATTGGGGAATACGAAGGGCTGACGGCCATACTCTACCGTCATGGGGTGAGTACCATTCTGTATCATTCGATTGGCCACCTCTGAATACATCCAGCCCCCCAAGCGGCAATCAAAGTGCATTGCAAGGGTCAGGTTTTTCCAGGTTATCTGTGAACCCAATCCCATTTGCCATGGTGGCACCATGGTTCCCAGGTAAGTTAGCTCGCTGGCAGGCAGAGGATGTCCTGTGGTTGCATCCACAATTACCCGCCCCTGAGAGTCGCGGGCATAGTCGGCCACATGAAGGCTCGGATAAGGTTTGCCCACTGTTGCATATGACTGACGAAAAATTGAGAATGTTTCCAACCCCTCAAACAACTCCTTTACCTCATTTCGAATATGCGACAGGTTGAAAGCCATATTCCATCGCAGATTTGTTTTTCTTATTACATCGCCTGCGAGGTTCAACTCCACTATATTATTGGTAAGCCTTCCGGCATTTACAACAGCGCGGTTATAGCCTGTTGCAGAAGAGGTTGTAGCGTTGAAGATCTGGCCACGTGAGTCTGAGTAAACATAGCTTGCCTCCAGATGCAGACGATGATCCCAAAAGCTCAGCTGTGTTCCCATTTCGAAGGAGGTTACAAATTCGGGTTCAATATCGGGATTGGGATAGGTGGATGAAGGCAGGAAACCCACCAGGTTGCCATAAGGAAAGCCCAACGATTGAGTGTAGAAGTTATTCAGTGCATAGGGGCGTAGGTTCACATTACCGGTTTTATTGTAGGATGCGAATACTTTCCCGAAGGAAACAAGGTCATCCAGACCATCAAAAGCCTCGCTGAAAACAAAAGAGGTACTTACTCCTGGATAGAAATAGGATCTGTTTTGCTTGCTCAGAACCGAAACCCACTCATTGCGGCCGGTAAGGGTCAGAAACAATAGATTGTTGTACGCTACCAGCCCTTCTCCGTAAACTGCAACCTGCCGGTATTGGGTAATGGCAGCGCTACCATTGAGTTCGCCAACACGTGAGCCGGGGTTATACAATTCGGGAAGCAAGAGATTGGAGCTTCCTATAGCGGTTTGTTTGGTATCATCGGCACGCAGGTTGTTGCCCAGCACCAATCGGGTGTTTATGTTACCTTGCTGGTATTTGAGTGTAAGCAGCACATCGCTGTTTACCCTCCTGAAATTTGCAAAACCATCACTCACACTACCATTTACATTTCTGCGTCCGGTGGCCTGGAACTTCCCCACGGTGTTGCGGGTTTCCTGCAATGAATTATACAGCCCGGCCCGATAAGTGACATCCACAAACGAACTTAATGGATAATCGAACTGAACACTGCTGTTAAGCATCTGGTGATCTAGTTTATTGCGCTGGTTGTCGATCTGGAAATAGGGATTGGAATTGCGATCAGTAAAGAAGTTATGAGGATTGCCCGGGGCATTTATATCCTGCCAGTTTTTCATCTGTTCAAGAGGGAAATTGGCAGGCATTTGATAAAGGCTAACCCAGGGTCCATCAGGAGTGGTGTTGTTCTGTGTAAAAGCATATTGCAACGTATAAGCACTGGTAAGCTTTCCAAACTTGCGGCTACCATTGAACCTTGCTCCTGTGCGCTGGCTTTCATCGCCCGGTATTATACCTTGTGCCTGTATGTGCTGCAACGAAAGATAATAGAGTGAGTTTTGATCTCCTCCCGAAAAAGACAGGTTGTTTTGCACCCTTGATGCAATTTGAAAGAGCTCTCTACGGACATCATTCTGGGGTGCTGCATAAAGCACTTCCAACTGAGAACCATCAGGCAACAGGCCTCCCAAAGGCTTCATAGTACCATCGAAGGCAGGGCCCCAGGATTGAAATTCGGTTGGACTATACACCCCGCCACTACCCTGTCCAAACTTATTCTGGGCTTCAGGCAGCTGGTACACTTGCGAAAACCCTGTTGTATGCGAAAAATGAATTCTTCCCCGGCCTCGTTCTCCGCGCCGTGTCCTTATCATTAGTGCTCCGTTTACCCCTTCTGAACCATAAAGTGCAGCAGCATTGGCACCTTTAAGTACGGTAATATCCTCAATATCATTAGGATTAAGCCTGCTAATTTCGGGTACCGGAACACCATCTACCACAAAAAGGGGTTCATTGTTGCCACTCAGAGAACGGGTTCCCCTCATTACTACTTTTACATTAGGATCTACCTTGCTGTCATACATGTTTATCCTCAACCCGCTTACCCTGGCGGTGAGCCCTGTTAATGGATCCACTCCTTTGCCCTGGTTCAGATCGCGATTGCTAACCACCTGTGCGCCGCCACCTATTTCGCGCGATGGACGTGCAAGACCCATGGCTGCTACTACCACAACCTCTGCCATCTGAAAAGCCTCACTCTCCATCCGAACCAACAATGGAGCTTGTAATTTGGAAACAATAATCTCTTGTGTTTTGTATCCCAAAAAAGAAAATTGCAACATTTGACCCTCAAAGGTTTGCAAGTGAAACCGACCCTCCAGGTCGGTAACAACCCCGTCGGTAGTGCCCAGTACCTGAATACTTACACCAGGCAAAGGTTCGTCGTTGTTGTGGTCTATAACATAGCCTGTTACAACTCTGTGATGAAGCTGGGCAGACAGGATACATGCCCACAGAATAAAAACTAAAAATAAATATGTTTTGCGCATCCTATTGTTTGTGTTATGGGTTAGTGTCTAAAGAATCTCAACATTGCAAGCAACGCACATGCATATGGGGAGCCATTTGCATTTGCAAAATTAGGATGGACTTAACAATCAGAAAATCCCTATTTGTTGTGTATTATTGTACTAAAAAACCCCTGCAATCCCCAATAATAATGATTGGGGTGCAGGGGTTATTCTTTCGCAAATGACGGTTTCGCCATTCACGACCAACACGTTCTGGCTTTACAGCCTGCTGATCAACTCATTTCTTATAAACTCAATGTTTTGCTCTATGGAATTGAAGGTGCCATAGGGAGGGGAAAGCAAAAGCCCTGTAAAGAAAACCTTTTGCCTTAGCTGGTTAATACGCTCAGCCAGTTGGTCGGGTGTGCCGGCCAGCGACAATGCCTTTACAAAATGGTCGGGCATCAACCGGGCGGCTTCATCCATTTTCCCTTCTTTGGAAAGCTGTGATATGCGTTGCACCAGTGCAGAGTCCGGGTCAATTGCATGGTTCTTCAGGATGGATTGCAGATAGGGCAAGTATATGGCTACTGTTTTTCGTGCTTTGTCCAGTGCTTCGCGTTCGCTTTTACCCATACAGATCATTCCCCCTATAGAGAAATCCCCTGGGGCTTGTATTCCGCTTTCCTGCATCCCTTCCTGCCAGGCATCATAAAGTTTCTGCATGTAATCCTGATGCCACACTTCGGCAATCTGCAGGTGAGTGCCAAAGGTTCCGGCAAGTCTGGCCATATGAGTATTCCAGGTGGCGGTAACAATACGAGGTACCTCCGGGGCCGGAACTTTCAGAAACGCTTTTTCAGTGCTTTTAAAGAATTCTCCGGTGTAGGGTGTTTTGTTGCCATACAACAAATGATGAACCAGCCCAAGGGTTTCAGCAAATCCTTTGCGGGTATGCTCTTCGGAAGTATCCATACCCAAAAGGTCGAAAAAGGCACCCCTGCCCAGCCCCAGTGCAGCCCGCTGCCCGATGATACGGTGCAGGTAGGCATAGTTGGATACCACTACGGCCGGATGGCGGTAGAACCCGTTGAGCAGGCAGGCTCCCAGACCAATGCGCCGCGTATGCTGCGCCATGGTAATCAAAATCGGGAAGGAAGGATAGTACAACAGATCGTCGTACACATAGATAGTATCGAAACCATATTCCTCGGCTGCAACTGCAATTCGAATGTATTCGCCCGGCGATTTATCCCCCTGAACACCCAGGTTGATGGTAAGTTTTTTCATCTGTTTATAATTTGATTTTTAATGGTCAGATGGAACTCGCCAACAATACCCTGACTGCATGTTTTGCGAGGCTGCGAATTATAATCATCCGCGTGTGTGTCAAATTTTTTGTCATGGCTCGTTTCATAAATCACTAAATGCATGGTGTAAAATAAAAGCACAGTACAAAGAAACAAGCATTCTTTGCACTGTGCAACAAAACCCTGAGGGCATCAGTCATCCCATCCATCAATATAATAGCCCCCAATACATCCTTCATGGTTTTCCCAGTGGCCGGAAGGGAGGTCTTTTCGGGTAATTTGCCTGAATTCATCAGCCTTGTATGGCATTTCTACCCTGATAAGCCTGAGCCCGTTACGATACTCGTAATCAAATTGGGTATCGGGGCCCACATGTACCTTACCTCCGGAAGGAGCATACACATAGTGAGGGATTGCAGTGGAAGACTCTGTGCACAAATGTCTGTAAATGGCCAGCCCTTTTGCCACTGAGGTGCGCAGATAATCGCTCCCTTCCACGGGCATGCAATGGTTCATGTAATAAGGGATGATGCCGTTGCGAAGCAGCAACTGAAACAAATGCCCCATGGTTTCGGTAGTGTCGTTGATCCCCTTTAGCAAAACAGTCTGGTTGCGCAGTTTTACTCCTCTGGAGGTGAGCCTGTAGCATGCCTCAAGTACCTCTGGGGTAAGCTCATCAGGATGATTAAAATGAACATTTATGGCTAGATCCTGGCTGTTCAAGGGGTTTTGAAAATCCCGACGGTTGTAACTTGCAATCTTTTGACAGATCTCGTCTGTAAAAACATGGGGCATAGTAAGCAATCCTCTTGTTCCAATGCGTATCTCATTGATATTGGGCAGTTGATCCAGTTTATCGAGAAGATAAAACAGTTTTGCAGGATCCATCATGGGATCGCCTCCGGTGATCAATGCTCCGCGCACCTGGGTCATCTGGCCCACCTCAAGTGCTACCTGATCGATCTCAGCATAGGTCATGTTGGGCTTATTTCGCATAACCCTGCTCTTTTTATAGCAAAATCTGCAGTAGGCCGGGCAATCGAAGTGAGGTGTGATCAGAACTCTGTCGCGATAAAGTCGCTCAAGCCCGTAGGTGCCGGAAGCTTTTTTACCTTCCTCAAAGGGTGTGGCAGTACCGTAGGTAGAAAGCTCGTCGGGGTGCGGAAGATACTGCAGACGTAGGGCTTCTGATGTTTGTAGAAGTTTCTCGAGATAAGGGCTTATACGTACAGGATATTTTCCTGTGATTTGCGCAATCTGTTCGCGCTGCGTATCGGCAGGGGCAAAATGAAACATCAATCCGGGGTTTACCGTCGCTGTTGGGGCCTGCGCTGCAGTGTCTGCAGGGTGGTTTTCCATGCATGCACAGCCAGGGGCTGCTGACGAACAATCATTCCGGTTTTCGGATTGTGAAGAATGGGGATGGTTTTGGGGTTGCATCGTTGTGTTGGTTTTTAGGTGATGTGTTGGTGCATTTCCCCCTTTAATCCCCTAATCACCAGTCGAATAAGTTTGTTTACCCCGGAATTGCGGGGCCATGTTGTGGGTTTGACCAGGCCCCGCCAAAGAAAACAAGGTTTTGTAGCTTCCCTGGCCACAAAACCTTGTCTGGGGCCGATGTATTACTTTGACTTTAACCAGGCTTTCGCGTCAGCTTCTGTCTGAAAATAATTGATCTCAATACCAAAGGTATCTTTCGCTGTTTTGTTGGCGTTTTCCATACTCACTTTACCAAACACATCCTTGGGAACGACAAAGGCAAAGTATTTCAAACCCGTTTGCTTGGCTTTGGGAAACCAAACTTCATTAAGCCATTGCTGTACTTCGGGGGTAAGTACTTTCATGTTCTCAATATTGTTGAGTTGCTTGCTGGAACTGTATGTTTTGCGCAATGTGTGCAGCTCTTCAGCAATTGTTTTAAACTTTTCAGTGCTCAGAAAACCCTGAAAATGCCCAATAGCCGCTCCGGTAGCACTATCGAAAAAAGCTTTAGATTCAATCATTTTGATGCGAGTTAATAGTTAAACATATGTTGGATTAATCGCATCAAATATAACAGAATTGGAGTTGGTGGGTTTCCGTATTTCACGTAATCTTTGCAAGTATTTCTATGCAGAAAATAAATTATCGTTTTTATTGCAAAATACTTAGCCTCAATAGCGGAAAATCCACAATTAAAAGCAAACCTTCAACATACGAAGGGAGAGGGTTGCTGGCATGATTATACAAGGGCCTTACTTTAAAACAAGCATTTAAACGGTTGTTGAAATAATTACTACATTTGCAGGCTGACAGCAAAACCATTTTTTGGAAAAAAGGATCTCTGAAACCAAATCATTATCACATGAAGCATCTAAACACCGTAATTACCGGAACAGGTAGTTACATTCCCACCGTTGTGGTAAAAAACAGCGATTTTGTCAATCACACCTTTTTTGAGAAAGATCACACCGCCATCGACCGCCCGGGAGAAGAAGTAGTAAGCAAGTTTAAAGACATAACGGGCATTGCCGAACGCCGCTGGATAGAAAAGGACCTGTCCAACTCCGATATTGCTGCCCATGCAGCTCGCGAAGCCATCAACAATGCAGGTATCGATCCAGAAACCATCGATCAGATTATCCTGGCGCACAACTTCGGGGATGTTATCAAAGATACGATCCAGACCGACATTCTTCCCTGCCTTGCCGCCCGGGTAAAACATCTGCTGGGCATTAAAAACCCGGCCTGCGTAGCCTACGACATTCTTTTCGGTTGCCCCGGATGGGTGCAGGGCATAATACAGGCCGACGCCTATATCAAATCGGGGTTGGCAAAACGCTGCCTGGTGATTGGTTCCGAAACCCTCTCGCGGGTGGTAGATAATTATGACCGCGACACCATGATTTTCTCCGATGGCGCCGGGGCTGCCATTGTGGAAGCCCGCGAAGAAGACCATAAAAGGGGAATCCTTTCCTCAGCCACCGTTACCCATGCCATGGATGAGGCGTATTACCTTTACCTGGGCAAATCAAACGCCCCTGAGAGCGATCCGCGCATACGCTACATCAAAATGCACGGACGCAAAATCTACGAATACTCCATCAGCAACGTACCTGCCGCCATTAAGGCCGCCCTCGACAAAACCGATATCCCTGTGGAGCAGGTGAAAAAGATTCTGATCCACCAGGCCAATGAAAAGATGGATGAAGCCATCATCAAACGGTTCTACAAACAATATGGCCTGCGACAGGAGGTGATGGATGTAATGCCCATGAACATCTACGAATTGGGCAACAGCTCGGTAGCCACCGTGCCTACGCTTTATGATATGGTTTTGAAAGGCAACCTCCCCCCTCATTCTATCCAAACCGACGACATCATTATTTTTGCTTCAGTAGGCGCCGGAATGCATATCAATGCAGTGGTCTACAAGCAGTAAACACCCCTGCAGTATTTGCCAGAGCCACCATCAGCGCCACAGAGCCGCCGATGGTGGCTTTCGCTTTTGAGAAACAGCAAACAATCCCCTACATACCATTCCGAACGAATTGTTTTCAATAAATTACGATAGGGAAGAAATATTTTTAATACCTTTATGATTTTCAAACCCTTAACCCAAAATACACAAAACATGAAAACAAATATTTTTGTATTGGCCCTGCTGGCCACAATTGCTTTAAACGCGTGTGATATGCACAAGAAAGAAGAAGTGCCCCCGCTCATAGATCGCGAGGTGTTTTTTGATGACCCCGAAATTTCAGGAGGCCGGCTCTCACCCGACGGTGCCTGGATTTCCTTTTTGCGTCCCTACAACGGCACCCGCAACATTTGGATCAAACCCCTGGAAGCTCCCTTTGAAGATGCCCTGCCGGTTACAAAAGAAACCGCACGCCCGGTTTCTTCCTATTTCTGGTCGCGCGATGGCAGGTACCTGCTATATGTGATGGACAAGGGCGGCGATGAAAACTTCAACATCCTGGCCGTCGACCCCACCCAGGCAGCCGAAGGGGTGGTGCCCGAGGCACGAAACATTACCCAAATGGAAGGGGTAAGGGCTCAGATTTTCCATATCTCGCGCAACGACCACGACCTCATGTTTGTGGGTCTGAACAACCGCGACCGTGCCTGGCACGATCTGTACAGCATGAAAATATCCACCGGCGAACTCATCAAGATCCGCGAAAACACCAACCGGTATACCTCCTGGATCTTCGACCACGCCGACCATCTGCGTATGGCCAGTCGCTCGCGACAGGACGGCACCAACGAGCTTTATCGTATCGACCCGCAGGGCGAGACCCTGCTCTACTCCTGGACAGTACTGGAAACAGCGTATCCCTCAGTTTTCAAACCCGACAACCGGCATTTCTATATGGTTTCCAACGTGGGCAACGATGTAAACCTGCTGCAACTGTACCTCATGGATATTGAAACCGGAACCATGGAGTTTGTGGAAAAAGACCCGGAAAACCGCGCCGACTTCGGAGGCCTGGCCATTTCCGATAAAACCCTCGAGGTGCTTTTCACCTCCTATACCGATGCCTTTACACGTCGATATTTTAAAAACGCTGCCTTCGAAAACCACTTCAATACGGTAAAAAGCAAACTGGGAAATGTGGAAATCAGCTTCTTCAACGCAACCACCGACGAAAATCTGTGGCTGGTTAGCGCCTGGTCTGACACCGATCCGGGAAGTGTGTACCTCTTCAACACCCAGACCGGAGCACTCACCTACCAGTACAGCCCACGCCCCAATCTACCCACAGAACATCTGGCACCCATGACCAGTATCACTTATCCATCGTCCGACGGATTGGAGATACAAGCCTACCTGGTTTTGCCCAAAGGCTTTGGCAACCAGGACCTTCCTCTGGTAGTAGTACCCCATGGTGGCCCATGGGCCCGCGACTACTGGGGATATAATGCCTATGCCCAGTTTCTGGCCAACAGAGGATATGCCGTGCTTTTGCCAAATTTCCGCGGCTCTACCGGTTTTGGAAAAGCATTCCTCAATGCAGGCAACAAGCAATGGGGCGACCTTATGCAAGACGACATCACCTGGGGTGTGAAACACCTCATCGACCAGGGAATTGCTGATCCTGAACGAGTTGCCATTTTTGGTGGATCTTATGGGGGCTATGCCACACTGGCAGGACTGGCCTTTACACCTGATGTGTATGCTGCAGGCGTTTCATTTGTTGGCCCGTCCAACCTGATTACACTCATCAATTCTGTTCCCCCTTACTGGGAAGCATTCCTAAAAACGTTTTACGTTAGGATGGGCGACCCCGCAACACCCGAGGGCAGAGCACAGCTCGAAAGGCAATCGCCTTTAAATTCTGCCGATAAAATTGTCGCTCCGCTGCTTGTAGTGCAGGGACAGAACGACCCCAGGGTCATAAAAGCAGAATCCGATCAGATTGTCATTGCCCTGCGCGACCGTGGCTTCCCCGTTGAATACCTCAATGCCCCCGATGAAGGACACGGCTTTGCACGCCCCGTAAACAACATGGCCTTTGTGGCGGCCATGGAAAAATTCCTGGCAACACACATCGGCGGACGCTACCAAGAATCTATGACAGAAGAGGTGGCAAAACGCTTGCAGGAAATCACTGTGGACATCAACACCGTTACATTCAACTAACTAAAAACAGTAAACCCACACGGAAGCCTCCCCCAACCGGGAGGCTTTTTTATTGCTTTGCTCCCAGGCCCTGCTGCCAAACAAATCTTTACTACCTTTGTTGACCAACAGAGAAACACCATAACCCTTAAATCCTATAAAGATCTGATACAATGAAGATACTCATTCGCAACATCAAAGAACTGGTGCAGGTAGAATACGATGCCCGCGAAAAGGTAAGTGGCAAGGATATGTCGGACCTTCAAACCTTGCAAAATGCATTTCTCTTTATTGAGAACGGACTCATCAGGGCTTTTGGTAAGATGGACAGCTTTACCCAAAGCGAAATCTACAATGCAGCCACGGCCAAAGATGTAAAAGAAATCGACGCCACCGGAAAAATGGTTTTCCCATCTTTCTGCGATTCGCATACCCATATTGTATACGATGGCAGCCGCGAAATTGAATACATCGACAAAATTCGCGGACTCTCCTATGAAGAGATCGCAAAAAGAGGGGGAGGCATCCTGAATTCGGCCAGGCGTTTGCAACAAGCCAGTGAACTACAGCTTGTTGAGCAGGCAATGGAAAGGCTCCAGGAGATCAAGATGCTGGGCACCGGCGCTGTTGAGATCAAAAGCGGATATGGCCTTACCACCGAAAGCGAAATGAAAATGCTGCGGGTAATTCGAAAACTCAAGGAGCTCAGCCCCATTACCATTAAATCAACATTCCTGGGCGCACATGCCGTTCCGGCAGAATACAAGGGCCGACAGGGAGAATACGTGGATCTGATCATCAACGAAATGATACCCGAGGTGGCTGGCGAGGACCTGGCAGACTATATTGATGTGTTTTGCGACAGAGGCTTCTTCACCCCTGAAGAGACCGACCGAATCCTGATGGCAGGCATGAAGCATGGCTTGCGCCCCAAGATACATGCCAACGAGCTCGACTTCAGCGGAGGCATCCAGGTGGGTGTAAAATACAATGCCCTCTCGGTAGACCATCTGGAGTTTACCGGTGAAGAAGAAATTGATGCCTTGCTGGCTTCCGACACCATGCCCACCCTATTGCCCGGGGCAGCGTTCTTTCTGGAAATGGAATATCCGCCCGCCCGTAAGATGATCGACGCCGGACTTCCCCTGGCCCTTGCCAGTGACTACAACCCCGGATCGTCTCCATCGGGAAACATGCAGCTTATCCTCTCCATTGCCTGCATCAAAATGAAGATGCTGCCAGAGGAGGTGATCAACGCGGCCACCCTCAATGGCGCCTATGCCATGGATCTGCAGCACGAATTGGGCACCATCTCCCTGGGCAAAAAAGCCAACGTGTTCATCACCAAAAGAATACCTACCTATGCCTTTATGCCCTATGCATATGGAAGCAACAAAGTTGAAACGGTTATCATCAATGGTGTAATTCAATAATAACCCTACAATACCCCACTTCTTTTGAAAACAGAAACTTTTAAAATGGTAGCCAAAACCTTTACCGGTTTGGAAAATGTTCTGGCTGCCGAACTCACCCAACTGGGAGCTCAAAAGGTGCAGCCTGTTAAAAGGGCGGTCTCCTTCGAAGGCGACCAGCGTTTGCTTTACAAGACCAATCTATGGAGCCGCAGTGCCCTGAGTATCCTTAAGCCGGTTTTTGAGTTTGATTTCAACAGTCAGGAGGAATATTACGATATTCTGCGATCTTTTGCATGGGATCAGATCTTCCACCCTTCGCGCAGCTTTGCCATCTCTACTGTGGCCATCGAATCGGTTTTCAACAATACCCACTTCCTTGCACAGCGCACCAAAGATGCCATTGTCGATTTCTTCCGCGATACTGCCAATGCCCGCCCCAGTGTGGATGTATCCAACCCTGACATCAAATTCAACGTTTACATTTTCAAACAACATTGTTCTGTTTCGCTCGACAGTAGCGGCATGCCCTTGTTCAAAAGGGGGTATCGCAAACAAACAGGCCCGGCTCCTCTCAACGAGGTACTGGCCGCCGGCCTGATCATGCTCACCGGGTGGGACAAACAAAAACCCTTTTACGACCCCATGTGCGGCAGTGCCACCTTCAGTATTGAAGCAGCCATGATGGCATTGGACATGGCTCCGGCAGCCTTTCGGAAAGATTTCTCCTTCCTCAACTGGACCGATTTCAATGAGCCCTTGTGGGAAGAATTGCGCCTGCAGGCCAATCAAATCCCTCAGCCCAGCACCTTCCCCGATATCCTGGCCTCCGACATCAATAACAAAAGTATGGCTGTAGCCCGCCAGAACATTATGGAAGCAGGTCTGCTGGGACGAATCAGGCTTGAGAAGAGAGATTTTCTTCTCTCCAGAGCCTCCCATCCGCAGGGTGTGCTAGTGCTTAACCCCCCTTATGGTGTGCGACTTGAAAACGAAAACATCCATGAGTTTTATCAGAAAATCGGAACCTCTTTCAAACACAACTACCCTGGTTTCGATGCCTGGATCATAAGCCCCGACAAAACCCTCACCCATAAGATCGGATTAAAACCTTCTGAAAAACACCAGGTTTTCAATGGGCAGCTCGATTGCACCTTTCTGGGATACAAAATCTACAGCGGATCCAAAAAGGAGTCAAAGCCACAACGACCAAGGCTTAAACCCGGCTTAACCTAAAATTAACATACTTTTTCTGCAGTGCAAACCAATTATTTTTTTACCTTTGCATGTGTTTTGATAAATTGGGTAAAAACGTTGTGTTTTTATCCGTTGGGGACATCGCTTATTGACAGCTAAGTTGTGTTCCTGGATTTAAGGGTGATATGCTTGTTGTGAAACAAGCTGATTTAGGAAAAAAAGGAGATTTGCCGTACAGAAAATAACATGCATTGACTGTTCGCAAATGAAAACGTTCCATAATTGTGTTGGTTTTCCTTTCGCATTTTCTGCCTTCACGGCAAATTTTTCCTTTTTCCTTTTTCATCTCAGTTTTTGTACAGGAAATTTTGCCAGGAATTCACCCTACAACAAGGGACTTCACCCCGGCAACACCCGCAAAATCTGGCATACCTCCCTCAACGATTACAATCCGAATTTTACCTGATGATTTGCTGAATATATCCCTTTGGGATTTTTCAAATACACATACTATAAAACACAGGACCGGCAAAATCTCACCCAGGATCAAAACTGGCTGAATTTTGCTTTTTTGTTGAGAAAAAATGTAAAGAACGATGAAGAAAAGAGTTTTAGTTGCCACCGGCGGCGGCGATTGCCCCGGACTAAATGCAGTAATCAGGGCCATAACCCTGAGAGCATCACAGGAGAAAAACTGGGAAGTGATAGGCAGTATCAATGCCTTCGATGGAGTTCTGAACGAGCCCCAGGAGATCGTTGTACTCGATGAGAAAAAAGTAGGAGGAATCCACATCAGAGGAGGCACGATCATTGGCACCACCAATAAAGGCGGCCCCTTCGCATGGCCCATCAAAAACCAGGACGGATCATGGGGCAGTGCCGATCGCTCCGACGAAATGTTGCGTCGCCTGCAATACCTGGGGGTTGATGCTGTAATCAATATCGGGGGCGATGGTTCTCAGTCCATCTCCCAGCAGCTTTTCGAAAAAGGGTTGAACGTCATAGGGGTTCCTAAAACCATCGACAACGACCTTTCTGCCACCGACTTTACCTTCGGTTTTCAAACCGCCGTGCAGGAAGCCACCACTGCCGTAGACAAACTCGTTACCACTGCCGACAGCCACAACCGCGTGCTGATCCTTGAGGTGATGGGCCGCTATGCAGGATGGATTGCACTGCACTCTGCCGTTGCGGGGGGTGCTCATGTATGCCTGATCCCCGAAATTCCCTACGATATTCCCAAGGTAGTAGAAAGGATCTACCAACGCTTCAACAAGGGTCGTGGTTTTGCCATTATCGTGGTGGCCGAAGGTGCCAAGCCCAAAGATGGCGATATGTACTATGAAGAAAGTACAGAAACCGGCTACAAAAACGTAAGACTGGGTGGTGTAGCCACCAAGCTTATGAAAGAGCTCAAAGATGGCGGTTTGCAGGCAGATATGCGCGAAACGGTGCTGGGTCACCTGCAGCGTGGAGGTACACCCATTGCCTACGACCGTGTACTGGCAACTCAATTTGGTGTAAGAGCCTTCGAAATGGTGCTGGAAGGAAAGTTTGGAGAGATGGTAGCCTACCGCCACCCCAACATTGTATCGGTTCCTTTCAAAGAGGCCATTGCCCATTACAACTTTGTAGACCCCTCTTCCGACCTGGTAAAAACTGCCAGAGGTGTGGGCATCTGTATGGGCGATTAAAAAAATACTGTTCCAAATCATTTGCTAAAACTGCATTCCAAAAGGCATGCAGTTTTTTTTATGCCCGATTTGTTCTACTTTTACCTGCAGGAACAAGCGAATCCTCCCATGGAGAAAGAAACCCTATTTGCCGATATACTTCTGCCACTTCCCCTGCCGGGCTATTTTACCTACAGGGTGCCTGCCGATATGAACCATGCCATGCAACCAGGCATAAGGGTGGTGGTTCCTTTTGGCTCACGGAAAATCTATGCCGGGCTGGTACGAAAGATTCACCATACAGCTCCCGCTGAATTCCAGGCACGCTATATCCTGTCGGTTCTGGATGAGGCTCCCGTGGTATCAGAGAGCCAGTTTATTTTCTGGGAATGGATTGCCGATTATTACATGTGTACTCCCGGTGAAGTAATGCATACTGCCTTGCCACCGGCCATGAAGCTGGCCAGCGAAACACGCATTTGCCTCAACCCCGACTTCGATGGCAATACGGATATCCTCAACGAAAGAGAATACCTCATTGCCGAAGCATTGGAGATACAGAAAACCCTTTCGCTGGGGGAAGTAAGCAAGATTACGGGTCTGCAAAAGGTATTTCCGCTCATCAACAACCTGATGTCCAAAGAGGTAGTGCTGCTTAAAGAGGAGCTGGAAAACCCCTACCGGCAGAAGATGGAGAAATATGTACGACTGCATCCTGAATGGGAGAGTGAACCCAGGCTTAAAGAAGCCTTCGATGAAGCCGAGCGGAGGGCTCCCAAACAACTTGAGGTGCTTATGGAGTGGGTAAGGCTTTCGAATCGCTATGTGGGGACGCTTAAGGAGGTGGCCGTAAGCGAAATCAGCAAACGGGTAAAAAATGCTTCAGCTCCTCTGGATGCTCTGGTGAAAAAAGGGGTGCTTGAGGTGTATAAAAATAAGGTAAGCCGTTTCAGCCACCTGCAGGGAAAGGAGCAGAAAATTATATTTAGTCCGGCACAACTGGAGGCCCTTAAACAAATTCGCCAGGGCTGGGAAAACAAAGATTGTGTTTTGCTCCACGGTGTTACTTCCAGTGGAAAAACTGAAATATACATACAGCTGATCCGCGAAACACTGGAAAGAGGGGAACAGGTGTTGTATCTTTTGCCCGAGATCGCCCTCACCACACAAATTATTCAACGCATACAAGCCCATTTTGGAGAAAAAGCAGGGGTATACCATTCGAGGTTCAATGAAATGGAGCGCACCGAGGTATGGAATAACCTGGCCCTGGGGGGTGTTGTGTCGGTAAATCGAACCATTGAATATCAGCTGGTGGTGGGGCCACGCTCTGCGCTGTTTCTGCCATGGAAAAAACTGGGGCTGATCATTGTTGACGAAGAGCACGAAACTTCGTACAAGCAACACGATCCTGCGCCGCGCTATCATGCCCGCGATGCTGCTCTTTGGCTTGCCTCGCGATGTAAGGCAAAAATTTTGCTGGGCTCTGCAACCCCTTCCGTAGAATCCTACTACAATGCACGGAGCGGAAAATACACCCTGGTTGAATTGACCCAACGCCATGGAGGTGTGCAGATGCCCGAAGTACTTGTGGCAGATATTAAAAAGGAGACCCGCGAAAAAAAAATGAAATCGCATCTCTCCTCCCTGCTCTTTACCCATATACAAGAGGCGCTTGAAAACCAGAAACAGGTGATCCTTTTTCAGAACCGAAGAGGGTTTTCTGTTCGCATGGAGTGCGATCAGTGCAATTACATTCCTATGTGTACGCAGTGCGATGTGAGCCTGGTGTACCACAAGCACATCAACAAGCTTAAATGCCATTATTGTGGTTATGCCATTGCTCCGCACAACCAGTGCCCGAGCTGCGGATCCACGGGGATCGCCCTGAAAGGATTCGGCACCGAAAAAATTGAGGAAGAAATCCCGCTGCTCTTTGCCGACGCAAAGGTTAAACGGATGGATCTTGACACAACGCGAGCCAAAAATGCGTACCAGAATATCATCCACGATTTTGAAGAAAAACGGATCGATATCCTGGTAGGCACCCAAATGGTAAGCAAAGGGCTCGATTTCGAAAATGTTGGAGTAGTGGGTATTCTGAGTGCCGACACCATGCTGGGCTTTCCCGATTTCAGGGCTCACGAGAGGGCCTACCAGATGATGGCGCAGGTAAGTGGCCGTGCAGGACGAAAAAAGGAACGCGGCAAGGTGATCATACAGGCACTGGATCCATGGCATGCTGTGATCCGCCAGGTGATCGACAACAACTACCTTGAGATGTACCAAAACCAGATACTGGAGCGTCGCAACTTCCATTACCCTCCTTTTTATCGCCTGGTACAGATCACGCTGATGCACTCCGATCCTGCACTGGTAAACACCTCCTCAGAAGTACTGGCCACTTTGCTCAGAAAAGTATTCCCTGAAAACAAGGTACTGGGGCCCGAATATCCTATGGTGGCGCGTATCAAGGCCCAGTACCTGAAGAACATACTGGTAAAACTCGACCGAAAAGCAGGATTTATCCGGCGCAAAGAAACTTTGCGAACCATCCTGCACGAGTTCTCCTTAAACCCTAAGTGGAAAGCCGTGCGGGTAAAAATCAATGTGGACCCTGCCTGAAAAATCCCCAAATGCATCTTTAGCCGTTTTTTATTTTCGTTTGTCGATATTAATTGTATTTTTGGGTGCCTATTGCACAGAAGACCAAAACACAATTGATTTGCCAAACACCCGCCACCTTTTTCGGTAGTATGGTTTGCACGCTGTCAATCGTAATCCAAGTACACTGCCATGAAAACACACAACAACCCTTCGAACCTTACAGGTATTTTCGCACGTAGTTTTTTCCCGGTATTTTTTTGCATCGCTTTGCTCTTGCCGGGCCTGGTATTCTCTCAGGGAGGCCCCGGAGGGGTTGGCAATGCAACGGGGTCTGATTCTCAACCAAGGCTCACGGCATGGTACGATGCATCGAACCTGATGTTGTCGGGCAGTTCGATTACAAGCATGACAGACCGGTCGGGCAATGCACATCATGCCCAGCAACCACTACCTGCTTTGCGCCCTGTGCAGGCAATCAATATCATAAACAACCGCCCTGTGGTTCGTTTTCAGGGCACCCAGATTCTGCAAACCTCTTCCCTGCCCTACGATGCAGGGAATTTTTCTTTAATAACAGTTAGCCAGCACAACAGCACTGGAAACGGAACCCTTATGCACGCCCTGGCTTGGCTTGGCGATTGGCAGTACCGCAAACGGATAACACTGAAAGGTGAAGCCGGAGCGGGGACTCAATACCAGGTTCTGTTAAGCATTGGCCAAAACGCCAGTGCTCAGAATTTTAACCTGCACCTCGACAACAATGCCACCTCTTTTCCCGATGACCTGAGGTTTACCTCCAACGATGGAGAAACCCTGCTAAGCCATTGGGTGGAAGAACTATCAGGAAACCCCGGCCAGCAAACAGCAAAGGTTTGGGTAAGGGTTTCCGGCAACCTCAACACCAACCAGGATATCTTTGTGTACTATGGCAACCCGGCAGCCGTTTCTGCCAGCAACCCTCAATCCACCTTTGTTTTTTACGATGACTTCAACAGGGCTGATGTTGCCGACATCACCCAGGAAGCTAATTACATAAAACGAGGAAATGGTTCCTGGTCCATACAGGGAAACCAGCTGAGAATGGCCGGCGGCACAAATGACCCCAACAAATTGATCATAGAATCTCTGGGAGTTGTGGATTATCCGGTGTTGGTGCATACCCGCATGTGGTTGGAGGCTTTTGGCAACGCGGATGCAAGCCGTACAGGTGTATCTTCGCATATGGATTTTGCTTCGGGCGAGGGATACAATTTCCTTTTTAGGGATCATCAAGGACATCGTTTTCGGCTGCTGAATGACAAAAGGTCTTGGGGTGATGGATATGCTTCAGACTGGAATCTACTCAAATGGTATTACATGGAAATGGCTGTAACCGTTCCTTCCAGCACACAGGGCTTGGTAAGAGTTTGGGAAGAGGGTACAATAAGGCCTTCTTTTCAAACAAGAAGTTTTGGAGGAGGCAATGCCCGTCCCTGGGGCTATATAGGCCTGACTGGTTCCAACAGTGCTGCGGATATCATCTGGTATGATTGCATCATGGTGAGAAAATTTGCAGAAAACGAGCCCTCCTTTCTGGAGGCAGCCTCAGCCGAAACATCTGCCTCTGTAAGTGCGGAAAAATTCCGGTACCAGTACCAGGCACACAACTTCAATGCCCAGGTGCTCATACAGGGTAGCCATCAGCAAGTTTCCACCGGTGGCACGGCGGCAGGCTTTTCCATCAACAGCCTGCAGCTGACCAACACGGGTGCCTCCATCAGGGTAAATGGTTCCATGCAGGTACAATCGCCTTTCAGCAACCCCTCAAGCCCTTCTATTGTACAGTTTAACCTGGGCAAAAATGGTGAAACCGGCAGCCAGGGCCTACAGGGAGACATTGCCGAGCTGATCCTCTATACCCAATCTCTCAACGAAGCGCAGCAGCGCATTGTAGACCATTACCTTTCCAAACGCTACAACATCTCACTTTCCGGACCCAGTCTGTTTGCTCATACGGGGTTTACTCACGACCTTACAGGGGTGGGCACCACCACGGGCACCCATTTTCACCCTGCCACTTCAGGCAACGGGGGTGCCTTGTACCTGGCTGACAATCAAGGTGCCCTTCAGGCAAAAGAAAACACTTTTGTGCTAGCCGCACACAACAATAGCGATCATGGCATCTATTCGGGGGACGTTGATGTGGCCTCCGGGGCAATACAACGCTGGAGAAGGGTCTGGTACCTGCAACATACAGGTCAGCCTACTCCCCTTTCGCTGGGTTTCGACTTTGCCGAAGCAGCCATGACGGCCGACCCCAACAAAGTGTATATCCTGTTGTACCGGGCACAGCCCACTGAAATGTTTACCCATGTGCCTGGCACCTTTGCAACAGTTGCAAATAACAGGGTATGGTTTGAGGTGGAAGAACAACACCTGGTAAGTGGCTATTACACCCTGGCTCCCCTCGACAACCGGATATGGTATGCCTATGCTGAAGCAATTGTAGGAAATGCGGGTTACTGGGATCAGCCCGCAAGCTGGACCCTTTCGCCAGATGGTGATTACTCCAACCCCTCATCCTTTACACCCGCTACCAGCCCAAGCGCTGCCCTTGACATGGTGGTTATTCCACAAGGCAAAAGGATTGTAATCCGCCACGACAACTACTCCAATGCCCTGCTCGACATCAGGGAGGGAGTGTTGGATTTCCAGGGCACCGGCGGGCATCACTTTCCGGTTATTACCGGCCAGGGCACCATGCGCCTGCGCGCCGACAACTTCCCCGGGGGCAATGCCTCCGCATTCATAGCCGAATCAGGAGGCACGGTAGAGTTTTATGGCAACCATGACATCCATCTGCTCACCTCCCATGTCTTCAACCACATGGCAGTAGATATGCAAACCCCATTGGTTCGGGTAGTTCTGGAGCAAAACCTTACCCTAAATGGAAACCTCCGGATACAAAGGGGAACTCTTCAGCTCAACTCCAACACAGCTCCCGAACCCATGGCCGACATCCGCCGTTGGCTGGTGATCCGTAAAAACTGGACCATCGAACCCCAGGGTCATTTCAGAGTGGGTACAGCCAACACCAACAACAGCGCCCTGCAACTGGGTAATGGGGGCGGACCTTATGTTCTTGCAGGGCTTGCAGGACTTGCTGCTGGCAGCAGGGTTCCCTCAGACAACAACTATCACCTGATCTACAACCAGATCGAAATATGGGGCAACCTGCTCAACAGGGGAACTGCTCTTTTCACCAACCAGCCTCACCCGGTGTACGACCAGCTCAACGGACATCTGGGTACAACCCATCCGGAAACCGGCGCTGCAGTGGTATGGTTCAAAGGAGCCACCAACAATACCATGGACCTTTATGGCACTACCGACTTCTACCATCTTGTGATCGACAAGGGGAACAATCCCGACAGGCTGCTTACGGTAACCACCGAAAACGAAGCCCATTTCCGCCTCTTCGGAAGCAATATCCTCAGGGGAACAGGGGGTGGATTTAACCCTGAGATCCGGAAAGCCCTCTGGATCAAAAACGGAACCCTCCACCTGAAAGCCAATGTGCACATCCCAACGCTTACCGAAGGCAGAGATGGGGGCAACCATCCCAACGCCGACTTTTATATCCCCACCAACGGAGGTTTGTGGATCGACGGTGCCATGGTATACGGCACTGCCGACAGCCAGCAACAAACCCTGATCGGAGGAGTAGCGGGGACGATGGGTAACAATAGCAATGGCGATTTCCAGGGAAATATCCAATCTACTTCCTTTTATGGTAATTTTCGCATTACAGCCGGGCGATACAGCACCCGCCGCAGTGGAGGGCTCATTGTGTGGGCCCAGGGAAATCCTTATATCCTCATTGAAGGGGGAGAGCTCGATGCGGCCCAGTTTCGCAGCGCAGGAGGCACAAGCCAGAACAACCGGGTCACCCTGCACATAAGAGGAGGTACGCTCAACCTGCGGGGCGACAACAATGGCACCGCTATGGAAGCTCCCAAAGGCACCTTCAGCATGCTGGGGCAGGACAACGTGTTTATCCAGGAAGCGGGCACCATAAGGATCTGGGATGGAATAGGCTCCGGAGGGGCCTTTGAGCTGGACCTGTCCCCTCAAAACGTAGGCGTGAGCGGTGGAACGGTAGAGATCATTATGGAAAGGGAGGTTGGCGATAATCTTCGAAACAACTACTTTATCCGTTCATCAGCACCCATTTACAACCTGCGTCTTACTACCACAGGTACCGGCACAGGTGCACTAAATCCGGTGCGGCTGCACCGCGAACTCAGGGTAATCAACAGCCTTTTCATCAATGATGGCATCCAGTTTCATCCCTCTAACCATAACACGGTGGGCCCTTACCATGATCTGTTCGTGGACGGCCATTTTATCCTGGGCCAGAGCAGCATCTCTACGGCAGGATACCATCCTTCATCGCCCGATGGCTCCCTGGGCAATACCACCTGGTTTGGCGGATCAGGCAATGCCATCGTAACGATTGCCAACACAATACATGCGGGCGCCTTACAATTCCACAACCTGGTGCTCAACAAAATGAACAGCGAAACCCTGCAGCTGGTAAGCCCTGGACGACCTGCAGCCAACATCCAGAACCATACCACCCAAACCAGTCCGCTGGCTATCCGAAAAAGCCTGCAGGTACACAACGGGATACTGGATTATAATGGCTTTATGATTGCCATCTCCAGCGGGGTTGCTTTGGAAAACAGGGATAGGATCGGGCGCATGGAGGATGCTTCGGGCTACCTGGCCCTTGCACATCCCAACCTTCAGGTGCAGTTGTCGGCCCTGAATGAGCCTCGCTTTGGACGAATCATGGTGGAAGCCACAACACAATTCATGGGTGCCACCCGATTCCATACCGGCGATCTTTACATGAGGGAAGGGATTATGGATATTGGCAAAAGTGGGCTGGTGATACATGGCAGACTTTTCGACGACCCGAGCACAGGAGTGATGTTCGGCACGGAGAAAATGATACTCACTGCAGGCAACCATTCCGACCTGGGCCTTTCACGAATGATCGATAACAATGGAAACTATTCTTTCCCACTGGGGATAAACACCAAAACATCCCACGGCCTGCGCTACACCCCTGCTGAGGTGGAGATCAGCAACTTTGGCTCTTCACCAGCATTTATACAGGTAAACGGTGTAGACAATGAGCTGGCCACCCTAAAACCGGCAAACGACGATGAACCGGCACTGCAATACTATTGGAGGATTCGGCACCAGGATTTTACTGACTTACCCAACATTCGCGCCCGGTTCGATTTTCTTGATCTTCCTGCAGCTTATCTTCCCGGAGGATTTGATGACTTTAAGGAGGATTACACCGAGGGGAAAGTAGTGGATTTTCAGCGCAAGTACAGATTAGGAAGTATCGACTGGGATGGCGACGCCAACCATCTGCACCTGATCTTTGAACATGCCAATACAAACAACGATCCGGAAGGTACGGCAATTCTTGAGAATGGAGAATTCACTGCAGCCCACCAAAACCGTTTTGCCGGTGAGATTGAGGTCTTTTTCTCCAAAAAAAGGGGAGAACAGAGCTCTCAAAGTTTGTGGGGCAGCCTGGATTCCTGGACCATGCTCAGCCAGCTCAAAACCCACCACAACGATGAAGACATCATGGAAAAGCCCCACCTGTGGCACCG
>JBKBSF010000001.1:0-178530 GCA_046291875.1 Bacteroidales bacterium | reverse complement strand
GCCAATAACCCCTCTGCAACCCGTATCCCCAACAGGGGAGATATTGTGATCATCGGCTACAACCCATGGGATGAAACAAATCCCGGCCACCCGCACAATATAAGGATTCAGTCGGGCTACCAGGCCTATTGTGCCGAATTGCGCTTCAACCGGATGCTGGATGCATCGGGCAACCCACAACCCATTACAGCCTCTACCACCTGGGGCAGCGGATTTTTCTTCCGCCCCACCTTTACCATTACCGGGAATGCAGCATTGCACACCAATATCATATCGGGTGAAGGCACTATGCGCAACAGGCAAATGGATCCGGATTACAGCGGAAAGGATCTTGGCGATTTCAATGCCCAGCCCCTCTCCTATCAGTTTTATGAGATCTTTGGCAATGTAACGCTCAACAATATACCGGCAGAAGTGCCCAACCTCACCTTTATTCCCGATGGCTGGGGAAGCACTGCCCGCACGGCAACCCTCCCCAAAGACATTACGGTAAATTACAACCTTGAAATCCAGGGTGCCGCCGGACTGAGGCTCAACGCAGGAACCCATGGAGATATTCATGTAAAAGGCAATCTTGCACTCAGAATGGCCGCGACCAATTCCAACTCCCGCCTTATTTTTCCCAATTCAGGTACGTCGCGCCGCCTTCGCATCGATGGCGATCTTTACACCCAAGGGGGTTCAGTGGGGATATTTGTTGAAAACCCTGCTACAGGAGGAACCATACACGAAATGTACCTTGCAGGCAATTACATACAGGATGCCGCTGAACAGACAAACATCGTAAGGCTCTTCACTGGCGCGGATCATGGCCGTGTCCGTTTGCATCTTACCGGAAACAACCCGGCCCTGCTTAGTGGTACCAACACCACCACACCCCTGGAATTGTATCGTCTGGTGATAGAAAAAAGTGTGGGAACATCCGTAGAATTCCAGATCCCCTTTACCCTCGGCGGCCCCACCAGCGGTGCAGGAGTACCCAAGGCGCTGGAATTGTACAGTGGCAGGCTGGTGCTGAACCATCTGCTGATCAACGTTGCTCTTACTACCGGAAACAATGAATTCCCTATACCCTCTGCAGCCCAATTGGTTGTACGACAAGGGAAAATCAATGCCTCGGGCGATGGCACCGGCATATTTCTCGACGGAACTCTTCGCCTTGAAAACCAGGGTGAAGCTCATTTTTACTCTCCCAGTTCTGCTCACAACACCTACATTCATTATTCCTCAGGAGGTACTGCTCGTTTGCAGATCTTCGACAATGCACTGCTTCGTGTGGGTTCGCAGATCCGTGGAAGCACCAGTGGAAGCCAGGAGGCAGGCCTGCTGAAATACCACCAGGGTGGTGGAGTGGTAGAAACAGGGTACTGGATGGTGCCCAACAATTCCCGGGCTGTATTTGAGGTATTCAATCCCGGAAGTGAATTTATCATGGAAGGCGGAACCCTTGTTATTGCACGCAATCAGACCAGTGCCGCCCGGGCTGCCTTGTATCTCGATCCGGGGGTATCCTCCCTTTCTGCTGATGCCCGCATTGTGATCGGCAGCACTGCAACACCCGCCAATCATACCATTGGGGTAAATGCCAAAACAGAATTGCCCAATGTGATCATTCGCGGACCATCTACCCAGATGCAAGCAGAAAACAACAGCATTACCATCAGAGACACACTATATATCCATCCGGGCAACAGCCTCCATATGGGTACACTACCCCTGGAGGTACGCGGACATGTTTTCAATTATGGCAGCAATGCCTCTTTCCAGGCCTCCCGGGTAAGGTTCAGGGGCACCCAACAGCAATTGCACGGTTCGGCAGAATTCTCTAACCTTATCGTAAACCCGCAAACCAGCCTGGAGCTATTTACCAATATTACCGTTTCCGATTCGCTGGTGGTAGAGAGCGGGCAGCTCCATTATGGCTTACATACAATTACAGCACGCGCACATGTGGTAAACCATGCAACCATTACCTCGCCTCAGGGCACCCTGGGCGGTTTGATACTTGACGGCAGCAACCTGCAGTTGCTCAGCGGCAATGGAACTTATGGCCGGCTTGTGCTCAACAACAACCAGGGGGCCCGATTGCTGGCCAGCCAAAGTGTGCAGGGCAATCTTTCGCTGCAAACGGGTGTGCTTGAACTACAAAACCACCGGCTGAGCCTTGGGGTAAACTCCCACATAGAGGGAGCTCCATTTCATGCCGGAAAAATGATAACCACCTCAGGAGGTATTGAAGCGGCCGGACTTGAAAAGAGACTGGCCACAGGCACTCATACCTTTACCTGGCCGGTGGGTGTGGCCGGGAAATACACACCCGTGGTGGCCTCTTATACCCAAAGTGCAGCCAATGCCAGAGTGAGCATGTCGCCCGTGAACGAGCAGCATATTACAACGGTCGACTACAACCTCAACAGAGTGCTCCGCTACTACTGGCAGGCAGAGAGTACGGGTTTGAGTGACTTCACCGGGGAGTTTCTTTTCGAATACTTCTCATTGGACCTTGTAGAAGGAAATCCTTCTGAGTACCTTCCGGCGCGACTGGTGGGCGACAGCTGGACCAAGCTTGCACCAGAGGATTTCTTCTCCCACCTGAACCAGTTCCGGTTCCTGCTGCCTCTTACACAGGATGTGGGAGGATACTACACTGCTGGCTACGATGAGGATATTCCTGCTAAGGTACCCACCTATTTTACCACTGGCAGTGGTGTATGGACAGACCCATCCGTTTGGCAAAAAGCCGAGGCAGATATGCCTGATGTACCCTCCACCGGACCTTTTGGCCATATTGTAGAGATCATGCCTGGACATACCATTACAATAGAACAAGACCAACTCCGCTCCTACATCACCCGCATACAGGGCAATCTGACCCTGGGTACTACAGCACAGCATAATCTGGGTCTGGTATCAGGTAGTGGAACCATTTCACTGGAGAGGGGGTTATTGCCTGCAGGAAAATTTGATGCATTCTTTTCCACCCCCGGCAGCACCATTGTATATGGAGGCAACCTTGAATACACCCTTACCAACCGATATACAACAGTGCAAAACCTGATCATCCGAAACAGTGGGCTGAAATCTTTGCCCAATGAAAGTTTTACCGTGGCAGGCAATTTGGTTTTGGAAGCTGGCACCAATTTGCGTCACAGCCACCCCCTGGTGCTTAAAGGCGATTTCGACCGCCATACCCCCACGGGTTTTATCTCCAACAATACGGTTGAGTTTTCCGGCTCCATTCCTCAGCATGTCAGAGGTGTTTTCGAGGGAGGGGGAAGCTTTGAAAACCTGCAGATCGACAACCCTTCCGGGGCTATAATACTGGAGAATGGGGTTAAGACAGTGCGTTCACGCTTTCATCTGCTCAATGGCTCCCGGGTTATAAGCAGCCTGGAGGCCATGCTGGTGCTCGACAATGTAACTCCCCTGGGTACTATTCATCCTGCTTCTTTTGTGGAAGGCCCGCTGAGCCGCAATATAGTTCACAATGGGGAGAGTTTCGATTTTCCGGTTGGCAGAGAGGGTCTGCGAAGAACCATCAGCCTGCTTTCGCCCAGACATGGCTCGGACAACAAACATTGGGTAGCAGAGTACTTTTTCGGAGATCCCTCCCTGGCGGGAATGTCGGCCGAAGAGATGGAAATCCCCGGATTGCACGATGTGAGCCAACGTGAGTACTGGAGGGTAGCCTCTCCGGCGGGGGCACAAGATGCCCGCATCAAGCTTGGATATGGCCCCGAAAGCCAGATCAACGAACAGTTACCCGCCTTCAGCGACAATATCGCCATCGTTTACTGGGACAATACCCAATGGAGAAGAGTTTTCAACCCTTCTGCCAGTTTCTTACATCATCCATCCGAAAAGGCTGTTTCTACCAGTATGGCTATGGATTTTTCGGCAAAAAATGCAGAGAAGTTTTTCACCTTCGGATCCAAGAGTCCTTTGCTGCCCCTGCCCATAGAGCTGATCTTCTTTGATGCTTTCCTGGGCTCTGATGCTGTAATGCTTGAATGGGTTACGGCAACAGAGATCAACAACGACTATTTTACGCTGGAGCGCAGCCCCGATGGGGAGAACTTTCATCCGCTGGCTCACATAGCCAGTAAGGCCCCTTATGGGTTCAGCAACTACAGGATCGGCTATCAGTATCCCGACAGACAACCCTTGCAAGGGATGAACTATTACCGGCTGATGCAAACCGACTTTGACGGGAGTTTTTCTTTCAGCCCCATCATCGGTATTTACTACCGCGAGCAGCAGCGGGTAAGCATGCAGTTGTTTCCCAACCCCAACTGGGGTCATACCTTTGAAATGGCAGCACAGGGGCTTCGACCGCAGGAAACCATAGACATTCAGATTCTTGACTTTTACGGAAGGCATATTCTGTCCGACCGCAAGTATGCCGATGAGCGAGGGGTTCTGAGAGTCTACCTTGTGCCGCCGGGGAAATTACCTCCGGGAGTATATTTTGTTACCATGACAGGGCTTTCGGGATCTCATTCCATGAGAATGGTAGTGCAATAGACCCTGTAGCCGTTGCCGGAATAAAACTGGTAAGGTGAAAAACTTCAGGGAAGGGGGGATGGCTTTTAGCGGCGAATGATGAAGATATCCTCCCCCTCTCTTTTCATCAGGTATTTCTCGCGGGCATACCGCTCCAGCTCTGCAGGGTTGTTGCGAAGCTTTTCCAGATCAACACTGTCGCGGGCGATCTCCTGCAGGTAGTATTCCTTTTCCTGTCTGAACTCACGCAGTTTTCTGGAATGGCGGTATTGCTGTATCATGTTGTTCTGGTCGAAAAACATGAACCAAACCAGGGCTGCTATAAGCACCAGAACGTATTTGTTGCGGAGTATGGGAGGTATCTTTTGGAGCATAATAATCTGTAGCGGGCAAATCAGCTATCAAAGATAGAACATTTAAACTTATTGAAGACCCTTTACTTTGGGGGCACCCGCCACAAAATCTTTCAGATAATACGGCTCAAAATACGCCAGATTTTCAAATCTCTTTTCTTCAAAACGAGTAAGTACAGGTTGGATCATCCCGTTTACCGAAGGGTATATCTCATCATTAAAAATAGCATTGGTATGCCTGATGATTTCACGGCATTTGGGGGCCCCGTCGCCAAAAAACAGAACACTCCCTTTGGCGAGAAACGCTGAAAAAGAGTTCTCATCGATGATCTCTGCCATGGTTTCGCGTTGTTGCTGCAATGAAGCATCAAAAACAGCATTATACACTTCCATTCGCCGGGCATCAATCATGGGAGCATAGAAGTTGGTGGTATTTGCATAAGCTGAGGCAGCACAATGGGCCATTGCCTCCAGCGTGTTTACGGCAATCAGGGGGATATCCAGGGCATAGCAAAACCCTTTGGCTGCAGACACCCCTATACGAAGCCCGGTATAGGATCCCGGACCCATACTTACTGCCACCGCATCCAGTTGCTGAAAACCAAGGCCAGCCTCCTCTACTACCTGTTGGGAAAAATCTGTAAGCAGTGACGAGTGCGAATACTGCATACTACGGTCTTCATGAAGAGAAACAATGCGTTCACCCTTGAGCAAGCCTACAGAACATACCCGGGTTGCCGTTTCGATGAGCAAAATATTGGCCATGGACTATTGCGATAAAAGTAAAGTTGCAAAAGTAGCACTTTTAATCCGCACACCAGTTGTTTTTTGGCAGCAGGTTATTTGTGCCCGCTTATGATCTGGCAACCTGGTATGATCATTATCAAAGGGTATGATCTGATTCAGAGCTTTCGACAGAGTAATGCAAAACTACTCTGCAAACAACTGAGACCGGCTCACCACAATAATGGCATCTCCATCTTTCAGCAGTTGTGAAACAGCTCTGAAGGGCCCTGTAACTACCTCCTGCCCCTGTTCCAATCCGGAAACAATCTGGATAAAATTGCTGTCCTGCACACCGGATTCCACAGCTTGTAGCTTTACCTTTCCATCTTCCACCACAAAGACATACTCCTGCAGTCGTGTTTCCTGATCTCTGACGGGGTTTGTGGTTGGCTGATCGATCGTATCAGACAGAGCAACGGGCATTTGTCGTGTAGTTACTGCCTGAATGGGCACCGAGATTGCATTTTCAACCCGTCGGGTACGGATATCTGCAGAAGCCGACATCCCGGGACGGAAGGGAGACAGGTTTGGGGTTTCTTCCCGCACCAGGTGAGAGTATGACTCAGGCAAAATGCGGATCCGCACCTGGAAATTGGTCATCTGGTCTACCCCCGGGGCCAGCGAAATAGCAGAATTTGCTATGGAAGTAACAATTCCTCTGAAGCTTTCGCGCCCCCACGCATCAACCTGGATATGCGCTGTATCGCCCTGATTTACACGGATAATGTCATTTTCATTCACTTCCACCTGCAATTCCATTGCATTGAGATTGGCAATGCGCAGAATCTCGGTGCCGGTAAACTGCGATGTGCCTACCACTCTCTCCCCCCTTTTGGCATCAAGGCGTGAGATTGTGCCATCCATAGGGGCAAAGATATTTGTTTTGGTGAGGCTCTCGCGTGCCTCACGCAATGCGGCTTCGGCACTTTTCACCTGGAATTCGGCAGCTATAACGCTTTGGTTGGCTGCCTCCACTTCGGCCTGTTGAATAAGAAACTGGGCGCGGGCTGTATCAAACTCAGCTTTGGAAATTGCATCCTGATTAAACAATTGCTGATTGCGTTCAAAGGAAGCCCTGGCATTGATAAACTGGGCCTCAGACTGCGCTTTACGTGCCCTGGCACTGGCCAGATTGGCTTTGCTGGTATTCAGGGAGGCCTCTACCCTGTCGAGAGCCGAAATATAAAGCTCGGGGTTGATGCGTACAAGTAACTGACCGCGAGTAACAAACTGCCCTTCCTCAACCAGTATCTCAACAATCTCTCCCGACACATCGGGGCTGATTTTTACTTCGGTAACAGGCTGGATTTTCCCACTGGCCGTTACAGTTTCCACAATATTCCGAAGTTCAGCCTGCTCGGTGGTAACTCTTTGGGCAGCACTACTGCCAATCCATCCTGCTCTGCGTGCCACCACAACAAAAATTATGAACAGCACCAGGGCAATCAATGCAAATCGTAGGGTTTTTTTACGCATTTTATCTCTTTTAAAAGGGGTTAGAAGTTCAGGGGGTTGCCCTGGTAAAAATCAAGTATTTTCATGCGGAACAGATATTCGAAGCGCGACTGCAGCAGCTCCGACTGGGCAGCAGCCAGTCGGTTTTTTGCATCGTTGTATTCCAGGGAGTTTACCATCCCCACATTGAACCGCTGCTGGGTATATCGGAAAGCTTCTTCCAGTGCTACCACATTGGTTTGGCTGGCCAGGTAACGCTTCAAAGAGGCCGAAGCATCGGCATGGGCCTGCTGGATGGTCTGGAAGAGTTGCTCGCGTACAATCTGGTTCTGCAACCGGGCATTATCCAGGTTGATCCGGGCGCGGCTTACCGAGGAGCGCACCTGGTAGTTGTTAAACAAGGGTATGCTTACAAACAATCCCACACTGCGGTTAAGGTTATCATTGAGCTGATCATTAAAGGGTTTTCGTCTTATCTGCCGATCCATGATCGGAAAAAGAAGAATCTCGCCATTGTCACGCACCACCATCTGATTTAAACCTGTGGGTACTTCTCCGAAGATCTCCACGCTGGCTTCAGAATATCCGGTTCCCAGCGAACCACTGAGTCTTACGGAGGGGATTCGGGCTCCGCGTGCAATGGCCACACCCCGCTCAGCGCTGGCTATGCGAAATTCCGAAGCCTTTACATCGGGCTGAAGACCCAATGCGATACGGTACATTTGCAAGGGGCTGGGTTCAGGCTCCATTACCGGAACTTCATCAAGATCAGGGAAAACAATAAAAAGCTGCTGTTCAGGCGATAAAAACAATATCTGGCTCAGATTCAGGTAGGCCAGATCCAGCTGATTACGGGCATTTACCAGTTGCAGTTCTTCTCCGGCCAGCTGTGCCTCAATGGTAAGCAGTGCCCCGCGGGCAAGGGTTCCGGCCTGCACCAACTGGCGGGTCCGCTCCAATTGCTGACGGGTAATATCCAGCTGATTGTCCACAATACCCAAAAGCTCGCTGCTGAAAAGAATCTGAAGGTAAGCTGATGCTACCAGCAAGGCAATATCATTGTAACTCTTTTCAAGATCCAACACTCCTGCCTGCAGTTCCATGCGGTTCTGCCCTATGGTATTCTGCAGCTGAAATCCACTAAACAGGTTCAGTCCACTTGAAATACTAAAGTTGTTGGACCTTACACTTTCGGTGGCAAAATCGTTGGTGAAGGGATCGATGGTGCGTCCGAAGTTATAGGAATGAGAAGCGCTGGCATTGAGATTGGGAAACCTGTTGGCCTGGCTTTGCCGGAGGTTTTCGCGAGCCACATCTACGCCCAGTTTTTGCTGCTGCAATCGCAGATTGTTTTCCCAGGCATAGGCAATACACTGCTCCAGATCAAGCACCAGGGTGTCGGCCTGCTGAGCCTGCAGGGCGCGGATGCCGGAAAAGCTCAACAGCATCCAAAGTAAACAAACGAGACGGAAAGGGTTTTTCATGTCGGAATTTTTCCTGAAGAAAATTTTTGGGATTGACTTAAAAACCTATTTGACGCAACCCAACCACAAAACATTACACACTCGGTAACAAATGGCAATAAAAAGGGCAAGTGACAAAGTAAACTGATCCATATAGAACCATTTTTTCATCATTTCGTCTTAGGGGTTTCTTTTCTCCTGTCGCACCTGCATCATAAACAAAACGAATTTATATTTGTTTTAGCATCTGGAGCATCGATTACAAAAAAACAATTGCAATTTATCCGGGTCTTGCGCTCCCCGGTAAGCTCATACCCTTAATCTAAAGATATCATGAGAATAAGCATTTCAGGTTCTACAGGCTTCATTGGTAGCGAATTATCGGCATTTTTTAGTGGGTTGGGCTATGAGGTTGTAGCATTGAGAAGGGAAGATTTTGCAAAAGGGGTAAACCATCTGGCCACCAAAACCGAAGGGAGTCAATTCATCATCAATCTTGCAGGTGCACCCATCATTGGCCGCTGGACCCGCTCTTACAGCCGTAAGCTATGGCATAGCCGTATCGACACAACGCGTATGCTCAAAGAGGCCATTGCCACTATGCAAATCCGGCCCAAGGCTTTTATTTCAGCTTCAGCAGTAGGTTTCTATTCTCAGGAGGGCGTGCATACCGAAGAACAATTTGCACAGGATCCGGAATTTCTGGGCACTCTTTGCCAGAGCTGGGAGGAGGAAGCTCAAAAAGCGGCTGTATTTTGTTCCGTTTATATCATCAGGATAGGAATTGTGCTGGGGGAAAGAGGGGGTGCACTCCCTCAAATGGCGCTCCCTTTCCGTCTGGGGGTGGGAGGAAAAATCGGCACAGGCAAGCAGATGATCTCCTGGATACACCTTTCAGATCTTTTATCTGCCCTTCAATGGATTATTGAGAAAGAACCAGAATCGCAGGTATTTAACCTTACAGCTCCCAACCCGGTAAGCAATGCAGCATTCTCATCCGCACTTGCCAGAACCCTTCGCAGGCCCAACTTCTTGCCTGTACCCTCGTTTGCACTGCGCTTGTTGTATGGAGAAGGGGCCGTGGTTTTGCTCAGCGGGCAGCATGTGCTACCCCATAATTTGCTCAAAGAGGGATTTAGCTTTCGATTTGAGAAGGTGGAAGATGCTCTTCAGGACCTGCTGGCTAAATAAAGGCTGCCATCTTACATTCAGCCAAACAGCAGCGAGAAAACCTGGTCTACCCTGGCCACCGGATGTATGCGAATGGAGAACTGTTTGATATTGAGCCCTTTCATACTGTATTTGGAAATAAAAATTTCTTCGAATCCCAGCTTTTGGGCCTCGGCAATTCGTTGATCTATGCGGGTTACGGGCCTGATTTCACCAGTAAGACCTACTTCGGCTGCAAAGCATGCTTTATCGTTCACTGCAATATCTTCATTGGAAGAAAGAATGGCACAGATCACCCCCAGATCAATGGCTGGATCATCTACCCTGATTCCCCCGGTAATATTAAGAAAAACGTCCTTGGCGGCCAAGCGGAAACCACACCTTTTTTCCAGTACGGCAAGCAGCATATTGAGCCTGCGCACATCAAAACCGGTGGATGAACGTTGTGGGGTACCATATGCTGCAGTACTAATGAGGGCCTGGGTTTCGATAAGAATGGGGCGCATCCCCTCCAGGGTGGCACTTACGGTAATGCCACTTAATGGCTCATCGCGGCTGGACAGCAATATCTCAGAGGGGTTGGTAACTTCGCGCAATCCATCAGCCTGCATTTCGAATATTCCCAATTCGGAGGTTGACCCGAACCGGTTTTTCTGGCTGCGCAGAATGCGGTAAACATGATTGTGATCTCCTTCGAACTGCAAAACCGTATCTACCATATGTTCGAGCAATTTGGGGCCTGCCAGTGAGCCCTCCTTGGTAATATGCCCGATCAGAAAAACCGGGGTGCCGGTTTCCTTGGCAAATTTCTGAAATTCGGCAGCACATTCCCGGATCTGCGAAACACTCCCGGCCGAAGACTCAATGCGCGGAGTGGTGAGGGTTTGGATGGAGTCAATTACTATTAGGCCAGGATCTGTTTCTGCGATATGATGAAAAAGATTCTCCGTATTGGTTTCGGTAAGAATATAGCAATCCGATTGCATCAATCCCAAACGTTCGGCACGCATACGGATCTGAAGTTCGCTTTCTTCACCGGAGATATAAAGCACTTTGACATTGCGAAGGTTCAGGGCCACCTGCAGCATAAGGGTTGATTTTCCGATGCCGGGCTCTCCACCCACCAGCATAATGGCACCGGGCACTATGCCACCCCCTAATACCCTGTCGAGCTCCTGGTTGGCCGAGGAGAAACGTTGCTCCTCCTTTCCCTGGATATCAGAGATGAGCCTGGGGCGGGCACCCGGACCTGCCACCCGACGCGCTTGCTGAGCGGGAGAAACCTTTTGTACAACCTCTTCCACGTAGGTATTCCATTGCCCGCACGATGGGCATTTGCCAATCCACTTTGCCGATTGGGCACCGCATTCCTGACAAAAAAAAGTAGTTTTTACTTTGGCCATATATAACCGATGCTAAAGAGAAAGGGAAAACCAAGCTTTAGGCTAAACGGTTTTCCCTCTGCAACCATGAAAACAAGAGGTTAAATATACGAAAAGTATTGTTCGGCGTGCAAAACAAGGAGAAAAAAACAATCCTTCGTCCTTTTCCTGATCCGGGCATTATTGGAGCACTACTGGATTCTGATAAATTCCTTGTACAGCAGTCCGGTTTTGGTATTTTGCTTTATGATCAGCTGGGAGTTGCTGAGTTTTTCAACATCCCAGTGCTCATTCCAGAGCACTTGCGAGGTTTCCAGCAAACGCAATGTAGTCTTGAAAGGGTTGGACGAAAGCAGATAAAAGCCCTGATCTGTTAAAACGACATCGCTTGTATTGGCCCTGGAACGACGATACATACTTAATTCTCCATTGGAAAAGGACCATTCTACGGAGTGTGGTGCCTCAATGTTGGAAACATTTACTTCCTCCCAAACGCCAAAAAGGAGGTCTTCGGAATGCTTTTTACAGGAACTGGCAAAAACCAGAAGTAAAATTGCGGCAAGGGGAATAAAAAATCTTGAGTGCATATAATTTATCATTATTGATCCAGACTGGACAAATTTATAAAGAAAAGTCCGGTATTTGTTACGTGTTTCTACTAACCTTATAAATGACAATCACCTGTTTTCGCAATTTTTTACAACACTCAAGAGGAGCATGGTGTATCAGATGTAGTTTTTCCGCTTTGGGTATTACAGTGCGGAAAACCAGAAAAAATTGCGTTATACTGATGTGGATAAATTAAATTAAACAAGAATAGTCCGGTATTTCTTTCTGATTCTGCTAACCTTTTATACGATCCTCAGAAAGCAGCCTGCAGGCGCAGGTGAAAACTGCGGTGGGGCATGATATCTCCCGGACGCCCCATGTACTCCGTGTTCCCAAGGTTCTTTATGGCTCCTGAGAGGGTCCAGACCGAACTTATCCTACGGGCCACCACACCATCGATCACCAAGTGGCCTGTTTGCTGATTTTGCCAGTAATCGTAAAAACCCGGCAAAATCTCTTCACGGGTAAGCTCATCCAGAAACACATCATCGATATTCAGAATACGCGAACGAGCAAACAGATCAACCCCCATACGCCATAACCCATATTGTGTGGCAAGTGAAAGCTTTCCTGCGTGTTTTCGACGGTATTTGAGCAATTGCCCTGTGTTGTTTCCTGTTCGCGGATCAAACTCTACCGGATACATATAAACATAACCCCCACGAAGTGTATGTTCCCAGTGCCGGGTTTTACGGGTAAGTCCAAACTCCCATTCAACACCGTAAACCCTCGAATACTCTGTATTGGTAGCTCTGAAGCCAAACCCAAACTCATCGGTTACCGGATCAGGATACAATCCGAACATAAACTCAATCAGATCCTTGTTCTGGGTATAAAACAATGCCATATCCATCATTCCTTCCCAGGGCCCCAGTGCTATACCTTGTCGGATGGCGAGTTCTGAATTCCAGCCCGACTCGGGTTGCAGGAAAATATTGGGGAAGATTCTGACTGCCCCCAGGGTGGTAGAGGCAAACTTCTCCGCGATAGCCGGATATCGGTATCCCTGCCCAAATGAGGCCCTCAGAAAAGTAAAATCGCCCGCCTGGTAATTGGCCCCTGCTCTGAACAATGTTACCATCCGATCAGGCTCACCGTTCAGGGTGTTGTGCTCCAGGCGCAGCCCCCCCACAAGTTTCAGGGCAGCCGAAAGGCTGATATCTGCCTGGAGATATGCGGCAAGGTTCAGCGCCTGGTGATCACCATAGAATTGCGAACGGATAAAGCTGGAGTGCTGCACCAGCCCCGAATTGAATGAAACCCTGTCGCTCAACACAAAATTGTTCAGATATTCTGCATACAAGGATACAGCGGCGCTGTTGTTGTTGGCCCCGTCAGGAAACTGATTGCCGGTATGCTGCAACCGCACCCTCAGATCGTGAGCTGTACGCAGGCTTCTGCGGTAACGCACAAAAGGATCGAGGGTGAGGAAGGTACCCCTTAGGTTTATGGATGTGCTCTCAGCCTGGCGCAATGCTCCGGTTTGGGCATCTTCCCAGAGCACAAAGTCGCGTTTATCCACATGCCCCACATTGGTGTTCAGCCCGTAAGACAATCCGGCCACTGTGGTATGATGATGACGGACATTCAGGTTGAACCGACCCAGGTTTTCGTGGTTAAGACGGCGGTAGCCATCATTCTTCATCAGAAAAGTGCCTAATGCCACTTCTGTATTTCCGTATCTTTTCAGATGTGAAAAGGAAGTACTTTGCATCCACCGTGGGCTCGACCACCATTTCCAGCTTTCATTGGCCGGCCGGTCGTATACACCAGACTCGGCAAAGAAAGTGTTGCGTGCGGTTTCTTCTGCATGAGCAGTGCGGAAATTGATTACCCCATTAAGGGCTGAAGAACCGTAGAGTACCGATGAGGCACCCTTAATGATCTCGATCTGGGAAAGGTTTTCCAGGGGAAGAAACTGCCATCTGATGTTTCCTGCATCGCTGGCCAGCACAGGCAGGCCATCAACCAGGGTGAGTACCCTGGAGCCTGCTCCGTAGCTAAAGCCGCTTCCACCTCTTATGGAAGCCTGCCCGTCGAGCACTTCAATGCCAGGTGTTTTGTTGATCAGCTCTCGTGGATCCTGAATCTGGGCAGCCTGAAAATCCCGTGGTCTGATTACTGCCATGGAAACAGTAGTTTCGGCAATGCGCTGCTCTACTCTGGAGGCACTTACAACTACCTGTCCGATTTGTGTTATATCGGCTTCCAAAGCCACATTCAGCACCAGGGTCTGGCCCGGTTCGAGAGTTACATCCTTTTTTACACTCCTGTATCCTACAAACTGAAACTGTATTCTGTAGTTTCCCGTAGGTAAGTTTAGCTGGAAATTCCCCTGCAAATCGGCAACAGTACCTCTGCCCCCTCCGGCAATAATGTTTGCACCGGGCAGGGGTTGCTGTGAGGCTGCATCGGTAATTTTTCCGGAAAGGCTGGCCGTTTGGGCTCCGAGCCCTTGCACAAGCAAACCAAAAACCAGCAGAAGTGCCAGCCGCATTATTCGCCTTTAAAGGTTAAACGTATCGTAAGAGGATTGGTGGGATCCACCAGGTTGGGGAAAGAAGTGGAAACCTTCAGCGATTGACGGTTGAGTTCATGAATTCGGGTACGCAATGGCAGTGGCAGGGAGTCTGAACTGATAATAAGTTCGGTTTCGCCCTGATCGAATTGCCACCTGCCGTCAAAAGCACCAAAAGTACCTGTGCCATCGGCACGAAAATCTGCCTCCCCTTTAAAACTTTCAAGCATCCCACCAGGCACACTGGCATCTATCCCGTTAATCAACAGGCTGTCAGACATCCATCGGGTTTCGGTAAGGATACGGAAGCGTTCCGATTTTCCATCGTCCTTGCCGCAAGAAGCCCAAACAAGGATCATCATACCGGCCACCAGCAAAAAAAGATTTCTGTTTTTTATCATACAGCGTTTTTTGAGTTTAAACTATCCAGGATTAAAAGAAACTGTGATCGTAGCAGTTCTCCCTGAAGCAAGCCCTATGGGAGTTTGTTAAATTAAAAGTACAAAATTATCCGATGCAAATTCACAACCCCATACAGTAGTACAAAAAGTAAGAGCTCCTTTGTGGGAAGGAGCTCTCTTGTGGGTTGTTGTGGTTAAAGCTTTGCTGGTTGTGGAAAGAAACTGGGTGGTAATCAGCGGGCAGAGTAGGTAATCATGGTTGCAAAGGGAAGTTCTTCGTTGATTTCTTTTTCAGGGCTGGCGAAGGCCTTGATATCGATCAGGCGGGTTGCTGCGCTGTTGTCTCTTGCTATCTCAACTCTTGGGAAACTATCTTCTTCAATAAGTTCTTCTTCTTTTCTGAGCTCTGCCACCAAGGCCGAAATGTATTCAAATTCGCGGCAGGTATTCAGATCAAATGTTTGCGGGAGTTCTTCCTCTATCAATTCTTCCTGTTTTGAATTGACGTTTGCATGGGTAAGCAGGTTCTCGGTTCTGAATTGTCTTACAAATTTTTCAAATCCCGGGATTGCCTCATCGAGCAATTCTTCTACTTTGGAAACTACCTCCAGGATTTTTCCGTTTGAAAGTTGCATTTCGAAGGTTCTGTGAGATCCGGCCATTGAGAGGCTTGAAGTTAATGCGATCAGTGCGAGGGTCAGGGTTATTTGCTTAAGAGTTTTCATGATTTCTGAATTTTTGTGTTCGATAATCTGTTTGTTTTGTTTCTGCTTAACTATAGGCAGATGTTGTGCCAAACATCTTATCATTCTAACATACAGCTTATTACAAACATACCGTATGGATTATCAGCTAAAAAACCCGGTGTTTTAGTGTACGACACAGGTCATACACCGTACGCATTCGAACACTTTTGTGTGTTTTTCGGTCAATACCTCAAAAAAAACGGCGATCATCTCTGATCGCCGGTTGAAATTAATTGCTAAATTACTTTCGCAAAACTGTTTTGCTGACCAACTCGTACCA
This sequence comes from Bacteroidales bacterium, assembly GCA_046291875.1. Lineage (GTDB taxonomy): Bacteria > Bacteroidota > Bacteroidia > Bacteroidales > UBA7960 > SKVR01. Next base: position 162,864 of record JBKBSF010000001.1, on the reverse strand, counting down.
TTTCCTGAAAAGGTTCTCCTCTCCCACAGGATCATCTTCGTAATAGCCATACCCGTAGCCATAGCCATAACCATAGCCATAGCCGTAGCCATAGCCACTGCGGGTCATGCGCATGTCGTTGATTTCAATGCAGATGTTTTTCGCATCAATTTTCTGTGCAAATTCAGACAGAAAGTCAAGACTGGACTTATCACTAAATCCTTGTCTTATAATGTAAACTGCTATATCAGCAGCCTTGATAAGGTGTATTCCATCGGGCACAATTCCAATCGGAGGTGTATCAATGATCACAAAATCGTACACTTGTTTTAATTCATCGAGCAATTGATCCATTCTTTCCGACTCGATCAGCTCACTGGGGTTGGGGGGGGTGGGTCCGGAGGTAATCACATGCAGGTTGGCATCACGGTTCACTTTCTGGATGATATCATCAAGCTCGGCATTGTCCGAAAGATAATTGGAAAGGCCAGGGGATTTCAGAATTCCAAAATCATCGTAAATACGGGGTTTTCTCATGTCTGCCCCTATAAGCATGGTCTTTTTGCCCGACAAAGCTATAACAGAGGCAAGATTGATGGCCGTAAAGGTTTTTCCCTCCTGTGCTTTGGTGGAGGTAATCGCCACAATCTTGTTTTTCTTTCCGCTGGCAAAATACTGCAGGTTGGTGCGCATGGCCCGGAATGCCTCGGTAACCGGCGATTTGTTCTCCTCAAAAACTACCAGGTTTACATCCGCTTTGCGTGCTGCTGTTTTGTTGTGCGGTATAACCCCCAGAATGGGAAAATCCACCGCATCGGTAATATCTTTTTTATCGTGAATACGTGTGTCGAAAAAGTCTCGTATCAGCAGAAACCCCAGGGGTATTACAAATCCGATAACCAGGGCGATGGTGTAATTGAGTCGTTTTTTTGGCGAAACGATACCGGCAAAGCGGGCGCGGTCAATGATTCTGTGATCGGGTACATTGCTGGCCATGGCAATTCCGGCTTCAGCTCTTTTCTCCAGCAGATAATTGTAAGTAGCGTCGCTAAGATTAAACCGGCGCTGAATCCCTATAAGTTCTCTTTCAGTACCGGGGAGCTGGCTGATTCTGCCTTCCACCTGTTGTATGCGCTGGTTGAGATCGGCCATCATGATATCAGAAGCATTCTGAATGCTTCGAAGGTTCTCGCGAAGGGCCTGGCGGCTTTGCTCTATTTTGCGATTAACCATGGTAATATTGGGGTTCTCAATGGTGGCACTCACCTGCAGTCGCGATCGCTCGGCATACAATGCACTCAGTTCGGCAATCAGGGAGTTGAGCATCGGATCGTCAATACCCAGGGCAGAGGGGCTGAATACATCGCGAAAATCCTTGTCGTTGTCAACGTAGTCGAAAAGATAGGCATAATACTGCCGTTTCACGTTTTCCAGTGCCTTTTGATTGTCGAGACGTTGCAATTCTCCAAACAGTTGCGAGGAAATCATACCCACATCCATCAACCGGTTGCGCTGCCTGAACTCCTCCAATGAGGATTCTGCAAGGACAAGCGAATCCGAAATCACCCCAATCTGCTCATCAATAAACCGGATGGTATTTTCAGCAATCTTGTTCTTGTCTGCTAGGCTTTGCCTGATGTAGGTTTCGGTAAGCGTATTGAGAAAGTCAATGGCTCTTTCGGCATGTGTGGCTTCAAAGGAAAGGGCTACAATGGATACCTCATTGTTGAGAGGTTCTACACTTAAAGAAGAAAGGTATCTGCCCGGCAGACTGCCAATGTCATGCACCACAAAAATAAACTCTCTCCCCACATGACTTTGCGCCCTGAAGTTATCGTTTTTTTCGAGCCTGAAAGCATAGTTATCTGCACGATGTACTTCTCCGAATTGCAAAACATACTTTTTACCACCGTTTCGCAAAGGAAACCTTCTTCGCTCGGTCAACTCCAGCTCGTAGCTGTCGTCGGAAAGGATCCTTACATTGAAGGGCCTGTTGTAAAGCGGGTTCATCCCCTCATCCCACTGCACCAGGAAAGGGGTATTCCGGTAAACTTCCACCGTACGAATCTCGCCTACCAGCCGGCCAATGTTGTAATAGGAAACTCCCACATCCATCTGGCGCAGGGTTGAATCTACAAGAGAATAGGAGCGCAGCACTGCCATTTCATTAAAAAGGTTGTTGCGCTGATAGAACAGATCAAGCTCTCCCATGATCTGTCCGGGACGGAACCCCCCTTTGCGATCATCGCGAATAAGCACGGTGGTGCGCGCCCGATAAACGGTTTCAGAAAACTTATTGATAAAATAAGCTATTGCCAGTGCAACCGTAAGACTGATCACAAACCAATACCAAAAACGGATGTATTTAAACACCAGCTTCCTGATATCGAGCGTTTCTTCGCGGAATGGATCCTTGTTCATCAGAATATAATTTGTATATAAAACTAGCTTTTCATTATTTTCGGGCAATTGCAGTAAGAGTGGGTAATGTACTGTTCTGCTATTGCTGGAAAACACAATTCAGATTTCGCGGATTAACTTAAGAACTCATCATAGATGCTAAATTGCGGACCGGAACTTTTTTAATATTGCTTGAATACGCAGGCTTCACGCGATTATTGTCCGTGTATTGCGTATTAATTGGAGAAAAAATTGATCAACAGCAGTGTAGTTGAAATGGCTGAAAACACCACCGCGAAGGGAAACTGGGCAAACCCCAGCCTTTTCACTCTGTGGGGTTCCACATACACAATATCGTTGGGCTGCAGGTAATAAAATTCAGATACAACAGCCCTGCTATCAGTAATGTCGAGTGTTGCAAAGGTGGCGCCATCGGCCGTTTGTCGCACAATATTTATCTTTCGGTTGCCATAATCGGTAAGATCTCCGGCAATGCCAATGGCGTCCATAATGGTAAGCTGATTATCGTAAACGTAGTAATTTCCGGGTCTGCGCACCTCTCCAAGCACAGTAATAGAAAAATTTACAAGTTTTACCACTACTGTTGCCCCTATTAAATAGTCTGTAACCGCATTTTCAATAAACCGGGTTGTTTCAGTCAGGGTCATACCCGCTACAAATACTTCACCCAGCACGGGCATAGAAACAGCACCATTCTCTTTTACCGTATAGCCATTAAGAAATACGCTGATATTGTTGCGGGCACCTCCCCCGGCACCCAACTGCCTGCTCTCTTCATTGTTGAAGATTAGGTAAGATTCTTCGTCAAGGGTAAGTACCCGGATATGAAGAATGTCGCCGGGTTTAATGCGGTAATCGGGTCGTGAGAACATCAGTGTATCACTCTCTGCAGCTGCATGTTGCAGGTAAACCATTTTTCGGTGTGGAGTACATGAGGCTGCCAGCAGAAGCAGCACTATTATTCCCAGCAAACTAAGTTGGGCTTTCTTAAGTCTGTGGTACAGGGATTTAAACAAGTTTTGGATCATACCTTCGGTTTGTGTCGTGGCACTGCTTTCCTCAAATCAAGATGGAGTGCAGGTAAATATATCCTGCAAAATTACAACTTTAAAGCAATAAAGTTCAACTTTTTAGGCTAAAGTCTGCAGTATAGATGCTTACATAAATATGCCGTACATCATTCTGCCAATCATAAAATAAATAAACAAACCAATAATGTCGTTGGATGTGGTAATAAAAGGTCCGGTTGCCAGCGCCGGGTCAATCTTAAAGCGATCCAGGGCCAGAGGCACAAAGGTTCCAAAGATGGAGGCGAACAGGATCACGGTCATCAGAGCCACACTAACGGTCATACTCAGTGCCAGTGAGGGGGCAAACAAGAAGCTGTACAGCAACAGAATACCCGAACACACCAACCCATTGATAATCCCTACCGAAACCTCTTTCCATAGTTTGGGAAGGATCCCTCCCCTGCTGATGCTGTTGTTGGCAAGCCCTTTTACAATAAGTGCCGAAGATTGTACTCCCACATTGCCCCCCATGGCAGCAATAAGAGGCATGAAAAAGGCCATTTCGGGATAAACACTGATCTGATCTTCATAGTTGCTGATAACCCGCGAACCTACAATGCCGCCAAACAAGGCTACCACAAGCCAGAACAACCTACCTTGTGTGATCTCCCAGATTTTGTCGTCAGACTCGATATTCTGGGTCATCCCCGACATCATCTGGTAGTCTTTCTCTGCCTCTTCCTTGATAAAGTCCACAACATCATCGATGGTGATTCGTCCGATCAGCCGACCCAGTTCGTCCACAACCGGCAGCACAACAAGGTCGTACTTGTTCATGATGTTTGATATTTCCTCTCCTTTTTGCATCGCTTTTACACTCACAATATCGGCGTTGTAAAGCTCCGACACTTTGGCTCTGGGAGAAGCTATCAGGAGTTTTTTCAGAGAGAGCAAGCCCAGCAATACATCCTCATCATCAACTACATAAACGGTATAGACCTCCTCCACCTCTTCTGCCTGCTTGCGCATTTCTCTTACACAGGTTGCCACATGCCAGTTTACATTTACTTTGATGTATTCCTTGCCCATGAGCCCACCGGCCGAGTTGGAGGGATACACCAGAAGGTCGGCAATATGTTGTGCCTGTTTACGATCCTCGATATGAGAAAGCACTTCCTCCCTTCGCTCGTCGGGCAACTCGGCAATTAGGTCGGCAGCGTCATCGGAGTCGAGGTTGTAAATAAACTCGCGGGCAATTTCCTGGGTCGAAAACGACTCAAGGAATCGTTCCCGCACATCTTCCTCCAGCTCCATGAGCACAGCGGCTGCTTCTTCTTTGCCCAGAAGAGTATAAAGATATTTGGCTTCATCCAGGGTGAGATCATCCATGTATTCGGCAATATCTGCCGGATACAGCTCGTTGATGATCTCGAGCATCAGCTCCCGCTGATTTTCGCGAATGGCCTTGCGGATCAGATCCAGATTGATGTCCTTGGTGTTTACAGTCATGGAGATACTGTATTTAAGGGTACATTACTTCTACTTCTCTACATTGAGCATATTGCTCACGGTGCTGATTTCCACAAAAGAGGGCCCTGACTTCTTCCCGAAATTCCCAGCCAGAATGGCAATAAGATCATCGCAATTGATCTCTTCTCTTTTGAGCAACCGATTGAGGGTATGGCGGATAAAGGTCTTCTTGGAGGTTTCAACTTCCATAAAATCTGCGTATATACCATAATTCAGGGCAAGCTCACGCACTACCCTTTTGTCGTAGCACTGTGCATAAATGGGCGCTTTTCCGCGAAAGGCAGAAAGATAGCGGGCTGTTTTTCCTGTATCGGTATCGGTAATAACCGCTCTGGCGTTTATTTTTTCCACCGATCGTACGGCCATTTTCGAAAGGAAAACAGATATCTCGTTTTCGTGGGGCATTACTTTTCGCTCTGCAATAATGCCTTGGTGTTTTTCTGCTTCGCGGGCAGCACGGGTCATGGTTCTGACTGCTTCCAGAGGATATTTACCGTAGGCCGTTTCGCCACTGAGCATGATAGCATCGGTACCCATAAATACAGCATTGGCAATATCGGTAATCTCTGCACGGGTAGGTCTGGGGTTTTCGATCATGCTGTGGAGTACCTGAGTAGCCACAATAACAGCTTTCTTTCGCTCAATGCAACGGGCTACCAGGTTCGATTGTATGCCAGGTATCTTTTCGGCTGGTACCTCAATGGCAAGATCGCCTCTGGCCACCATGATGCCATATACGTGGTCAAGAATTTCTTCTATATTGTCTACTCCTTCCTGGTTTTCGATCTTGGCAATGATCTTGATCCTGCTGTTGTGCCTGTCAAGAATTTCCTGGATTGCCAGCACATCTTCTTTATTCCTCACGAAGGAATGGGCAATGAAATCGATATCGTGTTTAATGGAGAAATCGATATAGTCAAGATCCTTTTCCGACAATGATGGCAGAGAAATTTTGCTGCCTGGCAGGTTAATACTCTTACGGGGTTTTATCTTGCCGGGGTTCTGTACCTGACAAACCAGGTAGTCAGGATGTTTCTCCATCACCAGCAGTTCAATATCGCCATCGTCGATCATAATCCGTTTCCCCACATCCAGCTGAGCCACAAAATCGCGATAATTCACAAACAGGCAATCGGTGGTGGAGGCGGCAGCCGGATCACCTGCAACCCGAATCAGATCACCCTTCTTCACCTCAATATTGATCTCCGACTGTACAGTTCGTATCTCAGGGCCTTTGGTGTCGATCAAAATGGGGATCCTGTCAGAAACCTTTTTTACATTTTCCATGATTTTGAGGGTACCATCGGGCGTTTGATGGGCAGTGTTAATTCTTACTACATCCATGCCGGCTTCATTAAGTTCAGTCAGAAACTCAACGCTGCAGTTTTGATCAGAAATGGTGGCTACAATCTTGGTAAGTTTTTCCATGGTTATTTTCTTGGGATATTGATGGTTTAAGCAAACTGGAGGGGATCGGATAATCTGTGGGAGGGGAAAAAATTACCGGTCCTTTTCAATGTGCAAAAGTAAAAAAAATCCGCGTATGTGAGGGTTTGGGTGAAGCATAAAGACTATCGGGTGAGCTTAACCGATCCGGATCAATCGTGTGTTGGTACTTACCAGTGCCTTAAATGGTTCAGAATGTATGATTTTGATTAATTTTGCAACTTCCGCCAGGTTGACTGGCTTTGAATCAAAGCATCTTTCATTTTACAAAAAGTATCCGACGAACCTCAACACCTTCCCCTATGATAAAGAACTACTTTCTGCTTATCCTGCTATCTTTATGCACTTTACTGGTAAATGCCCAGCAATTCTTTCGCCTCGGAAATGATGAAAACGTACAAACGGAACCCCTTTTCGGCATTTTGCTTGCCGGGGGAGCCACAGACAACAACGATGGCATGAAATGGCTGGCAGCCCGTGCCAATGGAGGCGATGTGGTTGTGCTGCGCGCCAGCGGTGGCGACGGATATAACAATTACATTCTGAACCAATTGGGAGAAGAGATTAACTCAGTGACCACCATTGTAATTACCAGCGCGGAGCAGGCGAACAATCCAGCTGTTTGCGAGGCCGTTAACCAGGCCGAGATGGTATTTATTGCCGGCGGAAATCAATGGAACTACTACAGCCATTGGAAAGGCACCTGTTTACACATCGCTCTCAACCATCATGTAAATGAAAAAAACGCACCCATCGGAGGCACCAGTGCCGGATTGGCTGTGCTCGGAGAGGTGGTTTATACCGCTCAGAGCGGATCGGTTTGGTCTGATGAGGCTCTGGCAAACCCTTACCATTTCAGGGTGAAGCTCTCCAAAGACTTTTTGCAGGTACCTTTTATGGAAAACATCGTAACCGACTCGCATTACAACGCTATATACGGAGACGACAACAACCGCCATGGCAGACATATGGCTTTCATGGCCCGCATGATGCAGGACTGGGACATGAATGCCAGGGGAATTGGCGTAAATGAATATACCGCTGTAGGGGTTGATGAAAATGGTATTGCCAGGGTTTTTGGCCACCCTTCTCACTCCGATTATGCTTACTTCCTGCAGGCCAATGCTGCACCTGAAGTTTGCCAGGAGGGCCAACCCCTTACCTGGAACAACAACCAGAATGCTGTGAGAGTTTATCGTATCAAAGGAAACATCCAGGGCTCCAACTCCTTTAATCTAAGCAATTGGAGTGAAGGTAATGGTGGCGACTGGTGGGCCTGGTATGTGGAAGAGGGTGAGTTGTTTCAGATCGAAACACCCGATCTGAATGCTGCTCCCATTACCAGAAATTTACGCCTGAACCTTTTCCCCAACCCGGCCTCGCAATTTGTTAGAGTGGAAAGCCCCCTGGAAGACCCGGTCTTTGCCTATAGCTTGTTTGATATCAGTGGGCAAAAGATTCGCCAGGAAAAAGTAGCAGCCCTCAATTCTATCCGAATAGATCTTGATGCCTTGCCCAATGGGGTGTATTTACTATACGTATATTTTGGCAACCAGCGAGAAGCACACAAGATCATCAAACAATAAAGTGCTTTTCTTTAATACTTTTCAGGGTCTTTTGAGCAGTTTGGTTGAGAAGGATTCGCCCTTGGGAGATATCAGCCAAAGTACATACATGCCATCGGGCAAAAGAGAAAGATCCAGCTCGGTAGTTTCGGCAAAAAGGCCTCCGTTCATTACTTCATTGCCGAGGATTGAGGCAATATGGTAGCGTCCTCCCTGCCAGGCAAAGGGTATATCCAGCAAGAACCTTCCCCGCGAAGGATTGGGATAAATGACGATATCTGTTTCGGAGGGCCCCACCAGGCCTGTGGAGTCTGAAAGTGTGTAGTACATAAGCTTGAAGCTGCCGGGGTCGAAAACAATTTCGGTAATTTCGCCCTCCACAGCCAATTCAAACACTTGAAGTGGCTCATCCTGAAAGAAACGAATGATTTGCTCCTGACCGTCTGCTACGATCCTGAACTCCAGGGTTCCCTTAAAAAACTGTGGGAAAGCAGCGGAGGCTGTTTGTGCAGATTTTATGTATAAAACCCCTTGCTGATGCCACCATTGCAATTCGTAGGTGGGATATCCTTCGCCATAATACCACTGGTCGAAAAACCACTCCCAGTTTTTTCCCGTATTTGTCTCCAGCGTATGCCGAAAATCATCGCCGGTGGCAACACTATGGGCAAAATGTTGCTGAAAATCTTCCATTACCTGAAAAAACAAGGCATCATCATTGAGCTCGAACCGCAGCTGGTGCAATATGGCGGCACCCTTGCGATAAGAAAGCCTTCCATTGAATATCCTCCAGATATCGCCAAGATCATAAGGAGGAACATAAACACTTCCGCCCGGTTGCGATTTGATATTGTTGTGGGCAAAGCTCATCCAGCTGCGGGCAGCCTCGGGGCCCACAAGAAATTCACGGGCCAGGTATTCGCCGTAGGAGGCAAAACCTTCGTTGATCCAGATGTCACTCCAGGTTGCACAGGTAACATGGTTGCCAAACCAGTGGTGTGCAAGCTCATGTGCCGTAATATCGAACCCGAAACTGCCCATGGTGGATAAGGTTTGGTGCTCCATACCGCCGCCCATGGGAGCCTGTGCATGACCATATTTTTCTGAAGCAAAGGGGTATTGCCCCCACTTTTGCGAAAAAAGATGCATAAAGTCGCGGGTTCGTAGCAGCGACTCCTGCAACCCTTCCAGCACACCCGGATGATTGTAAATGAAATTCTGCACAAAAACACTGTCGGCAGTACCTGCCATGGGTGCATAGAAATTAAATTCCTGGTAGTTGGACACCGCTATGGAAATCAGGTAATAGGCAATGGGATACCATGTTTTCCAGTGATATCGAATCCTGTTTCCGGCCAGTTGCTGCGTATGCACAAGCAAACCATTGGAAGCAGCCATATATCCCTGGGGTGTAGTGACGGTGATATGCACACTATCTGCCTTATCGCTCAATACCTGTTTGCAGGGAAACCATTGCCGGGCGTTGTGGGGTTCTGAGAGGGTCCACAAAACACGATCGCCAAAACTGTTGCTTGCCGACTGAATACCTGAAAAAAACCCTTGTGGCTGGGGCGTCCCCTGGTATTGAACTACAATTTCGAGCAGCTCCCCTGATTGCACGAAATGGGCCAGATCAATTTCCACCACTTGCTGGCTATGCTGCCATGCCAGATCAATATCGTTCCACAATACGGCATCTACGGTAAGTTCCTGTGTTAGCTCGAGCACAAAATAGCGCAAACTGTCAGCTACCACTTCTGCCAATACAGTTACCTCCCCCATCAGGAATGTACCGGCAGGATTTACTTCCAGATCAATGCCGTAAAACTTAACATCATAATCATGCAATCGGTCATCCTGAATATAAATACCAATGGACGACCGCCCCTGAAGGCGATGAACTGCACATGCCGGTAAACAATCATCTTCATGATGATGGATGTGCTGCGATTGTATCTCTGATGGAATAGCCAGCATTAGGATCAGCCATACAATGCATGCAGTAATACCCTTCAAATGGGAAGACCCACAGCTGTTACTTATCATGTGTTGTGTGTTTGGTTGCTATAAAGATAAAAATATTGCTTTTGTTTACCCATAAAACCGCAAGGAACCTGCACATATGATCAAAAGAATGTAAATGCTTGCCGGGAAAAACCACATATTGAAAAATAATTGCCACCTTTGCCTGTTGAATAAGCAGGTATGTCGAATTCCATAAAAAGGCTGGCAGGACAAACTGCCATTTACGGAGTAAGCAATATAGTTGGCAGATTACTCAATTATCTGCTTGTGCCTTTGTACACCAATTATTTCCTTCCACACGAGTTTGGTGTAATTTCTGAAATGTATGCCTATGTAGCCATCCTCATCGTAATTCTTACCCATGGCATGGAGACGGCTTTTTTCCGTTTTGCCCAGCAACAGGCCAACGAAAAAACCTCTGTGTTCAGCACTTCGCTGCTTTCTGTTTTGTTTTTAGCACTGGTTTTTGTGCTTGTTGCCCTTACCTTCCGACTCGATATTGCCCAATTGCTTCGCTACCCCCAACATCCTGAGTACATTGTCTGGTTTGCAATTATCATTGGTCTGGATGCAGTAATGGCCATCCCCTTTGCACGGTTAAGGGCTGAAAACAGACCGCTGAAGTTTGCATTCATAAAATTTGCTGGTATAGCAACCAATATTTCTCTGGTTTTATTTTTTGTGGTGGCCTGCCCATGGCTGCTCGAAAACGGAAGCCCTGCTGTGGTAAAAGCTGTAAGCAACATTTACAACCCCGAAACAGGCATAGGTTACGTGTTTATTGCCAACCTTGTGGCGAGCACTGTTACAGCATTATTGCTGTTGCCGGTAATATTGCGCAACCCTGTTGCTTTTTCTCCCCAATTATGGAAAACCATGATGCTGTATGCCATGCCTTTGCTCCTGGCAGGTTTGGCAGGGATTCTCAATGAAGCACTGGACAAGATCCTCCTGAAATATATGCTCCCGGAAGAAACGGCCATGAGCCAGCTGGGCATTTATGGAGCATGCTACAGGGTGTCTGTGTTGATGACCATTTTTATCCAGGCATTCCGGTTTGCTGCCGAGCCTTTCTTTTTTGCAGAATACCAGAAAGAAAACGCCCAGATCCTTTACGCCAGAGTTATGAAAGTGTTTGTGATTGCATGTCTTTTCATCTTTCTGGGTATCATGCTCTACATGGATATCATCCAGTATTTTATCGGACGCAACTTTCGCGAAGGACTGGACATTGTGCCCATCTTGCTGATGGCGCATATATTCCTGGGCATTTATTTCAACCTTTCCATTTGGTACAAACTTACCGGACAAACCCACTTCGGCGCCACAATAGCAGTTATCGGGGCAGGCATTACCATCTTTATCAACATTCTGTTCATCCCCATCATTGGCTACTATGCTTCCGCATGGGCGCATCTGGTCTGCTATTTTCTCATGACGCTCATATCATGGTATTGGGGCCAGAAACACTATCCGGTGCCTTATGAACTTGGGCGGATATTCCTTTTTATGGCTGCGGCACTGGGTATCTTTGCACTCCATAGCTTTTTGCCCGACCTCCCCAGGGTACTGCAATGGCTGGTCAGTGCTTTGATGCTGCTGGCATATGCCGGAATTGTGCTTGCTCTTGACAAACAGATCAGAGAAACCCTTTTCAGCCTGGTAAAGAAACGCTACATTCAGCCTTGATAATCCAGGAAGATCCTATCAATCCATTGTTTGGCAAGCATTCACTGGCAGGTTACTTTCTTTTTTACTCTGATTTTTGTACCTTTGCACTCCGTTATCAACCCCGACAGGTGCCCATTTTCTGGTCTCCGCATTTTATCATTTTTCCCTTTTGATTTCCCCCTGTCGAGGATTATTGCTACCCATGCAGTGTGCCTCCTTTACCAAAGGCAGGCCAACACATTTTCAGCCAGGTATTATTTGCGGTGAACAGAAAACGATAAGCCGGCATCTGCTATTATATTCCGGTATTGCTACCGGAGAAAGATGCTTTAGGGGAGGATTTTCAGAAAAACTGCCGGCTTATTGCCCAAACACTTAAACCAACTAAATCGAAATATGATTGACGAAATTTTTTTAAAATCACCAGAAACACTCGACAAGACGCCCATATCGCCTACTGCCGGCAAGCTTCTGCAAAAGCTACTGGCAGAAAATCCCAGACTTAAAAACATCCTTGAGCATAATGATCGGCTGGAAGATGTGCGGACATCAGTAAGGATCTGGGTTATGGAGTACATGAAAGAAAACCCTGGTGCTTTTGCTTTCTACAAAAATGAAAGCCGTGGCCGTAAAGCAATGGAGGCATTGCAATGGTCCGATTTTGGGGCTATCCGGATTTTAGACTATCTCGATCATGCGGGTATTGCCGTAGACGACCTGAACCTCAGAGGCAAAAAGGCGGTTTCTGAACCCTTTAAGATGCTTTGGCTGGCAGCACGAGAGGGCCTTGGAGGAGCCCAAAGCAACTTCTTCAAAGATATGATTCACCTGTTTCGCCAGTTCAATGGTAAAACCCAGCCCTTGAGTGTAAACAAAGAACAAATTCTGCAATGGATGCAACGCCATCCTTCAGGGCTTGATGAGGGCATCATCCAGATACGGAAAAATAACAAGGAGCGCATCATTCGCATCCTTGCCGAAAAAATCGCAGGGGGCCTTTCAAAAAGCCCAAAGTATAGTTTCCCGCCCAATCTGAGCAGAGAAGAGCAAATCTCCCTGGTAACCCAATGGTGGGACGATCATGTATTTCATTTGCGCTTTGCTGTGCGCGACCCTGATCTTCTCAATGAGCTGATGGATCATTCGCTTGGGCACGACACTATGGATGTATTGCACAAAGCCAAAAAAAGAGGAATCCCTTTTTTCATCAATCCCTACTATCTGTCGCTACTTAATGTAAACGAACCAGAATTTGCAAGGGGTGCAGATCTGGCCATCCGTTACTACATTCTGTATTCTCGTCAGCTGGTAGATGAATTTGGCCATATTGTGGCATGGGAGAAAGAAGACATAGTGCAGCCGGGCAAACCCAACGCTGCAGGATGGATACTCCCAACCCATCACAATGTACACCGGCGCTATCCTGAGGTGGCCATCCTGATACCCGACACCATGGGCAGAGCATGTGCCGGTTTGTGTGCCTCATGCCAGCGTATGTACGATTTTCAGCGAGGCAATCTCAACTTCGACCTCGACAAACTCAAGCCCAAGGAAACCTGGGACAACAAGATTAAGCAAATCATGACTTACTGGGAGGAAGATTCGCGCCTGCGCGATGTGCTCATTACCGGTGGAGATGCCCTGATGAGCTCCGACACCTCTCTGGAAAAAATTCTCAATGCCGTATATGAAATGGCATTGCGTAAAAAACAAGCCAACATACGGCGCAAGGATGGAGAGAAGTATGCCGAAATCCTCAGGGTTCGGCTGGGCACCCGTCTTCCTGTTTACCTCCCCCAACGCATTACACCCAGGCTTACGCAGATCCTGGCTGACTTTAAAGCGCGGGCTTCTGCCATTGGCATCAAGGAGTTTGTTGTACAAACCCACTTTCAATCGCCCATGGAGATAACCCCTGAAGCCAGGCTGGGCATTGAGCGCCTTACCCAGGCCGGCTGGATGGTGGCCAATCAGCTTGTTTTTACAGCCCCCTCTTCGCGCAGGGGTCATACTGCAAAGCTTCGCAAAGAACTCAACGACATAGGCGTGATGCCCTACTATACCTTTTCGGTAAAAGGCTACATGGAGAACAGTTCAAAGTTTGCCACCAATGCACGCGCTGTTCAGGAGCAGATGGAGGAAAAAGTGTTGGGAAAGGTCCCCAAAGAGTTTCTTCCCCAGGTAAAAGCTTTTCCGCTTACCGCCGAGCGCATGACAGAACACATCAACAACCTCCGCGAGAGAGCGGATCTCCCTTTTATTGCAACCGACCGCAATGTGCTCAACCTGCCCGGCGTTGGTAAAAGCATGACCTACAGGGTTATCGGCATTACCCGCAACGGCAGGCGCATACTGGAGTTCGACCACGACCACACCCGCAGCCACAGCCCGATCATTGAAAAACTGGGCACCTTCGTCATCGTTGAGTCAAAATCCATTGCAGCCTACCTCGATCAGTTGGAGGAAATGGGTGAAAACAAAAAGGAATATGAAAGCATATGGGGCTACAGCATTGGCGAAACCGAACCCCGCCCCTCACTGTATGAATATCCTGAATTTGATTTTGAACTTACCCCTGTCATCACAAACTTTCATGGGCTCTGACAGGGCCCTCCCCAATAGTAAAAATGGCTGTCTGCATCAACAAGCAGACAGCCATTTTCTTTTTAGACCACGACGTTTTAATCCATTTCTTCCATCAGGGTTTCCACAATGCGGCGGGCCGCCTTACCATCCCACATCTCAGGGATGCGCCCGGGCTTGAGAATTCCTTTCAGAATGTCTTCTACCACTTTTTCGGCTTTTTCAAAATCAAAGCCCACAAGCTGGTTGGTTCCCACATCAAGTGTAACAATACGTTCGGTATACTTGCGCACGGTGATACACTGTGCTCCCAGGTAGGTGGTCTCTTCCTGAATGCCCTCACTGTCGGTTATAACCGCTTCGGCATTGTGCATAAGTGCAAGAAAATCGATATAGGGCAGAGGCCCTGAGAGCATAATCTCCGGAGCCAGTTCTTTGTCGAGCCCTTTTTTAATAAGCTTGTTGTAGGTATAGCCCGGCAGCAGCCAAACCACTTTACACTTCTGGCTCAGTCTCTTGAGCATTTCGATGATCTCGCTCAGGTTGTTTTTCTTTTCAAGATTATCGCGATAATGGAAAGTTGCCAGGATGTAGTTTTCTTCTCCCAGGCCAAGGTCTTCGCGCACATTGGACTCTTCCATGTCTGACCAGTATAACTCAAGTACATCCACCAGGGTGTTTCCGGTAAAAAATATTTTGGCAGAATTTTCCCCTTCGTCGCGCAGATTCTTCATGGCACTGTGCTCGCTTACAAAGTGGTACTCGCACAACACATCGGTTAGGATCCGATTGATCTCTTCGGGGTTATACTTCTCGTAGCTCCTTAGTCCGGCATCGATATGCGCAATGGGGATTTGCATTTTGGAGGCAGTAATGCCACAGGCAAGGGTTGCATCCTGGTGGCCCGAAAGAATTACCAGGTCCGGTTCTTCCTCCAGAAGAACCTTCTCAACTTCCAGCATGGTTTTAGCGGTTTGGGCAGCATGGCTGCCATAGCCTACGGCAATGTAATGACTTGTACGCGGGAAATCCAGATCTTCAAAAGAAGAAAGTGAAGTTTTTTCATCTTCTTCATATCCGGCGTGGCAGATCAGATGTTTTACATCCTTCCTGTACTTCTTAAAAGCTTTATCAATGGCTGTGATCTTCAGTAAGTTTTGTGGAGAAGCAGCAAAGCTGATTACTTTCTTCATAAAAAGAGAATTTTGTTTAGGCCAGGACCCTGAACCTCTGAAATGTAACGCAAAAGAATAGTTGGAGAGTAAAGGGTAAGTCAAAGATAGGAATTTTTACCCAATTCTTCCAAGCCCCCAAAAGATCAAACCACAGCTCCGCCAACAGTGCATGGGGCTAAAAATTTGATTTTATGATCAAATTTGTATTACATTTGCACTGAAATCAAAGCAATTATTACCTTGGAAGATACACTTGAGCCTTATTCGTGTTTTGTTTCCGTACTGCTAACCTTTTTCAACACTTTTAATACAGAAGCCGCTCTTGGGCTTTTGGCGATGATTGTTTTACTGGTATTTTCTGCCCTGGTATCGGGTTCAGAAATAGCTTTCTTCTCACTTAAACATTCTCAGCTCGAAGAATTACGCGAAGAAAATTCAAGCGGTGCCAAACGTATACTGGGTTTGGTGGAAAGGCCCAAAAGGCTGTTGGCTACCATTCTCATTACCAATAATGTGGTAAACATTGCCGTAATTATCCTCTCCACATTTGTTACGGCCATCATTTTCAATTTTGAAGATTACCTGATTTTAGGCTTTGTGGTACAGGTAGTTGTGGTTACCTTCCTTATTTTGCTGTTTGCAGAGGTATTGCCCAAGGTCTATGCCACTCAGAACGCCCTTTCTTTTGCCTATCGTATGTCGGGCACAATGGTTGCCCTGCGCCGGATCTTTTATCCCCTCAGCACACTGCTTGTAAAATCCACCAATTTTATCGATCGGCGTTTATCCGTAAAAAGAACCGGGCTCAGTGCAGACGAGCTCTCCCATGCCATTGATATAACACATGAGGAAAAGGGCACAGAAGAAGACAAACAACTGCTCTATGGTATAGTACAGTTCAGCAATATTTACGCCCGCGAGATCATGAAAAGCCGCATGGATGTGGTTGCCGTTGACGAAAAAACACCTTTTGCCGAACTTATACAGATTATTCTGGATGCTGGTTATAGCCGTATTCCGGTGTACCGCGATACCTTCGACAACGTTATTGGAATCCTGTACATTAAGGATTTGCTCCCCTTCCTTGATAGTGAAGATGATTTTAAGTGGCAGAAACTGATCCGGAATTGCTTTTTTGTTCCGGAAAGCAAAAAAATAAACGACCTGCTTAAAGAATTTCAGGAAAAAAAGATCCATATGGCCATTGTAGTGGATGAGTACGGGGGCACCTCCGGAATTATTACCCTGGAAGATATCCTGGAAGAGATTGTTGGTGAAATCAACGACGAATTCGACATCGAAGAGGCTATTTACTCAAAGATTGACGCTGCTAATTTCGTTTTTGAAGGTAGAACCCTGCTCAAGGATTTTTGCAAAATAACAGGGATCGACTACT
This sequence comes from Bacteroidales bacterium, assembly GCA_046291875.1. Classification (GTDB taxonomy): domain Bacteria; phylum Bacteroidota; class Bacteroidia; order Bacteroidales; family UBA7960; genus SKVR01. Next base: position 146,063 of record JBKBSF010000001.1, on the reverse strand, counting down.
CTATTTTCAATGAGGTGAAAGGAGAAGCTGATACCATGGCAGGGCTGATCCTTGAAATAAAACAAGAACTCCCCTACAAGGGAGAGAAGGTTATCTTTGACGATTTCGATATGGTGGTGGATGCCGTTGACAATCGCCGTATCAAACGTATCAGGGTAAAGTTGAAAACCCGGGGTTAATGCCTTACTGATACTTTCTGCACAATAAAAACAGCCCTCTTGGCGTCTTACAATTCACAGAAATTTTTTTCAGAATGAAGATCTCTCATTATACAATTTTTCCTCTGCTGATGGTTGCTTTGCTCTTTGTGGCAGTTTCATGCGAACCCAATCCTACCCCCCTGCCCAGAGGATACTTCCGCATAGCATTGCCCGAGAAGGAGTACCGTAAGTTCGACTCTGTCTTTCCTTATGTTTTTTCCTACCCTGTGTACGCTCAAATCCGACCCGATAAACGTGCCGATGCAGAACCCTGGTGGGCCGACGTGGTTTTTCCGCAATTTGGAGCATCTCTGCACCTGAGCTACAAATCGGTTGGGAGCGAAGAACAGCTGTTTGCCTATATGGAAGATGCTCATAACTTCGTAAATAAACACATCCCGAAAGCTACCGGATTCCAGGAAAGGGTTTATACCGATGAGGACAACCGGGTTTTTGGGATATTGTACGAAATTCGTGGCAAAGAAGCAGCCTCGCCCATGCAGTTCTATCTTACCGACAGCACCCGCCACTTCCTTCGCGGTGCCCTCTATTTCAATGTTACACCCAACAACGACTCGCTGGCTCCGGTAATCCGCTTTATTCAGGACGACATAATGATACTTATCGAGTCGTTAAACTGGAATTAGCCTCCAAAGAAATCCTGGAATCACATCCTCACCCTTTGCAGATCATGGCCCATGACATCATTATGCCGGATCTCAACCCGAATTTCTGTCTCCCTGTAAAAAAAAAGCAAATCCTTTGTAACTTTATGTGTCTTCTCCCCGTCACATGATCAAAAAACAAAAAGTTCATAAAGGACTACATGACAGCAAAGGAGTACAATCTATGTGTTGATGAGCACGCTGATGGTGTTTACCGCTTCATCCTCAAGAATATAAAAGATGAGGATAAAGCCCGCGACATTGTGCAGGACAGTTTTGAAAAGATGTGGATGAAGGTAGAAGAGATCTCTTTTGCCAAAGCCAAATCCTACCTTTTCACAACGGCTTACCATACCATGATTGACCATATCCGCAAGGATCAGAGGCAAAGCCCCATGGACGATGTATCATTCAATCTGCACCACACCAGCAACAGCTACACCGACCTGAAGGAGATCCTCAACCAGGCTGTGGCCATGCTCCCTGAAGTTCAACGGCATGTGGTTCTTTTGAGAGATTACGAAGGTTACTCTTACCAGGAAATTGGCGAAATTACAGGTTTAAACGAGTCGCAGGTAAAAGTATATATCTACAGGGCGCGCAACTTCCTGAAAAACTACCTGGTAAGTGTAGATGCAGTGCTATAACGCAACCACAGAAAAAATTAAACAGAAATGGAAATTACAAGAGAAAATTACGAAGCTTTTTTCCTCGACTATTATGAGGGAAGCCTGTCTGAAGCCCAGACCAGGGAGCTTATGGATTTTCTCAAAACACATCCGGATCTGAAGGCTGAATTTGAAGCTTTCGAGGCCGTATCACTTGAAACCACCCTTGACAAGGAGGCCATTTTCCCGGATAGAGAATCCATAAAAAAGCCTGAAACCCTTTTGCATCAGGAACCTTCAGAAACGGATCGGCTCCTGATTGCCCATTTTGAAGGAGACCTCCGGGCCAGCCAATCCGCTGAACTCCTTTCGAAGGTTGCAGCTGACCCAACTCTCAGGAAAAGCTTCGGTTTGTTTGCCGCAACCCGGCTTGAGCCAGATCATGGGGTGGTTTTTGATGGTAAAAAGAGTCTGAAGAAATATGCTATCCCAGTCTTTTCACCTTTGCTTCGGCATGTAGCTGTAGCGGCTGCCATACTGGGCTTTCTTGCAGGTTTGTTCTTTCTGCTGCCCAGTCCTGATCACAATGGAGGCATGATCCTGTCGCAGACAGAACCCACAAATACTCAAACTGTAGCAGAAGAACCCGTCCGGGAACCTGTAAAAGAAGAAAATACCACTCCGGTAAAGGAAGAAACCCCCTCTACCCAAACTCCTGCGCCAGTGCAAAGGCCCGTGTCGCCACCCCCTGCCCGGGTAGTACCTCAATCCTTACATAGCGAGTTTCCTGCTCCCGTGCTTGTGGCAACAATCAACGCCTTACCGGCTATGCCATTGCAACCCCAGGCTCAGCCTCATAACATAAGCCCGCGCGATGAATTTGCATGGTTCAGCTGGATTGGCCGCGATTTGGAAGACGAAGGGCAGGAAGAGCACTTTGCAACCCCGGGTACCGCACCCTATGAGCCCAATTATATTTCACTGGCAAGCCTTGCCAGATCTGGAATTGAGCGTACTACCGGTATAAACTTTGACCGCGTGGAAGAAGAGATCCGGTCAGACCGTCTGAGTTTCTGGGATCTTGCAGGTGCCGGTCTGGCGGGTATAAGTCAAATCACGGGTACCTCACTCACCATCGACAAGGAACGCGATGAGGATGGGCGTATCACTTTGCTTGCCATTGGCGACCGATTCCGCATCAAACGCTAAAATCCGGAATTATCTGTTTCTGCATCGAGGTCAGAAGTTAGCTTATGTTTCCAGCGCCGGTGCGACCATAGCCAGTTCTCGGGCTGCTCCCTGATATCTCTTTCCAGGAAAGAAACATGCAACTGCGTAAGATCGCCTTCCCGGGTAAAGGACCGGGGTTGTTCGGTGATCATCTGAATATCAATGTCGTAATAGCCCCGTCTGCCGGTTTTCTTTACCTGGCCCCAAAGTACGGGATAATCAAATTTTTGCGATAGTATTTCGCAACCCTTAAAAAAGGGGGTTTGCTGATTGAGAAAAGAAACCCAGAAAGCATTTTGTTGTGGCGGATTTTGATCGCCGATAAGGGCAGTGGCCGTAACTTTTTTTCGCAGTCCAAGCATCTCGCGTGGCAGAATCTTCATCGGTGCCAGAAAATTACCTGTTCTTTTTCGGGTTTTCAGCATGTATTGGTCTATCACGGGGTTTCGCAGTGGCCTGTATGCCGTTAGGATCTGGTGCTTTTGCCACAGGGGCCACGAAGCACCGGCCCATTCCCAGTTTCCGGTATGTGCCATAATGATTACAATGCTTCTGCCCTCTTCGTATAGCCGGTTGAGCAATTGAGTAGATTGCTCTGTATACCGGCAACGTTTTTTCAATTCCTCTTTTGAGAGAGTACGTAGCTTTATGGTCTCTACAATTACATCGGCCAGATGCCTGAAAAATGCTCTTTCTGTTTGGCGCAGTTGCGACCTGGTCATTTCAGGGAAAGCCGCCTCCATGTTTTGGCGCACTACAGAAACTCTGTAACGAAACACCCTGTAAAACAGGAAATACAGCACATCTGAAATGCCATAGAGGACCCCCAGGGGGAGGTAGGAAACCCAATGAAAAAGCCTTGCTAATGCCCGATAGAAAACAATTGAAAAAGTACTCATTGGTTATAAACTGTGAATTACAGTACTTTTCTGATTTGAAAACGCACTGATGAAACTTGCCTGAGCACTGCGGCTCACAAAAAACAATGAACCGAAGCTCGAAGCAGTCAAAAATGTTCAAGCAAGCAGGCATATGACCCATTACTTAAACAAATTATTTTCTGATGAAACTTGCATGAGCACTGCGGCTCACACAAAAAGATGAAAATAGACATGCAAGTTCCATTAGACCAATGAATTAACCAAATTATTTTCTAATGAAACGAGCATGAGCACTTTCGGCTCACAAAAAAAGATGAAAACAGACATGCAAGTTCCATCAGACCAATTACTTAAACAGATTATTTTCTGATGAAAACGTGCCCTGACTGCACATATTATCCTGCCCAAATCCGGGCAAAACAATACAACAAAAATACATTTATTTTGGCAGGGATCAGGATCATTTTTTTGTCAAAAACATGGGTACGCTTCCTATGGGGTTGGAGAAAACCATGAAGTAAAGACACACGGGGACTATCGGATTAAAAAAACTGTAGTCAAACTCATTATATGCACAATCTGTTGGGCCTTGAAAACGTATATACATAAAAACAAATAATTTGCACTGCAAAGAAGGGGCAAAAACCCTAGATTTGCATGTTTTATCTGTTGAGCTATGCCCCGAAAAAATCTTTTTCCCCTGTTTTCTCCCCAGGTGCATCATTGGATTTATTTTATCTGCCTCTGTATATTGGCTGCTTCGCTGCCCACATCACGGTTTATGCTGAGCTTTATACAAATTGCAATGGGTGTAAACTGGCTCCTGGAGGGCAACTACAAAATCCGGATATTACGTTTTGTGCAAAACCGGGCTGCCTGGATGCTGGTTTCCATTTATCTGCTGCACGTGCTGGGTTTGTTATGGTCGGAAGACCTGGCCTATGGTATAGCGTCAGACCTAAAAAACAAACTGCCTTTGCTAACACTGACCTTCATGGTGTTTTCATCGCCACCACCTGATCGCACAAAAACCTACCTGCTTCTTTATGTGTTTTTTGCTTCGCTTCTGGTAACCAGCCTCATTGGTCTTTACATTTACCTGAGTGGAGACTATGTTAACTTCCGGCACATTTCGCCCTTTGTATCTCATGTGTACCTGAGCATGATGCTGGTTTTTGCCTTATTTACCCTGCCCTGGTTTACTGGCCATTTAACGCAAAACAGAAAGGTGCTTTTCCTCTCGTGGGTTATCGCCATATGGTTTCTTGTATTTCTTTTTATTCTGCGAAGCCTTACAGGTATACTTTGCCTTGCAGGGGTAATGGTTTGGCTTGCCGGCAGATGGATATTAACTGGCAGAACTCTCCGTCAGCGGATCATTGCCGGAGTCACCCTGGCGGTATTGCCCTTGTTGTTTTTGATCCCATCATGGATGGCATACCAGAACCTCAACCTGGCAATCGAACCCGGCAAAGAAGTACTGCAGGAAACCACGGTTCTGGGTAATCCCTACAGCCATTATCCGGAGAATAAACTTCGTGAGAACGGGCATTACGTCTTCCTTTTTATTGCAGAAGAGGAAACACGTAAGGCCTGGAACGAGAGAAGCGACCTGGACTTTGATGGTCAGGATCTGGCCGGCAATGCATTATACATGACCCTATACAGATACATGGCATCCAAAGGATTGCGCAAAGACTACGCCGGCGTTTACCAGCTCGACCCGGAGGACCTTGAGGCCATAGAAAAAGGTATTGCCAACTACAATTATACCCGCTGGCCCGGACTAAAAGTCAGGCTCCATCAAACCTTTTGGGAGATCTATTGGTATCGCGAAAGGGGCAACCCCAGTGGGCATACCTTTACCCAACGCCTCGAACTGTGGCGAGCTTCTGCGGTTGCGTTCAAAGAAAAACCTCTATGGGGGTGGGGAACAGGAGATATTTTTATTGCAGTTGACTATGGCCTTAACCAGTTAAACTCCCCAATGGATAACTACCGGATGAAGCCCCACAATCAGTACCTGCTGTTTTTGCTCACGCTGGGCGTTGCAGGCTCTTTGCTGATTTACCTCATGTATGGAGTTTACATTAAAGAAACAGGGGTTTTCCGGTTCTGGCCATTCCAGGCATTCCTGGTTATCATTCTCATTTCCATGCTGGGCAACAACCCCATTGATGCCCAGGTGGGGCAAAGCTTTTTTATTTTCTTTACACTTTACATGGGATACTTTTTCCCCCAGGCCTGCAAAGGACAACCCCTGGGTTGATGTCTTCTCATTGGCAGTTTAATCATAGAGTTTTGCCAGGTATTCCTTAATGATTGAAGCAGCTTTTTTTCCGTGAGATTGGTCAATATCACCATAAAACACCTTCTGCCAGCGCAATCGTTCTTCCTGCTTCAGCAACGGGTTTTGCCAGTATGCCACAATGGCTTGCTCAAGCTCTTCGATGGATTGGATCTGCAGTGAAATATCGCGGATCATATCTTTCACCTCCTGGGTTAACCGCCACCCCTTTTCCACAGCAAAGGTTATGATAGGTTTATTGAGGGCACAAAACTCGCCCATAACCGAACTGGTATCGCTGATCAGCACATCTGCCAGATGCATGAATGCGGGCAGATCTTCTGGTTGAGCATACAACACAAAAGGCATATTTAGTATGCGCGAAAAATACTGCTCCGACATCATCGGGTGCAGGCTTACGCATATGTTGTAATGCTTGCTTAGTTCCTCCAAATGGTCAATCCATCGATCAATGGCACTGAGTCCGGATCGGTCCCAGGTGGTTGTAAACAATAGCGTTTTGCGCGACGGATCAATCTTCCTGGTGTTTTTTATCTCCTTTGCCTGATTAAGGGTTTTAGGGAGGAAAAAGGTGTCGAGCTTGGGCTGACCGCCTGCTACACCGTTTTTTATCCCCTTTCGGGCAGCCATTTGCACCTCAGCTTCGGTAGTGAAGATATACAGATCAAAAAGGTTGTACTTGCGAGCTGCAATCATTTTCTTGAAGTGGTAGGTACCATGTTTGATTCCGATCTTTTTGACCCCGCTAATGGGAAACCGGTGAAAAGCATGCCGCGTCATCATCAGGACCCTCGGAAAAACAGGCCATAAGGCAACATTGTTTACCCCCCTGGTTTCAAGGGCTTTTCTTACTTTGCGGTTTTTGGCAGCTATACGGTAAGGTTGCTCAAAGTGCGGCAAAATGTTTTCAATAACATTGTAGTCGTGCTCAGATTCTACATAAAAGATAAACTCCTGGAGTTTACCGGTAAGCCTCAGGCTTTGCCAGCAAATCCAATAAGGAATTTTTATAAGGTATCCTGATAAAACCATTGGGTTAAAATTATTCTTATGATCTTCCGGCTTTATTCTTTCCTTTGCTTCTTTTACTTTCAATGAAGTCTTCCAGATTGGAGATCATTTTTTCCATGCTGAAGTTCTCTCTCACCCAGGCTTTTGCTTCATGCCCCATTTCGGAGAATTGTTCTGGATTATCATACGCTCTTCTTACGGCATCTGCAATGGCTTGTGAGTCGGCGGCGGGTATAAGCCAGGCAAACTGGCCTGCAGCACTTAACTCGTCTGCACCATTTACCCGGGTCATAATAACAGGTTTTCCGTAAGCCATGGCTTCCATGGCGGCATTGGGCATGCCTTCGTACAGGGAGGGATGTACAAAAAAGTCGCAACCTTTGAAGTAGGGGGTCGGCTCATGCACATAACCGGCAAAATGGATCATATCGGCTACCCCTTTTTCGGTGGCATAATCCATGAGGCGGTTTTTGTCCTTGCCATCTCCCAGCACAAAAAACAGCAGCGAAGGCCAGAACTGCCGGATTTGGGTAAGGGCATCAATCAGGTAAAAATATCCTTTGTGGCCCACGGCTCTCCCCACACACAAGGCAATGGTCCGCCCAGGGTAGTATTGGTCGAAAGTAAAAGCCGGCGTGTTGTCGCCGGGCTGCAATCCGTTATATATTACCCTCACCAGGTCAGGATCCTCCAGTCCATGCTGATGGTACACCTCCCGGATGGTATGGGTATTGGTTACCACTCCATCTACAAAAAAACGGGTTCGCCAAACCAGCTTACGGCTCTTTTTCAAAGGAGGAGAACCGGCACGTCTGATGAGAGTGGCCTTACCACCCGACCATCTTACCGCCATACCACAAACAAGCAGTTCGTGCCCTTTGCAAACTACCACATCAAACTGGTGTTTACGGATAAAAAAGGCCAGCTTTAAGGCCTGGTAGAGGCTTATATCGCTCAAAATATTAAACGTCGCCGTGGCAATGCCCCTTTGCCGGGCTTCCTGCAGCAATACAGAATGACTTCGCCCGGCAACCACTACATGATGACCGCGCAACTTCATGCCGTTGGCGGCATTGATTACCCATCGCTCTCCGCCTCCGTATTTCTTTCGTCCTATGGAATGTACAAACAAAATTCGCATGTGCAGGATTGTTAATACCTCGCTTTATTGAAGTTGTAAAAGTATAGAAAACATAGCAAACTCTGCACAACAAAAGCTATACATCCTCTTGTTTGCAAACAATAGGTCCGGGGTGCTATAGGTGCTACTTCTTCAGATAAGCGATAAGGGTATTTGAGAATAGATTTTCCAGGTTGGGTTGTTCCTCGTTAAATTGCCAGTTCTGCTCATGGTCAGTGAAGTATCCAGAAGATTGGGTTACCACACTGGTGCCGAAATGCAGTGCCTGGAACTCGGCCAGATGGTACTCCTTGCCATCAAAAAGCACATCTATAGATAAAAAGGGAGTATCAAAGAATCCGTAAATTCTGCGGGCAAAAGAGAGCAAACCTGGTTCGGGTATATTGCTGAATTTAAACATCTTGGACCCACTGGCCCTGAAATCACCTTTCTTTACATCTCTCTTCATTACATAATACCGGTCATGAGCAATCAGAACACGATAGTCGAAACTGAGCCCTGGGACAAATTGTTGTAATACAAAATTCTCCTCCACCTTGAGGTATTCTTTGTATTCCAGGTAATCCTGCCGATCAGAAAACAAGGGATAGTCTTTAAATTTTTTCCTGCGGATGTATTTCCGGCGCAGCAGGTCAATATGTGTGGCAATACTGAACTTATTACGAAGCACTTTGGCTACTTTTAAGAAATCCTTTTCATTTTTAAGCAGAAATACTCCTTTGCCGTTGGAGCCCTTTACGGTTTTCAGCACAATGGGGTATTGCAAAGCCCCTGCATCCACTTCATCTGCAGAAGTAAAATAATTGCCCTTCAGATCATTTAACCCGATCTCTTTTTTCAATACCTCCTGGTATCCTTTATTTTCGTGACATTTCAGCAGGTCGTAGGATGGGATGATGTGGTTGTGTTTAGTGAGAGAATAAATCATGTCTCTAACGTATTGCCGGTAATTCTCCTTTTGCGAGAAAGCATACAGAACCGTTTTGTTGCGGATATTGATATCCTCATTGAAAGCTACATGAAAGTCGTAAAGCTCAACATTAAATCCAGCTTCCCTTATCTTGTGGGCGATTGCATCCACATTGAGGCTGGACCATGGTTTACGGGTTTGTCCAAAAAATTTATCCTTGCTGGTAAGGATTACGAGATCCTTGTTTTTCATCTGTAAGTAATTGGTTAAGTTTCAGTTGCTGGTTAAAAGCATAGTTCAACGTCCTTAAAGTCGTTTCATACATTGGTTTAATGATCATATAAAAACGATGAAAGGGGGCTGCATGCCCCCTTTCATCCGGTTATTCTTCGTTATTCTGTTCATCCTCAGATATGCCCCATGGATTATAGGTTGGCACATCGTAAGGGTATCGTTCGCGATGGATCCGAAGCACATTCTCGTAAAGTGTTTTTCGAAACTCCTCAACATTATTCTTTTCTTTGGCCGAAATAAAGATACAAGGTGCATTTTCCCTCGCCATCCATGTTTGCTGAAGATCCTGCAGGCTCATATTCTCTTTGGTTGCAGGAGTAAGGTCATCTTCATCTTTGGTTACAAAGGAGTATTTGTCAATTTTATTGAAAACCATCAACGTTTCCTTCTGGTCTTCTCCTATGATTTCCCTGAGGGTATCCTCCACCACCGCAATCTGCTCTTCGAACTGCGGGTGCGAAATATCCACCACATGCACCAGGATATCTGCTTCGCGCACCTCATCGAGGGTCGATTTAAAAGATTCTATCAAATGGTGGGGCAGTTTTCTGATAAACCCAACCGTATCTGAAAGCAAAAATGGCAGGGTTTCAATTACTACCTTTCTCACTGTAGTATCCAGGGTGGCAAAAAGCTTGTCTTCGGCAAAAACCTCCGATTTGCTGAGCATATTCATTATTGTAGATTTACCCACATTGGTATAACCTACCAATGCAACTCTTACCATACTGCCTCTGTTGGAGCGCTGGGTGGCTTTTTGCTTATCGATCAGCTCGAGTTTCTGCTTTAGCAGGGCAATTTTATCGCGTACAATACGGCGGTCGGTTTCAATTTCCTTTTCACCGGGACCCTTAAGGCCAATACCCCCTTTCTGTCGTTCAAGGTGGGTCCACATCCCTGCCAGTCGGGGTAGAAGGTATTGGTATTGTGCGAGCTCCACCTGTGTGCGTGCATGTGCTGTACGTGCCCGCAAAGCAAAAATATCCAGGATGAGATTGCTGCGATCCAGCACTCTGCATTGTACCACTCGCTCAACGTTTCTTTGTTGTGAGGGTGATAGCTCATCATCAAAAACAAGGATATCAACCTCGTGTTCTTTGATATAATCTGCAATCTCTTCCAGCTTACCCTTACCCACAAAGGTAGCTTTGTCGGGCCGGTCCAGTTTCTGGGTAAAGCGTTGGAGGGTAACTCCACCTGCGGTATCCACCAGAAATTCCAGCTCGTCAAGGTACTCCTTAACGGTTTCATCGCTTTGGCGACCCATGATAACACCCACGAGTACTACCTTTTCCTTCTCTTTTGCTGTAAAAATATCTTTGGGCATTCAAACTCTCCTATTTGTTTCCATTGGTTACGAAAAACAGGGCTACAGAACCCATTACAAGGTACTGTGCAAAAGCATTGGTAATGCCATTGAAGCTCCAGTAGGCCTGCAGGCCGCACAGGATAAAAATCACCAATCCTGCAATTACCGTAAGGCTGTGCTTACTCAAAAAACCACCCACAAACAGCAATACGCCAAAAACCACAAACCCTGCAGCAATGAAAAAGGACAGGCTACTGAGGTTAAAGTTCATGAAAGAATTGAAGAATAATGCAAAGATTGCGAGCATCATGGCAACTCTCATCAGCCACGACGACAGACCGGTTAAGCTTTTCCAGGGGTTCATAACAATATGCTGTTGGGTGTTGAATGGGTTAATTCTCCGGTTGAAAAACCTCGTTAGAGCATTCTGATACAACCGTCAATAGCAGGCTGAACTATTCAGCCTGCAATATTAAACATTATTTTGTGGCAAAGGGAAGTAGTCCCTTTTTTTTTCACTAAAACGGCTTAAAACCAATGATTTCACGGACTTCCTTCACTGTTTTGGCGGCACTTTCGCGGGCCTTTTCGGCACCCATACGAGCCACTTTGCTCAAATAGGCCTCATCGGCTGCAATTTCCAGTATCTTCTCTCTGAGAGGTGCTGTAAAAACAATCACGTCTTCGGCCAGTTGTTTCTTGAAATCGCCATAGCGAATCTGGCAACTGTTATAAAGATCTTCAAAATGTGTTACCGTATCGGGGGTCGAAACCACCTTCATGATGTTGAAAAGGTTTTCAATGGCCTGGGGTTTAGGCTGATTCATTTCGGTGGGCCCAGAGTCTGTAACCGCCTTCATAACCTTTTTTCGGATATCTTTCGGGTCGTCGGCCAGATAAATGGCATTTCCCTCACCTTCCGATTTGCCCATTTTTGTGCTTCCATCCAGGCCGGGTATTTTGATGAGTTCGCTGCCAAAATTAAAGGCGTAGGGTTCGGGGAAATATTCGGTTTTGTACATCCGGTTGAAACGATTACCGAAGGTACGTGCCATTTCCAGGTGTTGTTCCTGGTCCTTTCCAACGGGCACTTTAGTGGCCCTGTGGATGAGGATATCGGCAGCCATAAGCACCGGGTAGGTCAAAAGGCCGGCATTGATATTGTCGGGTTGTTTGCGGGCTTTGTCCTTAAAGGTTGTGCAGCGCTCCAGCTCACCCATATAGGCATTCATGGCCAGCAAAAGGTAGAGTTCGGCAACCTCGGGCACGTCGCTCTGGATATAAAGCGTAGCCACCTCCGGATCAATACCTGCAGCCAGGTATTCCACCAAAACCTGTTTTACATTCTGATGCAGGTCGGCAGGTGTAGGATGGGTGGTAAGAGAATGATAATCGGCAATAAAGAAGTAGCAGCGATGTTCGTGCTGCATTTTAATGAAGTTTTTAATGGCTCCGAAGTAATTTCCCAGGTGAAGGTTACCGGTAGATCTGATTCCGCTTAATACAGTTTCCATGAATTCTTTAGCGCATTTTTAAGGTTTAAGTTTTTGACTGTTAGAATGCAACGGGGGCTCAAATGCCCAGATAGGTTTTAATATCCTTGATATTGAGTTGCAGAGTGCGGGTGCCATTCCATTCATTCTCTTCGATCTGGTATACAATATCGAAGTACTTTCCCCACACCACGGCTTCGAAATGGTGGGCCTGCTGAAATGCAATAGCATTGATGCTAATGCCGGGCTCATCCGGATGGCTGATTACCATCTTCAGGTGCTTTTGCCCCACTACGCGTGCTGAATTTTTATCCACCACACCCCGGGTAAGAAAAACCGGGCTCATATTGCCGGGCCCATGGGGGGCAAATTGTTTCAAAATCCTGTAAAACTTGTTGTTAACATGGGAAAGCTTCAACTCATCATCAATTTCAATTTCTGGCACCAACATACGGTCTGTAATGGTACGTGCTACCGTTTGCTCGAAAGTGGTGCGGAACTTATCAAGATTTTCAGGCTTCAGGCTCAATCCGGCAGCATACTTGTGTCCTCCAAAGTGATCGAGATGTTCGCTGCAAGCATCAATGGCATCATAAATGTCAAAGTCCTTAACCGATCGGGCAGAGCCTGTAATTACCCCATTGGATTCTGTAAGGATTACCGTGGGACGGTAGTACGACTCCGTGAGCCTTGAGGCCACAATACCTATCACACCCTTATGCCAGTCGGGGTTGAACAATACCGTTGACTTCATATTCTGAAGCTCGGGGTTGGTGTCTATCATTTCCAAAGCTTGTTTGGTAATTTCGGTATCCAGACTCCTTCGCTCCGTATTGTTATTGTTTATATTCTGGCTTAAGGTGTGTGTTTCTCCCATCTTTTCGCACAATAACAATTCCACGGCAGCCTGTCCGCTTTCGATACGTCCTGCTGCATTGATGCGGGGTCCAATGAGGAAAACAGCATCGCCAATGGTGATATCGCGGGTAAAGATGGTTCTGTCGCACGCCTTTGACTTGCGAATGATATTGCTGTAGAACAAAATGGATTCGAAGCCCGGACGAGGATCAAAATTAAGGCGCTGCAACCCGAAATAGGCAAGGATACGGTTCTCTCCTGTAATGGGGACAATATCTGCTGCAATACTGACGGCCACCAGATCGAGAAACTTTTCGAGCCTGTCGAACGGGAGCCTGTTCTTCTGATAATATGCCTGTGCAAGCTTAAAGCCAAGACCACAACCCGACAATTCTTTGTATGGGTATGAACAATCGGCCCTTTTAGGGTCGATTACAGCAATTGCCTCGGGCAGTTCATCGCCTGGGCGGTGGTGATCGCAAATAATGAAATCGATACCCAGATCGCGAGCATACGCAATCTGATGGAGGGCTTTAATACCACAATCCAGAGCTATGATCAGGCTAACGCCTTGTTGGGCTGCATGATCAATCCCGGCCAGCGAAATACCATAGCCCTCTTTGTAGCGGTCGGGAATATAAAAATCAATTTTTTCGTGAAAATCCCTCAGGAAAGAATAGGTCAAAGCCACTGCAGTGGTTCCATCCACATCATAGTCGCCATAAACCATTATTCTTTCATCCTTTTTGAATGCTGCTTCAATACGTTCAACAGCTTTGTCCATATCACGGATTAAAAAAGGATCGTGCAGGCTATCAAGTGAAGGACGAAAAAAATCCTTTGCTTCTATAAAACTCTTTACCCCCCTTTGCACCAGCAGCCTGGCAAGCACCGGGTCCACATTTAATGATTCGGATAATTTAGCGACTATATTTTCATCTTCCCGGGGTTTTACTACCCATCGTTTTTCCATTCTAATTTCTTTGTTTCGGTAAAGATAATAAATCCCGTTCAATTGGCAGGAAGGCCAAAAACAACAGCATCCCTAACACCGTGATGCTAAGGATGCTAAAAATTTTTAAAAATTGCCTGGCTGCAAATTATCATGCCTTTTGTGCCCCGCCAGGCATGTATACTACTCGGTAAGAACCACTATTTTGTTGTTTTTCACCTCCACAATACCTGGATTTACCTCCAGGTAAAATTTGTTTCTGCCCTCATCGATGATCTTGATTTTACCTTTATCAATGCGTGCAATGAGCGGCGCATGGTTGTGGAGGATCTCGAAAGAGCCCATGCTGCCGGGCAATTGTACCAGCACTACTTCTCCTTCATAAATGAACTTTTCGGGCGATAATACTTTAAGCTCCATAATCGTTTATTTTTTAGCTGCATCTTCCAGCAGAGCTTTCCCTTTCTCTATGGCTTGTTCTATGGATCCCACCAGGTTGAAAGCCGATTCGGGGTATTCATCCACATCGCCATTCATGATCATTGTAAAACCTTTCAGCGTATCCTCAATGGATACAAAGGCGCCTTTCAGACCCGTATATTGCTCAGCAACAAAGAAAGGTTGAGAGAGGAAACGCTGCACCCTTCTGGCTCTGCTCACCACCAGTCGATCGTCTTCCGAAAGTTCATCCATACCCAGAATGGCGATAATATCCTGGAGCTCTTTGTAGCGTTGCAGCAGTATCTTTACATCTTTGGCCACCTTGTAGTGATGTTCGCCTACGATATCCGGGGTAAGGATTCTGGAAGTAGAATCAAGGGGGTCTACAGCGGGGTAAATGCCCAATTCGAATATTTTCCGGCTGAGTACGGTGGTGGCATCAAGGTGCGAGAAGGTTGTGGCGGGAGCAGGGTCGGTAAGGTCATCGGCCGGAACATAAACCGCTTGTACCGAGGTAATGGAACCTCGCTTGGTAGAGGTGATCCTCTCCTGCATCAATCCCATTTCGGTGGCAAGTGTAGGCTGATAACCCACAGCAGAAGGCATACGCCCCAACAAGGCAGATACTTCAGAACCCGCCTGGGTAAACCTGAAAATATTGTCAATAAAAAACAAGATGTCTGATCCTGAGGCCTCATCATCGCCATCGCGGAAGTATTCGGCCACGGCCAGTCCGGAGAGGGCAACCCTTGCCCTTGCCCCCGGGGGCTCGTTCATTTGTCCGAAAATAAGGGTAGCCTGCGACTGACTGAGTTGATTCATATCGACTTTGCTCAGGTCCCAGTTACCGGCTTCCATAGATTTTATGAAATCGTCGCCGTAGCGAATAACGCCAGATTCTATCATTTCTCGCAGCAGGTCGTTTCCTTCGCGGGTTCTTTCGCCCACACCGGCAAATACACTGGTGCCCTGATAACCCTTGGCAATGTTGTTGATCAGCTCCATGATCAATACCGTTTTACCTACACCAGCCCCTCCAAACAAACCAATCTTTCCTCCTTTGGGATAGGGAGCCAGCATATCAATCACTTTGATTCCGGTATAAAGAATTTCGGTGTCGGTTTTGAGGTTTTCAAACTTGGGCGCATCGCTGTGAATGTTGTATTTTTTGGGGGTTTCCACTTTACCCAGTCCATCGATGGGTTCTCCGATCACGTTAAATAACCGCCCCCTGATTTGCTGCCCTGCGGGCATGGTAATAGGACCTCCCCTCGATATTACCTCCATCCCACGGTACAAGCCATCGGTAGAGTCCATGGCAACCGTTCTAACAGTATCTTCTCCCATGTGTTGCTGGCACTCCAGAACAATTTTAACGCCACTGTCGTTTACCACCTCCAACGCATCGTAGATGGCAGGTAAAATGTCGGTGTTTTCAAAGGCAACATCCACTACAGGCCCGATTACCTGCGAAATCTTTCCGGTAATTTTCTCCATTTCCTGAAATTTTGTGATTAAATGGACTGATCTATTTCTTTGCAACAATATTAGTAAAATTTGAACACTAATAACAACGTAATTCACTTAAATTTTCACGTACATTCCTGGGCCAAAAATATTTTTTTAATTGTTTTTCGGGGGCAGATCAGCCGTCTCAATCCAATAAATATCATTGAAAATACTAGTTTTGCAGGAGCAGATTGCAATTACCTATTATTCACTTTAACCTCCCCTCATCTGATGCGTATCTACCGGAGTTTGGAATCTTTGGAAAAGGAAGACTTTGGCATTGTGGCCTCCGGAGCATTTTACCAGATGCAGAAGGCCTGTCTGATAGATCTTCTGGCCCTTTTCAGGGATCAGGATCCAGCAGAGGTGCTGGTTGTAAATGTGTTGCCGGAAGATGAGTTGGCTCCTGTTTTATTATCGGTGGATGAAGTGGTGAGTTTGCTTGAAAAAACTGGAGTGAAAAACCTGATCCACTGTTCACATGGCACCTTTCAGCGCATTGCCGAACGACACGCTTCTTTACCTTCCTCTACCACCCGGGGATTGTTTCTGTATTGTGGGCTTACCCTTGAAGGCATTGATAAAAGCATGTTCTCCTGCTTTATGGATAATGCCTTTTCCAACACTTTGGTTTTTGACTGGCATCAGGATCTGGGCTATTGGTATCCTCTGGAGGGCAAGGTAGTGCATGGGAATCAGATCGGTCGTACCCTTGGGTTTCCAACAGCAAACCTGCGGCCTTTTGAAAGCACCAAGATCATTCCCCCCATGGGGGTATATTGTGGATGGGTAAAGGTGTTGCATCAATGGTACAAGAGCATGATCAATATTGGAATTCGTCCTACTCTTGACCTTAACAATGTAACCATTGAAGCTCATCTGTTTGATTTCGATGCTGATATCTATGACCAGCCCATCGGTATATGCTTTGCCAACCGCATCCGCAGTGAAATGCGTTTCGACTCCCTTGAGCTTTTGCGTCAACAGTTGTATCAAGACCAGACCAAGGCATTGCAGTGGCTCAATAAGACAAAGGCTAATCCCAATACAGATAATTTTTTCCCCTTAGATAATCACTGATGATAAATGCTTATTTTTAACCTATGGGAAGAGGATTCAGAAATATACTGATTGTATTGATGCTCATTCTGGGCGGTTTATTCATGTGGTATTTTTTCCGCATCGTCCTGTATATGCTCATTGCATTGGTATTGTCGATTGTGGGCCAACCCATTGCCGATTTTTTGCACCGGTTTCATTTCGGCCGGTTTCGTTTGCCATTGGGTTGGTGCGCCTTTATTACCCTATTAGTGCTTATTGGGGCATTTACGGGCTTTGTTTCTTTCTTTTTCCCATTGCTGGCTTCGCAGGCAGCTTTCCTTTCAGAACTGGATATTGCTGCCATAACGCGCGGACTGGAAGAACCGATGCTCCAACTGGAGCTTTCTCTTCGACAATGGACTTTGTTGCAACCAGAAGAGACTATAGGCAGCAAGGTTATTGAAGAACTTATTGCCATTGCTACTTTCGATCGTTTTTCCTCCATTTTCAATTCGCTGGTAAATTTTACGGTCGAGGTTTTTTTCGGGTTTCTGGCCATCAGCTTTATTACCTTCTTCTTTCTGAAAGAGAAACATTTGTTTTCGAGCATTATCGTTTTCTTCACCCCTTCTCCCCATAAGGAAGAAGCAAGGGAGATTCTATCGGAGAGTAAAGTTCTGCTGCGTCGGTATTTTCTTGGGTTGATGACCGACCTGACGGCAGTTTTTATCCTCATCAGTTTTTGCATGTGGCTTATTGGCCTGCCCAATGCTTTGGTGATCGGCTTTTTTGCCGGGATACTCAATGTCATTCCTTACGTGGGCCCTATCATTGCAACCTTCATTGGAGTATTTCTGGGTATTTCTGTAAACCTTCACATGGATTTTTACAGCCAGATGCTGCCCATGATGATGGCCATTGCGGGATCTTTCATTGTAGTGAACACCATTGATGTGGGGGTGCTGCAGCCCATGATCTATTCCAAAAGTGTAAAAGCCCATCCATTGGAGATTTTTATCGTATTCATGATTGCAGGTATGCTGGCCGGTGTATTTGGTATGATCATCGCCATTCCGACTTATAGCGTGATGCGGATCTTTGTAAGGCAGTTTTCGGCCAAATCCAAAATGGTTCAGGCACTTCGTGAAGAGTTCAACAGGGCAGACTAAAAAAAAGGAGGTTGCGTTGGTTTTTCGTTATTCTTCATGGATATCAGACAAATGGGCCTTGTTTGCCACTTTAAGCATATCAAGAATAGGGAATGTTTTTATCGGCTGGCTAACCCAAGGATTGTCGAAGATTACCGGTAGGGTTTTACATGCCGGTTTACCCTACTCCCTTCATTTTGAAACGGCCTCGCATTGCAATCTGCAATGTCCGGAGTGTATGGCCGGAGCGGGTCTCACACAGCGCATGCAAAAGCAAATGCCAGCCCCCCTCATTGCACATAAGCTGAACCTGCATCATAAAAATGCCTTTTACTGCAATCTGTATTTCCAGGGAGAGCCTTTTTTAAACAAGGAAATCTTTGCTATTACATCACATGCCGTACAGAAACGTTTTTATACGGTTATTGCCACCAACGGACATTTCCTGGATGCAATAAATTGCCGGAAAATTGTTGAGGCAAAACTGCATCGTATTATTATATCCCTGGATGGACCCGACAAAGAATCGCATGAAGCCTACCGACTTGGGGGCGATTTTGAGCGGGTTTGCCAGGGTATTGCCACCCTGGAAGCGACCCGAAGGATGCTGGGAGGCAAGAAGCCCTATATCGTGGTCCAGATGCTGGTACACAAAGGAAACGAGAACAAGCTGAAAGAGGCAAGCACACTGGCAAAAAAACTGGGTGCAGATGAGGTGTCATTCAAAAGCATGCAGATCTACTCACAAGGGGGTTTGAATCGTTTTTCACCCCTCTCAGGGCGCTTTAACCGCTACCCTGGAGGTGAAATACCCCCGACGCCCAAAGGTCGTGTTTGCTGGCGTCTCTGGTCGCATGCCGTATATACCAGTGATGGGCTGATGGTGCCCTGTTGCTTTGACAAGATACCGGAATATGCCATCGGATCGGTTGAAGAAAAAGCTGGTGATCTTTGGAGTACAGGTAAGATGCAGGATTTTCGGCGAAAGGTACTTCAAGGCGAAATACCACTTTGCCGAAACTGTTTGCCATAAAAAAACCGGCCAGATGGCCGGTTCGGTTTATATGGTCATAATGTCTTTTTCTTTGGCTTCCAGAAGCTTGTCAACTTTTTGAATGTAGGTGTTGGTAAGCTCCTGAATATCGGATTCCAGGCGTTTCACCTCATCTTCAGGAACACCTTCTTTCTCGAGTTTTTTCCCTGCGTCAATGGCTTCTCTTCTGGCATTGCGGATACTCACTTTGCAGGTTTCTGCTTCGGCCTTCGATTTTTTCACAAGATCCCTACGTCGCTCTTCGGTAAGAGGGGGAACCACTACCCTGATGAGCGTACCATCATTTTGGGGGTTGAAACCAAGATTAGCTGCCATGATCGCCTTTTCGATAGGCCCGAGCATGTTTTTTTCCCAGGGCTGAATAACGATGGATCGGGGATCCGGCGTATTGATATTGGAAATCTGGGCAAGGGGTGTCATAGTGCCATAGTAATCAACCCTAACGCTATCAAGCATCTGTGGGTTGGCTTTACCAGCCCTTATCTTTACCAGTTCACGCTCAAGATGTTTAATGGCATTTTCCATTTTCTCTTCAGCTTCATCATATAAAAAGACGGTTTCTTCGCTCATATCTGATATACTTTCGGGTTAGAAGTTCGTTTTGACGTACAAAAATAATCTTTTTACCCAAATGGTAATAAACCCTTGATTTTTTTAAAAAGCATGGCCTTTACTGTTCTTAGGCTTACCAGCCCTCGAAAGGGTAGTATGCGGCCGTAGGGTAATTATACAGCGTTTTTTACAATAGTACCATTGGGCTTGCCCTCAACGATTATCTCCCTGAGATTACCAGGCTTGTTTACATCAAAAACAATCACGGGCACATCGTTTTCCTTGCAGAGGGTAAAAGCAGTAAGATCCATGATTTTCAGGTTCTTCTCGTAGGCCATGTCGAAGGTTAACTGATGAAACTTGGTTGCTTTGGGGTCTTTTTCCGGATCGGCAGTATATACTCCATCAACGCGTGTTCCTTTAAGCAATACATCGGCTTTAATCTCCACAGCTCTCAATGCGGCAGCAGAGTCGGTGGTGAAAAAAGGATTGCCTGTACCGCCACTGATAATTACTACAAAATTCTTTTCAAGATATTCGATGGCTTTACGTCTGTTCATCCGCTCGCACAGGGGGTCAATGGCAACACCTGATAAAACTACGGATGGGATATTGGCATTATCCAGGGCTGCCTGAAGAGCCAGCGAATTAATAACGGTTGCAAGCATGCCCATATAATCGCCCTGCACCCTGTCAAAACCCTTCTTGCTGCCTGTCATGCCTCTGAAAATATTACCCCCACCGAGCACAACTCCTACTTGTATCCCGTGGTTATATACAGAGCGAATTTCAGACACATAAGCTTCGAGCATTCGGGCATCGATGCCATGCCCGGCCTCAGAAGCGAGCGATTCGCCGCTAAGTTTCAGAAGAATTCTTTTATATGTTGTCATGGTTTTTATTCTGTTGATTGAAATGATACTGTTTTGCAAGTTTACGTTTTTTCGTTGAAGTAGTGTTTAAATAAACACCTCAAAGATGGAATATCATAAAAAAAGGGGCGCAGGGCCCCTTTTGAGAAAGTATTCTATCGGATTACGCCAGAGCGAACCTTCTGAAAGCTACAACGGTAAGGTCTTTATCGTAACCTGCAAGCATCTGCTGAACAGTTTTCTTGCCATCTTTGATAAATTCCTGGTTGAGCAAGGTGCTCTCTTTGAAGAATTTGTTAAGTTTACCCATTGCGATCTTCTCGAGCATTTCTTCAGGTCTTCCTTCCTGGCGAGCCTGTTCTTTACCGATTTCGATCTCGCGGGCTTTTACCTCTTCAGAAACGCTGTCGGCATCCAAAGCAACGGGAGCCATGGCGGCAATCTGCATTACCACATCTTTTCCGGCAGCATCAACATCAGCCACATCAGCTTTGTTGAAAACAGCAACAGAAGATACACGGTTACCGGGGTGGATATAAGCGAAAGCAATTTCGCCACTGATGGTTTCAAACTTTTTCAGATCAAGTTTCTCACCGGTTTTTCCAATCATGTCGGTAACCAGTTCCTGCACGGTTCTGCCATCCACAACCACTTCCAGGAGCTCCTGAGCAGATTTGCAACCCTTCTCAAGACCAAGGTTAAGCAATTTGTGGGTAAAATCGATCATTTCCTGGTTTTTCGCTACGAAGTCTGTTTCGCAGTTGAGCATAATGATCGCTGCGGTTTTTTTGTCGTCAGAAACTCTTGCAATCACCACACCTTCATTGGCATCGCGATCAGCGCGATTGGAGGCAAGTTTCTGTCCTTTTTTGCGCAGGATATCAATCGCTTTTTCGAAATCACCTTCGGCTTCCACCAGGGCTTTTTTGCAATCCATCATACCGGCACCGGTTTGCTGGCGAAGTTCATTTACCTGAGCAGCAGTAATATTAGCCATAATATAATTTACATTAAGATTTGTGATACAATTATTTCCGGGGTTTGCGGGCAGCAGCAGCACCTTTGGGAGCCTTGGCGGCTTTCTTCATGGTATCTGCTTCTTCCTCTTCCTGCTTAAGCTTAAGCTTGCGGGCTTTTGCTTTGGCATCTTCATCGTCCTCGTCGGCATCTTCCACACCTCTGATAGATTTTGCTTTGATTACGCCATCTTCATCTTCGGTATCCACATCTCTGTCATCATCGTCAGCAGCCTTGTCCTTCTCAAGTTTTCTTTCAGCAAGACCTTCCTGAATAGCATCAATCATGGTTTTGAGAATGATAGAGATGGATTTTGATGCATCGTCGTTGGCTGGAATGGGGAAATCCACCTGGTTGGGATCGGAGTTGGTATCTACAATTGCAAAAGTGGGGATATTAAGCTTGTGAGCTTCGGCCACTGCAATATGCTCCTTCATGATGTCTACAATGAAAACGGCAGCAGGCAATCTTGACAGATCGGCGATAGATCCGAATTGTTTTTCAAGTTTTGCCCTTTCGCGGGTAATCTGCAATCTTTCTTTTTTGGAAATATTGTCGAAAGTACCGTCGGTTGACATTTTGTCGATGGTTGACATTTTTTTCACTGCCTTGCGGATGGTAGCAAAATTGGTAAGCATACCACCAGGCCATCTTTCTGTAACATAAGGCATGTTGATTTGCTTCACATGCTGCGCTACAACTTCTTTTGCCTGTTTCTTGGTAGCAACAAAAAGGATTTTCTTCCCTGATTTTGCAATTTGCTTCATAGCCGCAGCCGCCTCATCAATTTTGGCAATGGTTTTATTGAGGTCAATAATATGAATACCATTGCGCTCCATGAAGATGTAGGGGGCCATATTGGGGTTCCACTTCCGCTTGAGGTGTCCGAAGTGTACACCGGCATCTAAGAGTTCGTTATAATTCGTTCTTGCCATGCTAAATAAAAATTTTCCAGTAAAATGAAATTAACGTTTGCTGAATTGGAATTTCTTCCTTGCTTTCTTCTGGCCGGGCTTTTTACGCTCAACCATACGGGGATCACGACGCAAGAGGCCTTTGGATTTGAGGGCCGGGCGCCATTCTGCATTCACTTCGCACAACGCTCTGGAGATTGCCAACCTTAATGCTTCAGCCTGACCTTTGATACCACCACCATCAAGGTTTACCTTCACGTCATATTTACCTTCATTACCGGTAATCTGAAAGGGTTGATTAACCACATACTGCAGGATACCAGTGGGAAAATAATCTTTGATGTCTCTTTTGTTGATGGTCACCTGACCACTACCCGCCTTGAGGTATACTCTGGCTACGGCAGTCTTTCTTCTTCCTATAGTGTTGATAACTTCCATGCTTACTTGATTGTATTAAGGTTGATTTTTTGGGGTTGCTGAGCCTGATGGGGGTGCTCACTACCTGCATAAATATGTACATTACCCACGAGGGCGCGTCCCAAACGATTTTTGGGCAACATGCCTTTTACGGCTTTGCGGATGATCTCTGTGGGATTTTTATCGAGCATCTGTTTTACGGTCGTAAAACGCTGGCCGCCCGGATATCCGGTATGGCGAACATACTCTTTGTGATCCCACTTGTTGCCGCTGAGTTCAATTTTTTCAGCATTGATAATAATTACATTGTCGCCGCAGTCAACATGAGGGGTATAGTTTACCTTGTATTTACCGCGTACAATTTTGGCTACCTTGCTGGCAAGACGGCCCAAAATCTCGTTTTCTGCATCAACCAGGACCCACTCCTTATTGACCGTGTCCTTGTTGGCAGATATGGTCTTGTAGCTTGTTGTATTCATCGCTCGCTTAATTTGCTGTATTTGATTTTTTTAAAACACGAAACACCCTCGCACTAAGGGGGTGCAAAGCTAAAACTAATTTTTAATTCGGGCAAATTTATTAACAGCTAATTGTTAATAAATTCTTGATATAATTGTTGACAAAACGGCTCTTATTTCGAGGCTGCAAAGATAGAAATTATTTCCTTTTGTTTTTCAACATTTTGCAAAATTTAATCCGTTTTTCTTATTCAACGAATTAACACTCTTTTAATACCCCCATGCCCTGATTTCTGATTTCAAAAAACGTATTTTTGCCTCCAGATACCCTCAACCTGTTTTGTCTTGTTTATTTTTCAACCCAAACTATGACACTTTCTACCAAATCAAATCTGGCTTTGGGGCTGAGCACAATCCTCACTCTGTTTTTTGTTTGCTCTGCTTTTGCACAACCCACTCTGTCAAGAACACTATCGGCCCAATCTGAAATTACACTGCTCACCGCCAGCCCTGGCGATGAGCTTTATTCGGTCTTTGGCCACAGCGCTTTGCGGGTAGTGGATCCTGAAAACAACATCGATCTGGTTTTTAACTATGGGACATTTGATTTCAATACCCCCAACTTTTATGTGAAATTCGCCCGCGGGAAATTGCTTTATAAGCTTTCGGTTGCCCCAATGGAGTATTTTTTGGCAGAGTATAAATTTGACGGAAGGGCAATTTATGAGCAGCTGCTCAATCTCAACCTGAGGGAGAGACAAGCTGTATACGATTTTCTGCTCATCAATCAATTACCCGAAAACGCCTATTATCAATACGACTTTTTTTATGATAATTGTGCCACCCGTATCCGCGACCTTATTGACGAGATTGTGGAGCCAATCTGGTTTGATTATCCGGGAGTATTGCCCGAGGCAATGGAAAAGCTGCGCAGCCTGCTTGATTACCAGTTTCATTATCAACCTGATTTTCATACCCACAGAACCCTCAGGCAGATGCTCCAGCCATTACTGACAGAGATGCCCTGGAGCACTTTTGGTATTGATCTTGCCCTGGGTTTGCCTGCCGATAAGGTGGCAACTCCCTGGGATTTCATGTATCTCCCCGATGAGATGCTTATTGCTTTTGCCTTGGCCAGCCTGCCCGATGGCTCTCCGCTAGTAGCCGAACACCGGGTGTTGCTTGCCAAAACTGTAGTTCCTTCTCCAGCAGGTTTCATAACCCCAAACATGGTTTTTTGGTTTGTTTTCCTGCTGGCCCTATTAAGTTTTGTTAGTAAAACCACCTCGAGGGTTTTCGATAAAACCTTTTTTACTGTTTTAGGTATTACAGGAGTGGTTGTATTAATATTGTGGTTTTTCACCGACCACATTACCACCAAAGGTAATCTGAACTTGTTGTGGGCAATTCCAACACACCTGTATTTTATCTGGGTAGCAGGATATGGAGTGCCACGTTTATCTGTAAGGTTTTACTTCCGGGCAGTGGCAGCATTATCGGTTCTGATGCTGGTTGCATGGAACTGGATACCACAGGGTTTCAACAGTGCTTTTTTCCCGGTTGTATGCACTGTGCTAGTCAAATCGCTTCCTTATGCTTTTGAAATACCTCAACTGCTAAGTTTCTGGAACCGGGAAAAAAGCCCAGAGAATGGAGTGGCGTGAACAAATCTGCTGAAAAACTTGTTCCTGAGACATTAACACATCATTTATGCTCAGATGACAAATAATAAGTTAATCAATGGATTGCATCACATAACAGCCATTGCAGGAAGCGTAAACAACAATGTGCGCTTTTATACCGAAATACTGGGATTGCGTTTTGTAAAAAAAACCATTAACTACGACAGCCCTGATACCTGGCATCTTTATTACGGCGACAAAACCGGAAGTCCGGGATCGGCAATTACTTTTTTCCCTTTCAGAGGGATACAAAAAGGCAGATCGGGCAATCGCTCCATGACCACTACTCTTTTTTCGGTATCGGCGGATTCGCTGGAATTCTGGCGTAAACGACTGAAGGCTTACCAGGTAGAATACCGTGGGCCCTTCGAGCGATTTGGAGAGAAATATATCAGCTTTGAGGATTTTGATGGGATGTCACTTGAACTGGTTGCTTCACCCCATGACCCTCGTCAAGGGTGGTCAACTCCCGGAATTTCATCCGAAAATGCCATTAAAGGTTTCTATTCAGCTGTTTTGAGTTATGTTTCCTACGACAGCACACTAGACTTTATGATGCGCAATATGAACCATACCATTGCAGAGAAATCAGAAAACCGCATCCGTCTGTATTCTGGCACCAACCAACCCGGCCATTATGTAGATCTTGTTGCGCACCCATCCTCTCCCGATCAGCTACCCGGAACCGGCACCATACACCACCTTGCTTTTGCAACTGCCGACGAACATAGCCAAAAAGTTATTCGGCAGAATCTTGTGGAGGAAGGTTTTTCTCCTTCGGCTGTAATGGACAGGCAGTACTTCCGCTCCATCTACTTCAGGGAGCCAGGGGGTGTTCTGTTTGAAATTGCTACCCTGGGCCCTGGTTTTCTGGTAGATGAAAGCTTAGACCAATTGGGCTCCACCCTAAGGTTGCCACATTGGCTTGAGCCGCAAAGGGAGCAGATTGAAGCTTTGCTACCCCCAATAAACTGATTAGAATCAGGCGGTTTCAGAGGCAGCCATCGGATGGTAATCACCCTTTAAACCAATGGGTTGCATATTTCTGATGTCATGCACAATGCCAATGCTGGGTCGGGCACAATTTAACCCAAAACCCTTGCCATCCAGAATATTCTGGTAGCTGTGCGTGTGCAGATCGGTAAAGCCTCCACTGAACTCAAATTCATCGCCATCAACCTGTATGGAACGGTAGGTGAACTGGCCTTTGTTAATAACACTGGCGGGCAAATCGTTGCGGTCAACGCTCAGGAACCATCTTACCCTGGCTTTTTCCAGTTCCAGGAATCCTGCCGCCTTATCAGGTTTGCTGATGTGAACAGTGTTACTTTGTACTCCACCAAAAATCCAGGTAAGCATATCGAAAAAGTGTACACCAATATTGGTGGCGACTCCTCCCGATTTTTCTGAATTACCTTTCCAGGAATAAAAATACCAGGCTCCCCGTGATGTTATATAGGTGAGGTCAATGTCATATTTATGGGTGGCCTGGGCTGCATCCATTTTCTCTTTAAGCGAAACCACAGCATGATGATGCCTCAGTTGAAGGATATTGTAAATTCGTTTCCCTGTTTCTTTCTCAATTTCCTCTAGGGCATCAATGTTCCAGGGGTTGAGTACAAGAGGCTTTTCGCAAATGGCATGGGCCTGATTTCGGAGGGCCATTCGTATGTGCGAGTCGTGGAGATAATTGGGCGAGCAGATGCTAACATACTCCAGTGCTTTTTCACCTTTGCGCCGGAGCTTGTCCATATGTCTGTCGAACCTTTCTGGTTCGGTAAAAAAATCTGCATCAGGAAAATAGCTGTCAATAATACCCACACTATCAAAGGGATCGAGTGCAGCACGCAGGTTGTTTCCTGTTTCGCGGATGGCTTTCATGTGTCGTGGTGCAATATACCCTGCGGCACCAATAAGCCCAAATTGAACCTGTTTAATCATGGTTGGCTGTTTTGATTATTGCAGATGGCAAAGGTTTTACAAGGTTTGCCAAAGCTGCACAAAGGTAGTAATTATACCATTGCAAGCTACCTTACAACCTACCCTAGAACCAAGGTTTCTGAGGGTTGAGAGTTTATCTTTTTATGGATCAGTAAACCACCTTAGGATTTGATTAACAGAAAAATAATTTTACCAACCCATTCAAATCCTTTATTTTTGTAACTTCATAGAAATGTATGGACGAGAAATACTGGTTCGCTGCCTATACGCGGCCCCGATTTGAGAAGAAGGTAGAGAAGCTACTGAACGACAGAAATATAACTTGTTATTTACCGCTTATCAAAACCCTTCGGCAGTGGAGCGATCGAAAAAAATGGATTGACGTTCCGCTGTTCAGTTCCTACATTTTCGTTTTTGTGCCCGAAGGGCAGCGATATGAAGTGCTGAATTTGCCAGGGGTGGTGAGGTTTGTGAGTTTTGAAGGAAAGCCGGTGGTAATTCCTGAAAAGCAAATTGAAAATATCCGTTGGATCCTGTCTACAGATGTTTTAACTCAGCCACTGGAAGAGAAAATACCCCCCGGCAGCAAGGTAGAGATTGTGAAAGGGCCGCTGCGAGGGTTGGTGGCAGAAATGGTGCAATACAACAACAGAATGAAAATATTGCTCAGGTTGGATTATCTGGAAAAATCCATCGAGATCCAAATCCCTGAGAATCACGTAAAAATTGTTTAGCTCTCTTTCACTCCTGATCTGCAATGATGTTGTATGAAGAAAAATCGATTTGCATTTTATAGGGTTTTCGGGTGTTTTTACACAGTCATTTTACGTGATACACCGAAATTGCCTTCCTTGATTGGCTTTAATTTTGTAAGGTCCCTGAAAAATGCAATGGCAGGCACGGGCGACCTGCTTAAAAGAGGTAAAAAGAGTTTTGGGTTGACATAAAGATTTATGAAGGATCAAAGAAAGCAGTTTCGTTTCGTGGAGAAAGACATGCTCGTTGGCGAGTCGCTGAGTATCCCTTTCAGGAAAAGGGAGGAGCAATTATCCCGGATCGAAAGAAGTATCGTGTCGGAGGCTGGGCGCAATGTGCTTCAAATGATCTCTTCGTTTGTGGATGTCAATCATGACAAGACACACGTGTTTTCAACCACTACCATTTTCAACATCAACAAGCTGGAGCAGGATGAAACACGGGCGGTGGTTAACCTTAAGCGGATCAACGACATAAGGAGGATCAATAAGTTTTTTGAAGCCCTGAATGAAAACATTGCCAAGGACACTCTTTTTATTGGCTGTGTAGAAACCCTTGAACTGCGCAACGAACGCCTGATGAAGAAGTTTCCCAGTTTGGTCAACAGCCTTTATGTAACGGGTGATTTTGTTTTCAAACGTGTTATTCCCAAGCTACCTTTTACCAAGCAATTGTATTTTGCCCTGACAGGGGGTCGCAACCGGGTTATCAGCCGTGCCGAAACCCTGGGCAGATTGTATTCGTGTGGATTTGAAGTAATTCATGAAGAAACACACGGATATCTTTACTACTTTGTAGCCCGGAAAACAAAAAAGCCGGCCTACGATCTTTCACCCTCCTACGGCCCTATCTTCGGGATGGTTCGTACCGGAAAAAACGGAAAACTCCTGAGGGTATATAAATTCCGAACCATGTACCCCTATTCTGAATACCTTCAGCAATATGTATACGAAAAAAACAAGCTGGACCAGGGAGGGAAATTTAAGGATGATTTCCGGGTAACCGGTTTCGGGAAGTTTATGCGCAGATTTTGGCTTGATGAGCTTCCCATGCTTATCAATTTTTTCCGCGGAGAGCTCAAACTGGTTGGCGTAAGGCCACTGAGTACACAATTTCAAACACTTTATCCGCGCGATCTGCTGGAGAAACGCCACCAGTTCCGACCAGGCCTGGTGCCGCCCTATTATGCTGATATGCCTGCAAATTTCGAGGAAATCCTCGAATCAGAAAGGAGATACCTTGCCGCTTATGAACGCAATAAAGTGCTTACCGATGTTCGGTATTTCTTTCGTGCCTTCGTAAATATTGTGTTCAAAAAAGCAAGAAGCAAATAGTTTGGCGGATTTCTAAGGAAAGAAAAGCAGTTTAGTGCCAGCACCGATAATTACGAAAATCAATACATACCTTACAAAGGCTGTTCCCCAGCTGACAGCATATTTGCTGGCAAAATAGGCTCCTATAGAGTTTCCTGCGGCCAATACCAATCCGGCCATAATATCGATCTGCCCCTTGTAAATAAAAACTGCGAGGGCAAATGGGGTGAATATAAGATTGATAAATACTTTAAGTGCGTTGGCTTTCACAAGATCATACCCTGCATTAAGCACCAAAGCGCTCAGAAGAAATATCCCTACTCCAGCCTGAATAAATCCTCCATAGGCCCCAATAAAGAAAAATATTAGAAATCTGAGAAGAGTATGGGTTGTATCTTTTTCTGAGGGATGAGCCCCGTACAACCACTTACCAGGTTTATAAAACATGGGGATTAGCATTATCAACATAACAATACCCACCACCACCTCAATTGTTCTTTCGTTGAGTTCGAGCACAATAAAAGCACCGGCCACCGACCCCAGGATACTGGGTAAGGCAAGTTTCCAGCCCATGGGGGCATCCAGTACCTTTTGTTTTCTGAAACTTAAGGTGCTTACTATGTTCTGAAAAAAGATACCTATCCTGTTGGTACCATTTGCCACATGCGGTGGCAGGCCAATAAACATTAAAATAGGCAAACTGATCAGAGATCCGCTTCCGGCAAGGGTATTTATCACTCCACAAACCACACCGGTAATAAGTACAAGTACAATATGCTCCCAACTCATAAAAAGGGTTTAAGGATGCAAACCTAATGTTTTTTCTTAAATGAAGTGCAAAGGATCAAACCGGCTTCCGGGGCAAATCTTCTTGCTGAAAAGAACTGGATAAAGCTTCCTTCTTTTTACCGTAAACCCTTCGTAACCAGTGAGGCAGAATTATGGCTCCAATGAACAGGTAGGGGTAATAGCTTATGGTGCGCCATAGTAGTCCCAGAGCAGGGGTTAGCCCCTGAGGGATAAATTCACCCAGAAAACCAGAAAAAACAAACTCTGCAACCCCGCTGCCACCTGGAGTAGGACTGATCAGCAGAATCACCCACATAACAAGCTGCCTTGCATAAATCAACAATTGATCCCCTCCCGATACAAATGCCATAATAAGGAAATTTACCACGAGAAAGCGCCCGGTCCACGAAACGAAAGTTCCACCAAAGGCTTTAAGCCAGAAAATAAAAGGCTTCCCCTTCATTTCACGTGAGGTAATGATAATTTCATTGCCCGTTTCTGCAGCTTTTACTCTCCATTTGCGCAAAAAAGGCAGCTTAAAAATGGTAAGCAGTATCTTCTTGAATCCCCTTGGATTTAAAAAAACCCCATAAATGATAATGGTTGTAAGAACCAGGATAAACAGGTATCCAATAATAAAAATGCCTTGTGTGCCGAAACGTGTATTCAGAAAAACATATTCTCCCTCCGTTGTAAAAAGGGCATGGGTTCCCACCACAAGAATCATCAAAGGCACCATGAGAATATAAAACAACTCATCCAGAAAAGCCGTGATAAGAACAATGGCTGTAGTTCGCCCCATACTTACGCCTTCTTTGTTCACAATATACAGCGCAATGGCCGATCCCCCGATGATAGACGGGGTAATGGCAGAAGCGAATTCCCAAAGCATTATCACATCAAAGCTTTTTCGCCAGCTTATCTGCCCGTCGGTAAGCACTCTCAAACGATACATATAACCCAGATCGCGGGCTACCATCATTAACAGCGCCATAAAGAGGAAAAAATAGGATTGCGCAACCCAGTTGATCCCAATAAAAGCCTCGCGGTCGAAATTACGAATCAACAAAAAAGTAGCTACTCCCAGACCTAATAGGATGGGTATGATAATCCGCCTGAAACGAAAATATGATAATACCTGCTTATGTCGGGAATCCATAAAAACAATCCGGAATTGGGTAATACTATTCTCTGAGAACTTAACCTTTGCGTTTAAATTGCAATGCAAAGTTTGCAAAGGTAGCTATCAATTTCAATCCTGATTCAAGAAAGATATTAAGTTAACTCAAAGTGCAGTGAATTGTTGATGGCACAAGTGTAAGTTTTGCTGTTTCAGGTAATGAATAAGCCGGTCGGCAAACACGGGTCTTTATTTGGGCACGACATTTTAATGCCGTTTTGTCATTCGATCGGGGGAAAAAACCCCATATGGTGCCATTTTGGCGCCTTCGGTGCGCAAATTTGATCCGAATCCCATATTGGAATAAGAGTTGACAAGACAAGGCAACAATCTGTTGAAATAATTAATCAAACATAGGAGACCCCAATTATGACAATTATCAGATGGCGCACCCAGCCACAATGGGAAAGGATGATCGATTTTGCTTTGCAAAACCAGAAGCACACTACAACTTCAGAACCATCAAACTATGGAAGAATGCCCCGAACCAACATTCGGAAAACGTCGGGGAATTACCAGATTGAAATGGCCCTGCCTGGTGTCAGCAAGGAGTTGATCCGGATCAAAGCAGAAAAAGATATCCTTACGATAAGTTTTGAGCCTAACCCACAAGCCAACGAAGCAGATCAAGACAGCCAGGAGACCTATCTGATGAGAGAATTTTCACCAGAACCTTTCAGCAGAAGTTTCAGGCTTCCAGAAAATTGCGATGTTGAGAATATTTCGGCCAGGCATGAAAATGGTATTTTGGTGATGAGCGTTCCCTTTGAAGACCCGGAAAAGCACAAATTATTCAGAACCATTGAGGTGAACTGAGGCAGCCAGGTTCCTTGGCAACCCACTGAAAATGACCCCTGCATGGGGTCATTTTTTTTATCCACATTCAGTACAAAAAGCGGCATGTGTATAAGGGGCATGAGCAGAAGTTTCGTATTTTTGCGGCCATAAACTCATTCACCCTTAAAACACAAATTCTATATGCTAACAAAACTTTCTGATCTGCATCAGATGGCGCGGGCACACAGCCGAAAGAGGCTGGTGCTGGCAGCTGCTCACGACCAGAACGCCATTGAAGCTGTCGTAAATGCCCATCAAAATGGGATTATCGATGGAGTACTGGTGGGCGATGAGCCCAAAATACGTGAGATTTTTCAAAAGGGCAATTACGATATTTCGGCCTTTGAGGTGATCCACGAACCCGATAACGATAAAGCTGCAGCAATTTCAGTACAAATGGTTTCGGGCAAACAGGCCGATATCGTAATGAAAGGCCATCTGGGCACTTCCAACTTGTTGCGGGCCGTTCTCAATAAAGAATGGGGGTTGCGTAGTGGCGAACTGCTTTCTCATTTGGCTTTGTTTGAGGTACCTGTATACCACAAAATCATTGGACTTACCGATGCTGCCATGAACATTGCACCCGATTTCCAGGGCAAAGTCTCCATCATCAAAAATGCTGTCAACTACCTGGTGGGTTTGGGTATCGAAAAGCCCAAGGTAGCCGTTCTGAGTGCTGTGGAAACAGTAAACCCTGATATGAAATCAACCATGGAAGCGGCAGCACTTGCCAAAATGTGCGACCGTGGGCAAATACCCAACTGCCTGATCGATGGTCCTTTTGCTTTCGATAACGCGGTGAGTGCCAAAAGTGCACAATTGAAAAAAATCAACAGCCCTGTTGCAGGCGATGCAGATCTCCTGGTGGGAGACGACCTGGATGCCTCCAATGCCATGTACAAAACCTTTATCTATTTCGCACAGGCCAAATGTGCTGCCGTGATTGTGGGTGCAAAAGCTCCGATAGTTCTTACCAGCCGTGCCGATAGCGACGATACCAAGCTAAACTCTATTGCCCTTGCTGCTGCAGTTCAATAAACCCTTAACCTTTTAATTATCAAAACATGGACGAAGAATTATTGTTAGCTATCAATCCGGGTTCTACCTCAACCAAGATAGCCGTATTTAAAAATACCCGTGAGATGTTTCTGAAAAACATCAAACATTCCTGCGAGGATCTGGAGGGTTTTGAGCGCATAACTGATCAATACGAATTCCGTAAAAGTATCGTTTTGCAGGAATTGAAAGATGCAGGCATAGAGATTAACAACATCCAGATCATAGTAGGCAGAGGCGGTTTGGTAAAGCCCATTAAATCGGGTGTGTATGAAATCAACGAAGCGCTGATCAAGGACCTCAAGGTTGGAGTTCTGGGCCAGCATGCAAGCAATCTGGGCGGACTTATTGCCCATGATATTGCCATGTCGTTGCCATCGGCCAGGGCCTTTATTGCCGACCCTGTTGTGGTTGATGAATTGGAGGAAATTGCAAGAATTTCGGGTCATCCGGAAATTCAGCGGATTTCGATTTTTCATGCACTTAATCAGAAAGCCATTGCCCGTCAGCATGCACGTGCGGTTGCGCAAACCTATGAAGCCCTCAATCTGATCGTTGCCCACCTGGGAGGCGGTATCAGTGTAGGCGCACATTACAGAGGCCGGGTGATTGATGTAAACCAGGCCCTGGATGGCGATGGCCCTTTTTCTCCGGAAAGAAGCGGAAGCCTGCCCTCTGGAGCACTTGTAAAGCTTTGTTTCAGTGGAAAATACACAGAGAAAGAGATTCTGAAGATGATTACCGGCAAAGGTGGTTTTGTAGCCTACCTGGGAACCAACGATGCCTACGAGGTTGAAAAGCGGGCTGTGGCAGGAGATGCCCAGGCAAAACTGATCAATGATGCAATGGCCTACCAGGTTGCCAAAGAAATTGGAGCCATGGCCACGGTGCTCAAAGGCGAAGTGGATGCAATATTGCTTACCGGTGGCATCGCATACGGAAAACCCTTTGTTGACGCAGTAACAGAACGTGTCAGACACATATCGCCAGTTTATGTATACCCTGGTGAAGATGAAATGAGAGCGCTTGCCATGAATGGCCTGATGGTGCTCAAAGGCGAAACAGAACCATTGGTTTACGAATAGCTCGATGGTTGCTGGTAATTCGACCGGCAATCCCAATGATACCGCATTTACCCCTAAAGCCTGCTGTTGCATATTTATCAGATCTTTTAAAGATACTGAAGCAACAGCAGGCTTTCCTTTTGGAGGTCTTTATGGCGCTGAGTGGCTCTTAATACCGCTATACCGGGCTAACTCAAACTGGTAAAACAGTAAATTTTGGCATCTGCATCGCTTTTCCATGATATATAATACTAAATGCCTTAGCTCGGCTGAGCATCAGATTTCCAAGGGGTTACATAAGTTTTTTGCCTAATACCGGAATGGCAATGAAAATGAAAACCACAAAAAGCAAAAACATCCTAGTTTTACTTTTCCTGTCTCACCTATGATGGTTGCAATACTAAATCCGTTTTGAGGCATTTTCAGGCCTGTTTTGCAGCCGGTATTCTTATGGTGAAGCTCGTGCCCCTCCCCTCACTGGAATCGAAGGAAATATGGCCATTAAAGCTTTCGATTATGCTTTTCACCATTGCCAATCCCAGACCCATACCTGCAGTTTTGGTAGTAAAGTAAGGTTGAAAGATATTTTGTTTCAAATTCTCCGGGATACCCATACCATAATCCTTTACAATCAGCTGGTAATAAAACTCCTCTCTAACACAAACTATTTCTACCCGGGCATCCTGGTTTTTATCGTATGCTTGTATGGCATTCTTAATCAGGTTATTAAAAACGCGTAACAATTGTTTTCCATCAGCTATTATTAACAATTTCGGGGGAAACTGGGGCAAATTAAAGTTAAGGATGAGCTTATCAAACCCTTTGTAAAGATCAACCGTTTCGGGAATAAATTTGCGGAGATCAATTTCTTCCATCCGAGCCTGAGGCATTTTGGCAAAATCAGAAAACTCGCTGGCAATAAGGGCCAAATTGTCTATCTGTTCTACCATAGTGCGCGTAAAGCGCTCCAAACGGTCGTCCCAGTCATCGGTACGATCGAGCCAGGCTCTTTGAAGGTACTGAACATTGAGCCTCATGGGAGTGAGGGGATTTTTTATTTCATGTGCCACCTGTTTTGCCATCTCGCGCCATGCAGATTCCCTTTCGCTGCGCGCAAGCAATTCGGCACTCACAGCAAGCTCTTCAATCATACGGTTGTATTCTGTTACCAGTTGTCCAATTTCATCTTCACGTTCCCATTCAATCTTTTTATTGTGCTTTCCAAAGCGAATCATCGACATGCTGTCGCGGATGATCTGCAGGGGTCTGGTAACATAGTTGGAAATAAAGAAAGCAATGATTACCGACAGCAACAACAGCAAGAGATAAATATTAATGAATGCCACCAGGAAATAGGAAATTTCGTTTCGCAATTCGCTCTGCTGGGCAAAATAAGGTAGGTTTATATAAGCAAGGAGCTCCCCCTGCAAATTACTGAGAGGAACATATATGGATATATATTCGAGATTACCGATGCTTTCCTGGTGCACGTGCATGGTTTTCTTACTGATTTTCAGCCTGTTAAATGCAAGTGGGTGCATTATAGGAGAGATCAGGCCTTCTTCAAACACGCGAGGGCGTGAAGAAGCAAGTAAATTACCTGAAGGATCAAATAAATTTATGTCAGTAAAAAAGACATTGGAAAGGCGAAGCAGCAACTGCCGCAGGTAATCGTGGTAAGTATGATTGAGAATGGTTTCATCGGCAAGCAGGTTTTCCATCTCAATTAGAATACTGTGGGCTTTTTCATTGATAATAGCCTCATTCTTGTTTTTGTAAATATTAAAAATAAACCAGGCTGAGGCACTGCCAATGGCCACCACCGCAACAAGAACGATACCGATAACAGAAAACTGCAGGCGTTTTTTAAAGTTTAGTGAAAACCTAAACTCATTGTTGAGTTTAAGAACAGTAAACCATATACATAAGCTAAAAAGAAACAGAATTATAAACAGGTAAGAAAAAGGTGCAATCCGTTCAAGGATGTTAGCATTGGGTTTACTTACGATAATGAGAGTGTCGGCATCTCTGTTGAAGAACAAATGGTTGTATCCTTCAAAATCGGCAAAGAAAAATGTTTCGGAAGGCACATTATAGATGTACGAGTGTATACTATAGAAAAAGGGGCCAAACCGAAAGGTCATTATTCCGTTTTTGAAAATAGCGTAGGAGTAATTTCCGAGGTTTCTGCTGATGTCTATTCTGTCGTCAACGAGCAACTCAGGAAAACCCATCTCTCTGGGTATGAAACGGGCTTCAAACTCCAGGTATAGGGTATAGATAATCACCTCTCCGGAAAGGTCTGTTACAGGCACAACTGAAATGTAAGAGTTTCGGCCTGAATTATTGTCGATATAAATAAACCGGGGTTCGTGGCTGGGTCTGCCAAAGTCAGTGATATAATACTGAAAGTAATCATCGCAAACCATCTCCTGATCAATAGGTTTAAAAAACCATACTTCCCCGGGCGCACAAACCGTAACATGAATATCATATTTGGCCCAAAAGTCATCGAAGTAATGCACTTTGAGATAGTTGAGAATTGCTTCTTCATTATAGGGATCATCCTTGATCAATTGAAACAGGAAATGATCCTGAAAGAGATCATCTGCGATTTCAGAAAAAAGATACTCTGCTATGGGGTCTTGTTCGGAAGCCAGCCGCAAAGCCAGATTTTGTCTTTTGCTATTTTCCTTTTCCTGGTTAAATACATTGAGGGCCCATGTACCAGCAAGTGCCAGAATAAAAAATGCAAAAATCAACGGAGTAAAGGTTATGCTCTCGCTTACGGATTTTGATCTGAAAAAACAGCTAAGGGAGCTTATACCCAGTAAATACCAAAGGAAAAAGACCGATGCAGAAGAGATCATAAACCAACCCACTGAACCAACCAGCAAAAAAACCAATACTTCGGTCCACCATGGTATATTGGCTGGTTTCAAAATCCGCGAAAAATAAAATACCAGAGAGAAAAGAAAGTAATAGGATACAAAGAAAAGTGCAATAATAACATAGCCTATTACATTGTAGACATCCGGAGAAAAAATAAAATTCACATCCAGGTTAAGGCTTGAATTCATAACCAGGCCTTGAAGCTGGGAAATAAGAAACCAGGAGGCAGCGAAAGGGAGAATCAAACCCAGAAAATAGAGTAGTGCAGCAACCCCTTTTACGCTAAAGGAGACCGAAATTTTTTTTCGATAGGTGAAAACCAGACCCAGAAGAAATGAAATAAAGACGGAATTCAGCAATAAATCGCCAAGAGAAGGAAGCCAGTAACTCGCGGCAAAATGATGAGCTGAAAAGAAAACTCCCTCATAAAATACTGCAGGTATTTGCAGCCAGAAAGTTAGCATGCGGAAAACAAGCAACAACGCAAATGCCGCACCCACCGCTACCCGTAACTGACCTCTGTTGAAGAAGAACATGAATGATACATAGACAAAAGCCAAAAAGAACAGAAATCCAGCCACAGCAAGTAATACAGATCCCACCCATACGCTTTTTGACACTAAAAGAATTTCTTGATCGTTGCTTACAGACAAAGAAAAGGCATAGTCGCCATTTTTGTTGTAGATAGGAACACCGTGGGCTGCATTTACACTGATATCAACAAAATCGGGCAACCGATACCCCTCTGTAAAGGCATTAACCAGAAACCGATTGTTGTATCTGAAGTCTTTTTTAATGAGAGATACAACCCAAAGGGTGTAATCATCTACCCTACTCTGCTTTACATCATACCACCCATTTCGAAGGTGAACAATCCCGGAAACATAACCGGGAAGCTGATTATGATCGAGAGGTACAGCATTGTTTGACAGAAACAAAATAGAATCGCCAACACTGCAAACCAAAACTTCTGCATGCTCATAGTACCGTTGGTACAAGTATTCAACCACTCTTTCGTTTCTGAAAAATGATGACGAGTGTATGCGTACAGAATCCTTGATTTGCTGCAGCAATTCTGCGGAAGAAGACTGTCTTGCCAGAAAGACATTCTGTGCATGTTCCGATTTCCTTTCCAGGTCAAACACCTGGTATTTATGATAGTTTGCAATACCTGAAATGATCAGCAAACAAACAGAAACAAGCAGCAAAACCCAAATGATTCTTCTTTTATGCATTGCCATACATTTTAAATATCAAGAAAGATACAAATCCCGAAGATAGACTACCGCAATGGAATATCCTGGTTTCTATTGCGTGAAAGAATTCCGGAATACAAAGACATGGCTTGACCATGGCTTACGACCCATCAGTGCTAATACAAATGACACCATACCCACCAAAAATCCTCTGGCTTGCCCCCAAACTCCTGTTTTCCTGTTTTTCTCAGAAAGCAAACTAACGTAAAAAGAATCAAACCACAGAGGGTATTTTCCTTGAAAAACCAATCCCTTCCTTTCAAAAAAACCTTTTAGCGCAGGAACGTCGAAGTGATACAAGTGCCTGGGCACATCCCATGCTGCCCAGTGCTGCCCATAGTATTCAGCATCCCATGATGTGTGATCGGGCACTGCAACAATAATCAAACCATTTGCGACCAATTTCTCTTTAATTTGATCCAAAAGATCTGCAGGATCAGGAACATGCTCCAGAACATGCCACATAGAGACACATCCAACATCTTCCCTCAAATCAATATCTTCAAAGGATTTCACAACATGTAATCCTTTTTCTTTTGCTTTGGTTCGGGCCAAATCATTAGGCTCAACACCCATTGCCCTATAACCCTCTTGCTGGGCTTTTTCCAAAAATGCACCGGTAGCACATCCGAAATCAACAATATACCGAGGAAGCCCAGGTTCAAAATACCTGTCAACCAATTTCATTTTGCGTGAAATCATTATTCGTTTCACCCATCCATAAACCCTTTCAAAAAGGCTTTTCCGGGCATCCTGATGAGATATATAATCTTCGGACTGGTAATAATTACCGATTTCATCGGGCCTGGGTTGCGGATCAGTTATCATTACACCACAAGCAAGACACTGCTTAATTTCAAACAAATCATTACTCACCAGGCAATCCACTGCCTCCCCTACCCTATCCAATTTCTTATGCCCACACAAAGGGCAGATCTCAATCAACTTCATCAATGTTGGTTTTCGGTTTATTGTTCCACGTGGAACATTAAGACATATTAAAAACACTCAGGCAATGTTTCACGTGAAACATTGCCTGAAACTTGCATTATATTAGAACAAAATGACCGATCATCACAAAATCATTATCATTGTACGGTGTTCCACGTGAAACAATCATGCTCCTATGTGAATGAGTAGCACAGAAATATCACTTGGACTGATGCCGGAAATACGGCTTGCCTGACCTATGGTTCGCGGTCTTATTTTCATCAATTTCTCTCTCCCTTCAAAACTTATGGCTTTCAGTTGAGTATAATCGAAATCCTCTCTCAGCTGTGTGTTTTCAAGTCTGTTGATCTTGTCGGCCATGTCTTTTTCTCGGTCGAGATACCCTTTGTATTTGATAAGTATTTCGCAAGATTGTAAAGCCTCGGTATACAGTTCGTGGTTTTCAAAAGGAACAATATGATCTGTTACCTCTGCCGAACTTGCAAGCAACCCCTCTATGGTTACCTGAGGTCTTAAAAGAATTTTATGGGCACTGGTCTTCTTCTCAATAAGTGAAGAGCCATGCATTTCGAGGTAGGGGTTAATCTCTTCGGGGGTAACCCGGGAGGAGTGGATCCCTTGTATCATTTTATCGACTACAAACTCCTTCTCGCGCAAAGCGTTCATTCTCTCCTGCGAAATAAGACCTAAATCATACCCTTTGGGGGTTAACCTGGTATCTGCATTGTCCTGTCTTAATAAAATCCGAAATTCAGCTCTGCTGGTAAACATCCTGTAGGGTTCATTGGTGCCTTTGGTTATCAGGTCATCAATCAAAACACCAATGTATGCTTCACTCCGCTTAAGAATAAAGGGGCCTAGTTTGCTGTTTTTAAGGTGTGCATTGATACCGGCCATTAGTCCCTGGCAGGCTGCTTCTTCATATCCTGTAGTACCATTAACCTGACCGGCAAAATACAGATTCTCGATGTGTTTACTTTCCAGAGTAAAATCTAATTGCTGAGGTGGAAAATAATCATACTCTATAGCATAACCAGGTTTTAGAATTTTGCTGTGCTCAAATCCCTGAATTTTTCTGAGAGCCTTATACTGAATTTCCAGCGGCAGACTGGATGAAAAACCATTAATATAATATTCAATACTATTCCAACCTTCCGGCTCCACAAACAATTGATGCCTGTCTTTGTCGCTAAAGCGATCAATTTTATCTTCAATGCTCGGACAATATCTTGGTCCGCTTCCCCGGATTCTTCCTGAGAACATAGGGCTCTCATCAAAACCCAAACGTAGAGTATCGTGTACTTCAGGGTCGGTATAGGCAAGATAACAGCTTTTCTGTTCTGTAAGAAAAGGAGTATTGGTAAACGAAAATTTACCGGGTTTCTCATCTCCTGGTTGCTCCAACAATCTGGAAAAATCAATAGTTCTACCATCCACCCTAACAGGTGTACCTGTTTTCAATCTTTCGCTTTCAATACCCAGATCATTGATTTTTTGGGTAAGCCCTGCACTGGGAGCCTCACCTAATCTTCCACCTGAGAAGGAATTTTTGCCAATATGAATAGAGCCGTTAAGAAAAGTGCCACTAGTAATGATGACAGATTTAGCAAAAAAATAGATGCCATGTTTGGTTTTAACCCCGGTAACTTTATGATCTTTAACAATCAGATCAACTACAGAATCCTGCCAAAAATCAAGATTAGGTATTTCTTCAAGTATCTGACGCCATTTGGCTGCAAAGAGTACACGATCACTTTGAGCCCTGGGACTCCACATAGCTGGACCTTTGCTAAGATTTAACATGCGGAACTGGATCATGGTATGATCTGTAACAATGCCGCTGAAACCACCTAAGGCATCAATTTCTCGAACAATTTGTCCTTTGGCTATACCCCCCATGGCCGGATTACAAGACATCTGGGCAATGGTAGCAAGATTAAGGGTAATAAGCAAAACCTTAGAACCCATCCGGGCAGAGGCTGCAGCGGCTTCGCAGCCAGCATGTCCTCCTCCCACTACTATTATATCATATTCTGGAAACATAATTCGGAAAAAATTGGGTTTACATGAATTTACAAAAAATCAGCCAAAGAAAGATAATGATCTTCCTTGCTTGTCATAACGTCTTTTGATAAAGGTTGTTTATCATCATAACCAATAATATGAAGAAGACCATGCGCAATAATCCGGCATAATTCATTCAAAAAATCAAGCTGTAAATCCTTGCAATTGTCTTTTACCCGGTCAATACTTATGAAGACATCACCACTAATATTCAGGAAATCCTGAGAGTAATCAAAGGTGATAACATCGGTAAGTGTATCATGATCAAGATAATCAACATTCATTTGGTGTAAATACTGATCTGAACAAAAAATAAAATTCAGATCACCGGGTTCTTTATTCTCATTTCTTATAATAGCAAGAATCCATTTCCTGATTAATTCCTCAGGAAATGGAAACGTATCAATTTCTGTAAAATGAAATTCTACGGAAATTTCAGGGTTATATGTAAGGTTCAATTTACGGCGTTTTGTACAAAGTTACGTTTTTAAAATAATTTTCGAGATGTTTCTTTCTTTCCAGGGTTAAAGTATAATTGATACTTGAAATGTAGAATATCAATTCAATGGTCTTTCCCTGGTCATAGAAATTAAGTTCATCAACAAGCATTTTAATAACCAGTATTCCTCTGCCTGATTCATCCCCATCGTCAGGTAAGTCGGTAATATCCTGATCAAGATATTTTTGAAAATCAAACCCTTCGCCTTCATCTTTAACGACAAAATGTAAGCCTTTCTTATCGGAAAAAAAGGAAATGTCAATGAGGGAATCCTGGTTGTTTTTATTACCATGAACCTTAGCATTGAAGAAGGCTTCACTCATTGCAAGCTGAATGTTTCCGTAATACGTATTAATTATGTTATATTCATAACATATGTCTTCAATAAAGGCTTCCAATTGATGTATACCTTCTTTTGAGGAGGGGATCCTGATTTGCTTTTTGTTTTCAACCATTGTTTTACTCTACATTAAGGAAATAATTCTCAACCAAAGATCTATACCAGGGATTAAACCCAGGAGGCATGCTTCTGAGCATTTCGATGCCCTGGTTCTTTATCCTGTTATACTCAAAAAAGTCCTTAGGGTTACTTAAATCTAAAGTTTTTGCTGTCTCTCCTACTCTTCTTTCTTCCTGCTCTCTTTCTAGCTGAGCGCGCTCGTGCTCAAGCAATCGGGTCAGTATTCTTTGCTGCCTGAGGATAGTCTGACGGGTAACATTTCGTGTAACAATATCGAGTTCAGTCCGCTCCATATCGCGGATAATCTGATCAAGATCGCCAGTACCACTCCCCTCTCTCCTTATATCATCGGCAAGTTTATTTAACCTACGTCGTATTGCCTCTTGTTCAGCAGCCATCCGCGCAAGTTGTTCACTCATGCCCATACCTTGTTCGCCGGTTTGGCCAGGCATAGGTTGTTGCCCTTGTTGAAGTTGTTCGAGCATTTCATTCATTTGCTGCTGCATCTGTCTTAGATCAGGAAAACCAGGACTACCTTCCCCTGCCTGAGAATTCTGACCTTCACCTTGCCCTTGCATTTGCATTTGCATTTGCATATTTTGCATGCTCTCATTGAGCAACAAAGCAAGATTATTTACGTGGGTCATTACAAACTGCTGACGGCTTGTAGCAGTATGTTTCCTTCGGTTAATAAGATGATCAATTGCATTATCAATATTCATATTAATTTCAGCAATTTCCCGGCTCACAAAGGATTGTATTTGAATTTGTCGCTTAGATAAGGCTACCAGACTGTCCTGGATCATTTTTAAATCATTACTGATCTTTCTTTGTTGTTGAATCAAACCAGGAAATTTAGGATCCCTTACATTCATTTCTCTAACACTTTGCATCAGCTCTTCCTGAGCAAAAGAAGTTTTAATCAGATTATCAAGTATTTCTCTCAATGTTCTTATA
Source organism: Bacteroidales bacterium (assembly GCA_046291875.1). GTDB lineage: Bacteria > Bacteroidota > Bacteroidia > Bacteroidales > UBA7960 > SKVR01. Next base: position 103,083 of record JBKBSF010000001.1, on the reverse strand, counting down.
TCTTCCGCAAGATTCTGTTGTTGCATATTATTCAACATGTCCTGCAATTTCTGTTGAAGATTCTGTAAAGATTGCGAGGAGTTTTGTTGTGATTGACCAGAACGCGCTCTTTGATTCCTTTTCAATTGCTCACTTGCTTGATTCATAAGATCTTTTATTCTCTCCATGTCTGGTGTAACATCCTCCATGTTGTTGGGCCTTGATAGCTCTTCATTCTTTTTCAACATATCGTCCACAAAATCCTGCAGTTCTGAAAGATCATTTTTTAATTGGTCCTGTTGATTTTTCAGTTCAGAAGATTCCTTTCCATCCAGATTATCCTGATAAAGCTGATCTTGTCTATTCTGCAATTCTTTCACAGCAGAGATACTTTCGCTTAACATTCTTTCGACCTGAAGTTGTTTAAATAATTCAAGCGCACGATCCAAACGATTTTCATAATCAGATAACTCAAATTGAAGCCGTTCGAGCATATCGAATACTTTCTGCCGATCGAGATTTTGCAATTCCTGTTGAATCTTATCATAAAGCTCTTTCAGTTCATCCGTTAACACTTCATCAAAAAGTCTTTGCAGTTCTTCCTGTTTTTTAAGGATATTTTCATCAGTAGAACGAAATTGCTGGTCTCTTTGCCTGTTCTCTTCAGCCATTTGTTGCAATTGTTCGAACTTATCCTGTGCTTGTTGCTGTCTCTCCAGAAGCTGTTTTAAATTCTCCTGTTGCTCCCAGGTAATGGTATTGCTTTCCAGCATAGACCTCCTTAATCTGTCAATTTCATTTTGAATCTGTGAAACTTCCTGACGGCTTTGATTCAAACCAGAACTTACCTCTTCATCTCTGGAAACATTTTCGCGCATGAGTTCATTTAATCCAGGAATTCGGAAATTAAACAATCGGGTTCTGGTGGCTTTAGGTTGATTAATCCTATCATTATCTGTAACCTGGAAAAAATAATACAAAAACTCACCAGGTTTGATCTGAATAGCATTTAAATCTAAATGGAAAAAGAAAATCTGATTAAGGTTATTGGGATCAAAAACGATGGGTTCACGAACGAAATCATTTGCATTGAACTCATCCGCAGTGATTTCCTGATTTGTTTTCAAATAAAAAAATGATAAATCGCTGAAGCCGTAATCATCTCTAATCAAACCTTCAAAAAATAAATGAGCAAGCATTACAGAGTCCTGAAACTCCTGTACAGAAATTACAGGATACCGATCCGGAATAACTCTTACACGATAGTTCAAAGAATCTCCTCTTCCTCCTTTTTCATGATAAGCAACCATGGAATAATCAAAAGCAGATGTAACTCTTCGTTGCATACTAAAAACTTCCGGACGTACAACCTCTGCATTCAAAATATCTGCTGGCAAAAAGAATAAAACACTATCTGTGTCATTGGTGAAAATATTCCATGTAACCAGGGTACCTTCAGGTATTTCAATATCACCCACGTTATGAACAATTTCCTTTTCCATACCTGTATGAGCTGGAAAAACCAATTCCAGATTAATGGTTTTAAATGAAGCCCGTGATTGCACATTTAGTAAAAAAGGTCCAAAATTAAATCCGCCGGCATGGAGATAAAAATCAACGGGTTGATTTACTGAACGGAACTCATGGAAAAAGCTGTTTCTACCATCCTGACGCATCTTATGGCGGGAATTGGAAAAAACAATTTCCATTTCTGCTGGTAAAACCGTACCTTCGGTAAATACAACCATTTTGTATCTTTCATTCCTTACTGCAGACAAAAGAGGATCCTCAAATAAAAGGGTAAAGGGAGCGGGTCTTTCGAATTGTTGTTCAAATCTTATAATACGTCCTGCCGATTCCTTAAATATATACGGAAACACCATCAAACCACCTCCAAACACAAATAATCCCATAAAGGCATAGGGTAAATACCGCAGATTAATTTTAAAATCTATTGCTTTACCAAAAGGAATGGGGTTAAGGTTTTTTGATTTTTGTTCTATACCAGCTATTAACAAATCAGAGTTAAAAGATTCTTTATCAGCTATTTCCTTTAATTGCAAAGTATTAAGTATTTTGTCGCCCACTTCGTTCTTAAAATGCTTTCCAAGAATAATGGCAGCCTGTTCGAAGGAAATACGCTTACCAATCTTAATAATTCCTGCAATTGGAATAATAACGAACTTAATGAATACAAAAAGATTAAATCCGATAAAACCAAAAAAAAGCAATGCTCTGTAAAAGGAGGAGAGATAACCAAAATATTCAATCAAAGTAACAACAACAAACAAACCACCGAAACCAGCAATAAACAGCAACAACCCTTTGAGAAGCTGATTGGTATGGTATTTACGGATAAAGCTGTCGAGTTTTGTAATTAACTCCTGAAACAAAGCAGACATATAATATATTGAAATAGAGATGTTTTAAACCATTACGCTTGCTGTAAAAGTAACCTTAAATTTACGAATAAAATTGCCTTGCCTCCATTAAAAAAAATTAATTTAGCTATATAAGAATAACCAAAGAAAATTACAAAATAATATCTGATAGTATTAGTTTTGAACTAAAGCTATCGGGAAACAGGAGAAACACAAAAGCATAGTATAACCCAGCATTAGATCCTGTAACAAAACAAAAAACCGAATTACATAAAAATCAACCCTATGAAAATCAACAAAAAAGAAATTAAACAAAACCTTGATCAAAAGATAAGGGCCATATTTCTAAAAAACCCCACATTAAAATTCAATTACAAGCAAATAGCCAAAAAAATTCCTGAATTAGAAGCCAAGGACAAGAAATACATCAGTGGCATGTTGTATTCTCTGGCCAAAGAAAAATTCCTTGTAGAGGTATATACAGGCAAGTTTCTCCTGAATCCGGTGGAAAAGGAGAAATTAAAAGCCATAGGACCTTTCGTAACAGGAATTGTAGATATGAAACAAACCGGGAAGGCATATATAATCACTCCGGATCTCCTTGAGGATATTTACATTGCTCCCAATAATACTCATCAGGCACTCAATGGTGACCAGGTTAAGGTAAGATTGTTTCCAAAGCGGAAAAATGCCAAAACAGAAGGGGAAATTATTGAGATACTTAAAAGAGAGAAAACACATTTTGTTGGTACCATACAAAGACATCAGAACTTTGCATTTCTCATTCCGGACAATAAGTCTACGCCGGTGGATATTTTTATACCTCTTGAATATCTCAATGGAGCAAAAGAGGGTCAAAAGGCTGTGGCTGAGCTTACAGAATGGCCACCTCAGGCAAAAAATCCTTTTGGAAAAATAGTAAAAGTGTTGGGTCAACCAGGTGAAAATGAAGTAGAAATCCATGCTATACTTGTAGAATATGGTTTACCCTATGCATTTGAAGAGAATGTTGAAAAAGAAGCAGAAAAAATAGAGGAAAGCATATCTTCGGAAGAAATTGCAAAAAGACGCGATTTCAGGCCTGTTCTTACCTTCACCATAGATCCGTTTGATGCAAAGGATTTTGATGACGCAATATCCTTTCAAAAGCTCTCAGACGACACTTACCAGATCGGTGTACATATTGCAGATGTAACACACTACGTTAAAGAAAAGAGTGTACTGGAAGAAGAAGCCTACAACAGAGCCACTTCAGTATATCTTGTAGATCGGGTGGTACCCATGCTTCCTGAAAGATTATCCAATTTCATTTGCTCTCTGAGACCCAATGAGGATAAACTTACGTTTTCGGTAGTATTTGATATGAACAGCAGTGGTAAAATACTATCAACCTGGATTGGTAAAACCATAATAAATTCGAACCGCAGATTTACCTATGAGGAAGTACAGGAAATCATTGAAACAGAAAAAGGCGAATACGTTGAAGAAATTCTGATAACCAATACTATAGCCCAGAAAATCAGAAACAAAAGGATGAAATCCGGCGCCATAGGCTTTGATAAAAAAGAGGTAAAATTCAAACTTGATGATCATGGCAAACCGCTGGAAGTGTATTTTAAAGAACAAAAAGATGCTCATAAACTCATTGAAGAATTCATGCTACTGGCCAATAAGGCTGTGGCAGAAAAAATAGGTAAAGTAAAAAGTGGAGCCAAACCTAAAACCTTTGTATACCGTATCCACGATATACCTAATCCTGATAAACTGAACAGCCTTGCTGAATTTGTATCTAAATTAGGATACAAAATGCGCACAGATACAAGAAAAAACATCTCAAGTTCTTTCAATACGTTATTGACACAATCGGCAGGAAAAGGAGAAGAAAATCTGATAGAAACCCTTGCAATACGAAGTATGGCTAAAGCGGAATATTCCACACAAAATATCGGGCATTACGGATTAGCCTTCGATCATTATACACACTTTACATCACCCATACGCAGATATCCCGATATGCTCGTTCACAGGATGCTGTTTGCATATCAGAATGGTTCTGCAAGTTTCAATGAAGAATTGTATGAAGAAAAGTGTATCCACAGCACTGAGATGGAGAAAAGGGCGCAGAATGCAGAGAGAGATTCCATTAAGTACAAACAGGTTGAATTTCTGAGTGATAAGATTGGGCAAGAATTTTCAGGAGTTATATCAGGGGTAAGTAAATGGGGAATATTTGTCGAGATCATCGAAAATAAATGTGAAGGTATGATCCGACTTCGCGATCTTTCTGACGATTATTACTACCTGGATGAGGATAACTACCAGGTAATTGGCCACAATACAAAACGGAAATTAAAACTTGGAGATGAAATTAACATCAGGATAAAAAGAGCTGATTTCCAGAGAAAAGAGATAGATTTTGAATTGGCAGAATAAAAAAAAGGCCGGTAGTTTTACCGGCCTTTTTTTTACTTAATATTGTATTCTAGATCAGATTTAATCTTCCATACAGTTCTTTTCTGTAAAGACCTCCAATAGGCAGAACCTTCATTTTTCCTTCAATTACCAGATCAGGATACTTGATGGAAAATATCTTATTAAGGTTAACGATAAAGGAACGATGTATCCTTACAAAATCCTTTTGCGGAAGAATTCTAACCATCTCTTTCATGGTAGTATGAGTGGTATAACTGTTATCGGAGGTGTTGATAACAACATAATCTTTCAGAGCTTCCACATAGAAAATATCGTCAAAATTAATCTTATTAAGGCGATAATCTGCTCTTACAAAAATACTGTCTTTAGACTCTTTGTTTTCGATAATGGAGTGATACAAATCTCTCTCCTTCTTAATGGCTTCATCCTTTTCGTGCTTATAGAGAGCCATTTCGATAGTAGTCTGCAGCTCTTTCTCCTTGAAAGGTTTGATGATATAGCCATAAGGCTCGGTAATTTTTGCTTTGCTCAGGGTATTATCATCAGCATATGCCGTAAGGAAAATCAAGGGTATACCGAACCTTTCCTTAATAATATTAGCAGCATCAATACCACTCATCTGTCCTTTAAGCATAATATCCATCAGAACAAGATCCGGACGATTTTCTTCTATTTCTTCTATAGCTTTTTCAGCGCTACTGACTGTTGTGGGAACCTGATAGCCCAATTTCTTTAAGCTATTCTGAATATCCTTAGCTACAATGCTTTCATCTTCAACAACCAGAATTTTTACTTTTGCCATATCCCTTTAATTTATTATACTGAAAATAATTTATTTTTTGGTAAAACAACGATACCAGGTATTGATTTGCAATGCATTTCTACAATGTCAAACGGTTTCACAAGTTGAGTTTCCTGTGTTAAAAACATTAACTGGTGTTTCGTACGTCCAAATTTACAATATTTTTTCGAAATTAATCCTTTAATTATTAGCAACATGAAATGCAATACTGCAAGACAATCTAATTTAAGGAAAATTAACCGATAAACAAATACCTTACACTAACCTAGAGGTTTAATTTTGCAGAAATTTCCAGCATTCTTGTAAGGGGTTTATTGGCTCTTTCAATTAAATCCTTGTCCAGAACAATTTCATAATAGTCATTCTGCATACAAGCCAACAATTTATCAAGGGTATTCAGTTTCATGTAAGGACAATCGTTGCACATACAACTTTCATCAGTAGGAACAATGATAAATGATTTATCAGGATTGTACTTTTTCATCTGATGAATGATACCAGATTCGGTTGCAACCAGGAATTCGTCATCTTCACTGCGTCTAGTATAATTGAGCAATGCCGTTGTAGACCCTACAAAATCAGCCATGGCTAATATCTGAGCTTTACATTCGGGATGTGCAATAAGCTTTGCTTGAGGATGTTTTGCTTTGAGATCCAGTACTCTTTCAATACTTAAAATATCGTGTACTTCGCAGGTACCATTCCACAAAACCATATTTCGTCCGGTGAGGTTATTGATGTAGGCTCCAAGGTTTCTGTCAGGTGCAAAAATGATATTCTCCTCTACAGGTAAACTATTAACAATCTCTACAGCATTGCTCGAAGTACAAATGATATCGGATAGAGCCTTTATTTCTGCAGAGCAATTTATGTAACTAATAACAGTATGCTTTGGTCTGGCTTTAACAAACTCTTCAAAAGCCAAGGGTGGGCAGCTGTCGGCAAGGCTGCAACCTGCCTCTGGATCCGGAATAAGAACCTTTTTCTCTGGAGAGAGAATTTTTGCCGTTTCAGCCATAAAATGTACCCCACAGAATACAATTACATCTGCATCGGTTTGCTGGGCTTTTTGCGATAAAGCAAGACTGTCCCCTATAAAATCCGCGATATCCTGAATTTCGGGAACCTGATAATAATGCCCTAAAATAATGGCATTTTTTTCCTTCTTTAATCTTTCGATTTCTGCTATCACATCTCTGGGGTCATTCATAATTTGCAACTGCGGTTTAAATTAAACATTACTTGATTTCAGTTTTCAACACTTACTTCTAATAAATATTTGATTCTTTTTTTAAAAATTTTTTTTCCCCTTATTATTATTAGCGGTGTTGACAATGTTTGTAAAAAAGAAGTATAGAACTTGAAAAATTGAGTTATAAAATTTGATTAACACCCACTGTTCATTTCTTAACATGATAATTTGTTGCTGATCAATTGTTAGGATAGGTTATTAACAAGGAGTGAATAATGCTTTGTATTGAAAACTTGCTGTTGATAATTGGGTGAAAAGGGGTGTAAAAATGTTAAGGAATTGTTAATTAAAGATGATAAAATTGTTAGGGAAACTATTGTATAAACCAAAAATAATGACAAGGGTTTTTTGTTTTGGAAAAAACAAGGAAAAGTTATTGAAAAATATCAAAATCTGTTGGGGTGTTATCAACATAAAATTGTTTATAAATGCTAAAATTTTGATTACGAACGAATAAAAAAGGATCGTAAAATTTCTATACCCGATTACCTCAATGTGTAACTTATTAAAAATAAATCTTGTAGTAATTATCCGTAATTTTGCGCAAAAACAGAATTTCAGCAAAGTTATTAACAATGGATCAATTTCCTGAAAAAATAGGTTTGGCAAGCGATCATGCAGGCTTTGAACTTAAACTGAAAGTTAAGCAATATTTGTATGAAAAGGGCATTTCTACAGAAGATTTTGGCACTCATTCGTCAGAAAGTACCGATTACCCTGATTATGTGCACCCCCTTGCATTGGCGATAGGCAAGGGAGAATTTGCATTAGGTATTGTGATCTGTGGAAGTGGCAATGGAGTAAATATTACGGCCAACAAGCATCAGCATATTAGAAGTGCATTGTGCTGGACACCCGAAATTGCTTCCCTGGCGCGCATGCACAATGATGCCAATGTACTTGCACTACCGGCACGTTTTATCTCTCCGGAGCTGGCCCTGGAAATAGTAGATGCATTTCTTTCCTCGCGCTTTGAAGGAGGCAGACACCAGACTCGGGTAAATAAAATTGCCTGTAAATAGTATTAACTGCTTTGTTATATGAGTGAAATCCGGCAGCAATTTCTAAAAGATTCTGAGCAAAGGTCATTTGACCTGGCGCATCGTAAAATCATTGCCTTCAACATGGGCAGATACGATGCTGCAGTGCAACGAGGAAAAATGCAGTTTAAAAACCTGGAGCTGGCCAGGAGGCAGGCAGGGTTTAAGAAATACCGGGCCCTGGAAAACCTCGAAAATATGCTGCGCGATTTTGAGCAGAATTTTACCAGCCGCGGAGGTAAGGTAATCTGGGCACGTGACACTTCTGAAGCAAGGGAAGCCATTGCAGAAATATTACTAAAGAGAGGAGTGAAACTTCTGGTCAAGTCAAAATCGATGGTAACAGAGGAGCTGCAACTGGATTCTTTTCTGCACAGCAAAGGAATTGAAACCGTAGAAACCGATCTTGGTGAGTATATTGTGCAGATCACCGGCGATAAACCCTATCATATCGTAACACCGGTTATGCATAAATCCGCTAAGGATATTGCAGCTGTTTTTCATGAAAAGTTCGGCCTCGACCCCGATAGCAGCCCAGCTCAGATTGCCGGTTTTGTAAGAACCACCCTGCGCGGGAAATTTATGAAATCCGGGGCAGGTATCACCGGAGCCAATTTTCTTGTGGCATCAAGCGGATCGGTAGCCCTTACAGAAAATGAAGGCAATGGTGTACTTTCGGCTACCCTCCCTCCTCTTCTTATTTCAGTGGCTGGCATTGAAAAGGTTATAGAGAACATGGACGATCTGCATCTTTTCTGGCCCTTGCTGGCTACTTTTGGTACCGGTCAGCAGATTACTGCCTATAATAGCCTCATCAGCGGACCCAGACAAAAGGACGAAACCGATGGGCCCCGGGAAATGTATGTGATATTACTTGACAATGGCCGAACACGATTGCTATCGCGTATCCCACAAAGAAGGGCCCTTTCGTGCATCCGTTGTGGCAGTTGCCTGAATGCATGCCCCATTTACCGTAATGTGGGTGGCCACACCTACGGAAGTGTGTACAGTGGACCCATTGGAGCAGTCATTACTCCTCACCTGCAAGAGTTTGATACTTACAAGCATCTGAGCTTTGCCTCTTCGTTGTGCGGAAAATGTACAGAAGTATGTCCTGTAAATATTGACCTGCATTACCAGTTGCTTCAAAACCGGAACTTTACAGTAACACAAAAACTATCTACCCGGGCAGAGAACCTGGGAATGCGAATCTGGAAAATGGCCATGTTAAAACCCTCCTTGCTGAGCCTACCCAAAGCAGGGCTCAAGAATTACTTTGTGAACAAGCTATTTGCCGGAAGCTGGGGAAAAAGAAGAGATCTGCCGCGCATTCAACCCAAATCTTTCCGCCAGATGTGGAAAGAAGAAAACGGTTGATATCTACTGCAAGGGTAAGAGATTACGAATTGTCAGAACCTTTTCAGGATGCTTTTTACAGAGCCCAGGTAACCTGCACCAAAAAGATTAACATGCACCAATAAGGGATAAAGGTTTGCCACTTCGGCTGCCTGCTGCCAGTTGTTTTCCATTGGATAGGTTTGATGGTATGCATCATAGAAACTATGAGAAAACCCTCCAAAAAGTCTCGACATACCGATATCCATTAACCGGTGGCCATAATACACGGCAGGATCCACAATACATGCCTCTCCCCTGTTGTTGGTCATATAGTTTCCGCTCCAAAGATCGCCATGGATCAATGAAGGAGGTTCTGTGGGAAAAAAATCATGGAGAACCTTGTACATCCGCTCAAACTGACCTGTTAAGGTACTGTCTGCCATACCCTTGTCACGAGCCAGCCTGAGCTGAACCTGTAACCGCATGTTTACAAAAAAATCAATCCAGTTGGGAGCAGGGTCATTATACTGCTCCAGGCTACCGATATAATTGTTGTGATCTAAACCAAAGCCGGCCTGTGTATGCCTGTGCAACCGAGCCAGGGCGCTGCCGAAATTTTGCCAGAAATTGCCCAGCTCCATCCCAGATTCAATATATTCGAGCACCAGCATACTCTGCCCATGTTTTTCACCAAAACCGGCCACAGCGGGCACACTGATCTCACCAGCCTGCCGCAATATCTCCAATCCTCTTGCTTCTGTGGCAAACATGCCAGGATACCGGCTGGCACTGTTGTATTTGGCAAACCAACTCCCTTTACTGGTACTTATGCGCAAGGCATGATTGATAGATCCACCACCCAGGGAAGAGGTTCTTTGGATCGTTATGGGTTCCCCTAAATGATCTTCAAGGATTTCGATAAACAGAGAGTTCAGATTTTCAGGGAGCATAGGATGAGGTTTTGACAGGAGGAAAATTATTGTAAATGTATTTTATTCAATGGTTTATATATGGGTCCGGAGGGTTTCAGGATACTTTCAAACAATATAATTTCAACGATGTTTTGTTGCAAAAAGATGGTATCAATCCAACGGGCTTCAAGCTTCAGGATTTTGTCTGCATTGCGGCATTCTTTGATCCTTCCGAGGGTAAGGTGCGGATTAAAGGTAAGGTGTTCGTCGGAGTTTCCCCAATTGCTGAGGACTTTATTAACCTGTGCATGGGCTTGCCGCAGCCCCTCCGAAGGTTCTACTCCCATCCAAAGTACCCTTGGAAACCGCAGATTACCAAAATAACCGAACCCTTTTATACACATATTAAAGGACTGTATTTTCTGCAGGCCCTCCTGCAGGGCAACTTCTATGTTTGCCACATCTTTATTGGGGATATCGCCAAGGAATTTAAGGGTAAGATGAAAATTATCGGGGTTTACCCATTTTATGGAATCAGAGGCAAGTGTTTGGCTGATCATCTTGTAGGAATCCAGCAGCAAATCGTTGGGAAGGATTTTGACAGCAACAAATAAACGCTTCATTTTTAGAGAATTGACACTATAATCTGTAAAAAAGCAAAAAATACAGGCAATTAACGAAATTTTTTTTTGCCAAATTAATAAAAGCTGCTAATTTTGCCAACCACAAAAGCGGGGAATTAGCTCAGTTGGCTAGAGCGCTTGGCTGGCAGCCAAGAGGTCATCGGTTCGAATCCGTTATTCTCCACAAAAAAAACCGGCACAAGGCCGGTTTTTTTTATTCCTCTCCGTCAAAATTTTCCACCGGATCCTTCAGACGAAACCAGGTCATCTTATCGTTCTGCGCCATTTCGATTACGCCGGTAATCAGCAGGTTTACAATGAGATTTTCTGCCAGGTACCTTGGTATTGAGGCCAGTTTGCAAAACTTACCCAGGGTTATAAATGCATTCTGATTGAGAAACTCCAGCAAAATACGCTCCTTGTCAGAAAACCGAATGAAAGTTCCGGCCTGGCTGTTGATACGTTTCCAGTATTTGAGCTGAATGGTACTTGCCAGGATGTTCTGGTCGGCAACGCGGATGTATGCCAGCCATTTGTTATGCTCATTTTCAGCAAAGCAAGGTTTAATATCCATTTGGGGGATATCTATTTCCAGAACGGTTTTTCCCTCCACATTCCAGGTTCTGTGTGCAAATTCTATGGCGGGCTTGCAATACATCTGTGCTGCGGCTTCGATCATGTAAAACTCTTCATCGGATCTTACCCCCGCCACTACCCCATTGTCTTTTACACCAATCAGGAGCTTTCCGCCATCGGTGTTGGCGAAAGCAGAAAGGGTTCGTGCAATTTTGCGCGAGTCGTTTACCTGAAACTTAAAATCCTGTTTCTGGTGTTCGCCCTGAAGAATGAGTTTTTGGATATAAGCACTCATGTGGCAAGCTCTCTAGTAGGCTCTTTCGTTGCGACCTTCGATATAATTGATAAACGACCGGTTGGAAACTTTGTTTCCACCAGGGGTAGGATAATCGCCTGTAAAATACCAGTCACCTTTGTTGCCCGGGCAGGCAATGTGCAGATCTTCAATGGTCTGATAAACAATTTCCACCTCAGCATTTACCTCGGCAGGCCTTAACATCTGGGCAATTTTGGCAGAGATTTGTTCGGGGCGGAAGGGTTTGTAAATCTCCTTTACATGGTTGATTACCTCTTCTTTGGGAAGCGTTTCTGATTCCTTGCATTTACGGTATACATCATTGATGATCTTTTCCTGCCGGGTTTCGCGCAGTAGCTCAATGGTGGCCCTGAACGCAATGAATTCTGAAAGCTTGGTCATATCTATACCATAACAGTCGGGATACCTGATCTGGGGGGCTGAAGAAACAATCACAATTTTGCGTGGGCCCAGCCGGTCGAGCATTCTGATGATACTTTGCTTGAGGGTGGTACCTCTCACAATGGAATCATCGATCACAACAAGGCTGTCGCGGTATTCTTTTACTACACCATAGGTTACATCGTATACGTGAGTTACCAGGTCGTCGCGTTTGTTGTCTTCGGTAATAAAAGTGCGAAGTTTGGCATCTTTTACGGCGATCTGGTCTATACGGGGTTTGATGCTGAAGATTTTATCCAGTTTTTCAGGGGTAATGTTGCCCTGCAACTGCAGGATCTGATCTTTTCTCACCTGGTCGCAAAAGGTATTCAGCCCTTCTACCATTCCTTTGTAGGAGGCAATGGCAGTGTTGGGGATGTAGGAGAAAATAGTGTTTTCCAGGTCGAAATTGATGGTTTTAAGGATAGCAGGAACCAACTGACGGCCAAGCTTTTTGCGTTCCTGGTAGATATCGGCATCGGTACCCCTTGAGAAATAAATTCTCTCGAAGCTGCAGGCTTTTTTGGTGGCAGGGGTTTTGCAAAGCACCTGGCTGAAGTGGCCATCTTTTTTTATGATCAGGGCATGGCCGGGTTTGATTTCTTCTATGCTTTCGCGTGGCACATTGAAAGCAGTCTGGATAACGGGCCGTTCGGAGGTTGCTACAATAATTTCGTCGTCGCGGTAAAAGTAAGCAGGTCTGATTCCGGCCGGATCGCGCATAATGAAAGCATCGCCATGGCCCATTAACCCCCCCACAACGTAACCTCCATCCCAGTATTTACAGGCATTCGAAAGGATGCTGTGGATGTCGATCTGTTGGGCGATCAGGGGCGATATTTCCTTTTTGCTGTATCCTTCCTTTTTAAATTTTCGGTACAGGTCCTCATTTTCATCGTCGAGGAAATGGCCAAGCTTTTCAAGGATTGTAACTGTATCGGAAGTGCGGTTGGGGTGCTGGCCAATATTTACCAGACTGCGGAACAACTCATCCACATTGGTGAGGTTGAAATTTCCGGCAATCATAAGGTTTTTCGACATCCAGTTGTTTTCGCGCAAAAAAGGATGGGTAAACTCGATGGCATTTTTTCCGAAGGTTCCATAGCGCAAATGGCCGATGAACAGCTCACCAGCCATGTCGATATTATTTTTCAACCAATTGATATCCCGCAGATTATCGGGATTTTGCAGGTGAGCAGCACCAATTTTCTCATTGATCTGATCGAAGATATCCTGTATGGGGTTGGTTTTGTTGCTTCGTATCCGTGTCATGTAGCGGGTTCCGGGCTCCATGTCGAATTTAATACATCCTATGCCCGCACCATCTTGCCCACGGTTGTGCTGTTTCTCCATGAGCAGGTACATTTTGTTGGTGCCATAAAATGCAGATCCGTATTTGGCAAGGTAGTATTCGAGGGGCTTTAATAGCCTGAGCAGCACGATGCCGCACTCGTGTTTGATAGAATCACTCATGGGGTTTTGCAGTTAAGGTGCAAAGGTAGAAAAAATGCTTTTACACCCGGGCAGCATCTTACAATTCGTAAACTCCAAACGGGGTGGTTACGGATTTGAAACCGATCTCTTTAAGTCGATTGTGGCCTTCGGTAAAAAGCATATCCAGTTGCGAAGGGTGATGCGCGTCGGTATTGACCATTACCGGGATATCCATTTCCAGGCATTTTTGCATCACATCGTCGGACGGAAAAAACTCATCGGTTTTACCCGAGTATACCCCCCGGGTATTGAGTTCCACAATACAACCATGTTCTGCAACCACCTGCAGGGTTTCCTCCACCAGGTCCTGGTACCATTTTTCGTGGGTTGAAAACCAGCGTTGTTTGTTGTGCATTTTTACCTTGTCGATATGTCCAATGATCTGGGGTCTTTGTGTTTTTACCATATCGATGGTTTGCCGGTAGAAGGCGGTTACGGCTTCCCGGAAATCACCCTTGAAAATATCATTTACCCCATTGATGTAGCCTTCAACAGGTCCGTCAATAAACCAGATCTTTCCACTTTCTTCGTGCCGCACCAGATGTATTGACCCGATGTTGTAGTCAAGGGGGGTATTGCGCATGAAACCTTCAAAATCTTCAGAGTGTCCTGGTATATAGTCGATCTCCAGGCCCAGGTGGAGCTGGATATCATCTTTGTATTTTTCGATCAGATGACGCGCATTCTGCACGTATTGTTTGAAACTCTCAGGTGTAAGGCTCCATTCGTTGGGGAAGGGCAGGGGAGAGTGTGCAGAAAACCCCAGGTGCTTAAATTTTTTTTCTATGGCAGCTTTTACATATTCTTCCAGGGGTTCTTTTCCATCGCAGTGCAGTGAATGGCTGTGGAAGTTGTAGAGTGGAAGCATAGGGATCTTATGTTTAAGAGTGAACAGTTAATGGTTTAAGCAACACCAGGCATGTCAATGGGCTGAAAACACTTTACGGGGAATTTCTTTTTCCGTTCTGCATATCCAAACCTGAGTTTTTATGCTTTATGAACACCTTCGGCACCGCTTTGTTTAGCCTGTTGGGCAATTCTTATGCGCGAAGCGATCATATCGATTGCCACATGGTTTTCTCCCCCCTGAGGTACAATCATTTCTGCGTATCGTTTGCTGGGCTCAATAAACTGCAGGTGCATGGGTTTTACATACTTGTCGTAGTGATCGAGCACCTCAATAAAAGATCTTCCCCTTTCCTCGATATCCCGTTTAATGATTCGCATCAGGCGGTCGTCGGCATCGGCATCCACAAAGATCTTGATATCCATACGATCGCGCATGCGTGGGTTCGACATAATCAGGATTCCCTCCACAATAACCACCTCGCGGGGTTGCACCGGAATGGTTTCATTGGCACGGGCACAGGTTAGGTAAGAATAAATGGGCATGGGGATGGTTTTTCCCTCACGCAGCATATCCAGGTGTTTTACCAGTAGATTGAATTCTATGGCACTGGGGTGGTCGAAATTGATTTTGGCTCTTTCCTCAGCCGAAAGATGACCATTGTCTTTGTAGTAAGAATCCTGGTAAATAACCGCTACGCTGTTTTTGGGAAGCCGGTTAACGATCTTTTTCACAACCGTTGATTTACCGGAGCCTGAGCCCCCCGCAATACCTATGATAAGCATACTCTTTTTTGGATTGTAAAATTAAAGTATTTTGCTGAAAACCCGCCGAAAACTTCATCCGACTGTTTTTCTTGTTGCGGGTGGCAAAAGAAAAAGCGCGCATAAAGCATGAAATTGTGTGGCAGAGACGCGGGGCCTATTGGAATTGTCAGCAAAAATCTTTATGTTTGGTGCATATGATTTAAGTGCATGTGCTATGGCTGATACCCAGGAATTAAAGATAAAAATGTACTCCGATCCCCTGGCTTTTTATCCGGCCATGCTGCAGGATATTCAGAATGCAGCCCATTTTATATACCTTGAGATCTATCGTTTTTGCAACGATCCGATCGGGATTCGCTTTCGTGATAACCTGATAAAAAAATGCAGGGAGGGTGTAAAAGTTAACTTGCTGATCGATTCCTGGGGAGCCTCCTCCAATCTGCACTTTTTCAAAGACCTGATCGAACTTGGAGGGGAGGTAAAGTTTTTCAAAAAGATACGGATCAGCTGGGATGCTTTCACAAAAAACCATCGTCGCGATCACAGAAAAATACTGGTAATTGATGATGAGATCTGCTGGATCGGATCAGCCAATATCGCGGGTTATGCGCTCAACTGGCGCGAAAGTATGTTTCGCATTACAGGGGGTATTGCCACTTATTTCAAAGAGGTATTCCTTGAAAATGTAAAGATCTACAATAAATTCCTTTACGACAAAATTGCCTATACCCGAAAGATAGACTATGGAAATTTTCAGATCATCCGCGATGTGCCCAGCCTTAAGCATCAGCCCATTCAGCGAAAGTACCTCGAACTGATTCAGAACGCACGCAAGGATATTTACCTGGAAACCCCATACTTTCTGCCAGGCAGCAATTTGCGCAAGGCACTGATGGAGGCTGCCAACCGTGGGGTGAACGTAAACATTATCATACCTAAAAAGTCTGATGTGCATATCCTTGACGTTCTTGCCGGAAAATACATGGGCGACCTGGCGCGGCAAAAGGTGCATATTCACTTTCATCTGGGCCAGAATCTGCATGCCAAGATCTTTATGGTAGACCGGAAGTACTTCATGATCGGATCGGCTAATTTTGATTACCGCAGCTTTCGCTATCAGCACGAGATCTGCCTTTTTGGCGAGCATAAAAGTCTGAACCGGCAGCTGATGCAGCACTTCAACCAGAGTCTGCGCGATACGGCACCCTTTGATTATCATAACTGGCTCAAACGACCCCGGTTGCAAAAGCTATTCGAGTGGCTGCTGGTACCCTTCAGGCATTTGTTCTGATCTGGCATCAAAAACAGCAGTGTTGAAAGTTTTTGGGTTGTTGTGCCAACGCACTGCAACTGGTGCGTTCTATCTTCTTACTCTTCCGCCAAATGCAAAACGCTGGCTGTAGTATGCTTCATCCAGATCGTTTACCATTACTCCCCGTGAGGTGGAGGCATGAATAAATTTGTTGTTTGACAAATAGATGCCAACATGAGAGATCTTTCGGCCATTGATCCGGAAGAAAACCAGATCGCCTTCTCTGAGGTTGCGTTTATTCACGCGAGATGAATTTTGCGCCATATGCACGGTAACCCGGTCGAGGTCAATGTTGTATACGGCCCTATATACCATCTTTACAAAACCAGAACAATCGGCTCCGGCCCTGGTGGTGCCTCCGGCTCTGTAGGGTGTTCCCATCCATGATGCCACTTCGCGTATCAATGCAGGGTTCTCATTTCCATTGAGTGTATAGCCCAGCAGGCGCGAATGCTCTGTGTAGAAATTTGCATTTTCGCGCTGACTGGCCGGCCTGCGGGGTTGGCGCCCGGAAGTGGATTCTCCTTCGCGAAAGGAGGGGGTTTCGCGCAGGTAAGAACAAGAAATCAGGAATGATAAGGAGATAAAAAGAAGGAAAACCTTTAGGCGCATAGCTCGGGCAAAGGGATGTATTAATCTGGAACTTTGCAAAAATAGTGAAATTACAGCATTGGGCAAAAAGGGGTAACTTTGCATCTGGTTATTGTTTTCATTTCCCTTTATACTATGCATATGTTTTTCCGTGTTTTGTGTCTGTTATCCTTGTTTGGGATTTCCCAGTTTTATTTTCCCAACAGCATGGTTTTCGGGCAGTTCAGCCCTATCCCTGCCGTTGAGCTGGAGCTTGCAGGCAGTGTGTCTGATGGCGATCATGCGCCATTTTGGTTTACAAGCAATTCTTTCGGCAAGCACAGGCTCTATAAAAACAGCGCAATTGTCTCGCTCAAGCTTTCTTCTGACCGGGCATACACCCACGAGAATATGCAAATACAATACGGTATGGAGCTGACCCAACGACTGGCCCATGAAAACCAGCTGTGGTTGCACCAGGGGTGGATCTCTGCCGACTTTTTCCGTCTGGTTCGTTTGCGTGCCGGGCTTAAGGAAGAAACACTGGGCAACGAATTTACTCCCTTATCAAGCGGGTCTGTTATTTGGTCGGGCAACGCACGACCCATGCCCAAAATTGAAGTGGGTACTCCGGGCTATGTTGATGTTCCTTTTTCTCAGGGCAAATTGCAGGTAAAGGGATCTCTGGCGCATGGATGGTTTGAGCAAGGCCGGTTCAACGAAAACGTATGGTTGCATCAGAAATACGCAGGTATTCGCACAGCTTTTGATTTCCCCTTAAATTTCACCTTTACCTTCCATCATTTTGCCATGTGGGGTGGCGTGCATCCAACCTTTGGGCAACTGCCCAATGACCTGGAGTCTTTTTTTAAGGTGTTTTTTGTGCGCAAAGGAGATGAAGATGCGCCCATGAGCTGGCAGGAAAACCGTTTTGGCAACCACCTGGGTTCAAGAAATTATGGATTGGATTGGACACGAGAAAAGGCAAACTGGAAATTCTATTTCCAGGATGTGTATGAGGATGGATCGGGGGGCAGGATGGAGAATTTTCCCGATGGTCTCTGGGGTATCGTGTATCAAAATAAAAACACAACTGCACCCCTGGCAGCTGTGTTGTACGAATACCTGCAAACTACCGATCAGTCAGGTCCGGTGCACGACAATGAACTGTCCCTGAGGGGAGACGATAACTATTTTAACCATGGCATATACCGGTCTGGCTGGACACATCATAAACAGACCATCGGTACGCCGTTTATCACTTCACCGCTGTACAATCAGCATATCGATCATCCGGGCAATATCCGGATCTGGAACAACAGGGTAAAGGTACACCACATAGGATTGATGGGTACACTCATGCCCCAGTTGAGTTACAAACTACTGGTAAGCTATTCTGAAAATCGTGGGGTTTTTGCCAGCACCATTACCCTTCCTGCGGTTTTTGCCTTTGAGAAGCCCTTGTATCAATGGAGTGCATTATTCCGGATCGATTATTCGGTTCCGGCTGCCCGCATGGGCTTAGGCTTGACTCTCGCTGCTGACACAGGAAAAATGTATGGAAACAATGTGGGGATGATGCTAACGGCTCGCTATATGCCGTTTGGAAGCCTCTGAAAAAGAGTTTCGATTAAGCCATCAACGTTCTATGGCATATTCTCTCTCCTTGCGGGAGTTCTTCATGGAGAAAGGTTGATAGCGATGCATGGCAGGCAGGTCCTGCAGAAGATCGGTAAGAAAAATGCCTTCCAGGAAGTTGTCGTCCGAATCTGTACGCGCAGGAAACACACGAACAATGATCCCCTTTATAGCGGTTAAGGCAGGCAGGATAAGTGCAGCCATGGCAATTACCAAACCCAGATAGAGGTATACATTCATGGTATTGATCATCAAACTGGCAATCACGATCAGCAGGTTGAAAGCAGAAAGGATCAGGGTTACCTGGTAATGACGCAATCCGAGCCGCAGCAGGAAGTGATGTAAATGGTTTGCATCTGCCTTTAGGGGCGAAGAACCTTTGGACAGACGAATTACTATTACCCGCATGGTATCAAACATGGGGATGATCATTACAGAAAAAATGAAAATGACAGGAGCATCAAGCATCAGGCCAGGGGTAACCGGATTGAGCTGTACCAGTCGAAACCCGGCAACGGCAATGATAAAACCAATGATCAGTGATCCGGTATCGCCCATAAAGATTCGGGCGGGTTCGAAATTGTGGTACATAAAACCTACCAGTGCTCCGGCCAGGGCAAAGCTAAGGATGGCTTCTGCATAAAAACCTCCCCAGAGAAACCACAATCCGAAAATGTAGGCCCCAACAATAGACACCATGCCTGCCAGTCCATCTACCCCGTCGATAAGGTTGTAGGAATTGATGATAATGATAATGGCAAACACACTGAAAAGTTTGCCTGTAGGAGGAAAGTTTTGTATTCCCAGCAAACCGTCGAGGCCGGGCAGGTAAATCCCTCCCACAAACACAATGATACCTGCAGCAATTACCTGACCTGCAAGTTTTTTCAGCGGAGCAATTACCAGGATGTCATCTTTAATGCCCACGAAAAACAATATGGTAACGGCTGCCATCAGGGCGGGCAGGTAGGGGGGGAGGTAAAAGCCAATCCAGACACCATACGAGATCATAAAGCCTGCAAACATTCCCACACCACCCAGTGTAGGAACAATCTTTTTGTGAAGCTTTCTTTCGCCATCAGGAGCATCTACCAAACCTTTCAGTTTGGATACTTTGATAATTGCAGGGATGGCTTTGAGGGTAATGAAAAAACTGGTTAAAAGAGCGAAAAGAGTAAAAAGAATTCCGGTTAACATAGAAAAAGTGGTATTTGTGGGTTTTTTGTTGTGTTGGCAAATATTGTCGCAAAACGGTGGGTTGCTTTTTGCGGTTTTTTACAGCAAAAAATAAACAACAAGGCAAACAGGTTTTCAAAAACCCTGCCGTTTTTGCAAGTATAGAAATTGGAATTGGTTAAATGGGTTGGTTGATACAAAGGTAGCGAAAATGGGCCAGATGGCATATTAATTATTTCTCAATATGCATACGAGTTGGACATGTTGCTTTGAACGAAACGAAAACGCCAATGAATGGTGCGGAAGTTTCTGTGGAAGTTTTGAACATAATTCAAAATGAACGGGAGAGGAAGTCTGACAAACCCGGAATACTCTGGTTGACATCACCTACTTCAAAAAAGTCTTGATAAACCCATGTAAAAAGTAATTTGTGAAGTAATATGAGGATTTGAAAAGGTTGAGTTTTTCAACTTCTCTATATACTTTCCACTGGTATCTGGCAGCATTTATTTTATTCCCAGACAATGAATTTGATCTAACCCGATACAAGGCAAGCTTTTCCTGCATTCCATAGGCTTTTGGGATTGTTTTAAGAATCTTTAGCCATAAACCATAATCCTGTCTTTTTTCAATCAGAGGCATAAATACTTTTCCAAGCAGGTGAGTGTCGTAGATAACAGTTAAGCAGCCAATCGAACAGGTTCTAAGGAGATCTTTGTATGAAACGGATAAGGGAACATCTATACTACCTGCCGGTTTTCCTTTTTCGTCCATCTTCTCATATGCGGTAAAAGCAAAAGCATGATTATTGGCAATCATAAAGGAAAGCTGTTTTTCAAGCTTTTGTGGTTTCCATTGATCATCACTATCTAAAAAGGCAATGAATCTTCCTTCTGCTTTTTCGATAGCTGTATTCCTGGCCACCGCTGCACCCGAGTTTTGAGTCAATCTGAGTAGTTTGATACGCGCATCCTTCCTGGCATAATCCTGAGCAATCTCAAAAGAATTATCTTCAGAGCAATCATCCACAATAATCAACTCCCAATGGGTATAGGTTTGTGCCATGACCGAGTCGATTGTTTCAGCAATGTATTGAGCTGAGTTGTGGAGAGGGGTTATGATGGAGACTAGATAGGGCATTGTTTACTTAAAAAGTTGAGCGTTTTGAATAGAACCTGAAAAATTCAATTGTGTATTTGATTGAAAGGCTATTGTTATAAAACAAAATTACTGATGAACAAAAAAGTTAGAGAGAAAAAACATGGTTTGCTCCTTTACCTTTATATGGCTTGCGTGGGCATCTGATAAATTTTGAGATACTGCGAACCAATCTTTTCCCAGTTAAAAACTGATCTTTTTGCAATCGCATTTTTTGATAATCTGGGGTATTGTTGCAAAGCCAAAGTAATTTTCGCTCCAATTTCGTTAATATTTGATGGATTTACTGAATACCCAACTTCTCCCTCCTCAAACAATCCGTCAAATCCTTCGTTGCGAGAATATATTACTGGTAACCCCTGAGAAAGAGCTTCAGCATATACCAAACCAAAACTTTCGCGGAAAGAGGGCATTAGAAACAATTTACATTGCCTGAACAACCTTTTAAGCTCTTCTTTCGGAAGATGAGGATGAAAAACAATTCGTTCCTTGAATGATGGATGTATCAGTTTCTTCAACTTTTGTTTATGATTACCAGTGTCTTTTCCTATGATGATAAATTTGATATCTAATCCGTTTTTTAATAGGGCTTGAACCGCCAAAATAGCTGATGAAATATTCTTGTTAGCATCAAGTTTGCCTGCATAAACAATTTTATCAGGGCTGTTATCCGGAAGACTTTTGGGTTTTTCATAGGGTAATAGCCAAAATGGGTTAACGCCACTTGGTATTACTATGCTTTTTTGTGCAATTGAATCACGATAGTTTTCATGAACATAATTGGAAAGGGTTCTTTTCTTGTAAGACTCTGAAAGAAAAATGACCCTCTCAGCCCCTGCAAGAATTTCATTTCCAAATCCACGCAAGTGAATTGCATATTTAAAGAATAAGTTTAAATCGGTATTGCGCAAGGTTACAACGTAAGGAATCCTGAGTCTTTTCTTGATTAAGAAAGCAGCACCACCATTTGTAAACAAGGTGTGAGCATGGATTAAATCAACCATGCTCAAATCTGCCTTGGTAGCTATATCATTCGCAAGCATTTTGATTTTTGAATGATAAAAAAACCGATGATACTTTTTAATAATGGGCGAGAAGAGAATCTTAGCCGATTCAGGATTATATTCCTCAAATAAAGAAAAATCTGGTTTTTTCGAGGGAAAGTAAACTGTTTGCCTCAATAAACCCTCACTGGTTTTATGCAATGCCGAACACAGGCTTGAGTATACTGAGCTGACTCCAAACTCACTGCATATATGAAGAAGGTTATTCATTGTTTCAATTAATGACGCAGAGTCTTTGTATCACTGAGCCATGCTGTGCGTAAAATGAGAGCCAGGTAAAGGGAATACAGGACAACATTAATTGTTGTATAGATAATTAAGAATTGATGTATTCCCTTTTGATAATCAAAAAAAACCAGAAACACTAAAACAAATACAGAATAAAAAAATTGCCATAAAGAACCTGTTTTTATCCTGTTGGTTGCCGCAAATACAACAGATACAGGTGTTACAACAAATGTAATTGCAAAACTCCAGACAAAAATCCTTGCAAAAAGAGCCGCGTCAATCCAGTTGTCCCCAAAGAAAAAGACAAAAAATGGTTCAGCATAGAAACGAAAGATCAAAATTGAAAACACAGAAATTACAGACAAAACAGTAATTAAGGATAGGATCACAGGCATTATTCTTTGTTTTTGCTGCACAGACTCTGATATTTTCTGGAGTAAGACTTGGGAAACGGCAGTCCCTACCAAACTTACTGGTACGATGAAAATAAGCTTAACCAAATCAAATTGACCAGCCAGATAGCTTGTATAGTTTTTACTGATAAAAACAATTGGTAGTAGCTTACTTGCAGTATTCAGCAAAGAGGGAATGGAGTTATATATTGGGAAATCCGAATATGATTTTAGCATCAGCCGTGTTCGGGTCAGAGTAATTTCTCTGATATCAAAACCACATTTTTTAGCCTGGAAAATACCTGAGATATTGTTGGCTAAATTCCCCATAGCCTCTCCTATAAGTAATCCCAAGGGTTTAGCAAGCAAACTGAATAGAATTTGTATGGAGCCTTCAACAATCCTTCTTGAAGCCCTATTTATAGAGTTTGAAAGGAATGCTTTTCTTCGGATAAGCCAATTGTTGAAAAACTTGTATACGCTTAACAAAAACACACTTATGGGTAGAAAAAACATCCAATTTTTGTGGGTTTCAGCAAGCCCAACAATTTTCGAAATATGAGAATTCCCGATCAAAAGAATAATAAGAATAGCCAGAGATGTAAACAAAGCTCCTGCCAGAATGATGGGAAAAATATTGATGGCATGTTGATCCCTTCTGGGGAGCACAACGGCCATCTCATAGCGAAAGGTTGAAATATCAATCAGAATTATGCTCAAGCTGGTTATAACTCCAAATGCACCAAAATCTTCAGGAGAAAAAACTCTGCGTAAGAAAGGTTGAGTAGCTACAAGCACCAACTGTGCAAGTATGGTAGCTCCCATCAGCATTAGGGTGTTTTTTAACAGCCCGCCTTTATGAATATTAACGATCATCATCTGAAAAGGAACTTGAGTTTACCAGACTTTTCAGATAACTGGTTTGTAACATAGCTCAGGCCTTTCCACCTAGGTATCATGGAAAGCGCATTTTGCTTGCTCAACAAACCCATCAATGAGAAGAGTATCCACAGATCGGTTATAGTATTGGATTTCATTGCATTTAAAAAAGCAAAAAGAAACAAAGGAAAGATGGGTCCTGACCGCAAAGAAAAATTCCGAAAAGCCATGATTATCAAAACGCAGAAAAGTACTATGCCAATAATACCCAATTCAAAAAAAACTTCAAGGAATAAATTGTGAGGATACATCCTTCCATCAAAGCCAGCAAACTTGTTTCCAAAACTACCAATACCATAACCTGCTAACCATGATGAGAGGGTCTCAAATGGTGTAAAGAAAGCGAATTTCATCATCTCAATTCTTTCTAAAGCAGAAGCATCCTGACCTGAACCCAAACTTGAAAACCGATAGATAGCAACATGAAATAAGAAAGTAAACCTCTCCCAGAATAGAGTCGTAATAATTACGGGTACAGATAGCAGTGCTGCAAATCGAGGAAGATATTTCAGATTAAACCGCGTACTATTGTGCTTAAGGGAAAGTAATTTGTTAAATCCGATGACCAGGAGAATGAGCACTGTGAAAAGTAGTGGCCCTCTTGCACTGCTGGCAAGTAACAACAAAAAAACAACGAGTATTCGCCACACTTTTTTAGGTTCATAAAGCAACAAAATGAACATAAAACCAAGTTGAAATCCCACTGTAAGGTATTGCATACGCATATTCATGAATAGGGCCACAACAGGGGAGTCTAACTCCCACATTATAGCCCTCATATAAATAAAGAACAATGCAAATGGTAGTAGCACTATGGTATATACCGTAATGATGGTTTTAAAATTGACCTCTTTGACAAACAAAGGATAAAGAAAGAAAATGATATTGGCTATAAACAGTCCTGACTTTTCAAATTTAAAAGTATCGGACGCAGAATAAAGGTTTGAAAAAAGTATCCAGGCATAAATTAACAGAATAACAGCAAGGTATTGTGAAGATTGAGCAGTAATAGAAATCCTTCGCGTGGCTATGCAATATCCCATATCTACACAAGCGATAATCATGGCAAGTGCTGTCCAGTCAAACTCAAAGAGGAATGTATTTAAGAATGCCTTTACAGTTCCTGACAGCCATAAAAAAGACAGAATATAATTTTGGTAATTGTATTTCTTTTCTGCGGAGAGGCTCATTGTTTTAATTATAACCTGATGGTCTTTAGATTGAGGTAATTTTCCTCAAAATTAAATTGAACACAACTATCGATATTGAAATCAGACTCCCCGCCAGCAAACTAAAGAATATCACCATCCCCCTCTTGGGCTTGCTCCTTTGCACCGGCACACTTACCGGCTCCAGTACTTTAATTACGGGGGTTTCTTCCTGCACTTTTATGCGGGCCTGCTCCAGTTGCTGGGCCAGGCCGTTGTATACGTTGAAGGCCAGGTTGTACTGATCTTGCAGGCGTTGTTCTTCGGTCTGGGCGGCGGCGGAGATGATGTTGCGGTTGGCATCGCGGAAGCGCGCAAGGGCCAGTTGAGCCTGGTGAAACTCCTGCTTTTTCTCCTCATGGCGGTGCTCCACGAACTCAAGATCCTTGATGGCTTTCTGAGTGCGGTATTCGGTTATGTAGTCGGTAAGATACTCAACGGCATACCGGGCAATCTGGGCGGCCACATGGCGATCGGGGAACTCTGCCGAGACGCTGATCACACCGCTGCGCTGATCGATACCGGCTTTGATACGTTCGCGCAGGGTGGTTACAACCTCGAACTGCGCTTGTGTCATCTGCGGGATCTGGCCTGGAAAGGTAGCAGGGGAGGAGGGTTCTGCGGGTGCACTCCGCACTGCATTCATAAGGGTTCGGGGCAAACCGATGGTATACTTTTTCAGGGTGTTGACAAATCCGGCACCTGTCATGTGGTCATCCACGTAGGTAAATACAGTGATTTCCCTGGTTTCGCCCTTATGGGTGTAATAAACAGGTTGTTCCATAAGGTGCAGAAAGAACGGGGTAGACTTGAGCACATCGGGATAAAGATCCGGACGGATGGCATCGGCATTTTCGCCCATGGGCAGATTGAGTCCACCCAAACCGCCAAACTGTCGAAGCAAAGCCGAAGCACCCCCGCGGGTATCCTTGATTTCGGGCAACAGACGAGCCTCAGACCTGAACTGTTGTGTGGTAGTAAAAGCAATCACCAGCCCCAGTACCATAAAGGCAAGGGTCACTTTCACGATGAGCCAGCGGCCATTCCATATGTGGCGAATTACTTCAATGAGGTCGATTTCGTCGTTATTAGCAGTATCTTTTGAGTGGGATGTTGTCATGAATCTGATTTTTATTTTCGACGGGGCGTTATATTAGCGTGTTTAATCGTTGATGTGTTTAGTTGTTGATTTGTTTTTTGTGGTTTGTTTACGCGTGTAAACGCTTCAACCCGGTCATGGATGTGTTAATCTGCTTTTCCTAAAGGCATTCAGCATATTAGCAATTTTTTCGATTTCGGTTCGGCTTGTGGTTAAGGTATCCTTCTCTATAAAACCCAAATCAATAGAAATAATCAATTGATTTAAAAGTTCCATGAGGCCACTGTAGGACATTTGATAAAAAATTGCCTGATCTTTCGCCGTTGTGCGGGAACTTCCTTCTGCAATATTGGAACAAACCGATATTGATGCTCGTCGCATTTGACTGACTAATCCATATTTTTCACTATCAGGATATTTCTGTGTAAGCATGTAGATAGCGGAAGCCAGCTTCCTGCTTTCCTTCCATACCTCTAATTTTTCAAATGCAAAAATGTGTGCCATCTGATTATTCAATTGTTTTCCACCACAACAACTAAACAATTCAACAATTCAATCAAAACTGATTAATCAACGTCACGATCACCAGTGCCAGTGAGGTAATGGCTGAGCTGATGGCGATGGTTTCCTGCAGTGAGCGTTGCTGGCGCTCGGGTTTTAAGGGCACCACGATCTCGGCACCGGGCTCCACATTGGGGTAGGAGTTGAACAGCACAAAGTTGCGGGTGCGATCAACCGATCCGTTGGGATAAATCACATAGACTTTGTTTCGGCGGGCGTTATCGGCAAATCCGCCGGCTCCCGATATGTAACGTCGTACGCCGGCACTGGGTCTGTAGGTCATGGTTACCGGGTACAGAACAGCTCCCGACATACTTACGGTTTGCAGCAGCAAAGGTATTTCAAGGATGTCGCCTTCCATGAGAATCAGGTCATGGCGAGAGCCCGGGTTGTTCAAAATCCTCTCCAGGTTAATACCGATATACTGATAATGGGTTTGCAATGTATCGGCGAGAAGCTCCACCCCTGTGGCTTCCAGTATTGCCATTCTTCTGGCCCTTTCCTGTTCGTCGTAGCTGGCCTTGCGCCGCAGGGTGGCACCCGGGATGTAGGCCTCGGGGGTCAGTCCGCCTGCACGGGCAATCAACTCGGAGATCCTTTCGTCTTTGCGCCCCATGGCATAACTGCCCGGAAACACGATCTCCCCGCGCAGTTGCACCAGTTTTTGGGTCTGGTATCCTGGCGATCTTCTTACAAAAACCATATCGAAGGCTTCCAGCTGGAAACTGCCGGCTTCATCCTGCAGGCCCAGATCGGGATCAATGGCGAAAGAGAATACTTCTGTAATTTTCTGTTGTGGAGCTACACTACTGCGGTTGCTCACACGGCGGGCCACTTCTACCCTTGCCAGTGATGCTGCGTCGGTGAGGCCTTCCGATTTGCGTATCAGTTCGCCCAGGCTTAACCCTCTCGCCCAGAGATACTCGCCTGTTTTTTGCACCTCCCCATAGATCCTTACCTTACGTTCCTGCTCCAGTTCCAGCACAGAGCTGATCACAAGCAGGTCTTCGCGGCGCAGGGCAATATCGGGTGTTTGTTCATTCAAAATAGCTCCCAGGTTGACATCCACCACCTCCAGTTGCCTGTTCTCCTGCAGGCGATACAGAGCGGCCCTGTTGGTGAAAGCATCTTCGCGCAGCCCTTCGGCCAGGGCCAGCAGTTGGCGTATGCCTATACCTTCGCTAAGGGCAAAATCCCCTTCGCGGTACACAGCGCCACGGATACTCACCCGGTTTTCATAAGTTTCCAATAACTGGCCAACCTCTATACGGTCGCCGTTTTGCATCAGGAAAGAAGAAAAAAGATCCTTTGATACATTGAGCAGCTTGCGTTGGTTTTCGGTGGGTCGGTCTACCTGCAGGTGGCGTGTAAAGGCATCGGAAGAAAAGCCACCGGCAAAAAGGATCAGGTCGGCAAGGGTTTCTCCTTCTCGCAATTCGTATATAGCCGGCCTTTTGATCTGACCGGCAAAATGTACCCTGTTGGCATAAGGTCCGATAAAGATCAGATCTTCATCCTGCAGACGGATATTGAGCTCTGTTTCTCCCTTGAGCAAAAAGCTGTAAAGGTCGATGGTTGCAACATTTCTTCCATTGCGGATCACCTGGATATTTCTGAAAGAGCCTTGCCCGGAGGGGCCGCCGGCATAGTAAAGGGCATTGAACACCGTTGCAAAAGCAGGGAGCGTGTATGTGCCGGGCATATAGGCATCGCCGGCAATGGTTACTTTGATACTGCGCACGTTACCCAGGCTAACCTGGGCAAAAGTATTGGGGTTTTGCCCACGCATGCCGGAATATATTCCCGACAATCTGTTAATGATCAGTTGGGATGCCTGCTCAATGGAAAGACCTCCCACACGAACCAGCCCAAGGTTGGCTATGCGCACCTGTCCTTCAGGAGAAACTGGCAAGGTATAGCTTTGTTGGGATGCGCCCCAAACTTCTACCAGCAATTCGTCGCCCGGACCTAATATATAGTTTTGTGGTGTGGGAATGTTGAGACTGGGCTCAAAACTCAGTTTCTCCCTGCGAAACATTCCGCTTCCAAATACCTCCAGGCCCTCCCGTCTGTCGGGGAGAAGAGTATCGGGAGGAACAGAAAGTTGCTCGCTTTGCAATTGTTCTCTGCCGGTTTGCTGGCGTGTGCCAGGAGTTTGTGCTTCCTGGTTCAGGTTGGCAATGCGGGTTCTCAATTTCACCACTTCAGCAAAAGGCATTCCCCGGTCCAGGGCCATTGCTTCGAGTTCCTGCATGCTCATGCCACTGGTTTGGGCACGGGCCACAAACTGCCGGAGCTGTTGATCGCTCATTTCATCCACCCGGATGGTGCGAAAATCGATTTGGCTCACATCGGGCAACGATCCCTGGGCAAAACCCGTATAGGTTGGGGAAAAAGCAAGGAATAACATGGCGATCAACCGCATGCAATATTTTCTTTTGTACATGAGCAGTAAAATGTTTTTTGAGGTTTGTTGAAGGAAGTTCGCTATCATGGGTAAGAAAGGATTTTTATACAGCTTCGCCCATTAAGTCACACACGTATTTGTGCAACTTGCTTACAATCAAAGTATGTTGAAAAGAACAGCGGAAAAGCCCGGGGGCGGTTAACCTACTGAAATGTTTATGTGGTTGTTTAAATGTTTGGCAAACAACACATAACAAAAAATCCTTGTGTCTGCGAAAAAACGGCGCAAAGGTAAAAATATTTTACCTCATATTATTTGTGCTCCAATAGTGGGTTATGTTCTTTTCTAACCCCCTAATTCTTTGGGATTTGTTTCTGGTACAAAATTATCTCAAACTGACGGGTATGTTTTAGGTGATTCACCCAAATTGTAAACAGAGAAAGGCCAATTATCCCGTTCTGCGCAGTGTTGATCGCAAACAATGCCGGGTATATCCGGAAAGAATGGCGTGCCTGCCGGTTTTTATGCAACATATGTCGAATTGGAGGCAATACGGTGATGGCATTGACTTTTTTATTGTAATTTGGCGCAATTTTTTCAAAACACCCTTAAAAAAGCACAACCTATGCAAAATCATGCGTATCAGTTAAACCCCAACCCCCTGGTTCGGTTTCTTCAGAAGCCCGCCAAAGAATTTACCAAAGCCGATATCATCCATTATGTTGAGCACAACGACATTAAGATGATCAATTTCCGTTATGTGGGAGGCGATGGTCGATTGAAGGCCCTGAATTTTGTGATCCAGAGCCGTGAGCACCTGGAAACCATCCTCTCCACCGGCGAGCGTGTAGATGGAAGTAGTTTGTTCAATTTCCTGGAGGCAGGTTCAAGCGACCTGTATGTGGTACCCCGCTTTAAGACGGCCTTCCTAAATCCTTTCTCCCAGGTGCCGGCAGTAGATATCCTTTGCTCGTATTTCGACAAGGATGGCAACCCCCTGGCCAGTGCTCCAGAGAACATCATGCGCAAAGCCCACCAGGCACTGCTTGAGAAAACCGGATACAGCCTGGAAGTAATGGGCGAGATTGAATACTATGTGATCAGTGAAAAGGATGAACTCTACAAAGCCACCGATCAGAAGGGATATCATGAATCAACTCCATTTGTAAAATGGGAGCAGCTAAGGATAGATGCCATGATGGCAATGGCCCAAACCGGTGCTTTGCTCAAATACAGTCACTCGGAAGTAGGAAACTTTTCCGACGATGAGCACGAATACGAGCAGAACGAAGTTGAGTTTCTTCCCACCAACGTTGAAGATGCTGCCGATCAGCTTATTATTGCCAAATGGATACTACGCGAAGTAGGTTACCAGTATGGAGTAACCATAAGCTATGCACCCAAGATTACGGCAGGGAAAGCGGGCAGTGGGCTGCACATTCATATGCGTCCCATGAAAGACGGAAGGAATGTAACCCTCGACAATGGCCGGGTAAGTGATGTTTCGCGCAAGGTCATTGCAGGAATCCTGGATATTGCTCCGGCCCTTTCAGCCTTTGGCAATACCATCCCCACATCCTACTTCAGATTGGTTCCCCACCAGGAAGCCCCCACCAATGTATGCTGGGGAGAGCGCAACCGCTCAGCACTGATAAGGGTGCCCCTGGGCTGGGTAGGTGCCGGCGATATGATTGCCAGGGCCAACCCCATGGAAGAAACACACCAGATGGACTTCAGCGATAAGTCAACCTTTGAGTTTCGTTGCCCCGACGGATCGGCCGACATTTACCTGCTGATTGCAGGCCTTTGTGTAGGTGCACGCCACGGTTTTGAAATGCCTGATGCATTGGCGTTTGCACAAAAAACCTTTGTGGATGTAAATATTTTTGACGAAAAGCACAAGGCAAGGCAGTCGGAACTGGCCCAGTTGCCCTACTCCTGTAAAACGGCTGCTGAATATCTGCTCAGACAGGCTGACGTATTCAAACAACATGATGTCTTTACCGACAGTCTTTTGGAAGGTACAGCCAAAAGGCTCCTGGAATACCGCGATGAAAACCTGCGCGAGAAGATTTCCTGCAACCGCGAAGAAACCATGAAACTGGTGCGCAGATTCCTGCACTGCGGATAGAACCATCTCTTCTACTAAATTATTCAAGGCTGTTTTGGCAGTCCTGTAATGTGTGTAAAGCCTCTAACACCCAAGAATTGTAGGGTGTTGAAATGCAAGCGGGCAACACATGTTGACTACAGGGTTGTTGAAACAGCCTTTCCGCTTTATTGCACAGCATTTACTCTGCCTGGCTTAAGCTACAAAAATTTGTATTTTACCTGAAAAAGCAAGACATTTGCAAGTTAAGCCAACGGGTAATATAACCTAAGTGAAACACGGGTTTGCCGCAATTCGCTTTGGCGTACCTTTGAATGGGGAATTGGGTTGATTTAACTCAATACCCATCACTTGTTAATAAAGCAACACAAAGTTTTAAGCATATGAAGAAGACCTACACTCTTTTCATTCTGATGATACTAACGGCATTTGCCGTGAACGGGCAAAGTAAAAACTTCGGGGGTGGAGCCGGAACCAGTGCAAATCCTTACCAGGTTGCCACTGCTGAGCATCTCAATAATATCCGTGATATTCTCACCGAGAATGTGCAGTATCACTTCATACAGGTGGCCGATATCGATCTGAGCGGATACCCCAATTGGGAGCCCATCGGGGGGAATGGCACCGGAGTTGTGTTCAACGGGTTTTACAACGGACAGCACTTCGCCATTTCCAACCTTACCATCAACCGCCCTTCTGCCGATAACGTAGGTCTTTTCGGGCATGTGGCCTCTGGCGACCAGCCCAACTTCGGGCAAAGCTCCAGGGTAAGAAACATTGTTTTGCGCAATGTGCAGGTTACCGGAAATACAGGAGTGGGTGCCTTGGCAGGCCGGCAAACCGGTAGTGAACGAAATATTATTGAAGGTTGTTTTGTGGTCAATGGTTCTGTGACCGGAAACTCGGGTGTAGGCGGGTTGGTCGGAATCAATGCCAGTTTCTCTGCCGATCCCAGTAACCTGGATGGCTTCAGGCCCATTGTGCGCAGGTCTTTTACCAATGTAACGGTCAATGCAACAGGTGCTGATGTGGGAGGTGCCATTGGAAAACATGAGAAAGGAATAATTCAGAACCTTTATTCTCTGGGTCAGGTCAATGCTCCATCGGCTACAAATGTTGGAGGTTTGATTGGTTTGTTAACCAGTAACGCTTTCCTCGAAAATAGCTATGCTGCAGCAACTGTTGCCGGCAATGGTGCCACCATTGGTGGACTGATCGGTGCCAACAATGAAAGTGAGGGTGCAAACGCCATCACCGCCAGCTACTGGGATACTGAAGCTTCCGGACAGGCCACCAGTGCCGGTGGCTCAGGCAGAACCACAGCCCAGATGCAAACCCAAGGCAATTTCTCGGGATGGAATTTTGCCGGCACATGGAATATCCTCGAAAACGAATACTATCCTTTTCTCCGTGAGAAGAATCTGTCGGGGTTTGATATTACCGATCCTGGCGAGCAAACCGCGGGTCAGGCATTCTCTGTTTCAATTACCAATGCCATAGATGTAGGCGGATTTTTTCTTGATGGAACGTATAGCGTTACCATCACCACGAATTTCTTAAATGAAGGCAACAATGGTTTCATTGGCCAGTTCCCGGTAACTTTTACCAATGGTATAGCCCAGCTTCCGGAGATCACCCTTTTCAGGTCAGGTTTACAAAATTTGCAGATCAACATTTCGACCATATTGCAGGATGAAGTGTTGCCTTTGCAGGTGCGCTCAGGTTTGGCCATACGCATGGTGGTGCTGCAACAGCCCACCCAGGTGTTTGGAAACAACGACGACCAGCCCGCCACCCTCGATCCCATTGTTGTGGCAAGTGTGGATGAGTGGGACAATATCTCAGGCGAAGGACTCAATGGGGTGCAGGAAGTGATCGTTTCCATTGCCGCTGATGGTTCTGCACAGCAGGATGCTACCCTGGGCAACGTACAGGTACTCGATATTCAGGATGGGCAGGTTACCTTTCAAGGGCTTACCCTTGACAGGGAAGGATCCGGCTACGTTTTACGGTTTACCTCCGAAGGTCCTGACAAAAACACCAACCTGGGATGGGTTGACACCCAGCCTTTCGATGTGCTGGCCATCGACGACCTCTCGGGTTTCGTGGTTACCCAACCCCTTGATGGAGAATTACGCCTGGTGCAGGAGCCTTTTGCAATGAGTATCGAAGAGGCAAAAGCAATAACAGGAGCATCGTTACAGGGATCTGTCAACGTGCAAGTGACCAGCTCTTTGGAGGGTTTGATCTTCAACCAGGATGTGAGCTTTTCTGCCGGAAATGCCTCC
The DNA here is from genome assembly GCA_046291875.1 of Bacteroidales bacterium. Taxonomy (GTDB): domain Bacteria; phylum Bacteroidota; class Bacteroidia; order Bacteroidales; family UBA7960; genus SKVR01. The sequence continues at coordinate 69,754 of JBKBSF010000001.1, read as the reverse complement.
ATTGCCATTATCCTTGAAACCATAGGTCTGCATGATCTCACAGTGAGTATCGATGGGGTTACACAACCTGTTGTGGTAAACCAGATCAGTGCCGTAAACGACTTTTCCGGCTTTATGCTTTCGTTGAATCCTGCTGAGGGTCCCTTCTACGTAAAGATCCCATTCATATTGGAGATCAAGGATGCTCTCGACTTCAACGATAATTATATCAGTACTGCCCGCGTAACCGTAATCAGCAATCTCGATCAGGTGGTTTTCGACCAGGAGGGGGTGAATTTTCTACCTGGTGTCGGTGATGTGGATATCGAACTGGGCCTTTTCACCCAGGGTGAGCATACCCTTACAGTATTGGTTGAAGGTGTTACCGAACCTCGTACCATCGATCTTACTGTGGAGCCCAACCTGTCAGGATTCGATCTGGCATTGACTAACCCCGGGGCACCTGTTACCGCAGGAGAGGCCGTTGCCCTTTCCATTACCAATGCCCGCAATGTACTTACGCCCGCCATCAACTTCACGGGCAGCTACCTGGTTACCGTTACCAGTGATCTCCAGGGCCTGGTATCTCAGCAGGAGCGCACTTTCAATCAGGGGGCTGTTAATTTTGGAGTGCCGCTTACCCTGGCCGGCATCCATGAACTTACGGTTGAGGTGGCCACCATTGATACAGAAGAATCCTTGCAGGATATAGAAGTACTGGCGGCTGCTGTGGTAAGCATCGTGATAGTTTCGGGTGATGTGGAAGATGTTTTTGGCAACAATGATGGAGCGCCCGCCAAAGTAAGCAACATAATCCTCCAGGCACAGGACGAATTTGGAAACCTTTCCACCCTTGGGCTTGAAGACCCCCAGGAGATCAACGCCACACTGCTGCCTCTCAATGGAGCCACAGGTGAGTTCAGCGGCTCATCATCTACCAAGGGAGATATCTCTTCAGGCACCTTTACTTTCGACCAGTTGTTTATTACCGACGAAGGAGAATACCAGATTGTGTTTGCCACTGAAATTGATTTTGATGAAGCTGTGGCAATCACCAACGTTTTTGAAGTTTTCAACATCGACAACCAGGCCGGATTTGAAATCGTAGATCCGGGTCCGCAGGTGGTGGGGCAACTGTTTGAAGTTACTTTCATCAATGCAAAACATCCCGATGGAAGCTTCTTTAACGGCCCTTTTGCTGTCTTTATTCTTGAAACTCAGTTTTTCACCCCTTTGTTTTCTGGTACTGCCAATTTTGTGGAGGGTAGCGCAACAGTAGTTACAACACAGGGATATACCTCCCCCGGTACAATACCGACTTTGTTCAGGTTAGACAATAATATAGGTACACAAATAACACAGGGGATTCTTGTGGTGGCATCAGATCAATCTGATTTTGCATTGGTTGATCCCGGTAGTCAAACTGCCGGTGTGCCCTTCGATTTGCAGATCACCAATGCCCTCAACAAAGCGGGCAATCCGCTCAATGCCAAGGAACACAGGGTGATTGTTGCAACGGATCTGCCCCAGGAGGGAGACAATGGGTTACTCTTCGATGATTTCATACTGTTCAGTTCGGGTGCAGCCTCCATTGAAGGGTTGGTGCTGACAGTGGCAGAAGAACAAAACCTTACCGTATCCATCGACTGGGTTACCGACTCCCGGCAACAGGGTGTTACCGTAAACCCCAATACCGCAACCCGGTTTGTGTTTGTGCAGCAGCCCATCGGTTTTGCCAGCGGACAGTACCTGGGAACCCCCCAACCAGTAGGCAATGTGGTGGTGCAAACCCTTGACGATTATGATAATCTCTCTATGGTGGGCATGGCCGATGATTTTTCTATTACCGCAGCCATCCAAACAGGTCCGGCAGAAGCTGAGCTTACCGGGCAGCTTACCCTAAACCTTGAAGACGCAGAGGCCACCTTCCCCGATCTTATGCTCGACAAGAACGGAACCTACACCCTTAGCTTTACTTTCAACGGCACTGCCGATGCTGCCTTTGCTCCCAACCCTCTCATCAGCGACCCCTTCCAGATGGTGGATATCGAAGATCTGTCTGGTTTGGTAATCCTGGATCCCGGCAAACAGTATGTTGACCTGCCCTTTGTTTTGCAGGTGCAAAATGCACGCGATCAGTTCGGACAACTGCTCAACGGCTCCTTCCTGGTTGTGCTGGAAAGTGATCAGGCAGATGAAGGCAATGAAGGAGAGATCTATAGCCAGGCCTTCCTGTTTACCGAGGGTGCTCTTGAGCTTACCCTTACTTTAAGCATTGCAGAAACCCATTTGTTAACTCTTACCCTGCCGGAACTGGCTGGCGACAACAACCAGGCTTCTGTGGAGGTGCTGGTAGCCCCCGATCTTTCTGCTTTTACCCTCAACCATACACCCCCGGTATACCAGAACAATCCTTTCGACCTGTTCATCAACGATGCAACAGATCTCGACGGTGATTTGCTCTCAGGTAGTTTCACGGTTTCGGTAACCAGCAATATTCCTGAAGATGAAGAAATTTTCCAGGGCACTGTTGCTTTCTCCAATGGAAACGCCATTCTCAACCTGATCTTAACAGAAGTTGCGGAGTATACCCTTACGGTAGAAGTGCAAGGAATCACCAACACAGAAATACTTGAAGTGGATGTGCTTGGCAATGTTTCCGGATTTGACATTGCCCTTACCGTTGCAGGCGACAAGATTGCCGGGGAAGCTTTCTCCCTCGACATTACCAACGCCATCGGTCTGGATGGGTTGTTGCTGGGGCAGGATGAAACCACTGCTTATTGGGTAAGTGTTGCTTCCGATCTTCTTGTGGATCCGGTGTTTGATGCACAGGTAGATTTCTCAGGAGGAGAGGCCCAGTTTGACATTACCCTTACCCTTGCGCAGCTCCATAATCTGAGTGTGCTGGTAACCACCATAACGCAACCCGGGCAACTGGCGGTGAATGTAATTCCTGCACAGGTGGCCCAGCTCGAACTGGTGGTGGAAAATCCTCCCCTGGGAGGTACCGGAACAGGCGATGATACTCCCACTGCCATTGGCTCCCTTATCATCCGAACTCTGGATGCTTTCGGGAACCCTTCCGACAATGGCCTGGAGGGTACACAAACCATAACCGCAGCACTTATCGTGGATGGATCCTTTGCAGGGAATGCACAGCTGGCAGGCAATCTGAGCCAGAGTATCCTGGGAGGCCAGGCTGCTTTCGATGATCTTACCCTCAACAAGGATGGGCAGGGATATGTGGTGACATTCTCCTATTCCGGCACCCCCGACCTGGAGCTTGCAGCCGTTGCTACCGATCCTTTCGATATGGAAGAGGTGAACCTTTACCAGATCGTGGTGCAGGATGCCGATGAGAATATTTTAGACAATGATAATCCCCTGGTTTTTGAAACGGAAACCGCTGGTTATACCAGCCTGGAAGAACAGATCCTGACGGTAACAAAAACCGCCGGAGGCGACATCAACAATCTGGTGGTAAGTCTCAACGAAGAATCAGAAGACCTCTTCGTATTGGGAGCCCTGTCCTCTTCCGTCCTCACCGATATGACAAATCAGGCTTCATTTACGCTTCGCCCGGCAGATGACCTGGCACCCGGCAACTACCAGGGAACCGTTACCCTTACCGGGGATCCTGGCATTGCCTATTCCTTTGATGTGCTTTTCTCTGTGCTGGCACCCTATGCCATAACCCTTACCGATGATCAGGATCAGCCCTTAGGGCCGGGTTTACCCCTGGTATTTGAAACGGTAGATGAGGTTTATACTCCTGAAGTTCGCACTGTTACCATTGCCAACACTGGCGCTGAAACCCTTGAGGGCATGGAAGTGATTATCAGTGGCGATCCCTCTGCCTTTGTGGTGGGGGCATTGAGCCAGACTTCCCTAACAGCAGGCCAAACCGCCAGCTTTACCCTTTCGCCGCAGGAAGATCTCAGCCCGGGCGTTTATGAAGAAACCGTAACGGTAAGAGACGAGGAGGAGAATGTGGAGGTGAGTTTCCTGGTGCAGTTTACCGTGGAAGCCTTTACTTACGCTATTGTTATTACTCCTGCCGATGACCCGCTGGTGCTTCCCACCCGACCCGAAGGATATGATCCGTCTGGTGCGGCACGCACTCTTACCATTACCAGCACCGGCACCGGACCCATCAACAACCTTTCGGTTACTCTGTTTGGTGGTGCGGGAAGCGATTTCCAGATCGTTGACTGGGAGCCACGCCCCCTTACCTTCAACGGAGACCAGGTAAGCTTTACCATTGAGCCCGTTGCGGGTCTGGCTGCAGGCGATTATTTCGATTTCTTTACCGTTGATGCAGATAATATTTCCCCGGAGATCAATGCAGTGGAATTCAGGGTTGTAACAGAATTTATCTGGACCGGAGCGGTTTCCGCCTCCTGGGGCGTTGCAGGCAACTGGCAAAACAACGTAGTGCCCGACGGCCAGAGCCCGGCGCGCATCCCTGCCGGATTGAGCCGCTACCCGGTAATCAGCGAATTGCGTACGGTGAAAGATTTGGTGATGGAACAGGGTACCACCCTTACCATCAATGCGGGTGGCCGTCTTACCATCAACAACAACGGTTCTTTCCTGATGCGCTCCGACTCAGAAGTGACTGCCCCGGGCGACATCCGCGTACAAAGCGGAGCCGTTATGACCCTGGAGCCCGGCGCAAGGCTCACCTCCACCGGCAGCTTTGTAAACAATGCCGGAGTGAATGGCCTGATCCTGCAATCCAATGCGCAAAACACAGCTTCATTTATTCACAACAGTGCCGGGGTGCAGGCTACAGTGCATCGGTACATGTCCGGAGGAAAAACCCATGTGATGGCACCACCGGTTTCGGGTATGGGTATACAAAGCTTCCTGGCCGCCAATCCTGATATATTCTACCACGCGCCTACACAGCAGTATGCCATTCGTCATTATGACCCCGCCTCAGGTTGGGCTCCCTTTTACACCCCGGCAACCGCCGGTAATCTCTTGGGAGGTAGGGCTTATTCCATTTATATCAACAACAATGGGTTTGTTGTTTTCAGGGGTACTTTGCGCCAAAGTGAATTTGTGGTAAATATTCCATTTAATGAAGGCGCTTTCGGATGGAACGGCGTAGGAAATCCGTATGCTTCATCCATTGGAGCACGTTCTGCCGCATCCACGGTGCAGGATTTTCTCAGTGTGAATCAATCACAACTGGCACTGGGATACGAAGCAATTTATTTATATGATCCTGATTTACCTGCTGGTTTCAGATATCATATCATAAATAACACCCAAACGGTCAATGACAAAAACTACATTTCCTCTGGACAGGGGTTCATTGTAAAGGCCAAAGACCTTAACAGTAAAATTACCTTTACCCAGCCCATGCGTACGCATCAGACTGATGATTTTTACAAGGAAAATCAAATGTCAGAACAATGGTATGGTTTCAGGATGATCGCCCTGAGTGGTTCCAGGAGGGCACAAACCTTTGTTAATTTCAATGAAAGGATGACCGAAGGCTTTGATGCTACCTATGATGCAGCCATGTTTGTAGAGGACTCAAATTTCCAATTGTTCACAAGCATGGTTGATGGCAGTATGAATCTTCGACTGGGTATCCAGGCTTTGCCCACAGAAGGATACAATACTATGGTGATCCCCGTTGGCTTCCTGCATCCCGCTGGTGGTTCTGTAACTTTATCGCTGGCAGAGGCCCAGTTGCCATCCTATTTATATCCGATGCTGGAAGATACCCAGACAGGAGCATGGGTTAGCCTCAGAGAGTCTTCATACACTATTAATGTGGCAGCTGCTAAAGACCCCAAGCCCACCGGACGGTTCTTTATTCACATGATCGATACCCGACAGTTTTATACTGTAACCTATGGAGCAGATTCTGAAATGGGAAGCGTGCAGGCCTTTGCTGGTCAGTCAACCATTGAGTCTGGTTCCACCCTGCCTGAAGGCACCATGGTTGCTTTTGAAGCTATTGCAGCAAACAATCATGCCTTCGATCACTGGATGGTAAACGGAAAGGTTCATAAGAACAATGGAGAAGGTGTTTTAACGGTTTCCGCATTGGAGGATCATCTCAGTGTTTGGGCTGTTTTCACATCCACACTTTCCGATGATGCCCACCTGGCAGATCTGCTGGTCAATGGTGTTTCACTGGAGAACTTCGAACCTCACAGGACTTTTTACCATTTGAACCTCCCAGAGAATACAACTGTTATTCCGGTGGTTGATGCAATGGCATCTCATCCTGCAGCCCTTGTGGAAGTTCACCAGGCGGTTGATCTTACGGGGGATGATAGTTATCGCACAGCCTATGTGCAGGTAACTGCCGAAAACGGAAAGAATATCCGTTACTATAAGGTGTTGTTTACCCTGGGAGAAGACAGGTACTATCCTGTATATTTCATGGCAGAAGACACCCGGGGTGATATTCAGGCATGGTCGGACGGACAACCCATAGAAAATGGCCAATGGCTTGCCCATGGAAGCTCAATCCATTTGCGTGCGAAAGCTGTCCCGGGCTATACTCTCATGCACTGGAGCCTTAATCAGCAAATCGATACCCACAATACCGGAGAGGAATTCTTCGTTGAAGAACTTACCGGTGAGCTGCAAATTTCAGTAAGATTTACAGAAACTACCTCTCAGATCGATGAAAACCTTGCCGGAGATAATCTAATTTTCTATACCTTTGAAAACCGGATTGTTATTGATGGTTTTGTTGGAGAGAACACCCAGATGATGCTATGGGATATGCTGGGCCGGGTAGTTAGGACAGAGGTTCTTAATGCCGGGTACTTCAACACTTTCAGCATCCAGGGGCTTCACAAAGGGGTTTACATTATCAGCCTCCAGGGACCCGAAACAAATGCGGTGCACAAATTGTTGATAGATTGATTTGGAAGGAGATTAGTATGATGAATAAAAAAATAAGGAAAGATAAAAATCCAGAGAATACCCAGCAGGATGGCATCTCACGTCGTGATGCCATCCGCAGGATGGGTTATGCTGCGTTTGCATCTTCAACCATGTTTTTGTTGTTAAACAATCCCACAAAGGTTCACGCACAAACAAGTCCTGATCCGGAAAATCCCGGAGATCCTGGTGGCCTGCCTGGAGGAGGTGGTGGTTTTGGCGATTATGATTGGGATTGATCCCTTATAGCCCCGGATATTGGGCAATGCATTGATCGTCCTTGCAGAAACCTTGAATACGTTGGATGCATAAAACAACCCAAGTGGAATACCTTCACAAAGAAGTTAACCGCAAACATATTCTCTGGTTTGCTCCCAGCAACCAGTGGTTACAGTTAGATGAACCTCAATGGTTCATCTTTCTTTTATATGAGCAAGGGGTAGGGGCAGAGGAAGCAGCCCGCTCCTTTGCAGCCCGGTGGGGTGTTGCGTGGGAGCAGGCGCAGCAGCAGGTCTCCGGCATTTATCTCTCTCTGCGGCAGCTTTACCAACCGGAGTTCGAACTGCCCGATTTTTCGTGCGATGCGGAGGAAGTAGCCCACGTTATGCTGGAAAAAAGCAAAACACGCTATTATTCCTTTGCCGGAATGCATTTTGGCATTACCTATGGCAGTGCCTTGCTCGATCACTATATTCACCCCTCGCTGGCACATCTGGCCTGCACACCTGCTGCCGGAATGCCTGTATTCGAGGTGTTTCCCTTCCGGGAGCGCTATGCACTGCGCATACGGACACAGCAGCTGCATTGTTTTACTACCGATGAATACCCCCAGCTGAAAAGATTGTTGTTCGTGAAAATGGCCAGTGCGTTCTACGATCTGAATGAACGCCATTGGACAGGCTTGTTGCATGCTTCTGCTGTGGAGCGCAATGGTAAGGTGTTGTTGCTGGCTTCTCCCAGTGGTTCAGGCAAAAGTACCCTGGCGGCCATGCTGTTGCAGTATGGGTTTGGTTTTTTCTCCGACGATTTTGTGCCGGTTGAGAAATCGCGGGTGTATCCTTTTCCTGCCTCCCTTTGCCTGAAGGAGGTATCGCATTGGCCCTTGCCCGGGGTGCCTCCTTTTCATCGAACCCTTGGCAAAACAGGCTATATCGATCCGCCTCCCAGCTTTAAACTCCCGGAGCCTTTAGCCGCAAAGGCGCTGTGTTTTGTAAACTACATCCCAGGGGCTGGGTGCAACCTGGAGGCTCTTCCCACAGAGCGTGCCATGCAGTTGTTTCTGCCCGAATCGTGGGTGGGCGATCGCCCCGAAACCGCCAAAGCCTGGCTCGATTGGTTCTGCCAGCTGCCCTGCTACCAGTTGCAGTACCACGATAATGCCGCCGCCATTGCGGCCATGCAAAAACTGATGGATACACCATGAACCCGCTACAGGCATACCGGTTGGCAGCTTCGGTGCTTGCGCTCGATTTTAAGCAGGCACCTGCAGTGCAACTTGCTGGCAACATGCCCCAATCCCAACGGCAATGGGAGCAGTGGGTATATACCCTCAGCAACCAGCTGATGCTTCCCCCGGTGTATGCCGCCTTACAAAGACACGGATTGCTGAAGTTTCTTCCTGAAGATCTGAGCCTGTACCTTTCGGAGGTATATCTGCTCAACCAGGAACGCAACCAAAAGATACTTGGCCAGCTTGAGGAATTAAGAGAAATACTGGTTGATATTCCGTTTGTGGTGATGAAGGGCACTGGAAATATGCTCGATGGCATATACAATGATGTGGGGGAGAGGATGGTATATGATATTGACATACTTGTGCCATCGGATCAGATGGTGGAGGCTGCCGGGTTGTTGCATGGGCAGGGTTATCATACACAAAAACCCTTCAATCCGAGGGCTTTCGAATCCACTATGCACTACCCCATTTTGTTGCATCCCGGTCATGTGGCAGGGGTGGAGATCCACCGGCAACCTGTTCAGTTTCTTTACCAGAAGTGCCTGCCGGCATCTCAGGTATTCGATACTGCAGTACCCAGCCGCAAGCATCCCGGGTTTTGGGTGATGGATATGCCGCGCCGGATCGCACACAATTTTATCCATGCGCAACTGATGCACAGCGGCCACTATCATGCCCGCACAGGGCTGCGCGATCTGTATGACCTGTTGCTTTTGGGGCGTGAGGTAGATTTGGAGGAGGTTTTTCGCACATGGGGGTGCTACCCTTCGGCCTCCCTTGCCTGGCAAAAGCTGATGTACAGAACCTTTGGCATACCTGAACCGGAGCCGATCCGCCGCAAAAGGGGAGGAGGGGGGTTAACTCGCCGGCACGAATGGGTGATGCAAATGGGGCACCGAAAAAGGAGGCTGTATATGATCGTGATAATGCTCCTGCAGAAATATATTGTACTTCCGATGCGTGTAATGTGGAACAGGCAGGCAAGAAACTACGTCTTTGCCCGCCTGTCCGACAGAAGCTGGTACCGGCGCCACTATGAGGGGATGCGCCGGTCGATGGGGTTTAAATCCTCCCCCTGATGCTCTATGCGTTGTTTTTCACTTCCTCAATGATCACATCCACCAGTCGGCTGGCACCAATGCGCAGCCAGTCCTTGTTGAGCCATTCCTGGCCCAGCACTTCAGAGGTAAGTGTGAAATACCTGAGAGCCGTTTCTGCATCGGCAATTCCGCCGGCGGGCTTAATCCCCACCATTTTTCCGGTTGCCTGGTAATGATCTCTTATGGATTGCAGCATAACCACCATGGCATGTTCGGTAGCAGCGGGCTGCACTTTACCTGTGGAGGTTTTGATGAAGTCGGCACCTGCCTTGATGGCAATGTCGCTGGCTCTTCTGATGAGTGTAGCCGTTTGCAGCTCTCCTGTCTCCAGGATTACCTTCAGATGTGCATCACCACACGCTTCCTTGATGGCTGCAATTTCATCAAAGACCCTGGTGTATTCTCCCTCCAGGAACTTTCCTCTCGAGATTACCATATCAATCTCATCGGCTCCTTCTTCTACTGTGTATTTTACTTCGGCTACTTTGATGTGGATAGGCGATTGTCCGGCGGGAAACGCTCCTGCCACTGCAGCCACATTCAGACGACTGCCTTCGAGGGTTTTGCGTGCAACCCTTACCAGGGTAGGATACACACAAACGGCAGCCACGTTGGGCAAACCCAGTCCCAGGGATTCTATACCCATTCCCTTTTTGCACATATTGATAACTTTCTCATCCGTATCAGCACCCTCGAGGGTAGTCAGATCGATCAATCCCATGATCTTGCCCAGGCTCACTTTGCGCTCTGAGCCCGTGGGCAGGCCCGTAAGAAGGCTTTTTACCTGCTGGTGAATCTCTTCGTCCGAAAGGACAGGTGTATTGCGAAAATCTTCCATGATGATATTTTTTTTAGCCCCCAAAGATAACACAAAACCCGCTTTTCTTCACCATCCTGCTGAGGCAAAGGTGGCCTTGCTAAATCCTGTTGTGAACATGTTTAAAATTCTGCTAACTTTGCCTAATAACCCACCAAAAATGAAAATACTATCACCAAACATAATTTTCCTGGTTTTGCTCCTTTGTTCTGCTCCGGCTTTTTCTCAGCTTATGCAGGGAGGAATGCCGCCAGGGTTGTCGACTTCTCAAAAGATCATGTCTACCGGTTTTTACCAGGTGGCCCCTCCCGATCTTATGTTGCTGGCCCGGGAAGATTCTCTTTTCGATTCTCTGGCTGATGTGCCCTGGCGGTTTGGCGAAAATATTGCCCTGGATCTGCATCCCGGTAATTCGGGCCAATGGAGCCAGATAGACGACCAACATTTTCTCTGGCAGTTGGGTTTGCATAGCCCGGGAGCACAAAGCCTTAACCTGGTTTTTTACCCTTTTCGCCTTGAAGAAGGGGACCGGCTCTTTGTTTACAGCTCCTGCGGACAACACATCCTGGGAGCGTTCGACCACCGCAACAACCAGCCCGATGGTTATTTTGCCACCAGCCTTATTTTTGCGGAATCTATCGTGGTGGAGTGGGTACAACCCCTTGAAAATAAAGGAAAGTCGGAAGTTGTGCTTTCTCAGATCACCTACGGTTACCGGTCTGCAACCTTGCTTCAGGAGAAGGCTTTTGGCGACTCCGGCTTCTGCAATATCAATGTGGCCTGCGATGTAGCCCAGCAATACCAGGACGAAGCCCGGGCAGTAGCCCTGATGTTGGTAGGGAGCAATTCCTTTTGCACAGGGGCCTTAATCAACAACACACGTAACGATGGCACCCCATATTTCCTGTCGGCCAGCCACTGTTTCCGAACTCCATCCACGGTAGTGGTTTGGTTTAACTGGCAAAGCCTTACCTGCGAAAACCCTGCTGTATCGCCGCCCCACCAGGCCTTGTCGGGTACGGTACAACGGGCCAGGTTTTCCTACAACAATACCTCTAAGACGGGTTCTGACATGTGGTTGCTGGAGCTCAATCACCTGCCGCCCTACGAGTACAACCCCTACTACCTGGGCTGGAACCGAACAGAAGATCCGGTGACGGTGGATTCTGTGGTGGCCATCCATCATCCCAGGGGAGATATCAAGAAGTTCTCCTGGTCTACAGATAGCTTGCAGGTGTGGGGCTATGGCAATCTGAACAAGGAATTCGATACCCACTGGAGGGTTAAGTCGTGGGATGCGGGCACCACTACCGAAGGAGGCTCTTCCGGATCTCCCCTGCTGGATCAGCAAGGACGTATCCTGGGGCAGCTGCATGGAGGTCAGGCTGCATGTGGGAATACCTTGCCCGACTGGTATGGCCGCTTTGCCGTTTCATGGATCGGCGGCGGAACACCAGCAACCCGTCTGCACGACTGGCTCGATGCAGACAACCTGAACCCTCTCACTCTGGAAGGATTTCAACCCCAGTTTTTTTATGTGCAAACCCAGGTACAGGGCAATGGCAATGTTTCTCCCTCACAATGGGTAATGCAAAACCGCAGCACTACCATTCTTATTACTCCACAGGAAGGTAATTTTCTTTTTGATGTGATTGTGGATGGTGAAAGTGTGGGCCCGGTGCAAAGCTATACCTTTGAAAACATTGTTGTGGACCATACTGTTCTGGCTGTTTTTCAGCCTCTTACTTTTACCATCATCGCCAGCGCCGGACCAGGCGGAGTTGTCAGCCCCGACGGGCAGGTAGAAGTTGCCTGGGGTTCCGACCCAACCTTCACCATCACACCCGATCCGGGCTATGCCATTGCGATGGTAATGGTGGATGGAGAAGATGTGGGGGCTGTTGCGAGCTATACTTTCGAAAATGTTGCTTCCGATCATACCCTTACGGCCACCTTCGAAGCTCTCGTTTATACCATCACCGCCAGCGCCGGACCCGGCGGCAGCATCAGTCCCGATGGTGATGTGCAGGTGGCCTGGGGCTCCGACCCAACCTTCACCATCACACCCGATCCGGGCTATGCCATTGCGACGGTAATGGTGGATGGGGAAGATGTGGGAGCAGTTGCGAGCTATACTTTCGAAAATGTTGCTTCCGATCATACCCTTACGGCTACTTTTGAGGCTCTTGTTTATACCATCAGCGCCAGCGCCGGTCCCGGCGGAGTTGTCAGTCCCGACGGGCAGGTAGAAGTTGCCTGGGGTGAGGAACAAACCTTCACCATCACACCCGATCCGGGCTATGCCATTGCGACGGTAATGGTGGATGGGGAAGATATGGGGGCAGTTGCGAGCTATACTTTCGAGAATGTTACTTCCGATCATACCCTTAGCGCATTTTTTATACAACAAACTTTTTCGCTCACTTTTGTTATAAAAGATTCGCAGCAACAGCCTCTCGCCGGAGCACAACTCAAACTCAATGGAGAGTTGATGCCATCCGGGCAGTATGCCTTTACCGAACTATTACCCGGAACTTATTCTTACGAGGTTTCATTGCAGGGGTACTTTCCGGTAAGCGGCCAGGTATGGATCGAGGATCAGGATGTGGTGGAGACGGTGTTGCTGCTTGTTGACGATACCCAATGGAAAGGCGTTACTTCTGTGCAAGTACAAATCTATCCCAATCCAGCCAGGAACAAGGTGTACCTGGTGAGTTCCCACACCTTGTTGCGGGTGGAACTTTTCGATCTTGCCGGACGAATGTGTCTGATCCGGGAGTTTCAACAGAATGAAGTATTGCTGGAGTTGTCATCGCTGGATGCCGGTTTGTATGTGCTCAGATTGACCTCGGTGGAGGGAGTTTCCTCCCATAAACTTCAGCTGATGGAATAAACGCAAAAAAGCGTACACATAAGTAAATTTTTGTAATTTTGCACACCCAAAGGCTCCGTAGTTCAATTGGATAGAATAGCAGATTCCGGTTCTGTCGGTTGGGGGTTCGAGTCCCTCCGGAGTCACCAGGAAAATTAAGAGACCCACACAAAATTCCTTAGGATTGCGTGGGTCTCTTTTTTTGTGCCCTGAAAAACTTTGCTGCTTACCCTCCGTCCATACCCGAAAGATATTACCTTTGTCCCTGATTTGGTTCTTATAAGATTAATAGGGAATCCGGTTAGAATCCGGAACTATCCCCGTAGCTGTAATCCTGATCCCGCTAATGTGGGAAAATGTTGCCTGCACAAATCCACTGTTCCGCTTTGGCGGAATGGGAAGGAGCAGACCAACCAGGAAAGTCAGAAGACCTGCCAGATCAGTAAATCAATACGTAGCTTTCGGGTGAAAAGCCACAGATTGAAATTCCTGCATAGTATATAAGCAGGGTTCCTTTCTGAAAATCTTTCCCGCGGGTTACCATTTATCACTATTAATCCCAATAAAAAATGAATGGTTTATCTCGTTACAATTTGTTCAAACACAAAACAGGTTTAATTCTGATGGCCCCATCTTCAGGGGAGGATAAGTATCAGAACAAGACAGGGCTTTTGCCCCTCTCTTTCAGAATGTTGTTTGTTTTACTTTTCCTTTGGATGGCAGCATCCCTGTCTGCGAAGGCCCAGAGCTACATGCAGCCTGCTGCCGGATACCAGGTACAGGAGGTTCTTGCACAGTTTTCTACATTCTCTTCATTCGATGTCGCCGGATCCGTGCTATATGCCAACACCGGAAACCAGATCAAGGGTTTTAACCTGGAAAGCGGACAGGAGATTTTCTCTACCAACCGTCCGGCAGGCTACAACGGCTGGCCTTCCTTTGTAGCAGTTTCGCCCGATGGAGCTCAACTCTGGGCAGGTTTTACCACCTCTGGCAATACCGACGACCGGATTTTCAGGATAGATCTGGCCACAGGGCAATGGCACCATAAGGCCACGCTTGCGGGCAATATGGATCTGAATTTCACGGGCAATGCCATACTTGTATCAGGGCCCAACAGCAGCAACTGGTCAGACCCCAATGCCATATTCCTTTTGGATACGGTGGCAAACAGTCATCGCAAAATCATTGAAACAGGTGGTAGCCCTGCGGGTTTTTCAATGGATGGCCAGGGTAACCTGTATTACGCCACCTATTTCTTTTCCGGGAGCAATGGTCTTTATCGCTGGGCTGCGCAAGATATAGCAGATGTGATAGATCAGCCCGGACTTCCTTACCTCACACTTTCCTCCGGAACCCAGCTCAGCGGTTTGCCCTCCGGTGCCTACGACTGTTCGGTTGATGATGCAGGGAACGTTTTGTTTAACTCCAACCATAACCCCGATAAATTCATTGCTCTGTGGAATGGTAACCCGGGCAATGGATTGAACTACCAGGTGCTGGCATCTACTTCCGATGGCATGGACTGGCTTACCTACATCCATGCCCGTGGCGATATTACCTTGCATGGGCCCGGAAATGAAGCCTTTTTGCTTGGTTTCGGCCGTCCGATTGTGAGCATTTCCAAAACTCCCCCCTCCATTGTTGCCCTGCCTCAGCCCAACATTATGGGTTATGTGGGGCAACAGCCGCTGGTGATTGATCTGGCTGATGTTTTTGAGACACTTTCTGAAGGCACACCTGCCTATGAAGTTACCTTCAACGCGTTTGGCAATGTGGTGCAGACCCAACTGCAGGAGCATTTGCTGACACTTACCTTTTTGGAGGCCGGACAAACCCGCATCCATATCACCGCAACCCACAACAATCATGAGGCTGTTGCGGATTTCCTGACTGGAGCCATGCCGGTAATTGAAGGCGATTATCATTTTATGGATTTCTCTGAGCTGACCCTTGCCCAGGAAAGTTTCTGGAACGGATCGGATTTGAGTGGAGGGTTCGAAACAGACCTACTGTTTTTCCCCAATTCTTACAATACACAATGGGGTTCATGGATGGGATGGGCCTATTCTAATATTACCGATAATACAACCCCGGGATTTGACAATCAATACAGTGCCATTACCGGAAGGGGAATGGATGGATCGGAACAAGAGCCAGACAATTATGCAGTAAGTTTTGTGCCCGCTACCGGATCGGTAATGAAATACAACAATCCATCGGCGCACGCTGTACGGGGGATGTTTGTAACCAATACTACCTTTGCCGCTTTATCCATGAAGCATGGCGATAGTTTTGCCAAAAAATTTGGAGGAGAAACCGGAGACGACCCCGACTGGCTTAAGCTCACCATTACCGGTAGGCGCAATGGCTCTGATACCCAATCACTGGACTTTTACCTTGCCGACTATCGATTCGAAAATAACCTTAAAGATTACATTGTGGAAACCTGGCAGTGGCTGGAGCTGGAATCTCTGGGCAAAGTTGACAGCCTGGTGTTTACCCTAACCTCAAGTGATACCGGTGCCTGGGGTATGAATACTCCCTCTTATTTTGCTATCGATCATGTGTTTGTAATACCCGATCTGGCTCCTTTTGTATTCAATGCTCTGGAAGATATTACAGTAGATGCAAATGCTCCTGACCTGACTGTATCGCTGGCAGGTGTTTTTTCAGATCCCGATGACAATGATGAAGATATTTTAGTTACCCTTGCAGAAAACACCCATCCTGACCTGGTGCAAACGTTATTGCACAATGGGTCGTTGGTGCTTTCCTTTTCCCCTGATCAAAGTGGACAGGGAGTTATTACCCTTGAAGCAATATCGAACGGCAAAAGTGTTTCGGAGAGTTTTACCGTATCCGTGTTGCCGGGCACAGGTATAGCCGCAGTGGATGCTGCAGCATGTAAGGTGTTTCCCAACCCCACCTCTGGAGTGCTTCAGGTAGTATATGGGGGGACTTCTCCGGCCCGGTTAAGTGTGTACAATCCCATGGGGCAGCAGGTGTTGCAAAATATAATCAGTAGTGGAACGCAGACTCTTGACCTTACGGGTTTGCCTGCAGGCAATTACATGGTTAGGATAGCAGATCAGACAACCGTAAGGACGTTTGCTCTTATCAAACAATAAAAATACTTCGGATACCCTCTGATCTTTTTATCCTGCGCATTGAGCAAAGTGAAGAGATCCGGGGGTATCCCAAACCAAAAAAGAGTTATCATGTCAAGATTTTATTTTGGGCTATTGCTGTTGGTTTTACCGGCTCTGTCGGTGCAGTCGCAGCCCCACTATATTTACCAGGTGCTTGAGTATACCCCTGCACCCGGGCAGTTTATCAACAAAGGGCCCGCGGGTTTGCCCGAATCTGCCCAATCCATTGTGGGTACTCTTACCGGAATGCTAAGCCTTGGGGCCTGGGGAGGCTATGTGGTGTTTCGCTTTGAGCATCCGGTGCAAAACCATCCCGATCACCCCTTTGGTGTGGACTTTATTATCTTTGGCAACCCACTGGAAACCTGGTCGGAGCCTGCAACCGTTTGGGTAATGAAAGACGAAAACCAGAACGGCCTCCCCGACGACACGTGGTACCAGCTGGCCGGGAGCGATTATTTTTTCTCCTCCACTCATCACAACTACCAGGTTACCTATTTTAATCCCCACACCGAGGCCGCCGCAGATGTACCGTGGGAAGACAACCTGGGGAACGAGGGTTTTGTTTTTGCCAAAAGTATGCATACCCAACCCTATTATCCTGATGCGGAGATTTTTCCGCATATCCCGTCCGACCATTACACGCTTGCCGGCACTCGAATAGCCGGTGCGATGGATCATAGCAATCCGGCTTTTATCAAATCCTTTCGCAGGGCTTTCGGGTATGCCGATAATACCCCAAGGGGGCAGGCTCCCTTTCATGTGCCTGCCAATCCTTATACCTCAGCCATAGAAAACGGGGGTGGCGATGGTTTCGATATCAGCTGGGCCGTGGATGCCCAGGGAAACTATGTGGAGCTGGATGAGATTCACTTTATAAAAGTGCAAACCGCCATGCTCGACGATGGAGGATGGCTGGGGGAAGTTTCCACGGAAATAACCGGGGCGGTGATGGTGGAACCCAACAGCAGTATTACCGGCATACTGGATAGGGTAGTGGTGAAAGATCTTCCCCGGACCCTCAGCAGCAGCCCCTATCCGCTTGAAGCCTTTGCCTTTCACCGGGGGAGATGGCAGCCCCAAAGAACCATTCAATGGTCATCAAATTTGCCCGGGGCATGGGTGGATGAAAACAACCAGCTTCATTTCGACGTATCGGGAGAATTGATCCTTACTGCATTCCTGCAAGAAAATCCTGATATTTCTGCCCAGGTTTCGGTCTTGCTCGATCCGTCTACCCATCAAACGGAATATACTGCAGCTCCATGGGCGAGAGTTTTCCCCAACCCTGCTTCAGGCTACGTGAATATTGAACTGGAAGAGCCTGCCACCATCAGAATCAGCGATCTGAATGGTAAGGTCCATATGTCGTTTTTGCATCCGAGCGGGTTACAACGCGTTGGTCTGGAGCATTTCCAGGCGGGTGTTTACTTTGTAAGTATTGTGAGTTCCAAAGGAACCACGCAGCAAAAGATACTGATCCGCTAGCCCCTTTTCATGCTTCTTACTGTGCTCACATATCGTAATACCATGACAGTGCAAACCGTTCGCAAAAGAAGGAAGGTTTGGTTTGTGGGTGTGTTTTTACTGCTGCTTGCTTTTGTGCACATGGCTTCTGCCGTGCAGGCACAATCGCTGCACGACACCATTATAGAGCTCAGAGAGGTGCAGGTACGTGCCGATCGGTTTTTCCAGAAGGAGACTGCCGGAATGAAGCAAACCCGTGTGGATACGCTGGTACTGCGGCAGAAGCTTCACCTGTCGCTATCGGAGTTGCTTTCGGAAAACACCCCGGTTTACATCAAAAGCCATGGGAGGGGTGCACTGGCCACGGCTTCATTTCGTGGCACAGCTCCATCGCACACTCAGGTAAACTGGAACGGGATCAACATCAACTCCCCCATGCTGGGGATGGTCGATTTTTCGCTGATACCCGTTTATATCATCGACGATATCACCCTCAAACATGGCTCTGCTTCAGTATCTGACCAGAGCGGAGGTTTGGGCGGCAGCATCAACCTTACCAATCAGGCCGACTGGAGCAACCAGCGCCAGCTGGCCTACATGCAGGGGGTAGGCAGCTACTCCACCTGGGATCAGTTTCTGCTACTTTCGCTGGGAAACCGCAAGGTGCAATGGCGCTCAAGGATGTATTACAACCATTCGGAAAACGACTATACCTTTGTAAACCGCACCATTGCCAGCATGGAAAACGGGCAGAGGGTACATCCGGTAGATACCAACAAAAATGCGGCCTTCACTCGCTATGGTACCTTGCAGGAGTTGTACTGGCAACCTGCCTCCGACCAGGTTCTGTCGGTGCAATGGTGGGGGCAATGGGCCCGGCGGGGTATACCGCGGGTAATCAGCTATGAAGGGGCAGAAAATGCCAACATCAGCCAGCAGTCTGATCAGGATCAGAAGCTGGTGGCACGCTGGCAGTGGTATGGGGCGAAGGAAAAGGTTACCTTACGCAGTGGTTTTGCAGCAAGGAACCTGGATTATACCCTCACTCAGCCCGTAAGCGGGCAGGATCCTGTTGCTGCTGTGTTTTCGCAAAGCAATCAGCGCAGTTTCCTTCAGTATGCCAGCTATTCGAGGCAACTGGGACAGCGGTGGGCTGTGGAAGGGACCCTCAATGTGGATCATCACAGGGTGCATACCCGCGACACCGTAACCCGCACAGGCTACGAGACCAGCAGGGAGGATGCCTCGATGCTCATTGCCCTGCAAAATCAGCCTGTACCTCGCCTGAACCTTAATCTTATGTTGCGCCAGGAGTTAGTGGGTGGAGTTCTGTCTCCCCTGATCCCTTTCCTGGGGTTTGATTACCTGGCATCTGAAGAAATTCCCTGGGTGCTCAAAGCCAGTATTGCCCGAAACTTCCGCCACCCTTCTCTCAACGATCTGTATTGGTTGCCGGGAGGAAATCCTGACCTCCAACCCGAGCAAGGTATCACCCTTGAGGTGGGCACACAAAATCAACTTCTGATGGGTAAAACCCATTTTCGCACCGAGTTTACTCTGTTCCGCTCCGACATAAAAGATTGGATCGTTTGGGTTCCCAGCTTTAAAGGGTATTGGGAGCCACAAAACATCAGAAGGGTGCTGTCGCAGGGGCTGGAAGCTCATGGCCAGCTATGGGGTGAAGCAGGAGATTTCCAGTACAGACTTTTGGCCAGCTACTCTCTTACCAGGGCACTGAACTACGGAGACCCCCTGGTCTGGGGCGATCAATCCTACGGAAAACAGTTGGTTTTTATTCCCGTGCATTCAGGCAATTTGATGGTTTATATGGAGTACAAAGGGTTTTCTGTGGCCTGGCAGCATAACTCCTATAGCGAACGTTTTACTACTTCTAGCAACGATCCGAGCCGGCGCAACTGGCTCTATCCTTATTTTATGAATGATCTGGCACTGGGCAAACAATGGCAGCTGGGGAGCTGGGATATGCAGGCTGGATTGAAAATCTACAACCTTTTTGATGAAACCTATCATACCGTTTTGTACCGCCCTATGCCCGGAAGGAACTTTTTGCTCACCCTGAAAACACAGCTAAGATGAGACCCGGATGGAAAAAAGTACGATTTGTTGTGATTACCCTTTGGGCCATGGTGTGTCTGCAGGGTTGCATGGACGATGATTCGCTCTGGCAAACCCAACCACCCAATATTGCGGTTTCTGGGGTGTTCGTTATCAACGAAGGTAATTTTATGTATGGGAATGCCTCGTTGAGTTTTTATGATCCGGCGGAAAGGCGTGTTGTAAATGATGTTTTTTTCAACACCAACGGGCTTCCCCTGGGCGACGTAGCTCTGTCGATGACCCAGCACAATGGACTGGGCTATATTGTGATCAATAACAGCGGGCGCATCTATGTGGTTGATCTGGAAAATTTTCAACTGAGAGGCAAAATAACCGGTCTTACCTCTCCGCGTTATATGCATGTGTTGAGTGATGAGAAAGCCTATGTTTCGGACCTTTATGCCAAAGCCATTGCCATAGTCAACCCGACTACCTTTGAGGTTACCGGCAGTATCGAAGTAAATAACCCGGGTTCGGTTTTCTATCAGCACCCCACCGAGCAGATGATACAGGTGGGCAAATATTTATATACCAATTGCTGGAGTTTTGACCATACCCTTCTTGTGATTGATACCGAAACCGACCAGTGGATCGAAACCATAGAAGTACTTAAACAGCCACAGTCGATGGTGCTCGATCGTTTTGATAAACTATGGGTGCTAACCGATGGAGGTTTTGCCGGAAGCCCTTACGGACATGAGGCCCCCGGGTTGCTGCGCATTGATGCACACAGCAGGGAGATCGAACAAGTATTCCGGTTCGGGCTTCACGATCATCCCCGATCCCTCAGCATCAACGGCACCGGGGATACTTTGTACTTTATCAACCGGCATGTGTATCGCCACCCTGTACTTTCTGAAGCTTTGCCTCAGCCTGTCATCGAAAGCCCCTACCCGGCCAATGCAGCAGCCGGATACCGGGCACTGGGCATCGATCCTGTATCCTCGGAGATCTATGTGGGCGATGCCATTGATATGGTGCAGCCAGGAATAGTGTACCGCTTTTCGCCCCAGACCACACCCATAGATACTTTCAGGGTGGGTATCATTCCGGGGAGCTTTGCGTTCAGAGAGTTGATGCCGTAATTGAAGCGGACATGGGTTAACATCCAATTTTGCAAATCCTACTTCTTTTGAACCCTTGATTGCAAATGTGTAATCCGGAAAAGAAACACCCAGACCTCCGTATCCGCGGGTTTTGCCCGGGTGGTCTGGGTGTTTCAGTTGTATTAATGCGGCGTTGCAGCGTTATGTTACTCAGGAAATCTCTTCACTTTCCTCCTGGTCCTGGCCCGGCACATACGGTTTTACGCTGTAAATGAGTGCCTCCACCTGGCGCAGAAGATCGCGCTTATCTCTGTTGGGGCGATACACAAAACCATCGAGATTAACCAATTGCCCTTTGTTTTCATTTACAAAAGTGATACTTACAAAGGGCCCGCCCATAAAGTCGTTGTGCATACGCCAGAATCCTCTCCCTTCCATGGCATATTTCCCGTTGAAGTTTATTTCGCGGAATACGGGGGGAATGTCGGGATAGGTGGTCATATGGCTGTTGGGCAGTGAGCCGGGGACGTGCAGGCGGGTCATTGTATTTCGGCGATCCCAGATGGTTTGGGGTGCAAAATCTGCAGTAGCATCGGTATAGGGGAATACTGAAATCATTAACCCCAGCTCAATGTCATCGCGGGTACCGGTCTGGCGTAGCCAAACAAAATCCTCTTCTACTTTGGCAATAAAATAACCTTCCGGTACGGTGATATCCAGTCCGAATTTCTCACGGATCACATTACGGGCACCATGGTTCATCATCCGGCTGTATGCATTAATCAGGCGCTCGCGCTCCGTTTCCAGATAAAGGGTGATAAATTCTTCCGTGTTGGCATCCATGATGCGTTGCAGGGCAGCCTCATCGGGTACCTTGAGCCGGATCACACGCTGGGGGTAAGACCACACATGGCGACTTACCTCAATTTTTCCCCTTTCCAGACTGTTGTCAAACTCCACGAAAAAGATATTCCGGTGGGTTTCAAAAAGCTTCACAAAATCCTGTTCAGCAATCTGTATCAGGTTGAAATGAGGCTCAGGTTGCATCAGGAAAGGGATGTCGGAGCCAAATGCCTCCCGGATGATATCTCCGGCATGGCCATTCCAGCGGGCAGTGGGGGTTACTACCAGCATCTCGCCGGTTTTGCCTGTTGCCGAAGGCTTGCGGGGGCCTTCAACACTTGTGCATGAGCCAAGCAGTAAGGTGGCCATCAGAATCAGCAAATATCTTGTCATGGGTTTCGTTTTTGGGATTATATACAAAACAATAAACTCCGGATGATTATTGCATCCGGAGTTCAAAAATAGTTAAAAAACTTTGCTTTTGTGAGCGATCTCCTCCTTATCGATTCCTGTTGCATAAAATAAAGCACTGCAACACCTGGAATGGTAGTAGAGGTGCTCTTTTATTCTTCGATACCCACAATCAGTCGTTGTCCTGGCGCAAGGGGAGAGTTGGGAGCGAGGTCGTTAAGCTCTTTGATGTCTTCTATGGTGAGCTCCTGAAACCGTGCTGCTATATCCTGGAGGGTATCGCCATATTGCACGGTGTAGTAGATGTACTCTCTGAAATCCTCTTCCTTATCATCCAGATCCAGTTCTTCTTCTGTTTGCTGTACCTGAGCTGTTGCGGGTGTTGTCTGGCCTGCAGTATTGGCGGGCTGTCGCACCACAAGGTTCTGTCCGGGATGTATTACGGTTCCGGATAGATTGTTCCAGGCCTGCAACTGTGCCACACTAACGCGGTACCGGCCTGCGATCAGGGCGAGTGTTTCTCCGCTTTTCACCACGTGGGTATTGGCGTGGGTGGCTGCCGTGGTGGGTGTGGTACGGGCGGGGGCTCTCACCACAAGGCGTTGTCCCGGACGGATCACTGTGCCCCTGAGGTTGTTGAGGCGCTGTATTTCGGCCACGCTGGTGCCGTAGCGCCGGGCAATGCTTCCCAATACTTCACCACTGCGCACCACATGTATGGTGGTTTCCTGCATTTGGGATGCCAGCTCTGCCTGCCTTATTTCTTCGGGGCTGCGATGATTGTAGATGGTATCGGCATTGGCCATAAAAACTCCTGTGAAATCGCGGGGGATCCTCAGGTAGTAAGGGCGGTTGGGGTTGTGGGGTATGATGTCCTGGCGGAAGGAAGGGTTGAGATACCTGAGGTGATCCAGGGGGATATCAAGGAACTTGCCTACGGTGCGCAGGCTCAACTGCTGGCGCACCTGCAGGGTATCGATATCCAGATGTGTATAGATGGGTGGGTTGGGAAACAGGTTGTGGTCGGCAGCATGCTCCATAACGTAGGCTACAGCCATAAAAGCAGGTACATAGTTCTGGGTTTCGCGGGGAAGATAATGGCGGATGGCCCAGAAGTCGCGCACCCCACCTGCACGACGGATGGCACGGTTTACGTTGCCCGGGCCTGCATTGTAGGCACAAAGCACCAGGTTCCAGTCGTTGTAGATACGGTAAAGGTCCACAAAGTGTTCGCAGGCTGCAATGGTCGATTTGATCACATCGCTTCTGTCGTCAACCATGGTGTTTACCTGAAGGCCATACATCTTGCCGGTTCCATACATGAACTGCCACAGCCCGGTAGCACCTACCCGGGAGCGGGCCACAGGATTGAGGGCCGATTCGATCACTGCAAGGTATTTCAGCTCCAGAGGCAGGTTATGTTTGTCAAGCTGTTCTTCAAACAAGGGGAAGTACAATTCTGCAAGCCCCATTACACGTTCGGTCAGATCGCGTCTGCGCTGCGCATACAGGTTGATGTAGCCCCGCACATAGGCATTGTATACAAAATCAATGGTAGAATAGGCATTCATGTGGGCAATGCGCGCCAGGTAAACAGAATCATCATACTGCGGCACAAACCCGGGAGGGAATTTACTTTCAGGAGCATTGGGGTCGAGCCTTCTTTCCAGATTCTGAAAAGCCGTAAGCCTGGCAAGGCTGTCGAGCATCGCAGCGATGGGGTCATCGGCAGCGATCTCCCAGGGTGCTTCCGGGGTGTTTTCGCTCTGTGCCCCTGCAGGAGTGATGGATGAGGTAAGGAGGATAATGACGGCCAAAGCCGGATAAAACAATTTAGTAATCATCGTTGTGAGCATAAAGGGTGTATAGAAATTGTGCTGGTAAACAGATAATGTTGTGTACGTAAAAAAACATGCCTGGGTTATGGCAAATACCCGAATCATGAGCCTTTATAACGGATCACAAAGTTTATTATTTCGTGAAAAAAGCACAAGAGGATTTTGCGCGATTTTTCTGCTCAAATCACGCAAGGGGAATCAGGGTAAATACGGGGTTGGGTGCAGGAAGAAAGGGCCTATTCTTTTTTAGTTTCTTCTCTGTCTTCATCTTTCTGGGCTTCCTTGAATTCCTTCATCCCTTTGCCCAGCCCACGCATCAGCTCCGGGATCTTGCGACCTCCAAAGAGTAATACCACAATAACCAGGATCAGAATGATTTCGAAAGGACCAGGAGAAAACAAAAGTGTCATAGTGATGTCTTTTATGGGATATGCAGGCAAAGTTATGAAAATATTAAAAGGGATACGGGCGGGGGATTAATAAATTAGCGTTGTCTGCTGATCCACTCTTCGGGGTTGAGCTTGTTGTTGCCATGCCATATCTCAAGGTGCACCTGTGTGCGGGCTTCACGGGCATCGGTGCCTACTACACCCAGCTCCTGCCGAATGCCTACCTGCTGCCCGTTTCTCACAAAAACCTCAGAGAGGTTGGCATAAACGGTAAGGTACTCACCATGGCGCAGAATAACGGCATAATGACCGGGGAAACTGACCACCCTGGAAACGGTACCCTCGAAGATGGCTCTGGCGCGGCTTCCCTGGGTGGTGGCAATATCGATTCCGTTGTTCACAATTTTTATTCCCGGCAGCACGGGGTGGGGTTGTTCTCCGAATCTACCCACAATGATTCCTCTTTCCAATGGCCAGGGGAGGCTGCCCTTATTGTCGGCAAATCGGTTGGATATGATTCTGTCTTCTGGGGTAAGTCTGAAAGCATCTGTGGCGGGTCTTCCTTCAGCCCTTGCGGCTTCAGCAGCTCTGCGGCGCTCTTCGGCGATCACCCTTTCTATGGCTTGCTGCAACTCGCGGGCA
Source organism: Bacteroidales bacterium (assembly GCA_046291875.1). GTDB lineage: Bacteria > Bacteroidota > Bacteroidia > Bacteroidales > UBA7960 > SKVR01. The sequence continues at coordinate 44,703 of JBKBSF010000001.1, read as the reverse complement.
CGTGCCTCTTGTGCCCTGAGCTGCTGCATAAGCTCCTGCTCTCGTTTGCGCAACTCCTGTACCTGGCGGTTCTGCTCCTGTTGTTCCTGCCTGAGTTCCTGCATCTCCCTCTGCTGCTCCGCCAGCAAAGCCTGCTGTTCCTGCTTGCGCTCTTCAAGCTCCGCCAGGGTTTCCTGGAGCTTCTCGCGGGTTTCAGCGATCTTCTGGGCCTGCAACTGCCGGTGCTTGGTCAGCTGCTGCAGATATTTCATACGCAGGTATGCCTGGTTGAAATCGCGGCTGGCAAAAATAAACATCATCCGCTGGTAAGCATTGCGGTTTTTGTGGGCAAAATAAATCATCCGTGCATACGACTCGCGCAGCTCTTCCAGTTCTCGGTTGAGGGTCTCAATCTCTGTGTTGATACCGGCAATTCTGCGGTTGATGAAGCTGATCTCGTTGGTAAGGTTGCGCAAAAGGCTTTCGCGCGACTGGATCCGGTTGTTGAGGATCACCAGCTGGGTTACGTTGAGCTCAGCGGTACTCTGGGTCTCCCGGAGCATCTGATTGATCAGGTTGATCTCCTGTTCGATGCGGCGTTTGTTTCGCTCCAGCTCATCGCGGTTTTGTGCTACAGCAGCTGCAGGGGGCATAAGCATGAGCAAAGCCCATAGTGCTACCACTGACAGGTTTCGGATTGGAGCGTGCAGAGAAGATCCCTTCATTTTGGTAAAAAAACTTAATCGGTGAGGTTAACGGGAGTATAGCGTGCAGGAATGGAAAACTGCATGCGCTGGGGTTCGTTGATGGTGGTACGGCTGAAGGTCATACTCAGGCTCGAGGGGGTATTGGACTGATCGGCAAACATAATCTGCAGATCGTTGGGAATCCACTTGCCCGAAATATTTTCGTAACTGCGGTAATCGGCCCGCAGCGCCCTTCCGGTACGTTCTTCCAGGATAACATTGGTGCGGATGCGCATATTGTCGGGGTAGAGGGTAAGTGCCTGGTTGATGGGTTGTCCTCCACCATGGGTGCGCATCCTTCGCCCGGCATGCAGCCGATGATAAATGCCTTCCTGACTCAGGTTGAACTGGTCAGAACGGAAGTGCGGAAAATCATTTCCCAGAAACAGTGCCTGCAACATCTGGAAATCGATATCGGTTCCAAACATCTGGTTGAGCAGACGAAGATCTCCCAGGTAATAGGTCGATTCGAGCCGGTTTACAATTTTTACGCTGTCGGGGGTGATCAGGGCACGGGCTACTTCAATTCCCAGCACCGGGGCAATGGAAACATAGATGGCCTGGTTGCGCTGGATACGCAGATTGCCGCTGATGGGCTGGTTGCGACCTTCCCACTGGGCAGTGCCGCTGAACCGGGTGCTGAACCATTCCACATCAGCCTGGTTGCGCTGAAGATCGGCAACAACACGACTTATTTGCACATCAGGACGAACGTCATGTGCCACCTCCCTGGCAGGTTTGCAGGCTGCTATTGCAAACAGAAGAAGCAAAGGCAGCAAGGTTTTTTTTGTGATAAAAGACATATGTGAGCTTGTTTTTTTATTCATAAAGGGTTTTGTCGCGGATTTTTCTCTGGAGCTGATCCGAAACCTCTTCGTCTTCCTTTTCGTTTTTTACCTGCAGGGCTTTTTCCCAATAGATAAGAGCATCGGCAGCTCTGCCGAGCTTGTAAAGCACATCACCGTATTGTTCTAAAACGGTGGCACTGGGTTCTTCTGCCACATCAAGTGATCGGCGGATCCATTTCTCGGCCTCCACAAAATCCCCCATTTTATAGTGTATCCATCCGTAGGTATCCAGGAAGGCTGCATTTTCGGGTTCTGCTTTCAGGGCACGTGCCGACATCTCCAGTGCTTTGTCGAGGTCTTTGCCCCTGAGTGCGAGATGGTAGGCGTAGTTGTTCAGAGCAAAAACATTGTGAGGGTCAAGGGTAAGGGCCTCCCGGTAGCTGCGGTCGGAGTCGTCCCATTTACCGGCCTTGTAGTAGGCATCGCCCAGCAAGGTGAGGAACTGCGAGCTGAAACCGATATCATCAGGAGTAAGATCTTTCCCTGCCCTGAAAGATTCTATGGCACGGGTGTAGTTCTTCTTCTGCATATGGGCCAAACCATTGAAAAGAAAAATAACAGGTTGCTCGAAAAAATACTCCAGGGCCTGCTCAGAAGCTTCCAGCATATTGTCGTAGTCGCTGAGGCTGGAGTCGATGATCAGCACCTGTTGCCAGAACCGTATATCGGCAGGATCGAGCAGTGCGGCCTTGTAAAAAAAGGCACGTGCCTCCTCCAGCTTCTCATCGCGGTAGAGGAAGTCGCCAAAAAGAGCATTGGCCTCGGCGTCGTCGGGGTGGGCCTCAATTAGCAGATGCAGCAATTCATAGGCTCTTGCCAGGTATTTGGGGCTTTGCTCACTGAGGTGGTAAAAAGTAAACAGGATACGTGCTTTCCCCTCTACCCCGAATTGTGGACTCTGAAAGGCAAGTTTCAGTTGACGAAAAGACTCCTCTTCATCTCCCTTCTGGCGGTAATGGTCGGCAAGCAGCAGGCGGGCCATGGCATTATCGGGTTGAATTTCGAGCATCCGGTGGTAGATCTCCAGCGCTTTATCGCCTCTTCCGGTTTCCTGGTAGAGCTCTGCCAGCAACTCCAGGTAAACGGGTTCCTGCGGAAAGAAAGATACCAGTCGCTGCGCCTCCTCAATGGCTTTTTGCGGCTGATTAAGCTCCAGAAAGAGTTTTTGTTTTTGCAACGACAGCTCATCGTTGAATCCGGCAATGGATTCGATATGATCTATCAGGGCAATGGCTTCTGTATACTTTTGAGTATAGATAAGACTGGTAAGCAGGCTGATCTGCAGATTAAGATTGTTGGGGTTCTGGCTGGCCAGGTTTTTCTGCACATCAACACCTTCCTGGTTTTTCCCTTGCAGGAAAAGGATATCGGCCAATACGAGATGGTAGAAAACATTGCGTGGTTCCAGCGATGCAGCTCTTCTGGCAAATGTTTCGGCATCGCGCAGGTGCCCCTGCTGAGCATGAATCTTGGCCAGTTCGTACATGGCGGCAGAGTTGGCCGGGTCGGCCCGCAGTGCCTCAGAGTACAAAACAAGGGCATTGCTCATGTTGCCCAGGATCTTTTGGCGTGTACCATCGATCAGCAGAGCAGTGCTCTCCAGCTGGCGTAGCTCGCTCACCGGGGCAACCTCTTTGGCGGGAGTGCGCTCAGCCGGAACAGGTTGTTTACTCCTGCAGCCGGATAGAAAGGCGAAACTTATGATAAGAAAAATAAAGGAATACTTTTGAAGTGTTTTCATGGATATGTGTTACAAACGGAAAGCCGGGTTCAAAAGTAATGAACGGGCAATGTGGTCTAAAATTACAAAAAATCAGCCTTTTATCTGAGAATAATCGCCCAGGCTCAGCTCGGCCGGCTTTCCTTCAAAACTGGCATGATTACCAAACATGGTGTTGTCCAGAACGGCAGAACTGATGGAGGAGTTTTCTCCCACAATGCTGTTGCTGATCACGGTGTTTTCAATCCTGGCGTTTTTCCCGAGCGAAACATAGGGCCCTACAATGGCATTGCGCAAAGAGACATTTTCTCCGATAAAGCAGGGTTGTATCACAATGGCATTATCCATCCTGAGGGTTTGAGGCAGGGCTTGTGCTCCTGCATGCTCGAGTACACGCTGATTGGTTTGCACTGTAGCATTCTTGTTTCCGCAATCCATCCATTCCTGCACATCGCCGGGCACAAACCGGATGCCTTTGTTGCGCATGTTTTCCAGTGCGGTGGTCAACTGATACTCTCCGCTGTTGGTAATATTGTTGTCCAGGAGATATTGCAGCTCATCACGCAGCATCGCCCCATCGCGGAAATAATAGATACCGATAATGGCCTGGTCGGAAACAAAGGACTGCGGTTTTTCCACAAATCCATTGATTATACCCTTGTCGTCGGTGGTTACCACCCCAAAAGCGCTTGGGTCCTGCACGCGATAGGTCCAGATAATGCCATCCTGGCTGTCGTCGAGCACAAAATCGGCACGGAAGAGCGTATCGGCAAAAGCTACAATTGTTTTTCCACTCAATGAAGGGGCAGCGCAGTGCACAGCATGGCCGGTACCCAGTGCTTCACGCTGGTAATAGATCTTGCCTTGAGCTCCGGCGGCATGGGCAATGGCCAGCAACTGTTCTTCAACTTTAGGCCCGAAATCGCCAATGATAAAGGCAATCTCTTTAACAGGTTCCTGGCAAACATTCACGATATCCTCGCAAAGGCGCTGTACGATGGGCTTTCCTGCTACAGCCAGCAAAGGTTTGGGAATGGTAAGTGTGTGGGGGCGCATGCGGGTGCCCATTCCGGCCATGGGTATGATGAGGTTCATTGTTTGTGGATTTAGTTAAAGTTGAAGCGTTGACGGGTTGAAAGGTTGAGTTGTAGAATCGTTCTATCGTTGGGTTGTGGGTTGTTTTACTTCACACCCGTGTGGCCAAATCCGCCATCGCCCCTTAGGGTTTCGGTGAGGGATTCGGATTGCAGGAAATCCACCCTTTCGTGCTTAGAGATGATCATTTGTGCAATGCGATCGCCCGAATGAATGGCAAATTCTTCCTGTGAGAGGTTGATGAGGATCACCTTGATCTCACCACGGTAGTCGGCATCAATGGTGCCTGGTGAGTTGAGCACGGTAATGCCGAATTTGGCTGCCAGGCCACTGCGGGGTCTTACCTGGGCCTCGTAGCCCTGAGGCAGTTCAATAAACAAACCGGTGGGTATCAGTGCCCGCTCCAGGGGCTTGAGCACCAGGGGCTGTTCCATAAAGGCTCTCAGATCCATACCGGCAGAAAAGAAGGTTTCGTAAGCGGGCAGAGGGTTGTTGGATTTGTTTACAATTCTTACTTGCATGCTTTTGTGGGTTGTAGCCCGGCAAAGCCGGAGGTTTGGCAAAGGATGAATAAACGGCAAAAATAGCGAAAAGGCGCATTTGCTGTGTGTAAATTCTGTTAAAAGGCTGAAAATGTGCCCTCAGGGTGTGGCAGCGGGCACTGCATCGGGCATGGGCTCAGGGGCTTCGCTTTCTTCCTCGCGCGGCACGTCCCCGTGGATACTCATCCATATCTCTTTTTCCTCAAAATAAAGGATATCCTGGATACCTTCAATGAGCCCTGCAATATTCCTGTTGTTGTTGCTGAGCAGGATCAGGGTGGTATGATCTTCCGGGAACCGCTTGAAGCTGTTTCGAAAGCCGTGCCATCGACCAGGGTGATGCACAATCTTTTTGTCGAGGTATTTCTGCAAACGCCATCCAAAGCCATAGTTTACGGTAGAGTCGTTGCTGAGCCTGCCGTAGTCGAAAGCCTGTTGCCACAGCTCTGGTGGCAACAGAGCACTGCGGTGCAATGCCTGGTCCCATTTGTACAGGTCGCCGGTGGTGGAGAAGATCCCTTTATCGCCCAGGGGCCCGTCGAGCTTGTCGTCCGGAATGATGAAGTTTCTGCCTCTGTGCTGGCGGTATCCGAAAGCACGGTTTTCGACAGGACGCGGATTGTGCAGATCATACACAAAAGATCGGGTCATCTCCAGGGGCTCGAAGATATTCTGCTCAATGAAATCGGCAAAGGACTGCCCGGAAACCCGCTCAATGAGCAGCCCCAGGAAAACATACCCCGTGTTGGAGTATTCAAACCGCAGCCCTGGGCTGAAGTTCAGAGGCCGCCGGTGCTGTATGAAAAGTCTGAGAATATCCTCATTGTTGGGCAAGCTTCGCTGCTGCCACTGACGCTCCACCAGCCACATATAGTTTTGCAGGCCCGAGGTATGGGTTAGCAGGTGGGTAATGGTGATGTTGTCGTAAGGAAATTCAGGAATGTGTTGCTTCACCTTATCACTCACATGGAGCTTGCCCTGGTGTTGCAGCATCAGTATGGCCGCTCCGGTAAAAGTTTTGGAGATGCTGGCCAGCTGAAAAGAGGTTTCGGCATTCAACGGCTCAGCACGTGTAAAGGAAGCAAAACCAAAAGATCGCTGATAAATCACCATGCCGTAGCGGGCAATAAGCACATTGCCGTTGAACTGGTTGCGGGTGAGCAACTGGGTGATCTGGAAGTCGAGAAACTCAATCTCCTCTTCACTCAGCAGCCTGTTGAGCAAAGTGGCATGGGCTGAAGTGTGCTGCGGGCTAAAGAAGTAACTGCCCTTTTCCAGCTGGTTGTTGCCGGCAAAAAACAACAGGACAAAAAGCACTGCATAACGCCAGGTGGCGCTCCTGTGGGTGGTTTGCAAATCATTTGCAGAAGAGAATGCACGGGAGAAGAAGGTTTGCAGCATAGTAGGTTCGCTTTTTTCCAGCACAAAAGTAATGATTGTTGCGCGTATTCAGCACCATGTTTTACGGATTAACGGGGAGTGGGGTTGCTAAATTGTTGAGAAAACCAGGATTTCGTCAGAATATAATTTGTATCAATAATTGGTCGTATGCCTGCCCCACCTTTGCGGGGGAACTTGAATGTCTGTTTTGACTGCGTCGAGCTCCGGTTCATCTCCTTTTGTGAGCCGCAGTGCTCATGCAAGTTTCTTCCATTGGCATCTTTGGTGTGCAGTTGCGGGACTCTAACCAACTGAGCTAAGGGCACAAAAAAACCCACCAACGCTTATTATGTGTTAGTGGGTGTAAAGAGTTGCTCCCCCTTCAGGACTTGAACCTGAGACCCTCTGATTAACAGTCAGATGCTCTAACCAACTGAGCTAAGGAGGAGTGTTTTATTTTAATTTTCTTCCTGAGATCCTCTGATTAATCCCGCAGTTGCGGGACTCTAACCAACTGAGCTAAGGAGGAGTATTTTTTATTGTCCAACACCGTTGTGTTTGGAGTGGCAAAATTAGTAATTTTTTGTTTCCTCCAAAAATATTTTCAAAAAAAATTTTCAGGCAGAAGTTTTTCTCAGGGATTGATGCTATCCCATCCTTATTGCATGCTTTGCAAGGGCTCGCTGCAGGTTTTGCAATACATCTCCATAAGTATGGGATCAAGCAGGGCTGATATGCCATTCCCTTTTAAGCTCAGGGGTGTAAAGAGGCTGCAGAAACGCTCCGGATACTGCAGGCGGGTATACTCCAGCAGATCGCGGTACCATCGGGCCGATCGCAACCGGTCGTTGGAGATGGAGATATTCAGATAGTAGAAAAGGATTTCTTCATCGGGCTGTGGTGCGCGGGCCAGGGGGCGTACCATCCGTTCGGCCAGTTCCAGCCGGCCATAGGCCGTTAGGAATCCACCCAGGTTGGTTATTTCCTCAGGGCTGAGCTGAGCCTCAGGATATAACCCACGGATGTTGTTGAGATGGCGGTTGCGGGCTGAAATGTTCCTTTCCAGCTGCGCGTTGTGGGCCATGGTTTTGTTGTAGTTGAGCCTCAGCCGGTGCCACGCCGCCTTGGGAACCTCCGATTTGTCTTCTATCAGATCAAAGTAGACAAGCAGTTTACCGACGCTTATCTCTGGATCGCCACTGTACCAGCGACGGAAGGTCAGCTCTGCCAGGTTGTATTGCAGGTAAGGAGAGTCGGGGTAGTGATCGAACAGGCTATCGTAAAGCACCCAGGTTTCGCGCAGATCGGCCAGCCCCATGTGGTACTGGTAGAGGTATTGCCGGTTGAAGACAGAAAAGAAGTCCAGGTTCTCAGGGATGGGAAGGTCCCTGGGGAAATCGGCCCTTACATCCTCATTCTGTATCCTTTCGAAAATGGCATTCTGAATCCGAAGGGCACTGTAGAGATTTTCGTTCTGGAGGGTTTGGACAAAAAAGTCTGTCATCTGCTGCATGGTGCTGGTAGCAGGAACGATCTCGCTTCGCAGCGTGATGGTAAGGATGGTTTTGCGGTGGTTGGCAAGCAGGGGTTCCAGTTGCTGGCTCAAAACGGGATTGCGCAGGCGCTCGCGGATGGTGTCGCGGGGCAAACGTGCCAGGGGAGCATGGGAAGTCTGGCGGATATCCTGCAAAAAAGCCTCCCAGTTTTCATCTACCTCGCATTGGAAATACTCCAACTGGGGCAAAAACCGGTTTACCTCCTCCAGGATTACCTCAGCCCTGCGATTATAAAGCTCTATGTTTCGATCCGGAGGTCCCTCCACCGAGGCATAGGCTTGTATACTTACATCCAGGGGCTGATATTGTTGCAAGGGCAGGTTCATGAGAAAATCCTGCACCTGTTGCCGGTTGAAGGTTGTCTGGTCTTTTGGGAAAATTACGGTGGTGCTGAGCTGCTTCAGCGTAACGATGGGCAGCGTATCTGCCGGGAACGGGATGGTGTCTCCGGCAAAAAGCAGGGTGTCGACCAACAGGGGAGAGGGGATGATCTGCCAGTCGTGGGCCGGCAACCGGCGCAACCAGTGCTGATCGCAGATGCGGTTCTTACGCGAATAGATCACTCCCAGGTCGAAAGGGCTGTTGAGAAACTCCGGTGGCAGTTCTCCCAGGTAGAAATAGAAAAAGCCGTCGCCCTTCTGCAAGGTGCGCGTCATGTCGCGCCATGAGGCCGGCTCGCTGTACCATAAATAGTTTGCCAGGGTAGTGCCTCCCGATGGGTTGCACTGAAAATATTGCGACGACAGGATCTTTATCCCCAGCTTGCGGCGGTTCATTCCCAACAGTTTTTCCCACCGGTCCTCTTTCTCCTGCCAGAAGAACCTTTCCATCCATACCGAGTCGTTGAAAACCAGGTATACGCTGGAGCCCTCCACCAGGGGGATCAGGTGCACGTAGTCGGGCTGCCGGTCAAGGGAACGCTTCATGCGCCGGCAGTCGTCGGGTTTGAAATCGCGATAAGAATGACCGCTTTGTCCCCAGGCTCCGCTGGAGAAAACTAATGCCGCAAGCAACGGCAGGATAAGTGATTTGTATACAGACATGCAGAAAATCGCTACCAGCTTTAGTATGCTAACGATCAAAGATAGCATAAATTGCCTTTGGTGCAATTGGCAGATGCGAATTCTCCCGCAATGGCATGCATCCTGCCATAGTAGTAAAGGTCTATTGGGATGGGAGCTTAGGTTGGGATAACCTCCGAGGCTAAAACCCCAGTCCGAAGCCTAGCTCCAGGATGGTGTTTTTCCCGTGCAGGTAGGCAGGGGAGAACAGGTTGAGGTAGTATTGCGGACTTTGCTCATCCACCTCGAAGCCCTCAATATCGGAGAAGGTTACCCTGGCAAATACTCTGAAGTTGGGCAAAGGATGGGCTATCATGTCCAGGGCCAGCTGCTTCTTTTCCCAAGTGATTTCATCCAGCACCGGGTGGCCATCGATGCGGGGGTTTCGCCGATGCCGGATGTACTGGTAGTAATTTCCCTTCTGAGCATGGGTGTACGATGCCCCCAGCTGCAGCCATCCGGCAGGGTACACCCTGATCTGGGCAAACATCTCCTGGGCATTGTCCTGCAGGTAATGCCCCAGGTTGTAAAGGTTGGAGCTGAACCGGGTGGTGGGTTCGTCGTGCAGAAAGGTAATGGGGTTGGTGAAGGTGTATTCACCCCCCAGGAAAACATTGCGAACAGGCCAGTCGGTGAGCGACATGCCCCCTTTGAAGCTGGTAAAGTTGCGCCGGTTCGGATCCGTTACCCTTCTGATGGAAAACTCATCCACAAAATAAGAGGCGTACAGGTGCAGGTGTTTGATCTGGCGCGAGCTTAGGTTGAAGTAAAGGGCATTGTTCTGGAAAGTAGAGCCCCAGTGCAGGGTATGCACTACCGATTTGTAAAACAATACCGGTATGAGGTAGGCGGGTTGTACGGGCATATCTCCGTAAACGATGCTGTTTCCTGCCGAGAAGTGCAAGCCAGGCCAAGGCTTTAGGGTAACCATATTGGCTGCAATATACATACGTCGTTGCACGGTACGTGGTAAGCCCTGTTCGGGGAAAAAGGAGTTGACGCTGTCGATGGCCTGCGATACCAGCCAACCGTGGAAATAGTCGAGGGAAATCCACCGGGCAGGGCTCATGTGCAGCTTTACCATGGCAAAGGAAGGTGTACGGCCCGAGAATATGTTGCTGCCGTTCTGATGATCGCCCCACTGCACGTGGTCTTTGATCAGCCCCACATTGCCCCAGTTCCAGGAGTAGGTGATGCCACCGCGCATTTCGCTGAATTCGCCACCCTGTCCACCTCCGGTTTGCCCCTTGTAGGTGCCACCGGGCTCCTGAGTGAGCCAGGTGGGTTGTGCCAGGCGCTGCCCAGACTGGTAGTTGTCGCGCAGACTGGCATATACCGACCAGTTGCTGCCGATGTAGGTTATAGCTTCGGCACCGCCGTAGGTTGCCCAGAAGTTCTTCTGACCCCCTGAGAAATTGCGGTATCCGTAAACCGGCCTGATCAATGCGGTGAAAAGTGTGTCACGGTAAGCTATTTCGGGGGGCAACAGATGTACCGACAGGGTGGAATCGCGGTGCAGCAGCTGCCATCCTCCCTCTTTCAGAGTACCCCTTTCCAGGGCATACTCTTTCATGTAGCGCTCCAGCCGCCCCCGCTGGGCAAAACTCAGCTGCGACCACTGGACTTCGGCCTGTTGCAGATAATGGGCAATCTGCTCGCGTGTGTAAGGTTTGATGGCAGAAGTTACATCAATGATCTGTACTGCTGCCAGCTCATCCAGAAACTGGTAAATACCCCGGTCGCTCACGTGCTGGAAAGCCGACTGGCTATAAGCCGATGCAGATAATGCAATGAGAATTATGGTGAATAGTTGCTTCATTTGCGTTTGCCTTTGGGCGGAAAAAGGATAAAATTATCTGATTTACGGATTTATCCGCTTTGAAGGGTAAAGTTATGCAGGAATTTATAGTGGGTTTACGGGGAAACACGGGTTTTGATGGATGAGGTTAAGAATAAAGTTTTTAATGGCAAGTGACGCTGTTTTGAAAATCACTTTGTAATCTCCCGGATGCCACTACAGCTCATGCCATGAAACCGCTGAATAGATGTCAGATTCCCACGCCAATCTATGTAATGATTTCCCCATTCCACAACAATTCAAGAAACCTTTCCCAGGGAAGTATATCAATATCCCCGGCTTTTCTAGGCAATGGGTCAAGAGAAACCAGAACTTTACGCTTAACAGAATATTCTTCAGCAAAACTTTTCAGACCCTTCAGGTGCCTTGCTGATGCGCTGGGTGTGGCTTTTACTTCAACAGCTACCTCATGATCTCCCAGTATGAAATCTACTTCAAGTCCTGATGTGGTGCGCCAATAGCTGATGGGATAATCTGTTTGTGTATAATGCCGGTGTGCATATATTTCATGGTAGATATAGTGTTCAAAAGCCTTACCAAAAGTTTCACTTCCGGGCAGAATATTTCCACGCTTCAGCAGATAATTGGCAATGCCCACATCAAAATAGTAAAATCGGGGTGATTGTATGATACGTCGTTTGGGCTTTTTCTGAAAGGATGGTACAAACCTGCCGATCAAGGTATCTTCCAGTATCTGAAAATACTCCCTTACCGTGGGGGGACTAACACCACATTCTGATCCGATATTGGAGTAATTTACCATTTCTCCGTTACTGAATGCCGCAATCTCCAGAAACCTGGTAAAAGACCCAATATTTCTGATCTTCGCTTCGGCTATGATTTCATCCTGCAGATAGCTGCCGACATAAGCAGAATGTAGTTTTTGCGGACTTTCCGACAAGTAGTGCCGAGGCAACAGACCATGGTTCAGTGCACGCAAAAGATCAAAATCCGGAATCTCTTTTTTTATCAAAGGATAAAGCTCATATCGTAATGCTCTTCCGCCCAGAAGATTTGTACCGGATTTTATAATTTTCCTGGGACTTGAACCACTAAGAATAAATTTTGCATCCGTATTTGCAATCAACCAGTGGACCTCATTAAGCAATGCAGGGATTCTTTGAATTTCGTCAATGATAACCGGTTGGGCCCCATCCCATGCCATAACTGCTTCTCTCAATAATCCTGGATTGCGGTTGTAGCGTTCAAAAACATCCGATAACAGCAAATCAATATATAAGTGGTTTTTATAAAGTTTACCGAGCAAGGTACTCTTTCCGGTTTGCCTTGCTCCCCAAAGAAAAAAGCTTTCTTCATCGGAGTATTTGAATTTCTGACTTCTCAAATACATGAAAAACAAAAGTTACACTTTTAATATTCATGAAAATTAAAATAAAAGTAATAAATTTCCGATTTATTTACAAAACAATGCATCAGAGAGGATATTCCGGACCTTACTGACCCATCCCTGTCTCTTCACTTAAGAACGATACAGTTTGTCATTGGTGTCAAAAAACCCCGAAGGGGCGACAGATCACAGCCTCGGGAAGCGCCCGAATGATTAACAAATGGGACTTGGGGACATGGGGAAATGGAGCGGTTAATAAGTCTGTTGCACAACAGCCAAAAATTAGCGAACAGTACTGACTATTAGCCTTTTCACCACATTCTTTACATTTTGCATAATATATTCCTTGAGCCAGGGTATCGGCTTATCCGTCCAACGCTGCGGATGAAAAGTAAACATTACCCTGTCAGGAAAAGGTTGATGTGGATTATAACGTCCTACTTTTACCTTTTCACTTTTATCTTTTATCTTTTCACTTACCACTCTTTTCAAAATATCAAAGGTACTCCCAAATACCAACCCCTCCTTCACCCACCGCTCCTGCTGGGGCACCTTATCGCGTATGCTCACCTTCCATCCATCCCACCGGCGACCGGTATCGGTCAGGTAAAACACGTCATCAAAATCCACATCAAAATAAGGCTCTCCCAGGATGCCAAAATCGCGGTAATCATACTTCTTCCATAGGTCACGATTGTCGTACTTCGACCGGGGGCTGCCATGCATGCAAATCGTTTTTACGGGTACCAGCTGGCGGAGTTTTTCGAGGTTGTTTGTAAAAGATGCAATAGCAGCAACGAGTAACGGGTCATTGTAGTGGGACAGATTGTTGGATTGCCGGATTGCCGGATTGCCCTCTTCGGTCTCCCATCTCCCGTCTCCCCTCTTCGGTCTTCCGTCTTCGGTCTTCGGTCTTCCCTCTCTTCCCACTAGATCCAGATCCTCATAATGATACCCCACCTCATGCCCCAGGCGGTGAATCTCTTTGATGATAGACTCATCCCAGCTTTCGGGCACAGCCCTGAAATAGTAGCTGCCCCGGATGCCCATCTCATGCTGTATACGGGCAAAGGCAAGGGAGTTCTGCGGGAGTAGGTCTACGTCGTGCCGCAGAATTATTACAGGTGATGTGTCATCGGTGACGGGTGAAGCGTGATAAACTTCCGTCTCCCATCTCCCGTCTTCGGTCTCCCGTCTCCGGTCTTCGGTTCCCGCATGGCGCGGGATTTCGGGCTGTGCCCTCAACTTACTCCGGTCTTCCGTCTTCAGTCTCCCGTCTTCGGTCTCCCATCTCCCGTCTTCCGACCTCCCCAGGTATTCCTCAAAGGTGATAAACCGATAACCCGCATCCTTAAGGGTTTGTAGAAGCTGCTTGTATGTTTTTAAGGTAAAATCCATGGGGTGTTAGTGGTAAGTCGTGAGTGGTATTTTGCTATTGGCTGTTAGCCTTTGGTTTTCATTGTTGCCCAACGGTAAAAAGGAATAGCATTAATGGTTTTACTATTGATGCTGAAGGTGTCAGCCTGATTATGGGTAATTATAACCGCTTCAGAAAGGTTGAAAAACTCCATGGCTTCCAGTGCTCCCATGATTTCCCTGTTCATATTGTTCTGATCCAGCTGATAGCATACCTGAATAACATCCTTGACTTTACCATTTAAAGAAACCACAAAATCACACTCTTTCCCCTCATTAAAATAGAATATATCTGCCGTTGATCTACGCAACTGCATGTAAACCATGTTTTCAAGGAGCCTGTCTTTATCCCCGGTAAACGACACTGAGTTTGTGGTGATAAACCCATTGTCAATGCAATATACCTTCTTTGGATTAACCGTTTGTACTTTATGTGAATAGCTGAATTTAGGCACAAAGAAAAACAAATACGCATCTGTAAAAAAGGAAAGATACTCCATGATGCTCGAAGACGATGCTATGCCGAACATTTTTCTTAAGCTATTCCCCGATACAGGTTTGCCAATATTAGACACCAACCATACCCCAATTTGTTTTAACAATAAGCTGTTCTTTATATGATACCGCAGCACAATGTCTCTGGTTATGATGTCATTAAAGCATTGCATCAGGATTTCCTGCTGCCGGGTTTTTACAAACTCGGGGAAACCACCCGATACCATATACTCCTGCGAAGAAGCATCATTTGTTTCAAGATTTTTGTATGCTAAAAATTCGCTGTATGAAAATGGGAACAGCTCCCTGGAAATATGACGACCTGTAAGTTTTGACCCAAGCTCCCTGCTAAGCCTTGCGGAATTGGAGCCCGTAATAAAAACCCGGTCAGATTCATCCAACCGAAACCGCACAAAGCTTTCCCATCCGGGCACTACCTGCACTTCATCCAGAAAATACACCTGAATTTTTCTCTGTTGGGCTATTTCATGAAGCCGGTTTAAATCTTCCAGATCAAACCCCGATAAACGAGGGTCTTCAAAATTAAGATAGATAGAATCACCTTCAATTGACCGGTTTATTTGTTGCAAAAGCGTGCTCTTACCGCATCTTCTTATGCCAGATACAATAAATGCATGTGAACGCAATTGTTCATACCCCGAAATATTTCTCTTTAAACCCAAATCCATTCCTTTGAGTCTGTCCAATTGAGAATTCAAAACCTGTTCAATGATAAACTTCGAAAGCATTGCGCAAAGTTTTTGTTGGCAAAGATAACTAATGTTTGTTTACAGCGAAAGCTTTTTTGGGGGAGGGGGTATGGGGTGTAACTTCGCTGAACTCGCCTTCGGCTTGGTTGAGGTATGAGGAAGCCCTGTAGCTGCTGGTCGCTGAGCCTGTCGAAGCGACAGGGAGGATGGTTCTTCTTACTTCGGACTTCCTTCTCTTCTCCAGCTATTCCTGAAATTTACTCCTGGCAAAAAGCCAACAGCTAACAACCGCCCCCACCACAACCCCCACTCCATTGGCCAACATATCCATGGGATTGAAAGAACGGTAATCTACAAAATACTGCACCCCCTCCAGCGCAACGGCCAGCGCACACGCCAGGATAAATACCATCAGCAGGTGCCATCCTCCTCTGGGCTTCAGTGCAACCACCAGCAATGGATACAAGGGGACAAAGGCCAGTACATGGAGCAGATGATCCAGCCGCAACTTCACTACGTAGGTGTTGTTGAGTCCTTCAACACCCACACTGGAAAAGGGAAACAACACCAGCACCAGAAGGATCAGCAGGTAGGCCGGAAGAAGAAAGCGGAAGGGTTTATTTGGCGGGAAAAACATCGGGTTGTAAGGGAAATGGCTTTCATGGACCGGGCCGGGTCTTATTGAGTCCGTGTTTGTTCCTGCCGGGCTCTCAAACGATCTGCACGGAAGGATAGGGCATGCCCCAAAAACATGGCCCTAACAGGGAGTTGATACGGAGATGGTACGGAGAAAACAGGGAGATGGTATGGAGAAGAGCCGCAAAAACACGGGTTATCAGCACGGATCCATCCAGCTGCTTTCCAGAATCTCTTTTACACAGCGTACAGCGGTTTCACCGTCCCACAGGGGCGGGCGCTGGGGTTTGCGTTCCTGGCGAAGGGTTTCGTGGTATGCCGACCGGATCCGGTCAATGTGGTTGCCCACCAGCACACTGGCTCCGCCATGCTCGCGCAGGGTTACGGGGCGCTCGGTGTTCCAGCGGAGGGTAAGACAAGGGGTGCCCAGCACCGTGCACTCCTCCTGCAATCCGCCACTGTCGGTGAGCATGATGGAGGCATCCATGTTCAGCCGCAGCATATCGTGATACCCCAGGGGGTGCATCAGCAACATCCGGGGATGATTCAATACCTCCTCCCACAACCCGAAGAGCTTCAACTGCTTCTGCGTTCGCGGATGGATGGGCCAGAAAACGGGCATGTCTGCACTTACCTCATCCAGAAGAAACCGGATGATGGGCTCCAGTACCTCCTGCTGATCTACGTTGGAGGGGCGATGGAGGGTGATCAGGGAGTAGGAAGTTAAAAGTGAAGGGTTTAGAGGTAAGAGCTTTGAGTCCAAATTCAGAAGGTTGGTATGTATTATATCCTGGATTTGAAGGGACTGGGCCTTTGCTCTTTGGGCCTCCAGGGTGTCGATCATGATGTTGCCCACAAACCTGATCTTTGCCTCTGGCACACCCTCCTGGCGCAGATTGGCAGAAGAGAGAGTGTCGGGGGTGAGGAGCAGGTCCGACAGACGGTCGGTCACCAGACGGTTGATCTCCTCGGGCATGCCCATATCGCCGCTGCGCAAACCGGCTTCTATGTGGCACACTTTGATGTTGAGCTTTTTGGCCGTTACGCTGGCCGCCAGGGTGGCATTTACATCGCCTACCACTACCACCCAATCGGGCCTCTCCTTCAGAAAAACCTTCTCCAGTGCCATCATGGTATGCCCCACCTGCTCGGCATGACTGCCACTGCCAATATTCAAATGAATGTCGGCGGGCGGGATGTTAAGATCCTCAAAAAACGCCTGCGACATGCGGTCGTCGTAGTGCTGGCCGGTGTGGACCAGGAGGTGGGTGAGGGGTGTGGGACGGGGGGAAATGGGGACTGGGGGAGTGGGGAGTGGGGACTGGGTTTCGGCTTGGGGTAAGGATGCGTTATAGGATTCGATGGCCCGGATAAAAGGGGCGATCTTCATGAAATTGGGACGAGCACCGACGACGGAGAGGATTTTCATTTTGATGGTGGTTTTTTTGTACCGCAGAGGCACAGAGGCGCAGGGATGGGTGCTTTGTGTGTTAGTGGTTCTGCGGCGAAATTCTTATTTGAAATTTTGGAAGAGGTTAGAGGCTTAATATTTCCCCGAGCTTCTCCATGATTTGCTTTTTTACTCTTTTTGATCGATCGAGATCGGGCTCCGTTTTTGGAAAGCTTTTCATTCTTTCAAGAATCTCATCGGGGTTGCGCGAAAAGAACATTTTCTCTTCCTTGATCATTTTCTTATCCACCGCCATTAATTCACTTCCTGCAAAAAAGGAGAAGGAGGGAATCCCCAGGCATGCAGCTTCCCTGGCAAAAGTACCTGCACCCGTTAAAACCGCAAGAGAATTATAACAGGCATCCAATCCGTTAATTGGAGCAGGAGGAATAAAAACATTCGGCAATCCTTCAGCGAAGTCCTTGTCGCTCTTATATCGAGGCAGATACAAGACATTATAGCCCTTTTTAACCAGCAAGGCCAGCAAAGCCGGAGTAATTGTATTCGCGTTCTCATTTCGGATGTAATTGGCCATAATGTTTTCAGGACGAACTACAACATACTCGTCAAAGGGAATTCTTTTTCGAAATTCAGGGTCGGGTTGAAAGTTAGCAAGATATACGTCCTCCTTGTATCCTGGATAGAGGAAGAGCTTTTGTTTTTTTATCCCCTGCCGCGTAAGGACATCCGGTGCAATTGCATCCGGGAAAAAGGCATAATCCACAAACCGACCGTACGTGTATTGCCTGGCCAGGTCGTTGTCTCCGAAAGCAATGGATTTTTTTCTTTTGAGATAAGATGTCCAGATGGCATTTTCGCTGCCACAGGAAATGGAAATGTCGTAGCGGAGATCTGAAAAAAGTACACTCTGGAACCTTTTGAACAGACCCAGTATCTTTCGGATATAGCTTTTTCCGTAATGGCCACCGAAAACGACAAAATCATTCCCTATTTTCTCACGGAGCAACTGAGTGGTTTCTGAAAACTCCCTTGCAGAAAACAGAAAGGCATATTTGGGATCCTTCTTCAATTCATCATAAATGGCACTTAGGAAGTGTACCTGCGGTGTATTGGTTATATCAAACCAAATTGTTTTCATCTGTTTATACGTTGTTTTTTAATGGTCAGATGGAATATCCTGAATAATCATTCTCGTCTGTATTAAGGGACTTATCATGGATGTTTCAAGCTGCTATCGTTTCCTTATAAAATTGAATCCCAAAAACAAATACATAAAAAAGGGAAGAGCATCCTTGCTTTGCCATATGGCATCAATGATCCGTCCTTTGTTTTGTTTGAAAAAGGTTGAAAAGCGTATTTTCTTTTTTGCCAGCAAAATCAACGAATAAACAATGTCTGTATAAATATTTCTCCATTTGATATTCAGCAGGTAGTGAGTTGGGAATGAGTTCGGGAGGTTGTTTACATGGTTATAAATTATTTTTGCATAATCTATTCCGCATGTTTTTGCCAAACCTACCCATAACCAGGTGCGAGCATTGATTTCAATGAGTTTGTATTTTCTGTCTCTTGGGTCATGTAAGTACTCAATCTCACATACACCAGTGTATTGCAATTGTGTTATCATATTTTTGGATACCTCTAGTACACTTTCTTCCAATATGCTTTCTGCAAAAGTGGCTGTACCAAATTCTATTGGATGCTCACGTAGTTTGATGCCCATCCAGTAGGTTTTAATTTCTCCATTATGGCAAAAGGCGGTGAAGGAAAGTGTTTTGTTGTTGCCGGTAATAGGTATGAGCTCCTGAATAAATAGATCCTTTGCGGTAAGTTGACTTCGAAGCTTTTCGAGTAATTGTTGAAGAACAATGGTGTTTTCTGCCAGAAATGCTTTTTTGCCGGTAGATTTATAAAAGCTAAGACCAAACTTCCCCTTGATCAACACCGGGAAGCTGAGGTGTTCCGGAACTTGTTCATCAAAACTTTCGGGGAACCAGGATGCAGGATAAGGGGTGTGAGACCTGGCGGCATTCTTCAACAGGTTTTCCTTGTTGTAGATTTGGTTTACAACCTCAATTTCGGGGGTAATAACCCGGTAAATTTCCTCAAGACGGCTTTTATTCCGGGCAAGATTGTAAACAGCATGGTCGTTGGAAGGCAAAAGCAGCCAGTCCTGCAGGTTTTCACGCTTACCCAGTTCCATTAGAAAATCAGCAAATGCCTCCGACTGAAAATCGGGACATTTAAAAAACTTCCGGCAATATTTAGAATACCTCGCAATGCAGTTGTGTTTGTCTACCACAATAACCGGAATACCCGCTTCACCTAAGGAGCGGGTATTGCTCAATCCTTGCACATGGCCTTCGATGATTATGGCGCCGGGTTTATTTTGCATGTTCTTCCAATGTATAAATTTCTGCCAGAGCGAGCATCATCCATGCCTGACTCCAGCGGATATAAGGTATTTTGTTGGTAAAAAAGGGAGTTTTTCTGTAATAGAAGTACCCTTTGGGCGATTGCATATTATCAATGGTCCATTGAGCAATGGTTTTGGAAAAACCAAGGTAATCATAGCTATAGTGCTGTAATCTTGCAAATGTGATTATACCCTGGCTTTGATTATGAATATCTACCGGCCATTTCTTGGGAAGGCGCCACATTGATCTACCCTCTATCGTAAACTGTTCTTGTTTATAGAATTGAAGACCCCGCTTTATTGCTCCCTGAATTTCGTTTTCCAGAATACCTGTGAGGCCTAGTATGTTTTCCAGTGAAACCAATATAAACCCCTGGTGAAAATCAATCTGTCTACGTTCGGTTTTTGTATCAGGATTGTAGCTGTAATACCACGAGCCATCAGGTTTTTGTTTAGAGATGACAAAAAGGACCGCATCCTCGATCCTTTTAAGATATAGGGAATCCGCTTTAATGGAATAAGCCCTGGCTAAAACTTCTGCAGCCAACAGGCTTGCATTATAGCAGGCACCAGTCGAGAGATGCGTATATGAAAAAGAAATTCCCGTGTTTAGTTTTAGTACGGGAATATCATTTACAATATAATTAGCTGCGCTTTCAATGATCTCAACAGCTTTAGTGTCCCTGGTGGTTTTGTAATATTCAAAAACCCCGTCAACCACAAAAGATGTTACTACTACAGAAGGGGTGTAAGCTTTCAAATAACTCCCGGGGCTTGCCCAGTCAAAATTATACCCCCAGCAATGCCCGGAAAATCCCTTTGAGTAATTATTTTGCAACCATTGAAAAATTTCTTCGGCCTTGTCCAGGTGTTTTTTCTCTCCGGTTTTTCTGTATAGTATACTATAGGCCTTTAAAAACAATCCCATCGCTTTGGGGTTAACTCCCTTTTTTATTCCTAAAAGCGGTCGAATGTTGATAGGATTGCGTTTCTGTATTTGAATTGCAACTGCAGAAAGGTACGTGCCGGATTTGCGGAAGGGGATAAATGAATTGAGGGTGTCGTAGGGGTCGTAGCCAGTTAGACCGCTATTTTCCATATAAGAAAGAAAACTCTTTAAGGCCAGTTCTAACTTATTTGAATTAATAAGAGTTTGTGGAAACATAGTTTATTTTATTGCCAGGAGCCATCAACAGCCTTATTCGACAAAACTTCATAAAAGATTTTCTCCAGACGTTTGGCCACTGAGGTTGCCATAAAGTGTTTTCGAGCGTATTCAGCGTTAAAGTTTGATATCTCATGGCAAAGCTGGGAATCTTCTATTAGCTGTTCAATTAGGCCAATAAATGCCGCAGGATCTTTACTTTCAGAAGTAAAGCCCATTTTGTTGTCTTCAAAAAAATCCATTAATCCTCCAACAGGCCGTGTAACTATGGGAAGTCCAAAAGCCATTGCTTCCAAAACAGAGTTAGGCATTCCCTCTCCGTAAGAAGGAAACAAATATAAATCTGATGAAGCAAATGCCTTTGCTTTTTCTGTTCCAGCAACATACCCTGTGAAAGTAATGTCAGAAATGTTTTGTTTAAATACTTTTTCTTTTAGCATTGAGAGCTTGCTACCATCGCCTGCAATCGTCAATGAAATAAATGGGTATTTCTCCTTTAACATGCGAAAAATGTCTAGTGTTTCAAACACACCTTTGTATTTTTCTATTCTGGCAAGGAAAAGAATGTTAAATTTCTTTTTTGTTTTTGCAAGTTGGAAGTTTTCATATTTATTCACCAATGCTTCGTCGACAACCGTTGTTTCAACATATATGGGTTTAGTAACTCCCCATTGTCGCAGTTTTTCCTTGAATTCTCTTGAAAGCACGATAATTGCATCCGATTTGCCGAATGTTTTAAGGATGAAATAACGAATTAAACGATTATTGTCAATTCTTTTCACCATGTACTGATGCCAACCCCTGAAGAATACAATGGTTTTTTTGCCTTTTCTCCTAAATATTATTAGAGAAATCGCATCTCTTCGAAGAGAGTTTATAGAAAGGGAAGTGTTTGTAACCAAAATATCATGGTCTTTGGTTTTTTTTGCTAAGTTCAGATAGTCTCTAATTAGCCTGAAAACAACCGGTGTTCGATCTTTAAATCTTTTTCCGATAAAAAAGTAGTTTGTGAACGACCCAATATGATTCTGTAAAGAGAGGTAGTAAGAACCCACACCTCCAACTTTTTTTTCTTTGTTTAAATCCCTAACCGTTAATAATACCTTCATTAAAGCCTAACAATTCTTGAAGTAATTTTATCGATGCACGTTTGTTTGTTTAGCACTTTTTCTGCTGTGAGGCCATGCTCCTCTGTTATCTGCTTTATATGTTTGAAAGCAGAAAGGTAATTGGAAGTGTAGAATCGCCGTTTCTTAAATGATACTTCTGCATAACCTGGGCATTCTGTAATCCGCAAGTATTCACAACTTGGAACCATCTTAATGTTTCCATGAACTGGTGTGGTTATTTTTACTAAATTCTCGTGATAGTCTTTAACAAATCCTTCGTAAAAAATTGGTTCATAATACCTTGGATAACACTCAACGATATCTTCTGCAGCATGCACAACTAAATTTTTAAATACGCCAAGTCCAATTGATTTTGCATTATTAATATTGAGTAATTTCCCATAAGGGCTATGTTCATCATAGGGAGTTTTTGAAAACTGATGATCAGAGATCAGAAAATCCCTGTCTTTTCCCCAGACAGCCATTGCTTTTATTGGGTGAATGCTTTTCTTCACCTCGGGGAACATAGAAAAAGTAGCTGATAGTATTCCAGACCTTGTTGGCGTTGAATTTACATCAAACACCTCCCCTGATTCCAAAAATTTTTTCGAGTCATAGGGATAATAAGGCATTAAAAGATTACCCTCTTTACCGACCACATTCATTAATATTTCAACAGCTTTTTCTGGGCTGAAATCTGGTTTCAAGTTCCCAAAACTTGCATGTACTAAAACTGAATCCCCTTTTTTTAAATCTAGAAGTGATGTAAGGATGTGCAAAAACTCTTCACTTGAGAGTTTCTTGCCAAGCCAGGTGCGATAAATTTTGCGGTAATATTTTTTTATCATGGCAAAATAAATTTATTTATGTAATTCTGAGTGGTGGAAAATTTTATGTTCGGATCTGCAACTAATTCCCGAAGTAGTTTTTCAAAGTTCCTGAAATCAAGGAAACTCTTTGAATGTGTGAGAAAAATAAGGTGCTTTTCTTTGTTACCTAAATCCATGTTCCCCTTGATGGATTGAACAATTGCCAGGAGGTGTTTATAGTGCATATATCCAAAGCTACCATAGTAGTCTTTTTCTGTTGTAGAATTTAAACTCTTGGGAGAATAATAACCACTGCCCTTCTGTTGCTTACGTTTCCTGAAAATCTTAAAGTAATGCAAAGGGGCAAGGCTTCTGCTTAGCAGGTACAATGGATGCGGTAGTCTGGATGTTTCGCTATACACAGGAAGTTCCCAAAACCCACTTCCTTCTTTATGAAAAGCAAAATTGTTAGGGTCCACCTCCCAAGGATTAAACCGGCTATGAGCCAGACGAAAATCAATGCATCCTCCATCTTCAAATATCCTATAACGGCCCTTAATTACAGACACATCGCAAACAATCCCATGTTTTTTTAACGCTTTGTACAGAAGCGTTGAAGGTTGACACATCCAACCTCCAGCACGGTATGATAAAACGTCATAGTCTGGGTTAATTTGGGTAAACAAACTCCGAAGGTATTTAACCCCTTGGGCAATCCATTCATCTAATATGTCAAAAGGGAGTTTGCCTGTATTCCATTTTGAATAGTCTAAACTCCAGGATTCTCCATCCACCAATTTTGCCCCGATCCATTGTGGATGAAAATGCAATTGCACATCATGACCCCGTTTAACAGCATCCTGAAGAATTGTTTCCCAGGTTTTTGCGTGTTTTTTCCATTTCTCTGCAGGCGCATCAAGCATATTTAACTGCTGACCAATTTCTGCATAAAAGGTATATTTTGCACCGAAGGTATCACAAATGTCCAATAGGCGTTTGGCGGGTTCGAACATAAGTTTCTCAGGATCACCGGAACCATCACCATAAATCTCCCAATCATCGTGAAACATTAAATGTATCATAGTCCTCTCTTATACAGATTTATTGCTGTTTCTAAGCGAAGATCGTATGATTCATTCGTATTAAAGTTCCCCCTTTCAAAAACCCATTGGTTGTCCTTGTATAAAAATCTACCTGGGTTTCCGTCCATTTCCAGAATATGATCTTGTACATGACCAAAAATAGTTTGTAGCTCGTTAACCAAGAACCCGCCGTTGCCGTCTTCAAAAAAATCAATGGCCATAAAATTAAAGTTGTTAGCTTCACAAAGGAGTCTTGTAAAATCCAGTATTTCAGGGCTTGGGTTTACATATTCTATCCCTTTAGAACCACTGGCTTTATCTCCGGTTTTGATTTTTTTATGTGCAAAGTAGGATTCTCCAATTTTTACTGCTCTCCATTCAAAATCATGAGGTATAAATTCCTGAAAGATTACAAAACCTCTCTCTCCGTGTGCGTATATGTTAAAGTACTTTTTAAGCTTTTTAATGAAGTATTCAGGGCTTCTCAGAGTTTTTTCTGCCCAAATTTTTGGTGAACCTGTGACCCTGTTCGGCCCAAATCTTCTTTTTATACCCCCTTTTGAAAAAGCTTTATTTATATATTTTCTGGCCGAATTCTTGTCTTTTAAAAATGCTACTCCAGAACCGGAAGCCCCAATAGATGTCTTCGCTACTAATGGATATTTACAGACTTCGATAAAACCCATAGCTTCGGATTTGTGATAATAGACAAATGTTGCCGGATGGGGTATCTTATTAGCCTTTAAAAAGTACGATAAGAATTTTTTGTTTTCATAAATAATTACTTCTTCATACGACGGGTAGACCGGTTTCCCCAATACTTTTGCAATAATAAACAATCTCTCATCAAAGAGAGTTTTGAAATGGCTCAGCAGACCCGGTGGTTTAACCAGACAAAAATCGAAAGAACTTTCTGTAAACCGCTCAAACCAATCACTTTGTGTTAGATTGATTATAGTGTAATTCACGCCAAACTTTTTACAGGCAACAGCCCATTTGGCAGCTGAATCCGGGTCTTCATTTCGAAGAATGGCCATCTTCATCTATAAGATAATTATGTTTAAAACGTCTTTAGGAAAACTCCTCCAAAATAAATCTCATCATAATCGGATTGGTGTATTTAAGCCAGTAGGCTTCATCAAATCCGTGTTTTTCTTGTTCAAATGACTTTTGAAGTGCGTCAAAATCAAATATCTCGGTTAACACATCATAATCTCTGCAAGGTTCGATGTTTTTAGCCACAAACTCCTGCATCCATGAGCCCAGCGGAAAATTTGGAGGATAGCGTTTCGTAAGGCGCTTTCGTAAACTTTTTCGGGCCGCAGCGTAATATTTACTTATCAGTACTTCAGACCCCTTATGCTCTCCAGAATAATTAAATTTAAGTAATAAAGGATAAGTGTGTTTTAAAAACTCAGCTGCAAATACCGGATTGTCAAATCTTTTGAGGAAACCACTTTTCTCTTTCTCAGTGAAGCAATATTGGGAAGAAAACAATAGCTCCAAATAGTCAATATTCAAGAATGGGGCATAAACACCATCTAATAATTGACTGTAAAGATTGATGTCTTGTGCATCATGCAAATGCGTTGTTAGAAAGACAAGAGCAGCGAATTTTCTTTCAATTGCAGAACCAGACAAGTAGGGTTCCTTGCTAAGAAGACTTCCTGTGGTTTCCAATCTGTCAGGAGAGGTCCTTACAAACCTGTCCAACAGAAATTCATCAAGTCTCTCTTTTTGAATTGCCGAGCAATACCAGTTTTTGTAAACCATTGGTGAGATAATGTAATTGTCCTCGCTTACACCCCTGACAAACTCACCTCCCATGGTGCCCAAAAACATATGATTTGATTTTTCAGCCTCCTGTTCAACAGCTAAATATCTGTGGACACGATGAATAGAAGCTAATCCGCCACAAAGCTGAACTATTTTGCGAGCTGTGGAGGCAAACAATTCAGAGGTGATTTTTATATCATGTATGGTATGGTCAAGCGACAAACTTTTGGTGATGATTTCTGATTTGACACAATCATTTGATGCACTGTTGCCATACGTATATAATCGGGGTTTAAGGTTTAGTTTAAGAAATGCGGCTAATAGATTTCGAGTGTCTGCACCCCCTGTTAGTGAAAGTGAAATCTGGTCTTGATTAAGCGATTGAGATGAATTTGAGATGTTTCTAACAAAAGTGTCTGTTATGTACTGCATCTCAATTTTTTTTCTCTCTTTTTGCAATAACTGGTATGGGTCAAAATAGGTTTTTGTAATCAAACCTTTAGAAGGATCGAATACCAGGGATTTGCCTGGAGTGCAGTATTTTACACCCTCAAAAAAAGTGGATCCACCAGTAAAATGAAACGCGAGGACATAGTTTAACACAGATTCCTTACTGGGTTTGGGTTGTAGCACCCTGGTGATATACTCCAACCTGTTGGAAATGATAAAACCCTGTTGAGTTGCAACGTAAAAGAATTTATGGATCCCAAAACGGTCGGGAGAAACACAAAATGATGTATCATTGAACCTTATAATAGTTCCGATACCATCCAGATTGTGCATAAAACCGGGATCATCAACATGAAAATCTCCTTCAATCATTTTGATTGATGAGGTGCAGTTGATGCGAACAGGAGAGTTGCGTATAAACAAGTTACCACTAACCAGCCACTTGTCGTTTTTCCCCAGAAGCCATTGGACATCGGTGAAAATGCTGAAATTGTATGTGCTATAGCCAGTAAGATTTTCTGGCTCAAAATGTTGTTGATAGTTTTTACTGCAAATAATCCACCGCATACAATGGGTTTAGGTTTTGTTCATTGCTTTTTGAATGATGACTTCTTTCGACAATACACCACAGATTGCACCTAAAAATAGTAAACTTAATGCTCTATGATCAATTCCGGTTATGGTACCAGCGATTCCCATTATCATCTGGATCCCAATCAGGGCCAAACCAATGGCTCTTAACTCATAGTGAAAATCATTCATTGTGATCTTTCCTGGCAGAAAGAGCAAAAATAGTAGAATGACCCAATAGCCCCACAGATAAAGAAACAATCCAATTATTCCTCCCCCATCCAATAAGCTCAAGTAATCAATATGGATCATGCGCTTTATTCCAAAATAATCTGGTTTCATTAAGAATGGATCTGAGCCGAACATTTTTTCGAACCAGTTTTTAGAAAGGAAGCGATCTGTAACAATTTGGTATTCTTTGATTCGTCCTTCGTCCTCATCTAGTTGAGTGTATGAAACGGCCACCTTTTCTTGTCTTGCCTCATACCGGACAAGAAGAATCTCCATATACAAGGGTGATACTAAGAAAAATCCGACCAATGAAACAGATATGAAGTACAACAATCTTCCTTTGTTTTTTTTGAAAATGAAATACAAAAATACTCCAACGAATAAGCTCAAAATGGCCGACCTTTTTAAACCGATTACTATGATTATTGAAGCAACCAAAATGAGTAGCATCAATAGTATTTTGATCATTCTTGAGCTACTATTTACCAATAAAACACTTACGATAAAAACCAGCACAATCATATCTTTTGTTATGTTAACGCCGGCTTCACCAAAATAGAATGTACCATCAATGTAATCGGAGCTACCGAACCCATAAAGGTTAGAAAGAACCACATAGGAGACTTTAACATACAAAACGAATGTTAACGTTTTTAATAGCGAGATTAGCTGATCTCTTTCTTTAACAATGATATAGGCTGCAATAAACAGAATTGTAGCAAGCAAAAACTTTAAATATACGTATAAAGAAAAATAGGGGTCAGAGGAAAGTAAGGTAGGCAAAAGCAAAGCGAGTAATAAATAGTAAAACGGCTTTAAAACTCTGTTTATTGGAATCCCAGGCCTGAAGAAATACGCATAAATTATTAGCAATACAACAGCTCTAATCATGCCCGAATTAATTGTACCCAGTGAGATTTGCTCTATCGTTAGCGAAGCTGCCACATTGATTATGGGAATACTCAGCAGCAACCAAAACTTTACATCAGACCCATGGCCACGACCGGTAATCTCATTCAGAATCGCTGGTTTGCTCAGGCTGCGCATTTATTAAGTGTTTTTGCATGTCAGTTTCGAGGGCATAATTCCCATTTTATTAGCAGGCTTTATAGCCTAACTTTCACATCATGAATAAGATTCAGGATTTTTTTGCAGAACCAGGATTTGATATCTCTATCCGCTGAAATGCTGTATTTTCAGCAAAATAGTTAGTGCCTAACTGGCTTAACTTGCTTTTTTTCAAAAATACATCCCGGCTCAATTCAGTGAAATATATAGATGTTTCGTTCTCACTGAAGAGTTTGCTTAAGTTGACTAAAGCTGCGGAGCTGATTGAGCCGACTTTATAAGGCAAATAACTGGACTGGATAAGCTGTATCTCAATAGGTAGATCAAAAGACTTTATCGAAAAGCCAGTAAGCGATATCTCAGGAATTATTTTGCTCGACTGGTGTTGAATGTAATGATAGGTATAGCTTTCGCCAAAAGTATTGCGGATTTGCCTCAATACTGCCAATAGAACCTCCACTGTCAAAATCCCATGATCTACCAAAGGTTGACTAATAAACCATATCTCTCGTGATTTAGAGTATTCATTTTTTTTTAGTCTTTTCAATATCTCATACCCATTCTCAATCACACTGTCTTCCCCTTTTATGGGTATTTGATTATATACCGTGAAAAAGTCCAGACGCGGCAGTAATAATTCCCGTTGCTTCATAAAAAGACTTTCAAAAAGGTCATTTTTATACAACCGCCATTTTCTGGGTGAAGGAACTTGCTTCACTGGCAAAAGATGATGGGGTTCGGCAGTAATTCTGCGTTGTACTATTTCTATAGTAGCCAATCCATCTTCAAGCAATACCAACTTGTTAAATTGAATTTTTCTCACCATGTAGCGCATCCATGGGTCATCAATGTGCCCAACAAACAGAATATCACACTTCCGGTTCTTTCTTAAAAATGCATTAAGCTTGAAATATCCCCATAAACGTTGGGCAAACCTGTACAGTGGATAAGGAATTCTACGGATGTTTTTGTAAAAGAATATGTTAAATAGCGTTAGGAGAGTCGAATCATAGTAGTGAAGTATTTTGGGACATTTGTCAGCAGTTTTATAAAAATCGATAAAAGAAACAAAGAATGAATTTTTATCCTCTATGTTATAATGATTCTTTGCCTCCAGAGCATTGATCAATTGCAGTGGAGTTTTAAAAAGGAAAATAGATTTACCCAATTGTTTTTGCATTTAGAAGACTATACCGTGTAACAAAATAACTCACAACAAAATTTACAATATCTACCACAACCAGTGAAACAGAAATCCCGATGATGGGATTTTGAAAGAATAGCGGAAGAGAAAATGGGAAAGCAGCTGCCGTAATAAGATAGATCAGGGTTATTATAAGCCTGCCTTTGTAGGCTTTTAAACTATTTAAGGCATGTACCCCCAGGAATGAGGAAGCAATCAAAGCAGAAAGGGTAACCATCTGTGCCGCAAAGATGCTTTCAGTGTATTTGGGCAAAAATGTTTCAATAAAAAAGGGGATGAGAAAAATAACCGGGATAAAAAACAAGCAAAGCATTATTGCCAGGTAAAATGATATTCTTTGCACTTTTTTCCATAATTGCCTTGTGTCACCCGTTTTGCCAAGTTCGTAAGAAAACTTTGGATAAAAGAAGCGAGCCAATGTTTTGGGAAGAATCTTTATCGCACTTATTATGGCAAAAACAGGGGCAAAAACCCCCAGAAGAAGTACCCCCCCATGGTAAAGCAGTGCAAACTTTATAAAACTCTTGCCAATACCATAAAGATAGCCCATTACGGCAATGGGTAATCCTATCTTTATCAGGTCAACTATGTGTTTGCGGTTAAAACTGGCACGTACTTTTATGGGGTTATAAAATTTCAGAAGCAATAAAAAGATCAAACTTGTTAACACTTTATAAACCACAAAACCAGTAAAGCCGAAATAAATAATTGCGGGGAATAATCCCACCAGCAGTACACTCTCTGCAATATTTACCTTCGAGAAGTCACGAAATGCTTCGTTGGTTCTGTACAAAACAATATAGTATCCGTACAAAAACTCAAGGGCGACCAATACCAATACACCTGAAAAAGCCAGTATATTCCTCCAGGGTTGTTGAAAATACAACATCAATGCGGTGCCCAGGGCCATTGCCAAAAAGGCAATGCCTCCGCACACCTGTGAAAAGTATTTTGCTGCAGCAGCCATTTCAAAGGCCTTTTCCTTCATCCCTTTCCCGAATAGAAAAGGGATCTCCCTGTTCAGACCGGAAGGCACCCCGGCGTTCAGAAATCCGGCATACGTGGATATTATAAAAAAAGCTTGCCAGATACCAATCTCCTCAGGAGCGACATAACGTAATACAAGAAAACCTGATACAATCCCTACAAAGCTTTTTATCAGAGAAGAGGAAGTATAAAGAAACCCACTTATGGCTGTGGGGTTATTTCTCCATTGCCGGATCTTTATCATTTTTTATTCAAGGATATCCCAAGTCAAAGGCGTGCCCTTCGTTACGTCCTGCTTTAAAAGTTTACCCATCACTTCATTGTAAAATTTGGGGTGCATTCCGTATCCGGGCCTGATACTTCTTACGTTAGCGGAGTTAATGGTACTGCCCGCCTTCAGGTCCTCAACAAGATAAAGGGATCTGGAGAATGCCCTTGACTGAACTTGTTTCTCTGATAAATTATAATCAATTTGTCCAATGGCCTTTTCGGCTTCCCGTACCGCCCTGACCATATCTGCAAACTCATTTTCTGTCATGGAAAAGGATGCATCCGAACCGCCAATGGAGCGATCCAGGATAAAATGTTTTTCGATAATTCTTGCACCAAAACAGGTGGCCACTACCGGAACTGTGCTGCCTATGGTATGATCCGACAGGCCTGTTATCACGCCATACCGATCAGCCATATCCCGGATCATTATCATATTGGCTTCTTCGATGGGTGCCGGATAACTGGAAGTGCATTTCAGCAGGGCAATATCATGATTGCCCATCCTTTTGCAGGCATCCAATGCAAGCAGAATATCTTCGTGGGTGGCAATGCCCGTGGAAATAATCATGGGCTTCCCTTTGGATGCTGCATATTCAATAAGGGGGATATCTGTGATCTCAAACGAAGCTATTTTATAAGCAGGAGTATTTAATTCTTCCAGCAAGTCCACGGCAGTTTTGTCAAAAGGACTGCTAAAGCATACCAAACCCTCTTCTTGGGCTACGCGGTAAAGTTCTTTGTGCCACTCCCAGGGCGTATATGCCTCTTTGTAAAGATCATACAATTTTTTCCCATCCCAAATTGTGCCTTTAATTAAAAAATCTTCCTTGTCACAATCAATGGTGATGGTATCCGGTGTATAGGTTTGTAGCTTAATTGCATCTGCACCGGCTCTTTTCGCAGCACGTATGGTTTTTATTGCTGTTTCAAGACTCCCATTGTGATTGGCCGAGAGCTCTGCAATGATAAACACCTTTGTCGTGGATGAAATTTCTTTATTACCTATTTTCATTTAAGACATCTCCTTTTCAAATCTTAATTGTCGATTTTCTGTTATTGTTTTTTTGTATCCTAGTTTTTCAAATATCCTTGCGGAGATGCTGTTGCCCTCCATAACAAATCCATATACTTTTTTTGTTTCAGAGTTGTCTCTTAACAGTTGTAAAACTCCTAATTCGAGGATTTCTTTCCCCAAACCTTTGCCATGGTATAATGGGTCTATGAGGTAGCTTATCAATGCTGCATTTTTCTGGTCGAGATCAAATCTTATGGAACCAACAATTGTATTGTCTACTTCCAGTATATAATAATAACACTTCGCATCGTTTAATTTGGCTTTAAACCAATTCGCATGCTCCTCCTTTGTGATAGGGTTTTGATTAAAAGAGTACTTTCTTACTGTTGGATTCACCGCCCATAGGTAAGTTATATCCAAATCAGAGTATTCGGCTCTTCTGAGGAGCCTTGATTTATTTATTTTTGAATGGATACGCACATCGATGAACTTTCCCTCAAACAAGCAATGCTCCTTCAATACAGCATCTTCAACAAATCCGCTATTAATTAGAACGGGATTAAGATGTGCCCTGATATCATAGGCATAGGTGTATATTTTATGTAAGCCAAGGCTTTGAAATGCGGCTTTTTCCAGAAGACCAAGGAAAGTTGTCCAGTGAAACTCAAAAAAATCCTTTTCCAGTGCTGTTTCCATGATAAAAGATACCTCAGCATTTTTGTCCACCCAATTAATATGCACCAGTCCCCCATAGCCAATACATTTATTTCCCTGTAAATAAGAAAACAAAATTTGCTGTGGTTTATCCTGATCAAATAGTTTGGCTATCACATTTTGGAAGTATTCGTCCTGGGTTTCTTTGGTGAGGGGTTGGCTTTGACGTAAATGATACATTTGCTCATTGCGCCATTGCATAATAAGGTAACGATCCTCCAATCGAATGGGGACTATGGAGTAATCTCCATTTGAGAAATGCTGCCGGGTTAATATTTTATAATGGCTCATCTGCTTACATTGAACATAATACCCTTAACTGTTTGTGGTGGTAGGAATTTTAGTAATCCTATTTAGTTTTTCGATTAGCGAAGGGTCTGATTTATACTTCACAGTCATTTGACTGTTGATTTTGGCAACTTCAGGATGATTATCCAGAAAACCAAATATCTCTGTCAATGTTGCGTCATTCCCATTTGGAACCATTTGCAATACTTTCACAAACATTTCCAAGTCCTCAGGATAATCTAATGTTAAGCGATAAGACCTCACTAAATTTTCAGGTAAATCAACCAGATTAATACAAAAGTAATCGGGATTGTTTACAAAGTACCAGGTCATATATTCTGAATAATCAGCCTTTGGGAAGTGTTCTTTCACAAGTTTTAAAGCACCAAGGTTTATGATTTCAAAATTCGTCCCCAGTGCTGCTTCCCTGGCTGAGGTATAATCGGCACCTACTTCAAAATGACTGGTAAGCAAAGGATGAAGTATCTCTTCTGACATAAAAACATTGTCAGCTGTTTGTCTTACCACTATATCCAGGTTTTCTTTTTCAGCTACATCAATAAAGCGTTGCACAACATCTAATGGGTCGCCTTGATAAAACCCAACTGATGGATCATAACAGTATTCCTTTAGAACGGAATCCTCTTCAAGATAAGATGTGGCGAGTGTTACCTTATCTATATTCTTTATTTTCAATGTGTTTTTTAAACATAACTCCACCGCTGTAATTCCATTCAAGTCTTCCAGAGCCTTTTGTTTCAACCGGCTGCTTTTCATTCTGCAAGCAACGATTGAACCTATTCGGGCTGCTCGGAAGTCTTTTTGATCAATCGTTTCACCGGGATTTTTATCTTTCGCCAAAACTTTTAAATCGCTTTGTATAGCTTTAATTTCATCCAATGTCAACCCTTCCTGGCTGGTTCTTCGATAATTAAAGTCCTCCTTTAAATTAATCACCGAACCGGCATTCTTGGGCTTATTCAAAACAGGTATCATATTAGTTTTCTGCAAATATTCTTCTTCCTTTTCATTTATAAAGGGCATATCAAATAGTTTTGCATACCTGCTGATTTGATCTGCCATTAACTGAAAGCGTTCGGGTGTTACACTCGAGAAGTGATCGTATTTAGCTTCCGGACTTGTTAACATTACATGCTTTTCTATTACATCAACTCCCCGGGTAAATGCAACAAGAGGTAGGGTAATAGCATCATTGCTATTGCCATCCACATGGTCGGCAAAAACCAGTCGATTGGTGAACTTTTTCCGAATGGTTTCAATTTTGCACAAACCTGAATCTTCCAGCGAAGTTGGATAAGCCTGATAACCAAACTCAAGAAGTACCTCATCCGGAGTTAATTGCTCATTTACTCTCTTTACAATATCTTCAATAACGCCTAATTGTTGGGCTGCAACATTAAGAATGATTTTCTTTCCCTTTAACCCTACTTTTTTTAAAGCATACAAAACCTCATAGTTATGTAAAACCGAGCTTTGAAACTTAATTCCATGAATATGCTCGTAATTCTCTTCAAGTATTTCAATTCCAAAAGTATCAAATACATCCAGCCAAACATCTTTTGTTTTTTTTGCCAATACAACTATTTCAGACCATTGCTTTTTTGAAAAATGCAAATTCTTGTAAGTTTCGTAGAAGCTAAAATCTGGTAAGGATATTCCATCATAATGAAAAGCCTGAAATTTAATCCCAAAGTTGCCAGTATTCTGCTCAAAGGATTTAACAAGTCTTTTTAGATACTCAAAATCCCCTCCATGTGTATTGGCGGTTTCAATAATGAAATAGGGCTGGTTCATTTTTTTATTGATTAAAGAATTCGCTACCATATCGTCCATCCTCCATCTACTTGCAGGGTTTGGCCTGTTATAAAATCTGATGCTCCTGAGCTTAAAAGAGCAACCACTCCAGCAAGATCATCAGGGCTTCCGATACGGCCCAATGGGTTTTTGCTTTTGAGCCTATCAATAAAGGCAGGGTTTGCTTGTTGTATGGCGGGCTTAGGGAATGGCCCGGGAGAAATGGCATTTACCTGAATGTTGTATTTGCCGAGTAAAACGGCATAATACTTAGTAAGCTGAATCATGGCTGCTTTGGCCGCTCCATAATGCGGTGGATTGGTATAGGCTTCGCAATTGTCCCCCTGGTACATCCTGAAGTCAGGGCTTACCAGACCATACATAGAGGTAATATTGATTATCTTGCCCGCATTTTGCTTTTTCATTACAGGAATTACGTCTCGGATGGCTTTGTGCACCGAACCTACTACTCCTTCCATGGTATAAGCCCAATCCTCGTCGCTCATATTATCCTGAGAATTGCCCCGGGCTGTATGCGCATTGTTGATCATGATATCGATCTGCCCAAACTGATTATAAACTTCCGAAACACAACGATGAATGCTTTTACGGCTAGTAATGTCAAGAACCTTGAAATCGATGGTTTTTCTCTCCTCTGGAGAAAATGCAGATTCGAACTTTTCCATTGACCTCCCGGCAACAATTACCATGGCATTGAAAGCGGACAGCGTTCGCACCATGGCACTTCCCAGGTGGCCATAACCACCGGTAACAATGGCCACTTTTCCTGTCATATCGAATATGTTTATTTTATTTTTGGCCATTCTGAGGGGGTTAAAATTTCGGATCTGATGGATAGATGATGTTCTTCAAGAATTTCTTCGGTTGATAAACTATTTAGATTTTGTTCCAATTGCTGTTTGTTGTTAATTCCGATTACAACTTTGTCTATAGAACTCTGATTTGTGCAGTATTTCAACAGCAAACCGGGTAATGCACTTCCTTGCCTTTGAATGTTTGATAAAAAGGGTTTTACTTCATCAAAAAACGCTGGCAGCTCTTCAGTTGACATAAAAAACAGGCCTTGCAAAAAGGCCGACCTTGTATGAATTTCACAACCCTTTGCTTTCAATTGAGCCATTATATTCACGAATCGCTTGTCAAGATAGTTAAAGGGGACTTGTATGAGATCAGGCTCATAGCCTTTGTCCAATAATTGGTCGGCCTCTTCGGGTGTATTGAATGAAAAACCAATTTTATCCACCACCCCCTTATGCTTTAATTCCATTAATTGTTTCCATGAGTCGGGTCGTTCCATCACCCCAAGAGGCCGGTGGGCAAGCAAACCATAAAGGTGCTCCATTCGTAGTCTTTTTAGTGTGGTTTTCACCTGCTCATGCATACTGAGACCATTGGAGTCAGGTAAAAACTTTGAGACCACTCTAAAACCCTCAATCCCCACTTCCCCTAAAACCTCCTCACTTCTCCCATAGGCATAAGCCGTATCAATCAGGTCAATTCCGAATTCTTTGGCAAATGCAAGAATCTTTGCAGCTTCATTGATTTCAGTAATTCCAGCTTGATTACTTATGCCATAATCCAGCCCAAATTGCACTGTGCCGATTGCAATTTTTTTCAGTAACGGATCTGGCATAATTCGTACAGGTCTTTTCCCAGGATCTCTGAAAACTTGTCTGCACCCAGGGTGTTAAGGTGAATATAATCATGAAAGTCACTTAATTCAAAACGATCATCTGTGGAGTAATCCAGCAAATACACATGCGGCTTAAGGGCCATTTGAGCCCACAAAGAGTCCAGAATTTGACGGTCTCTCAAATCCGGGTATTCAAGAATGTAATCTCTGACAGGAGGAAAGACCAAAAAAACGGGAATGTTTTTTTCCCCGGCTGCTTCAATAATCTTCACAAAATACCTTACCTGAATATCCAGTGGAGCATAACTTCTTGCTTGTACCATCCTTTGATTTTCTCTGGCGAATTGCAGTGGTATTACATATTGCCCGTTCTCTTTCAACAATCGGGTCTCCTTTACGTCACCGCGAAAATACTGTTTGCTTCGCCTGAAAATGTGCATAAACGTATTGCTGAAATGCACCTCCAGAAACTCATTGAATAGTCTTCCTAATCCTGCATGTTCCTCATAATCCTTTAAATAGTCGGGGTTCAGGATGCCTTTATAAATGTGATTTCGGGTAGAAGTTAATCTGGAGAAATTGAAATAATCAACGCCAAGGAGAAGATATTTTACATTGTCATTCTCTGAAACAATGCGTTCGAACTTGTAATAGAACTGATTGTAGCTGTCATTATCATGTGCAAAATTATAAGCAGTTGGATAGGTAAACATGTCAGGATTAATTCCTCTGTACAGAAGAGAACTGCCAAGGATCAACATGTCATAGGTGATATTTTCTGCTCTCTCAAACCCGATAGTAATTTGTTTTTCAGTACTTATCCCCAATGTCCTGGACAAAATAAATCTGGAATACTGGATGTAAGAATAAGATAATCCTGTTGCCAGAATCATGAAGAGGAGAGTTTTTCCAATGAAACGGTTCATGGTTGAACAAACATATTAGAATCTAAAATTCCTGTTCCTTTCTGGTAGTGTAAAAGCAACTGGGCAAGTATTGAATTCATTGAACATACGGGTAATTAAAAGGGGTTAAAACTGGAAGTAAATGAAATCTTGTTCTGTCCATACTCCTTTCAGAAGAATAGCCATAAAGACAAAAAGGTATGTTGACCATCTTAGTGCCGGGGTATTAAGGAAAAAACCTTCCAAAGCGTGAGATTTAGTGCGCTGGATCCATTCCATGGCCAGAAAGAAAAACAATAATGGTGAAAAGTCCTGGTTGATAAGAGAAGAAATAAAGACCCATATCTCACTCACGGAGACAATACTTTCCTTTATCAACATAAGATTAAGGAAGGATAAAGCCTGCGACACATTCTCTGCTCTAAAAAACACCCAAGCCACAAGTGTAAGCAAAAAGGTTACTGCTATTTGAAGAACTTCTTTGAGTGATGGCAGCATTTTGTTGGCAGCTACTATTTCAAGATTTACCCTGTTTCGGCTGGTAAGAAGCAGTGGCAAAAAATAAACAGCATTCAATGCACCCCAGATGATAAAGGTCCAGTTTGCCCCGTGCCAAAAACCGCTAACCACAAAGATTATAAAAACATTACGAATTCTTTTTGCAGAACTGCCATTGCTTCCACCCAAAGGAATATAAAGATAATCCCGAAACCAGGTTGAAAGAGAAATATGCCATCGTCTCCAAAACTCCGCAATATCTCTTGAGAAATAGGGGAATGCAAAATTTCGCATTAAGTTAAACCCAAACAATCGGGCAGTGCCAATGGCAATGTCAGAATACCCCGAAAAATCGCAATATATTTGCATTGCAAAAAGGAAAGAACCCAGTAGCAACATCCCCCCACCATATTCCAGGTGATTGCCAAATACCTGATTCACCAGAATGGCGCAATTATCTGCAATTACAATCTTTTTAAACAATCCCCACAAAATCTGTCTCATTCCATCAGCTGCTGTGGAATAGGAAAACGCTCTTTTACTAAAAAACTGAGGCAGCAAATTGGTGGCCCGTTCAATTGGGCCTGCTACGAGTTGAGGGAAAAAACTAACAAATGCGAAAAATGCGACAATGTCTTTAGTGGGCTCAAGTTTTTTTCTGTAAATATCTATTGTATAACTTAGAGTTTGAAAGGTGTAAAAGCTGATTCCAACCGGAAGGATTATATTCAACCTGTTGGCAGAGAAACTCCAACCCAGAAAAGTAAAAGCATCTATAAATGATTCGAGGAAGAAATTGTAGTATTTGAAAAAACCAAGAAATCCAAGGTTGATTAGTAAACTTGTTATTAGAAGCAACTTACGTGTGGTTTTCTTTTCCTCTTTATGAATAAGTTTTCCGATCAGAAAATCACCGAATGATGAAACAATAATCAATGATAAAAACCGCCAATCCCACCAACCATAAAAAACGTAGCTGGCAATCAAAAGAAATAAATTTTGGCTTTTAAGTCTGTTTCTTAATGGAAACCAATAGATCAAAAAGACCAAGGGCAGAAAAATGAAAAAATCTATTGAGTTAAATAGCATTGTGTAAAAAGCTCTCAATACAGTTGATAACATATTCCTGTTGCTCCACTCCCAATGTCGGGTACATCGGTAAGCTCAAGCACCGTTGGTAGTAGTTTTCTGCGTGGGGCAGATCTCCTTCTTTCCATCCAAACTTTCGGTAATAGGGCATCAAATGGACCGGGATGTAATGTACCTGGGCAAAAATGTTTTTTTCTCTGAGATAATCGTAAAGCTCTTTGCGCTTTTCTGTTTCTATGATGTAGAGGTGGTAGGCGTGGCCGGGTTGGGCATTGGCCATTAGGTCATTGGTCAGTGGGTCATTGGTCATTAGACCGGCAAAGGCTTTGTCGTATCGGGCGGCGATTTCTTTGCGCTTCTGTAGTCCTTGATCAGCGCGTTTGAGCTGGCTTAAGCCCAGTGCAGCCTGGAAGTCGGTAAGACGGTAGTTGAACCCCAGTTCCTGCATCTCGTAGTACCAAAGGGGGTAGGTATTGGTAATTGGGGCATTGGTTATTGAGGTATTGGGTATTGGATCATTGGGCATTAGGTCATTGGGAATTGGGTCATTGGGAATTGGGTCATTGGTCATTGGGTCATTGGTCAATGGGGGAGAGGTCATTCGGTCATTGGACAATGAGTCATTGAGGGTTGGGTTATTTGTAATTTGCAGGCCCATTGCAAGGGATAAGGGGTTTTGGAATTGATCGTTGTTTTTTATGATGCCGTGGGTTCGGAGCATCAGGAGTTTCTCGTACAATACCTTATCATTGGTGGTAATCATTCCCCCTTCGCCGCAAGCAATGTGCTTAACGGGATGGAAAGAAAAAATGGCCAGCTCGGCAAACTGCCCATTGCCACACTTTTGTTGCTGTCCTTTGCTGTCTGTAAAGAAACCTCCCGGGGCATGGCAGGCATCTTCAATGATCCAGCAGCCGTATTGGTCAGCCAATTTACGATAGGCTTCCAGGTCAACAGCGCGTCCGGCAAAATCTACGGGGATGATACCTTTGTAAGTGCCCTTGGGAGATGCTTTCAGTAGTTTTTCTACTTCATCAATATCCAGCAGGTAGGTGCTGGGGTCAATATCAGCAAAAACCACTTCTCCTCCGGCATATCGCACACAATTGGCAGATGCAGCAAATGTAATGGGGGTGGTGATGACCTTATCGCCCGGCTGAACATCCAATGCAAGGGCGCAAAGATGCAGTGCGGCAGTGCCATTGGAAACAGCCACAGCGTATTCAGAGCCAATATAGCTTGCAAAGGCGTCTTCGAATTCTTTTATTTTGGGTCCCTGGGTGAGAAAGTCCGATTGCAGTGTTTCTACCACTGCTGCAATGTCTTCCTGGGTGATGTGCTGGCGACCGTAGGGGATTATTTTATTCATAGTTTTTTATCCACAAATTAGCACAAATGGGATCACAAATGTGCACGAATCATTTTTAAAGGATTACTCTTTTATACTGGAGTTTGGTGGTCCCGAAATTTATTAGTAAACCAATCTTAAGTCCTGTAGCTTTCAAATAGTTAATAACCTGAGAGGTGTGTTCGGGTGCCAGTGCTTCCATGGCTTTAATTTCGACAATTAGTTGATTATAGCACATGAAATCTGCAATATATTTCTTTTTCAGAACCTTTCCCTTATAAGTAATATCAAGAACTTTTTCTCTGTCAAAAGGGATTTGGTTGTCTTCAAATTCTATGGCCATGGCTTCCTGATAGACTGGCTCTAAAAAACCACATCCTAGTTCATTATGTACCTTCATAGCACTTCCAATTACCTTATAACACTCCTCCTTCAGTAAATAATTTTCCATATGATTTGAGGCAATTTGTGCTCTATTTGTGTCCCTTTGTGGATTTAAAATGGCACAAAATTCTCATCTACAAACCTCCGTATCAACTCCCTCATTTGCTCCACATCGATCCACTCGTCATTGGTGCCCGAGTTGTATTTGAAGCCCTTGTTTACTTCTTTGGCATTGTAGTGTTTCAGGTATTTTTCTTTGTTGGAGTCGGAGGGAAGTATGGCGTAATACCGGTCAAATTCAATGGTATTGTAAGAATCGCTTTCGGTAATCATTTCTTCATGCAGTTTTTCTCCGGGGCGAATACCTACATACTCCAGTTTGGCATTGGGCGCAATAGCTTTGGCCACAGTTTCAATATTGTAGGACGGGATTTTGGGCACAAACAGTTCACCTCCAATGGCATGCTCGATGGCCCACATCACCATTTCCACACCCTCCTCCAGCGATATATTAAAACGCGTCATGTCTTTATGCGTGATGGGTAGCACATCCGATGTTTTGGCTTTTTCCATAAAGAAAGGAATTACCGATCCTCTGGAGCCCATAACATTGCCATACCTTACCACAGAGAATCTGATATCACGCCATCCCTTGATGTTGTTGGCTGCAATAAACAGTTTGTCGGAAACCAGTTTGGTGGCGCCATACAAATTAATTGGTGCGGCTGCTTTGTCGGTAGACAGTGCCACCACCACCTTAACATTAGTGCCCAATGCTGCATCTACCACATTCTGGGCTCCCCCGATATTGGTCTTTATAAACTCGTCGGGGTTGTATTCTCCTGCGGGCACATGCTTCAGTGCAGCGGCATGTATGATCACATCGATTCCCTGACAGGCTCTTTTAAAACGTGGATAATCCCGCACATCGCCAATAAAAAATCTTAACTGAGGGTATTTTTCTCTGGGGTAGGCCTGAGCCATTTCGAACTGCTTCAGTTCATCCCTGGAGAACACCACTAGTCTTTTCAGGTTGGGATACCGTTGTAATATGGTTTCAACGAATTTTTTTCCAAAAGAACCGGTTCCGCCGGTGATCAGTACAGATTTGTCGTTAAGCATCTTGTAGGTTTGTTAAGGATCTATTCCTGTTAAATTACAGCTTCGCCATTTCACTCCCATCCTTTGGTTGTAAGGTTCCAGGTGGGTGTGATGCAGGGTTGACGGCAGGCCGCGTGGGCACAACAGACAAAATTAACCAAAAATGTGGGTTTGTGGTTGATGGTTTTGCGGAATGTTGGAGAAAATGGGGGGGGTGGGTTACCGCAGGGGCGGGGAGGCGGGGAGGGGAATGAGGGGTAGCTTCGCTGAGCTCGCCTTCGGCTCGGTTGGGGGGCTAAAGTGAAAAATTAAAAGTAAAGGATAATTCGGATCCCTGTCATCCCGCGGCGAAGCAAGGGATCCGCCAGCACTGCTTCTGCTAATATAACAGGCTTTGCCTGCAAAGAATGGTTTTCGGCTTGTTCTCTTTTATAATGCCAGGGGGCAGGATTTCGGACAAATCCCTGAGTGTGCGGCTTCATTTCTTAGAGCTTTTATGGATTTTGGCTTTTTACAGCAGGGTCAGAGACAGGACTATAACTCATAAAGAGCTATTGTGTCGATAAAGTCAAAATCCTTTTGATTATAGGTCAACAACTTAAATCCTGTAACCATTGAAGTGGCAGCTATCAGACAGTCTGGAACAGAAATATTTCGTTGCCCCGAAACGTATTTTTCCATTATTTGGGCGGCCCTGATTGATATCGCATTACTGAGATAGATCTCATAATAAGACCCCAGAATGTTGTTCACTGCTTGCTTCCTTATGCTTGTGGATGCCCCGACAAGAAGCTCCAGTTACGTAATCACGGAATAGGATGCCTTACCTTTAAAGTCTTTGATTACTTTTAAGGCGTCTGGGTCCTTTCGGAATGCTTTTATAAACACACAAGTGTCAAGAATAATCAGATCCCTGGCCATGCTTTCTTCCGGATTTCTTCCAATGAAGGAAAATCGGTTAATAGATTCAGGTAGTATTCAGGGTCTTCGCCTAAGGTAGAAGGTTCGCTGAGTTCAAACTGGCTTACTTCAGCCTCCTCTTCAATGAGGATAGCAGACTCGTCAGACTTTTTCAGCTCTTTGGCCAACAATATCAAGGCCCTGAAGGCGGGCTTGTTTTTTTTTATGGTGATAATTGTTGTCATAGCAATGGGTTTATTACTACAAATGTACCTAAAAAAGAGATATACTCCCTTGGATTGAAATGAATTCACACTGTCATCCCGCAGCGAAGCAAGGGATCCACCAGTACTGCTTCTGCCAATATAACAGGCTTTGCCGGCAAAGAATGGTTTTCGGCTTGTTCTCTTTCATAATGCCCAGGGGGCAGGATTGCAAGGAAGGACATTAATCAATATGCTTATCCGCAATCTTGCCAGTAATTACCTTTGTGTCTGTTTTTCCAACCGCATTATACTTCATTCGATATTTGTTTTCTTTCTTCAACTTTTTCCTTGATGAAAAAGTTGCAAAAAATCAAGGCTTCGCAGCTTTTTTCGACAAAACTGCGGTCTCTTCGCTGAAAGATTTAAGGCCCCGCAAAAAACAAAATGCCTTGAACCAAATTGCAGTGTAGTGCGGGTCTGCAAATCTTTTTAACCGCTTCGTTCCTTGTTTTGTTACCGAAAAATAATGCGAATATATCGTTTTAAAAGGTTGCATTGAGCTCGGCCCCGAAAAGGGCCTCGGTTCTGCAAGGCCGTTTGAATGTGAAGCTAACCAACCGAGACAAACCTGGCAAAACATTTTATCTAAACGAAATGCCATAGTGGCAAGAAAGCGGATATTCATACTAGTTTTTTTGACATTTATCAAAAATCCCCTTCCGACACCCTCCTACTTTTGTGCAGGCTATCAATCTGTATAATGGTGGATCTCTATCGTATCTCCAAGGGCCCTGATTGAGAACACCAGTATTCAGAGGATCTTCCATGGCCTTCGGGCGCACCTCTTTAATGGGAGCGAAACAATCTATCGCTTCCAATCACCAAAAAACAACAAGTTATGATCAGGTCAAAAAAAATCGTTTCACTTTTAATTACAAGTATTATGTTGACAAACTGCATCACCACCCGCGAGAGTTTAACCCAAACCCGGAAAGCCAGCTCAGACACAGAGCGGATCATTTACTATGCATCGCTCGCTGGCAGCACTCACAACACCCAACCCTGGATTGTAGACATCATCAGCGATACATTATTGCTGGTAAGGGCCGATTTCTCCAGGAAACTTCATGTTGTTGACCCCACAGCACGAGGCATATACATCTCT
Source organism: Bacteroidales bacterium (assembly GCA_046291875.1). Classification (GTDB taxonomy): domain Bacteria; phylum Bacteroidota; class Bacteroidia; order Bacteroidales; family UBA7960; genus SKVR01. The sequence goes on along the minus strand of JBKBSF010000001.1, from coordinate 1,680 downwards.
CTGGGGGCCTTCATCGAGAACTTATGCATAGCCTCAGAATACTTTGGTTATGCGCCAAACGTTTTCCTTACTGCCAACTCCAGCAAAGACAACCTGGTGGCAGAGATAAGCCTGAAGCCACAAGAACGTATCCTTCACGAAATATCCAGGCTCGAAAACCGGGCTACATTGAGGGTTCCTTTCAGGACAGACACCCTCAGCATTGAGCATATAAACATCTTAACCGGACAGAACACAGCCAGCATACACTATTTCACGTTGCAAAGCGAGGCAGGCCGTTACCTATCCGCAACAAACCTTGAAGCCTATACGCAACAGGCAAACCGCGAGGATGCCAAGGAAGAGCTGGCCAGCTGGATACGCTTCTCCAACAGGGATGTGAAAACCCAACGTGATGGACTTACAACATCGGGAATGGGGATCAACGGGATAAGTGGCTTTATGGTGAGCCGGTTCTTTAAGCCCGACGACTCGAAAAAGAAATCCTTTGTGGATGCAGGGGTAAACAAAGCCCTGGCCCAGACCCAAAACTGCGCGGGGTGGCTGGTCTTTACGCAGCCCGGCAACACACCTGAGGACTGGATGAACACCGGCAGGCTATACCAGCGCTCGCACCTGGAGTGCAGGGACCTGATGATAGGCTTTCATCCCATGAACCAACTGATTTAAGAGGAAAGTTTTGAAACCCAGGTGAATGAGACTTTGGGCCTGAACCAACCCATTCACCTTGTAGCCCGCATCGGCTATGTAGATACCTACCCCGAAGCGGTAAGTGTACGAAGAGAGATACAAAGCTTCATCAGGGACTTCAGGCGGTAATCTCACCGCAACAACAGAAAATGCAGCAGGTCATCCTAACACCCGGCCATTTCAAAATCAATGTGCCGGAAAACCTCCACAACATCAGCCTCCCTTTTCACATCAAACTGCAAAGTGCCGCTTTCGGCACAGCGGGAAGTTTCTCTCCATTGATCTTCAAATACATCCAAAAGAACGCAATCCCAGAAAGTATCGAAAGCTTTCTGACTAAAGGTAATTGCCACCTTGAAATAACCGTTGCAAGGGATTACAAAAAACAGATTGTTTGTATTCAGCACTGCTGTAAGTACCCAACCCGATTGGGGCCCATAGTATTTCCATTCGGGCGAGGAGCCTCCATAAGCATTATTTAGGGAATCCATCAGGTTTTCAAAAAGTGACCATGTACTGCCCAAAGCCGTTGAAAACTGGCTTCGATCAGGAATAATGAACCTATTGTTAAAAAAACTTGCAAACATAGTATCTGGTAAAGGGGGTATTTTGTTTATAACATGCAGACATCAAAAAAGCGGCAACGCCGTCCACTCTCAAATGAGAGAGTGGGTAGCTTCCGATCATTTGTGTTTTACTTTGACTTCCCCTTAATCAAAATCTGCACCCAACGCGCTAAAACACACATTTTACATTATTTACACCTCAAACGCCGGGATATAAGAAACAGCAATTATGTGCGAAAATGTACATAATTGCTGTTTACCGGACACTCTTTTTGCTGAGAACTTCTAGCATCCGGACTATTGAGAATTCATTCTTACCTATGAAGCACAAAGCTTAATTTCAATATGTGAAATGGTCTAATAGAGTTGGACAACTTTTTTACAAATATAAGTTTAATTTACATTGTTAATATTGTTATTAATG
>JBKBSF010000018.1:0-95872 GCA_046291875.1 Bacteroidales bacterium | reverse complement strand
GGAACTTATAAATCCGGAAGCGTATCTCACGCCCCTGGGCATGGTCCATCCTGTCGAAGGAGTGCCCTCCAGGGATATCCTCAAAAATTTCGTATTCAAATCTCTTACCATGGGCTTTGAGTGCATTGATAAGATTTTCTACTTCCAGCACATGTACGTCTTCATCGTTGGTGTTGGTGTGGATCAGCAAAGGTGTTTCAAGCTTATGGGCATGAAAAACCGGAGATCTGCGGCGGTACTCATCAATATTCTGATCAACACGTTGACCGATATGATAATCTGCTGAAAAAAAATCCTCATAGGAAGGACGCATGTATCCCATACGTGCCACCAGGTCGCTCACGGGCACACCCGCAAAGGCGCATTTGTAGGCCCGTGGGTTTTGAAAAATATTCATCAGTGCAATCATGCCCCCATGACTCCAGCCCATAATCCCAACCCGATTGCGGTCTACAATACTATAATTATCGACCATATACTGCCTGCTAATGTTTACATCTTCATTCTCAAGTCCGCCGTAATCGATAAGTTCGTAGGTTAGGCGCCCGTAACCAATACTACCCCGGTATTCGGGCGCTACCACAATGTACTGCTGCGCCATCAGCTCACGAATAATATGTGTATAGTAAGTATTGAAATCGCCATGCACACCCCCATGTGGCAATACAATGAGCGGATACTTTTTGGATGGATCAATGCCCCTGGGAATAAATACATAACTCCAGAACTTGATCGGATTTCTGCCTGAAAGGGTGGTGGCATTCTCGTGATTACGAGGCGGGGCACCCGCAAGGAATACCTTATCGACATAGGCTACATCTCCTACCCTTTCAAACCATAGTACATCATCAATTTTTTTCTCCAGCATATCAATACGATGCCTGAGATTGTAAAAGTATTCATCCATGGATTGCTGTGCTGCAGGAGGGTTGGCAATACCTTGTACACTAAACCATAGTATACTCAGGAAAATTAATAATTGTCGTTTTTTTTGCATGTTTTTACAAGATTTACAGGTGTTTATTCAATCAACTATATACATTTTCAGGAAACGATTTCTCGGATTTTTGGTGCACCCAGCAGTGTTGAGGGGATAAAAATACAAAAACCGGCAAATTAAAACATTCTTTACCGAACAATGCGGCCCCTGAATGGTCTTTGTTTAAAATGACAAGTTGAGCACAGGCAAAAATTCTATCTTTGCAGTTTGTTTTCTGCTTGTGAGAAAAGAAGAGCTTAAGTAAATAAAACTTCAATGTTTCTGGTACATGATTGACTTTTTAAAGGAGTTGAATGACCCCCAGCGGCAGGCTGTTGAAAGCACCGATGGGCCTGTAATGGTAATTGCCGGTGCAGGTTCCGGAAAAACCCGTGTGCTTACCTACCGCATTGCCTACCTTTTGAGCAAAGGAGTTGATCCCTTTCATATACTGGCCCTTACCTTTACCAATAAGGCTGCCCGCGAAATGAAAGAGCGTATTGCTCACCTGGTAGGAGCTTCGAAGGCAAAATCGCTGTGGATGGGAACCTTTCACTCCATTTTTGCAAGAATACTTCGCATAGAATCCGACAAACTGGGCTTTCCATCCAACTTTACCATCTACGATACCGACGATGTGAAACGGCTTCTGAAAGCTATCATCAAGGAGCAGCAACTCGACGATAAGACCTACAATGCATCCTATGTTCTGGGGCGTATTTCCAATGCAAAGAACAATCTGATTTCGGCTATCGATTATAATGAAGATGCTGAGATACAAAGCTACGACATTCAGAACCGCAAGCCCAAACTGGGCCTTATCTACAGCCTTTACCAGGCTCGCCTGCGAAAAGCTGCGGCCATGGATTTCGACGATCTTTTGTTCAACACCAATGTTCTGCTGCGCGATTTTCCGGACGTATTATATAAGTATCAACTCAAATTTCAGTATATCCTGGTTGACGAGTACCAGGACACCAATTTCTCCCAATACCTGATTGTTAAAAAGCTTGCGGCCAACAACGAAAACATCTGTGTGGTAGGAGATGATGCCCAGAGCATCTATGCTTTCCGCGGAGCCAACATCCAGAACATTCTTAATTTCAAGAAAGACTACCCCGACAACCGGGTATTTAAACTGGAGCAAAATTACCGCTCTACGCAGCACATTGTTAATGCGGCCAACAGCGTAATTGCCAACAACAAAGATCAGATCAAGAAAGAGGTATGGACGGAAAATGATCCCGGAGAAAAGATCAGAATCATGAAAGCCTCCAGCGAAAGTGAAGAAGGGGTATTGGTAGCCCGCAACATTTTCGAAACCAGAATGAACCGGCAACTGGCTCATAAGGACTTTGCTATTCTTTACCGTACCAATGCCCAGAGCAGATCGCTGGAAGAAGCTTTGCGCAAAATGAATATCCCCTACCGTATTTACGGGGGAGTTTCTTTTTACCAAAGAAAGGAGATCAAGGATCTGCTGGCCTATTTCCGACTGGTAATCAACCCCAGCGATGAAGATGCTTTTTTGCGTATTGTAAATTTTCCGGCCAGGGGTATCGGCAAAACAAGTATCGAAAAGCTTATTGTTACCGCCAACGATAAACAAGCGTCCTTGCTGCAGGTAGCAGAAAACCCCGATGCCTATCAGCTGGATGTAAACGCAGGGGTAAAAAAACGGTTCCAGGAATTTGTTACCATGATCCGTGCTTTCGGTGCCCAGCTCAACCAATACAATGCATTTGAAATGGGGAAACGCATTGCTTCTTCGGCAGGCATTTTCAAACATTACCACGAAGACGACAGCCCCGAAGGAGTAACACGCAAAGAAAACGTGGAAGAAATGCTCAATGCTCTGAAGGATTTCTCCGAGATGCCTGCCGATGTGGAAGGAGAATCTGGCATTAAAACACTTGACGTTTTTATGCAGGATATTGCTCTGATGACTGATGCAGATACCCAGAAGGAAGACCCTACCGACACCGATAAAGTAACCCTGATGACCATTCACGCTGCCAAAGGGCTTGAGTTCCCCCATATTTTCCTGGTAGGTGTGGAGGAGAATCTGTTTCCTTCACAGTTATCGCTCAATTCGCGCCAGGAACTGGAGGAAGAAAGACGGTTGTTTTACGTTGCAGTAACCAGGGCGATGGTACAACTGACCATTACCTGGTCGGAAACCCGGTTTCGTTTCGGTCAATTCTCCATTTGTGAACCCAGCCGGTTTATCGATGAGCTCAATCCGGCATGTGTACTCAACTATGCATCACCCCAGGGGATGAAAAAACAATCCTGGACCAGTGAGAGTTTTGCACAAAGCCGACAGAGTTTTACACAACCTAATGAGGAACAGGAAAAACAACCCGCACCTGCCAGCCCCGACGACGATTCTCTTTTCCAAAGCCTTACCGCCAATGATCTTCAACCAGGACTGATTGTACAACATCAACGCTTTGGAATGGGGAAAATCGAAGCAGTGGAAGGACAGGGAGAAAATGCTAAAGCCACTGTTGTTTTCAATAATTTTGGCAAAAAACAACTATTATTGAAGTTTGCCAAACTTAAAATTCTTAACTGAATTGGAAGCGATAAGGTTTTTTTGGTAAATTTGCAGCATCATTGACTTCATTGTCAATACCATTATGCCAGGCAATATGCCTTCAATACCCCCCTGAAAAGTTAATTTGGTGGCTGTACTTCACGGGGTAATCCATTCCGCTCTTAAGGCAGCATGTCCTGACAGTAACCCAAGTAACAGTTCATTTTTTGAACCAATCCGGGGCGGTATCCTTATCCACCACAAAACAGCATTCAATATAGCAACATATAAAACGAGGGGTTTCAAAACACTTATCCTTTAAAGCCCTCAACCGGGAAACCGGAACAATTATTAGCCAAACATCGCAATTTTCTTTATGGAATACAATTCGCAACGTTCGAAGATGAACATCTCTGAGTATGGCCGCAATATTCAGAAAATGATTGAAATGATCATGTCGGAAGAGGACAGAGAAAAGCGGAATCACCAGGCCAAGGCAATCATTCAGGTAATGGGCCAGCTCAACCCCCACCTTCGTGATGTAAACGATTTCAAGCACAAACTCTGGGACCACCTGTTCATCATGTCGAATTTTGAACTGGATGTAGACTCTCCCTACCCCATCCCCTCAGCCGAAACCCTTCAAAAAAAGCCCGAAAGATTAAACTATCCTGCCAATCACATATCCTTCCGTCATTATGGAAGATACATTGAGCGGATGATAGAAAAAGCCAAAGATTTTGAAGAAGGAGAAGAAAAGAATGCATTGGTGAAGATGATTGCCAATCATTTGAAAAAATCTTACCTGAACTGGAACCGCGACTCTGTAACGGATGAAGAAATAGCCAGCCACCTTCATATTTTATCGCAAGGCAAACTAAACCTGAACAACATCAAACTGAGCAATACCGAAGATATTCTCTCCGCTGGTGCAGGTCTGGGCACTACTCCCAAGAAAAAACAACATTCAGGGCCAAAAGGGAGCAGCAAAATGCAACACAAGAAAAAACATAAAAAGCAATAGATCTTTTCTGATCTTGGGTTCAATCCAATAAAAAATCTGCGCAAAACCCCGTTTGCCTGCTCTTTACTGCTTAAGAAGGTGATCGGGATTTTGTCATTTAAAAAGCTGTTAGATATGAGTTCTTTTGTAATCAGAGGTGGTAAAAAACTTAAAGGGGAGATCACTCCACAAGGAGCCAAGAACGAGGCACTCCAGGTAATATGTGCTACACTTCTTACCCAGGATGAGGTAACCCTGGAAAACATCCCCGATATAATAGACGTAAACAATCTGATTGCACTTTTACAAGATATGGGTGTAAAGATCAGTCGTCCGGCCAAAAGCACAGTTACGTTTAAGGCCGACCATATCAATACGGATTTTTTGCAATCGTCCGAATTTAAAGCCAAGGCAGCCCGTTTAAGAGGATCGGTGATGATTGTAGGTCCTTTACTGGCAAGATACAAAGCGGCCAGTATACCCAAACCTGGTGGAGACAAGATCGGGCGCCGACGCCTCGACACCCATTTTATAGGCCTTAAAAAACTGGGTGCTCAATCTGAATACGACGCCCAGAACCAGGCATATTCCATTAAGGCAGACCAACTCAAAGGATGCTACATGCTGCTGGATGAAGCATCGGTAACCGGTACTGCCAACATAGTTATGGCAGCAGTGCTGGCCAAAGGTACAACAACCATCTACAATGCAGCTTGCGAGCCCTACCTGCAGCAATTGTGCAAGATGCTCATCAGTATGGGAGCCCGTATTAGTGGTGTGGGGTCAAACTTGCTTACCATTGAAGGTGTAGATCAACTGGGCGGATGCACCCATCGTTTGCTGCCAGACATGATTGAGATCGGGAGCTTCATTGCTCTGGCAGCAATGACCCAGAGCGAAATCACCATTAAGGATGTTCAATACAAAGAACTGGGGATTATTCCTGATGTATTCAGGAAACTGGGAATCCAGTTCCAGTTAAAGGGCGACGACATATTTATTCCAGAGCAACAACAGTATACCGTAGAAACTTTTATTGATGGCAGTATTCTAACCATCAGCGATGCCCCATGGCCCGGTTTTACTCCCGACCTTCTCAGTGTTGTGCTGGTAGCTGCCATTCAGGCCAAAGGTAGCGTACTGATTCATCAGAAAATGTTTGAGAGTCGCTTGTTTTTTGTAGACAAGCTTATAGATATGGGGGCGCAAATCATTTTGTGCGACCCCCACCGGGCTACGGTAATCGGACTTAACAAGCAATATGCCCTGAAGCCTCTGGAGATGACCTCACCCGATATCAGAGCAGGAGTAGCATTGCTCATTGCAGCCTTGAGTGCTGAGGGCAAAAGCATTATTCATAATATAGAGCAGATCGACCGCGGATACCAGAATATAGATCAGCGCCTCAAAGCTCTGGGAGCTCATATTGAACGTTTGTAAACCTCAAAACAAAACTGACAATTTGACCTGCTTTGCCCTGTGGCAAAAATCTTGCACAAGGCAAAAGGCTTTCATAAACCATCCCATGATAAAATTTTAGAAGAGCTATGACCAAGCAAAATAAAGAAAAACAAAATCCGGAAATGCAACATACAACTTCTGCTTCTGACGAAAAGTCATCTCAAAGCAGCCATTCTGACTATGCAGAAAATAAGGATTCTATGGCAAACCACCAACCGGTTGAGCCCTCCCATGAGGAAATTAATGAACAGCAGGACCCATCCAACACCCTGGAACTTAAAGATACTATGATAAAAACCCTGCAAGAAAAAAACGAAGAACTCAACGACAGGTATCTGCGTTTGTTTTCTGAATTTGACAACTTTCGCAAACGCACCCTGCGCGAAAAGCAGGAACTTACCAAGACGGCCTCTGCCGATCTGATCGAAGCCATTCTGCCTGTAGTGGACGACCTGGACCGTGCCTATAAATCGGCCATAGAAAACCCCGACCTCGACACACTCACCGAGGGATTGGGCCTGATCCGTACAAAGCTCAACACAACCCTTAAGCACAAAGGATTGGAAGAAATACCCAGTATAGGAGAAGTATTCGATACCGATTTCCACGAGGCCATTACCCATGTGCCAGCGCCAGGTGAAAAAGAAAAGGGGAAGGTTCTTGACGAGGTACAAAAAGGCTACACGCTCCATGGCAAAGTGTTGCGCTTTGCCAAAGTAGTGGTAGCAAACTAAAAATACTGAACAATGGCAAAAAGAGATTATTACGATATACTGGATATTTCGAAAAATGCTACCGCCGAAGAGATCAAAAAGGCTTACCGGCAAAAAGCACTGAAGTTTCACCCGGATAAAAACCCCGGAGATAAGGAAGCGGAGGAAAAATTTAAAGAAGCTGCTGAAGCTTACGAGGTTTTGAGCAATCCCGACAAGAAAGCCCGTTATGACCGTTATGGGCATGCGGGCATGGGCAATGGAGGAGGCGGCTACGGAGGTGGCTTTGGTGGAGGCATGTCGATGGAAGACATTTTCAGTCAATTTGGCGACATATTCGGAAGTGCTTTTGGTGGTGGTTTCGGAGGTGGCTTTGGTGGAGGCTCCCGTTCGCGAAGGGTGAACAAAGGGTCTAACCTTCGCATAAAAGTGAAGCTTACCCTCGAGGAGATATTGAAAGGGGTTGAAAAAAAGATTAAGGTAACCAAATATGTAAACTGCCAAACCTGCAACGGAAGTGGTGCCAAGGGAGGATCTTCCTATCACACCTGCACAACCTGTAATGGTTCTGGCCGGGTAACCCGTGTTACCAACACTTTCCTTGGGCAAATGCAAACCACTACCTCCTGCCCCTCATGTGGGGGTGAAGGACAGATCATCACTGAAAAATGCGAAACCTGTTTTGGAAATGGTATTGTAAAAGGTGAGGAGGTAATAACCATCAATATACCTGCGGGTGTTGGAGAAGGCATGCAGATGTCGATGAGCGGCAAAGGCAATGCTGCAGCACGTGGGGGAATACCTGGCGATCTGATCGTGCTCATTGAAGAAGTCAAACACGAAAGTCTTATCCGCGATGGCAACAATCTTCTTTACGATCATTACATCAGTTTCCCGGAAGCAGCACTGGGTACTACCATTGAGGTGCCAACTTTGGAAGGCAAAGCCCGTATTAAGATTGAGCCTGGCACACAATCAAGCAAGGTTCTCAGATTGAAAGGCAAAGGACTTCCATCTGTAAATGCATACGGCAGAGGCGACTTACTGGTAAACATCAATGTATGGACCCCACAGAACCTCAGCAAGGAAGAAAAACAAATTATGGAGAAACTGGCCAATTCCAACAGTTTTAAACCTAACCCCCAGAAATCAGACAAAAGCTTCTTTGAACGCATGAAAGATTATTTCAACTGATAGCATAATTGAGCCTCTGCACAGAGCTCAAAAAACACAGAAAATTATTATCTTTCCGAAATAATCCAGACATCCCCAAACAAATCCAACAACATGGATACAATTTTCAGGGCAGAAAATATTTACAAAAGCTATGAACAGCACCAGGCTCTAAAAAACGTAAGCATTGAAGTTCCCCGCCAGGGGATCTTCGGGCTGCTTGGCCCCAATGGTGCTGGCAAAACTACCCTGATCCGGATCATCAATCAGATCATTGCTCCGGACCAGGGTAATTTATTTTTCAACGGAGAGAAACTCCATGCCCGCCACGTAAGCCGTATTGGTTATCTGCCCGAAGAAAGGGGGCTCTACAAAAAGATGAAGACCGGCGAGCAAGCCCTTTACCTGGCACGGCTCAAGAATGTAGAAGCTCCGGTGGCTCGCAAAGCTCTGAAAGAATGGTTCGAAAAATTCGATCTGATGCCCTGGTGGAACCGAAAGGTAGAGGAGTTATCCAAAGGAATGCAGCAAAAAATACAGTTTATCATTACCATACTCCATAAACCCGATCTGCTGATCTTCGATGAACCTTTCAGTGGTTTCGACCCCATCAATGTAAATCTGCTCAAAGAGGAGATCCTCAAACTGCGTCAGCAAGGTACAAGTATTATTTTCTCTACACACAACATGAACTCTGTGGAGGAGCTCTGCGATGATATCGTACTGATCAACAAATCGGAGAAAATTCTCGGAGGCAATCTCCTGGAAGTGAAAAGAGCTCATGCAACCAACTTGTTTTCACTTGAGGTGGGCAACCCTAAAGCATCTCTGAACCAGATACTCTCTCCCCTTGCCCAACTGCTCAAGGAAGAACCTTTGCGCGATGGGCTGATCAGGTTAAAAGTAAAGCTCCAACAGGGCAGCAATGCCAACCAGCTTATTGAGCATATTTTACCCCAGTTGCAATTGCACAGCTTCAAAGAGGAGTTGCCAACCATGAATGATATTTTCATCAAAACGGTAACAGGCAAATACCCTATGGAAATGCAGAAGGATGAATTTATAAAACATGCAGACTTAAATGCCTGATACCACAATCCAATTGCCCTGAGGTCTAACCCAACAAACCCGACACCAAGAATCAATGCTTTACCTACCGAACCCTAATATCTTCCAATGAACAAGATCTTCACTATACTTCAAAGAGAATACCTGAGCAGGGTAAAAAAGAGATCCTTTGTTGTAATGACATTGCTGGGTCCATTGCTGATGGCCTCGCTGCTGATTGTTCCGGTTTATATTGCAACCCTCTCAGACAGTGTATACGAGATTGCCCTGGTAGATGACACACGTTTGTTTTACACCGAGTTCAGGGATGCCAACAATGTAAAATTCACAGATCTGAATGTGGATGTAGATACGGCCATAGAGCTGATGAAAGATGGTAAATTTGATGCAGTGCTTCATATACCAGTAACCGCTTTTCAGGCCCCCTCTACCTTGCGTATGTTTACACAAAAAGCGATCAATATAAATGCAAAAGTCTACGCAGAGTCCATCATAAGGAACGAGTTTGAATTGATGAAACTTGCCAATGCGGGCATTGATCCGCAAGTACTTGCAGCCATAGAAACACGCATCAGCATCCCCACCGTCCGTCTGCTTAAGGATGGACATGAAAAAACCGATTACCCCGAGGTGAGTATGGGCCTTGGCATATTCAGCGGCATTCTGATTTACTTTTTTGTTTTTCTTTTTGGAGCCCAGGTGATGCGCGGAGTAATGGAAGAGAAATCCAATCGCATTGTTGAGATCATCGTATCTTCGGTAAAACCTTTTCAGCTGATGATGGGGAAGATCCTTGGCATTGCCCTTGTGGGCCTTACCCAGTTTCTGATTTGGGTGTTTCTGACCCTTGCCATTGTGGCATCTGTAGAACAGGCCATGCCCGAGACTTTTCGGTTTGCTTCTCAGGAAAACATTTATGTTACCTCAGCTCAATCGCTCAATGCAGCAGAATTACAGGCTCGTATGGAGCAGGTACAACAACAAAGCACACCAGCCGGTGAGCTTCTTGAGGGGCTAAAGGCTATCAATGTATGGGTAATGGTGCTGAGTTTTATTTTTTATTTCCTGGGAGGGTATCTGCTTTATGCTGCACTTTTTGCTGCTATAGGATCGGCTGTGGATAATGAAGCCGATACACAACAGTTTATGCTACCCATTACCATACCCATGATCTTCTCGATCATCATGGCACAAATGGTTATGAACAACCCGGCCGGACCGGTAGCCTTCTGGCTTTCCATTATTCCCCTTACCTCCCCTATCATTATGATGGTGCGTATTCCGTTCGGAGTACCCAATATTGATCTTGCAATTTCGGCATTGCTGCTCATTGCAGGTTTTCTGGCTACCACATGGTTTGCCGGAAAGATCTACAGAACGGGAATTCTGATGTATGGCAAAAAGATCTCATACAGAGAATTATGGAAATGGATAAGATATTAATATTCAGGCACTTTTAAAAGAAAAAATACTGTACCATGGGCAGGTTTTTTATATTTGTAATACCAAAGTAAGGTCTATCAAAAAACAAATAAATGATTGCAGCTATTATTGATTGTGGCACCAACACTTTCAACCTATTGATTGCCGAGTTTGAGTTTAACGGGGAGCATCGGATTTTACTCAACACAAAGAAAAGTGTTAAGCTGGGAGAGGGTGGACTGGCAGGAAACCGTATTGCCCAAAAGCCCTTTGAACGGGGATACAAAGCCTTTCTGGAATTTGTGGATCTCGCAAAAAAGCATAAGGCCGATACCATACAAGCCTTTGCCACCTCTGCCATCCGTAGTACGATAAATGGGCCTGAATTTGTAAAAAAAATCCTTGAAAAAACAGGCATTATCATCCAGGTGCTCAATGGCGACACTGAAGCTCAATATATCTTTAAGGGTGTAAACCTGGCAATGGAAGGCATAACCAAGCCTGTATTGATTATGGATATCGGAGGAGGAAGTACTGAGTTTATTATTGCCTCCGACAACCAGGTTCACTGGAAGAAAAGCTTTGAGCTGGGCGCGTCTCGTCTTTTAGAGGCATTCAAACCTTCCGACCCTGTAAGCCCTGAGCAGGTGATTGCCCTCAAGGAACACCTGAAGGAAATCCTCGGACCTCTCAACAGCCAAATGAAAAAACACCAGATCGAAACCCTTATTGGCTGTTCAGGAAGTTTTGAATCACTGGCAGATATGATCAGGGCAGATCAGAATCAAAGTGAGACCACAGGTAAACTCTACACCTTCAACAATGACGAACTCAAGGCTATGCACCGCAGGCTGCTGGCGAGCACTGAAGCCGAGAGGAAAAACATGCCAGGCCTGGTCGAATACCGTGTTGACACCATCGTTTTTGCCAGTATTTTTATCCGATACGTGAAGAAACGGTATAAAATTGAAAACGTGCACCACTCTTCCTATGCTTTAAAAGAAGGTGTTCTTGCAGATATGATAGCCCGAAAAATAGCCATTTAACCCCCTTTCTCTTACTATGCCCCGTATCCTTGTAATTGACGATGAAAGAAGCATCAGGAATACCCTCAAAGATATCCTGGAGTATGAAAAATTTGATGTAGACCTTGCCGAAGATGGAATTGAAGGACTTGAAAAAGCCACCAATGCCAGCTACGACGTTATATTGTGCGATATTAAAATGCCACGCATGGATGGCATTGAAGTGCTGGACAAACTCATGGCTCACAATCCTGACAATACGGTTGTAATGATATCGGGCCATGGCACAGTTGAAACGGCAGTGGAGGCTATCAAAAAAGGGGCCTACGATTTTATCAGCAAACCACCCGATATCAACCGAATGCTTATAACCCTGCGCAATGCAATGGACAAAAGCCTTCTGGTTAACGAAACCAGGGTGCTGAAACGAAAAGTCAGCAAAACCTATGACATGATTGGGGATTCGCAGGCCATAAAGCAAATCAAGGAGATGATAGAGAGGGTTGCCCCCACCGATGCGCGAGTATTTGTAACCGGACCCAATGGTACGGGAAAGGAATTGGTGGCCCGGTGGCTGCACGAGCTCAGTAACAGGGCTAAGGGTCCCTTTGTTGAGGTAAACTGTGCTGCCATCCCCTCAGAATTGATTGAGAGTGAATTGTTTGGACATGAGAAAGGCTCGTTTACTTCTGCCATCAAGCAGAAAAAAGGAAATTTTGAACTTGCCAGCGGCGGCACCCTTTTCCTCGATGAAATTGGCGATATGAGCCTGGCAGCCCAGGCAAAAGTATTGCGTGCCCTTCAGGAAAACAAAATAACTCGCGTGGGAGGAGAAAAAGAGATCAATGTGGATGTTCGTGTGGTAGCTGCCACCAATAAAGATATTCATAAGGAGATAGAACGGGGCAATTTCAGAGAAGACCTCTACCACCGGTTGAGTGTTATTTTAATCAAGGTGCCTTCGCTCAACGAACGTGTGGATGATATTCCATTGCTTGCCAATCACTTCCTCGATCTGATTGTACAGGAAAACAGCATGGCCCCGCGTACCTTTACACCTGATGCTTTGCAGGCACTTCAACATATTACCTGGACCGGTAATATCAGAGAGCTGCGCAATGTAATTGAGAGACTTGCCATTCTATGCGACAAGACCATTACCGGCACCGATGTAGAAACCTTTGCCCAGCCTCTGAGCGGACTGCGCAACAACTCCTGACCCCACAGCATACACTCCTGGTAATCTGCTAGCGCGACACAGGTGTTAGTGCCCTTGTGTTGTGGAAAAAGATTATAGCATCGTAGCGCAGTGATAATTGGGTGTTCACATATTGGCGGGGTTCGTTGGCCGGATTGAATACAACCCCAACGGCTCTGTGCCCACGGGCACGCAACAGATCCGGATGCGTACGCGAATGATCATCAAACAACACAAAGTAAGCAGGTTTTCCCTGTCGGTTCAGGATGTACTCGATTGAGTTTCTTCGGGCCGGAGCTATACGCATTTCCTGCATAGGTGCATCCCATTGGCGGGCAGCCAGTACCCTTCCTTTATAGGTAGTAAATCCTACAATAAAAACCTGTTCCGGACCCCAATGCTCACGACTGAGTTGTCCAATATTCTGATGCCGGGCCTGAAACATATCCGTAAACCTTGCATCGCCCACATGTGTATTATGTGCCCAAACGATTCCGCGCGATCCGGTTCCGTACAAATCCAACAGCCTGTTAACGGTTTGATGCATATGCTGTACCCGTGCATTCCATGAGGAGGCATCCTGGCGGGTGAGTGATTTGCGGTAAAACTTCTCGGCATTTTGTTTCACCACAGCATTTTGCAAAGCAAAGAAGTAGTCGTAATCATTAATATGATTCCAACGGTCACGGTTCTCTTCCAGCAACTGTACAACCTGCTGCAATTGCAAAGTGCAGGGCTGCATACCTTGTTGTACGGCCCTTGCATAGTCCCAACTATTGCCTGAGAATGAAGCCATACATCCATACCATTGAAGAGCTTTTGTGTGCAGGAGCGGATCAACCTGATGCAGGAATGAAAGCACTGCCTCCATCGACCGCCACTCATCATAAACATCAATACCATAAAACCCAATCTTTTTCTGATCCGGGAGAGTATCATTGTACCTGCGCAGCCATTCAGCCAACCCTTCCACTTCTTGATTTGCCCACATCCATAGCGGCCACCGGTTGAGCGAGCTGAGTACCTCCCGGGCTGAAGAAGCAGCCCCGGGCAAATTTTTAACATACCTGTTGAGTTCGAAGAGACTGGCAAAATCTCCTTCAACAGCAATAAAATTAAACCCCTTCTCCTCAATCAATCGCCGGCTAATGGAGTCTCTCCAAACATAATACTCATGTGTTCCGTGGCTGGCTTCTCCTAAAAGTGCCAATCGGGCAGATCCGGCAGCCTCAATCAGTTTATCCAGATCATGGCAGGTTTCAAGGCTTCGGGCTCGCTGAGCCAGAAACTGATCCCATTCATTGCCTCCAGCCATGGCAGTGCGCGAAAAAAGAGAAATCACACTAAACAATGAGAGGGCAATCAGAAAACAATGGAATTTGTGCATGGTTGGGTAAATTAAAAAGAAAAAGGTTTTATCATTTTGCTTTTGCAAGATAGCAAACAACAGCAAAAGGATAAAACCCTAAAACTTAAAAATGGTAAAATCAGAATGTAAGGCCCAGTTTTAAGCCATTGAGAAAATACCGGTCGTATTTATCGCCATTAAGTTTAACTCCGTCAAGATAGTGAAAAATTGTATTTCTCCATCCAAACTCATAGCCCACCCTGAAGGTAGGGGTAACCTGAACGGCAAAGCCAACACCCATGGGTATTACAGGTTGCACCTGGCTGTAATCAATCTGCAGATCTACCAGTCTTCCCTGAGAATTGTAAACCCGGGCATCGCTGAAGAAAATACCAATACCTACAAATCCGTAAAGATCGAATGGGCTTCGGCTCAAGCCAGGCATATAAAGCTCGGTTTTGGTAAAGAATTCGAACACATCATTGGTAAACCGTGCCACTTCAAAATCATTGAAAGTCTCACCCATCGGATTTTCTGCCGAAAGGGTAAGGAAATCCATCCCAAGCGAAAGGGCAAACCATTCGTTCATGCGATAGCGGGTAAAAAACCCGATATTCAAACCGAAGTTGCTGGTCTGATAGCTTGCAAAATCGCCAAAGGCAACATTCTTGCCCATACCCAGATCGGTAATGGCATGAGAAGTACCTACCGACAGGCCCAATTCCCAAAGACCCAATCCATAGTATTGGTCTCTCATGGAAGAATGCAACGGTGGTTTGGGAGTATTTCTCACAGCCGACATATCGCTTGAAGGGAGGTTACGATTTCTTCCACCCTGCGATTCTGGGTTTTGGCTACTGCTGGGAGGAGGGCTATAGCGTTCGGGGCGGGAAGTAGCATGTCTTTGAGAACGGCTACGTTTTTGAGCTTCGGTCTTTTTGGAGAGCCCAAACAGACGCCTGAAAAAGTTGTCGGAGAAAAACTGTTGAAACTCTTGCTCCAGGTTTTGCTCAATAATCTGAATGTTCTGCTCTGTAGATCGTTCTTCTTCCGAAAAAAGATTTTGCGGGAAAACAAACAACAAAACAGCAACCAGTAAAAGAGTATTTTTTTGGGGCATGCGTGAAAAGGTTTTGATTATGATCAGTGTATGGTAATTCATGGTGGTTAATCCAATAGCCTGCTAATTTGACCTGATGCGATTGTTTTTTAGAGAAAAAAAAACGAACATAGCTGCCAAACACGGCTTTTTAGTGGTCAAATATAACCAAAATATAAATAACCCGGGATTAAATCTTTATCAACAGCCCAAAAAAAAGCCACCCTTGAGGTGGCAGATTTTGTCAGAACCTTGGTCTGGCCCAACCCTGTCGGTCAGGAATAAAGTAGCTCACAGTAAGTTTGTTGAAGTAATAGCTGTCATAGCCTTTACTCCAAACACGTGTAAAACCATCCAGGTAATCTGAAAAGGTTTTTCTCCAACCTATTTCATATCCTATCCTGAAATTATTCGGCAGCGAATAATACAATCCCAGTCCCATAGGAATGGCGGGTTGAAATTTACTGAAATCGTCAAATTCAAAGTTATCGGGATCGGGCACCGTCAGTTGAGGGTTGTGATAGAAGGCTGCCATGCCCACAAATCCGTATACGTTTAGCGGGAAGTTGGGAGAGGACTTGGGTATATAAAACTCACCCACCACACTGAACTCAAAAACGTTGTTGGAAAAATAGAAATTTCTCAATCGACCTTCTGCAAGCGAGTCAGCTCCATGAATATGTCCATAGTTCAAGGCTCCTTTTACCGCAATGAGAGGATGAAACTTATACCTTGCAAAAACGCCTGCATTAATGCTGGTGGTGTTCCATTGGGTGTTGAGAAATGAAGGCCTTTGCTCTACAGAGCTGCCACTAACGTCGGTAAGGGAATGAGATGTACCGATATTACCTCCGATATCCCACCCGAACTGCTGCATCAGCTGGCTCCTGCGCGATAACTGCAAAGGGCGGCGTGTACCCCCTGGCGGACGCGACTGGCTGGGAGGTCTAACAGTGGGGCGTCGGTCCTGAACAGGAGAGCGCGACTGTGCACTGGTGTCTATGGGAAACAGCAACACCAGCACAATTCCCAGGAACAGGTAAAACAATTTTTTCATTACAACTCGTTTTTATTCTATATAGTAAACTTGGTCGAGCTCTTTAATAGATGCATATTACATCAAACCAACGAATTAACCAAATTACTCTTCAATGAATTGCACCAAATCAATCCAACAAATATAAGGCTTTTCCCACAGATTCTCCAAGGGTTTTTACGTGATTTACAACGACTCGACTGCATCTGTGCATTGTCAGGGGCCCCATGTAAACGTAAATCAGCAACCCCACGCAAGCATTTTGGGAAAAATACACGGGGGGTTATTCACAAAATTAGTAACTTGCCTTATCTTTCATCATAATAAAATTTGAAAGTTATGGAATGATGGAACTCGCATGTCTATTTGCATCTTTTTTTGTGAGCCGAAGTGCTCATGCAAGTTTCATCCGAAAATAAATTATTTTGAACAGGTCGGATGGAACTCCATGTTTGCTATTTTAGCTTCGCTGAGCTCTGCCACAGGTGCGGCATCGGTTGTGTTTAATTCGCAAACATGTTCGTTTCAAAACTTAATATAAACCTTCGGGTATGGATACAAATCATAACAGAAAAGCAATGCCATTCAAGATCATGATAGTAGATGATGATCCGATGGTGATTAAAAGCCTTGAGCGACTGCTCTTCAAAAAAAACTTTCTGTTTTTTAGCGTTGATTCGGGCGAGAAAGCTCTTGAGATGGTGCGCCAGATCAAACCCGATGCTATTTTACTTGACGTGCTAATGCAAGGGCTTACGGGTTACCAGGTATGCAGTGAGTTGCGGCGAAACCCCGATACCAGTGAGATACCGGTAATTTTTCTTACTGCCACAACAGAAACAGAAGATGTATTGAAAGGTTTTCATGCGGGTGCTGTAGACTTTATTCGCAAACCTTTTCAATCGGAAGAATTGCTTGTCCGTCTCGAAACCCATGTACAGCTTAAGCGTGCCAGGGAAGAGATCCAGATGATGAACCTGTTGAAGACCAAGTTTTTCTCTATTGTAACACATGATATCCGGGATGCCTTTACGGGCGTAAAGGGGGTTGCAGATTTTCTTCATCAGGAGTTGCAAAGCCCTGATGCCAATATGGATGAGGCTCTTAAGCTCTCGCAAATACTTACAGAAGACAGCCGCTCACTCTACCTTTTCCTTGACAACCTCATACAATGGGATACCATAGAACAGGGAAAAGAAGAACTGCACATCCAAACCTTTGATGCCCTTGAATTAACCAAAGAGGTGGTTGTACTCCATTCTGGATACATCAACCAAAAAGAACTCCATGTAAATATCAAACCCCTGGCTCCAGCCATTATGACCAATGCTCCTGCTGCCTTTCAGGGCATACTGAAACGACTGCTATCCAATGCCATCAAATACAGTAACCCGGGGGGCGAGATACTCATAAGCCTTCACAAAACCAACGGAGCCAATGTACTTAGCATTGCAGACAAAGGAGTAGGCATGGAAAAGGAGGTAATTGAAAATGTATTCAGATTAGACACCCCTCACCCCAAAACTATTGGCACACGCAACGAAAGAGGAGTGGGTCTGGGTTTGATTATATGCAAATCGCTGTCCGATAAAATGAAGGGCCAAATCAGCCTGGAGTCCGAAAAGCACAAAGGCACCCTGGTAACACTCACTTTCCCCGATCTGGATCCATCCAACTATCACGCCTGATCATCGTTATCGAGCTAATTACCTTACGACTACTGTATTTTGAGCTGTATTCACCAACAAAAACTCCAACTCATGACCTCTTCTCTCCTGGCACGTTTGTGTTTGATTGCTTTGCTGCTACAGTTATCTTGCAGTGGTGCCCAAAGAACAGCAAACCCTCACAGAAACAGTGCTTTCACCCACAACGATATTACCATGAGCAACAACACTTTTGCATTTGAGTTATTTTCTGCCCTGGAAAGGAATACAACTGAAAATCTGGTTTTATCACCCTTCAGCATTTCCACTGCAATGGCTATGGTATATCCGGGCTCTGCGGGAGAAACCGCACGACAATTCAGCCAAACCATGCATTTCAACCCGGCCGTGAATAACTTTACGCCTGAATTCGCTCAATGGGCAAAGCAAATTGAGGCCACAGGAGCAGAAAGAAAGCAGTTTAGCGTAGCCAATGCATTATGGCCTCATAAGGGTTATCCCTTTCATCAGGAGTATATTGAGCTGATCAACACATGGTTTCGGTCAGCTTTCTTCCCGGTCGACTACCTGGGCGATCGTGAAGCCATACGCCAGAAGATCAATCAATGGGTTGCTGCGCACACCAATGATCTTATCCGCGACCTAATTCAGCCTGGTGTACTTGTAGAAGACACCCGGTTGGTTTTGGTGAATGCAATTTACTTTTTATCGGCATGGCAAACTGCTTTCGACAAGCAGGCTACTCATCAGGCTTCTTTTTTCGTTGAACCTGGCCGGAGCGTGCAAACATCAATGATGTACATGAAACACCCCCTCCCCTTTTACCAGGGGCGTGATTTTCAGCTTTTGGAGCTACCCTATGAAGGCGACGATTTTTCCATGTTGGTTCTGCTCCCATCCGAAGGCAATACGCTTAGCTCTATTCTCGAAAAATGGGATGGACCGTTATGGGATAATGAAGTAAACAAACTCTCCATGCAGGAAGTGGAAGTTTTTTTCCCCTCTTTCAGCATACGCTCACGCCTGGACCTGGAGAAAACTCTTATTGCAATGGGAATGCCCGATGCATTCAGCAATAAGGCTGATTTTTCAGCCATGACCCCTTTAAACGATCTGAAAATCGATAAAGTGATCCATCAGGCTTTTATTGAAGTGAAGGAAGAAGGCACCGAGGCAGCTGCTTCCACTGCAGTGGTTATGATCAGGAAAACCGCCATAGCCGATCCTGTGAGTGTGCCTGTATTCAGGGCCGACAGGCCGTTTCTATATGTGATAAGGGAACGGAGCACCAATGCGATACTGTTTATGGGCAAAACCCAAAACCCTACCCTGCAACCTTAGCAGTATGGGTTGAGAGATTCAAAAAACGACTGCAGCTGAAACACTCTGTTGGCTGATCGTTGGATCCTATTATAAGCAGGCGGTTTGACGTGTAATCGGTTATCAGATTGCGGTACCACTCTACAGATCTTTCATCAAGATTGGAGCATGGCTCATCCAGAATTACCACCTCCTGTCGACTCATAACAGCCAAAAGCAGTTTTACGCGCTGTTTCATTCCCGACGAAAAGTACTTCAAAGGTTTATCTTTGCTTTTGGAAAGGCCGGATAATTGAATGATACTTTTCACATCGTGCCCGGGCAGCCATTGGCGAAATTTCTGGTGAAAGAGTAAGGTTTCGTGCAGCGAAAATTCCTCAATCAGTTCCAGGTGGGGGGATGCAATGCCAATATACCTGAAAATTTCATCCGCAGATACGCGGCTTTCTGAATGCCAGCTCACAGAACCCTCGGTGGGGTGCAAAAAGCCGGAGATAATTTTCAGCAAGGTAGATTTACCACTTCCATTATTGCCCAGAATACCGTAATGTAAAGCCGGATCAAACTCCATAGATACATTCCTGAATATCCATTGGTGAATATATCTTTTGCCGATGTTATCCAGTACAATTTTCATGAATTCAGGTGAATGCTTTGCATAAACGAAAAAAACGAAGGAAGAGGGTTTAATTAGCAAAACAGGGAAGCCTCTGCCTTTTGGGGCAGACCACCTCCCTGTTGAAGCAACAAGACTTTCTTATTCTTTGAAAGAATAACCTTTCATGATACCCCTGCTGGAGTTGGAAATAAACGATAGAATTTCATCTCTTTCAGGTGAGGCAGGCAGTTCGGCTTCAATAACTGCCAAAGCTCTGGTAACATTGAGCTTTCTCAGGTAAATGATACGATAGATTTCCTGGATTTCATTGATTTTCTCAGCAGAAAAACCTCTTCGGCGCAATCCGATGGAGTTGATTCCTACAAAGGAAAGAGGATCGCGGGCAGCCTTGGTAAAAGGGGGTACATCTTTTCGAACCAATGATCCGCCTGAGATCATTACATGTGGCCCGATGTTTACAAACTGGTGCACTGCCGAAAGGCCTCCAATAATTGCAAAATCCTGAATAGTAATGTGGCCTGCAAGTGTAGCAGCATTGGCCAGAATACAGTTATTACCCACCACGCAATCGTGCGCTACATGCACATAAGCCATCAGCAGGCAATTATTGCCCACTACAGTTTTCATATTGGCTTTGGTACCTCTGTTGATGGTTACAAATTCCCGAATAGTTGTATTGTCGCCAATCTCGGTGGTAGTTTCTTCTCCTTCGTACTTGAGATCCTGAGGGATGGCAGAGATAACAGCTCCGGGGAATATCTTACAGTTTTTCCCGATACGGGCTCCCTCCATGATGGTAACATTTGAACCGATCCAGGTTCCTTCACCGATCTCTACATCCTTGTGTATAGTTACAAAAGGTTCGATAACCACGTTGCGGGCAATTTTGGCCTGGGGATGAACGTATGCTAAAGGTTGATTCATTGAATGATGATTAGTTTATGATAAGTTTACCTGACCTGGTTCTTTCGGGGATGCATCAGAATAAAAAACAAATCCCTCAGAACCGGTTCAGGTGGAAACACTTTTTTTAATGGGCAATCGTATTGGTTAAGTTTTACTTGTTTCGCGCAATTTGAGCCATGAGTTCGGCTTCAATCACTATTTTGGAGCCCACATACCCCACACAGCGCATATGACATATGCCTCTGCGCACAGGAGAAATCAGGCTGCATTTCATAATAAGGGTATCGCCGGGAATGACTTTTTGTTTAAACTTCACATTATCAATTTTCATGAAGTAAGTACTATAGTTTTCCGGATCGTCAACTGTAGATAGAATAAGAATTCCTCCGGTTTGTGCCATGGCCTCGATCTGAAGCACGCCAGGCAAAACAGGTTCACTGGGGAAATGCCCTGTAAAATAGGATTCATTCATGGTGATATTTTTCACCCCTACCACATGCGACTCGCTCATCTCGATGATCTTGTCTACCAGCAGGAATGGATACCTGTGGGGCAACATCTTTGTGATATCATTGATATTGTAAAGGGGTTGCTGGTCGGGATCATGGTGGGGGATCATTTCTTCCGCTTTGCGCTTTTTGATCTCTTTTTTGATCTCTCTGGCAAACTTAACATTGGAGGCATGTCCGGGTTTACGTGCAATGAGTTGCCCTTTGATACGCACTCCTGCCAAAGTAAGATCGCCAACTATATCAAGGAGTTTGTGGCGGGCTGCTTCATTTTCAAAATAGGGTTCCAGGTTATTCAGGATACCTTCGGTTCTGACGGCAACTGAGGGTTTATTGAACAGTTCAGCAAGTCTGTCGAGTTCATTTTGTTCAACGGGCCGATCAACATAAACTATGGCATTGCTCAGATCGCCTCCCTTAATGAGGTTTTGTTTGAGAAGATACTCCAGTTCATGAAGAAAAACAAAAGTGCGGCAAGGGGCAATCTCTTTATGGAAATCGGCAAGGTTGTCGAGGGTGGCATACTGAGAACCCAGCACTTTTGAGTTGTAATCGATCATGCATGAAATACGGTACTGATCGGCGGGAACTGCTATAAACTCGCAATCTTTTTCAGGGTCATAGAAACGAATGGTATCCTTGATCTCAAAGTACTCCCTGGGTGCCTCCTGGTGTTCAATACCCGCTTTTTGCAATGCTTCCACATAAAACCTGCTGCTACCATCCATAATGGGCATTTCCTGGCAGTCTACCTCAACAATCACATTGTCAATATCCAAACCCGTAATTGCGGCCAGAACATGTTCAACTGTAAGCAGTCTTACACCATCTTTCTCGAGGGTGGTGCCTCTTGAAGTATCGATAACATAATCGGCATCTGCCTCAATTACAACCGGAGTTTCCAGATCGGTGCGGACAAACTGGATGCCAGTATTTTCGGCAGCGGGTTTAAAGCTAAGAGTAACCGTTTGACCTGTATGCAAGCCAACACCCGATACAGTAACAGAAGATTTGATGGTTTTTTGTTTATCGATCATACAGTATATATTATCCAATTGGGGGTTTGTAAACGAAACCTCCTGATTAAAAATGAGTTTGTGCGAATGAAGTAAAATTGTTGTTTAAAAATCAGGCAAAGATATGATTTTTATTTATTTATCCCTGAGTTTAAGGACATTTAAGGGTTGCTTTGGTGGCTTTTTTTCTCTGGCGGAGGCAACATCCTCCAGATCATTGGCCCATTGAACAAACCCAATGGCAGCGGGGATTACTCACCCTTTCAGTTCCTTAAGTTGGTTCTCTAATTCATCCAAACGTTTGATAAGCTTTTCAAAATTCCGGAAGTGAATGTATGCCTTTATATATTTATCATGATCGAAAGCGGGAGAACCCATAATGATCTTACCGTTTTTTACATTTGAAGATAATCCTGACTGGGCTGCAATTTTCACCTCATCGCCAATGGTTATATGCCCACTGATACCTACCTGCCCTCCAATCATACAGTTTTTGCCTACTTTGCTGGAGCCGGCAATACCCGATTGGGCCGCAATAACGGTGTTTTCACCAATTGTTACATTATGGGCAACCTGAATAAGGTTGTCCAGTTTTACCCCTTTACGAACTATGGTAGAACCCATGGTAGCCCTGTCGATGGTCGTATTGGCTCCGATCTCAACATAGTCTTCCAGGATTACATTGCCAATTTGGGCAACTTTTATGTAGTTGTTGTCACTTTGAGGGGCAAACCCAAACCCATCGGCTCCAATTACGGCACCTGAGTGCAGGGTACACTCTTTGCCAATTATGCAATTCTCGTATATCTTTACGCCCGGATAAAGCTTAGAGCCCTCCCCTATCACTACGTTATCGGCGACATAACAATTGGGATATATTTTAACATTGTTCCCAATGGTAACATTTTCGCCTATAGATACAAACTCTCCCACATACAGGTCTTTGCCAAGGCTGGCAGTTTTGCTTATACTTGCCATGGAGGAAATACCAGACTTTTGGGGCATGCTTTGCTGATACAAATTGAGCAGCAAAGCCAGCGACTGATAGGCATTTTCTACACGAATCAGGGTGGCAGAAACAGGTTTTTCGGGCATAAAATCACGGTTTACCAAGGCGATGCTTGCCCCCGTGGTATAAATAAAGGGAGTATATGCCGGATTGGCGAGAAAGGTTAACGACCCCTCCTGTGCTTCCTCTATTTTTGATAAGGTATTTACTTTCACATCGGGATTACCCTCTATCTCTCCTTTTAAAAAATCTGCAATCTGTTTGGCTGAGAATTCCATTTATAAAAAAATTACGTGTTTATATGCGTTTTCAAATTTTCGGGGCTTCACTTCAAAACGATTGTCTATCAACAGCTTATAGCCCTTATTTCTGGTCATATCCCAAAATTTCTTTGGGGTAGCAAAGGTAATATTTCTTTACCGGATTTGAGAGTACCCTGATATTAAGCTGGTCCGAAATTTCAGCCATATCAGCAATTTCTCCGTTTTTCTGCAATATCCAGATGTTTCCGACTCCTGGGTCATAGGCATTGTTCTGGGTTTCTCCCTGAAGAATAAAGTACTGGATCTCCTCTGGGGCAACACTGAGTTTATCCTGAGCTATACTACGCAAATTATCAACATACTGGTCAGGGAAAGGCGTTTTTTGTATTTCGATACGAAACAGTTTCCTGTATACAAGCCGCCTGCACAGATCCGACAATATCCTGTCGGGATGATCTACCCAGGTTTTGATGGAAGTAAAAACATCGAAATCGTCGAGCATGGCAAAATGGTTCAAAAGGCTTTCATCCTTTTCAAAATCAGCTGCTTTAACATCATTGGCCAAAAACCGGTGAAAGGCAGGAGTAGCAAAAAGCGCAATGTTGTCGCGTGCCAGCTCTTTCGCTCTTTTAAGAATGGTAATCAGCAGTTGCTCTGCCGATATCACTGTTTTGTGGAGGTATACCTGCCAATACATCAGCCGACGTGCGATGATGAATTTTTCAAGAGAGTAGATCCCTTTTTCATCCGTAACGAGTTTATCGCCGGCCACATTTAGTGTTTTTATAATGCGATCGTAGCTGACTACCCCTTCGGAAACGCCGGTAAAGAAACTGTCGCGGTTCAGGTAATCGAGCCGGTCCATGTCAAGCTGGCCACTCACCAGCTGATGGAGAAAATTTTTATGGTAAGCCCCCAGAAATATCTCCATAGCCAAATCTACAGGCCCTGGCATTATATTGCGCAAACGCTGGTAAAACAGCAACGAAAGGTGCTCATGATGCATCCCTTCAACCAGGGTAGCCTCCAGCGCGTGCGAGAAAGGCCCATGCCCGATATCGTGCAACAGGATGGCCAGGGTAGCCCCTTCGGCCTCCTCATCGTTAATGGGGTGTCCTTTGCTGCGTAGGGTATCTATAGCCTGCCCCATCAGATACATGGCACCCATGGCATGCTGAAAACGGGTATGCAGCGCCCCCGGATAAACAAGATGGGTTAGCCCCAGCTGTTTGATACGCCGTAGCCTTTGAAAAAAAGGGTGCTCAAGGATATCAAAAACTGAGGGATATAGCACATTGATGAAACCGTAAACCGGATCATTGAATATTTTAAGCTTATTGGGCGGGGTCAACTGCGTTTGATCTTTCATGAACATTGTATGGGTCGCAAAAAACACTAAACTATTACAAACCTAAACTAAATTTAAACGTGTTGCTTCGATATAAATAAAAACCGGTAAAATTTTCACCATCGCCCAACCGGAAACTCCGGAGGTTTATGAAGCATACTGAAGCCCTAAACAGCCAAAGGTTGAGCGAAAACCAGAGCAGATACAGATACCTCTTAACTGTATCGGGCTATGGACAAATAGCTTAAAAAGCTGTACCTTTATCTGGTTGATTATTTTGTTTTGTAAAACAAACAAACGCCAAACAACCTGCGAACAATTTTTGAATTGAGCAAATAACAATTATTATTGCAGGCAGGGCAATAAAACAACATGAAAACGTTTTGAAATAGCCTGCCCCCTATGTGATGGGCAGACTTTTTTCGAAACAACGATCATGAATAAAAAACCAACAAGTATATGGCTATAAAAGTATTATGGGCAGATGATGAGATAGACCTGCTGAAGCCTCACATTATTTTCCTTGAACACAAAGGCTATGAAGTGTCAACAGCAAAAAGCGGCGATGAGGCTCTGGATATGGTGTTAACCCAGAACTATGACATTATCTTTCTGGATGAGAATATGCCGGGGCTCACAGGTTTGGAGACCCTTTCCCGCATTAAGGATAAACACCCGCGGCTACCCGTGGTAATGATTACCAAAAGTGAAGAAGAATCCATTATGAATGAGGCCATAGGCAGCAATATCTCGGATTATCTGATCAAACCGGTAAACCCCAACCAGATTTTGCTCTCCCTTAAGAAGAACCTGGAAAACAAGAAGCTGCAAAGTGAGAAGACTACCATGGGCTACCAGCAGCAGTTCAGGCAAATCAGTATGGATATCAGCGCACGTCCGGGCCTGGAAGACTGGGAGAGCATTTACCGGAAAATGATCTTCTGGGAACTGGAGTTGGAAAAATCGGCCGATGATGGGCTGAAGGAGATCCTTAAGATGCAGAAATCAGAGGCCAATACAGTTTTCTCACGTTTTGTAATGGATCATTACCGCGACTGGCTCAGCGGCAAATCGGATGAAAGACCCGCTTTTTCGCACATTGTGATCAGAGAGAAAGTGCTTCCCCTGCTGCGCCAAACCGAAAAATGCTTCCTTATTGTGGTGGATAATCTGCGCTTCGATCAGTGGAAGATACTGCAACCTGTTATAGAAAACCATTACCGGGTTGAGCAGGAGGATATCAATTACAGCATCCTTCCCACAGCCACTCAATATGCACGTAATGCATTTTTTGCCGGCCTGCTGCCCTCTGAGATCGAAAAACGGTTCCCAAAATACTGGATTGGGGAAGGTGATGAAGGTACGCGCAATCAATTCGAAGCAGAACTACTTGGAGAGCAATTCAAGAGGCTGGGGGCCAATATTTCTTTTCAATACCACAAGATTCTCAACCTGGGGGCAGGCAAGAAACTGCTTGAAAACATCAATAACTACACCTCCAAACAGCTCAATGTGGTGGTTTACAATTTCGTGGATATGCTCTCGCATGCCCGCACGGATATGGAGGTTATCAAAGAACTGGCCGACGACGAAGCGGCCTACCGCTCTCTTACCCTCTCATGGTTTGAGCATTCTCCCCTGCTCGACATAATCCGGTTTTTGCAGGAAAAAAAGATCGATATCATCCTCACCACCGACCATGGTTCTATAAAGGTATCGGATCCGGTAAAGGTGGTTGGCGATAAAAACACCAATACCAATTTGCGATACAAAACCGGTCGTCATCTGCAGTACGAAGAAAGCGATGTGTTTGAAGTAAGAAATCCCCAGGATATCTTTTTACCACGCACCAATATCAGTTCAAGTTATATCTTTGCAAAAGAGGATACTTTTTTTGCTTATCCAAATAACTACAACTACTATGTAAACTATTACCGCAATACATTCCAGCATGGAGGTATTTCGCTGGAAGAGATGCTGGTTCCGTTTGTGTATCTCAAACCCCGATAAAAGCGCATGAAAGAAACCTTTGAGCCCTTTGAAGAAGATAATCTGGAGCAGGTTGCAGCGCAATTGCTGCAAAACTTTGCAAACAATCGTATCTTTGCTTTCTATGGTGGTATGGGGGTTGGCAAAACCACCCTCATTAAAGCCATATGCCAATACCTTAAGGTAACCGATACAGTTGGCAGCCCCAGTTTTTCGCTGGTAAACCAATACCTGGTGCCGGATGGACACAGCGTTTTTCATTTTGATTTTTACCGGATGAAAAAGCTTGAGGAAGCATATGACATAGGATACGAAGACTATTTCTACAGTGGTAATTATTGCTTTATCGAATGGCCTGAAAAGGTTGAAACCCTGCTCCCTGCCGCATGTGTCAGGGTATATCTGGAAGAACGGCAGGGGGTAAGATACATCAGGGTTGATTCGCCCTCAAACGCATCATAAACTCAAAGGCATATGCATAAGAAAGGTCCCGAATACGTGTTTTTCAGCTCACAGGGCAAGTTGCTTCACCAGGAAGAGACCCTGGAGGTAAGAACAAAGAAAAACAACCTGGTTATTGGAATACCCAAAGAAGTTGCCTACCAGGAGAAGCGGGTTGCATTGGCACCTGAGGCAGTATCCTTACTTACCCAGAATGGCCATCGTGTGATGGTAGAGAAGGATGCAGGCCTGGCAGCACATTTCCCCGACAGCGAATACAGTGAAGCCGGAGGAGAGATTGTTTTTGAAAAAAAGGAAGTTTTTCAGGCCGATATTCTCCTTAAGATAGCACCTCTTACGGCAGAAGAGATAAATCTTATGCGTCCCGGGCAAACCCTTCTATCCACCATAGGCCTTCCCATACAATCTGCAGGGTACTTTAAAGCCCTGATGGCCAAAAAGATCAATGCAGTTGCCTTTGAGCTGATAAAGGACAAAACCAACACATTTCCCTTGGTGCGCAGCATGAGTGAAATTGCGGGCAATACATCCATCCTGATCGCTGCCGAATATCTGTGCAATGACAAATTTGGCAAAGGGAGGATGTTCGGAGGCTTTTCGGGCATCACTCCTACTGAAGTGGTTATACTGGGTGCAGGTACTGTGGGTGAATTTGCAGTGCGTGCCGCCATGGGCCTGGGGGCAATGGTAAAAGTGTTCGATAACTCGATCTATAAGCTGAGGCGGCTTCAAAACAACCTCAACACACGTATTTTTACCAGTATTATACAGCCCAAAGTTTTGCTCAAAGCCCTGCGCACTGCTGATGTGGTGATTGGAGCCATTCACTCTCCCTGGGGCCGCACACCAGTGGTAGTAAGCGAAGATATGGTGGCACAGATGAAGTTTGGTTCAGTGATTATCGATGTAAGTATTGACCAGGGAGGTTGTGTGGAAACATCCAAAGTAACCAACCATGCCGACCCCGTGTTCAAGAAGCATGATGTAACACATTATTGCGTACCCAATATTGCAAGCCGCGTACCCCATACTGCCTCTTATGCTTTCAGCAACTTTTTTGCACCGGTATTACTCAACATCGGAGAAATGGGGGGTATAGCAAACATGCTTAAAATCGACCCCGGTGTCAGGCAGGGAGTTTACCTGTTTAATGGAACACTCACCAACCAATACATTGGCGAGCACTTCCTGCTTCCTTACCAGGACATAGAACTCCTTATGGCAGCTTTCCAATAGCCTGCCACAGGGAAGCCACTCCGGCGTAAACGCAAAAAAGCAGCGCTTCAAAAAGAAATGCTGCTTTTTTTTCTTGTGACTTGGCTGGGATTCGAACCCAGGACCCCATCCTTAAAAGGGATGTGCTCTACCGGCTGAGCTACCAAGTCGCCTTGATCTTTGCTTTGTGGGTTGTGACTTGGCTGGGATTCGAACCCAGGACCCCATCCTTAAAAGGGATGTGCTCTACCGGCTGAGCTACCAAGTCAATCACTCCTGTCTTTTCAAAGAAAAAATCAGGCTTTTATCCCTGATTTTTGAGAGTGCAAAGGTACGCCCTATTCTGTAAAATCCAAAAAAAAGTTGAACTTTTTATCCATGTTTTTTACTCCACTT
Organism: Bacteroidales bacterium; assembly: GCA_046291875.1. Taxonomy (GTDB): domain Bacteria; phylum Bacteroidota; class Bacteroidia; order Bacteroidales; family UBA7960; genus SKVR01. Next base: position 67,089 of record JBKBSF010000018.1, on the reverse strand, counting down.
CCAACAATAAACTGAATGTCAAAGGCTAATCGAGCACCTGGTGGCGCGAAAAAGGATATTCGGGTTTAAACATCTTGCGCCATGTTACCAGTGTAAATACTTTGTTGCGGCTAAGTATCTCAACAATACGGATCATTTTGGGATTGAAATCGCCAATCCAGGCAATGTACATATCGTTGTAGGTTTTTGTTTGCATTACCGATTTCTGAATGGTAAGTATCAATCCACTCTCCACACCTTTGTTGCGGTATTCGGGCACGATTCCAAAAACAATACCATAGGCTGTATTGCAGGTTTTGCGCATTTTGTAATACAGAAACCTGATTTTACCCCAGAGGTCCAGTTTACCATTCAGGTGCCTGAAGATCTGATTCAACTCAGGAATTCCCACAAAAATGGCAATGGGCCGATCGTTATGGTAGGCAAAAATTACCAGGTCGGGATCGGCAATGGCCTTCATGCTCCTGAAGGTTTGCAGGGCCTGGTCCAGGGTCATGGGTTTAAAGTGTTTATGCACATCGCGCCAGGCTTCATTGTATATGGTCATAAAATCCTGGGCAAATTTTTCCAGTTGCCCTGGGTCGAAAGCAACAAACCGATACCCCTGTGTGGTAACCAACCTGTCGAAACTACGATGTACCAGGGGGGGCACAACGGTATCGCGCGAGAGGCTGTAAACGTATTGCTCGTAATAATTCTGAAAGCCATAAGCTTCAAAAAAACCGCGGTAATAGGGAGGGTTATAATTGAGCAGATAAGGAGGAGGGGTTGAGAATCCATCCACCAGCAAACCCCAGTATCGATCTTTTTCTCCGAAGTTGATGGGCCCATCCATGGCCTGCATGCCTCGTTCTTCAAGCCATTCCTTTGCTATATCAAATAAAAGGAAAGCAGCTTCCTTGTCATTGATGCATTCGAAGAACCCCATTCCTCCTACCGGATGCTTGTAAGTGTATGCCAGCTCACGATTGATAAAGGCAGCAACCCGTCCTGCAAGGTTTCCTTGATTATCGTACATTACCCATCGGGTGGCAGTACCAAAACCAAAAAATTTGTTTTTGTCAGGATCAAAAACCTTCTCAATATCCTGATCCAGATGGCTGATCCAGTTAGGATCGTTGCGGTATATCATGCGGGGCACATCCAGAAAATCGCGTTTTTGTTTTTTATCCTTTACTTCGACAATTTGCATGGAGAGGTAAATTAATGGTTCGTATATTTGCAGGATTTATTTGCCTTTGCTAAGGTTTTCCGAAAACAATGGGCAAAAATAAACTTTTAGCCTCAGAAAATGCATAAACTGAAAGATAAAGTAGTCATCATAACAGGTGCCTCTTCAGGCATTGGACAAGCCCTTGCTGCAGAAGCCATACAACTGGGAATGAAGGTGGTGCTGGCAGCACGAAGAGCAAGCCTCATGCAAGAGTTTGCTGAGCGAAGCAACTGGCCTGCTGAGCGGTTCCTTTGCGTTGCTGCAGATGTATCGCAAGAGGAGGATTGCCGCAGGTTGATTGACCAAACCGTTGCCAGATTTGGCAGAATAGATGTATTGATCAATAATGCAGGTATAAGTATGCGGGCTTTGTTTGCGGATCTTAACCTGGGCGTAATGAAGCAATTGATGGATATCAATTTCTGGGGAACGGTCTATTGCACCAAATATGCTCTGCCATGGTTGCTGCAAAGCAAAGGGAGTGTGGCAGGTGTTTCTTCCATAGCGGGTTTCAAAGGGCTGCCGGCACGCACTGGCTACTCAGCCTCCAAGTTTGCCATGCATGGATTTCTGGAATCTCTGCGTACCGAAAATCTGAAAACAGGATTGCATGTACTGATTGCCTGCCCCGGCTTTACTGCCTCTAACATCCGCAAAACGGCACTGGCCCACGATGGCACTACACAAGGCGAATCGCCCCGCGATGAGGCCTCCATGATGCAACCCGATGAGGTAGCTTTACATATCCTGAAAGCCATTGCAAAAAGACGCAGAACCCTGGTGCTTACAGGACAGGGAAAACTAACGGTGTTGCTGGGAAAACTCTTTCCTGCCTATACCGATAAGCTGGTTTATACCCACATGGCCAAAGAGCCCGATTCTCCGTTTAAATAAATTATAAACAATGCCCGATTGCCATAAAAAAACCCATGCAATCTGACAAAAAATACGTAGGTTTGTTTATGTCAAATCAGCGAACCCATTAATATTCTTCGGTCCTGACAGACGGTCGGTTATGAACAACCCGTTGTAATGAACAAAATCTTTCACAGCCTAATCAATCACAATAACAAATCCTCAAACCATGAGCAATAATTTAGAGATTAAGCCTTTGATCGGCTTTGGCGAACTGAAGTTCGGAGCAGAACAATCTGATGTTGAAAACTACCTTGGTGAGCCCCAGGAAATTGAAGATCTTCCGGGCGAGGTTGATGAGTCTGATGCAGAAGTGTGGAATTACTGGGATGAAGGACACACAGTATTTTTCGAAAAAGATCTCAACAACCGTTGTACCTGCTTCGAAACTGACAACGATGAAGTGGTGCTGTTTGGAAAAACCGTTTTCGACCTCAATGAGAAACAGATCACCGAGCTGATGAAAGCCAATGGCTTTTCGGATCTCGACATAGAAGATGAAGAGTGGGGCGAGCGCAGGGTCTCTTTCAGCGATGCAGTAATGGATTTTTATTTTGAAGACGACAACCTGGTAAGTATCAGCTGGGGAGTACTTATCGACCTTGAAACCGATCAAGCCAAATGGCCTGAGTAATTAAACCGCACTACACCATGTTATATCCTCTTAAATTCAAGCCCATTTTTAAAGACAAAATATGGGGTGGCACCCGTTTGAAAGATCTTTTCAACAAGGATTTTCAGCCGCTTCCCAATTGCGGTGAGTCGTGGGAGCTTTCGGGCGTGGAAGGCAACCTGTCGGTTGTCACCAATGGTTTTCTGGCCGGCAACAACATCAGTGAGCTGATAGAGATCTATATGGGCGAACTGGTTGGAGAGAAAGTCTTTGAAACCTACGGCAATGAGTTTCCTTTGCTCATCAAACTCCTCGACACCAACAGCTACCTTTCTATTCAGGTACACCCCGACGATTCTTATGCCCTGAAGCATCACAACTCGTTAGGAAAAACCGAAATGTGGGTGGTGGTTGATGCCCAACCTGGTGCCGAGATCATTACAGGGTTTAACCGTGATGTTCCCCCTGAGCAGTATGTTGAATTCCTTGAAAATGGAAGACTGAAGGAGATACTGAATGTGGAAATGGCACAGCCCGGAAATGTTTTTTACATCCCTGCCGGGCGTATTCACGCCATTGGAGCAGGCATCACCTTACTGGAGATACAACAAACCTCCGATGTTACCTATCGGGTTTATGACTGGGATCGCAAGGATGAAAACGGAAACTACAGGGAGCTTCATACCCAACAGGCAATTGAAGTGCTAGATTTTCAGAAATATGATAATTACAAAACTCCGTATTCACTTGAAAAAGACACCCCAACCGAACTGGTAAGATCACCCTACTTCACCACGCGAATGATGGAGTTTAGCAAAGAGCGGGAATTTGACTATAGCTTTGTAGACTCCTTCGTGATCTTTTGCTGTTTGCAAGGCAATTGCATGATCAATTATGCCGGAGGTGTTGAGGTAATGCAGGCGGGCGACACCCTTCTGCTGCCAGCCGAACTCAAATCTGTTACTCTTACTCCTCAGGGTACCTGCAAGATTGTGGAAACATATGTAGCCTGAAGCTTGAGCCTTCGGTGCAAAATGAATAGAAAAAGGCTGTCTCACAAACCTTTTCAGGTGGTTGAGACAGCTTTGTTTTATGTCGGATTAACTTATGGTTTAAACTTATTTCGTTAATAGGATTGTTATTAAATCCCTAACAACCAATACCTGCGGAAGAAACTTTTTCCTGGTTTCAGAAAAAGCATGGGTTAAACAAAAAAAGAATCGATAACCCTGGTTCGGTAATTAAAAATGGTTTCAAGCCTTTTGCTCACAATAAGTTTGTTGAGCAAAGATCCAATCCAGCCATAAAAAACTTTGTAGTGCACCGAGTCGATCATCACCACTTTACCTTCAGGAGTTTCCTCCAGGTAGTGCTTATGGTGCCAGAACAGAAAAGGACCCATCCGCTGTTCATCCACAAAGAAATACGGCTTTTGTGCATGTGTAATTTCGGTAACCCAGGTAAAAGGAATTCCCAGAAAAGGTTTCACTTTATAGGTAATGATCTGGCCTGCATGCAGCTCTCTGGGGCCACTCACAGTTAGTATATCAAAACCCATAAAAGCCGGGGTAATCTTTTTGAGATTTTCGGGTTTCACAAAAAACGCCCAGGCTTTATCAAGGGTTGTATTGAGTTGCTGTTTGCGGTATAAATGATGAAGTGCCATTTTTATTTACGTGAGAAGGGTTGAGCACTTCAAACTCAAAAAACGGCAGATTGTTCAACCTCAGTCGTTGTTATTCTTTTCCAGCTTTGCCCAGGAGTCGCGCAGTCCTACGGTGCGATTGAAAACCAACTTACCAGAGGTGCTGTCTTTATCAACACAGAAATAGCCCAGTCGCTCGAACTGATAGGACTGACCTGATGTGGATTGATTTACCGAAGGTTCGCAATAGCCTTTAACAATACTCAAAGAGTCAGGATTGATGAAATCTTTGAAATCCTGGCCTTCCTCAACATCTTCAGGTTCGGGCACGGAGAACAAGCGATCGTAAAGTCTTACCTCGGTTTCTACAGCGTGTTGTGTGCTTACCCAGTGCAAAGTACCTTTGGGTTTACGGGTAGTTTCCATTCCGCTGCGAGTATCGGGGAAATAGGTGCAACGGATCTGGCTGATCTCTCCATTCTCATCCTTATCCACACCTTCACACCTGATAATGTAGGCGTATTTGAGGCGAACCTCTGCTCCGGGAGCCAGCCTGAAGAACTTCTTGGGTGGATTTTCCATAAAATCATCCCTCTCGATGTACAATTCACGGCTGAAAGGCACCTTTCTCACCCCAGACTGAGGGTCTTCGGGGTTGATGGTAGCAGACATTTCTTCTACCTGGCCCTCAGGATAGTTTTCGATAACGAGCTTCACGGGGTTGAGCACGGTCATCACCCGGGGAGCTGTTTTGTTGAGATCTTCGCGTACACAGAACTCCAGCAGTGAAACATCTATAAGGTTTTCTCTTTTAGCCACACCCACTTTATCGGCAAAAGCGCGAATGGATGCGGGGGTGTATCCTCTGCGGCGCAACCCGGAAACGGTGGGCATGCGAGGATCGTCCCAGCCATTCACATACTTCTCCTCCACCAATTGCAGCAATTTTCGCTTACTCATTACGGTGTAGCTCAGGTTAAGGCGGGCAAACTCGTATTGGCGTGGCCTTTCGTCAGTAATATCAAGGTTATCAAGAAACCATTCATACAAGGGGCGGTGTACCTCAAATTCGAGAGTACAAATGGAATGGGTAATCCTTTCTATATAGTCGCTTTGACCGTGGGCCCAGTCGTACATAGGGTAGATACACCATTTATCACCTGTACGGTGGTGATGGGCATGCATAATACGGTACATTACCGGATCGCGCATCCACATATTGGGCGATGCCATATCGATTTTTGCCCGCAGAACTCTTTCCCCTTCTCTGTATTCACCGTTGCGCATACGCTCAAAGTCCATAAGGTTTTCTTCAACACTCTGGTTGCGCCATGGGCTTTCGACACCAGGAATCTGTGGGGTGCCCCTGCCCTTGCTAATCTCTTCTGCCGACATCTGGCACACATAGGCCTTACCCTTCCGGATCAGATAAATGGCATATTCGTACAATTGCTCAAAATAATCACTTGCATACCAAACAGGCTCCTGCCATTGAAAACCCAGCCACCTGACGTCCTCCATGATTGCGTTTACATATTCTGTACTTTCCTTGGTGGGGTTGGTATCATCAAAACGAAGGTTGGTTTTCCCGTTGTATTTCTGAGCCAGTCCAAAATTAAGGCAAATGGACTTGGCATGACCAATGTGCAGATAGCCATTGGGTTCGGGAGGAAAACGGGTAAGCACACGCCCACCATGTTTGCCGGTAGTGATATCGTTTTCGATGATTTGCTCCAGGAAGTTCAGAGAAGCTTTGGGTTCAACATTGTTTTTTTCGGGAGTATCCATTTTTTCTACAATAAATGATTTGATAAAGCAAAAGCAAGGTGCAAAAGTAAAAAATAATCTTATGCAACAGAAAAGGGAAATCAGAGAGCGCTTTGTTCCAATTCAAGACTCACGCATTGCATTTTGCCCCCCATGGGTGGATGCATTTTGCTGATTTTCACTTTGGCATAGGTAATGCTTTCAAATTTCTCCATCACCGCATCCAGCATTCGCCTTCCCACATGCTCCAGCAAATGACTTTTGATATCCATCTGCCCGCGAATGGTATTATAAACTTCCTGATAATTTACTGTATCAGTGAGGTGATCGGAGTGCTCTGCCTTTTGGGTATCGGTATGTATCTCCATATTCACTATAAACTGATTGCCTATAATCTGCTCTTCTTTAAAACAGCCATGGTAGGCAAAGAACTCCATATTTTCCAGAAGTATTTTTGACATAAGAAAGGTTTTTAAAGTTTTCGAAGCTCCAAAGTTAGTGAAAAACGGCGCATGCTTATTACTCTGCTTCTTCAGCATACGATACATTAAATTGCAGATCGGAAATACGCAGCTTCAGCCACGTCCAGTCACCCTGTTCCAGTTGCCATGTTGCCTGCATACTGGCAGGGACTTTTATTCCGTCAAAAATGGCATAATCGTTTACGGTGAGTATCCAGGGCAGTTTTTGAGCATCGGCCTTGTTTCCCATATACCGCAAAGCTACAAACTTAACAAAATCGCCCCGTTCGTTAAAATAAAACGTACCACTGCCCGAAGTGCCCTTATAGGTCATGGTAGCGATGGCAGAATTTTCATCAAGCTCCTGCCATTGGATATAGGGGCTCAATGCCAGGGAGGGCATCCAGACCAGCTCGCCCAGGAATCGCTGCAAAGTGCCCTGATCCAGTTTTTCGCCGGTTTCATTCACCACATTTACCAGATTGTTTACCCGCATAAGCATGTGCCCCTTTCCGTCTTCATACCTATCACGTCCGGACACCGTAACCAGGGGCGACATCTTCATCTTAACGGTCCAGATAAATGCAGGTTCCAGGGTAGTGGTATATTGCAAGGCTTCTGCGGTATACCAGTCCTTCTGCTCCGGTTTCATTTTCATAAGAGCGTGCTGCCTTACACGAACATTGTAAATTTGTTCTTTGCCAACAATGCCACACGACAACAACCACTTTTGCACCGGTTGAGGAAGATGGGCCAGATCTTCTGCTTGTACGATGGATGGATTAGCCGTATATCCGGCCTGCAGAATTCGGGAAGTTTCCTGCCCTGTTTTCTTTTGAATGTTGCATGAGGAAATGGACAACACCGCCACCAGGGCGAGTAAAACATTGGCAGGCATACCATATCGCGCATCAGCCCAAACCCCGGCAATCAGGAACGTAGAAATGACCACTGCCGCCAGAGTGCATAAGGGCCAGTAGTTTCTCCCTGCCAGGTAAGCCCAGCCCGAGAGTACAAACATTAAAAATGCCAGCAACCAGAATACTGCCTGCAGCCGACTGATGCCTGTCGGCATCTGATCGATTCGTGCCAGCTGAAAACCAGAAAGGAAACCCATCAAGTGAATGGCTCCATGGATAAAAAATACAGAGGAAAGAATGTGCTTCATCGCTTTAAAATGTTTCAGATAATGAAAAAATGAGTTTTGCAGCAAAACTACATTACGCACATTTCGAACGAGTATCATTTTGACCTGAGCAGGTCTCAACTTGCAAAAAAAGGGTATCAGTTTCTCTGACACCCTTGCTGAAAAACACGTTAGCACGTTTTAATCCACTTTTTCGATATTACCCACGCCACTGACGGTTTGACTGATGGTGGGATTTCCCTTGTAATAAATGTTGCCCACGCCTGAGATGAAAACATTGAGGGTCTGAGCAACATGCACACGCACAGTTGCCGAACCGGCTATACGGATATCTGCTTTATTGACCGGCATATCGAAGAGGTTAACCTCAGCCACACCTGAAACATTGACCAGTACCTCTTCGGAAGCTCCTTTGAAACGGAAGCCTCCGCTACCAGATACGTGGATTTCTTTTACCGGCAAATCAGAGAGTATCACTCCGGCCCCGGTAAGATGAAATTTTTCCACATTGGGAGTATACACATCTATCACCACCAGCTGGGCACTTTGTATGGTTCGGTTACCAAAGGAAAAAGAGAGGTTGTCGCCTTCATTCTTTACGGTTAGATACTGAAAGAGATTTTCCTGCATACTTACACTGACTCTCGGATGCTCGGCCTCAATGATATTAACATTGGCCCCGATGGCACTGTGAATGTTTTTAAAAAGGCTGATATCGTAGTCTGCCGTTACAACCGGCCCATTGCCAGCAATAGTCTCGGTACCGCGGTCGAGATCAACGCATGCGGTGAACAGAACAGCAACCAACACAAAAGTCGACAGAAATACAGAGGTACGAACACCTTTGCCCATCTGAAACCGTTGAATAGCTTTTGAACCTATTGCTGCGAGAGATAAACTTCTGTTTTGATTTTTAAAGTTTTGCGTCATACAAATAAGTAATAGTAGGTTTGTTTACTTGTGAGAAAAGCGGAACCCAATCCCACAAACCTTCAAGTACATTTCAGCCGAAGTGAATGGGGATGGGAATTCAGAATCTGGCAATAAGACGAAATCACATAGCATTTGTTACAATAAGTGAAAAATAAATGCTTATTCATTTTCTTGCGAGCAGAGTTTCTTTTTCAAGAAATATCTTCCCATTGCAGCAGAAAGACTTACCAGTTCTTAAAAAAGGGAAACAATCAACAGCCAAACGAATCAGAGAAAACCTTCCTACCCACAAAGAGAAATTATCGTAACCACAGCACCAAACAATAATCAAAAAATATTGTTTTACTAGATAGTTTTCAACATTACAAATCATCAAACATGAGCAAAAAAACCATACTGGTAACCGGCGGTACCGGATACATAGGCTCCTGGGTAGTAAAAGAATTACTGGAACGCGGATATATTGTGCGTATGACCGTGCGTGACAAAACCCGCAAAGACAAGTACAGCCAGTTCGATCCCATTCTTGCGAACGCTCCCGGCAGCCTGGAGCTATGGGAGGCTAACCTTTTGACCCCGGGTAGCTTTGATGCTGCAGCCAATGGCGCAGAGGCTATTATTCACGTAGCCTCTCCTTTTACACTTCGTTTCAAGGATGCACAAAGGGAACTGCTTGATCCGGCCTTGCTGGGCACACGCAACGTGCTTATGGCAGCCACCCGCTCAGGCACGGTGAAAAAGGTAGTACTTACCTCCAGTGTTGCTGCCGTAAATGGCGATAATATTGACATGCTGGAGCAGGGGCTCAGCGAGTTTACCGAAGAACACTTTAATACCAGCAGCTCAGCCAGCCATCAACCCTACTCTTACTCCAAACTTATTGCAGAAAAGGAAGCCTGGAAACTGGCTGATGCCCAGAACCAATGGCAACTGGTGGTTATTAACCCGTCATTTGTATTGGGCCCTCCTCTGTCGCCTGTTTCCGATTCTGAAAGTTTGCAGCTAATGAAAGATATCCTCAAAGGGAAGTTTTTCTTTGGTGCCCCCCAGCTTATGTTCGGATTTGTAGATGTGCGCGATGTTGCCCATGCACACATCCTGGCCCTTGAAAACCCCAATGCTTCAGGAAGGCATATTTTGGCCGAAAGCACCCGCAGCCTTATGGACCTAACAAAAATCATAGGCAACCTCTACCCTGGCAAATACCGTCTCCCGCTGATGAAAGCACCCAAAGGGCTGATGGTCGTCATCGGCAGGCTGTTTGGAGTAACACCCCGGTTTGTAAAACGTAATGTGGGGTATCCTATTAAGTACAACACCACGCGCAGCCGCCAAAACCTCGGGCTTACCTACCGCCCACTTGAAGATACCGTGAGAAATATGATTGGAAAGATGGGTTAGGAAGCTGGGAGCCATAAGCCCAAGGCCCGAAGATGAACGGCGCGAAGAAGATTTCAGTAATTATTTTGCCATATATTCGAAAAGTATTACTTTTGCAGTGCAAAACAGCAAACAGGGTTTCGTGGCCGAGTGGCTAGGCAGAGGTCTGCAAAACCTCCTACAGCGGTTCGAATCCGCTCGAAACCTCCAGAAAAAAGGATCAAAGTTCATATACTTTGATCCTTTTTTAATTTGCCACAGTTTTGTTTGTTCCCATCTTTTATTTGATGGGTACGAAACTCCACCCCCTCCGCCCCCTGGAAGGGGGACTTGTGGCGGCATCAGCTACTCGGAGCTAAAAGGATCAGAGCCCACGACCTACTTTATTGCCAGAAAACTCAATACTAGCACCGCCAAACTCCCCCTCTTAGGGGGCTGGGGGGTAATATGACCTCTTATCGGGTTTGGGGGTAATAACCAACAGGATAAAAAACAAATGCATTATCTCCCATATTTTCCTTAGTTTAGCCCATCCTTTTCTTTTAATTAATCCCTGATGCCACTGCCAACATTGCTGCGCAACAGGCAAATTGAAAACCATCACAGTAATCGTAATGCAAAAGAAAAAAACTCTTTTACAAAGTCGACCCGCAATGGCATTTTTCACTCTGCTGCTTCTGCTAGGTCAATCTTCAGTATTATCAGGCCAGGTACGCCCCTCGGAACTGGGTTTCGATGCCTCGCGCCTTGAGCGGCTATCGCACACACTGCAGGAATATGTTGATCAGGACCGCATCAGCGGCGGAGTAACCCTGGTGATGCGCCACGGGCAACCAGTATTTTTTGAGGCTTTTGGCATGCGCGATCGTGAGGCGGGCGACGCCATGCAGCGGGATGCCATTTTCAGGATTGCCTCTCAGACCAAAGCCATTGTTGCCACAGCTGTAATGTTATTGCAGGAAGAGGGCAAACTGCTGATTTCCGATCCGGTGGGGAAATACCTTCCCGAATACATGGAAACCCATGTAATGACAGATACCGGTATAGTGCAAGCCAGCCGACCCATCACCATCCGCGATCTGTTGACGCACTCCGCCGGCATTGGCTACGGATGGGGGCCGGCAGCGCAATACTGGAGAGAGGCCGGTTTTCAGACCTGGTATCTGGCCGACCGCGATGAACCTATCCGGGAGATTGTAAGGCGTATGGCCTCTCTTCCTTTTGATGCTCATCCGGGAGAACGGTTTGTATATGGCTATGCCAACGACATACTGGGTGCCATGATCGAGGTAATCAGCAACCAGCCACTGGATGTTTTTTTACATGAAAGGATCTTTATTCCCTTGCAAATGCACGACACTCATTTCTTCCTTCCGAAGGAGAAAGCCCACCGTCTGGCTGTGGTGTATTCGGCCACAGATAATGGTCTGGAGCGCGCCCCCGACCCAGGCATGGGCATTGGTCAGGGGCATTATACAGATGGACCCCGCAAGTGTTTTTCGGGGGGAGCCGGATTGGTTTCTACCGCAAATGATTACGGACGATTTCTACAGATGATGCTCAATGGAGGTGAACTCGAGGGGCAGCGCTTGCTAAGCCCACGCACCGTACAACTGATGATCGTAAACCATCTTACAGAAATCGACTTTCGCCCGGGGCTGGGCATTGGACTGGGATTTGATGTGGTGACCGATCTGGGAGCCTTTGCAAGACCAGGTGCTGTGGGCGATTTTGGTTGGGGTGGTGCCTACCATTCAACCTACTGGGTAAGCCCCCAGGATGGTCTGGTAGTAGTATTCCTGAGCCAGCTTACTCCGGCTGGCGGGTCTGACATTCATGGCAAACTGCGAAGTTTAATCTATCAGGCGATCATGGATTAATTTTCGCCAGGGTGCTATGAATTCACTTTCATGCCGTTGCAAGCAAACCATAAATTCGTTATTTTTGCACCCAAAATTTTTACATTACAGACTAAACAAATTTTATGGCAACTACCGCAGACTTCAGAAATGGATTGTGTCTCGTATTCAACAACGAGTTGTATACGATAGTAGAATTTCAGCATGTAAAGCCTGGCAAAGGTGCAGCTTTTGTGCGCACAAAGCTTCGCAACCTGAAAACCGGCAAGGTAATCCCTAACACCTTCAATGCAGGAGTAAAGATTGATGTAGCCCGTGTAGAGCGCAGGCCCTACCAGTTTCTTTATAAAGACGATATGGGTTACAACTTTATGCATCGTGAAACCTACGAACAAATTCCCATTCCTGAAGAGATCATCAATGCTCCGCAGCTTCTCAAAGAAGGTCAAGAAGTTGAGATCGTTTTTCATGCCGATACTGAAACTCCGCTTACCTGTGAGTTGCCTCCTTTCGTTGAACTGGAGATCACCTATTCTGAACCCGGTGTAAAAGGAGATACAGCAACCAATACTCTTAAGCCCGCTACCGTTGAAACCGGAGCCATTGTAAACGTTCCTCTTTTCATCGAAACCGGCGAAAGGATCCGCGTTGACACCCGCGATGGTTCTTACTCTGAGCGTGTAAAATAATTTTTCATCATCTACTCTTCAATAATGAGGTTATCTCCAGTACAAACTCTGCAGCAGATTGCAGGGATGATAGATGCACGCTTTGTGGGCGATCCGCAATTTGTGGTAAGTGGAATCAATGAGATTCATAAAGTGGAACCCGGCGATCTTACTTTTGTAGACCATCCCAAGTATTACGACAAAGCGCTGGCTTCACGTGCCACCACCATCCTGATCAACAAAGAGGTGGAATGCCCGGCGGGCAAAGCACTGATTTTCTCGGATGATCCCTTTCGCGATTATGTATACCTCACCCAACAGTTCCGCCCCTTTGAGGCCTCGCAGAGCATGATCAGCCCTACGGCAAAGATCGGCGAAGGAACTGTAATTCAACCTGGTGTATTCATCGGAAATCATGTAACCATTGGCAAAAACTGCATCATCCATGCCAATGTAAGCATCTACGACCACAGTGTAATCGGCGATCATGTGATACTGCATTCGGGTACCGTAATTGGTGCTGATGCCTTTTACTTCAAGCGCCGCCCCGAATTCTGGGACAAGATGGAATCGTGCGGACGGGCCATTATCGAGGATCACGTTGAGATCGGAGCCTGCTGTACTGTAGACAAAGGAGTATCGGGCGATACTATTATCAGATGGGGCACCAAGCTCGACAATCACATCCAGATAGGGCACGATACTGTTATAGGCAAGAACTGCCTTTTTGCTTCGCAAGTGGGAGTTGCCGGCTGTGTAGTGGTAGAAGACAATGTGATATTGTGGGGCCAGGTGGGCGTACAGAAAGACCTTACCATTGGCAAGGGAGCCGTAGTACTGGGCCAATCAGGCATTTCCAAAAGTATTGAAGGGGGCAAAACCTATTTTGGCTCTCCGGTGCAGGAAGCCAGAGAGAAAATGCGCGAACTGGCACTGGTAAAAAAACTACCGGAAATTTTCGAAAAACTTACCTGAAAAACAACAAGACTTTATTCAGGCTGCCTCCAAAACAGGGGTTTGTTTCGGGAGATTGTGAAAACAATAGCCCCACCCGAAACAACTGCTTCAGGGGCAGCTTCTTTTTTGGGGTTTCAGATCTCCCTGGAACAGGATCCCGGATTACCAGACACTCTCAGATGCCTGCGGTTTCAAACTCTTCCGGATTGTATTTTGAAGGACATTTGAGCAAAAGCTGTGAGGCCACAAACACATTCTCCTGGTAGCTTCCCACCAGCACAATCTGATCCAGTTTCTCAAAATCCTGGGGCTTGGCTCCAAAATATATTACCTGGCTCTCCCCTCCTTTGTTGTCGAACATGGAGAAGGTAAACAAAAGGGTATTTTGCTCAATGCGTTCTTCAACGGGCTTCCCGGGGTTGAGTTCGCCGATGATGTGAAACTGGCGACCCGGATTTTCCCTTGCCTGCTCAAAGCTGGCATAGGTATCGGCATCATACACCGTGGTAATGATGGCAGCAATGCCAATAACGATGAATACCAGTGCAGCTATATGGGTTTTCTTCATAACAACTTTTTATTCGGTTTACAAAATCCCGATCCATTACCATTCAAACAAGACTAAAAGGCCTAATGGATACCCTCCGTTTCTACTTCCTTCTCCAGTTCATCCATTTGTTTTTCCATTTTGCTGAGTTTCCTTTCCAGGTAGAAAAGAAATAGCGAAATTCCTACAAAAATAATGGCAAGTACCATGGCTACCACCATAATTTTTCCATCTGCAGACATCATATAATATCGTTGTTTAACTGATTAATTCTTTCTTTAAGTACATCTGTACGATGTACTATGGTATAAACCCAGTAGGCAAACAAAAACCAGGCGAGTATAGCCGGAAAAAACACCTTTTGCATGGCCGGGGCCAGATCGCCGGTGGCCAGTGCAGGGTTGCCATCTACGCCAGGGTGTATGGAAGCACCTGTAAGACGTGGCAGGATCATGATAAAAACAAACATGATCACAAAAGCAAAGATTTTATATACCGATGCCAGCCGTGCTTTCCGGGCAGCATCGTCAACGGATGAACGCAACACAAGATAGGCCAGGTATACAAGAATACCCACTGCGGCACCATTGAGCTTCGGATCATTTACCCACCAGGTACCCCAGGTATGCTGCGCCCAGATCATGCCGGTAATTATACCCAGCAAGCCAAACATCAACCCTGTTTTCACTGTGGCATAAACCATCCGGTCGTAGCGAAGATCCATTGTATGCAGGTATGCCAAACTGAAGCCAAACCCCAGAAAAAGGATAAAGATCATGGAAAACCACATTCCCACATGGAAGTAAATATTTCGGATGGTTTGGTGAATAACCGGCAGTGCAGGCACCTCAAACAGGAAACCACCCACAATAACATAGAGCATCAAAAGGATGGTAAGAAGCTTCCAGCTTAATTGCAGTGTTTTGGTGTTCATAGAATATGAATTTATTCTTTCCAAAGGTAAGGAAACAAAAGGTATGATAATGTTAAAGCAATTCCCACCAACAACACAATTACCAGCAGATCGGGAGCCACTGCCAGCAGTGATGCCCCCTGAAGCGCTGCCAGGGAAGCGCGGATGAGCAACAGCAGCAAAGGCAAAATGAGCGGAAAACCCAGAATGGCCATCAGGGTAAAATTATTGCGTACCTGGCCTGCAATGGCCGATACCATGGTAAGTACGGCTGAGAAGCTTGTTACTCCGCTCAACAAAATCACCCAGTAGGCAAAACTGCCACTGGCAAGGTTTCCCATAAAAAGATTAAAAAGCAAAAAGCCTGAAATGCCCAATACGATCATAACCAGGCTATTGCCCAGAATTTTCGAAAAAATCACTGCCTGCGGGCTCACCAGGGTATACAAATAAAGTTTCCGGCCTGAGGTTTCTTCAGAAAAGCTTTTGAGCACCAGGTTCAACGAGGCAAAAGCAATGATGATCCAGAACAAAGCATTCCAAACGGCGGTCTCCATGATACCTGCAAAGGACAGATAACAAATAAAAAGGGTAGAAACCAGATACAACATGATCCCACCCAATGCGTGCTTTTGACGCCATTCGAGCAAGAACTCCTTCTGGAGAAGACTGATCATCTCTTTCACCACCATAACACAGGTAATATTTCGGCAAATATACACCAATTAACCTGAAAAACCCAAACGGGGTTGGGTAAACAGCCAAAGAAGAGAAGCCGCTTTTCCCTGGGGGCAAGCGGCTTCCTTTTTTAATGCTTTACGAATTTCCTTTGCAGGGTTCGTTCGCGGCAACTGGCTTTGAGCAGGTATACTCCTCGCGGCAATGAGCCCAGCTCTATTTTCACCGGGTCGGGAGCTGCCGTGGCATCGAGTTGTAGCATCCGGCTTCCTGTTATGTTGTAAACCTCAAACCTGATGGGCTGATTTTCACACATTCCACTTACATCCACATACAATGCATCAGATGCAGGGTTGGGATAAAGCTTCCAATCGGCAGTTTGTGCTTCGATAATGTTTACGGTTCCCAAAGTAAAGGATTCTACCACCTGACATCCGGCCTGATCCGTGATGGTAAGGGTATATACACCGGGTACAAGGCCGAAGATTACCGAACCTTGTGGCCCATGTTCCCACACGTAAGTATAAGGCGCCACTCCGCCGCTGACATTTACATTGATGCTGCCATTTGCTGCGCCGGGGCTTGCATGTACCACCACAGCCTCAGTCTGAATGGGAGCATTGGCAGTAATGGTGTAGGATTGCTGGAATGTACAGTATTGGTAGTCGGTAACCAGCACAGTATAGGTTCCGGCAGGAACATCAACCAGATCGCGACCGGAGAAACCCGTATTCCAGATATAGGTAAAAGGTCCGGTACCTCCCTGCAGGGTAAGCAGAATGCTTCCCTGGTCGTGGTTACCGCAAACAATATGGTTTACGGTAGCATTGGCCAGCAGAAGGGCGGGTTCAGTAATCTGGAAACTGGCCACTGCCTGACACCCCTGATCGATAACAAAAAGGGTATAGGTACCTTTGCCCAGGCCTGTAAGCGAGGGTGTTGTGGAATTCCCTTCATCGTCCCAGAGGTATTGAGGATCGGTTGCACCCTCGAGAACCACTTCTATGGCACCATCATTGGCACCATAGCAACTGATGTTTTCTACTGTTCCATTGATAGCAGGTGCTCCAAGATCGCTGATGGCAAGACTAAGAATCTGCTCACATCCCTCCTGGTTGACAACGCTGATCAGGTAAAGCCCCGCGGGCAGGCCTTCCAGAGTAAAAGCAGCATCGTTGCCGGGGTCACCGTTATCGTCATCCATGGGCTGCATCTTTGTCAGAACAGTGTAAGTATATTCATCGCCAGCATTCAGAGGCGTTATGGAAATAGAACCATTGCTCTCGCCACAGTTGGGCGAGTGGGTGGTAGTCCATTCTACCTGGGGCATGGCTCCGGCATTTACAAGAGTAAAGGTTTGTGTGGTAGCACATCCGTAATGGTCGGTTACCGTAAGCACGTAAGTTCCGGGAGCAAGGTTTTCTACCTGAGGCTCCTCTATACCTACAGACCAGCTGTAAGCAAAGGGTGATTGCCCGTTTGCAACGGCAATACTGATGGCTCCATTGTTTATACCACAACTGGGCTGGCTTACATCGGCCTGAAGGTTGAGGGTATAATCCTGGCTGGTAATTACTGCGGTACCATTAAAGGTACAACCTGCCTGATCGGCCACTGTGAATGCATAATTGCCTGGTGTGAGATTTTCGAGCAGGGGCCCGGAGGCATCGGGGTGGTTTGTCCAGCTAAAAGAATAAGGTTCGCTGCCGGCCTGAGGAATAAGCTCTATACTTCCGGTGGCAGAGCCGCAGAAAGCAGGAATTACCTGTACTTCTACCGGCATTATATTGCTGTTGCCCACAACAACGGTTATCTGGGCAGAACAATCATTAACATCGGTGGCTATTACGGTATAGCTTCCTGGTGCAAGGTTTTCGGCAAAAGGGCCGGTAAGGCTGCTGTCGTGCGACCATGAATAAACAAAGGGCTCCTGTCCGTTAAGCGGCTCAATCAGGATTTCTCCTCCTGCAGAGCACAAGGCATCTTCTACTATAAAGCTTAAACCGATCTCTTCATCAAGCAATTCTACAGAAAGGTCAACCACACATCCGTATCCGTCGGTAACGGTAACTTCGTAAACGCCTGCGGCAATGTTTTCGCGAAGTGATCCAGTTTCCTGAGCATCATCAGACCACACATAAGCAAAGGGACCCACACCGGTAAGAGGAACAACTTCAATACTACCGTTGGCATTTCCACACAACGAACTCTGGGTAATAAAGGCATACTGCGGATCGCATTCAACGAAGTTGTTGCCAAGGTTCAGCTGAATCATGGGAGTTGTTTCGGCTTCCATCCACTGGCTTCCATCCCCAAGCCAAACCGCACCTGAAGGTTGGTGCAGATCATTTTTGGCTGCCAGCAATAGGCTTTGCCCCTCTTCGGCCAGTTCAACCACTGCCAGGTAGTTGCCAGGGGAAAGATCTACCCCTTGATCGAAAGCAAGGGTAACCAGCACTACATCGTCTGATCCTGGCTGTGTAATGTCCTCCATAGCAACCATATAGGACTGCGACTGAGCCAAAAGCATATAGTCGCCCTGCCCGATAAAATACAGGGCTACTTTTACCTGCGCACCTACCGGAGAGGCTTCATTAAGGGCAAATGAAACCGACGTAGCCTCTGTGGGCTCCACAATACCAAAAGCGTTGGCTGCAGCAGAATATCCCCCCTGCCCAAGAGGTATATACAGGCCCTCATCGTAACCTGGATAGGTACGTGCATAAACCGTATCATTGATCAAAAAGCTTACGATGGCCCGATTGGTTTCGGGGTTTTGATCTGACTGTAACTGACTTACCAGCAGTTCGGCCTGGTAAAGCCCTTTTGCGGGAGCCACGAAAGCATCTGTGATGGAAAAATTACGCTCCTGACCGGGTTGCATAACGGCGATGGTAGCAGACTGTGCCTGAAACAGCAAGCGATTGATGGTAACTTCCAGACTCACATCATTTTGCGGAAAACCTCCGGCATTGCGAACTGAGGCAGAAAAGTCGGCCACCTGCTGTTGCCCGGCCGGAACCATGGTGTAGCCTTTATTGAATTTCACCCCGGTAATCTGCAGATCGTTCTCCACAAAGGATACGAGGCTCACATCATCAATCATCCACCAGTAATGGGTTGCACCTGTTTTGCGAAACCGTATCCAAACCTGCGGATTACCGGCAGCCACATCCGAGATATTCACGGCCTGGTTTACCGGATTTGCACTTGTATTGTTGGGAGACAGCCCATTTCGCACATCGAAGGAAGTCCAGGATTGTCCATCAGTACTCACTTCAACCACCATCTGCACTGCCGAAGGCGAGCAGCAATAGCGGAAATTATGCTGAAAACGCAGCATTACTTTTTCGTAACCAGAAAGATCAATGGGAGGCGACTGTAAAAAGGCATCGGTAACCCCACCGGGGTTTTGCGAGCTGCACAGATCAGAGTCAAGGATCATGAAGCCATTGGCTGCCGATTGTGAGTTCAGCGGAGGCATCCCCACCGAGAAAGGCCCCTGCGGGCCATTGTATGTGTGTTGAAAAGCACAAAAACCATTGGACGAAATACTTTGCCATTCTCCTGGCAGGCCGCCGGCAAAATCCTCGTGCCAGATGAGCTCTTCCTGTTCGCGCAACTCAAGGCTGGCTTTTTGCTGTACATGGTCGCCAGTGCGGTAAGGCTGAGGCACATGCTGGGCCGGGGCCAAATAACAAAAGGCCACAATGCTGACAATCAACAAAATCAATCGTAATAATTCCTTCATTGTTCTTTGTTTTAGGTTGAAAAATCCGTTGCAATCGTAGTTGATTTCCCTTTTAGAGCAAACGGAAATGATTCTGCCGGTAAAAATACATTAGTCCCCTATGTATTTTATAGGTTATTTTACTGATTTTTATACCGATCAATACGCTTGTTTGTGCAGAATAAAGCAAAGATGGTGATTTTTTTGCGGGTATAAAACAAAAAAACGCCCGTAAACTTTACGGACGTTTCTCTTTGCTTTTTGGGTGGCTAATGGGACTCGAACCCACGACCCTCAGAACCACAATCTGATGCTCTAACCTGCTGAGCTATAGCCACCGTTTAATTGCGAGTGCAAATGTATAACATTTTACCGATATACAAAACACTTTTTTTGCAAAACCCTTAATTTTATTGACACGCTGCTGTATTCCAAGGGCTTAAACCGGAAATCCTGAGGCATTCTGAGTTCATCTGTTTATAATTGGATTTTTAGCGGTCTGATGGATCTCACCAACAATACCCTAACTGCATGTTTTGCGAGGCCGCGAATTATAATTATCCGCGTGTATGTCAAAATTTTTGTCATGGTTCGTTTCATCTGTCTTTCATATTCAGTGCCAGCCTGAACCCTGTATAGCCCTCGGTGGATAAGCCGGGCAATAATACTAACCCAATTGAGTTTTTTATGTACTTTTGAAGAGGTTGTTTCTTAAACCAGAGACTATCCGGGCGTTGCACCGTTTAGCAAGTTCAGCGGCTGGCTTTAGAGGCAGCAATTGCACTGATACTCTGGCACAAGAATTTCCGGACCCATAATTGAATCTCAGGACATAAGAAAACCGTAAAAATTCTCAAAAACAGCCTTATACGATCAAACCTAAAGGATGAAAAAAAAGGAAGGGTTGCAATCGGCAATTTCCAAACCCCGGGTTTTATTTTTATCGGCGTGGTATCCCATGCCCCACGATCCCATGTTCGGTCTTTTTGTACAGAAACATGCAAGGGTGGTGGCATCTGTTTGCGACGTGGCGGTAGTATATGCCTATGCAGCACCTGAAGGATCAGTCTCTGGCGTTGTAATTCTGCAGTCGGTAAACGGTGTGAATGAATTTCTGATCTCCTACCCTCTTGCCCGGCGAGGCCCCCTGAAAGGGTTTGTCAATTTCTGGAGATGGATCAATGCCAACTACAAGTGCTTTCAGATTGCTAAAGCACAGTGGGGCCTTCCCCATCTTGTGCATGCAAATATTCTTACACGGGTGGGGTTGATGGCCTACTTACTTAAGATCGTTTATGGCATTCCCTACCTGATCAGTGAACACTGGTCAAGGTATTTTACCCCGCACCTGGCCTTCCGAAACCGGGCACACCGCTGGCTTACACGGTTTATCATCCGTAAATCGGAAACGCTCACGGTAGTATCCGACGCATTGGGCAAAGCCATGGTTCATGCAGGCCTCTGCAAACGCTACTCTCTCATCCCCAACGTGGTTGAGACCCACCTTTTCAAACCTGGCATGCGAAGCAATTCTTCTGCAAAAAAACAGATCATACATATCAGTTGCTTTGAGGAAAAATCCAAAAACCTAAGCGGGATTCTAAAAGCTGTAAAACTATTGAGCGACCAGCGTCAGGATTTTACATTACAAATGGTAGGGGAAGGACACGACCTCCCCTATGCGCGTCAACTGGCAGCTGAATTGAACATACCAGAATCGGTGCTCGCGTTTACAGGGCTGCTGGAAGGCGAAATGCTGGCAGGTAAACTGGCAGATTCAGACTTATCCATATTGCTGAGCAATTACGAAACATTTGGCATTGTGGTGTATGAAAGCCTTGCCTGCGGAGTGCCTGTGGTGGTAAGTGATGTGGCAGATTTTCGCAACCACATAGACCCCGGAAAAGGAATTGTTTGCCTTGAACATACACCCGAAGCTTTTGCCCGGGCCATCAGTAACATGCTCGACACAGCTCAAAGCTTTGAGCCGGAGCCCATGAGACAATTTGTTATCGAATATTTTTCAGAGGAGTTTGTACGCCACCATATTCTTCAAATGTACCAGGAAGTTCTGAAAGCCAGAAAATAATATGATGATGCTTCGACAACTAAGCGGCACAACGGCCACACGAATCCTGACTACTGCACTGGGGTTTGCCACAGTAATTGTTGCCACCCGTTACCTGGGCGCACATGAATATGGCAATATAAGTCTTTTTGTCCTCAGCATATCATTGATACAATTGCTTGCGGGGGTTGCAGGAGGTCCTGCATTGGTTTACCTGGCTCCGCGTATGCCTGTATCGCGCCTGTTCTCCGGTTCGTTGATCTGGTCCGTCGGTATCCATTGCGTGGTTGGAGCAGTATTGCTTGTAACGCCCTGGTTCGATACGAAATGGCTGATGCATTTACTCATCCTCTCGTTTGTGTTTTACCTCAACACGTTTGCCTATACTACGCTGCTTGGGAAGCAAAGCATCAGGGAGTTTAATTTTATCCAGATCCTGCAAGCCATTCTTTTATTGGGTTCTTTGCTTGCGCAGGTAGTAATCAGCAATGAGCACAGTTTCATCCTGTATATACGGAGCCTTTATCTGGCATGGGGTTCTGCCACGCTTTACGGATGGATAAAACTCAGCCCCCACCTTGAAATGAGACAATGGAAAATTGACAGGAAACAGTTGGGTGAAATGATCCGCCATGGTGGTTTTTTGCAAATTGCCAACGGACTGCAATTGCTCAACTACCGTTTGTCGTACTTTCTGATCGACGTTTTCCTGGGGCGTAGTTTGCTTGGGATTTTTACGGCTGGCGCCCAACTCTCTGAAGGGCTATGGATTTTCGGAAAAAGCTTTGCCATTGTACAATATTCAACTATTTCCAACACTACAGACCAGGCCTTTGCACGCAAATTGAGCATTCAGCTGATGCAATTAACCTTTTTCATTACCCTGGCAGGACTTATAGTTCTGCTGATTATTCCCCAAGGGATGTATGAGTTTGTTTTTGGGGAAGGTTTCGGGAGTGTAAAAACCGTGATCGTTTTTATGTCTGTCGGGATTTTAAGTCTGAGTGTTTCTCAGATCCTCAGCCATTTTTTCTCGGGCACGGGTCGTCAGAAATTCAATGCCATCGGTTCGGGCGTAGGCCTGATCGCAACTCTGGCTTGCGGGTTCAGCCTGATTCCCACAATGGGCCTCACGGGTGCCGGCCTTACGGCATCGGCAGCCTATACTGCTTCCGCGATCTATCAGCTCTGGGTTTTTATGAGGATTACCCATACCAGAGCAGTAGATCTGGCTCCTCAAAAACAAGATATCATACGGATTGCTGATTTACTGCAAAAGATCGCCAGACCAGATAAAAGCTCTTAAGAGGATGAGTTGGTTTTCCTTCCATCTGCCTGTTTATTTTTACCCGAAGCCCATTTCATAAGCTTTTCATAGAGAACATGAGTTTTGAAGGGTTTGGAGATATAATCATCCAGGCCGAACTCCATAAACTTCTCTGCATCTCCTTCCAGCGCATTGGCACTCAGACCGATTACCGGACAAAGTTTATCTCCATGCAGCCGCTTCAACTCCTTATAGGCTGATATCCCATCCATTACCGGCATCTGGATATCCATCAGAATCACATCATATTTTCCTGGTTGATAAAACTCAATTGCTTCCTGCCCGTTGCGGGCAAAGTCAACATTACAGCCGGCATTGAGCAGGATAAACCCTACCACTTTCTGGTTGAGAACCTTATCCTCCACATGAAGCACACTCAGATTCATATGTTGTAATTCCAGGGGCAGATTTTCCTCGTCCGTTTTTTCATCGGTTTCGTCATAGGAAGCCTGGAAAGTAAAACGGAATGTACTTCCCTTGCCCAGTTCGCTTTCTACATGTATCTCGCCTCCCATCATGTGGCTTAGCTCGCGGCAAATGGCCAGGCCCAGCCCGGTACCTTCAAAAGGCCGGGTAAGGGAGGTGTCGATCTGGGTAAATTTTTCGAAAATCTGCAGTTGATTCTTCTCACTGATACCTGTACCGGTATCTTTCACCTGGCATTCCAGCAAAAGGGTTTTGTGTTTCTTTTCAACCAGAAAGAAGGAAACACTCACCGAACCTTCGTCGGTAAACTTAAAAGCATTGGACAGGAGGTTGTTTACCAATTGTTTGAGACGTGTTTCGTCGGCGATGATGTATTGAGGAATTAGCGGATCGATCTGGGTTGCAAACTGAAGTGCTTTGCGCTCAGCCTGATGCACAAAGAACTCTTTGGTTTGCACCACAAACTCTTCAAAGTCTATTCTGACAGGCTTAAGCTCAAGCTTACCTGCTTCAATTTTGCTCAGATCAAGTACATCATTGATAATATTGAGCAGGTTTTCTGAAGAGATCTTAATATTTCGCACATACTCCTGTTGTGGTGGAGTAAGATTGGTTCGCATGAGCAAAGAGGTCATACCCATAATACCGGTCATGGGAGTGCGTATTTCGTGGCTCATATTAGCAAGGAACTGCTGCTTAAGATCAGCTGATTTTCGTGCCACCTGAATTTTTTGCTCCAGTTCATCATTGCGTTTTCGCTCACTGATATCTTTTACAATAGCAAAGTATTGCTTTTTATCCTCATAGACAAACCGGCTTATGGAGATCTCCACCGGAAAGGTTTCCCCATCGCGTGCCACGTTGATAGACTCCATGGTAAGAGAGGGTTTTCCCTCCAGTATCTGGGTCAACTCGAACCACTGCATCATGGTAACGCGTGAGTCTACATGGGTAACATTCATGCTTAGCATCTCCCTGGCGCTATATCCATATCGGTTGCAGGCAGTTTGATTTACATAAGTGAAAGAAGCATTTTCATCGAGCCACAAAATGATATCTCCGGCATTTTCGATCCCGAAATTGGTCATGCGGAGCATTCCCTCAGTGCTTTTGCGCAGGGTGATATCTTCCCAAAGGATAGCCACACGATCTTGCGGCAGCGGGAAGATCTTCAGATTGAAGATGGTTCTTGTCCTGGATGGATCAGGTTGGTAGAGAAAATCATCAATCTCTTTTGTTTTCTGGCTTTCAAACACCTCAAAAAGCAGGTTGGCCAGTTCTATTCTGCGAAACAACGGAGATAATTCTTCAGCACATTTGCCCACATTGGCTGAATTTAAAAACCCCAGCAATTTTGAAGCTTCCGGGTTAACCATTTCCAGGGCAAAGCTTTGGGGTTGCAATGGATCTTCCAGCTTAAAAACACTCAAACCAAGATCCATGTAGGAAACAATATCCTGAAGGATCAGTATGATATCCTCGTTCTTTTTTCGCTCACTAATATCAACCAGCAACCCTCTGAAACCAGCCAGAATACCTGCTTTAAAAACCGGTACCGCATAGGCAAGGCCATAAATTACGCTACGGTTTTTGGTGAAAACCCTGTATTCTTTTCCCCCGATATCGCCATTCTGGGCAACCAGGGCAAGATTATCCCGTGCACGGGCAATATCATCGGGGTGTAAAAAGTCAAAAATATTTACTCCTTTTTCGAGGTCCTTTTTTTCAAATCCCAGAATTTCTGTTGCCGACTTGTTTATAAACAGCAGTTTGCCATCCACATCGCATTCAAACACCACCTCCGGCAGCATATCCGCAAACTCATTGTACTTATCCAGCACCTGACGCAGGTCTTCCTGACGCTCTGTGGGGTCGGAGTGCTCAGAAAAAAAAAGAGATGCCTGTCCTTTACGCAAAACCAGCAGTTTTTTCTCCATAGCCCGATGCAATGACCATCTCCAGAGTTTTACCAAAAGAAAGATTGATGCAATAACTACAACTGCCAGCGATACTACCCACGCAGGAGACGAAACATTGACCAGAGACATAACTGGGAGAGTTTCAAACTCTCCGGGCAGAAAAAATAACAAAGTCGGTGCTATAGAATAAATATATAGGGAAGGCATCATAATTTCTGACACACTATTGAGATGAGTTTTGGTTTTTCAAATTTAACCAAATTTAGTTATCAACAGCCTAAATAATTATTTCAACAGACCAATTGACAAAAATATATGATATTCTCACTTCCCCATAAAAAAGTTCGCAAGACCATATGGTTTTGCGAACTTTTAAAAGATGCATTAAAGGCTGATTATCACTTCTTTTTACTCCTTGGAGTTTCTGGTAAACTCTCCACTTCAAAAAGCTGCAGCTGGTTTTCTGTAACATAGCTGGCGGGTTGCGGAGAGGCTTTGTAACGGGCAGTTTGTTTACGGATTACCGATTTAAGATACCTCACCGGAGTTGTTTTCTGTCGCTTACAAATCACCTCGAGAGCTTCTTTTTGCGTATCGGTGATTTTAAATACAATCTTCTTGTATTTTGGCTTTTTTTTCCTGGCCTTTTCCTGAGCTTGCCTCAGAAACTGAGGGTTTTCCTGGAGTTTAGAGATGATGGTTTTGGGCATGGCACACTATTTTTTTTCACGGATAAGAAATACATAGGTGGGGAAATGGTCGCTGTATCCTCCAAGGTAAACGCCACCTCCGAAACTACGGAACGGATACCCCTGGAACCGGCCTGAAGGGGTACGCAGGAATGGGCGGTTAAAAACTTCTGCCCTGTGGAACCTGAAACTGGAGAGGTCGTCGCCAAGCAATGCCTGCGATAAGAGAATCTGATCAAACAGGTTCCAGGAATCTCTCCATGCCAATGACCCGATCCCTCTGCGAGCCAGATCCACAAAAGGGTTGTAAAGCTGGCCGGGAGCCAGGCGGTTTTTATCTCCTGATGAGTTCAGGTAGCGGGCTACACTCAGATCGGTAGGATCATCATTCACATCGCCCATAAAAATGATCTTTGCATTGGCATCCAGTGCCTTTATAGAGTCGATTACAGCTCTTGCAGATTGAGCAGCAGCGATACG
This sequence comes from Bacteroidales bacterium, assembly GCA_046291875.1. Lineage (GTDB taxonomy): Bacteria > Bacteroidota > Bacteroidia > Bacteroidales > UBA7960 > SKVR01. The sequence goes on along the minus strand of JBKBSF010000018.1, from coordinate 40,754 downwards.
CCGGGGCCGGCTTCTTCTTTCTCCGCCACCCCTTGAGGGCCAGTGGGCCACAATAAAGTGGATGGGCTCGCCCAGAAGCAATCCGGATACTACCAGATGATCGCGGGTACGAAAGCCGGGATCTTCTTCCCATACCACAGGCGCCGAAACCACATGGGTGGGTTCAAAATATTTGGGGTTGTAAATAAAGGCGTTGTGAACCCTGCGGTCGCGCCCCTTCCTGAAAATTACCTGGTAATTGCGGTCGCTGATCCGCTGTTGCCGCACCAGATCCCACACAACCTCTTCGTTTTCTATTTCCGATAAACCCACCACAGCAGCTCCGTCGGGGGTGAGTTCGAGACCCAACTTGGAAATCACTTCGGCTAAACGATCCAGCTTTTCAAGATACCTTTTGGTATTCCAGCCATAAGAGCCCTGGGGTGTAAAATCGATATCGGCACTGCCTGACGAATGGATGGTGTCGAAAAGATTCTCCACATTGTAAAAGGCTACACAAACCGGCACCAACTGACGGCCATCCTGCTGGTGGCCAGCCTGGAGCACTGTGGCCCCTGCGGTGAGAAAAATGAAGAATAGAACTAACTGTGGCACAATTCTAAAAGATCTGTACATGATGTAAGGTAGGATTTAGGGTTTTTAGGTCGTATTGTATTGCAAATGATAATGGTATAAGCGTAAGAGGAAGCACCAGCTGGCCATGATACTGAAATAAACTGTTAAGGAAACTCCCCCATTGTAAAGAAATCCTTATTTTTGATGCCCCAAAAATAATCATTTTCAAACAACGGGGAGTATTTTTTCAAAATGTTGGGCGGTTGTGATACCGCATAACATAAGCCGCATAAGACATTAACAATGTAATTTTTGTGGCTTCAGAAAACCCAGGGAAACCTCATGCTGCAATTTACAACAAACAACACCTCCTTTAAATCAATTCAATACTTATGAACAGACTATTATGCCTTTTTGCAGGCTGTATGCTGGTATTAAGCATCAGTTTGCCTGCTCAAACTACAGACGAGCCTATGGCTCCGTCTGACACCATCCGGCTGGAAGAGCGAACCCCCTTTGACTTGCCGGTGATCAGCATCGAAGATATTGAGGGCGATTCTGAATCTCATGATATCTCGAGCCTGCTGCAGGGTTCGCGCGACATTTATGTTTCTACTGCTGGTTTTACCTTTGGTCCGGCACGTTACCGCATCAGAGGCTACGATAGCGAAAACACCATTGTAATGATCAATGGTATACCTGTAAACGATACCGAAACGGGCCGACCCTTTTTCTCCAACTGGGGTGGTTTGAATGATGCTACCCGAATGAGCGTGAGTCATGATGGAATTGGTATATCGCGCGAGCACTTTGGAGGAATCGGAGGGGCGCGCAACATTATTACCCGTGCCTCACAATACGGTGAAGCAACCCGCCTTACCTATTCCAACTCCAACCGCAGCTATACCCACCGGGCCATGTTTACCCACAGTACGGGGATGCAGGAAAATGGCTGGGCACTTACTCTGAGCGGTTCGCGCAGAGCGGCACAGGAGAGCTATGTAGAAGGTACTTTCTACGATGCCTGGGGTTATTTTGTCTCAGCCGAAAGAAGAATCAACAATCAGCACAGCCTGGGCCTGGTAGCCTTCGGTGCTCCCTCTACCTCGGGCAGACCTGGCGTAGCAACCCAGGAGTTGTACGACCTTACCGGAAACAATTTCTACAACCCCAACTGGGGCTTCCAGAAAGGCGAAGTACGTAACTCCAGGGTAAGCAGCTTTCATACACCCTGGTTTATTTTGAGTCACTATTACGACATCAACCCCAACATTCAACTGCAAACCTCTGCGGCCTATACTTTTGGAAAAGGAAGCTCTACAGCACTCAACTGGTTTGAGGCCACCCGTCCCGACCACGGACCCGGCCCTTTTGAAGGTCACGACCCTCGCCCCGACTATTACCGCTATGCTCCCAGCTTCTACATCAACACTCCCCACTTGTTCGATTTTTACACCAACCTGTGGCAAAACGATGAGCAGTTCCGGCAGCTCAACTGGGACCTGATGTATCAGTACAACATGAAAAACCTCTTTACCCAGACCAATGTAGATGGCATAGAGGGAAATAATGTAGAAGGAAACCGCAGTATGTTTATTGTGGAAGATCGCAGAAACGATCGCAACCAGTTTGTTTTCAACTCCTTTGTAAATGCCCGACTCAACCCCGGTACAGTTATCAGTGGAGGGTTGAGTGTTTCTATGGCCAAAACGCATCAGTATAAACTCATCGACGATCTGTTGGGAGGTGACTGGTGGGTGGACATTGACCAGTTTGCTCTGCGCGATGCCACCGACCCCAGTTTCGCTCAAAACGATATCAACCGTCCCAACCGCCTGGTAAAAGAGGGCGACAGGTTTGGCTACGATTTCACTGGCAACATCAACAAGTATGAACTCTTTGCCCAGGGTGAATGGATATTGCCCCGCTGGGATTTCTTTGCTGCAGCCAATGTGTCTCAAACCACCTTCTGGCGCACCGGGCATATGCTCAACGGTCGCTTCCCTGAGAACTCTCTTGGCGACAGCGAAAAGCAGAACTTTACCAATTTTGGTCTTAAGGGTGGAGCCACCTTCAAACTTACCGGCCGGCACTATTTCACCGCCAATGCCGCTTATCTTACCAGGGCTCCTTTCTTCCGCGATGCCTATATCTCCTCAAGGGTAAGAGACGACCTGATTCCTGTGCTCAACAGCGAAACCATTATGAGTGGAGATGTGAGTTACATCGTGCGCAGCCCGTTTGTTCGCTCGCGTCTTACGCTCTTTGCCACCGAGTTTCGCGACCAAACCTGGAGCCGAAGCTTCTACCACGAAGAATACCGCACCTTCGTAAACTACAACATGCACGGTGTTGATCAAAGGCACCTGGGTGTTGAGCTGGGCCTCGATATCAAGCTTTCAGCCACTATGGAGCTGACACTGGCAGGAGGCACAGGAGATTTCTTCTACTCCAACCGCCCCACTGTAACCATTACCCGCGACAACGACCGCGAAGTTCTGGGAGAAGACAGAACGGTATACTGGAAAAACTACAAGGTGGGAGGAATGACCCATACCGCCGGATCGGTGGGTTTACGGTATAATTCGCCACGTTACTGGTTTGTGGGCTCTAACCTGAATTATTTCGATGATATTTACATTGACATTAACCCCGACCGTCGCACTGCAGAAGCCATTGCAGGCTTTGTAGATACCGACCCGCAATGGAGAGGCATTCTGGATCAGGAGAGAATGGACGCCGCCTTCACCCTTGATCTTTACGCAGGTAAGTCCTGGCGTATCAGAAGGCAATACTTTGTCAACCTGAACATCAGCATTAACAATGCGCTGGATCACACCAATTTTGCCATCGGAGGATTTGAACAACTACGTCATGACAGCAGTGTAGAAGGACGCTTTGCCTCCAAGTATTTCTACATGTATGGAAGGACCTTCTTTATCAACCTTGCCTTCAGAATGTAATTGTCCAACCTGCAAACAAAAAAAGTATTCCAAAGATGAACACTATATATAAAAAAATTCAGACAGGCCTCATGGCCCTGCTCCTGATACTTGGGCTAAGTGCCTGCGTAAAAAACGACTTTGAGATCCCCGACCCCATGGTTATCCCGGTGGGAGAAGTGGTTTCCATTGCTGAACTGCGGCAACTTATTGCCGCCAACGACAATAAGCCCATCAAATTTACCGAAGATGTTTCGGTTTTTGGGGTGATTACCATGGATGGCACCACTGGCAACATTTATCGCGGTGCATTTCTACAGGATGCCACATCAGCAGTAAACCTCAGATTGATGTCGCCCGGTGGCCTTTTCCGGGGCGATTCTATCCATCTAAATCTCAAGGGTACTACACTGAGTTTTTATGAGCAGATGCTGCAGATCGACTCGGTGCATACGGGCAACAATGTAAAAAAACTTGCCACCATGGTGGAAGTAGAACCCGTTATTACCGATATCCTCACATTACTTACCGACCCTTCTTACCAAGCCAGAGTGGTAAAACTGGAAGGTGTTGAGTTTCATCAGAATGAACTGGGGCAAACTTTTGCCGACAAGGAGAACCTCATTACGGTAAACCGCATGCTGCGCGATTGCTCAGGCAACCAGATCATTGTACGCACCAGTGGCTATGCAGGTTTTGCTGATGCGCCCATACCCCAGGGCAACGGAACCTTCGTGGGCATCCTGGCACAGTTTCGCAACGACCGCCAGCTCTTCATCCGCAGTCTTGATGAGGTGCAACTCGATGGCGAGCGATGCCCCACACCGGGTGAAAACATGGACCCCATCACCATTGCTGAGATCCGACAGCTTTTTGCCAGCAACATTACCACTATACCTGCCAACCGAAGACTCGACGGAGTGGTAATCTCTGATCGTGCCCATGAAAACCATCCCGGACAAAACCTTTTCCTGATGGACGAAAACGGCGATGGTATTGCTTTGCGCTTTGCCAGCTTCCACGATTTCAACCTGGGCGATCATCTCAGGATATTGGTGGGAAGCCTGCCCATAGAAAGATTCAATGGTTTGTTGCAGGTTAATTTTATACCCAATGGCAACGGATATGTTTTGGGGCAGCTGGATGTACCCTCTCCCACAACCACTACCCTGGGCGCACTGAACGATAACTTTGGCAGCTATGAATCAACCCTTATCCGTATTGAAAATGTAATCATCCCTCCCACTGCTTCTTTCAATGGCAATATTGCCATCAGCGATGGTACAGGCGAAAGCATCCTGAGAACCTATGCCTGGGCATCCTTTGCCAACACCCCGGTTACCGGAGGCATTTACAATGTTACAGCAATCGCCTCCTTCTTCAACGGCAGCCAGTTGCTGCTGAGAAGCCTCAGCGACCTGGAATTTATTGAAGAATACGACCCGGGCGATGCGGATCTGATTACACTGGCTGAGATCAGAAGCTTGTTTAGTTCGGGTGCAACTTCTGTCCCGGCAGGAAAATCCATTGAGGTGGTAGTAACCTCCGACAAGAATAATGGAAACCTCACGGGCCGCAATGCCTTTGTGCAGGATGCCACAGCGGGTATCACCGTTCGTTTTGCCGCCAATCATGTGTTCAACCAAAACGATAAGGTTCGGATCTTTGTGGGTGGAATACCCATGAGCCGGTTCAACGGATTGCTTCAGATCAGCGATGTACCCAACGGCAATGCCAGCCTGCTACAAACCAATGTAGCAGTTGAGCCCCAGACCACTACCATACAAAACATCCTGGCCAATCTTGAGAGTTTCGAATCTCGCCTGGTGAGGATTGAAAATGCAACTATTACCGGAGGAACCACCTTCCAGGGCACAAGAAATGTTAACGATGGAACAGGCAACATCAACCTGTTTACCCGCAACGAAGCCACCTTTGCCTCGCAGGCTGTGCCTTCGCAAGCTGTTACACTTACTGTAAATGTTTCCATTTTCACAACACCTCAGATTATTATGAGGAATCTCAATGACATAGAATAATTGAGCAGATCCAAACTTTAGCAAATTTTCAGATCATGATATATCTCAGAAAAACAAAATTGATAATCCTTGCCGGTTTGATGGTTGCAGCCATTGTGGGTTGCAGCAAAGACGAAAAGGATACTCCCCCCATTGCTCATTTACCCTCCGACAGTATTCTTACTCTGGCGGATCTACGTGCCATGATTATTCCGGGGCAAACCTATAGCTTTGGCAATTCAGGCAAGAATCTTTATGCCACGGTTACCATGGACGAGCTCAATGGCAACATTTACCGCCAGGCCTATATCCAGGATGGTACTTCCGCCGTAAACCTGCGTATGAACCCCAGTGCCACACTCCGGGTAGGAGACTCCATCAGGGTAGCGCTGAAGGGCACAACCATCAGCTATTTCAACAATATGTTTCAGCTGGACTCGCTTGATGGACGCACCAATATTGTTCTGCAGGCCCGAGACAAAAACCTTGAGCCAGAAACTGTAACCATCAGCGATATTCTCTCCGGAGGTTACCAGGCAAAACTGGTAAAACTGGAAAACGTGCAGTTTATCCCTGCCGAGCTGGGTCAAACCTGGGCCGATGGCATCAACAAGATCAATGTAAACCGCACCCTGCAGGATTGTGATAACAACACCATCATTGTTCGCACCAGCGGATATGCCGATTTTGCCGATGATGTTCTGCCCGAGGGAAGAGGATCTTTTACAGGGATAGTGGGGCAGTTTGGTGATGTATGGCAATTGTATGTTCGCGATCCTAAGGAACTTCAGATGAATGAAGAAAGGTGTGTGATTGATACTGGCGAAAGTGGCTCCGGCACCTTCGAAGACCCCTATAATGTAGCCTATGCCATCAACAATAACAGCGGTACCGGAGTATGGGTGGAAGGCTATATCGTTGGGGTAATGGAAACGGGTTCAAGCCCATTCCAGGAGAACTTTACCGGCCCCTTCAACACCAACTCCAATCTACTGTTGGCAGGCAGCCCAGGTGAAACCAGCACTTCGGCCATCCTTTACGTGCAGCTGCCCATAGGCAGTGTACGCGATGCCCTCAACCTGGTAGACAATCCGGGCAGGCTGGGCACATATGTGAAGGTAAAAGGAAACCTTACTACCTACTTCAGCAGCCCTGGAATGCGCGAAACTTCAGAATACTGGGCAGAGGGAGGCACCGAGCCCGATCCTGTAGAAACTGTTTTTGAGGAAACCTTCACCACCAACCTGGGCACTTTTACCGCATTCAATATTACGGGTGCTCAAGAATGGCACTGGGTGAATTTTGATGGTGGATCGGCCTACATGAACGGATTTGCAGGTGGAGCCCAGCCCAATGAAGACTGGCTCGTATCGCCCGCCATAAGCCTGGCAGGAAAATCCAATGCCGTACTACAAATCCGCGAAGCCATCAACTTTCTCACCAACTACAACGATTTGAAGGTTTTGATTGCAAGCGATTACGATGGCAGCAACCCCACCAGTTCTGGCACCTGGGTGCATATTACAGGGTTCAACAGGCCTGCAGGCAACAACTGGACCTATGTAAACAGTGGGGATATAGACATTTCGCAATTCGACGGTCAAACCATTCACGTGGCACTTCAATATACCAGCACCAACTCCGGAGCAAGCGGATGGCAGGTTAGCCGGATTAAAATTGAAGCTGAATAGCAACAAACTTTTTTGTTAGTAATTGAAAAGAGGCTGTAAAAACAGCCTCTTTTTTTGTTTTCCCAACAAATGGACCTATTTTTACCTATTAGTAAGATATTTTGTCCATCTAACATTATTTTCACTTTGGGCATGGCACTGCTTTTTCCCAAATACAAGATGGAATTGAACTCATTTATTCACTAAAAAGAAAAGAAAATGGAAAATCTTCCTGAGATCACGATGAGCTTTTTATGGGAATATGGGCCTGCATTACTTGGGGCTTTGATTGTTTTGTTTGTTGGCTGGCAGGTTGTAAACGGTTTCTCCAAATGGTTACGCAGATTGCTGGAGAAGAGAAATATCGATGCTTCGTTACGCCCGTTTCTGGTGAGCTTAATCACCAATCTGCTCAGGGTTCTGCTGGTGATCAGCGTTATGAGTATGGTGGGAATTCAAATGACCTCATTTATTGCCATCCTTGGAGCTGCCGGTCTGGCTGTTGGTTTGGCCCTTTCGGGCACGCTGCAGAATTTTGCAGGAGGAGTTATCCTTTTGTTGTTCAAACCTTTCAAAGCAGGTGACTTTATAACTGCCGAAGGATATTCGGGTACAGTGAGTGAAATTCAGATCTTTGTTACCATTATGCGAACTCCCGACAATAAAACCATCATCATACCCAACAGTGGCCTGGCCACCAATTCGCTGACCAACTTCTCGGCCATGCCTACCCGGCGGGTCGACTGGACCTTTGGCATTGCCTATGGCGATAACTACGACCATGCCAAACAGGTGCTTCAAACCCTGTTGAGCCAGGATGAAAGGGTTCTTGCCGACCCGGCACCTTTTATTGCATTGAGCGAACTGGGCGACAGCTCTGTGAATATTGTGGTAAGAGCATGGGTAGAAGCTCCCAACTTCTGGGGCGTATTTTTCGATATGAATGAAAAAGTTTACAAAACATTTGCAAAAGAAGGCATCAACATCCCCTTCCCGCAAATGGATGTGCATTTGCACAAGGTGTAAGATTTCCTGATCTCCGTATGTAAAGGCTCTGCAAACCTTAGGGTAATTGCAGAGCTTTTTTCGTCGTATGAATTTGCTTTTGGTCGAAAACTACATTAACTTTAAGCGTATATTACTAAATCCTGAGCTATGGAAATCCAAGAAACCAAGACCGTTGATGTTACTTTTGAAAGATTTGGATGGGTAACCAAAGAAGAGCCCCTGTCATGTATTACCGACACTAATCTGCAGCTGAACATATGCATTCTGGAAGCGGTATCGCCCTTTTTCGGGTACTACGACGATCAGCCCAAAACCAGCAAACCCCAATACCTGTACTGGGTTTTAGAAAAGCATTATCCGTTTGAGCAAATTGCTCATGCTTTCGAATATTTGCGTAGCAACTGCAACCACCGTCTGGACTGTGCCTACGGACAGGTTACGGTAATGAATGAAACCCATCCGGTGATCCGAATGCTCAACCTGGGTCAGTACAACCAGATCACATCGGTTCAGGAAATGCTTACCCAGATGGGAGTACAACCCAAAAAAGGCCCCCGGAAAATCCAAAACCAGATGGGCTTGATTCAGCTCACAAAAATGTTTTATTTCCACAACCTGGAGGAGGGGCTTTTTCTCGACCCCAAAAACTCCCACAGGGGTTTCTTTACCATTCCGCGCAATGTAAGCTGGGAAGAGTTTAAAACCATTACCACTGAGGTGAAATATGACACTTCGCTGATCTTCTTTGATGCAGCGCGTTGTGCTTATCTGGAGGGCAATCATATTGTTGAGCTGGTTCGCATTTACAGGGAAAACCTTACCCTGGAAAAACTGGTTGCCATCCGCGACCGATACCTGAGGCTTATCAGCCGGCCATAACACAGGCTTGCGGTCATTGCTTTTTTCCTTAATTTCGCAGAAAAAACGCAATGTCGAAAATCATCTTTGTACTGGCAGATGCTGCCCGGGAAGAAAACATTGGTGCTGCTGCCAGGGCCATCAAGACCATGGGCATACATGACCTGTACCTTGTAAATCCGTTGGCTGATCCGCTGGGAGAGCGGGCCAGGGCTACCGCACATGGATCCAACGATATTCTTGAGCAGGCAAAGATATTTGCCCACCTGAGTGAAGCCCTTCAGCAAGTAGATCTGGCCATCGGCTCAACAGCAAAGAAGCGCAATGTAGCCCAAACCTATCATCCGGTTGAAGACTTGCCCGAAATCATCCTCGACAAAGGCGATACCATTGACTCCGTTGCCATTGTGTTTGGAGGAGAAGAATCGGGACTGAGCAATGAACAGCTCGCCCAGTGCCACCTTTTGTCTACCATTCCCATGTACCGGAAATATCCGTCACTGAACCTGGCACAATCGGTTATGGTGTATGCCACCTACCTGAGCAAGGTTACCCTGAGCTGGAAGAAAAAGACCGACAAACCTCCAGTGTCGGCGGAGTTGCCCGTAATCAGGCAAAAAGCACAACAGATCCTTGCCGATGTACAAATGGAGCCCGACAACCTCATCTATCCCCGAATCATGGAGCGGCTGATGCTTCTCAACAAGGAAGACATCAATCTTTTTCACTCCTTCTGCAAGTTTTACCTCAAGAAATATCATGGGAGGGTGAAGTAGGGAGGCGTGAGGTATGTGGTATGTGGTATGAGGTATGTGGTGTGAGATGTGAGGAATGATATGGGTGATGGGTGATGTGGAAAATGGGATTGAAATCCTGCAATAGGGCTCTAAACAAAAAAAAGGTGCCCGGCAACAAACGCACCGGACACCTCACCCTTAATTATAAACAAGGCCTACCTACACGTATCCCTGGGCCATCATGGCATCGGCAACTTTTACGAAGCCTCCGATGTTGGCACCTTTTACGTAGTTGATAAAATCGCCTTCTTTTCCGAATTCCACACAGGTTTTGTGGATGTTGATCATAATGTTGTGCAGTCTTTGGTCTACCTCTTCGCGGGTCCATGAGAGGCGCAAAGAGTTCTGGCTCATCTCCAGACCTGAGGTGGCAACGCCCCCTGCATTGGCTGCTTTGCCAGGCCCGTAAAGAATCTTGTGCTGCAGATAAAGCTCAACAGCCTCAGGGGTTGAGGGCATGTTGGCACCTTCGCTGATGCAGATACATCCGTTTTCGATAAGCATTTTGGCCTCTTGCCCATTGATCTCATTCTCAGTGGCACATGGCAGCGCAATATCACATTTCTCTGCCCAGGGTCTGCTGGTGCCTTCTACATACTTGCATCCATAATGATCGGCATACTCGCGCAACCTGCCGCGTTTAATGTTTTTAAGCTCCATTACAAAGGCAAGTTTTTCTGAATCGATACCGTCCTTGTCATAAATGTAGCCTGTAGAGTCGCTCAGTGTAACCACCTTTCCTCCAAATTCTATAACCTTCTCGGTGGCATATTGAGCCACATTGCCCGAACCACTAACTGATACAATCTTACCCTTGAACCCTTCGTTGATGGTAGCCAGCATCTCCTGTGCAAAGTACACACAGCCATAGCCGGTTGCCTCAGGGCGGATCAGGCTGCCGCCATACTCACGACCCTTGCCGGTAAGAACACCTGTAAACTCGTTGCGAATCCGCTTATACTGACCAAACATATAGCCAATCTCGCGACCCCCAACGCCAATATCGCCGGCAGGTACATCGGTATCGGGTCCAATATGCCGGAAAAGCTCCGTCATAAAGCTTTGGCAAAAGCGCATCACCTCATTGTCTGATTTGCCTTTGGGGTCAAAGTCACTTCCTCCCTTTCCACCCCCCATGGGCAGCGAAGTAAGGCTGTTCTTAAAAACCTGCTCAAAGGCCAGAAACTTCAAAATACCAAGATTTACGGTCGGGTGAAAGCGCAAGCCTCCTTTGTACGGACCTATGGCACTGTTCATTTCAATACGAAAACCCCGGTTTACCTGCACTTCGCCTTTGTCATCGATCCAGGGGATTCTGAACATGATAACCCTTTCAGGCTCTATCATTCGTTCGAAAACCTTGGCTGCTTTGTATTTTGGGTTTTCATCAAGAAACGGGAGAATGGTTTCTGCAACCTCTTCCACTGCCTGGTGGAACTCAGATTCTGATGGGTTTTTCGCCACCACATAATCCATAAATTTCTTCAATTGTGCGTTCATGTTTTTTTGGGGTTTTAGGTTTGAAATGTTTTTTTGAATTCCTCATCCAATTTTACCGGTTTTTTTGGGCGGCTTAAAAAAAAATTGCAAACAAATATTTTTCATCTTTTTCTTGCTTTTGTCAAATATTTTGCTATTAATAACTGCCCAACCCTCGGAAAATTTATCTTTTTACAAATTTCCGGTCTGATGGTTTGCGGGCAACCTTTACGACAGCAACTAAGCCAATACCCCTTCACCACTCATTTACACGTCTGGTCTTGTAGCAACTATTCACAAAAAAACAAGTAAGGTTTTATTCTTACCATATAAATTTGTAACTTTCCACTCGAAAAAATTTCAATTTCCCCAATTCAACCTTAAACACAACATGCACTTCGGATGTTGATTTTCAGCAGACTGAAGAATTCTTCCCTAAACATTACATTATGCAATTTGTAAAATTTACCCTTTTCAATCTATGGTTCGCATTATGCATTGCGATCGTAAACCCACTGGCTGCTCAAAGCCCCATAACTGCCAATTTGCAGGAGCGCATGAGCTTTGCCAAATCTGATGATATGATTCGTATCAACATCAGGCTCTCCGAACAATATGACTCTGAGCTCCTTCGCGGCAAAACCTCTCACATTATTGACAGAGAAGAGCGCAGAAGCGCTGTAGTGAACGAGTTAAAGACTTTTACAGAGCAAAGCCAGAAGGGCGTTCTGAACTTTCTCAACCAGCAGGAAAAAAGCCTGAAGGTAGACCAGATCCGCCCCCTATGGATCGTAAACCTTATCAACTGCTATGCTACTCCCGATATCATTGAGCAAATTGCTCAAATGCCTGGAGTGGAGCGGGTAGATTACGACCAGATGCGTCAGGTACTTGAATTGAACACCAGCGACACTGGCGATGGATTTGCCCCGGCAGACAAGACCTACTACAATCCGAACATTGCATGGAATGTGAACCTGGTAAACGCTCCCCAGGTATGGGAAGAAGGCTATACCGGTGAAGGTATTATTGTAGCGGTGCTCGACACCGGCGTTAATGGCAGCCACCAGGACCTTGCTGGTCGTATGTGGACCCACATCAACTACCCCAATCACGGATACAACTTTGTAGACAATAATTACAATACCAATGATGTACAAAGCCACGGAACCCATTGTGCAGGAACCGTAGCAGGCAATGGCACAGCGGGCACTACCACAGGAGTAGCACCCGGCGCCACTATCATGGCTCTGAAAGTTCTTAGCGACAGCGGTGGTGGCACTGAAGCGGGTGTTTGGGCAGCAATACAGTTTTCTGTAGACTATGGCGCTCATGTAATGAGTCTCTCCCTGGGATGGCAACATTCATGGAATCCTGACCGTGCTGCCTGGCGTATTGCCATGGTAAATGCCATGAATGCTGGCGTTGTGGCCGCTGTAGCTGCGGGCAATGAAGGAACCTCCGGAAACATCCCCAGCAACATCCGTACTCCCGGCGATTGCCCGGCACCCTGGACACACCCCGACCAGACTTCTCCCGGTGGAAATTCGGCAGTGGTTACAGTGGGATCAACCACCAACACCGATGCCATATCAAGTTTCTCCAGCCGCGGACCGGTTACCTGGCAAAACATTGCCCCTTTCAATGATTACGCTTATAACCCCGGCTCAGGCCTCATCATTCCTGATGTGGTTGCCCCCGGAAGCAATATCCTCTCGCTTTCCAACACCAGTAATACCGGGTATACTACCAAAAGCGGAACATCAATGGCAACCCCCGCTGTTGCAGGGTTGATGGCATTGATGCTATCCAAAAACCCCAATCTTACCCCTGAACAGATCAGCCAGATCCTTGAAGAAACAGCTATGCCTCTTTCTGCTTCCAAAAGCAATACCTTTGGCAGTGGCCGTATAGATGCAGTTGCTGCTTTGCAAGCCACACCGTTTATGGGTGTAAGGTACCTCTCGCACCAGATCAACGACAGCCAGGGCAACAACGATGGCAAGATCAATGCAGGCGAAACCATCCAGCTTACTCTTACCCTGGAGAACCCTACCGAAGATCTGGCTACCAATGTTAGTCTTGAAATTCTTACAGACTCCGAATTCATTACCTTTACCCAGAATACAGCAACCCTTGGCGATTTTGAAGCTGGTGAGGTAAGAACCTTTACTGACCTGTTCAGCTTTGAAGTATCGCAGGTAATCCCGGGCAAACACGAGATTGTATTTGTTCTCAATGCAGTATCGCCCGATGGCGATGGCCAGATATGGAGAAGCAATTTCAGCGAAACCGCTCATGCTCCATTACTCGAATTTGAAGCCATCGTGGTAGATGACAGCCAGCAAGGCAACAACAATGGCCGCCTCGATCCGGGTGAGACAGCAATTCTGAACATCCCTATCCGCAACAACGGGCAGGTTGCCAGTTCAAATATACTGTTCAATCTATCCAGTGCCAGCCCATGGGTATTTATCCACCAGCAGAGCAACATAGAACTGGCGGGTCTTGCCCCCAATGCTACCTCGATGGTAAGTGTTCAGATTACAGCCCTGCAGGAAACGCCCCTTGAGAGCCTGGTAGAACTGCAACTCAAAGCCTATTCTGGCCTGTATGAGTTTACAGAAAGCGCCTCTATCCGAGTAGGCGAAGCTCCGGTTTATTCCCTGGGCAACATCCCCTCTACTTTCAATACTGCTCCCAACGTTACCCAGTCGGCCATTGAACCCGGCCTTCTTACTGTAAACATACCCCAGGGAGCTGTAATTACGGGTATTGATGTAGAATACAAAATAACCTCACAGGGAGGAGCATGGATGAGCGAACAAAGATCTTTCCTGCGTTGTGTTTCTGAAGGTGGTATCTCCGAAGGATCCATTACCCAGGGCCCCTCTTCCAACAGTGGTGGCACACATACCTACAACCGCAACGGCCTCAACATTGCCAACAACGTTGAGGGGGGTGGCGACATCCAGTTCGAGCTCCATGTATTCCGCACCTGGGGTGGTTCTGGTTCAAACACACAGTATGCAATGGTACCCAACAATTCATGGAAAGTGATTGTACACTACATACTGCCCAAGCATGATGTTACTTTCAAAGCAGTGAATCAATTGGGTGAAACAGTTGAAAATGCCACCATAGAAATTGCAGGAGAAACCCTGGTTACCAACCAGCAAGGTGAAGCTGGGCTTGAGCTTAGCGGCGGAAGTCATATTTACAACATCAGCGCACCCAAACACAAAACCGGCACAGGAAAAGTGGTATTTGTAACTGGCAGCGAGGTGATTGAACTCCCGATAGAGAGGGCATTCGGTGTTGCTTTTGACCTTACCGATCCCGATGGCAATAGCATTGAGTATGCAACCATTACTATCAATGAAGAACCTATTGACGGCTACGAAGTAGAGGACCTGAACAATGGCCTTTACAACTACCTGATCCTTGCCGATGGGTTCAGACGTGAATCCGGTGCGTTTTTCATGAACAGCCAGGATGTAATGATTGAAAAGGCTATGCAACCAGCCTGGAATATCACCTTCAACATAAGTGGCCAATGGGGTGATGCATTGCCCGATGCGGTGCTAACTTTCAACGGAGAAGCATTGGAGCCAGGTGTTGCTGAGCTTATCGAAGTATCTCCCGGCACTTACAATTACGCTGTAGCGGCACAGTATTACCTGACCCAGAGTGGAAGCCTCGAGCTCATCAACAGCCATCTGGAAGTTAATGTTTTATTGATTGCCGATGGCACTTCCACCCAAAACATGGAGGCATCTGCCATAAGCATCTATCCTAATCCTGCCCAGAGTCAGTTTACTGTAAATGCCGTTGACCCGATCGACCGCATCAGCATCTGGGATATGACAGGCCGATTGGTTTACAGCAACCAACCCGGGGTGAATACATTGCAGATTGACACCCGTGGTTTCTCATCTGGTTTATACCTCATCACTCTGGTTTCCGGACAAAAGATTACCCACCATAAACTGGAGGTACGCTAAACTATCCTACCAGAAGAACTTTTTCAAAGCTGCCGGAATATTATTCGGCAGCTTTTTTTATTGAGATGATACCTTCGAAAAATCCTCAGGAGAGTATCAATCCCGGCAGAAACATCCGCCTTGCAACTGCAATACCGCAAGGCACTGGAGTTAATTCGCTCACTTTGGCCGAAAACACTACCTTTGCAAAAAAATATGACAGTGGAATTTCATCAACTCAATATCAACAAGCCTTTGCTCAATGCCCTGGACGACATGGGCTTCAGTGAAGCAACACCCATTCAGGAAAAAGCTTTCCCCATCATTATGTCGGGCAAAGATGTGGTAGGGATTGCCCAAACCGGAACAGGTAAAACCCTTGCCTACCTTTTACCATTGCTTCGCCAGTTGAAGTATTCTGAGCAAAAGCACCCCCGAATCCTTGTAATGGTACCTACACGTGAACTGGTGTTGCAGGTAATGGAGGAAGCTCAGAGGCTTTCGGCTTATATGAGTGTGCGTATTGATGGTGTTTACGGAGGCACCAACATCAACACACAGAGTCAGCGTATTTACCAGGGAGTGGATCTGCTGGTGGCTACACCGGGACGTTTGTTCGACCTGGTTATGAAAGGCACCCTTCGCCTGAAGGACATCCAAAAGCTTGTAATCGACGAAGTAGATGAAATGCTCAGCCTCGGATTTCGCCCTCAGCTTACCAGCATAATGGAGCTGCTGCCTCAGAAAAGACAAAATCTTATGTTTTCTGCTACACTGGCCGATGAAGTGGAAGCCATCATCCGCGATTTTTTCCATAACCCCGAATGGATTGATGTGGAGTATCGTGGTACACCTTTGTCAAAGATTGCCCAGAAGCTTTACAGGGTTCCCAATTTTGCCACAAGATACAACCTGTTGAGTTACCTGCTCGAAGACCATGAAACTTTCAGCAAAGTGTTGGTTTTTGCTCCAGACAAAAAGATGGCCGATAAGCTTTACAACAAACTAACCCATAAATACCCCGATCAGCTAGGGGTTATCCACTCCAACAAGAGCCAGAATCTGCGTTTCAATACCCTTGATGAGTTTCGGTCCGGGCAGATCCGCATACTGATCTCCACCGATCTGGTGGCTCGCGGGGTAGATATTTTTGAGGTTAGCCATGTAATCAACTTCGGATTGCCCGACATTGCAGGCGCATACATACACCGTATTGGCCGCACGGGTCGTGCCGAAAGGGAAGGAATTGCACTTTCGATTGCAGGCCCCAAAGAACAACCCCTGTTGGAAGCCATAGAAGAGTACATCGGGCAAACCATCCCGGAGGAGGCCTTGCCATCAGATCTGCCCATCAGCAGCGCCATCGACCTTGAGGAAGATGAGCCCGAAAAGCTGGGTGGCGACAAGGCTTACCTGAAACCCGTAAAACTACCTGCAGATGGCGGAGGGGCATTCCATCAGAAAAAGCAAAAAAACCAGAAGGTAAACATGGGTGGCCCCGGACAAAAAAGAAGAGCCGAGATCAAGAAAAACAAAAAGAAAAGGAAGAAATAATCAAAACATCCCCTTTACAAACTCTTGTGGCGGGATGTTGTGAAAATATTCACCAAAGTTTACAGCAGAAAGTCGCTCCAGCAAGGCAGCCTCGCTGTGGGGTGTCCCTTTGAGCAGCTCCTCTATATGGCTGATGTCATGCTTATTGAAGAAATCTCCGAAGATCTTCACATCCTGTATCAAGCCCTTTCTTACATTCATATGGATCTCCACAAAACCACCATCGGCTTTGAAAGCCTTTTGCAGGTCGTAGCCAGGTGAGTGTCCGAAATTCCACTCCCACGTACCATACTTTTGTTGTACCAGTTCTTCGATACGCTCAATATCTGTGGGGGTAAACTCATAATGCCGGCTTCCGGGAAAGTTCTCCATGATATGGTTCATGATATGGCTGCGAAACTCCTCCACACTCATGGGCACTTTGAGATGTTCACTGATATTGGTAACTCTGCTTTTGACACTCTTCACCGCTTTATCCTGGTATTTGAGCGGGTTTACCTTCAATGCCATATGCAGATCGTTCATCACCGAAGAAAACAGCAAGGTACCATGACGCAGAATTCGATCTTTGTGGATGTGTTCTGCATTGCCGGAAAATTTCTTCCCATCGATGGTTAAATCGTTGCGTCCTTCGAAACGGGCGTCAACACCGAGCTTCTGCAAAACCTCCAGGATGGGCTGGGTATAGCTTTTAAAATCGGCAATTTTTTCTTCTCCGGCGCGTGCATTCATTATAAAGGTAAAATTCAGATTGCCCAGATCGTGAAACACAGCCCCTCCGCCCGAAAGACGCCGGATTACCTTAATATTCTTCTCCTTTACGTAGTCTACGTTGATCTCCGCCAAAGTATTCTGATGCTGCCCTACTATGATAGCATTTTCATTGCGCCAGAGCATAAAACAGTTTTCATGGATATTTTTCAGCACATATTCTTCGGCAGCCAGGTTAAAAGCCGGATCGGTGTTGGGGTGTGAGATACAGTACATTTTTTATTGATTAGTTGATTGATTGATTTTGATATGCTGTGGGTTCCGCCCATCGTCCCGCGACGGTAAAGGATGCAGGATGGATTAATAAAATTACAAAATAAACCACCATAATACACTTGCAACCGTTAGGGTTTCGGGTTGGATTTGCTGAGAAATCTAAAGCAGAACCTCCACCAGGTCTCCTGTGATTCTAAATACATCCAGTTCAATGGTTTTCATGGCAAATTTCAGGCGGAGGATTTGGTTTTCGAGGTTCAGTGCGGTAAGTTGAGTTTGTCTGAAATCGAAACCACTTATGGTGCCACTTTCCAGCTGCCGGGAAGCTATTTCGAGCGTTCGCTCAACCGACTGGCGGCTGGCAAGCAGCAATTCGTATTGATGGGCATAGGACTGGTAAATATTGGCCATGCGTGCCAGTTCAGAACGAAGGAGAGCACTTATATCATCTCTGCGCAATGATGAACTCTGCTGTTCAAGGGCCACATTGCGCAGGCGGGTGGTTTGCCGCCCCCCATCATAGAGATTAAAACGCAAACTCACTCCGACACTGGGCCCAAAGTTGCGACTGGATTGCATCAGTCCCAGTTCTGAGGTTTGCCGGTTAAACCCGTAACCTGCAAACACATTTACCTGAGGATAAAGCTGACCGCGTTCCATACGCAGGGAAGTCTCTGCCAGTAATTCTTCAAGTTGTGCCCGAGCCATATCCTTGTTGGCGTTGAGCGCTTTATCAAGCAGTTGATCCTGCAGCTCAAATTTATCTACACGGGGCAGATCCGCAGGCTGTGTATGAAAGCGGGTTTCGGGATCAAGGTTCACAATCCTGTTGAGGCGGATTTGCAGATCACGGATCATCATTTGCTGATGAGCCACCATACTGCTGTCGGAGTTAAAATCTACAACGGCCTGGTAGTAGCGCAATGCATTGCCAGTACCCAGGCTTCGTTTCTGGTCTTCCAATTGCAGCCTGAAAGCCGAGAAGGATAAACTTTGCTTAAATGCATCCAGCAATTGTTCTTCCATTTCCATCTGAAAATACGACCGGGCAATGTCTGCAACGGTTTGTTCCACAAAATAACGGGTATCCAGCTCGCCCAGGCGGGCCAGCAGATCGAGCCGGTCGCGCCGGGCAAACATACTGAAGCCATCGAAAATTCTCCAGTCGGCCTCTACAAACGCATTGAAAGAGGTACTCAAAGCATTTGACCCGCTGCGTGTTTCGCCGGTAAAAAGGTTGGTTTCCACATCGAGGATCTGGCGGGTATACTGTCCGCTAGCATTTACCTGAGGTAGCATTCCTGCGTTGCCTGCAGTATTCATATTTTCGGCCATCTGCTGTTGATTGCGCACAATCCGAAGCTGGTAGTTATACTCCAGACTTCGCTCAATAAGCTCTTGCAGTGTAAGCACCTGCTGAGCCTGCAAGGAGGGCACACTCAACAAAAACACCAAAGCACCGGCCAGGCTACAAATCTGTATCTTCTTCAACATAGGTTTTCTTTTTTGCAGAAATAAAGGTGTACATTGCGGGAATGACAAACAAAGTAAGCACCAGTGAGAAAAGCAAGCCACCAATAATGGCTATCCCCATGGGCACCCGCGAATTGGAAGTACCACCGAAGGAGATAGCCAGTGGCAATGCCCCCAGGGCAGTGGCTAGGCTGGTCATCAGAATGGGGCGAACCCGTTCAGCCGCTGCATTGAGCACTGCTTCCAGTCGCTCCTGCCCCTCCTTCCGTTTCTGATTGGCAAATTCCACAATCAGAATCCCATTTTTGGTAACTATCCCCACCAGCACAATCATTCCAATCTGGCTGAAGATGTTGATGGTTTGACCAAACGCCCACAGCGACAACAGAGCACCTGCAAGTGCCAAAGGTACGGTAAACATGATGGTGAGCGGGTCGCGGAAGCTTTCAAATTGTCCTGCCAGGGTAAGATAGATCAGGATCAGGGCAAAGACAAAAACCAGCAGAAGGTTTCCGGAGCTCTCGGCAAAGTCGGCAGAAGTACCGGTAAGAGCCGTCAGAAAGGTATCGTCGAGCACCTCAGCTGCAATTTCATTCATTGCATCAATACCATCACCCATGGTATAGCCCGGGGCTGTGGAGGCAGAAATGGTGGCAGAAGAATAGCGGTTGAAACGCAGCAATTGGGGAGGCAGGCTTTCCTGTCGGAAAGAGACAAAATTGGCAAGTGCCACCATCTCTCCGTTGTGTGTTCTGATCCTCACATTGGAAATATCCTGCGGAGTAGACCGCTGGCTTCGTTCGGCCTGGGCAATCACAAAATACTGCTTGCCATCGCGTATAAAGAACCCTACCCTTTGTTCGCTGAAGAACGTTTGCAGTGTTTCGGCAATATCCCTTACCGATACTCCCATATCAATGGCTTTATCGCGGTCGATATGCAGAACCAGTTCGGGCTTGGTAAAACGCAGATCCACATCCACCACATCCAGCGCCGGATGTTCGCGGGCACGGGCCAGGAATACGGGAAGAAATTCTTCGAGCTTTTGCAGGTTGGGTGCCTGTAAAACATACTGTACGGGCAATCCCCCTCTCCCGCCCTGCCCTGACCCGATGGTGGGTTGTTGCACTACAAAGCTGCGGGCCATGGTGTAGCGTGCCAGCAAGGGCCTGAGCTGATCGGCCAGCTCCATCTGGGTTTTGCCCCTCTCGCCAGGAGGCGCAAGTTTAAGACGCAGAAAACCACTGTTTACAGAAACCGAGGCTCCAAAACCCGGAGAAGTAACCGACAGTAAATAAGCAATCTCCGGAATGGTATCTACCAAACCCACCAGCTGCAACATATATGCATCCATCATTTCGTAGGAGGTTCCTTCAGGAGCTGTTACAATTACCTGCAGAGCACTTTTATCATCCAGGGGTGCCAGCTCGGTTTGCATATTGGTGAAAAGAAGATAAATAACCACCCCCATGAGCAGCACCACCGGAATTGCTGCCACGCGCCAGCGCATAAAACCCCTGAGCCATCCCGGATAACGGGTAAGAATAAAATCGATGGGCATACGGACATAACGCAAAAACCGGTACTCCTGCCGCGATCGAGTAAGCATCCTGGAGGAGAGCATCACCGTAAAACTTAGTGAAATAAAGGTGGAGACAATCACTGCCCCAGCCACTGTCATGGCAAATTCACGAAACAAACGACCCGTTAAGCCCTGCATGAAAAAAATGGGCAAAAACACACTTACAAGGGTAATTGTGGTTGAGATAATAGCAAAGAACACCTGCCGGGCACCTTTAAAAGCAGCCTGTACAGGCTTCATCCCCTGTTCAATTTTGGCGTAAATATTCTCCATCATTACAATGGCATCATCGACCACCAGCCCGGTAGCCAGCAGCAGCCCCAAAAGGGTAAGCACATTGATAGAAAAACCAGAAAGATAAAGGAAGATAAAACTGCCGAGCAGCGAAATGGGAATGGTAATAATGGGGATAAAGGTGGTTCGGAAGCTTCGCAGGAAAACAAATATTATGATCAGTACCAGCAAAAAGGCTACCACAATGGTCATCTGCACATCGCGGATCGATTGGCGGATACTGTCGGTGATATCCAGCCCCACGCCCAGGGTGATATTTTCTGGGATCTCTTGCCTCAGGATCTCCACCCTTCGGTAAGCTTCATCTACGATTTCGATAAAGTTTGAGCCCGGTTGAGGCTGCAGAGCCACACCCACCATGGGAGTTGCATTGTTTCCTCTGAGGATGGATTTTTCGTTTTGAGCACCCAGCACTGCACGCCCCACATCACGAAGACGGATGATGGTATTGTCGCGCCGGGCAATGATCAGATTGTTAAACTCTTCTTCTGTAGATAACCTCCCAAAGGTCTGGATGGTGATGTAAGTTCTGTCGCCCTCTACCTGCCCGGAAGGAAGCTCAACATTTTGGCGGTTGAGGGCAGTGCGCACATCCATGGGCGTTACATTGAGGGCCTGCATCTTTTCGATATCCAGGATCAGTCGCATTGCATACCGTTTCTGCCCCCAGATATTAACCTGGCTCACCCCTTCGATGGTCTGGAGGCGTTCGGCAAATACGTTATCGGCAATTTCAGTGAGTTCGAGCAAGCTTCGATTGGCACTGGAGAGTGTGATGGTGAGAATGGTTTGTGCATCGGCATCAGCTTTTGCCACTATGGGAGGGTCGGCATCGGGTGGCAGGTTGCGCACTGCCTGCGCCACCCTGTCGCGCACATCGTTGGCCGCATTGTCGAGGTTTCGGCTCAGTTCAAACTCTACGGTAATGGTGCTTCTTCCGGTGGAGCTGATGGAACTGATACGGCGGATACCATCTACACGGTTGATGGCTTCCTCCAGAGGCTCGGTGATCTGGGTCTCCATGATCTGGGCATTGGCACCGGGATAGTCGGTACGAACAGTAATGATGGGAGGATCCACACTGGGGTATTCGCGCACACCCAAACTGGTGAAAGCTACAAATCCGAAAATCACAATGGCAATAGCAAAAACGCTGGTAAGCACCGGCCGTTTGATACTCAGATCGGATAAAGTCATAGGCCGGCCTCCTGATTAAGACGTACCACAGACACTGCCGAGCCATTGCGCACATCCATCAGCCCGGTTATCAGCACTGTGTCGCCCTGGGCAAGCCCGCGGGTAATGTGTACTCTGCCCGGGGTACGAGTTCCAATTTCCACGGTTCTGCGTTCTGCTTTGCCATTGCTGGCCACGAATACGATCTGGGCATTTAGCTCAGAAATGATGCTTTCGGCCGGCACCAGCAAAGCACCCTCATTTCGCTCCACATCCATCAACACCTGCGCAAAATCGCCGGGAATAAATCCAGCATTACCGTTTTCGATAACCCCTCTCAGCCCAAGGCTACGGGTCTGACTGTTGATGAAGGGGTCAACGGCATACACGCTTGCAGGCACCGTATCGCCCGTTGATGAAGAGACAACCTTTACCTGCAGCCCTTCGCGGGCAAGACTGGCATAGCGGGCCGGAATGTCGAAGCTCACTTTGAGTTTACGGTTCTGCACCAGCCGGGTAATGATTTCACCCTGCGAAAGAAAGGCACCCCGACTAAAATTGCGCATGGAAAGATTTCCACTGAAAGGTGCCCTTATATGCGACAGATCTATCCTTACTGCCAACTCTTCAATCTGCGCATTCAGACTGGATACCCGTGCCTGCACCTGCTCAACAGCCTCTAAACTGGTACCTTCGATCAGAAGCAACTCCTGCTGCCGCTTCAATTCGTTTTCAGCCGAATGCAACTGAGCTTCAAGCCCCTTTTTCTGAGCCTCCCAGGTACGACTATCAATTTTTACCAGCAGGGCACCTTGCTGCACCCACTGGCCTTCTTCAAAATGGATACTCATGACATTGCCAGCCACAGGTGTGCGCAGCTCCACTTCCTCAAAAGGAGTCAACTCTCCGGTTGAGCGTATCTGAACGTTATAGGAGGAAGGTTCCACACGAAACCCATCTGCAGAAACAACCCTGTTGGTATTGGCGGGAGCATTTTGCTGTCCTGAACCACAAGAACTGAGCAGCGATACTGCCAGAAAAATTAAAAACAGGTTCAGAAACTGCGTTGAAAACTGGTTTTTATAAATCATAAAACAATTGCATTTAGGCCTGATGGGCAAAGGTGGCATGGGTGAATTCGTTTCGCCAGGGACTCCTCCTGCAGAAGAGTCTCCGTGTCCATGTTGATTTTATTCACAAATATGAAAAATTTTTGAACCTGCCCGAAACAAGTATATCCGGCAGAGTTTTCATTAACTGGCATACTGCTAATTTATGCCCTTTTGAAAACAAAATGTAAACAAGCTTTTAAGGGGATGGGTTCACAATTTATGGAAGTTTTAACGTTTTCATGCCCAGGTTACCCGAAATCGAACCTCTAAAACGGCAACAGGCCCCGGAAACGGGGCCTGTTGCCAAAAGTATCAAGGGTTTAGTCCTTTTTAGTTTTTCACCATTTTAAGAACCCTACGTTCTCCCGAAAGGGTTTCGAGAGTAATAATGTATACCCCTGCGGGCAGATTTTCAGTATTGATGCGGGCGTTGCCAGCAGTTTCAATTCTGTCGACAACCTGTCCGTGCATAGTTGAAATCACTACGTGTTTCACCCTGGCTGCGTCGTTGATCATCAGGTAACCTGCAAATGGGTTGGGGTAGAGAGTAAGATCACTCAGTGAATTCTCAGCAACACCAACACCTTGCAAATTAACAGGTACCACCATATCATCCTCAAGGGTAAGAGCGCCGTTCACTTCAAGATAACCTTCCTTGTTTACGGTATAGTTGTAAGTGCCAGGCACAAGATCAATGGTTGCAATACCGGCAGCATTGGTGGTGAGTGTTTCACCATCAATGGCAATTACTGCACCCTCAAGTGGTTGCGTTGCAGAAGTTACTTCGAAGGTGAGCAGATAGGTAATAAGCTCAAATTCAACTGTAACATTGGCGTCAGCATTGAGATCATTCAAAGAGAAGGTCAATGCTGTATGATTCTGAACCACCTGTCCGTTGAGCGTCCATTCCTTGAGCTTATAGCCGGCATCGGGAGTAGCAGTAAATACAACATTGCTTCCTGCAGGCACCATGGCTCCGGTCTGGATGGCATTTCCATCAACCGCAGCTTGCAGAGCGCCGTTTCCTTCTACAACAGCAAACACAACTTCAAATACCTGTGAGAAGTTTGCAGTAAGGGTAACATTTTCGGCGGGCATAGTAAAGGTAAACGCGGCCTGATCAGACACCTGATCACCGCTGGCACTGGTCCAGTTTACAAAAACATATCCACTGTTTACTGCAGAAGCAACTGCAACTTGCTGCCCCATTGTATAATCACCAGCTCCTGTGAGACTTCCTCCTTCAGCAGGATTGGCAACCAGGGTAAGAGTGTAATCAATAAGCGCAAAGTTTGCAGTGAGGGTGGTATGAGCTGCAGGCATGGTATAGGAGAAAGCAGGTGCCACGGAAACAACCTGGTTTGCAGCGTCAGTCCAGTTTACAAAGGAGTAACCCATGCTGGCAGTTGCCTCGATGGCAACAGTTGCACCTACTGGATAATTTCCACCCCCAGTTACAGACCCACCGGGTACAGGGTTTGCAACCAATGTAAGGGTCGGACCCGTTACAGTGATCTGCAATGCTGCAGAAGCGGCACTGCTGCAATTGTCATTATGAGCTACAACACTCAGAGATGCAGCACCTTCAAAGCTCTGGTTCCATGTTACAGCAGCGGTAGTGCCGGTTCCGGCAACACTTCCTGCATTTTCAGGGGTGAGCGTCCAGGTATAATGGGTAGCTCCGCCGACAGCTGCGATGGTATATTCTGTGGCATCAATTGACACCACAGAAACCGGACCCACGGGGATAGCAGGGGTTGCAGGGCTTTCAAAAATGGTAAGGGTAACAGCCAGGGCCTCGCTCACACAAGAACCAAGGTTGTCAGTAACATACCAGGTGTAAACTCCGGGAGCGGTAATACCTGTATTGAATGTACTGCCTGTATGAACCAGTGCAGTAAGTTCTTCATCGGAATACCATCTTGCGGTTCCCTCTACAGTTGCCATCAATGCAGGAATAGCTTCGTTTGAACATACACTTGGACTTTCTGCAACAGGAATAGCAAGCGGAACACTTGTAAACTCAAAGGCACCAATATCAGGAGTATCTGCATCGCGCAGAAGACCATTCAGGTCATTGAGAATACCTACATCCACACCTGCATTGTCCAGAGCACAGTTGGCATTGGCAGCAGGGACAAAATTCTGGGCAGAGGTAAATACGGGAGCAATGCTCAGTGAGCTGGCATCTTTGCCTGTGGCATTCTGCCAATCGGCCAATGTGGGTCTTGCAGAGACCATAAAACCAACACCTGTGGGGGCAATATAGTTGTTATGATCGATGAAAGCATAAACTGCTGCACCTGCGCCACTATAGATTGCATAACGGTTACCTTTGGTTTGGGTGCTGATGAACATATTATTGCGAATATCCAGGGTAGCCGCCGTACTCACACCAGAGGTAACAAGAAGGGCGGTTGTGTTGCCTCCCGAAGTACCACTCTGGTCGGTATTCATAACCACGGTATTGTGGTAGAGTCCGTAAGCACCACCGGCACTGATTACCACACCATACCCATTATCGGCAATACCCCATCCGGAATACCCGGCAGAAGCCACATCACTGATCATGTTGTTGTAAACAGATACAGAGGCAGCAGTATTGGTGGATGCAAGCTGAATACCGTTGCTACCCCAACCTACTGAGTTGGTGTTTTTCACATCACTGATTACATTGTTACGCACAAAACCAATGGCACTGGTTCCGGTAACCAGAATACCGCTTGCAGTTGAGCTGGAAGCAGAAGCAACCCCCCTGATGATGTTTCCACTCACATCAAAAACAGAGGAATTGAAAATAGTA
The DNA here is from genome assembly GCA_046291875.1 of Bacteroidales bacterium. GTDB lineage: Bacteria > Bacteroidota > Bacteroidia > Bacteroidales > UBA7960 > SKVR01. The sequence goes on along the minus strand of JBKBSF010000018.1, from coordinate 14,463 downwards.
ATACCTTGTGTATGGATCTTATCTGCAGCTACCTGAGAGCCAATCTCGTTGTGAAGGATCATAATCTCTGCAGAGTTGGTCTGAGCTTGAATCCCTACATTGGTTCTTTCGATCCTGTTATTAACAACCTCAGCCTGAGATGTTCCACTCAATACAATACCATATGCAGTATTGGAGGCACTTGCTCTTGCAATAAGATTACGGAAAGAAACAAAAGAATTATTGGTAGAGAAGATCACCCCACTACTTGCAGCAGTACCACTATTGGTAAGGGTAAGATCGCGTGTTTGTCCGTCGGGTGTGTTTGACCCATCAATCATCAACCAGCTGGCCTCCACTACAAACACAGGGCCGGTACTGTTGGCATTGATGGCTGCAGTAACACCTGGCGCGGGCTTAATAACAACATAGTTTTCTATCGAGCCTCCATTTACCGGAGCGATGGTAATGGGGAAGGTTTCGTTGGCAGCGTACTCTGTATCAATCAGAGAAAACACCACCATATCCTTAACACCTACCAATGCCAGTTCGGAAACTGCAGCAGTAATTGTGGGGAAATTACCCTCTGCACCTACGGTATAAACACCGGCCAACCTGCCACGAATGGTGCGGTTTCCTTCCGGATCAGTTACCACAGGAACAAAAACGTCGCCACCTACAGTAAGAGATACTGCCTGGGCATCCACAACATTCAGGTTAACAGCATCCATTGAGATGTCATAGGTTAACCAGAAATTGTTTATACCATCGGCAAGCTCCTGATTTAAGGTAAAGGTAAATTCACCCGAGGGATTTACTACCGCTTCACCCATCTGCACTTCATCAGAGAAAGCAGTTGCAGAGCCAGTATAATACAATCTTGCCAGAGTAATATCATCAACATCGGTGGTTCCGGTGGTATTGAATACCATCTGAGTAACCGATTTGGGATCGAAGTTCCCTGAAGCTATCACTTCAAGTTTAAGGATCACCTGGTTCTGATCTCCCTGCAGCACAATACCTGTTTGGGGGTGAGATGCTTCGGAAGAAACATAAGTTTGCGGCAACTGTTTCAATCCGATAGCAAAATAGCCCAGGGTAGTGAGTTCATCGGAAGTAACGGCAGAGGCAGTTGCAGGATTGGTGCTAACCAATGAATACTCTCCATCAACGGAAAGAGATCTTCCTATTGCATTTTCGGGGATAAGGGCCGGAACTGGCTGATTCACCCTAATGGCAGTGGTAACAAAGTTATCGGCACCGGAAAGGATTTCTGCTTTCCAGTATCTGCTTCCAAGGCTTTCATCCTGAAGGCCAAAACCGGCTGTACCGCCTGAAGCTTCATCAAATACTTCAGCCACAATCACTACAGGATCATCTTCGCCTGTAATGGGGTTAATCAGATCGAAAGCGTTGAGAGAACCTTTACCCACAGGGTACATCAATGTAAGCCCGCTAGCCTGGTTGGGAGCTACTGTACGAGCCAAAGGCCCTTTTACAAAGCCCTGGTTTCCGGTGTTCATTACCACGGAACCGGCCTCAGTACCTGCTACAGTAAGCAGTTTGTCGGCTGCAGTAATCAATTTTCCTGTATTTGTAGTGCTGAAAGCTAACACATTCACACTAGCAGAGGCTGACAATACCACATCCTGATTGGACGTCATGGTAAGATTACCGGGCAGAACTGCCGGGAGCTCAAAACCGGTTTCATAGGAAGCTGCAGCTGTGCCATAAACAACACCATAAGATACGCCATGATTGAGAACCGGTGTTTGGTCGAAGTTGCCAGGTACCAGTGTGTTGTTTCCACCTTTCTGAACAACGGTGGCTGAGGTGCCCTCGTTGCCCAGGGTAATGTTTTCAGCACCGCTCACATCGCCGGTAAACATATTGATCCGGTTGGTAACAACAGGGCTCAATACAGCAATACCATCGGGATTTATAACGTTGATACCTGCAAAGGGGGTAGTAAGATTACCCAGCGATCCGTCGCCTGAAAGGGTTTGCAAACCATGTGCACCAGCAAAGGTGAATCGGTTTGAACCGGTAGCAGAGGTATTGGTGATCAAACCATTGTTGAGGATATTACCAGGGAAACTGGCATTTCCAATTACCTGGAGTGTATTTGCGCGGCAATCCAGGACAGTGCCTTCCGGAAGTGTAATATTTCCGAATACACTGGTGGTTCCGTTTATCCATACACTTTTGGGGTTTTCGGTATTATCTACAACCAAACTGGGAATAACTCCCTGAATCACAAAATTGTAGGGTTCGGGCGTGTCATTTCGGCCAATACGCAACACACCTCCGTTGATATTTACCGAAGCACCCTGCACCGAATAATCAAGAGGGGTTGTATTACCACTTCTGCGCACCAGGTTTATCTCTCCACCACTGATATTGATGGTGTTGGAGAAAGAAGTAAGCCCGATAGCAGCCGTAGCTGCAACATTACCCACAAGGTTGGCATTGATTACTCCACCGCTCATATTGAGGGTAATGGCACTTGTGGTTTGCAACCGGGATGCCAGGTTGAGCACACCGCCTTCGATGGTGAAGATGGCATTGGCTCCACCACCCAGGCTGTTTCCAGCGGCAGTTCCTATGTTGATGGTTCCCTGGGTTAGTCTGAGCAATCCATTATTGGTGGGCGAACCGGTTAAAGGAAGCACTTCAAAATTGGGGTTATCCAGCCAGAAACCAGCATTGGCAGGTATGCTCCAAGCGGGAACAAGGAATACCTCACTGGCAATTGCTGTTGTTCCGGAAATTTTAGCTGTTCCATTGGTTAGCGTAAGAAAACCGGCAGTTGCTCCGCTTCTGATGGTAAATGCACCTCCTGTAACGATATCAACCAGAAGATCTCTGGAGGTTCCTTTATTTACCGTAACATTGCCCAGATTGGTGGTACCCGTGGTGGTAAACACCTGGTTTTGAACACCTGTAAAGGTAATCCTGCCAATCTGCACATTGGATTCAAAGAAGTTTAAAACGCCATGGTTTGTAATATTGAGGCTTACAGAAAGATTGGCCAAAGTACCTTCCAATACGGTAATCTCTCCATCTTCATTTATCACCACTCCACCTCCTGCAAGGGTAAATCCCTGCATCTGGAGGGTACCATTAACGGTAAGGTTATTGAATGCACCTGCAGCATTGAGCACAACAACATGATCTGCAGAAACGGTTACGTTATCAAGTGCGCCAGGAACTGCACCGCCACTCCAGGTGGCTGGGTCATCCCAGTTTCCGGAGGCAACGGAAACAATTTCCAGTGCAGGAGCCGTAGATTGACTGGCTTCGACAGGCAAACTGATTGCACCTTCATTGAAAGCAATTACTCTCCAGTGGTAGTTCGTAGAAGGCAGCAAACCCGTTGCAGTCCAGCTGTCTACATCTGCTGCTGCAGTATGAACCAGTGTAAAGTTTACACCATCGGTAGATCTGAAAATAAAGTATCCTGTTTCAGTGGTTGCATTATCTACCCAGTTGAGGGTCATGCTGCCAGCCTGAATGTCAGAGAATGTAAGCATGGTGGGTGCCAAAGGAGCAGCAGGGGGGGCAAAAGAAAATACTACACGGCTACCTTCCTCAGTGGAATGCAACCCGGCAATGGGCCCAACCACACTGCTGTTAACCAGATTGTTTACTACTCCTGAAGTAAGAGTAGAAACTGCAGGCACTGCAAGGTTGGTTACGCTCAACACCTTGTTATCGGCTGCAGCAACTGCAAAACCAATGGAAGCGGTGGTTGGGCTCCCCCCTTGTATTGCCATGTGTCCGTAAACAAAATCAATGGCACCGTTTTCATGCAGCCAAACCTGCCAGGTAGAAGCAGGAGGTGGCACATTGGCATTGTAAGCCATTACAAAATCCTTCCACTCAATTACCAGGGTGCGGTTGGGAGCCTCTCCCAGCAGTTTGATATGCACCTTCGACGAGAGGTCGTTTACATTGTTCAGGTCATCCCAAAAAGCCGAAAGATGTGGCATGGTTGCCGTTGAATTCAGGTTGTTGGAAAAGGCTGAAGAAACCACAGTAGGGCCAAAACGCAACAACCCGTTGGAGTTTACACTGAACTGGGTGTAGGAAACCCCCATAAACACAAATGGAAACCCAATATTGGTTACAGGTGAAGCGAAGTCGCCGCCTACACTGGTAACCGCTAGAATTGTAGTAGCACCGCTGCTCATGTCGACAAGGGTGCCATCGGTGGAAGCAGCAAAAGAATAATTTGCTGTGCTCTGCCCGTATACTGTGCCGCAAAGTAACACAATACCCAGCAAAACCAACAACTTCCTGAAGTTGTAGATTCTCTTCATAATGATCTGTTTAGTTTGTTTTTTGGTTGAAATAAATGCACGGCAATATTAACACTTTTTTACATCCAAATCACATGCCCATACACATTTTATATAACAATGTGCATATTTAACAGATGGATCATTTCACTACAACGAAGTAATCAGAGAAAACTCTTCAAAACAACCACAATACACCACAAAACCCTACCCGGAAGCTGACCTCATAAGTTTTGCATGAATAGAAGTAAAAGAAAAATGCCTGAATATTGTCTCCAGGCACAAAAAAAGAAATGGTTCCAGAAGAATATCTGAATTTGCGAAGCCAGAAAAGAATTTCAGGAGCGCCGCCCCTTGAAACTGGTTTTCCCTCCGGGCTTCTTTGCCCCTTTGGGTGCGGGTCTGTCATTGCGGCCTTTGCCGGGGGCAGAAAACACCTTCTTCGATGTGCTTTCACCCTTGGGTTTGGGTTTGCTTCTGAATTTCCTTTTGGGAGGCTCCGGCTCTGAGGCAGAGTGTTCAATGGCCTTCATGATCCCGGCAACTTCATCGGGAGTAAGTTCACGCCAATCGCCCAATGGGATTTTCTTCAGGGTGATGTGCATGATTCTGACCCGTTCCAGCTTTACAACCTCATACCCAAAGTATTCGCACATACGGCGGATCTGACGATTGAGCCCCTGCGTAAGAATGATCCGGAAAACAAAGGGCGCCTCTTTGGTTACCTTGCACTTGCGTGTTCTTTCACCTAATATGGGAACACCTCCCGCCATCCCTTTGATGAACTCTTCTGTAATGGGTTTATCCACCGTAACCACATACTCTTTCTCGTGCTGGTTGCCGGCACGCAATATCTTGTTTACAATGTCGCCATTGTTGGTGAGCAAAATCAACCCCTGCGAATCTTTATCCAACCGCCCAATGGGAAAAACCCGCTCACTGTAGTTTACAAAACTTACAATGTTGTCTTTTACATTGGATTCTGTGGTGCTGGTTACCCCCACCGGCTTGTTAAGGGCAATGATGAGGGTTTGTTTTTCTTCCGGCGAGTCGAGATGCTGACCGTTAACCCTGATCTTATCTCCAGGCTTTACCTGGTCGCCCAGTTTTGCCCTCTTCCCATTCACGAAAACATGCCCCCCTTCGATGTATTTATCGGCCTGACGGCGTGAGCATATCCCGGAGTCGCTGATATACTTGTTGAGCCTGATTGAATTTGCATCTTCCATTACGTACTATTTTTTAAGTCAACAACATGCTTCTCCAAGTTGAGAAAAAGGCGAAAAATACCACAACAATACCGATGGAGGCGGCATAAACAATTATGGGATGTGCTCCGTATTGTTTGAGAATAATTCCTGCAAATGCCCAGATTACCGCCAGAGCCAGGAAAGGATTCTGCAGGCGATACATGGCAATTATTGTTATGGCGGCCCCGATGGCGATCAACACAACTGTCCAGTAGCGGGGATCAACCCCCCATGCATTCCACTCAAGGGCCACCAGCCATGCTGTGGCATTGGCAATGGTAGCAATACAAATCCACCCAAGATAAATCCCGAAAACCAATTTAAGGAAAACAGAGGGCTGATCTGCCAGCTTGAGGTTTATATAAATGAGTGAAGCCAGCAGACCCAACATCAGGACCATGGAAAGAGGAAGTTTTTCATAGTGCCATGCTACGATCCAGCCCGCATTGGCCAGACAACTCAGCACGAAAGCTACTCCCAGAAGCCCCACGATGGTGCGGTGGGTTTCCAGCATCTGCATCACAATAAAAACAAGAAGCAACAGGTAAATGATGCCCCAGATAGAGAAAGTAATGCCCGCAGGTACAAACAAATTGGGGTACTGGGCTGACAACTCTCCGGTGGTCTTCCCATTTATGGGGAGGGCATTTGCCAGGTAGTTCATTACCAGGACCGCAACAAAGGCTAAAAGATTCAAGTACTTCATGGCTTTATTTTTTGAGTAAGACTTTGGTTCTCAAAACAATTTTCACACTGGAAATCTATTTAGTTTGCAGGCCTTGCAAAAACCTGCACCCAGAAATGCCCTCTGGGGTCATACCCCAATCCTACCTGTGTAAAATTTGGACTTACAATATTTCGGCAATGCCCTTCTGAGGAAAGCCATGCCTGCAAAACGGCGGTTGGGGATTGAAAGCCGCGTGCTATATTTTCTCCGTAGGTATGCCAGTTGTATCCTTGCTGGGAGATTCGCTGGCCCGGATCGCGCCCATCGGCCGAATAGTGGCTCAGATAGTTTCCTTCGGCCATATCTTCAGCATGCAATTGTGCTGCACGCCCCAACCGGTCTTCCCATAGCAGGGGCGCTGCCGGTCCATACCACTGCCCGCCGCAGGTATGCCCTTTACTACGTACTTCATTCATTTCTTCAAGGAGTTCGGCCAGCAAAGGAGGCAAGGAAGGTTCAGGATCATCCTGTTTGTTGCATGCAAGAAGCATTACTGCCATCAAGACAATAACAATTTCTTTCAACCGAAAATGCTTTTCTCGTTCCATGGAAAAAAGGTTGAAAAGTTAACAAGAATACAGAAAAGATGTTTCAGGCTTGTCCGGAGAGCCATCGAAAAATCCTTCCCATGCTGACGAGCCAGTTCTCTTGCTGAATGGCTTTCAGCTCACCTTTATCGAGCCAAATCCCCTGGCAGGTGGGGCAAAAATCCATTACCACCTTGTAGTCGCGGGGGTGCAGTACTTTTTCCATTTTCGGATGATCGTTACAATGAGGGCAGTTTAACGCTGCCATTTGCTCTGAAGAATCAGGTATATTCCTGATTTCCAGCAAAACAGGCTCAGCCACCCGGTCCAGTTGCGACAATTCGCCGGAATCAAACCAGGATCCTTCGCACCGTGGACAAGTATCCAGCTGAATACGTGAGTTTCTCTCTGCAACCACCGCGCTTTGAAGGTCAATTTTACAACGTGGGCAATTCATGTTTGTAATTTTGGGGAATAACATTGCTAAAGTAAACATTATTCCTTAGGCAAAATTAACCTTTTGTAAGATCCGTAACATCTACCGATACCTCAATGATCTTTTTTATAGTACCATCGTTATCTGTAACAGGCCTGGCAACCCCTTTAAGCCAAACAGTCTCTCCCTTCTTTCCTTTCCGTTTATGGAGGAATGGTTGTGTTTTGCCATTACGGAGCTGAGCGAAATAATCATTAAGATCCTCAAGGCCAAGGGTATCTGGCACAAAGAAATCGCTCAGGTTCCTTCCTTCCACCTCCTCTTTGCCCGACCCGATCAAACTGGCAAAACGGGGGTTGCAATACCTGATGTAGCCCATAGCATCATATTCCAGCACAGCACACAATGTGTCGAGCGTTTGCTGGTTCTCCACAAGGGTTTTCTCCTTGCGAATCATCTCTTCCTGTGTAGCTTGCATTTCTTCCAGGTTCTGGCGCATCTCCTCTTCCTGGGCTTTCATCTCCTCGGCCTGTTGTTGCGATTGTTCCAACAAAAGCGACGTTTGGGTGCCGATCTGAACGGTCGACAACGTACTGGCCATGTTTTCGGCTACCTTTTTAATAAAATCTAGTTGATAGCTCTCCAGGCGATGAAAAGAGGCAAGCTCCATCACACCATAAACTTTTTCATTGAAAACCAGTGGAACAATTACCAACACATCGGGGTTGGCGCCTCCCAGCCCTGAAGTAATCTTAACGTAGTCCTGAGGGATATCGGTCATGTACACCATTTCCTTCTCAAGAAACACTGCACCTATCAATCCTTCGCCTGGCAAAACGGATTTGGCCATAAACTTTTTACGGTCAAAGGCATAGCAAGCTACCAGCTCAAGTGAGCCCTCACCTCGGTTTTGATCACTCCACACAAAAACGCCTCCCTGGTTGGCATTGATATAGTGGATAAGGCTTTTGATGGTTTCGAAGCACAACTGCTCCATATTGTGATTATGACTTCTGAGGATATCGGCAAACTGAGCCAGACCTTGGGTTACCCAGTTTCGCTTTTCATCTTCCTGCTTCCGTTTTTGCTCTTCCTCCCTGGCTTGCACCAGATTCTGCCTCATATCAAGCAGAGCTGCTCCCAGAACATCATCCTTACCCAGTTGCTCAAAAGAGGTATCGAGCTTTCCTTCGCCGATTTTCCTGGCAAACTGAGCTTTGGCTTTCAAACCCTTCAGGAGCATCCCTAATGCACTACCCATCTGACCGATCTCATCTTCATAAATCTGAGCATCCGATCCCATTACCTCATGTTTTTCTGGTTGTCCATACGGCTCCCTTCCTTGCCTGGATCCATTCTCAAAATGAAGGCTCACCTCCAGGTTCCCTTCAGATACCTGACGGGTAATACGGGCCATCTCCAGCACCCTGCGCCTTATGTAGTCAGCCACAAGGTAAGTTATAAAAAGAGCCACAAGGGCAATCAGGAAAAGCACCATAAAGAAAGTATTGCGCAGGGCTCTGATTTCGCTGCGGATATCATCGTCGATACGAGGATCCACATAGCTCATTCCATTTACAAAGTACCATCCCCAGGGTTCAAAAAACTCCATGCAATACATGCGTGTAACCAGTATAGAATCGCGGAATGCAGGGTCTTTGATCATCCACGAAAAGAAGGTATATCCTCCTTGCTCGGGGCTCATTGCCAGCCCAACGTAGGTTTGATGGGTATCCTGCCCGAAATAGTCGGTACTGTTGGCTACAAAAGTGCCAATATTCTCCTGTACAACAGAAGCCCTGCAATACCCCTGAAGATCGTTGGCATACATATAATCGCGCATACCGTTGAACCGGGTTACAGAAACAATCTCAACTGCCTTCTGTTGTGCTTCCTCCAGACTTAAATATCCGGCCTCAACCTGGTTGTGCAAATGCTCAACCTGGGTTACAACACATTCCAGGGCATTGCGAAGCCCTCTCTGTTTATTATCGATTACATTGGCTTCAATGCGTGGCATAAAATAAAACGCAAATGAAAGTAAAATCATAACGATGATCAATACACTACTGAAAACAGTTTTGGCAAATATGGGCCATTGCGAAAACGAACGAACCCTGGAAAAAAAGACTTGCATCTGGTTAATCTTTTGCATGTTGTGGGATAAGTGGGGAGCTACAGATATTCAATTTAAATCAAGGAATTTGCTATGTATTTGTTCATTTTATGAATTTTCGCACCTTACAGCGCAATTCATTGGCGCCATATTGCTATTAATTTAATTAATGACTTTACCAACCCAATGTTAAAAACGACAAACAGAAACAAATCTCAAAGCTCTTATCATCAAATAGTTGCAATAATAATGCTTTTTAAACAAATTCACAACAAAAATATCAGAATACGTATAAAAATACAAATCAGCAGAAACAGAAATGTTTTTAATATTTTTTATTTACAATTTCATATTTTCTAAATCCAGACAATAATTCATATTAATCGTTGTTTTTTTCTCATTTAAAAACCTATTTCGAGGCCCACACAATCATACAAACCAGACCAATTCCACACGCATAAAACAAACCATCACAAACAGCATTCAAAGATTGGGCATTGGAAAAAAATGGAGGGATTTCAGTACTCCTGTGATTACATGATCATCCCTTCTGACAGCCTGTGCAATTGCCATGGCATCAGAGAGTCTTTAAGAAAAAGAAAATCGTAATCGGAACCGCAAACCGGCTTTACCTGGCGGGTTTATTACCAGTGCGGTTGTTCTGCGAGGCTTTCAGCCATTTTTTCACCGGCCAGTCGAAACCGATGCCGTGCATGTAGTTGTAGGTTGCCAGCCGAAGGGCTTCCCCGAGGGCATCGTAGGGAATACCCTGGTTGTCGGTGAAAGGGATTTCGTTGTTGGCAAAGGTTCCGGGGGAATGGGGCAAATGGCGGGCCCCATATTTTTGAGGTTCCATCCCGGAGGGGCTGTGCAGGGTCATGGCATAGCGGTGCCAGAACGCTGACTGCAGCACTCCCTGCTCAAACATCTGCCTTACCACCTCCAGCCCCTGCAGGGTTTCCTGCTGGGTTTGCGAAGGGAAGCCATACATGAGATAGGCATGCACCATGATGCCCTGTTGTGAAAGATTGCGGGCCGTTTGGAAGGCCTGCTCCACACTTACCCCCTTTTCCATCAGTTTGAGCAGGCGGTTGGAAGCCACCTCCACTCCACCCGATACAGCAATACATCCGGCACGGGCCATCAGGGCACACAACTCAGTTGTAAAGGCTTTTTCAAAGCGGATGTTGGTCCACCAGCTCACCACCAGCTTGCGATGGATGATTTCTTCAGAAAGTTGCCGCAAAAGTGCCGGCGGGGCCGCCTCATCAGTAAAATGGAATCCGCTGTAGCGGGTCTGTGCCATCACCTGCTCCATGTAATCGCAGATTTGCTCTGCCTTCAGGGGCTCGTAGCAGCGGATATAGGGCAGGCTGGTATCGCAGAAAGCACATCGTGCCCAGTAACAACCGTGGGCCAGGGTAATTTTATTCCACCGCCCGTCGCTCCAGAGTTTGTGCATGGGGTTGGCCAGCTCAATAAGGGAGATGTACGTATCCAGGGGCAAGTCGGAATAATCGGGGGCGGGGATATTGCGAAACGGGATGTGATGGCCGGGCCGGGCAGAACTAAACTTCACCTCACCCGCTGCATCGCGCCACCAGGTCTGGCAAAGCTCATCCTCACTCCCACCCTCCAGGTGTTGTATAAGAGCTCTGAAGGCTGGTTCACCATCGTCCAGACAGATGAAATGGGCAAAATCAAAAACCCTGCTGTCGCTTAATTGCCGCAGTTCGGTATTTGCATACCCGCCACCCCAGACGATGCGCGTGTTCGGGTATTGCTGCCGGATAAAGCGGCTGCACAGGAATGCTCCCATAAGGTTGCCGGGAAATGGGATGCTGATGCCCACCAGGTGAGGCTGGAAAGCTTGCATTTTCTCCTCCAGCAGTTCCAGCAGATAGACATCGGGCAGGGTTAGGGGTTTTTCCAGCTCCTGTAGCAGCGGATCGAGCTGCGGCAGATGCAGGCACAGGTGCTCGGCATAGCGGATAAGCTCGAAGTGCGGGCAAACCGTTGCCTTCACAAAATCGGCGATATCCTGGATGTACAAAGTGGCTATATGACGTGCCATTTCCGTATTACCCAGGGTCCCGAAAGCCCACTCTGCATCGGCCATATTGCGGAAGCGTGGCCCCTGGGGCAACCAGCCGGTATTGCAGATGCGTGTGGTGAGGGCGGGCTCTTTACCTTGCAAAAAGCGCATGACCGCGTCGATGGTGTCGATGTAAAGCTGCCTTAGCGCTGCCACCTGCTTCAGGCGCGGAGGTATCTTGTGTGGGGAGGCAGCAAACACCGCCTCCAGCCCCTGGCGCGAAAACACCCGGTTTACCAACTCAATACCCAGGTCGGCCTGCATCACCTCATAGCCTTCGGCCACCAGAAAACCTTTCAGGTAGGGAGTAGCCGAATAAGGCGTATTCAGCTGGGTAAGCGGAGGGATAAGCAAAAGAATTCTCATGGAGCTGTAAATTGCAGAGGCAAATATAGTCCTTTTGGCAAGTTATTCTTCACAGAGTGCAACATACGATCCTGATCAGCATGATCCGGAGACACACAAGAAAAAACCAGGGAATCAACACCCAGGTTGATTAGTCCTCCGGTATTAGCCATGAAAATTCTGAGAGGAACAAATCACAATTTTTTCACCAGCCCTCTCACCCCAAAACCCGCTACCAGCAGAATGACACCTGATAGGATAACCTCCCGGGGCAATGATACCGACATTGCCAGGCAGCCCGCCAGTCCAAGCCAGGGGATGGCCCGGCTGTACAATTGCTGAGGAAGGGGCTGTTTCATGGCGGCCAGGTTGGTGATGCTGTAATACAGCAGGATGGTAAAGGTGGCCGAGCGCACCACAAACTCAAAGGAACCCAGCAGTGTAATAGCCAGTATCACTCCACTTGTGAAAAGGATTCCCAGATGAGGAACGGAGGTGGAAGGATGTATCTTCTCAAAGAAACCTGGCAAATCGTTGCGACGACCCATGGCCAGCAACATGCGGCTGATGCCCAGAATCTGACTGAGCAATACGCCCAGCATGGCTGTAGCGGCACCCAGAGTAATGACCAGCCCTATGCCGGGTGTAGTCATGTTTCCGGCTGCCATTTGTAGGGGCGAACGGCTTTCTACCATACCCTCTGCCCCCAGCACACCCACCGCCACAAAAGAAACAGCGGCATACAACACAATGGCCGTAAGGATGGTGATGATGACCGCACGGGGGATGGTCTTCTCCGGCGCCACTACCTCCTCAGCCAGGGTAGCAATGCGCGCATATCCCGTAAAAGCAAAAAACAGGATGGCCGCTGCCTCTGCAATACCCAGCGCACCAAAGGGTGCAAAGGGGGTAAAATTGTTTGTATCCACCGAACCTAATCCGCTGAACACGAAGAAAATCAGTGAAAGCAGGGTGACAAGAACGATGGCCACATTCACCGTACCGGCCTTTTTGATGCCCAGCAGATTGGCGATGGTGAGCAGTACAATGGCTGCTACCGAATATACCATGGGTGAAAACGCGGGCACCAGCTGATGGAAATAACTCCCGAAGCCAATGGCCACAATGCCCGCTGCCGAAAGCTTACTCAACAGAAACATCCACCCGGCCGAAAACCCCATGGCAGGATTGAGCAGCCGGTAGCCATATTCGTAAGTACCCCCCGACTGGGGATATACCGCTGCCAGCTGCGCCGAACTCAGTCCGTTGAAAGATGCCACGGCGCCGGCAATCATCAATCCCATAAGAAAAGCAGGGCCGGCCACACCCGCGGCAACGCCGGTTACCACAAATATCCCGGCTCCTATAATAGCCCCGAGGCCCACGCCTACGGCGTCTTTGAGTCCGAGGACACGTTGAAGGTTGTTGGAGTTTTGCACCAGAAAAGCGTTTTTAGTTTGGCTTGTTTTTTAACATGAAAGCATCCAGTGAGTACTTGCCGGCACCGTAAATGATAAGGTAGATGGACAACATGGTCATGGCAAAGTCGGTACGCGATGCGTGGGCCATTACCCAGAAATCCTCTTCCATGAGGATGGGAATTTTGGTGGATGCGATGGCGGTGAACATGATGATAACTATGGGAATGGAGGAAAGGCGCACCACAAAGCCTGCCAGCAGCGAAAGGCCGCAAAGAATCTCAAAGGTGGCCACAAAATAGGCAAGAAATTCGTAGTTTTCGAACCCTATTCGCTCAAAGCGCCCTGCACCCACCACTTCGGGCATGATGTATTTCTGAATTCCCTCCGAAAGAAAAACCAGCCCTACCACCAGGCGGGGAATAAGGGATTTATTGTCGGGTTGAACGTGAATGATGCGGTAGAATAGTTCTTTTATCTTTTCCATAGCGAATGGTTTTAAATGAGACCTGACCCCATGGCCAGCGAAATGATGATGAGCATAACTGCCACCAGCAGTTGAATGCTACGTAAAGTTACTTTTTTCAGCATTCTTTTTCCAAGGTATGCGCCTGTAAGGGCAGCCAGGGTGGCTGTAAGCAATAGCGGAATATTCTCCTGCAGGTTTGCCGAAGCGAACCTTGAGGCATACACGGAGAGCCTGGTAAAGTCAACCAGACTGGCAATGACCACCCCGGTGCCGATATAGGCTTCTTTGCTTAGCCCGCTCTTGATAAGAAAAGCACTGCGAATAGCGCCCTGGATACCCATAAGACCCCCGAAAAAGCCACTCAACGCACCGCCTAAAAACAGCTTGTCTTTGCCAAACTGCAATTTTTTGAAAGAGGGTAAAATTTCCAGTACAGAAAAAACTATCAGGATGATGGCAATAATAAGCTTCACCGGGGTAACCTGGAGGGTTCTGCCCCACAACTCGTAGGTATACAGCGCCGGCAACACCGTGATACGAAGCAAAAGCCAGGCACCGGCAAATGCGGTAAAAACTGCCGGAATCCCAAACCGGAGCAATACGGTTTTGTCGGCGCTTTTTCCTACCAGCACTATTTTAAACAGATTATTGGCAAAGTGCACTACGCCAGTAAGGGCAATGGCAACTTCCACCGGAAAGAAAATTACAAACACCGGTGTAAGTATGGTGCCCAGTCCAAAACCGGAGAAAAAGGTTAAAATGGCAGTAGCAAAGGCAGCGATACCAATGATAATAACTTC